>NZ_JBLKNY010000003.1:0-1459592 GCF_051414075.1 Halosimplex marinum | reverse complement strand
GTGGGGATTCCCATTCGGAGATCCTGCGTTCTTCGCTTCCATGCAGCTCCCGCAGGCTTATCGCAGCTTGGCACGTCCTTCGTCGGCACTCGAGCCGAGCTATTCACCAGGTGGCATAGCAGCCACGTTAGTGGAGGAGGTCCGGTGAGGGACCTCCGATGTGTGGAGATCCGGATGGATCTCCTACGTCGTTGGACTCGATGAACGAGTCCAGTGGACGCCTGGATCGCACGTACACACAGTCTCATCTGCACACCCACGGGTGAGGTGGCGCGTGCATCGACCCTTCCCATCCGCGTTCGCACGGGATGGTGCACCGGTCTTCGTACCACGATTCGAGTGGCGTGCCCCACTTAAGGGACACGGTTCGAACCGCCGTACGTGACATGGACCCACTGGGATTTGAACCCAGGGCCTCCGCCTTGCAAAGGCGGCGCTCTGCCGCTGAGCTATGGGCCCGTCGTTAGCCCTGGTAGTTCATAGGTGCCCGGCTGCGGGCGGTCGCGGGACGCCAGATAGGTGGGCTGGGGCGACGCCCCAGTCCCGGTCAGTAGGAGGTGATCCAGCCGCAGATTCCCCTACGGCTACCTTGTTACGACTTAATCCCCCTTGCGGAGCCCAGATTCGACCTGGGTATCCAGGCCTCATCCGGACCCCACTCGGGTGATTTGACGGGCGGTGTGTGCAAGGAGCAGGGACGTATTCACCGCGCGCTTCTGACACGCGATTACTACCGAATCCAGCTTCATGAGGGCGAGTTTCAGCCCTCAATCCGAACTACGACCGGGTTTAGGGGATTAGCGCGTCCTCTCGGACTGGCGTCCCACTGTCCCGGCCATTGTAGCCCGCGTGTTGCCCAGCACATTCGGGGCATACTGACCTACCGTTGCCCGTTCCTTCCTCCGCTTTGGCAGCGGCAGTCCTCCTAGTGTACCCAACCACCGCAAGGTGTTGCTGGCAACTAGGAGTGCGGGTCTCGCTCGTTGCCTGACTTAACAGGACGCCTCACGGTACGAGCTGACGGCGGCCATGCACCTCCTCTCAGTAGCTCAGGTAAGGTCATCAACCTGACCGTCACTGCTACTGTCGGTGCTGGTGAGATGTCCGGCGTTGAGTCCAATTAAACCGCAGGCTCCTCCGGTTGTAGTGCTCCCCCGCCAATTCCTTTAAGTTTCATCCTTGCAGACGTACTTCCCAGGCGGCTCGCTTCTCGGCTTCCCTACGGCACAGCACAGGCTCGTAGCCTGTGGCACACCCAGCGAGCATCGTTTACAGCTAGGACTACCCGGGTATCTAATCCGGTTCGAGACCCTAGCTTTCGTCCCTCACCGTCGGGTCCGTCTTCTCGAGGCGCTTTCGCCACCGGTGGTCCGTCCAGGATTACGGGATTTCACTCCTACCCCGGACGTACCCCTCGAGTCCTCCGGCCCCAAGCCGAACAGTTTCCGCTGGACGCCCACGCGTTGAGCGCGTGGATTTCCCAACGGACTTGCCCGGCCGGCTACGGACGCTTTAGGCCCAATAAGATCGGCCATCACTCGTGCTGCCGGTATTACCGCGGCGGCTGGCACCGGTCTTGCCCAGCACTTGTTCCTGTACCACCTTACGGTACAGAAAAGCGAGGACTGTATGCCCTCGCACTCGGAGTCCCCCTATCGCACTGTCGTGCAGTGTAAAGGTTTCGCGCCTGCTGCGCCCCGTAGGGCCCGGAATCTTGTCTCAGATTCCGTCTCCGGGCTCTTGCTCTCACAACCCGTACCGATTACCGGCACGGTGGGCCGTTACCCCACCGTCTACCTAATCGGCCGCAGCCACATCCTATGGCGCCGGAACGTTTCCAGCTCGCGCCACTCCAGGCTGCGAGCTGTATCGGATATTAGCCTCAGTTTCCCGAGGTTATCTCCGTCCATAGGGTAGTTTGGCCACGTGTTACTGAGCTATCTGCCGCGGGTCTGAACCCGCGCGACTAGCATGGCTAAATCGGACTCCGATAGCAATGGCCTCCGGCAGGATCAACCGGAATGTCCCCTGCGAAGCAGGGGGGTTAGGCGGGAACACACTCGAATGAGTGTGATCTCTTATCGCTATCGTGGTCTAGCGTCCGGCGACACGCGGTCACAGACCGGGTGTCACCGAACTACCAGGGCTAACATCAGATCCCATCTGTACGGCGGACCGCAGGGGTGGAATCCTCATCTCCTTCGGACCTCAACGTAAGCCGAGGAGGGTACATAACCCCTTCGACATCGCGTCGGTCCGGACGGCCGGGTTTCGTCGGCCCCGACCGGGCCCCGCTTGCAATCCATCCGAACGCCCTGTTACACTTAAGGGCGTCGGATCGGGTCCCGTCGAAACCGCACGACGGGGACGGGACGAACGCCGCGCCGTTCGCCGGACCGACCGGCGAGCGGTGGGCGCGTTCCGCGGCCCGGCGGGGGCGCCTGCCCCGCGCCGCTCCGTACCTGTTTCGATGGGGGTGATTCACTTAAGGCCGTCGGATCGAAACCCGCCACGTCATGCGATTTCATGGGACGGTCACACGTGCGAGCGCGCGACTGCGCTCGAACGCTGGCCGGACCGGTCGGGGAACGGGACGGCGACCGAACGGAAATCGGACCGCGGGTCCCGCGGCTGGTCGGGGGAGTGTCGCGTGGCAGGAGGGCGGCCAGTCATCCCGCGCGTCGCGCGCTCGGTGTGGCCGGGTGGGAGCCACGCGTCCGCCAGTCGGAGTGGCGTCCCTATGTAGTTCACGCACGCGGAGCGACGGGACGCGGACGGCGGTCCCGCAACTCGGACGGGGTCCGGCGTCGGAGGGCGTCGTCGGGGAGAACCGCCCGCGGGCGACTCAAATATCGTCGAGGTGCTCGACGCCCTGTTTCGAGACGTTGGCCTTCGTGATCTCGTCGACCTGGTTCATCCACACGTCGGAGGGGTCGTCGGCGTCCCACTCGTTCATGTCGACGTCCGGCGGCGACTCCTTCCAGGACCACCCCTCGTAGACGTGGACCTTGTGGGTGCCCTTCTCCCGCAGGCGGATCGACTCCCGGTCGGCCGCCGCCTCGCTGCTGGCCGGGTCGAGCCGCCGCGCCGCCTTCAGTGCCGCCTGCCGGGGCGTGCTCCCCGAGAAGACGCTGTCTTCCTCGCCGTTCTCCGTCCTGAGCGCGAAGTTGCGCTTGTCGCTGTCGGGTGCCATTGGTTCGACCGCTCCATGACAACCCAGCACATGATTCATTATAAATATACCCCCGGATCGGGGCGCGTGCTGGCGATTCGTTTATAAGTCGACGCGTTCGGCCGCGCGAGGGCGGTCGATATCGTCCAGATTTCCGCCCCGATCGCGGGGAATAAAACTCGCGCGCACGGTCGGCCGTGCCCTCGCGGCGGGATCGGCGGGTCACCACGCGAGCGCGCACGGTAGACTTAAGTGCATCCTGCGGCGAAGGGCCGAATAGGATAGCGCGATGGTGCGAAAGAAGAAGCTCAGCCCGAGTGGCGCCAAAGACGAGGACGGCGAGTACCACAACGTCCACATCAACATCCACGAGGACGAGCTGGCCGTCGCCGGCATGGAGATCGGCGACGAGGTGTTCGTCCGGGTCCGCGACAACAAGATCATCATTCAGAAGGCCGACCCGGACGACGTGGAACACGAGTTCTAGCGCCCGGGCCGGTCCCGCCCCCTCGGGGGCGCACCTCACCCATGAACGCCTACGACATCGCCAAACCACTGTTGTTCTCGCTCCCCGCCGAAACTGCCCACACCCTCGGCCACGGGGCCGTCAGCGCCGCCGGGCACGCGCCGCTCGACCGCGCCATCGCCCGCCACTACGCCGTCGACGACCCGCGCCTGCGCGTCGACGCGCTCGAATCGTCGTTCCCCAACCCCGTCGGCGTGGCCGCCGGCTTCGACAAGAACGCCGGGGCCGTCCGCGGGCTGGCCGCGCTGGGCTTCGGCTTCGTCGAGGTCGGCGGCGTCACCGCCGTCGCGCAGTCGGGCAACCAGCGCCCGCGGATGTTCCGCCTGCGCGCCGACGACGCCGTCATCAACCGCATGGGCCTCAACAACGACGGCGCCGAGGTCGTCGGCGAACGGCTCCGCGCCCTCGACGCGCCCGTCCCCGTCGGCGTCAACATCGCCAAGTCCGAGCACGTCGACACCGCGGGCGCGCCCGCGGACTACCTGGCCACCTACGAGGAGGTCGCGGCCGGCGGGGACTTCTTCGTCGTCAACGTCTCCTGCCCGAACTCCCAGGGCTTCGAGGAGCTACAGAACCGCAAGGCGATGGAGGCCATCCTCACTGAACTGCAGGACGCCGGCGCCGCGCCCCTCCTCATCAAACTCTCGCCGGACCTGCCCGAGCCCGCGGTCGCGGACACGCTCGATCTGGTCACCGAACTCGGGCTGGACGGCGTGGTCGCCACCAACACCTCGACCGAGCGGCCCGACACGCTGGAGAGCCCCAACCGCGTCGAGACCGGCGGGCTCTCCGGGGCGCCCATCGAGGCGCGGGCGACGGAGATGACCCGCTTCGTCGCCGAGCGCGTCGACGTGCCGGTCGTCGGCGTCGGCGGCGTCGCCACCGCGGAAGACGCCTACCGGAAGATCCGCGCCGGCGCCTCGCTGGTGCAACTGTACACCGCCTTCCTCTACCGCGGCCCGTCGATCGCCCGCGAGATCAACCTCGGCCTGCTCGACCTGCTCGAACGGGACGGCTTCGACTCCGTCGAGGCGGCCGTCGGCGCCGACCTGGACTGACGGGACGAGCGCGGACGCGGCGACCGAACGGTCCCGTACGCGGACCGGGTGGAGCCTCGTTCACTCGATGTCCTTCCGCCGGAAGATCGCCACCGCGAGCACGACGAGCGCCAGCGTCGCGACGGCGAGGACGGCGGCGTCGCCGACGGCGTACTCGCTCTCCCGGAGGACCGCGTTGGGGTCGACGTACCGCGTCGGGGAGACGACGCCGACGGTCTCGAAGTCCGTGTCGGTGACCAGCGACTCCGCGAAGAAGAGGCCGACCAGCGCGCCGGCGGCGACCCGCTGGGCGACCCCCGCCCGGTCGAAGACGACGGAGGCGACGAGGCCGAGCGCGGCGCAGGTCGTGAGATACGGGATCGAGAGGAGGTGGACGGCGGCCACGTCGACGGCGGGGACGGGGTAGTCGACGGCGGCGGTGGCGGCGACCACGACGACGGGGACGACCGTCGAGAGCGCGACCAGCGGGACGGCCAGCGAGGCGAACGATTCGAGGACGACTCGCGCGCGCGAAACCGGCAGCGAGAGGAGCATGTCCATGCGCTCGCGCTCCACGTCGGCGGCGATCAGCGACGCGCCGGCGTAGGCGAAGTAGATCCCGACGACCAGCAGCCAGCCGAACGTGTACAGCTCGGAGGCGAGATACCCCTCCATGGTCGCCAGCGACTGGACGCCGAAGGCCTTCGAGAGCGCCTCGGGGTAGGCTTCGAGCAACTGGTCGATGTCGGCGCCGAGGCTCTCGGCGAAGGTCGGGTAGACGAAGATGTAGAGGAGCGCGAACCCCGCGAGCGCGGCGGTCGCGACGGCGGCTCCACGGATCCGGTGGCGCCCCTCATAGCGGGCGATCTCAAGCATCCTCTCCTCCGTAGAACCGCATGAACACCTCTTCGAGCGGCGCCTCCTCGATGTCGAGGTCGAGGACCCGCCGCTCGCCCAGCGCCGCGATCAGGTCGTTCACGTCGCCGGTGAAGGTGAACGTACACTCGGTGACGGCGCCGTCGGCGCCGGCGTGGTCGGGTGGGGCGGACTCGGAGGATCCGCCGCCGTCGGTCGTGCTGCACGAGGCGTCGTGGACGCCCTCGACGTCGAAGGCGGCCGGGCCCACGTCGCCCGCGACGCGCACGCGGACGAATTTGCCAGTACGGTGGAGCAGGTCCTCGATGGCCTCGGTCGTCACGAGCCGGCCCGCCCGGAGGATGGCCACCCGGTCGCAGACCCGGCGGACCTCGCTGAGCACGTGCGAGGAGAGAAAGACCGTGAGGCCGCGCTCCTGTTCGGCCTCGACGAAGTCGTTGAACGCTCGCTGCATGAGCGGGTCGAGGCCGGCGGTGGGCTCGTCCATCACGACCAAGTCCGGGTCGTGCATGAACGCCTGGACGAGCCCGAGCTTCTGGACGTTGCCCGTCGAGTACTCGCGGACCTTGCGGTCGACGGGCGCGTCGAACGTCTCCAGCAACTCTCCGCGGCGCTCGTCGCCCTTGATCGACGCGTGCAGGTCGAGGATCTCCCGGCCGGTCACGCCCTCGTCGAACGCGGGGTTGGCGGGGAGGTACCCGATCCGCCGCTTGGCCGCGATCAGGTCGGCCTCGTCGGTCACGTCGTGGCCGAGGACGGTCCCGCCGCCGCTCGTCGGCGACTGGAAGCCCATCAGCGTCCGGATGGTCGTCGTCTTCCCCGCGCCGTTGGGCCCGAGGTAGCCGAACACCTCGCCCTCCTCGACCGCGAACGTCACGTCGTCGTTGGCGAGGACCTCGCCGTAGTCCTTGGTGAGCCCCTCGACTTCGAGTGCGGCCATGCCCTCGATTGCGACGGGCACGCACAAATAGTCTCGCCGGATCCACGAGGGGAATTCAATACAGGCAGTAGCTGTTGCTGTGAGCGGTTGCGGTGCGGTCGGCGCGCGCTGGAGCGCGCGTTCATGCGCGCGACCGTAGCCGCGCGAGGGATGAGCGACGATAGGAGCGAATCGGCTGGGGAGGCTCGTGGCCGTCTGCGGTTGCTGTGCGGCGTGGTCGCAGTACAGTTGCGGTCCTGGTGGACTGAAAGGGCGAGGCGCGCTCGCGTTTATGCAGTCGCCTGAGCGGGCCACTATCCGCGCGGGCGGTGCCGAGAGCGGGGATATCCCGCTCAGCGACCGCGAGCGCGCCGAGGGCTTTCATCGCTCGCTGTCGAGTTCGCTCACGTTCGTCTCACTTCCTTCCACACCGGACCGACAAGAAACAACTACTCAACGAACACATCGAACCGAACGCGACGGAGCCGCCACCGGGTTTATCGTTTCGCGCGGCCTACAGGACGCCATGAGCGACGCCACGGAGACACGGGAACCGAGCACACCGCGGAAGGTCCTCCGGACGGTCACGCCGGGCTCGAAGGCCCGGCCCGATACGGAGATGGACTCGATCGGGTGGGCGGTCTTCCTCGGGCTGGTGATACTGCTGATCCCGATGCTCCCGTTCCTCGCGGTCGTCTGGGCGCTCTCGAAGGCGATCGACTTCCTCGCGCGCCAGCGCGGGGAGTGACCGACGGCGAATCCGCTGTGCAGGTTCCGCGCCGGCCCCACCGTCCTCGACCGGGCCGGTACCACCGTCCCCAACCGCGCCCGAACGCGCTACTCCTCGGCCTCGCGGACCGCCGCCCGGACGCGCTCCTCGGTGAGCGGCATATCGACGTGGGTGACCCCCAGCGGGTCGAGGGCGTCGCAGACGGCGTTGACGACCGCCGGCGGGGCGGCGATGGTGCCGGCCTCGCCGATGCCCTTGACGCCGAGGTCGTTGGTGGGGCTGGGGGTGACGGTCGCCTCGGTCTGGATCTCGGGGACGTGGAAGGATCGGGGGACAGCGTAGTCGAGCATCGAGTCGGTCTCCAGCGTGCCGTCGTCGGCGTAGACGGCTCCCTCGTAGCGGGCCTGGCCGATGCCCTGGGCGACGCCGCCCTCGACCTGGCCCTCGACGATAGTGGGGTTGATCCGCTCGCCGCAGTCGTCGAGGGCGACGTAGCGCTCGATGTCGACGGCGCCGGTGGCGGGGTCGACGGCGACGGCGACGACGTGCGTGCCGAAGGTGTAGGCGGTGTCGTCCTGCTCGAAGAACGTGGTGGCTTCGAGGCCCGGATCCATCCCGTCGGGGACGCCCCAGCCGTAGGCCGCCTCCGCCACGTCGGCGAAGGTACGGGTCTCGTCGGTGTGGCCGGGCGCCGAGAACTCGCCGTCCTCGCAGGTCACCGCGTCGGCCGGCGCGTCCAGCAGGTCCGCGGCGAACTCGCGGGCCTTCTCGCGGACGGCGCGGGCGCTCTCGGCGACGGCGTTGCCGCCGGTGATCGTCGAGCGACTGCCGAACGTGCCGGTGCCCTGCGGGATGGCGTCGGAGTCGCCCTCCCGCACGTCGATAGCGTCGTAGTCGACGCCGAGAACGTCTCCGACGATCTGGGCGTAGGTGGTGCCGTGGCCCTGACCGTGGGAGTGAGTGCCCGCCGAGACGGTGACGGTGCCGTCCGGGTGGGCGCGGACGACGCCGCTCTCCATGCCGCCGCCCGTCGACTCGACGTAGCAGGCCAGGCCGACGCCGAGGTAGCGGCCCTCGTCGTCGCGGTCCGGACGGTCGCGGAGGTCGGCCCAGCCGGCGGCGTCGAGCGCCTCGTCGAGACCCAGCTCGTAGTCGCCGCTGTCGTAGGTGGCGCCCACGGCCGTCTCGTGGGGGAACTCCGTGATCTGGTTGCGCCGGCGCAGTTCGGCGGGGTCGATATCGAGTTCGCGCGCGGCGGCGCCGACGAGCCGTTCGGCGACGTAGTTGGCCTCCGGGCGGCCCGCGCCCCGGTAGGAGTGGATCGGCGTCGTGTTCGTGAACACGGCCCGGGTCTCGCAGAAGATGGCGGGGATCGCGTACTGGCTGGAGAGCAGCGAGCCGTACCAGCCGGGCATCCCGAGGCTGCCGCCGAGGCCGTAGGCGCCGCAGTTGGCGTCGGTCTCGACGCGGAGCGCTCGAATGGTGCCGTCGTCGTCGACGCCGAGCTCGGCGGTGGTGCGGTGATCGCGGCCGTGGGCGCCCGCGAGGTAGTTCTCGCTCCGGGTCGCCGCCCACTTGACCGGGCGTTCCAGGTCCATCGCGGCGATAGCGGCGGCGGCCTCGCCGGGGTGGTGGTGGCCCTTGTGGCCGAAGCCGCCGCCGACGGAGGGCGCGACGACGCGGATGTCGCTCTCGGGGAGGCCGAGGGTAGTCGAGAGCTTCCCGCGGTGGCCGTGGGGCGACTGGCTGGTCAGCTCGACGGTCAGCCGCCCGTCGCCGGCGTCCCAGCGGGCGACCGCCGCCCGCGGTTCGAGCGCGTTGGGGATCAGCCGGTTGTTCGTCAGGTCCAACTCGACGGTGTGGTCGGCGTCGGCCAGCGCCGCGTCGGTCGCCTCACGGTCGCCGAGTTCGGAGGTCGCGGCGACGTTGTCGGGAGCGGCGTCGTAGAGCGCCGGGGCGTCCGACCCCCGGGCCTCGCGCTGGTCGACCACGGTCGGGAGCCGGTCGTACGTGACTTCGACGGCGTCGGCGGCGTCGCGGGCGCGGTAGCGGTCGGCGGCGACGACAGCGGCGACGGGCTGGCCCTGGTAGCGCACCCGGTCGCGGGCGAACACCGGATGGCCCGGCGGGTCGCAGTCCAGTCCGTGCGTCGAGATGGGGAGCACGCCCGGGATCTCGGAGGCCGCCACGTCGTCCCACGTGTAGACGGCCAGGACGCCCTCCATCGACTCGGCCGCGGCGGTGTCGACGGCCTCGACGGTGGCGTGGGCCGCGTCGCTCCGGACGAAGGCGAGGTAGGCGAGGTCCGGGTGGTCGATGTCGTCGGTGAACGTCGCGTCGCCGGCCAGCAGGGCGGCGTCCTCCCGGCGGTCGACGCCCTCGCCGACCAGCCGGTCCGGGCCGTCGGCCGTCTCGGCGTCGCCGGACGCGTCCGCCGGCGGGTCCGTCCGCGCGTCGTCGGTCATGGGGAGTACGTGCGGCGACAGCGGCTAAACTGTTGTCCCCGGCCGAGGGGCGGGACCGAAGCGCGCCGAACCGCCCCCTCACGTTTAGTCACTGCGCGGAGAAGTCGACCCGTGAACACGCAGTTCGAGGCCCCATGAGAGCGCGCGCACGGGCGGTCGCCGGTCGCGTCGTCGACTTCGTGGCCGCCAGCGAGCGCCGCCGCGCGGCCGTGGTCGTCGGCGTCCCCCTCCTGGTCTGGCTCGCGGTCGAACTCGGGGCGAACCTGGGGCTGGTGCCGCTCGCGCTCGCCGCCGTGCTCGCGGCGTTCCTCTACACGCGCGAGACACCCCGACGGACGCTTGCGGCCGGTACCTACGGCGCGGGGCTGTCGCTCGCGGGCGTCGGGCTGTTCGAGATCGCCCGGAGCGTCGCCGGCGGAACGACGGCGTCACCGACCGAACTCGTCGCCGGAGCGTCGCCGTGGCTCCTGTCAGGCGTCGCCCTGATAGCGCTCGGCGTCTGGTTCTACGGCGCCGGCCGCTGAGCGGGCCGCGTCGACCGCCGGATCAGTGGGGCAGCGACACCGAGCTGACGGACTGGGAGCGCTCGGCGTCCCAGAACTCCAGGCGTTCGACGGTCCAGTCGACGGGGTCGAACGGGGTGTCCCGGAGGTCGGCCGCTCGCTTGACGGAGCCGCCGCGGGCGACGGTGACGTGCGGGGTGTAGTCGTCGCCCTCCACGTCGTCGACGGGGTCGAATCGGTCGCAGAGCCGCTCGTGGAGCGCTTCGAGGCCGGGGCTGTCGACGGCGAGGTAGACGACCGGCCCCTCGCCGCGGGGCACGTCGGTGAACACGTCGACGCCGGTGACCCGCACCTCGAAGGGGGGTTCGCCGCGGAGCGCCTCGCGAGCGCGGGCTTCGAGTTCGTGGTAGCGGGCGGCGTCGCCTCGACCGAGTCGCTTGGCGACGAGCGTGTGCTCGCCGCGGGGGCGCACGTCGGCGGTCCCGAGGCGGGTCCCCAGGTCGCGGGCGAGCGCGGCGACCGTCCCGGGGACGGGGACGTTCAGGCTGTACACGACAGTCGGGAGGGGCCAGCGGCCGAAAAGACCGTCGCTCGCGGGCGGCGATACACCTTCCGGTCGCTCGCGGATCTCGACGGGCTCAGATCCGGTCGAGCAACCAGAGGACGATCAGCGCGGCGATGACGAGCCCGAGCACCGGCTGCAACGCGCCCAGCAGTAGATCCGTGAGGGCGTCGAGCACTTCCAGCGCGAGCCAGACGACGACGAGGACGAGCACGACCTTCAGCAGCGTCTCGACCTCGATGTCAGCCCGTGTGTCCATGGTCGCCCGGTGGGGAGCGACCGGCAAGTGCCTTCGGGAACGTGTCGGCCGGCCTGAAACCGCGGCCCACCACGAAAGACTTTCCGCGGTTCGCGCCGACGCGAGGGACGATGAGGGACGCGTCGCGGGGGGCGGTCGTGTCGGTCGCCGTCGTACTGCTCTGTCTGTCGGCGGTCGGGCCGGTCGTCGGGGCCGCCGGCGAGCGGGGGTCGCCGGCGCCGGCCGGACAGGGGGTCGCGGCCCAGGCGCAGCCGCCGCCGGCCTTCCAGTCGGCGGTCGACCCGGACGTGGTGGTGATGCGGGCGGCGGTCGACGGGAACGGCACCGCGGCGTGGACCGTCGAGTTCCGCGTCCGCCTCGACGACGAGAACACGACCGCCGCCTTCGAGTCGGTGCAGGCGGACGTGCGCGAGAACGCGTCGGCGTTCACGAGCCAGTTCGCCACCGGAATGGCCCGGACCGTCGGGAGCGCCGAGAACCGGACGGGCCGCGAGATGGCGCTGGAGGGGGTCCGCGTCGACGCGACGACGGAGCAACTGCCCCAGGAGTACGGCGTCCTGACCTATCGGTTCACGTGGACGAACTTCGCCGCGACCGACGGCGAGCGGCTGCGGATCGGCGACTCGCTGTCGGGCCTGTTCCTCGACCGGGAGTCCTCGCTCGTGCTGTCGTGGCCGACGGACTACGGGACCGAGTCGGTGACCCCCGACCCCGACGAGACCGGCAACGGGTCGGCCACCTGGCGCGGCCCCGCCGACTTCGGGTCGAACGAGCCCCGCGTGGTCGCCGCGCCCGCGGGCGGCGGCCTCCCGACGACCGCGCTCGCGGCCCTGGCCGTCCTGCTGGTCGCCGCCGTCGCGGGCGGCGGGTGGCTCTACCGCTCGCGGACCGGCGACGGAACCGAACCCGGCGCGAGCGACGACGGCGCGACCGGCGCGACCGCGGTCGCCGAGTCGGCCGACGACGACGCCGGCGAGGCGGCCGACGACAGCGAAGGGGCCGACGGCGGCAGCGACGAACCGCCGGAAGAGTTGCTGAGCAACGAGGAGCGGGTGATCCGGCTGGTTAAGGACAACGGCGGGCGGATCAAGCAACAGCGGATCGCGAGCGAGTTCGACTGGACCGACGCGAAGACCAGCCAGGTCGTCGGCACCCTCCGCGAGGAGGACGCCGTCGAGACGTTCCGCATCGGCCGCGAGAACGTCGTCGCGCTCCCCGAGGAGAGCGACTTGTAGCTTTCGGCCGTTCACGCCGGCAGTTCCGCGTTCGGCGGCGAATACCGGACGACTGCGACGGGACGGCCGCAGACGGAAATCCGGCTTGATCCGGATTGAATCGGGTTGAAAGTCGAGGAGTTATATGGAGCCGTCGGCACAACGGGGACAACGATGGCCGAAGTATCGCCCGTCGTCGCGGCGGTCGTTGTCGTTCTCGCGACCGTGGGTGGGGTCCCGGTCGCGGCGGTGACGGACGCGGGGGCCGGGGCAGACCAGACCGCGGCGAACGGGACGGGCAACGACTCGCTGGCGCCGGGCGAGCGGCTCGCGGGCGTGGTCGGGGTCGAGGCGGTCGAGTTCGAGAGCGAGGTCGAGGCGCGGGCGTTCGGTCGCCGGGTCGCCGCGGCGGGCTCGAACGAGTCGGCGGCGGCGGTGGTCGCCGCGGAGGTCGACGACCTGGCGGCGCGGCTGGCCGAACTGGACGAGCGCGCGGCGGAACTGCGCCGCGCCCGCGAGAACGGCACGCTGAGCGAGGGGGCGTTCCGGGCCCGCATCGCGGCGGTTCACGCCAGCCAGCGGGCGCTCCAGCGGCAGATCAACCGGACCGACGCCGTCGCCCGCCGGCTCCCGGACGCGGCGCTCGAAGCCCGCGGCGTCGACCCGGGCGCCATCGAGCGGCTCCGCTCGCGGGCCGCCGAGCTGAGCGGGCCGGAGGTCGCCGCCATCGCGCGGACGATCGCCGGGCGCAACGCCGGGGCCGGTCTCGGCGGGCCGCCCCCGTTCGTCGAGAACCGCACGGGACCGCCGGACGACGCCGGTCCACCGGACGACGCCGGTCAACCGGGCGGCGGAGGGCCACCGAACGACGAGGGGACGCCGGACGATACCGGCCCCCCTGACGACGCGGGACCCCCGGACCGCACGGGGACGCCCGACGGCGAAGCGGACGGCGGCGACCGCTCCGAGGAGGACGACGTGACCCGGACTCCGTCCCCCACGCCGACTCCTTCCCCCACACCGACTGCATCCCCCACGCCAACGGCGACCCCCACGCCGACAACAACACAGATTACCGACACTCCAGAACCGACCGATGCGCCCGACACCCCGGACCCGACCGACGCACCGGACGGGACGGCCACCGTGGCTCCCACGCCGACCGCTACGCCCACGCCGACGCTTACTCCGACCGCTACCCCCACGCCCACGCCGACCGCTACCCCGACAGCGACAGCGACGCCGACCGCTACTTCGACTCAGACGCCGACCGCTACCCCGACTCAGACGCCCACACCGACACCCACGCCGACCGCTACGCCCACGCCGACGCCCACTCCCACGACCGTCCCGACTCCGACGCCCACTTCCACGCCGACGCCGACTGCGACGGGGGACCAGAACGACACGCCGGACCCGACGGACCCGCCCGACACCTCGGATCCCACCGACGCGCCGGATACCCCTGACCCGACCGACGCGCCCGACACTCCGGACCCCACCGACGCACCGGATCCGACCGACGCGCCCGATAGCCTGGCCGGTGGCTGGCCGGCGGGGGCGTCAGGTGGGAACGGGGGGAGCGTGCCAGCCGGCGTCTCGCTGGTGGCGTCGGTCGAGGCGCCCGCGTACGACCGGACCGTCGAAGCGTCGGGTGACGCCGATCGGGACGGGGCCGACGAGTGACCCCCGGCCACGGACACCTGTGACGGACCCACAGGGCCCACAGCGGCGGTTCGCAACCTTTTAGTAGCGACTTGTCGGTAGTAGCAGGTACATGGCTTCGACCCGCGCTCCCGGCGTGCAGGCGGCGGCGAGTCGCGGGTCCGCCGACCGACTTTTCGCGCGTCGTCGGGCGGCGCCGGCGGGCGTCGACGCCCGGCGACCGCGGCGACGACGACCGGGCCGTTAGGCCCGCAACTACTCCTCCCATCGCCGTCACGTCTCGCTTCCGAACGCCGCCACCGTCGGGTTCCGGGCGGACACCTCACCCGACAGTCACCACACGACACATGACATCCGACCCATCCGGCACCGTCGCGCTCGCCTTCTCCGGCGGGCTCGACACGACAGTCTGCGTCCCGCTCATCAAAGAAGAGTACGGCTACGACGACGTCATCGGCGTCACCGTCGACGTCGGCCAGCCCGCGAAGGAGTTCGACGAGGCCCGCGAGACCGCCGAGGAACTCGGCCTCGACCACTACGTCGTCGACGCGAAACAGGAGTTCGCCGACCTCTGTCTCCAGTCCGTCAAGGCCAACGGCTCCTACCAGGGCTACCCCCTCGGGACGGCCCTGGCCCGTCCGGTCATCGCCAACGCCATCCTCGAAGTCGCCGAGGAGCAGGGCTGTTCGGCGCTGGCCCACGGCTGCACGGGGAAGGGCAACGACCAGCTGCGCTTCGAGGCCGTCTGGCGCGCCTCCGACCTGGACGTGCTCGCGCCGGTGCGCGAACTCGGCCTGACCCGCGAGTGGGAGAGCGAGTACGCCGCCGAGAAGGGCCTGCCCGTCGAGGGCGGCGACGGCGGCCGCTGGAGCATCGACACGAACCTCTGGAGCCGCTCGGTCGAGGGCTCCGAGCTGGAGGACCCGGCCCACGTCCCGGGCGAGGAGATCTACGACTGGACCCAGGCGCCGGGCAACGCCGAGCCCGAGACCGTCGAGGTCGAGTTCGAGCAGGGCGAGGTCGTCGCCGTCGACGGCGAGGATCAGGACGCGGTGTCGCTCATCGAGGACCTCAACGAGCGCGCCGGGGCCCACGGCGTCGGCCGCTCGGACATCATGGAGGACCGCATGCTCGGGCTCAAGGTCCGCGAGAACTACGAGCACCCCGCGGCGACCGTCCTGCTGACGGCCCACGAGGCCCTGGAGAGCCTGGTGCTCACCCAGGAGGAGCGCTCGTTCAAACAGCAGGTCGACCAGCGCTGGGCTCAGAAGGGCTACGAGGGCCTGGTCGAGGCGCCGCTGACGAAGGCGCTCGAATCGTTCATCGAGCAGACCCAGACGAAGGTGACGGGCACCGTGACGGTCAAACTCGACGGCGGCCAGGCCCGCGCGGTCGGCCGCGACAGCGACTACGCGGTGTACAGCGAGTCGGCCGCCTCGTTCAACGAGGAGGCCGTCACCGACGACATCGAACAGAACGACGCGACCGGCGTCGCGAAGTACCACGGCTTCCAGTCGCGCCTGGCCAACCGCGTCGCCGAGAACGTGGCCGCGAAACAGGCCGAGGCAGCGACCGACGGCGGCGAAGCGGAAGAAGACGAGTAAGATGACCGACGGCGAGGACACACCCGGCGCGGACGAGGCGGCCGACGCGAGCGGCGCGGCCGGGTCGGCGGACGGCGAGAGCGGCGGGACCGCGGTCCGCCGGGACCGCTTTTCGGGCGGCCCCGCACGCGGGTTCATGTCCTCGCTGGCCGCCGACCAGCGGATCTTCGCGGCGGACCTGCAGGTCGACCGCGCCCACACGGTGATGCTCGCCGAGCAGGGCATCGTCGACGACGAGGACGCCGCGGCGATCCTCTCGGCCCTCGACGACGTGGAGGCGGCGGGCCACGGCGAACTGCCCGACGCCGAGGACGTCCACGAGGCCATCGAGACCGCAGTGATAGAGCGCGTCGGGCCCGAGGGCGGGCGCATGCACACCGCGCGCTCGCGCAACGACGAGGTGGCGACCTGCATCCGGTATCGCCTCCGTGCCGACCTGTTCGAGGCGCTGGAGACGGTCGTGGGCGCGCGCGAGCGGTTGCTCGACGCCGCCGAGTCGCACACCGAGACCGTCATGCCCGGGTTCACGCACCTCCAGTACGCCCAGCCCGTGACCGTGGCCCACTGGATACTCTCCTACGAGGGGCCGCTCGCCCGCGACACCGAGCGCCTGCTCGCGGCGCTGGACACCACGAACCAGTCGCCGCTGGGCGCGGCCGCCTTCGCCGGGACGCCCTTCGACGTGGACCGCGAGCGCACGGCCGACCTGCTGGGCTTCGACGGCACCGTCGCCAACTCGATGGACGCCACGTCCTCCCGGGACTTCCTCGTCGAGACGACGAGCGCGCTGACGACGCTGGCGACGACGCTGTCGGGGCTGGCGGAGGATCTCGTGGTCTACAGCGGCCGCGACTACCTGGAGATCAGCGACGACTACGCCTCCACGTCGTCGATCATGCCCCAGAAGAAGAACCCCGACACGCTGGAGATCGTCCGCGCCACGGCCGGCGAGGCGGGGGGCGCGCTCCAGCGCCTGCTGACGACGCTGAAGGGCCTGCCCCGCTCGTACAACATCGACCTGCAGGAGGCGACGCCGCCGGCCTGGACCGCGGTGGATTCGGTGCCGCCCGCGCTGGAGGTCGCGACGGGCGCGCTCACCACCGCCGAGTGGCACGACGAGGTGCTCGAAGCGGAGGCCGCGGCCGGGTTCTCGACGGCGACCGGCGTCGCGGACCGGCTGGCGATGGCGGGCGTCCCCTTCCGGACGGCCCACGAGGTCGTGGCCACGGTGGCCGAGGACCTCGATCCGGGACAGAACACGCCCGAGATTGCCGACCTTGAGGCGGCCGCCGAGGGGATCCTGGGCGAGCCGCTCACGGCGTACGTCGACCGGGAGACGCTGGAGGCGACGCTCGACCCGGTCGAGAGCGTGGCGATGCGCGACTCGCCGGGCGGTCCCGCCCCCGGGGCGGTGGCGACGCAGATCGAGGAGGCCCACGAGCGCCTGTCTTCGGACGAGGCCGCCGTCGCCGACCGCCGCGCGGCCGTGACCGACGCGCTGGACGACCTCGAATCGGAGGTGGCCGCGTATGTCTGACCGGCGCGGCCACAGCGACCCTCACTACCGGCCGCAGCCGCTCCCACGACCCCCGCGAGGGGAACTACCACCATACTGATACAGTGAACGGACTGTCCACGAAATCGGGCCCGCGACGCGCTTAGCGTCGAGTACGCGTAACTATTTTTGTCTGATAGGTTCGAAGCGTTTAAGTAGATAGCAGGGTGAGTGGGGTGTACGATGGCAGAATGCGTCGAGTGCGGGGCGGAGGTAACCCTGCACGACGGCATCGAGATAGGAGAGATCGTCGACTGTGGCACCTGCGGTGCGGAGCTCGAAGTCGTCGACACCGAACCTCCAGTCCTCGAGACGGCCCCCGAGCTCGAAGAGGACTGGGGTGAGTGAGAGTGAAGGTCGGCATCCTCTACTCCCGGATCCGCCGGGACGAGAAGCTCCTGCTCAACGAGTTGCGTGAGCGCGACCACGAGGTCGTCAAGGTCGACGTGCGCAAGCAGCGCTTCGGGCTCTCCGAGCCGCCCGAGGACATGCGCGACGTGGACGTGCTCGTCGACCGCTGTCTGGCGACGAGCCGCTCGCTGTACGCCACGGAGTTCGCCGACGCCTACGACATCCCGGTGGTCAACAGCGCCGAGACCGCCGAGGTCTGCGCGAACAAGGTGAAAAACAGCCTCGCGCTGGAGAAGGCGGGCGTCCCGACGCCGGCGACCGACGTGGCGTTCACGAAAGACGCCGCCCTCGAGAGCATCGAGGACTTCGGCTACCCGTGCGTCCTCAAGCCCGTGATCGGGTCGTGGGGTCGCCTGATGGCGAAGATCGATTCGCGCTCCGCGGCGGAGGCGATCCTCGAACACAAGGAGACCCTGGGCCACTACGAGCACAAGGTCTTCTACATCCAGGAGTTCGTCGACAAGCCGGGCCGGGACATCCGCGTCGTCGCGGTCGACGGCGAGCCGGTCGCCGGCATGGTCCGCTCGTCGGACCACTGGCTGACCAACGCCGCCAAGGGTGCCGAGACTTCGGAGATCGAGATCACCGAGGAGATGGAAGAACTGGTACGCAAGGCCAGCGACGCCGTCGGCGGCGGCCTCCTGGGGATCGACCTCATGGAGACAGGCGTCGACGACGAGGGGAACCCGTCGGGCTACACCGTCCACGAGGTCAACCACACCGTCGAGTTCAAGGCGCTGAACGAGGTCACCGACGTGGACGTGCCGGCGACGGTCGTCGACTGGCTGGAGAGCGCGGCCGACGCCGGCGAGAGCGAGCCCGCGGAGGCGGCGACGTGAGGACCGAGCCATGAGCGACACCTATACCGCATCCGTCGTCGGCGGCTCGGGCTTCACCGGCGGGGAGCTGCTCCGCCTGCTCGCCGGCCACCCCGACTTCGAGGTCGTCCAGGCGACCAGCCGCTCCAAGGAGAACAAGACGGTGGGCCACGCCCACCCGAACCTCCGGGACCTCGATCTGCGCTTCTCCTCGCCGGAGGACCTGGAGAGCGTCGACGCCCTGTTCGCGGCGACGCCCCACGGCGTCTCGATGGAACAGATCGACGAGTTCCGGGACGCCGCCGAGACGGTCGTCGACCTCTCGGCGGACTTCCGCCTCGGTTCGGAGGCGCAGTACGACGAGTGGTACGACGGGCACACGCGCCCGGAACTGCTGGAGGACGCCGTCTACGCGCTCCCGGAGCTGACGCGCGACGAACTCCCGGGCGCGGATCTCATCGCTTCGGGCGGCTGCAACGCCACGGCGACCATTCTGGGACTCAAGCCGCTCGTGGAGGAGGGCATCCTCACCGGCGACGAGCAGGTCGTCGTCGACGTGAAGGTCGGCTCGTCGGAGGGCGGGGCAGGGGGCGGCGAGGCCTCCAGCCACCCCGAGCGCTCGGGCGTCGTCCGCCCGTACGCGCCGACGGGCCACCGCCACGAGGCCGAGATCGAGCAGTTCCTCGGCCTGGACGTGTCCTTTACCGTCCACGCGGTGGACATGATCCGCGGCGCGAGCGCGACCTGTCACGTCTTCCCGGGCGAGCCCGTCTCGAAGGGCGACCTGTGGGGAGCGTACCGCGGCGAGTACGACGAGGAGCCGTTCGTCGAGCTCGTCGCGGGCGGCGGCGGAGTCTATCGCTACCCCGAGCCGAAGGCGGTCGCGGGGACGAATCGCGCGGAGGTCGGGTTCGAGCTCGACCCCGGAAACAGGCGCCTCGTCGTCTTCTCGGCGATCGACAACATGATGAAAGGTTCGGCGGGGCAGGCGGTCCACGCCGCCAACGTCGCGCTCGGTCTCGAGGAACGGGCGGGGCTGGAGTTCGGGGGCCTCCACCCGGTCGGCGCCCCCTGAGCAGGTGATTTTTCGTGACTACAGTCGTCAAGATCGGCGGCGCTCGCGCGGTCGACCCCGCGGGCGCCCTGGCAGACGTTGCATCGCTCACTGACGAGGACGAGGACGTAGCGGTCGTCCACGGCGGCTCGACGGCCGTCGACGAGACGCTCGAACGCCTGGGGATAGAGCCGGAGTACGTCGAGACGCCCTCCGGTGTCGTCGGCCGGTTCACCGACGCCGAGACGATGGAGGTATTCGAGATGGTGTTCGGCCACCTCAACACCCAGCTCGTCGCGGGCCTCCAGAGCCAGGGCGTCGACGCCGTCGGGCTCAACGGGGTGGACGGCAAACTGCTGTACGGCCCCCGCAAGTCCGCCGTCCGCGTCATGGACGACGGCAAGCGCAAGATCCGCCGGGGCGACCACTCGGGGACGATCAAGCGGGTCAATTCCGACCTGCTGGAGACGCTGTTCGACGACGGCTACACCCCCGTCGCGTCGCCGCCGATGGCCGGGAAAGACGACGAGGAGGTCGTCCCGGTCAACACCGACGCGGACCGCTCCGCGGCCCACATCGCGGGCGCCGTCGACGCGACGCTCGTCCTGCTGACGGACGTGGAGGGAATCTACGCGGACCCCGACGACCCCGACACCCTCATCGAGTCCGTCGAGACGGTCGAGGAGTGGGCCGCTCTGGAGGACGCCGCCGAGGGCTTCATGGAGCGGAAAGTGATGGCGATTCGGGAAGCTATCGAAGGCGGCGCGGACGAAGTAGTCGTGGCGGACGCCAACGCCGACGATCCCATCCTGTCGGCGCTGGACGGCGGCGGCACGCACGTCCACGCGTCGGCGCTTTCCGATACTGCGGACGATACGACTGCGGACGACAACGCGGACACGACGGAGGGAGACACATGAGCGGATTCGTCTTTTCGGAGAAACCGATCCAGATCGAGGAGGGAGACGGCACAGTTCTGTACGACGACGGCGGCACCGAGTATCTCGACTTCGGGGCTTCCTACGCCTGCGTCCCCCTGGGCCACGGCCACGATGCGGTCCACGACGCCGTGACCGAGCAGTTCGAGAAACTGACCTACGTTCAGGCCTCGTACCCAAACGCCGCACGGACCGCGCTGTACGAGCGGCTGGCCGACACGGCGCCCGACCCCATCGACTACACGTGGCTCTGCAACTCCGGCACGGAGGCCAACGAGGCCGCGCTGAAGTTCGCCCGCTCGGCCACCGGGAACTCGAAGATCGTCGCGACGATGAAGGGGTTCCACGGCCGGACGATGGGCGCGCTGGCGACCACGTGGAAGAGCAAGTACAAGAAGCCCTACGAGCCGCTGATGGGTGACGTGGAGTTCGTGCCCTACGACGACGGCGACGAACTCGCCGACGCGGTCGACGACGAGACCGCGGCCGTGATCGTCGAACCGGTCCAGGGCGAGGGCGGCATCAATCCCGCCTCCGCCGAGTTCCTCCGGCGCGCCCGCGAGGCGACCGAGGAGGCCGGCGCGGCGCTGGTCTTCGACGAGGTCCAGACCGGGATGGGCCGGACGGGCACGCTGTGGGCGGCCGAGCAGTCCGGCGTCGTCCCGGACATGATCACCGCCGCGAAGGGCCTCGGGAACGGTCTCCCCGTCGGCGCGACGCTGTGTCGCGAGTGGATCGCCGACAACTACGGCAGCCACGCCTCGACGTTCTCCGGCGGGCCGGTCATCTCGGCGGCGGCGGGCGCGACCGTCTCGACCATCGTCGAGGAGGACCTGCCGGGCCACGCCGGCGACGTGGGCGCGTACATGCAAGAGGAGTTGGAAGCGGCGATCGGCGACGAGGTTCGCGAGGTGCGCGGCGAGGGGCTGATGGTCGGCGTCGAGGTCGGCCGCGGCGCCAACCGCGCGCTGAAGGAACTCGCGATGGACCACCAGGTCCTCGCGCTGCCCGCGGGGCGGACCGTCGTGCGGTTCCTCCCGCCGCTGACCGTCACCGAGGCGGAGGTCGACCGGGTGGTCGACGCCATGGCGGAGGTCGTCGGCGATGAGTGAGAGCGCCGGCGAGCAGGGTGGTGGCGACGGCGGTGGGGGCGACGGCGAGGAACCGGCGCCCGACGTGCCCGTCGACGAGGAGGCCCGCGAACTCCTGGTCGACGTGGTCGACACCCCCTCCGTGACCGGCGAGGAGGACGAAGCCGCACAGGTGCTGGTCGACTTCTTCGAATCGCACGACCGCGAGGTGTGGGTCGACGACGCCGGCAACGTCCGCGCACCGGCCGACGACAGCGTGCTCCTGACCTCCCACATCGACACCGTGCCGGGCGACATCCCGGTCCGCGTCGAGGAGGACGAGGCGGGCGAGCAGGTGCTGTGGGGTCGCGGGAGCGTCGACGCGAAGGGCCCGCTCTGTTCGATGGCCGTCGCGGCCGTCCGGACGGGCGCCTCGTTCGTCGGTGTCGTCGGCGAGGAAGTGGACTCGCGGGGCGCGCGCCACCTCGTCGCGGACCGCGACGCCGAGCCCGACGCCGTCGTCAACGGCGAACCCTCAGGGTGGGACGGCATCACGCTCGGGTACAGGGGCCTGCTCGCGGGCACCTACGTCGCCACCTCGGAGTCGGGCCACTCCTCGCGGCCGGAGAACAACGCGATCCAGGACGCCATCGGCTGGTGGTCGGCCGTCGAGGAGGAGTTCGGCCACGACGAGTGGGTGCCGGTCTTCGAGCGCGTGACGGCCAAGCCCATCAGTTTCGAGGGCGGTATCACCGACGACGGGCTCTCCGTCGAGGCGACGGCCGACGTGCAACTGCGCGTCCCGCCGGAGTACACCACCGAGGAGATCCGCGAGATCGCGGACGGTCACCTCGAAAACGGGACGGTCCACTGGCACGACGCGGTCGAGCCGGTGATGATGAACCCCCGGACTGCGGCGGCGCGGGCCTTCCGCGCGGCGGTCCGGCAGGTCGGCGGGGATCCGCGACTCCTGCGGAAGACCGGCACAAGTGATATGAACGTGTACGCACAGGAGTGGGACTGTCCGATGGTGACCTACGGCCCCGGCGACTCCGATCTGGACCACGCCCCCGACGAGCACGTCTCGCTCGCCGAGTACGACCGCGCCGTGGCCGTCCTCGAGACCGCGACGGAGCAACTACAATGAACTTCCTCGACGTCGACGACCTCACGACCGACGAACTGGCGGCCGTCCTCGACCGCGCGGCGGCGATCAAGGCCGACTACCGCGAGACCGGCGCGACGGATCTGCTGGACGGTCAGACGCTCGGGATGATCTTCGAGAAGCCGTCGACGCGAACGCGGGTGTCCTTCGAGACGGGGATGACCCAGCTGGGCGGCCATGCCGTCTTCCTCGGTCCCGACGACATCGGCCTGCACGGCCGCGAGCCGGTGAAAGACATCGCGCGGGCGGTCGGCCGCTACGTCGACTTCGTGATGGCCCGCGTCTACGACCACGCCGACGTGGTCGAACTCGGGGAGTACGCGGGCGTGCCGGTCATCAACGCGCTGACCGACGACGCCCACCCCTGTCAGACGCTCGCCGACCTGCTGACGATCCGCGAGCGCTTCGCGGACCCGACGGTCGCGTGGGTCGGCGACGGCAACAACGTCTGCCAGTCGTTCGTCCTCGGCGCGGCGATGTCGGGGCTGGACCTGACCGTCGCCACCCCCGAGGGCTACGGCGTCGACGACGGCGTGCTGAAGCGCGCCGACGGGCTCGGGACCGCGCCGGCGACGACGACCGACCCCGAGGCGGCCATCGCCGACGCGGACGTGGTGTACACGGACGTGTGGGTCAGCATGGGCCAGGAGGACGAGCGCGCGGAGAAACTGGAGGCCTTCGAGGGCTTCCAGATCACGCCCGAACGGCTGGGCGACCGCGCGCTGATGCACTGCCTGCCCGCCCACCGCGGCGAGGAGGTCACCGACGCCGTCATCGAGAGCGACAACGCCATCGTCTGGGACCAGGCCGAGAACCGCCTGCACGCCCAGAAGGGCCTGCTGGCGTGGTTAGCGGAACAGGAGTAACGTCCGGCGCCGAAGGCGCCGGTTCCTCGGGCCGAGCATAGCGAGGCCCGCTTTTTCGCCCACGTTTTTCGACGGGTGGTACCCGCAGCGAGCGCGAGATCGATCGAAGGGAGACCTCGATGCGAACGGGGAGCGAAGGGACCCGTGAGCGAGCGAGGCACCCCAGGATAAAAACGTGGGATCGGCGTGGCTGGCCGAGCAGGCATAGCAGGGCCTTCTGGAGGCACGAAGACAATCCCAATTCAGAGCAGAGATGTTCTAAACAGTTCATGCTTTGGAAGGGACCCAGAACACATAGGTACATACGAACTCGGTCACATGGCAGCGATATGGGAGACTTAGAATCCAATTCGAGCCCTTCCGAGTATCTACGTGCTGGGCTTGTGATAAAGGAACATCCGAACCGTCCGCTCGACGGGCAGAAGTAGCTGTCTCAACCAGTGCTGATATCGAACTTCTAGGGCCTTGTTTAGACGCGTGATCTCACGGTCGTGAGTGGCTGACGCTAAGTTCGATGTTTCTGACAGCGCATTTCAGGACGAGTTCGCGGAACTGACCGAACCAGGTTCGAGCGCGAACGATCTCACCGTATTTTCGCCGAGGCGCGAAAAATATGGATTCGGCGTTCGAGCGTTGATGGTAGATCGTATCATCTTGCAAAAGATTGTTGGCGATGCCGTGCCAGCCGAATTCGCGGTGCTTGATCATCGGTTTGACGCCTTCAGATCGTAATCTTTGGCGAAGCAGCCACCAATCGTAGCCTTTGTCGGCGGTAAGAATGTTCAGTTTATCGAGATTTCGTTTGACCATTTGCCAGCCGATCTTGGAATCGTGCGGTTGTTTCATCGAGCAATGTATATCAAGGATCGCACTAGTCTTGCAATCACTGAGGAGCGTCGTTTTCACCGCCTCGAACGTGTAATTCGTCCGTTTTGCGTAGTGTTGGCTGGCAGCTATCCGATCCATGCCGGTTGCGTCGATCGCCTGAACATCGCCGAGATCATGCAACTCCGCCGACAACCGCAGTAAAACGCGCCAGATTCGCATTTCTAGATCTTGCTTGCGCGTACACACGGTCGTGAAATCAGGCAGATCAGCCACCGCTAGGTCGAGTTGAGCGACGATTCCATGCATCTCGTGAAGCACGTCCAGCAGCCGCCGATACGTGTGATCTAAGTACTCGCGGAGGCCGTGGATCGCCACGATCACCCAGTCTGCGTAGCCGCCGTCACCGTCTTCGAACGCTGGATCTGGCTCGCCGACGACGGCTTTTTGAGCAAGCGACACAACCCGATCAGTGAAGCGGGCAAGCTTGGATGACACAACCGGCTTTTCCCGCTTCACTTCCTAGTAAGTTAGACATTTAGCCACTCTTACTAGCGTCTAAACACGCCCAACTTCTAGAGATTGATCTGCGAGAGATAGTTGAAGAAGCTAAGTCAAGGTGTGATATCGAGGAATACAGAACCGGCTTGTGTCTTGGTACGGTCTATTTCAAACCAGATGGTGTGACACCAATCGGTATTAAATTGGAAACAGAACCACGAGCGTACGAGCACGGCGAATTCGCAGACTCTGTCTCGACGCTTCCGGAGAATATTGAGTAATTGAACGTAATCCGAATAATCCGACCTGATTAGAGGGTGATGGTGGTTCTCAGTCATCTCAAACGATACGGTTCCGTGTGCTCTGTTGAATCCGTAGACGGCGCGGGGATCGGAGCTGAAGACACGGTCGTCAGACTCCAGTGGTGACGGATTCTCACAACCGGACTTCGAGTGATGGGGTGGTTTTGGAGAATGGAAACCGGTTCCACCCTCCCATCTGTCGCCGACTCCAGCTCAAACGCTGGCTGTTTGCCCGCCGATCCGGACGCCGTCATCGGATTCAACAGAGCAGTTCAAACCGTTCGCTGATGCCACCTACTATACTAAAAGCCAGAAGTCTCCGAGCCGTGCCTCGATAGAATACCCGCTTCAGCGGTTCCAAAGACGATTTTATGAGGGAATATCCGATTACGTCTGGCAGCCAGCATAGTAGTTCTTCGATATGATCATCGACAATCGAAGAACTGGAAGGATATTACCTAGGGGAATAACCAATCATGTGAGCAAATATTTATTAAGAGTACAGTGACTAATACT
The DNA here is from genome assembly GCF_051414075.1 of Halosimplex marinum. Lineage (NCBI taxonomy): Archaea > Methanobacteriati > Methanobacteriota > Halobacteria > Halobacteriales > Haloarculaceae > Halosimplex > Halosimplex marinum. The sequence continues at coordinate 1,434,039 of NZ_JBLKNY010000003.1, read as the reverse complement.
CGGAACATGGGTGAAGATGAGGGTATGGAAAGGCCGGAGATCAAACGTATGAATCGCAAGTCATGGGAATATGCGAATGAGAAGTTCAATAAAATAAAGGGAGATTTTGAAGAAGAAATAAAATCAGGGGGGAAAATTTTACCACCGGAAGTGATACAAGAGTTAGATCCACTAAAAAATGAAGAACTAGTACATCTAATGTGTAACGATGGGAGAGAAGCAGCCTATATAGCTAGCAATTTTGAGAGTCAAGTCTGGGGTGTTGATTTTTCATCTCATGCGATCAGATTTGCTAAACAGATAAATACGAATCTAGGACTCAATAACAAATTCATTGAAAGTGATGTCTTTGAATGGCTCAATACTACGGATAAGGACTTTGATAAAGCTTTGACCACTCTTGGATCAATCCGATGGATTTATAATGAATCTGAATATTTCCGGTCTGTATATAATCGACTTCGGGATGGAGGAACTTTGTTAATTTGGGATTTTCACCCTCTTATCAAATGTATTGATGGAGACATGAATGTTGTCCATGATTACCCAATTGAAACATTCTCATTCGTCCGGGAAGAAGGGGTGCATGATTATATATCGGATGAGGACAGCTATTCTTTAGTTTCCCGTGATGACGATACAGAGTATAGTACCTACAACAATGAAAACGAAGTTTATTTTACACATCACTCCATCTCAGACTTAATCACATCTGCGATCGAGAACGATTTTAAACTATCTGCCTTCCAGGAATACGGATTTATTTGGGAGGAGAAGTATCTTCCTTGGCTTGTAGAGGTGAGCCCCAGAAGGTTTGAGACGCCTGATCAGATGAGTCAAATACCTCTATCATTTATCATAAAGCTTGAAAAATCGGAATAAATCAGTAAAGATACCAAATTGGACCTTGGAAATGTCCGGTTCAACGCGTTTACTGGAATCTCACCAGCGGAACGTAATCACTCCGCTTTTGGTTGTTATAGCGACAAAACCATTGATGTCAGTGAGCGACAACAAAGCTATTGGTTCAGTTTATATGGGATCCAATAGACCCCATTATAAGAATTTGAAAATATAATCCGGTGTGGATCAGTTGTCACATTTAAAATGAAAGTCTGTCAAAACTGAGAGGGGCAGTCTAAATACCTAAGGCGTCAAAGAAAAATTTCTTCGACAGCGCGGTCTCATTCTGCTTGAGGATGCATATAATTCTCGCTTCCGATTCGAAGGGTGCCAACCTTAGCGTGAAAGAAGACGCGATCGAACAGTCTTATGAGTGCTCAGAGGATGCTCGACCGCGTGATCGAGCAAGCACAGGAGGAGGGAATATTTTCACATGAGGATACGCCGACCGCTCAGCGCGTTGAAGCGGCGTATTTGTAACAAGCAGGCTTGTCGTATCGCCGCGTCGAGTCGGTGGTGGGGCGGTCTTACAAGAGCGTGCGCCAGTGGTATCATCGCCTGGCGCGCCTGTTCAAGCCGGAACCCGACCACCATGGGACGGTAACAGTTAATGAAACGAAAGTGAGCGTCAAGGACGACGAGGCTTACGTCTTGGCAGCAGTCGATGTGGATACCTTCGAAGTCGTCCACATCAAGGTATCTTCCGGCCGATCCGACCTCGATGCGTTGCCGTTCACCAAGGAAGTGCTCAAGCGATGTCGTGACAGCTGGTGATCATCGTCGATCGCAGGCCCTGGTATAACTGGGCGCTCGTTGACCTTGATCTCTGTGATTCACGCCGTGAATCGCGGGGGGGAACGGTCGCTGGTCAAAGGTTGGTCGGTCTGTTCAAATACCGAACTAGACTCTTCTACAGCCGGTTCCCCATTATAGTCTTGGAAGTCCGTCGATGGCTGGGCCAAAGCTTTCGCCGCACTCTACAATCCCGCACTCAACGTTGATACACTTGAAAAGGGAAAATGGCGGTGGTGCAGAAGTCCTCACAAGGAAGCGGTAGGACGAATCTGATGTGTCCACGACCAGTTCCGTCCTACCAGATAACGCTATGGTCGAACAGGTCTTCAAAACACTGGACACCGAGACAACGGCACTGTTTGAACAGTTGAATCTCTCGTTTCTTGTGGACTATCCCGTGTTCGCCCCCGATCCGAGGGGGCGAACACGGGTTCACGAGCCACCAGAACTCCTGAAAGGCGTCCTTCACTGCTTCTATCACGACATCTACGGTCCGCGTCCAATCGCGCGAGAACTCCATAACGAGGATGTCTGGCGGCAGTGTGGCTTCGAGAGTCCGCCGTCCCGGCGGACACTCTCGCGGTTCATCACTGACTTCGAACTTGTCGCAGAGGACGTGTTCCTTGAGTTAGTCACGAGCTTGCCGAGCAGGTGCCGCTCGGCAAACTCTTCCGTATCGACGGCACAGACATTCCCGTTGATCACCGTGACAAGGACGCTGAGTGGAACTACGACCACGATGAAGACGACTACTATTACGGCTCGGCTGTTGTGTCGTGACCGCCGCCAACAACATCCCCGTCGCAGCAGCGTTCACTCCAGCGAAGAAAGTCGATCAGGAGACGGCGATGCGCGTCACGCGTGACGCGCTCGCCGTCGAAAGCCCACGCTGGATGATCGGTGACTCTGAGTTCGATATGCTGGGGTGGCACGACCACCTGCTGGCGCAGACGGTCGTGCCGATTGCTCCGTACAACTCACGGAACACGAACGATCCGCTCGATATTGACTACCGCGTTGAGGAACGGATCAAAGAGCACAGCGACACGGTACGCCTCTAGCAGAAACAACTCGAAGAGACGTATTCGTCCGCTCACAGGTTGAAACAGCAATCAGCGTCTGTAAGGATCTCAGCCTCGGGACCCCGCGGGTCCGAGGCCAAGTGAGAGTCAAAGCACACGTCTTCCTCGCTCTTTGTCTCCGCTTGGCCGTTGCACTCGCTAATCACCATCGAGGAAACGATGTCGCTAGCCCCACAATCACGCTATGAGAACACTTCTGCCCCACCGCCAAGGGAAAAGATTAAGAGTCCTCTAGACTGACAGGTGCACATGGGATATGACACCGACGAACTAGAGCTGTCGTCAGATTTTCAGCCATTAGAAGGAGAAGCTAACTTTGGTCCTCCGCTTACAAAAGAAGTTGTTGGCGGGGTCCACATTGCACCACATGCGGTTACAGTCGAAGATTCAGATTTTATTTTGACAGATTGGCATGAGGGTCTACCTCGACACGATTCACCAGGAGAACGATCTATTCGATTCCCTCACGGTCTAATGGAATTTGGAGAAACGTTCGAAGAATGCGCAGAACGTCTTGTAGACGATCAGCTTGGAATGGCTGTGGATTCCACCCAAGTTGTTCATGTTTATTCTCGGGTTGATTCTCAAGATCACTGGCATCTCGAACCACTCATCCTAACGCAAGTTTCTGGTGACCGCGATCCTCCAGAAGATGCGTCTGTTGTATCTTCGCCGACCGGTCCGACTCTTCCGGATGGAGCAAAATGGATCGGAAAGCCCCCATTCTCAGAAACGTATGAAAATCACTTAGCTGAGTTCCTGGAATGATTTTTTATCATCTAGACAGGTAATACTCAATTTCAATCGATTTCTTACGAAAGAACCCGCTAATGGCAAAAAATGTTCTTCACTCGATAATCCTCAGAGTTATCGAGGTTGCTCCTGGCCTATTGATTTTATTAGGACTATTATATTATTTCACTCCAGATAATCAAACAATAGCACTGCTTCAAATATTACTTAGCCTAATTATTGCTCTAATTGGGGTAGTTGTGGGTGAAAGCCTTCAGTTGAGAACGCAATTTACTAAAAATAAGTCATCACAAGATAAGATCATAGAGCTGATCTCTGACGAAGGGTTAGATAACCCAATGGCACGTCTCTTTTTAAAAGTAAATGCAGCTGGTTTTGAACCAAGAGATTTTCCAAGTGTATTTCTTGAAGTCCTCTGGAGTATTGAAGACTCATATAGAACAACAATGGTCGCCTCCTCAGAGCAAATAGAACAAGGACACAATCAACAGGGATTGGAAATACAGGGTGCAAAAATAGCTGATGGTGCGGAAATTAAAAGAATATTTGTATGCGAGAATGAAGAAATGGTTCAGGAGTTGTTTGATTCCATGAAAGAACAACAAGATATTGGGATACAGGTTCGATATATATTAACAGACCAGATTTATCGTAATCAATTTTTAAAAGAAGGTGTGAAGAACATAGGCCAACTTGATTTTTCAATTATTGATGACACCTATACTCTCAAAACGGAGGTTAATACCGAACCAGAAAACTACCGAATTGAAGGTTGTTCCCTTTCGTATGATGATCAAAAAGTAACAGAATACGGAGAGGTATTCTCAAATATGTGGAGTGAAGCCAACAAAATATCAAATATTGATCGGAACAACTAAAATCTGAAGGAGTCCTAGATCAGATAAATTGGGTTTCAGACCGGGCCCGTTAAAGTCATGAGCTATTGTATCATCCATTGTGCTGTCGGCTAAAGATTTGGTCGGTCACTCATCGGGACTCAGCTCGGTTGCAAGTGGGTCGTCAAAGTCATCCTGAGTAGATGACAAGACTCTGTCTAATGCGTCGATTGGTGTCTCCAAGTTGTCCCAGTCGAGGCTCATGTGAGGACGCTCCTCGTTGTACAAGGTAAGGAACTCGTCGAAAGTTCCGAACCGCCTGCGGTATTTGCCGTAAGCCTGGAAAAACCGCTCGATCTTCCCTTTCAACTGCGGCCGTCCAACCTTGCAGGGAGTGTGATCGATCTCATTGTCGTAGAGATACGTTTCGAACTCGTGGTCCAGACAGGGCCGCTCGTCCTGGTGGGTGTTGATGAACTCCGAACCTTGGTCGGTGATCACCTCCAAGATCGGGGTCAGTGCATTCGGCTCCTCGCAGACGCTATCAAGGGTTCGATGTTCTAACTGGGTGAATTGGCGTCTGTCTCGAACATGTTGAAGATGCGCCGGGAAGCGTCGTCTTCGACGGCTAGGACCTGCTGGTCATGCTCGTTAGTATACTAGTTCATATGGATGGTGAAAGCGGCGTACTGGGTTCGAAGTCCTCCAGAATCGCGTGAACACGGTTGTGTGCGATCAAGATGTCATGCCGAACGTACATCACGTGGGCAATGGCCACTGCGCCCGCGCCGAGGCCCTAGCGCAGTTCGAGAACGCTCTCTTCGATGTCTCCAAGATACTCTGCGGAGATGGTGAGACTAGGGGTCTCCAGCGGTGAAATCTCACCGCTGTTGCGGTACTTATTGCCGAATTGCTGGACTCTGCGTCTGCTGATCTCGAACTGGTCGGCGACCAATCCGTTATTGAGGTGGCGATCAATACCCTTCTGCCAGACCCGGTAACACCGTTCTGGTCCAGCTGCGCTTCAACTGGTGGCTCGTCGGATAAATAACGCCGACGAAATCTTTTGCGGACTCTATACTATTGTTTCATCCGTATTTTGCTATATAATGGGGTCAAGCCCCGGTATTTAATCATGTCGCCAAACCCAAATTTTTAAATTAGTCTATACCCACATTTTGTTCATGCAGAAAGCAGGAGAACAGTCAACCGATGGCCTAGACTTAGATTCTGAGAGGTGTTTGCATGTCGGCCGTGATAAACCAATCCGGATTAGTACGGGGCATCGGATTATGCATCATGATGGGAAATGCAGTCGTCCACATGGTCATAACTATGAGATAACTGTAACAGTGGTGGGTAAGCTATCGGATAAGGGGTGGATAGTGGATAAGGGTAAGATAACGGATGTCATTTCGAGATGGGATCATCGATTTCTTGTTGAGCGAGGCGACCCGCTAATTGATGCATTTGCCGAAAGTGGAGACAGTGATTCAATTATTATACTTGATCATCCACCAACAGCAGAGATTATGAGTATTAAATTGGAGGAGATTCTTGTTGATTCTCTTCCTAATAATGTTATAGATATATCTGTGGAGGTAAGAGAAACTGCGGAGCTTTGTGGTGGAAGTCCCTCGATATGATTATTAAGAATAATTGGGGTTTGAAGAGTTCCACAACTTAGTCTGGGAAATATGGTAAACAAAAGTAGTAATCAAGAAGATTCACCGGAACAAAATGTAATAGATAAAAACAAGATAAAAATGGGAATGCGTCAGATATTAGAAGGTATCAACGAAGATCCTGACCGGGATTCTCTTACTGAAACCTGGAAAAGGCGTGCGCCAAAAATGTTAGAAACATTGAGTGAAGGGTATCGAGATGAGCATAAACCGGAAATGAAACTCTTTGAAACTTCAGAAACCGAGCTCATCATAAAATCGGATATACCAATATACAGCCTTTGTGAACATCACCTTCTGCCATACACTGGAAAAGCAAATATCGCCTATAAGCCCGACGGGAAGGTTGTTGGGCTATCAAAGCTTATCCGGTATGTGCGGTGGAGATCTCGAAGACTGACAATCCAAGAGGAACTCACACGTGATATTGCCAAAGGATTACGTTCAGAAATTAATGCGCAGTGTGTTATAGTGGAATTGGAAGCCACTCATCTTTGTGAAACTATGCGCGGAGTTGAAACGGAAACTTCAACTAGAACAATGGCCACGGCGGGAAATCCTTCGCCAGATGATCGAAACTATTTTAAATCTGTTATATAGCCATATATTGTAAGTTATTTTGAAGAATGATCTTCAGGGCACTGTCTACTTGAGAGGGTTTGAGAAATGGACAGATCGTAGCGAGTAGTGTCTATGACACTCGTAGACCTGGTCAGAGAGAACTTAGATATGGACAATAAAGACGTTTGGGAGAATGGGCGAATCCCGAAACCCGTGCGCTGTTTTTGCGGTTCGACATCACTCGATGGGGCTGTTGGTACGTGGAGTCGAGGGAGTCTTGGCCTGGTTGGCTGTCGAGCGCTGCTATCAGGCGGTCTGGAACTGGAAAGGGGCTTTAGCCGATACACAGGGAGACCCGCCGACGGCGAAGCCGTCGCGGGTTGCGGTTGATGAAAAACAGCTTGAGGTTGACGGCGAGAAAAAGGGCTCTACGCCACGATCGACACAGACTGTAGAATAAATAAACAATCTCATAATATCAGTCAAGTATCTATGGGAACCCCTCAAATCCGCCTGCGAATCAGTGACTACTAGTAGTTCTTCGCTGTGGTCGTCCCGATTCAAAGAACTACTAGTAGAAAATTGATGCCCGCATCGAACACTACTACCGGAATGAATCCGGAATAAGAGAGGATCAGCCGTAGTAACTTAGGCGCTCTACTACTTCCCCAAAGGCGACATTCTCGCGCACATCAGTGATCTCGACAGTTACACGCTCGCCCTGTTCGGTGTCAGGGACAATGACGACGAAGCCACGTTCGACTCGCGTGATACCGTCACCCTGTTCACCGATATCTTCGATTTCAACATCTCGCTGCTCGCCTTCTTCGACAGGTGGCGTCTGTGGACCACGTTTTGCTTCTGATTGGTGACTGGCTCATTGGCCTTCTTACTTGATGGCGACGGTAGTAACGCCACTCGGTACATCTCGTCTTGCTGAATATCATTCGAACCGGTCCGCGACCTCCCGAACCTCGTCGCGGTCCGCCCGGTCGGCGGACTCGACGGCCTCGCGCATCCCGTCGACCTGGTCCCCGTCGAAGACATCGCGGAGGTCCCGTAACGAGCGCCCACCGATCAGCCGTTCGACGGCGTCGCTGAACGACTCGTCGTCGCGCTTGGTGGCCTTGATGCGTTCGTACACGTGGTCTCCGAGCCGGACCTGATGTGACATTCTCGTTGACAGCGTTGACGCTCGACGCGAATCAAGATTGGGGTGGGAGGCGGTCAGGGCCGGACGAGTTCGAGAAACTGTTTGCCGTCGCTGTCGAGCCCCGCGTAGGGGCCACCGGAGTAGGTCCGCGGCACGATGGTCACGACCGCCCGGTAGAGTTCGCTGTAGAAGACGGCCGTCAGGCAGACGGACAGCGGTCCGTTCCCGTCGCGGAACACGACCGTCCCCAGGATCGCGACGACGAGGAGCGTCATCGCCGGCCCGGCCGCAAAGGAGACCGCCCGGACCCGCTTCGAGGGCGTCCCCTCCCACTCGAAGTAGCCGTACGTGAGGGCCTTCCGGACGCCGTCGAACCCGACCGTCAGCGCCAGTGGACCGAGACGACCCGTCCGTCCCGAATCGCTCCCGATCGAGATGTGTGCGCTGTCGCCCGCGAGAAGGATCGGCGCGGCGTGGGCCGCCTCGTGGAGGAACAGCGCGAGGACGATCCCGACGGCCGCGGCCGGAACGGCCAGCACGTACAGCACCACGTCGCTCATGGTGGTTCCGTTAACGTGACAGATACTAAAGGTACCTCCTCACGTGAGTGAGCACTACCGGAGACGGACGTGACCGACCGCGACGAGTCAAACACCGACCGGCCGCCATCGCGCACGAACTCCACACCCTCGATTTCTCCCCCGGTTTCGTTCACGATCGTCCAGAACCTCCCGACGTATCCGTGCATGAGATTGACACGCTCTTAACCTCATGATTTATAATGACGTAGAATGATCGTGACGTACAGATGCGGATCACAGAGACGCGGCAGTTGTTCACGGAATCGTGCGAGTACCCGACCGACGCGGCGACGGTCGCCGAGCGGGTCGGCGACGTGGAGATCGAGGCGCCGACGGGCGACACGACGACCGTCGAGACGGTGCTCGCGCGGTCGAACGTCGGGACCTACGAGTCGGCCGACGACGCGTACACCGCGCTGATGGGCAACCTCGACGAGTCGTTCATCGGCCGCAAGTACTACGACGACCGCGGGAACGGCCAGCCCCACCCGCTCCGGAACTGGCACTGATACGGATTACGAGACATTCCGGGATCGACCGCACGACTGCGTGCGGTCGACTCGGGAAACGCTTGCAATAATCCGTATGAGCGGCGCCCCCGCGACGGTCGCGAGTGTGCGGCCACCGCGCGAGCGGGACGAACACTGATTATCGCGGCGGTCGAAGCGGGCGGTGATGGCCGACCCGCCCGTCGTCGACGCCGGCGCGCTGGACGCCGACGAGCTGCTCGACCGGATCAAATCGGAGGGGCGGGTCCGCGTCCGGACGGAGTTTCTCGACGCCGAGCACGAGGTGACGCTCCGCTGGGACGGCGAGACCTTCTACTGCGACACGCCGACGCGACTGCACAAACACGACTCGGAGTCGGCGATGCGGACCTGCCTCGTCGAGCAGGGCTACGGCCGGTGACTGGCCGGTCTGACCCGGGGTACCGTGTCCGTTTAAACGGCAGGGGGACCTACGGACGGGTACCATGGTCGAGGCGGACCCTTCGCCCCAGCGGTTTCGCGAGTTGATGCTCGACGAGGAGCCGGGCTTCGAGGACGTGCTCGCCTGCGTCTTCAACGTCCAGGAACACGAGGTGCGGACCTTCCTGACCCTCCAGGACCACCCCGGGAGCACGGTCGCCGAGCTGGCCGACCAGCTACAGCGGGACCGCAGCAACGTCAACCGCTCGCTGTCGACGCTCCGCGAGAAGGGGCTGGCCGAGCGCGAGCGGCGGCTACTCGACGGCGGCGGCCACGTCTACCAGTACTCCGCGACCCCGCTCCCCGAGGCGCGGGAGCTGATGCACGAGACCCTCGACGAGTGGACCGCCTACGTCCACGACCGCATCGACGAGTTCGGCGACGAGGACATCTGATCGGCCGGTTCGCTCCCGGCGTGTTCGGCATCGCTAGCCCAGCCAGCGACCGACGACTGCGGTCGCCCGCTCGTAGCCGGCCTGGATCGCGTCGACCGCCGGGGCGGGGAGCCAGGTCGTCCACCGGACGAAGCGGGCGAACCCCCCGACCGGGTAGCGAGCCCGCGGGTCGTCGGCCTCGGCGGCGCGGACGACGGTTGCGGCGACGCGCTCGGGGTCGACCGCCAGCGGGTTCCTGTCGAGGGTCCAGCCGTCGTCGACGGCGGCGTAGGTGCGGGCGTAGGCGGGCGTCCGCTCCCGGCCGGCCAGCCGCTCGCGGGCGGCGTCGGCGAACTCCGTCTCGACCCACGCCGGCTCGACCAGGCTCACGTCGACGCCCGTCCCGCGCAACTCGACCCGGAGCGCGTCGTGGAGCGACTCGACGGCGGCCTTCCCCGCGGCGTAGGCGCCCAGCCCCGGCGAGGAGGCCAATCCCATGACGCTGGAGACGGTGACGATCCGGCCCCGGCCGCGCTCGCGCATATGCGGGAGCGCCGCGCGGGCGAGCCGGTGGGGACCGTGGACGAGCACGTCGAACTCGGCGCGGGCGGCCTCGACGGGCACGTCCTCGACCGGCCCGGCCTCGGCGTAGCCGGCGTTGTTCACCAGGCAGTCCAGCCGCCCGGCCTCCGCGACTACCTCGTCGACGACGCGGCCGCACTGCCCGTCGTCGGTCACGTCCAGCGCGCGCGTCTCGCAGTCGGCGCGGACCCGCTCGGGCAGGGGCGTCGCCACGTCGGTCGCGTAGACGCGCCAGCCGCGGTCGACGAACGCCAGCGCGATGGCCGCGCCGATCCCGCCGCCCGCGCCCGTGACGAGCGCGACCGGCGCGTCCGCGGGTTCGCTCGCCGAAGCGGTTACGCCGTTCCGTGACACGGGCGACCGGGCGCGGGGCTGGGAGAAAAGGATTCCGGGCGGGGCCGGGAGCGGTCGAGTTATAAACCTGCGCCACGGGTGAGGGGAACTGCCTATTCTCGTTGCGGTCCGAGTCGATCACGTGAGCGAACTGTCCCCGCAAGCGACGACGAACAGGAGACGGTCGGCGCCGCGGCCCCCGAGGGCCCGGAGGTGGTCGCGGTGACGCTGTCGACCCTCGACCGCTACCGGCCGGGCCGGATCGATCGGCTGGGCGAGCGCGCGGTCGTCCTCGGCGGGAGCATCGCCGGGCTCTGTGCGGCGCGGGTGCTCGCGGACGGCTTCGACGAGGTGGTCGTCGTCGAGCGCGACTCCCTGCCCGACGTGCCGGTCGCCCGCGAGGGCGCCCCCCAGACCAGCCACCCCCACGCGCTGCTGGGCGCCGGCCAGGCGACCCTCGAGGACCTCTTCCCGGGGTTCGGCGAGGACCTGGCGGCCGAGGGCGGGCTGATCGTCGACGTGACGCGCCAGCTGGTCGAATACCAGAAGGGCGGCTACCTCGCCAGCGGCGACGAGCGGACGCCCTCCTACTGCGCGAGCCGGCCGCTGTTCGAACACGTCGTCCGCGAGCGGCTCCGCGCCCGTGAGGCCGTCCGGATCCGCGACGACTGTCAGTTCGTCGGCTACCGCACCGACGAGGCGGAGACGGCCGTCACCGGCGTCACCGTCCGCGAGGACGGGGCCGTCGACGCGATCGACGCCGACCTCGTCGTCGACGCGACGGGGCGGGCGAGCCGGACGCCCGAGTGGCTGGCCGACCACGGTTTCGCCGCGCCGCCGGAGGATCGGGTCGGGATCGACCTGCAGTACGCCTCGCTGCGGATCGAGCGCCCGCCCGGTGACAGGCGGATGATCAGCGTCCCCGCCGACCCGCCGGAGACCCGCGGCGCCGTGCTGATCCCGATCGAGGGCGGCCAGTGGGACGTGCTCCTCGCGGAGGTCCACGCCGACGACGCGCCCGCCGACCGCGAGGCGGTGCTCGCGTTCGCCGACGACCTCCCCGTCGACCTGGTGGGCGACCTGCTGCGGCGCCAGCGGTGGGTCTCCGAGTCGGTCGCCCGCTACCCGTTCCCGGCGAGCCTGCGCCGCCGCTATGAACAGCTGGACCGGTTCCCCGACGGCCTGGTCGTCACCGGGGACGCCGTCTCCAGCTTCAACCCCGCGTACGGCCAGGGGATGTCCGTCGCCGCCCTCGACGCGGTGGTCCTCCACCACGCGCTGGCGGAGGGCGGGCTCGACGGTCTGCCCACCCGATTTTTCGACCGGCTGGCCCCGGTGGTCGACACGGCCTGGCGGATGGCGACCGGCGTCGACTACCAGTACCCCCAGACCGAGGGGGAGCCGTCGCTCGGCGAGCGGCTGTTCAACTGGTACTTCGACCGCCTGCTCCGGGCGGCCAACGACGACGGCGTCCTCGCGGCGGCCTACGGCGAGGTGCTCGACCTCGAACGGTCGCCCACGTCGCTGCTCCGACCCGGAATCCTCGCCCGCGTGTTCCTCCCCGTCGGCGGCGACGCGACGGAGACGGATCCCCCGCGGGCAGCCGGCCCGTCGGACGAGTCGTCCCTGTCGGACTCCGAGTCGGCCGCCGCAGATGCCGAGACAGCCGCCTCGGGCGACGGGCCGGACCCTTCAGGGGTCGACTCGTCGCCCGCCGCCGATCGTGAATCGACCGTCGAACGCGAGCGCCCCCAGCGGCCGACCTAGCTCCAGGTCGCGCAGGCGCTCGGCCAGCGGATGGTGGCCCAGCGTGTAGGCCCCGCCGAACGGCCGGCCGCCGAACCGGCCCGACAGCTCCAGCGGCTGACGACGGGCCGGGGCTCCGCCATGGGCCCCGGCCCCGCGTCCGTCCCCGTCGGTGTAGCTCGTCGTCTCGACGGCCGCTTCGAACCGCGGATTCCAGGGGGCATCGAGCGTGAGGAGGTGGCCCCGCTCGTCGCGGACGGCCGTCCGCCGGCGGTCGCCCCGGTCGGTGATCCGGACATCGGCGACGGACTTGGGGTACCCCCAGATCTCGGCGCCGAGCGCCCGGGCCGGCTCGGTGGTGACCGGTAGCGCCGCGACGTAGTCGCCGAGGCCACCCGGCGGACCCGCGAGTCCGCGTCGGAGGGCACCGAGTTCCGGGATGGGACCGCCGGCGGGCGTGGCGGCCAGGAGGACGCCGAACTCCTCGTAGGGCGCCATCGCGTCGTCGCCGATCCGGCGGTAGTCCACCGAGAGGAACGTGACGGCGGTGCGGCCGGGTGCGAGGCGGACCGGTGCGAGAGAGTCAGGGAGCCACTCGGCGGCCGCCCCCGCGTCGGCCGTGACGACCACCGCCGTCGCCTCGGCCTCCGTCTCCAGTGGAACGACCACCTCCTGACCCGTCGAGAGGGTGTGTGTCGCTCGGCGCTGGTCTGGCACGTCCGTCGATCCGGGCGAGTCCGTCGAAAGGCTGGCGGTGCCCGCGGCGTTGCGGTGGTCGAACTTGCAGTGGTCGCGCCGGGAAACCCCTCGCTATCCGGCTATTCGTGCCCGTAGACGGGGACGGGGTGGTACGGCTCTTCGAGGTACTCCACGTCGGAGTCCGACAGCGAGATATCCAGGGCTTCGACGGCCTCCTCCAAGTGTTCGATGCTGGAGGTGCCGACGATGGGCGCGTCGACGTTGTCGTTCTCGAAGTGCCACGCGAGGGCGATCTGGGCCATCGTGACGCCCTCCTCCTCGGCCAACTCCTGCACTCGTTCGTTGATCTCCTCGCTGCCGGGGCCCTCGTGGTAGGGCGTCCCGTAGTCGATCTCGTGTTCGCCCCGGTCGGTCGCGGTGAACTCTTCGTGGGGGCGCGTGAGATACCCCGCGGCCAGGGGACTCCAGGGGATGACGCCGACATCCTCCCGGTCGCAGACGGGGTACATCTCCCGTTCCTCCTCGCGGTAGGTCAGGTGATAGAGGTTCTGCATCGTCTCGAAGCGGGCGAGTCCCTCCTCGTCGCTGACCCGCAGGGCCTCCTGGAACTGGTGGGCCCACATCGACGAGGCGCCGACGTGGCGGACCTTCCCCCGGGAGACGGCGTCGTCGAGCGCGCGCAGGGTCGTCTCGATGGGCGTGTCGTAATCCCAGCGGTGGATCTGGTACAGGTCGACGGTGTCCATGCCCAGCCGGTCCAGCGAGTGTTCGAGTTCCTGCTCGACGGTCTTCCGCGAGAGGCCCTCGGCGTTGCGGTGCTCCTTGGCGCCCGAGAAGCGCACCTTGGTGGCGACGACCTGCTCGTCGCGGTCGTAGTCGGCGAGGGTGTCGCCGAGGACCCGCTCCGACTCGCCTGCCGAGTAGGTGTTGGCCGTGTCGAAGAAGTTGACCCCCAGGTCGATGGCCCGCTCGACGAGTTCGCGGCCTTCGTCCTCGTCGAGCATCCAGTCGCTGCCGCTCCCGAAGCTCATACAGCCGAGACAGACCTTCGAGACCTCCATCCCGGTCGAGCCGAGTGTGGTGTACTCCATGGCCGACGGACGGGGTGCGCGGACGTAAAACGACCGCTCGCGGAAGCCCGCCGACGCTCCGCGCGGCGTCCGCGGACGGCCAGCGGCGTTCGGCGGCGTCCCGCGGCGCGTTCGCGGACCGCGCGCACGGCCGCTACTTTGACAAAGCGAGCCCCGGAAGGGCGTGACGTATGGTAATCGATGACGCGGACGCGCTGGTCGCGGCCCTCCGGGAGGTGGCCGGCGACGCCCTGCGGGTGGTCGCCACGTACGACCGGGACGGCTACGACCCCGTCTACGTCGCGCCGTCGGCCGAGCAGCGCGTCCGCTCGCAGGCCGAGCGGGTCCACGACGAACTCGTCCTGCAGGGACTCGGACGGGGCCACCTTGAGGACCTGTTCGACGCCGGCGACCTGCAGTGTTCGATCCACCGCTTCGACGAGGTGACGGCCTTCCACTTCGCGTCCGGGGAGTTCTCCGGCCTGTTCGTCAGCGTCGACTCCGAGGCCGACCTGCCGCTGGCGACGTTCTCCGAGACGTGCAAGGAACACCTCTGACTGATCCCCCGTCAGACGGCCCGGCCCGAGTCGCCCGCCGACCGGGAGTGTCGTGACGGGCCGGTCCGACCCGCGCTCCGTCGAGCGGTCGGGGCCCGCGCCGGGTTTATATTCGCAGATTGCATACGCGTGCGTGTGAGCACCCGCACGAGTGCGTTGGACGCCGTCGTCTTCGGGGTGGACGTCCAGAGCGGCGACGTGCGCGGGGACGTCTCCTACGCGCTGGTCGCGTTCGACGGCGAGCACGTCGACCGGGACGTGGTCTCCCGGCGGAAGCTCCGCCGGCTGATCCGCGACGAGCGACCCGCCATCGTCGCCACCGACAACATGTACGAACTTGCCGAGAACAAGGACGCGCTGGTCCACTTTCTGGGGGAGCTCCCCGACGAGACGACGCTGGTCCAGGTCACCGGCGCCGAGCGCCCGGAGCCGCTCTCCCGCGTCGCCAACCGCCACGACGTGCCCTACGGCAAGGATCCCATGAAGGAAGCGGAGGCGGCCGCCCGCCTCGCCGCCAACAACGTCGGCCAGGTCGTCTCCGCCTTTACCGACGAGACGGAGGTGAAGGTCTCGCGAGGCCGCTCGACCGGCGGTGGCGGCGGCTGGTCGGAGGACCGCTACACCCGCCGCATCCACGGCTCGGTCAAGAAGCGCACCCGCGAGGTCGAGTCCGAACTCCAGGAGGCGGGGCTGGACTACGAGCGCGAGGTGACCGAGAAGTACGGCGGCTTCTCCAACGCCGTCTTCACCGTCGAGGGGCGCCCGCGGGACATCCCCGTCTCGAACGAGCGGGCGGGCGACGTGCGCGTCGAGGTCGAGCGCGTCCGCCGGGACGGCATCGAGTTCCGCCCGCTCGCGAAACGGCGCGACCACGTCGTCGTCGGCGTCGACCCCGGGACGACCACCGCGGTCGCCATCGTCGGCCTCGACGGCGAGGTGCTGGACGTGTTGAGTACCAGGACCGCCGACAGCGCCGAGGTGACCGAGTGGATCGTCGAGCGCGGCCGACCCGTCATCGTCGCCGCCGACGTGACGCCGATGCCCTCGACGGTCGAGAAACTCCGCCGGTCGTTCGACGCCGCCGGCTGGACCCCCGACCGGGACCTGCCGGTCGACGTGAAACAGCACCGCACCCGCGAGGAGGGCTACGACAACGACCACGAACGCGACGCCATGGCCGCTGCGTTCGGCGCCTACGACGCCCACAAGGACCAGTTCGAGCGGATCGCCGCGAAGGTCCCGCCCGGCCAGGACGTGGGGCCGGTCGTCGCCCGCGTCGTTACCGGCGGGGAGTCCGTCGAGACCGTCCTCGAAGACCTCCGGGACGACGGCGGCGACGGCGGCGACGACGGGGCAGCCGACGGGCCGGACAACGAGCAATCGCCCGAGCAGCGGCGGATCTCCCAGCTCGAATCGCAGGTCGCCCAGTTGCAGTCGCACGTCGAGAGCCTCGAGGACACCATCGACGAGAAGGACGCCGAGATCGACGACCTGGAGGGCAAGCTCAGCGAGGCCCGCTCGGAGACGCGCAAGGAGGCCCGCAAAGACCGGGAGGTCACCCGGCTGGAGCGTGAGAACCGCCGCCTGCAGGGCGAGATCGACGAGAAGGACGACCGCATCGAGGAACTGGAGGGCAAGTTAGAGCGGCTGAAGGCGCTCTGGAAGCTCGACCACTCGAACTTCGCGGACGTGTCGGAGGCCAAAGAGGGGCTGACGCCCGTCAAGGTCGTCGAGCAGTTCACTAGCGACGCCATCGACGACGCCGACGAGCGGTTCGGGCTCGCGGAGGATGACGTGATCATGTTCCGGGACGCCTCCGGCGCGGGCGCCTCGACGGCCGACAAGATCGTCGACGTGGACCCGAAGCTCGTCCTCCGCAACGGCGGGCTCTCGGACGTGGCCGACGAGATCCTCTTCAAACACGATATCCCGGTCGCGCCCGCGAACCTGGTGACCATCCAGGAGGTCGACGAGCTGGCGGTCGCCCGCGAGCGCGAGGTCGAGGCGGCCGTCGAGGACTGGAACGAGCGCGCCGAGGAACGGGAGCGCGAGCGCAACGCCGCGATGGTCGACCGGCTCATCAGCGAGCACCGCGCCGGCGACCGCGGCGAGAGCGACTGACCGGCGCGTTCAGACCATCCCACCCATGCCGAACGAGGCCAGGACGTTCGTGACGACGCCGTAGAGGATCAGGCCGACCCCGGCGACGACGAGGCCGATCCCGGCGGCGATCAGCGGTTCGACCGACGCGATCAGTCCGATACCGCCCAGGATCACGAGGATCCCCACGATCCCGGCGGCGCCGAGTTTGTCTAACACGTCTCCGCCTCCACCCGGCCGGGCCTTAACCGTTTCAGTCGCGGACTCCGTGTTGTGACCACACAGGGGATTCACTTATCGGGACAGGCGGCGTATCGTACAGTATGCCCGAAGAGGTCCTGTTCAAGTCGGAGAGCGACCAGAGCCGAGCGGAGATCGCATCGTACCTTCGAAAGGTCGCGGACAACCTCGACAGCGGAGACGCCATCAGCCTGAAAGCGGGTTCCGAGTCCGTGACACTGGATCCGCCCGACCGACCGACCTTCGAGGTCAAAGCCGAACGCGAGGGCCCGTCCGGCAACATGACTGAACTGAGTGTCGAGTTCGAACTCGAATGGGACGAGGGTTCCAGCGGGGGGAGCGACGGAAGCGGCCGGCTAGAGATCGAGTAGTCACCCCGAACGCGAACCGAGCGGTCCCCGCTCGACGGACGTGACGGGCGCCGCCCTCAGTAGGCGTAGTCGGCCTCGACGTTCTGGGCCGCACGCACGAGCTCCGTGACGGCCTCGCGGTTGCTCAACAGCGCCATCTCCGAGCCCTCGAACTCCAAGGAGCCGCCCATGACGGCTTCGGTGACATCGATCTCGTCCTCCAGGAGGTCGACCCAGACGGCGTAGGGACCGGCCAGCCCGAAGTCGTAGTCGGCGTCGGGGTCGTTGCCGCGGGCGGCCACGCAGGCGCCGTCGGCGACGACGACGGTGAGCGCGACGGGGTCGCCGTCGTAGCGGTCGTCCGGCAAGATTACGAACCGGAAGGTGGCCTCGAAACCGGCGGCGGCCTCCGCGAAGGCGTCGCGGTCGTTGAGCCGCGCCTGGAGCCGGTCGGCCCACTCGTCGGCGTCGCCGGGCAGCGTCGGTGTCATCGTGCGTGGCTGGTGGCGTCCCGGGCTTTGGTGTTTCGGGTCCGACCCGGTACTCCCACGCCGCCGTCGCGTCGCGGTCGCTCCGTCCGGAACGGGCGCTCACGGCCCACCGTTCTCGAACTCCAGCACGACGGGGCGGTGGTCGGAGACCTGCACGTCGATCACGTCGCAACGGGTGGGTTCGATGTCGGGCGACGTGAGGAAGAAATCGAGGGTGCGAGTCTCGGAGACAAGGGTGTCGAACGGGCGCGGCGGGACCGTCTCGCCGGGGTTGTGGAGGACCAGCCCGGTCTCCTCCAGCGCCGACCGGACCTCCTCGAGGCCGTCGTAGGCGTTGAAGTCGCCGGCGACGACGACGCGGTCCCGTTCGGCAACGATGGCGGCGATCTCGTCGAGTTGCTTGCGGCGGCCGCGGCCGCTCATCGCGAGGTGGACCGCGAAGATCGACAGGTCGCCGATGCGGACCTCCGTGACGAGCCGCTTGGGGCCGGTCTCGAGGTAGTGGGCCTCGATGGCGGCGTCGATGTCGTCGCGGACGAGGAGGCCGTTCGAGAGATGCGAGAGCACGGGGAGCCGGCCGAGGACGTTGCCGTCGCCGTACTTGGCGTCGGCCCGGGCGTGGTAGGCCAGCCCGCGGTCGGTCAGCGCCTCCGCGAGGCGGGTGACCTGTCCCTCGGTCATGGTGCGGGCGGAGCCCTGGTCGACCTCCAGCAGGCAGACCACGTCGGGCCGCTCGTCGGCGATCACGTCGACGAGGCGCTCGGTGGCGCGCTGCTCGGCGGCGTCGTCGCCGAGCATCGCCCGGTGGGGCTTCAGCGCGTACTCGCGCAGCGATCCGTCGTAGTCGAGCAGGTAGCCGGCGTTACACGAGAGTATCTTCACACGTTCTCCGTCGCCTGTGGGCGACCGAACCGTCCGTTGGAGAGAGTGAGCCGGTATGAGGGTATAAAGGCGGCGGTGACCTGTCGGCGGGCGAGGGCGTCGCCGCCCGTCGGAGGGCGGCTCAGCGGATACAGCGGTGGCGACCGGACGGCGGCGCGGAGACGCGGCTGGCGAGAAGCGAAACGCGAGGGGCCGCGAGCCCGCGGGAAGCGACCCGCCGCGGGCGTCGGGCCCGAACGGTACAGCGTGGGCCGACGGCGGCCGAGTTAGAAGGTCTCGAGGTAGCGGTCGAGCTCCCAGTCGGAGACGTCGACGCGGTAGTCGTCGAACTCCTGGGTCTTCGCCTCCACGAAGTTCTCGTAGACGTGCTCGCCGAGCGCGTCGGCGATGACCTCGTCCGACTCGAGGGCGTCGAGGGCCTCGCCGAGGTTCGTCGGCAGCGTGTCGATGCCGTACTCCTCGCGCTTCTGTTCGTCGAACTCGTAGATGTTCTCGCGGACCGGATCGTCGCAGTCGAGGCCGCGCTCGATGCCGTCGAGGCCGGCGTGGATGAGCGCGGCGAAGGCGAGATAGGGGTTACAGGAGGGGTCCGGGAAGCGCGCCTCGATGCGGGAGGCGGCCGGGACGCGCGCGGCGGGCTTGCGGATGAGCGCCGAGCGGTTCCGGTCGGACCAGGCGACGTAGACCGGCGCCTCGTAGCCCGGGACCAGCCGCTTGTAGGAGTTGACCGTCGGGTTGGAGACGGCGGCGATGGCCGGCGCGTGGTCGAGGATGCCGGCGATGAACTGCTTGGCCGTCTCGCTCAGGTCGAACTCGTCGTCGCCGTCGTGGAAGGCGTTCTCGCCGTCCTCGAACAGCGACAGGTGGGTGTGCATCCCCGAGCCGTTGATCCGCGGGATCGGCTTGGGCATGAACGTGGCGTGGAGGTCGTGCTCGGCCGCGATGGCGCGGACGACCGCGCGGAAGGTGGCGACGTTGTCGGCCGTCGACAGCGCGTCGTCGTAGGTGAAGTTGATCTCGTGCTGGCCGCGGGCGACCTCGTGGTGGGAGGCCTCGATGTCGAAGCCCATGTCCTCGAGGCCGAAGATGATGTCCCGGCGCACGTCCTGTGCGAGGTCCTTCGGCGCGAGGTCGAAGTAGCCGCCCTGGTCGCTGGTCTTCGTCGTCGCGCGGCCCTCCTCGTCCTCCTCGAAGAGGAAGAACTCGGGCTCGGGCGCGGCGTTGACGGTGTAGCCCATGTCCTCGGCGCGCTGGATGGCGCGCTTGAGCACCCCGCGCGGGTCGCCGGAGAAGGGCTGGCCGCTGGAGGTATCGATCACGTCACAGATGAGCCGGCCGGCGGCGCTGTCGTCGTCGTTGCGCCACGGCAGGACGGAGAACGTCGACGGGTCCGGGTCCAGGCGCATGTCCGACTCCTGGATGCGGACGAAGCCGTTGATGGAGGAGCCGTCGAAGTAGATACCCTCGGTGAACGCCTTCTCGGCCTGGTCGGCCGGGATCGAGACGTTCTTGACCGTCCCCAGAATGTCCGTGAACTGCAGCCGCAGGAAGTCGACGTTCTGCTCCTCGATCTCGTCGAGTACGTCCTGTGCCTCGGCGGAGAGACCCCCGTCCGGTTTCGCGTTTTCGCTTGTCATTGTTATCGACACCCGAAGGGTGTAGCCATAGTATTAAAATCCTATCCATCTGCGCAAATCTTCCCCTTCGGGAGACGGAATTGTATATTCGTAAAATTCTAATGCCCCGGTGTCGTCTGTGGACGTAATGACGTACGAAAATCTGGACCGCAAGTTGGTAAACGCGCTGCTGGGCGACGGGCGAGCGAGCCTCCGCAGCCTCGGCGAGGACCTGGACGTGTCGGTGACCACGGTGTCGAACCACCTCTCGGACCTGGAGGACGACGGCATCATCGAGGGGTACACCCCGAAGGTCGACTACGACAAGCTCGGCTACGACGTGACCGCCATCCTCCAGCTGAAGATCGAGGGCAGCTCCCTCCCGGAGGTGACCGAGTCGCTGCGCGAGCACGACCAGATGATCTCCGTCTACGAGGTGACCGGCGACTACGACATCATCGCCATCGGCAAGTTCACCGACACGGACGGCATGAACGAGCACATCAAGGAGCTGCTCGTCGACCCCGAGATCAAGGAGTCCAACACGAGCGTCGTGCTCAACGCCGCCTCCGAGCACGAGCAGTTCGAGCTCGACACCGAGTAGCGCGGCGACACCCGACACGAGTCGGGCGCGGTCGCGCCGGCGTGTCGGGCGGCGCAGGGACGCGGCGGGTCCGGGACGCGGGTCGACCAGCCCGGCGTCCGCCGGGCGCGGGTGCGTGGATCCGCCCCGATTCTCCGGCTCCGAAACAGCCGTCAGCGGCCCGTCTGACGGCGGTCTGACGGGTATTCTTGTGGGGTGAGTGGGCTTCTCACGGGTATGGAGAGTCGGGGTTCGGACGGCCGTCCGGCCGCCGTCGACGGCGACGCGGCCGACCGGGACGTCCGGGACGTGCTCGCGGGGCTGGTCGTCGGCGACGGCGCCGGGACCGACGAGTCGCTACGCGCGGTCGCCCGCGCGGCCGGCGGCAGCGACCGCCTGGTCCCGGAACTCCTCTCGGCCCTCGGCGACGACGCGACCGCCGTCCGGATCGGCGCCGCGTGGACGCTCTGCGCGCTCGCCGACGACCAGCCCGCCGCCGTCGGCTACCTCGCCGAACGGCTCGCCGCCTGGACCGACCGCGAGAGCGGCGCGGAACCGTTCGAGGTCGGCCAGGTGCTCGCGTACCTCCGCGGGAGCTACCCCGGCCGCGTCGCCGAGGCCGTCGACTCCGCCGCGGCGCTCGGCCCGCTCGACGCCGACGGCGGACGACGAGGTGCCGACGGACGGTCGCGCGACGGCGGACGGCCGGCCGCCGACCGACCCGGCGGAGGAGCGGTCACCGACCGACCCGGCGGAGGAGCGGCCGGCGTCGGCACGTCGGCCGGTTCACCGTCGTCGGGCGGCGGCGCTGCGGACTCCGCACGACTCGTCGAGACCGACGGTGGCGTCGGCGAGACGGCAGTCGCCGACCTCGGCGAGGGGCGACAGGTCGTCCGCCCCTCGGACCGACCCGGCGGGGTCCACCAGCGGCCCGTCGAATCCGAGCCCGGGCCCGGAGCCGGACCCGGACCCCAGCGGACGCCCCGGGTCGGGCGAGCGGCGGACGGCGAGGCGGTCCCGGAGACCCACCCGACCCACCCGGATTTCGAGGGACGCGGCGCGGAATCGATCCCCGCCGAGCCGGCGACGCCCGCCGAGTCCGGGGACGCGGACGACACCGCGGAGCGGACGCCGACGATCGGCGGGCGACAGCCGGAGACGCCGGAGACGTTCGCGGCCATCGGCGCCCTGAGTTCGTTCGACCGGCTCTCGGCGGTCGCTAAGGGGTGCGAGGAGCGGTTCGCGACCGGGTACCGCTGTCGCGCCGTCGAGGAGGACGAGGAGCGCGGCGTCGCGACGCGGCTGTTCGAGCGGCCCGACGAGGCCGACCGCCTCGACTTCGCGGCCGACCTCACGAAACGGCTGAGCCGCTGGCGGACGCTGGCTGACGGCGAGCGCGTCGTGGATCTTTTCGAGTGGGGCGACCGGCCGCGGCCGTGGGTGGCCACCCAGCCCGTCGACGCGTCGCTGGCCGACCGCGACCGCCCGCCGGTGGACGAGGCGCTCCGCCAGGCCGAGCAACTGGCCGACGCCGTCGCCCACTGCCACCGCCACGGCACCGTCCACGCCGGGATCGACCCCCGGAGCGTGGTCTTCCGGGGCGACGCCCTCTCGGGGCTGGAGCGGCCGATGCTCGACAACGTCGGCCTGATGCACGCCTTCCGGGAGTACTTCCAGCCGGCGAACTACCTCGACCCGCGCTTCGCCGCGCCGGAGTACTTCGACAGCGACTTCGGCCGCGTCGACGCCGCGACCGACGTGTACGGCCTCGGCGCGACCTGTTACTACCTGTTCACCGGCCGGTCGCCGTACACCGGCACCTACTCCGAGGTCCGCGAGGGCGTCCTCGACGGCCGCCCGCCCGCGCCCAGCGCGGTCCACGAGGCGGTCCCCGAGGAACTCGACAGCGTCCTCGGGAAGGCGATGGCCAGGGAGAAGATGAAGCGGTACGACGCCGTCGAGGGGTTCCGGACGGACCTCGAAGCGGTCGGCGGTGGCTGAGCGGTTCCCGGTGTTCACGACTGAACGACCCGGAGCTGCCGCTCGGCAGCCGAAAACGGAGAGAAGTGCGGAAGCCTGGTTCGGGAGCCGTCCGCAGCGGTCGGAAGGCGGTGCGAGAGGCGACGGGTAAGCATTCGCGCGCCGAAGGCGCGCGATTCACCGGGCGCGACCGAAGGGAGCGCCCGGCTTTTTTCCCCACGTTTTTGCGGCGGAGGACCCCCGCAGCGCGCTGCAGGCGCGCGAGGGGCTCTCCGCCGCAAAAAGTGGGTTCTACATCATGCCGCCCATGCCGCCGCCCATGCCGCCCATGCCGCCGCCCATGCCGCCGGGGGCGCCACCGGGGCCGCCGGGGCCGCCGGCACCTTCGTCGTCGTTGTCCGTGCCGCCGCCCTTCAGGTCGCCCGCAGCGATCACGTCGTCGATGCGGAGGATCATGACGGCCGCTTCGGTCGCGGACTCGACGGCCTGGGTCTTGACGCGGAGGGGCTCGACGACGCCCTCCTCGACCATGTCGACGGTGTCGCCGGTGTAGGCGTCCAGCCCGACCGTGGTGTCGCCGCCGTCGTGGCGGGAGCGCAGGTCGACCAGCGAGTCGATGGGGTCGAGGCCGGCGTTCTCGGCGAGCGTGCGCGGGACGACGTCGATGGCGTCGGCGAACGCCTCGACGGCGAGCTGCTCGCGGCCGCCGACGGAGTCGGCGAAGTCACGCAGTTCCAGCGCGAGGTGGGCCTCGGGCGCGCCGCCGCCGGGCAGGACCTGCCCGTCTTCGAGCGTGACCGAGACGACGCCGAGACTGTCCTCGATGGCGCGCTCGACCTCGTCGGCGACGTGCTCGGTGCCGCCGCGGAGGATCATGGTGACGGCCTTGGCGTCCTCGACGTCCTCGACGAAGATGCGCTCGTCGCCGGCGACGTCCTTCTGGGCGACGCTGCCCGCGAAGCCCAGGTCGTCGGCGGTGATGTCGTCGATGTTGGAGACGATGCGGGCGCCCGTCGACCGGGAGAGCGCCTTCATGTCGGACTTCTTCGCGCGGCGGACCGCGAGGATGCCCTCCTGGGCGAGGTAGTGCTGGGCCATGTCGTCGATGCCCTTCTGACAGATGACGACGTCCGCGCCCGCGTCTTTGAGCTTGTCGACGTACTCCTTGAGCTGCTCCTCCTCCTGGTCGAGGAACTGCTGGAGCTGGTCGGGGTCGGTGACGTTGACCTCGGTGTCCAGCTCCGTCTCGGGCACCTCGATGGCGGTGTCGAGCAGCGCCACGTCGGCGTCCTCGACGGCGTAGGGCATGTTCTCGTGGACGCGCTCCTTGTCGATGATGACGCCCTCGACGAGCTCGGACTCGTCGATGGAGCCGCCGACGACGGTCTCCAGCTGGATGTTGTCCGTGTCGACGCCGTCCTCGTCGGCGACGGACTGGACGGCGCTGACCACCAGCGAGGAGAGGGTGTCCTTGGCGTTCTCGGCGCCCTTGCCGGTCATCGCCGTGGCGGCGATGGACTCGAGGATCTCGGTGTCGTCGGCGTCGACCTCGATGGCGATGTCCTCCAGCGCCTCCTTGGCCTTCTCGGCGGCCTGGCGGTAGCCCTGCGCGAGGATGGTGGCGTGGATGTCCTGGTCGAGGAGGTCCTCGGCCTTGCCCAGCAGTTCGCCGGAGATGACGACCGCCGTGGTCGTCCCGTCACCGACCTCGTCCTCCTGGGTCTGGGCGACCTCGACGATCATGTTGGCCGCCGGGTGCTCGATGTCCATCTCCTCGAGGATGGTGACGCCGTCGTTGGTGACGACGACCCCGCCCGAGTCGTCGACGAGCATCTTGTCCATCCCCTTCGGACCGAGTGTGGTCCGTACGGATTCGGCGACGGCCTTCCCGGCCGTGATGTTCATGGACTGTGCGTCCTTGCCCGAGGTCCGCTGGGAGTCCTCGGACATGATGATGAGGGGCTGGTTACCCATCTGCTGAGCCATAATCAAGAGAGAGGTTGATTGCGATTCTATATAAAAGTACCGGAGGATAGCGCCGTTCGGTTCGCTGCGCGCCCGAGCGGGGTGTGCGAACTCATATCAAGGGCCTGTTTATATAGAGTTGGCGGGAGGAATCGGCGCGCGAGGAGGCGCCCCGGCGGATCCCGTCTGTCGGCGGATCGCATTTGACCGTCTGGGTCCTACGGGCGGTATGACCGAGACGTCGACGGCCGGACCGGAGCGCAGCGGTCGCCGAACCATCGGGACGGCGGTCGCGGGCGTCGTGCTCGTCAACCTCGTCGGCGCGGCGCCGGCGGTGCTGTCGGGTCCCGGATCGCCGTGGTTCCAGGGGCTCGCGGAGCCGGCCATCTATCCGCCGCCGTGGCTGTTCGGCGTCGTCTGGACGCTCCTCTTCACGCTCATGGGCGTCGCCGTCGCGCTCGTGTGGCTGGCCGACGGGCGCAGGGCCGACACCGCGACCGCCGGGGGTGCCGACGGGACCGGCAAGGGGACCGGCGACGGCTGGACCGCTCGCCGGGTCGCGCTCGCGGCGTTCGCCGGACAGATGGTTCTCAACGTCGCGTGGACGCCGGCGTTCTTCGCCGCGGAGAACCTGCTCGCCGGGCTCGCGGTGATCGTGGCGCTGTGGCCCGCCGTGGCGGCGACGATCTGGGCGTTCGACCGCGTCGACCGCCGGGCGGCCGCGCTGCTGGTGCCCTACCTCGCGTGGGTGACCTTCGCGGCGGTGTTGAACTACCAGTTCTGGGCGATCAACTGAGGCGACGAGCGGGCGGTCGTTCGGTCGGCCCGCTCACTCGCCCGCGTCCTCGCGCAGGTGGCCCACGAGGGCGTCGTTGACCCGCTCGGGTTCCTCGTCGTGGACCCAGTGGGAGGCCCAGGGGACCCGTTCGAGGCGGCCGTCGGTGCAGTACTGGACGCTCTCGGCGGCCATCGACGGGAGCAGCGCCACGTCCTCGTCGCCCCAGACGACGAGCGTCGGCGCCTCGACGGTCTCGCGGGGCGGGTCGTCCCGGCGGCGGAGTAGCGCGCGGTACCAGTTGACCGCCCCCCGGATCGCCCCCTGGCGCCGCCAGGCGTCGCGGTAGTGGGCCAGTTCCGCGTCGGTGAACGCGCCGGGGTTGGCGCTGCCCTCCAGCAATTCGATGACGCCGCGGCCGTCGTCGCGCCCGAGGACGAGTTCGGGGACGACCGGGAGCTGGAAGAAGAAGATGTACCAGCTCCGGGCGAGCTGGCGGGGGTTCGTCCTGAGCGTCCGGCGCATCACCGACGGGTGGGGGACGTTGACGATCCCCAGGCGATCGACGCTTCCGGGGCGGCGCAGCGCCAGGTCCCACGCGACCGCCGCGCCCCAGTCGTGGCCGACCACGTGTGCGCTGTCCCGACCTTCGGCGTCGATCAGGTCGGCCACGTCCCCGGAGAGTTCGCCCATCCGGTAGGCGTCGAGGCCGCGGGGTTTCTCGCTGAGGTTGTAGCCGCGCTGGTCCGGCGCGACGACGTAGTAGCCGGCGTCGACCAGCGCGGGGATCTGGTGGCGCCAGCCGTACCAGAAGTCAGGGAACCCGTGCAGCAGGACGACCATCGGGTTCGAGGGGTCGCCGGCCGTGACGACGTGCAGGTCGACGCCGTTGACGGTGTGGCGCGTCGACTCTGCCGAGGGGAGGTCGAGCAGGCTCGCGTCGGTCGCGGTCATACCTGAGCGTGGGGCCGGCAGGTCCCTGTAGATTCTGGTGAGGTGACGGGTCGGCCCTGGACGGCAGCGGCCGGCGGGCGATTTATTCCCGGCCGTCGCGTGCGCTCGCGTATGGCCTACACCTGCCAGTGCGGGGCGACCCTGGAGTACAAGCAGGACCTGCTGAAAGAACAGGGGGAGGTGTATCCGACCTGGAAGTGCCGGGAGTGTCTCAGCGAGGTGCCCAGCGTCCACGCCGAGCGTATCAAGCATCGGCACCCGTCGTAGTCGTCGGATTTGCGTGTAGAACGCGAGGACGAACGCGGCGACCGCAAACAGCGTGAAAGCCCCCGACCGCTCCGGTCGAGGGGCTTGCTGCGCTCCTCACTCACTCCGTTCGTTGCGGTGCTTGCGGCGCCCGTCTTCCCGGAGCGGTCGGCCCCTTTCATTCCCACCCGCACAGACTGGCCGACCAGCCGACACGGGTGGGAATGAAAGGGGCGACGCGTTCGACGAAGGCCGACGAAGTAAGCACCGCAGCCCGGAGGGCGAGGAGCGCAACGAGGCGCCCGAGTCGAACGCGTCGGGGCTTTCACGCTGTTTGCGGTTGGATCGTTAGTTGCGGTCGCGAAGAGGGGGCCAGCGGCAACCGTGACTGCAGCACCGACCGCAGGTCGGGCTTCTCCTCATCGACCCATCCCGAAGCGACGGTGCCGTAACTCGGGGGTGATCTGGATGCGGTCGATCTCCTGGCCGGTGCGGTACCAGACGAACGCGGCCCGCGTGAACAGTTCGCGACACTCGATGCGGACCTCGCGGGGGATCCCCTCGCTGCGCTCGTGTACGTCCCGGATCGCGGCCTCGGTGAACAACTCGACCCCCTGGTCCTCGTAGGGTTCGTCGCGGAAGTAGGCAAAGGAGCGGGCGACGTACTCCGCGATGTCCTCGGGGCCGAACGGCTCGATGCCCTCGTAGTAGCGCAGGCGCGAGTCCAGGGTTCCCCTGAGATCCGCGACGCGCTCCTTGCCCTCGGGGGTGCCCATCAGGAACAGGCGGACGCCCATGTCGCCCGCGACCTGGAGCGTCGAGAGGATCTCCGCGGGGAGAACCTCGATCTCGTCGACGACGAGCAGGATGGTCTTGCCGTCGGCGCGCACGTCCTCGACGAGGTCGCGGGCGGCCTCCTTGGCGTCCTCGGTGGCCCAGGGGACGCCGTCGCGGGTCTGCCAGTAGTCCCGATCCTCGACCTCGTAGCCCGCCGATTCCGCCGTGGTCTGGATGGTCGCGTAGAGTTTCCGGGGCGTGGTCTCCCGTGGGTTGTCCAGCACGGCGACGACGAAGTCGTCGTGTTCGCCCAGGTCGCGGCGGACGATCTCCCGGAAGGCGGTCTTGCCGGTGCCGTAGTGGCTGACGAGGCCGATGTGCTGCTCCTGCAGCAGCCAGCCGGTCACCTGGTTGAGCATCTCGGTGTCGTGGCGGACGTACAGCGGTTCGGGCATCCGGTCGGTGCCCGCCTCCTCGGTGAAGGGCAGATCCGCCACGGTGTCGGGGTCGCCGCCGAGCGCGCGGCCGAACGCGAGCAGGCGGTTCTCGACCTCCGCGAGCTGGTCTAAGAGGACGCCCTGGGAGCGGTCGCCGTCGTCGTCCAGCGCCCGGATCTTCTCGACGAGGTCGCCGACGGTCTCGGTCTCGCCCGCGCGGCCGTCCGCGGTCGGCCGGTCCGTGTCGTCTGTCATGCTGTGCGGTCGATCACCGTTTGGTTTCGCGTCCAGCCGGATAGCTCTTCTGACGACCCACGGAGTCATGGGGCCTCCGAGGCGGGCGCACGAGCAGTGACCGTGAAAAGCGTGACCGCCGGTGCAACCGCAGACAATCGTGATGTTTTAACCGACACGCGGAGACCGCCTGCACAATGAGTGGTCCGTTGGTCCCGGACGGATACGACGTTTCAAAGTCCGTTGCTGCCGGGCGAGACGACTGTCGGATCACCGTTGGATTCGACAAGGACCACTACCACATCCCTCGGTTCCTCGTTCGGCTCCACTATCTTACCTCCCGTTCACCGCTTTCGTGGCAAGAGATCGCCAGGTTCGATCACAACGAAACAGCACAGCTCGGGCACGATGTCTACACCGAAGGACTTCACATCGATGTCTACGAACGCTCCGGCGGTTCTGTAACGATTCGCCCGAGACACGGACCACTTCCGGAAAATCGCGGGGTAGTCGTCCGGAACTGCGCCGAGTACCTGAACAGAGAAGCCGCGTACTTCATCGATGTCTTTGAGGGTGACATTGCTCCGGGAGGGCCACCACCGTGGCCCGACGGTGACGACTGAGCACCAAGTCTTATACGTAAATGCGTACTATCCGTTCGTATGAGCCAGGAAGCCGAGACCGGCGAGCCCCTCTCTATGGAGGAACTCGCTGACCTGCTCGCCGAAGAGACGGCTACGGACCCTGACGAGTTCGCGCGGCAGGCCGAAGAGTTCGATATCGGTTCGCCGGAAGAGGCGGAAACCGTTTCCGAGTGACTACTCCTCTCCGCGGCAGGTTCGTCGGCTTTTCAGCCACTTTCGCGGCGTTCTACGATGTAGTCCCGAGGGCACTGTCGGATTAGTTGCGGCCCGAATCCCACCCCGAGACGGTGAAGATGCCCACCTGCTCGTCGCTCTCCGCGAAGCCGTACCGGACCGCCTTCGCGCGCACCGCCGTCTCGCCCTCGGGCAACTCGATCGGCCCGGTGTAGAGCTCCCACTGGGGGTCGGACCCATCGTTTTTCACCGGCTCGTCGGCGAACGCGTAGGCCATCGACGCGCCCTGGGTCGCGCAGTACAGCGAGAGCGTCGCCGGTCCCTCCAGCTCCAGCCCGGCGGTCCTGGCCGTCCGCTCGTCGTGGTTCGGGCTGTTGACGACGAACCGCGGGGCGGCGGTCTCGGGCTGGCTCTCCCCGCCGTAGCGGTCGCGGACCGTCTCGGCCTCGGCGGTGTCGCCGGCGTCGTCCACCCGGTCGCGCCAGTCGTCGAGCGCGGTCCGCATCCGCGCCAGCGTGTCGGCGTACTCGGGGTCCTCGGCGAGGTTGTCGATCTCGTAGGGGTCGGCGTGCAGGTCGTACAGCTCCTCGGCGGGCCGGTTCGCATCGAACCACCGCTGGGCGCCCGCCAGCTCGCCCTCGCGGGCGCGCTCCAGAAGTTCGCGCATCACGGGGTGGCGGTTCCGGAAGGGGATCCACTGGCGGTACGGCGTCCCCGGCCGGTAGTGTCTGATGTACTTGAACCGGTGGTCGCGGACGGCCCGCACCATGTCGTACGATTCGTCGTAGCGGTCGCGCGTGGCGAAGACGTACTCGCGGTCGTCGGCGTCCGGCCCGAAGAACCGTCGGCCGGCCATATATTGGGGCACGTCGAGCCCGCACGCGTCGAGCATCGTCGGCCCGAGGTCCATCATGCTGACGAGGCGGTCGTCGACGCTCCCCGCCTCCAGTTGCCCGGGCCAGCGGACGACCAGGGGGACGTGGATCCCCCCGTCGTAGGGCCAGCGCTTGCTGCGGGGCAGGCCCTCGCCGTGGTCGCTCCAGAGGACGACGATGGTGTCCTCCGCCAGCCCGTCCGCTTCCAGGCGGTCGAGCACGTCGCCCACCCAGTCGTCCGAGCGGGCGACGTTGTCGTACTGGCGGGCGATGGCCAGCCGGGTCGTCTCGGTGTCGGGGAGGTACGGGGGCACCTCGACGGCCGACGGGTCGGTGTCCGGGTCGGCGACCGCGCCGCCGAACTGGTCGTCGGTGCCGGGCTCCGTGGGGTCCCACTGGCCGCTCTCGTGGGTGACCCCGTTGGTGACCATCGCGAAGAAGGGCTGGTCGGACTCGCGGGCGTCGTCGCGCCAGTCCGCACCGTCGCCGTGGTGGTCCCACATCGAGAAGGGCGTCCCGAACTGGTAGTCGGCCTTCGAGTCGAGCGTGCAGTAGTAGCCCGCCCGCCGGAACAGCTCGGGCACCGCCGTCACGTAGTGGGGCGGGACGGCCTCGTACGGTGTCGGGAGTTCGGGGGCGTCGTCGTT
Source organism: Halosimplex marinum (assembly GCF_051414075.1). Lineage (NCBI taxonomy): Archaea > Methanobacteriati > Methanobacteriota > Halobacteria > Halobacteriales > Haloarculaceae > Halosimplex > Halosimplex marinum. The sequence goes on along the minus strand of NZ_JBLKNY010000003.1, from coordinate 1,403,391 downwards.
CGTGTGGGTCGTCCGCATCTGGTGGGTGCCGACGGCGTTCTGGTGGCACCCGGTCATCACCGCCGAGCGGCTGGGGGCACAGACCGGCGCGGTCGAGAAGGCGTTCGGGTAGCGCCGCCCCTCGGCCGCGAGCCCGTCGATCTCGGGGGTCCGGGCCAGGTCGTCGCCGTAACACCCCAGGCGGGGCGTCGTGTCTTCCATCGCGATCCAGAGGACGTTCGGCCGGCCGGCCCCGGGCATACCCCACGGGCGGCCGCCGGCGTCGTAAGTGTTAGTGTGGCGTGTGCCGGCGGGGAGTCCGGGGCGAGCGGGGACCGCCGCCGGCCGGGCGCCGACAGGTATTTGGTCGGCACCTCGAATGTGACGACGATGCGTCGGTCCCCGGTCGCCCTCGCGACCCTCCTCCTCGTCGGCGCGGCGGCGACACTGGCACTCACCGGCTCCCTCCCGGTCGGCGACAGCGCGACGAACGACCAAGCGGGCATCGGCCCCGCGGACGGCGGCCCCCCGGACAGCGGCCCCGCCGGCGGCTCAGCCACGCCGGCGCCGGTCAGCGACGCGGACGGCGACGGCCTCCCCGACCGCCGCGAGCGCGAACTCGGCACGAACGCCACCCTCGCGGACACCGACGGCGACGGCCTCGAAGACGAGACTGAACTCGACCGCGGACTGGACCCGACCGCCGCCGACACCGACGGCGACGGCCTGGCGGACGGGACCGAACTCGAACTGGGGACGAACGCCACGAATCCCGACACGGACGGCGACGGCCTCGCGGACGGTCGAGAGGTCGACCTCGGGACGGACCCCACGGTCGCGGATTCGGACGGCGACGGCCTCGGAGACGGACGGGAGGTCGAACTCGGGACCGACCCGCTCGCGGCGGACACCGACGGCGACGGTCTCGCGGACGGGCGGGAGCGGGAACTCGGTACGAACGCGACCGCCGTAGACTCCGACGGCGACGGATTGGCCGACGCGACCGAGGTCGGAGGTCCGACCGACCCGCTGGTCGCAGACACCGACGACGACGGGCTCGCGGACGGACGGGAAGTCGACCTCGGGACGAACGCCACGAATTCCGACACGGACGGGGACGGACTCGCGGACGGCCGAGAAATCGAACTCGGCACGAACGCGACGCTGGCGGACACGGACGGGGACGGACTCGCGGACGGCCGGGAGGTCGACCTCGGAACGAACGCGACCCGTGCGGACACGGACGGCGACGGCCTGGCGGACGACGAGGAACTGGAGCGGGGTACGAACGCCACGGACCCCGACACGGACGGCGACGGCCTGGCGGACGGCCGGGAGGTCGAACTCGGCGGCGACCCGCTGGTCGCCGACACGGACGGCGACGGCCTGGTCGACGGGCGGGAGGTCGCGGTCGGCACGAACCTCACGCTCGCCGATACAGACGGGGACGGCCTCGCGGACGGGGCAGAGGTCGCGGGCGTCACCGACGGCGGCGCCTCCCTGCCCGGTGCCGACCCGCTGCACAAGGACCTGTACGTCCAGATCAACGTCAGCGAGAACGCCGAGGCGTTCGACGCGGGCGAGCTCGCCGACCTCCGCGAGGCGTGGGCCGAGATGCCCGTCTCGAACCCCGACGGCGAGTCGGGGATCGCCGTCCACGTCGACCAGGGGTCGCTCAACCGCTCGGTCACGCTCGACAGCGACCGCGACTACGCGGCGCTCAAAGGCGAGTACGACAGCGAGTCGTTCATGGGCAACCGCAGCGGCGTCTACCACCTCGTCACCGTCGTCGAGGTCGACGCCGAGTGGGCCGGCCGCGCGCCCGCGCCGGGCACGTTCGCCGCCGTCGCCACGCGGTACCACACGGAGTTCGACGGGACCAGCTACCGGACGTTCATCGCCGTCCACGAACTGCTGCACAACGTCGTCGGCCGCCTCGACGAGGAGAACCGCTGTCCCGGCGAGCACGACGGCCGGGGCGGCGCCTACCACACCTGCGACGGGTATCTCAGTTACGACGACCCCGGGGCGGCGCAGTTCCTCCCCGAATCGGTGGCCGCCGAACTCGAACGCGACGGCCTGCTGAAGGGGTCCGCCCGGACTCGGTGAGGCGGGGTGTCCCGCCGGAGCGCGCGTCCCGGTGAGGGGACTGGCCCGTCGCCACGCATTTCTCCGGACGGTCCCAAGGGCGGTCACGGCCGACCCGCCCGGCAACCCGGCGGCGCGGGAGAAGGGGTACTGCCCCTGCTGTGGCTACCGGACGCTCCCGCCGGGGCGACCCGGCTCCTACGAACGTTGCCCGGTCTGCGACTGGCTGGACGACCCCCTCCAGTTCGCCGACCCCGAGTTCGTCAGCGACACCGACCACGTCACGCTCGCGGAGGCCCGCGAGAACGTCCGGGCGTTCGGCGCCTGCGTCGAGGGCGCCGCGCACGACACCCGCGAGCCCGAACCGGACGAACCGCGCGACCCGAACTGGCCGTACGACCGCAAGGAGTGAGGCGGGCGCGAAGCGTGGTCAGGACGAGAGGGGGGTGGAATCCCGCCACGGATTCCCGTCACGTACCCGAAGGCTTATTCGCGAACGCGGCGGAGAGACGTGCCACGATGGACGTATCGCGCGGCAGCGCCCTGGCCCTGCTCGGCGTCGGCCTCTTCCTCGCGACGATGGTCGTCGGCGCCGCGACCGCCCCCTCCGGGTCGACCGGCGGCGTCGACGAGTCGACGACGCCGACGGCCTTCCCGAACGGCACCGACGCGCCGTCCGACCCCGGCGGGACGGCCGCCCCCTCGGGGACGCCCGGGTCCGACGAGCCGCGGACGCTCGTCGGCAACCAGGGCGGCTGGGTGACTCACGGCAGCGTCATCGCATTCGAGGGGCGGGAGGTGGCCTGGCGCAACACGCAGGCCGACGGCTACTTCGAGGTGAGTCGGCTGGACAACGGGAGCGTCCTCGCCGCCTTCGCTAACGAGAGCTCCGACGACTGCGGCGACCTCTCCGCGCCCTGCGCCCGCACGGGCTACCGGATCCTCGAAGCCGGCAGCGGCGAGATCCTCTCGGAGTACAGCTTCCCCGTCGGCTCGATCACCAACAGCGAGGTCCACGCCGCCGACGCGACCGGCGACGGCGGGATCGTCTACACCGACATGGACGCCGAACGGGTCGTCGTGGTCGAGAACGGCACCGAGGTCTGGGAGTGGTCGGCCAGCGAACTCTACGAGGCGCCCGCGGACCCGACGAGCCGCGACTGGCTGCACATCAACGACGTGGACGCCATCGGCGACGGGCGGTTCATCGTCTCCGTGCGCAACGCCAACCAGATCCTCATCCTCGAGCGCGGCGAGGGCGTCGTCGAGGTCATCAACGAGGACGACGGGTCGAGCGACGCTAACTGCCTCAAGGACGGGCGGCTCTACGACGCCGACGGCGACGGGGACGTGCGCTGTGGCGACCCCGCCGTGATCAAGGAACAGCACAACCCGCAGTGGCTGGGCGACGGCGCGGTGCTGGTGGCCGACAGCGAGAACGACCGCGTGGTCGAGCTCCACCGGACCGACGACGGCGACTGGGAGCCCGTCTGGGCGGTCGACCGGGCCGGCGGCATCGACCTCACGTGGCCCCGCGACGCCGACCGCCTGCCCAACGGCAACACCCTGATCGCCGACTCGCGCAACCGGCGCGTGGTCGAGGTCAACCCGCAGGGCGAGGCGGTCTGGAACGTCTCCGTCGGCGCCGTCGCCCGGACGGGCCCCGGTATCGTCTACGAGGCCGACCGCCTGCCCTACGGCGAGTACGCGGGCAGCTACGACGGCGGCGCGACGGCGACCCCGACCGACGGGACCGGCACCGCCACCGACGGCGGCACCGCGACCCCGACGAAGACGCCCCTGCCGCGGATGACGGCCGCCAACGGCTCCGGCGCGCTGACCGCACCCGACGACGACATCCCCCTGCTCTCCGAGGCGGTCGCGGGCCTGCAGGGCACCTTCGCCTGGGTCCCCATCTGGTTCGGCGAACTCCACCTCGCCGCGACGGCCCTCGGACTCCTGTTCGTCCTCGTCGGCGGCGTCGACTACTTGCTCGCGGCGCGCGGCGTCTCCCTCCCCGGCCGGGAGTAGCGAGAGCGAGTCGCAGCCGCCACCGACCTGCCCGCCGTCAACCCCCTGGACCTATTCTTCCACGGTCATCGACAGTTCGTCGAACGACATGAACGCCGTCTCGTAGCCCTCGTGGCGAGCGATCTGCGGGACCCCGTCGACCGTGATCGTCAGGTCGTCGCCGGACTCGACGGCGGCGACGGCACCGTAGTGGTACCCCAGGTCGGGGTGGACGGTCGGGGTGAGCGAGCCGTCGTATCGGGTCGTCCCGTCGCCCTCGACCGTCGCCGACAGCGACGCCTGCGGGATCGGGTAGCCGTTGTACGGCGTCCGCATCGAGACGGCGAGATACGAGCCGTCGCCGCTCTCGTCGCCGCCGGCCGTCTCCGTCGTGTCCTCCTCCGTGGAGACCCCCTCGGGCGGCGACGCCAGCCGCGAGACGACGAACCGGGCGTCGCCGCTGGAGCCCTCGCCGACGACGGTCCCCGGGAGGTCACCGGGCTCGGGCGTCGACGAGACGGGCATCGTGTCCATCGACATGGGGTCGAGGGCGTCGCGTTCACCCTGCCGGTCGGGGAGTCGCTCGTAGGAGATTTCCTCCAGCGCGGACTGCGAGAACTCCAGCGTGAACGAGGCGGTGCCCAGCTCGCCGAAACGATCACTGAGGGCACCGGCCCGGCGCGTCGGCAGCGGCGGGACCGTCACCTCGACCTCGTAGGTGCCGTCGCCGTCGAGTTCGAGGTTGTCGCCGGCGTGGACGCCCATGTTCTGGGAGAGCATCGGCCACAGCGACTTCCCGCTGGTGAGCCGCTCGCCGTCGCGGGTGATCGTCGCCGTGACCGACCCGTGCGGGAGGACGGTCATCGTCTCGGGGTCCCAGACGGTCGTCATGAGGTGCAGCGAGTCCGACCCCTCGATCTCGACTTTCTCGGTGCTGTCCCCGCTGACGAGCCAGAAGCGGTGGGGGTAGCTGTAGGTCAGCGCGACCTGGAAGTCGCCGGCGGATCCCATGCCTGCCATCTCCATCCCCTCGGCGTGGCTGGGGACGTAGACGGCGTCCGGGCGGTCCTCGACGAGCGGCGGCGAGCGCGCCGAGCGCGTCTGGAAGAGCGACCGACACCCGGCCAGCCCGACCGCCGCCGCGGCGGCGCCCGCAGCGAGAAAGCGTCGTCTGTGCATACCCGGCCCTAATCGCCGTACCCAAAAGCGGCTTCTGGTTGGGTTCTCGAAAGCCGGCAGTTACGCCTCGGAGGCCGCCGATGGCTTCCGGCGACCGGGCCGACCGCACGGCCGGCGCGATCCGTCACTCCCCGGGGTTCGGCGCCGGGAGCGCCCGCGACTCGCGGGGCGGGAGGAGGTAGTTGCCCCGCCGGCGGACGTTGATGTACTGGAGGATGCCGTTGTTGGCGCGCTGGCCGACGGCGCCCTCCGCAGCGGCGTCGGTGCCGTTCATCGCCTCGCGCGTCTCCACGAAGTCCGATATCGACTCCTGCAGGGCGAGGAAGTGCAGGCCGGCGCGGTCGCCGTCCGTCGAGTCGAAGTCCCGCCGGAGCATCACCGGCCGGCCGTCCTCGCGGGCGCGGGCGTTCTTCTGTGCGTGGCCGACGACGCCGTCGCGGGCGTCCGCTTCGACGGTCTCGGCGCAGCCGCCGACGCCGCTGGAGTTCCCCAGGTTCTCGCCGGTGCCCTCGATCACGTTGTTGTCGGCGTGGGCCGGGCAGAACATCGACGCCTCGCGGTGCTCGCGGCTGTCCTGCTCGTACCACTGTGTGAGGTTGAGATCCATCGAGGAGACGTGCTGGGTGGTCCCGCCGGCGAACGGCCCCTCGCCGATGGTCACCCGGTCCTCGGTCGCCTGGGTCTTCTCGAAGCCGGATTCGAACCCCATGTACAGCGGGGCGTCGTCGGGGACCGGCTCGGAGTCGGGGATCCCCGCCACGTCCTGGTTCTCGGCGGGGAGCCCGTCGCCGATGAACCCCGTCCGGCGGGGGCGGCCGCCCTCGGCGAGGCTGGCGCGCTCGAAGACCCCATCGAAGGTGGCCTCCATCCCGTAGCCGTTCACCTCGTCGCGCTCGCCTAGCAGCCCCTCTTCGCCAGCCAGCAGGACCGAGCCGTAGTCGCTGGCGAGGTGGACCACGGCGTCGGGCTCGTCCGGGACGGGGTTCTCGAACGGCGCGAGCGGTTCGGGCGCGGGCAGGTCGACGCTCTCCGGGAGGCTCCCCTCGAAGCGGTCGAAGTAGGCGGGGGCGTACCCGATCGTGAAGAGGAGACCGACCTCGCCGTCCTCGGTGCTGCGGGGGTAGGCGCGTTCGAGCGACCGGAGGGCAGTCTGGACGCTCCCGCGGTCGGCGTCGGTGGGCGTCCCGTCGCCGGCGTAGTCAAGGTAGAGCAGGAGGTGGTGTTTCGGCGGGACGTGGTTGCCGTGGTCGTCGGTGCGGAGGGCGGCGTTCCAGGCGTGCTGGCGGCGGGACAGTCCGGAGAGGTCGTCGGGCCCCTGCGGGAGGTCGGGGTTCTCCCGGCCCAGGCAGGTCGACAGCGCCGCGGCCCCGCCGATGGCGACGGCGGCCTTGACGAACTCCCGGCGCGAGACCCCGCGCTGGCGACTCGGTGGCATCGGCGGGTCTAGCGGCTGGTCCGACAAGGGGGTTCTGGTCGGCCAGTCGAAAGCGGCCGCCGGGCGCGCCCGCGCCGTTCGCGACTGCCGGCCGCCCTCCGGCCTACTCGGCGGCCCGCTCCGGCCTACTCGGCGAGCAGTCGGTCGACCAGGCGGGTGAACCGGTCGACGAGCCGCTCGGGCAGCGACGGCTCGACGGTCCGGAGCAGTTCGGCGGTCTCCTCGGGCGCTTCGAGCACGAGCGTCACGCGGCCGCGCTCGTCGCGGCGCTTGGCGACGAGTTCGAGGTCGGTCAGTCGGTCCAGGTGCCACTCCAGCGTGCTCCGGGCGACGCCGACGCCCTCGGCCGCCTCGGCGGCGGGGGTCGGGCCGTTCCGGAGGAGGAAGACCACGATGTCGGCGGCGGTCTCGCGGCGGAGGACCGCGAGCGCGCGCCGCTCGAAGGCGTCGCAGTCGGGCGGGTAGTAGTGGGTGCGCCCGTACAGGTCCGCGGCGACGACGCGGTCGTCGAGCTTCCGCAGGTGGTACTGGACCTGACCGGGGGCGAGGTCGAGCTGGCGGACGAGTTCGCTGAAGTACACGCCGGGGTTGTCGGCGACGTGGGCGGCCACGCGTGCGCGGGTGTCGGTGTCGGTCACGAGGGGTCCTCCGGCGCGTCAGGGGCGGCCGAGCGCGCGTAGTAGATGGCGCCGAGCAGGAACGTGGCGACCGTCGCGTCGAGGGCGTGCTCGGCGAAGTGGTGCAGTCCGGCGTCGAGCGGGCCGAACATCGCGAGCGCGGAGACGAGCGTGCGGGCGAGCAGGGCGGCCAGCGCGAGCACGACCAGCAGGTACGACCGCGACCCCCGCTGGCCGAGCGCGGCGACCGCCAGCGCGAGCAGGAGCCCGGAGCCGACGCCGGCGAGCAGGTGGACCCCGAGCACGAGGGGGTCCGCCGAGGGCGCGGCGTGGGCGACCGGGCGCAGCGGTGTCACACCCCCAGTAGTCGCCGCGCGCACCTAAGTCGGTCGCTTCCGGACGGCTATCCCGCCAGCGGCCGGGAGACGATCCACAGCGACAGCACCGTGTACCCGATCATGACGAGGACGAACGGGGCGTGACCGCGGCGGGCCGCCCGGGCGTCGCCGTACCGGCGGGCCGCGACCCGGTGTGCGGCGACGACGGCGACGAGGTGGCCGGCGACGACCAGAACGACCTGCGACACCCAGAACAGCTCGACCGAGAGGCCGGCGAGCGGTCTGATCGGGTCGCCCGTGACCCCGAGCGCCAGGTCGCGGACGACGCCGACCGCCGCGCCGAGGTTCGCCGCCACGTACGGGTAGTTGTGCGCCACCTCGTAGGCGGCCGCGATGGGGATTACCGTCGCGCCGAAGGCGGTCGCGGCCGCTCGCTCCTCGCGACCGGAGGACTCGCCGCCGCCGAGGCGGTCGGCGACGGCGGCCGCGAGCGCGAACGACGCCAGGAAGCCGACCAGCCCCGTCGCGTAGATCGTGACGCTCGCGACGCCGAGGCCGAGCGCCTCGCGGGCGGGGTCGAGCAGCGAGCGGTAGGTCTCGGTGGCGGTGAACCCGTCGAAGCTGACGGTGTAGACCGCGGCGACGACGAACGCGACCAGCGAGGCGTCGGCGAGCGCCCGGGTCACGCCGCGCCACGGCGGCCGGACGGCGACGGCGACCGCCCCGCCGGCCGTCCGCCGGGTCGCGAGCGGCGCGACGCGGCCCAGCAGGTCGAACAGGACCGTCAGGGCGTCGGCGCGGGCGAACCACTCGCGACCGAACGCCGTCGCGCCGAGGAGCATGACGACCGCGTACCCCGCCGCGACGACGACGGTCGTCCCCGGCGACCGGGTCGCGACGGTCAGGTTCTCCAGGACGCCGACGCCGAGCACGAACCCCGCGACCGCCGGCCAGGCGGCCAGCCGCTCGGGGTACTCGCCCAGGGCGGCGAGTTCGCGGCCTTCGAGGGCGACGAGCCCGTCGTACAGCGTCTCCCACGGCGAGAGGACCCGCCAGGGCGACCCGACCGCGACCGAGACGAGGCCGACGCCCTTCAGTACGAGCGGCCAGACGACCAGCGTCGCGAGGTTCTCCGCGGCGACCTGCCGGCCGAGGATGCCGTGGGCGAGCGCCCCGGCGAACAGCGCGAGGAAGCCGACGCGGGCCGCCGCCGCGAGCGGTCGGGCGACCGCCGCCGGGACGCGAGCGAGCGGCCGAGCCTGCTCCTCGGGGGCGAGCGAGCGGTCTGACGCCCCGGTACCGACGGCCGCGCGGTCGGCGACGCCGAGCCACAGCGCCGTCAGGCCGACCGTCGCGCCGGCGCCGGCGAACAGCAGGGGCAGGGGGACGGGCGCGGTGAACTCCCGCTCGACGACCTCGTGGGCGCTCGCGACGCCCGCGGCGGCCGCGAGCGCGACCGTCGCGAGGGCCGCGGCGAGCGCCGGCCGGGTCGCTCGGGACCGCCTCGTCCGGCCGTCGCCGCGGGGTGGCATACACGGGACTCGGCCGACGGCGGGCAAATGGCCTGTGGTACGTCGCTCGAAACCCGGGACCGCGTCGGAAGGGCTTTGCCCGCCCGATCCCGAGAGGGGGACGATGCGGACTCGCACGGCCGCCGCGCTGGCGCTCCTGGTTCTCGCGTTCGCGGGCGCCGGCGCCGTCGCGCTCTGGGCGCTCCCCGCCGGCGACGGCGGTTCGCTGTCGGAGGTGTGGGTCAGCGACACCGCGCGGGACAACGAGTTCAACCACCACGGGGTCGGCGCCGCCGACGGCGTCGTCGTCGCGCCGGTCACCGCCCTCCAGGGGCAGGACGGCCTCACGCGCCGCTCGTGTTCGCTCGAACGCCTCGCCGCCGCGGACGGGAGCGTCCGCTGGTGGGCCGGCGTCCCCCCGGATCGGTGTTTCAGCCACGCCCTGACCAGGCCCGCGGTCGCCGACCTGAACGGGGACGGCGCCCTCGAAGTCGTCGCCGGGACGACCCAGAACGCCACCGTCGCCGTCGCCGCGAGCGACGGCCGCGAGCTGTTCCGGGTCCCGACGCGGGCCTACGGCTACGCGCAACCGACCGTCGCGGACGTGACCGGCGACTCAGACCCCGAGATCGTCGCCAGCGACATCTCGGGCGACGTGTTCGTCGCGACCGCCGACGGGGCGGTCCGCTGGCGCGGCAACCTCTCCACGCTCGTCTACGCCCCGCCGGTCGTCAGCGACATCGACGGCGACGGGGAACGAGAGGTGGTCGTCGCGGGCCGGGAGGAGACGGTGGCCTTCGAGCCCGACGGGACGGTCCGGTGGCGCCGGGGCGTGGGCGCCAACGACGCCGCGACGGCGACCGTCGGCGGGGAGTCGGTCGTGGTCGTCGCCGGCAACGACGGCGTCGTCGCGCTCGACGGCGCGACCGGCGACCGCCGCTGGAACCGCTCGGCCGAGGGGTCGCCCGCGATGGGCGCGCTCGCGGACGCCGACGGCGACGGGACGCCGGAGGCCTACGTGAGCGAGGCGGGGAACGTCCTGCGAGCGCTCGACGCCGCCGACGGAGACGAGGAGTGGCGGACCCGCCTCGCGACGAGCGAGGGGGCGGTCACCCCGCCGGCGGTGCTGGCGGACCCGGACGGCGACCGCTCGCGGGAACTCGTCGCGGTGACCAACGGCGGGACCGTGGCCGTTCTCGACCCGGCGACGGGCGCCGAACGGGCCGCCTACGAGCGCGACGTGGCGGTCTGGACCGGCGTGACGCCCGCGAATCTCACCGCCGCCCCCGGCGACGAGCTACTGGTCCGCTACGGCGACGGTCGCGTCGTCGCGCTCGAATACGGGAGCTGACAGGGGGTCGTGGCCGGCGGCTCCGGCTACCCGAGCGACACGTCGAGATACAGCATGACGACGACGCCGACCATCGTCCCGAGCGTCGCGACCCGCTCGTTGCCCCGCAGGTGCGTCTCGGGGACGATCTCGTCGCTGATGACGAACAGCATCGCGCCCGCGGCGAAGCCCATGGCGTAGGGCAGGATCGGCGCGGCCAGCGTGACCGCCAGGGCCCCGAACAGCACGAGCGGGATCTCGACGAGCCCCGACCGGATCCCGGTGAGCACCGCGTAGAAGCGGCGGTCGAGGCCGGCGTTGACGGCGGCGACCGACACCGCCAGCCCCTCCGGGACGTTCTGGATCCCGATGGCGAGCATGAGCGCGACTGCGCTGCCGACCGAGGCGTCACCCGCCGCCGCCGAGCCGAACCCGACCCCGACGGCGAGGCCCTCGGGCATATTGTGCAGGGTGATCGCGAGGATGAACAGGACGACCGGAGCGAAGCGGTCCTCGTCGACAGGCACGCTCTCGCTCTGGTCGGCCGCGTCGTCGCGCCGGTTCCCCGTCAGCAGGTAGTGGGCGTGGGGGACGAGCACGTCGGCCCGGTCGAGCGCGAGCGCGCCCAGGAGGACGCCACCCAGCACCGGCAGGGGGTTGCCGCCGGGCGTCGCCTCGATCCCCGGGAGGATCAGGCTCGTGAAACTCGCCGCGAGCATGACGCCGGCGGCGAACCCCAGCGCGCCGTCCAGCGCCCGCTCGGACGGGTCGCGCCAGACGAAGACGAGCGACGCGCCCAGGAGGTTGAGCCCCGCGATGACGAGCCCGCCGACGAGCGCCTGGACCACCAGCCGCTGAGCCGCCAGCGCCTCGACCAGCGTCTCGACCGGGCCGGGCATCGCTTGTCGTCGAGACACGCGGAGGAGACTTAAACTTCGGCGGCGGCTCGGACGGACGGCCGACGGAGCGACGGCCGTAGATATACCCGTCCCCCGCCCCAACGGACGGGATATGAACGGTCAGGCACTCGTCGACGCGGTCCGCGAGGCGAAGGCGACGGAACTCGACCGGCTGGGGTCGGACAAGTACCTGATCGCCGCGACCGGCGCCGACCTGGAGCGGGCGCCGGTCCTGCGGTCGGTGGCCGAGTCGGCCGCCAACGGCCGGGACGCCTTCGCCCGGTGGGCCGACGAGGCGACCGGCGACGCGGCCTCGGCCTTCGAGACGGCCGCCGAGGCCGAGCGCGACCGGTTCGACCGCGTCGTCGACTCGCTGGCGGCCCTGCCGGACGACGACGCCGACGCCGCGGCGACCATCGACGGGAGCGACGCGCCGCTGGACGACGCCCTGGCCGAGGTCGACGGGGAAGTCGAGCGGCTGGCGGCCGCGTTCGTCGGCCGCCCGCTGGTCGCCGACCGGACGCTCCTGCAGGTGGTCAGCTTCTTCGTCAACGAGGCCGACGAGGCGCGGGCGGACCTGGCGCGGGACCTCCGCGGCGAGGCTGGGGACCGGCTGGACGAGGGCGTCGACCTGCTCGACGCCGTCTGCGAGACGGACGCCGACTGGGAGCGCGCCCGGCGGGGCGCCGAAGCCGTCGTCGACGCGGCCTACGAGGAGTACGCGGCCACGCTCGAAGCCATGGGCGTCGACCCGAAGCCGGTGTGTTGACCCGGCTACCGAACTACGGCGTCAGCCGCGTCACGGAGAGCCACTCGATCCCGGGCGCGCCGTCGCCGAGGCCTCCGTCGCTCGCCAGCGCGAACACCATCTCCTTGCGAACCCCGTGGGCCAGGCGCACGTCCAGCGCGAGGTCCCGCGGGGAGAACGTGTGGTCGCGCTCCAGCACGCGGACCAGCAGCTCCGAGTGGCCCAGGTCGTCGACGGACGCCACGTCGGCGTAGGTCCGGAAGTCGGCGCCGAACTTGTAGCCGGTCTTGGGCACGAGCCCGCGCTCGCGCAGCGACTCGTAGACCCGCAGGCGGCGGTCGAAGCGCTCGCCCTCGACCTCCCGGCCCCGCTCGACCACCGCGTCGGCGCCGCCCTCCACGTCGAGCACCCCCTTACCGGCGAGATAGGCGGCTTCGAGCAGGGAGAGCTGGATCACGTCGCCCGCCTGCTCGTCGAGCGGCTGGCCGTAGAACCCCTCGTCGTAGAGCGCGGCCGGCGGGTCCCAGAGGAGGAGCCGGTCCGAGAGGAGGTCCCCCTCGACGCCCGCCGGCAGGTCCGCCTCGCTGGTCCCCGACACGTCGCGGCGCTCGGTCGCCAGGTAGGTGAGCGCGCTCTCCTCGTCGACGACCGCGAGCACCAGGTCCCCGAGGTCGGTCGCCGGAACCGCCTCGCGCTCGCTGACGACGCCGACCCGGTAGGCCACCTCGTCGTCCCACGGGCCCGAGCCGCGGGGATAGACCACGAAGTCGACCGCCGGGTCGTCGACCGCGTCCCGCGCAGCCGGCGCGTCGCTCCACCCCTCGCGCGCCGGCGAGAGGTAGAACCCGCGGTCGCGCAGGTCCTTGTAGACGAGGAAGGCGATCTCCGAGACCGCGGCGGAGGCGAGGAAGGCGCGGAAGTCCATCGCGGCGCCGTCCGGTCCCTCGACGGCCGACAGGTCGCCGCGGTAGAGCAGGTGGGCCGCCTCGACGGGCGCGAGTTCGAGCGCGCCGCCGTCGACCGGGTGGCCGTAGCCGCTGGAGTCGTAGAACCGCTCGCGGGCCCGCTCGCCCGCCCGCACAACGTCCCCCGAGAGCGTCGCGTGCATACCTGAGAGCAACCTGTCGCCGCGGAAAGCACCTGCGATCACGGGTCGGGAGGGGTATCCAAAAGACACTCCACACCACCGGGCGACCACGGGGCATGGACGCAGTGTGTTTCGACATGGACGGCGTGGTGGTCGACTCGGAGGACTACTGGCACCCCTACGAGCGCGAGGAACTGCTGCCGCTGGTCGGCCTCGAAGACCTCGATCTCGACGAGATCACGGGCATGAACTACCGGGAGATCTACGACTACCTGATCGAGACCTACGGGATCGAGACCGACCGCGCGGAGTTCCTCGGCTGGTACGAGGAGACCGCGACGACCGTCTACGGCGAGGACGTGCGCCTGCTGGACGGCGCCGACGACCTGCTCGCCGAGCTGCGCGACCGCGGCGTCGCCCTGGCGCTGGTCTCCTCGTCGCCCCGCGACTGGATCGACGTGGTGCTCGACCGCTTCGACCTGGCGTTCGACGCGGTCGTCAGCGCCGACGCGCTGGACGGCCCCGGCAAGCCCGAGCCCGCCGTCTACGAACACGCCGCCGACCGGATCGGCGTCGACCCCGCCGACGCGGTCGCCGTCGAGGACTCCGTCCACGGGATCGAGTCGGCGAGCCGCGCGGGCATGCACGTCGTCGGCTTCCGCCACGGCGCCGCCGACGAGACCGACCGGGGCGGCGCCGACTACGTCGCCGACTCGCCGGCCGACCTCCGCGAGCACTTGCTCGCCCGCGCGGACGGCGAGTAGCGTCCGGCCGTCCGTCGTGCGTTCGCCCGCGCGGACCGCCGGTCACGTCCGTTCGCAGTCGGTGTCCAGACAGCGCCGCCCCGACGGGGTCTCGAAGACGGGGAGCCCGCAGTCGCAGGACCCGTCGACGACGCCGGTCGGGATCCCGAAGCCGGTGTCACACTCCGGGTAGCGCTCGCAACCGGCGATGAGGCCGCCGCGGCGGAGGATCCGCAGGTCGCCCTCGCAGTTCGGACAGTCCCACTCGCGGTCGAACCGGTCGGCCACCCGGTCGTCGATCGGCTGACAGTCGCGGTCGATACACACCTCGAACGTGTCGCCGCGCTCGACCCGAAGCAGGGGGAGCCCGCAGACCGGGCAGGTCTCCTCCAGCACCGCGCCGTCCCGCGGGACCGAGTACTCGTCGCCGCAGTCGCGACAGAGCACCGAGCCGCCCGCGAGCACGAGCCGCCCCTCGCAGGTCGGGCAGTCGCCGACGGGGACGCCCGCCCGCGAGACGGGGTGGCGGGCCGCGCCGTGTTCGTCGTGGACCTCGACGCGGAGGCGCTGGTCGCCCTCGCGGGCGTCGAGGACGCCGTCGACGAACTGGACGCTGTCGGCCCGGGTGAGCCAGGCGACCGGCTGGTAGCCGTCGGCGTCGTGGACCAGCACCGTGTTGTCCGGCTTGACCACCGTGACCACGTCGCCGCGGTGTTCGCGCTCGCTCCGACCGTCGAACGTCGCCGTGCAGTCGCCCGCGACGACGCGCACCTCGTCGTGCATGGGTCGGCGTGGCCGGGCTTTCGGACTTAAAGTTCAGGAGCGGAAGGCGGACGCGGGTGGCAGGGGGTTCGGCCGGCGGAGGGGCGGCAGGTGACCGCGGGGGCCGGACCGTCGGCGTCGTCCGGGGCGGAGGGAGCGATTCGGTGTCGGGAGGGAACCGTGGGCTCGCTTACTCCTGTCTGTGGCCGTGGCCGAGCCGGAGCGCGACGACGTTCGCGAGGAGAAGCCCGACGAACAGCGGGGCCTGCTCGGCGACGGACCCCGACACGACGAGCGCGAGCATCGCGAACGGGAGGACGACCGCCGACCAGAAGCCGGCGAACCGGGCCGAACCGACCGCGAGCGACTGGAGACGCTGTACGCCGCTGGTCGACGGGAACTCGGGGGCGGACCGACGGAAGGGGGAGGCGCTTGACATCGTTCGTCACCTACCTCCCACTTGCGTCGACTACCCCATATAAAGGGACGACCGCTAGGGTGATTTCGCGTCGTTTCTCCCGACCGCCCCGTTTTAGCCGCCCCCGGACCGACCTTTCAGTTGGCCGCCTAACGTTTTACAACCCGCTCAGAACCCTCTAGAAGATTTAAAACCGAATCTAATCATCTAAAGGTCAGTTCCAATATATTTTCGACAGGCGCCGACTCACACCACGTCTCGGGTCGAATTCGGGGGGCGGTCGGGCGGCCGGCGCGGTCGGCCCGCGGAGTCGGGTGGGTGGCCCGCGCAGTCCGACGGGTCGAGCGCGCGGCCCCCGGGGCGGGGGCGCCGGACGGTCACTCGGCGGGAGCGCCGAACGGTCACTCGACGCGGACGGTACGAGTCTCGACGACCGGATGGAGCGGGAGTTCCGGGAAGGCGACCTCGACCGCGTACTCCATCTCGTCGGCGTTCCCGCCGAAGACCCCGACGGGCAGGTCCGCCTCGCCGAGATAGCGGTTCCTGGTCGTCATCTCCACGCCGTTGACCGTGACGCGCAGGCCCGCGCGAGCGTTGCCGCCGACGTTTCGGACGGTGACCTCCCGCATATCGTTCTCGCCGGCGGCGACACCCTCGGGGAAGTCGCCCCACTCGACCACGACGTTGGGCAACTCGCCGGCGCTCTCGACGACGCGCTCGGCGACGCCCTCGGAGAGGCCCGCGGAGACGAGGCCGGAGACGCCGGCCTCGCGGACCTCGGCGGGCGTGGTGATCCCCTCGGCGGCGAGCTTGCTCGCGCGGCCGGAGCCGACGCCGTCGACGGCGGTGAGCCCGACCGCGTCGTCACTGATGCCGTTCTCGATGCGCGCCTCGATGCGACAGGCGAGGTTCGCGGCACCGGCCCCCGCGAGGCGGTCGAGGAACGCCCGGAGGGCAGCGAGCAGGCGTAGCGCGTTCTGGGTGATCACCCAGGCGTCGCTCTGGAGTTCGCCGGGCGTCGTCCCGCGCATCCGCGATTCGAGGATGGCCAGCACCTTCCGGCCGCCCGGGTCCAGGTCGTCGGTCTCGCCGAGGACGGCCGCGACGGCGTCGCGCTCGTCCGAGCGGGCGCTGACGCTGTCGAACTCCGCCGCGGTGGCGACCGCCCGGAGGATCCCGTCCTGGTCGAGCCGAGCGTCGTCTTCCTCCGCCCGCTCCGCTAGATCGGCGAACTCGCGGGCGGTGTCGAGCCGCAGGTAGAACTTCGAGGCCAGCCGTCCGAGCGGGGTGGGTTCGAGGCGCATGTCCTCCCGTTCGACGAACCCGCGGTCGACGAGCGAGCGCAGCGTGTCGCTGACCCGCTCGCGTAGCGCGCTCTCGGAGGCGTACTCGTCGGGGGCGCTCGCCGCGCGGACGTAGTAGAACGTCGTCTCCAGCCAGTCCATCACGTCCTCGATGTCGCCGATCGTTCCGAGCGCTATCTCGGCGTTGAGGTGGGCGTCCAGGTCCTCCGCGAGTCGCGACTCGATCTCCTTGCCGTCCCGCAGGAGTTTGCGGTACTTGTCGGCGTCCGAGGAGTCGCAGACCACCCAGGCGTAGCCCTTGTCGTCGTAGCCCGGTCGGCCGGCGCGGCCGAGCATCTGGAGCACGTCCAGCGGGCTCATGTCCACCTCGCCCTCCAGCGGGTCGTGGAGCTTGGTGTCCCGGATGACGACGCAGCGGGCGGGGAGGTTCACGCCCCACGCGAGCGTCGAGGTGGAGAAGAGCAGTTGCAGTTTCCCCTCTTTGAACCACTGCTCGACGAGGTCCTTGTCCGCCTTCGAGAGGCCGGCGTGGTGGAAGCCGACGCCGTCGAGCACCGACTGCCGGAGCGTCTCGTTGGACAGATCGGCGGCGTCGTTGTGGAAGTCGTAGTCGCCGCGGGCGCCCATCGGGATGTCGCGCTCGACGATCTCGTCGCGGGCCTTCTTGGCAGCCTGGACGGTGTCCTGCCGGGAGGAGACGAAGACGAGGGCCTGGCCCTCGTCGCGGATGTGCGGTTCGGCGATGTCCAGGGCGCGGTAGAGCCGGCGGTACTTGTCGGCGAAGGCGTTGTCGCCGTGGGCGTAGGTCCGCACGTCGGCGTGCAGCGGGACGGGCCGGTAGTCGTCGCCGAACTCGAAGGTGTTGTCGGCGGGTGCGTCCAGCCACCCGGCCACGTCGTCGACGTTCGGCATCGTCGCCGACAGCGCGACCACGCGCGGGTCGCAGAGCCGGCGCAGTCTCGATACGGTGACCTCCAGCACCGACCCCCGCTTCTCGGAGTCGAGCAGGTGGACCTCGTCGATAACGCAACAGTCCACGTCCGTGATGAACGAATAGCGGGGCGAGTCGTGCTTTCGCGTCGCGGAGTCGGCCTTCTCGGGGGTCATCACGAGGATGTCCGCCCGCTCGGCGCGGCGCGGGTTCAGGTCGCGCTCGCCGGTGACGACGTACACGGAGTAGCCCAGGTCCTCGAAGCGCTCCCACTCGCTCTCCTTCTCGTTGGTGAGCGCGCGCAGGGGAGCGAGAAAGAGGGCGGTCCCGTCGGCCTCGAGGGCCTCGCAGATGGCTACCTCGGCGAGGGCGGTCTTGCCGCTGGCGGTCGGCGCGCTGACGACGACGTTGTCCGTCGAGTCGAGCAGCGCGGGCAACACCTCGCACTGCATCCGGTTGAACCGCTCGAAGGGGAAGGCGTCGGCGTAGTCGGGCAGCACCTCCGAGACCGCCAGCTCCGTCTCGCCGTCGGCGTGCCGTGACACGGACGAACCCGGGGGCCCCGTCGGCATATGCGTTTCTATGGCGGAGCGGAAGTGGTCGGGCGGTCCCGGTCGGTCCTGCGGCCGGCGCGGCCCGGCAGTACTCTCGCCGTTCAGTCGGACGCGGCGGCGTCGTCGGCCGCCCGGTCGAGCATCCCGCGGTCGGCCGACCGGTAGAAGTACGCGGCCAGCCACAGGGCGGCGGCGACGTTCGACAGCGTGACGCCCCAGAAGACGGCCGCGACACCGATATCGAGGACGTAGGCGCCGACGACGGCGACCGGCAGGCGGACCGCCCAGTACTGCGCGAGCGTCGAGTACATGCTCACGTCGGTGTTGCCGGCGCCGTTGAAGCCGGCCTCGACCGTGTAGACGACGCCGAGCGCCCAGTAGCCGTAGGCGAGGACTTGGAGGTACAGGACGGTGTATTGCAGGGCCTGCCCCGTCAGGTCGGGGACGAACACGTGCGCGATGGGCGCGGGAACGAGCCACTGAACGGCGCCGAACACGGAGAGGCCGACGGCGGCGATTGCGGCGCCGACCCAGGTCGCGCGGCGGGCGCGGGCGGGCTGGTCGGCACCGAGGTTCTGCCCGACGACGCTGGTGGCCGCCTGTGCGACCCCCTGGGCGGGGACGAACGCGACCGTCGCGACCTGCGACCCGATGTGGTAGGCAGCGAGGGCAGCCGGACCGCCGACCGCCGAGGTGATCCAGATCACGCCGAGTCGGGCGACCTGCCGGCCGCCCCCCTGGCCGGCGACCGGCAGCCCCACCTCGGCCACGTCGCGGGCGGTGTCGAGGTGCGGGCGGAGCGCCCGCCGCGTGAGCCGGAACCCCTCGCGGCCGCGCGCGGCCAGCGCCAGCGCGAACACCGCGCCGGCGAAGTAGCCGATCGCCGTCGCCAGCGCCGCGCCGAACAGCTCCAGCCGCGGGAACGGTCCCCACCCGAGGATCAACAGCGGGTCGAAGACGACGTTGACAAGGATAGCCGTGAGGTTGACGTACAGCGCCGCCCGCGTGTCGCCCCAGCCGGTGAAGCCGCTCTCCAGCGTGTCGCTGGCGGCGATCGCGACCAGCGCGAGCGCGTAGGCGGTGAGGTACTCCGCGGCCAGCCGCCGGACGGCCGCGTCGCCGGTGAGCAGGCCGGCGACCGCGTCGGCGCCGACGACGAGGCCGCCCCCCAGTACGGCGGCGACGGCGACCGCCGCCGCGGCCGCGGTGAACGGGACCCGCCGGGCGGCGACCGTCTCGTCGGCCCCCACGCGCTGGGAGGTGACGACCTGGCTCCCGGTGAAAAACGCCTGGAGCGGCACGACCAGCAGGCCGACGACGACCGTCGCGAGCCCGACCGCCGCCACGGCCGTCCCGCCGAGCCGACCGACCCAGAACAGGTCGACGACCGACTGGGCGACCAGCGCGAAGTTCTGGACGACCAGCGGCGCCGCCAGGGCCACGAGCGCGCGCGACAGCGATCCCCCGACGATGTCGTCGCGCGTCACGTCGAACATACCGTACTGTCCCGTCGCAACACATGTTAAATATTTGTATTTAGAGGTCGAACTGTCAGGAGATCCGTCCGGTGGCGGTACGTGGACCGGGGGCGACGCCGCGACTCGTCCGACTCCCGCATCCTTTTGCCCGACCGAACCCAAGGTTCGCCAATGAGTCGCGCTCGCAAGCCCGAGTGGCTGAAAATGCGACCGCCCTCGGGCGAGCGCTTCACGGACATCAAGGAGACGCTCCGCGACCACGACCTCAACACGGTCTGCGAGGAGGCCAACTGTCCGAACCTCGGGGAGTGCTGGTCGGGCCGGGACGGGCCCGGGACGGCCACGTTCATGCTGATGGGCGACCGCTGCTCGCGGGGCTGTAACTTCTGCGACGTGGAGACCGGCGGGATGGACCCGCTTGACGACGAGGAGCCCGAGCAGGTGGCCGACGCCGTCGCCGAGATCGGCCTCGACTACGTCGTCCTCACCTCCGTCGACCGCGACGACCTGCCCGACCAGGGCGCCGGCCACTTCGCCCGGACCATCGAGGCGATCAAGGAGCGACACCCCGGCGTCCTCGTCGAGGCGCTCGTCCCCGATTTCCAGGGCGAGGAGCGCCTCGTGCGGAAGGTCCTCGACGCCGAACCGGACGTGTTCGCACACAACGTCGAGACGGTCGACCGCCTGCAGTGGCCGGTGCGGGACCGCCGCGCGGGCTACGAGCAGTCGCTGTCGGTGTTGCGCCAGGCCGCCCGCGAGTCCGAGTCGTACGTCAAGACCAGCCTGATGCTCGGCGTCGGCGAGTACGACCACGAGGTCTACCAGACGCTCTCGGACCTGCGGAGCGTCGGCGTCGACGTGGTGACGCTCGGCCAGTACCTCCAGCCCTCCCGGTCGCACCTCGAAGTCTCGGAGTACGTCCACCCCGACGCCTTCGACACCTGGCGGCGGGTCGCCGAGGAGAAACTGGGCTTCCTGTACTGTGCCTCGGGGCCGATGGTCCGCTCGTCCTACCGGGCGGGGGAGCTGTTCGTCGACGCCCTCGTCCGGGACGGCGAGAGCGTCGAGCGGGCGCGCGCCGAGGCGCGGGCCAGCGACTGACAGCCGGCGGGGCGGGACCGATACAGACCACTCAATACCGTTCTGGACCCGAAACCTGCCGACAATAGGGCTCTTAGCAAGGGGCTTCCGTCCGGTCCGCGCCCCAACGGGTATGGCGTCGCTCGCCGACACCGACATCGAGGACCGACTCACCGACCGCATCCTGCCCTCGCGCGCCCGGATCCCCGCGGACCCGCCCGCGGGCAACTACGTCGTCATCGACGTGACCCACTTCTCGACGACCGTCGTCGAGCTGTTCGAGAACGGCGCCGAGTACGTCCACGTCACCGAGGAGCGCGGCGACGAGCACGCGTTCAAAGCGGACCACCCCGAGGCGCGGATCGGCGGCGGTTCGAGCGACGACTACACCCCCACCGAGGGGTACGACTTCTTCAACTCGCCGACGTGGGTGAACGACACCGACGTGGCCGGGCGCCCGACCGCGCTCACGTCGACTAACGGCGGCGCTGCGGTGACGGACCTCCGGCTCGCCGGCGGCGACGACGTGGACGTGTACGTCGGCACGCTCGCGAACGCCCGCGCGGTGGCCGACCACCTCGACGGGGCGGAGAAGCCGACCTACATGGTCGCCGCGGGCTCGAAGGGCAAGCCCTCGCCGGAGGACACCGTCGGCGCCGTCGTCGTCGGCCGCCACGTCTACGGCGACTCGCCGACCGACGCCGACCGGGACCTCTACAGGCAGGTCGCCAAGCTCGGCAAGGCGCCCAAGTACGAACAGAAGGCCGACATCCGGCTGAACGACCTGGTCGAGTACGACCTGCGGTTCAGCGAGAGCCCGGTCGTCCCGGAACTCAAGGGCCAGCGGCTCCACGACGTAGGCGAGGAGTAATGCGCGCCGACCTGCACGCCCACACCACCTACTCCGACGGGTCGCCGCTCCCGGCGATGTGCCGCGCCGCCGAGGCGGCGGGCCTGGACGCCGTGGGGTTCACCGACCACTGCATCGTCGTCGACGACGACTTCGGCCGCCGGGAGCGCTACCCCCTCGTCGAGACCTACGAGCGCCGCCGCGAGGCCGTCGAGCGGTTCCGCCCGCGGACCGATCTCACGGTGTGGGACGCCGCCGAGGTGAGCTACGTCGCCGACGCGGAGGCCGAGACGGCCGACTTCCTCGCCGCCGCCGGCTTCGACTACACCATCGGGAGCGTTCACTTCGCCGGCGAGTACGATTACACGACCCCCGCGGGGTACGCCGACGCGAGCGAGGCGGAACGGCGGACCGCCGTCGAGCGCTACTACGACGCCGTGGTCGCGGCCGTCGAGTCCGGACTCTTCGACGTGCTCGGCCACCTCGACCTGCCCGAGCGGATGGGCGCCCTCCGCGGCCACGCCCGCCGGAGCGACTACGAGCGGGTCGCCGCGGCGCTTTCCGACTCGGCGACCGTCCCGGAGATCAACGCCGGCCGCGTCCACGACTCGCTGGGGCGCGTGCATCCGGACCCCGAACTGCTCGACTGCTTCCTCGACCGGGGCGTGCGGTTCGTGCTCGGCACCGACAGCCACTCGCCCGCGGAGATCGAGCGCCGGGTCCCCGCGCTCCGCGAGGTCGTCGACGAGTACGGGATCCCGATGGCCGAGTTCGAACCGGCAGCGGTCGTCCAGTAGCCTCGCTCGGAACTTTTCGGAGAGCGGAAAATCGGCGACCGTCAGGTGAACGAACCGGCGGCGACAGACCGGAGAACGAACTGGCGGCGGCCGTCAGGTGAACGCCCAGACGGCCGCGACGAACAGCAGCGAGCCGAAGACGAACGACACGTCCCGCGTGCGGATCATCATCCCTTCAGTCCGGAGCGCGCGGCTCCGCTCGTCGCCGAGCGAGCGGGAGAAGCCCTTGGTCTCCATCGCCTCGACGGTGACCCGGGCGCGCTTGGCGACGTTGAATATCAGCGGGTAGAACGCCTTCACCGACAGCTTCAGCAGATAGGCGTAGTAGCGCCACTTGAGGAAGCCGGTGTTCTCGGGCACCTGGCTCCGCAGGCGGAAGGAGTTGACCAGCGCGTGGTACTCCTCGACGAGCAGCGGCATCATCCGATAGCCGTAGGCGATGGCGAAGGTGAGCTGTCGGGGGACGCCGAGCCGGAGCATCCCTTTGGAGAGCTTCTGCGGGCTCATGGCGGAGAAGACGGCGAGGCTAACCACCGAGATGATGGTGAGCTTCAGGAAGAAGGGAACGACGGCGCCGACGGCGTCGATCCCGACCTCCTGGCTGGTGAGCGCGGTGTCGACGCCGCGGGCGGTCGCCCCGGCGGCGATGGCCCAGACCTCGCCGAAGACGGCGGGGTCGAGCGTCGCGAGCGCCTCGGTGACGCGGCCGGTGTTGTCCCCGAGGTAGCCAAAGGCCTGAATCGCTCCGCCCATCGCCGGGACCATCACGACGAAGAAGCCGATGTTCGTGATCTGACCGAACAGCAACAGGGCGAGCAGGTACTTGCTGACCTGCGAGAGCGCCGCGAGGACGAACGCCGCCGCGAGCAGGACCGCGAGCGGGAGCGGGTCGTAGAACAGCCACGGCACGACCATGAACAGGACGCTCCACAGCAGCACCACCCGCGGGTCGAACGTGTTCAACAGCGCGCGGTCGTTGTCGTAGGCCGTCCGCATCAGGTCGACCTTGATGTCCGCGATCGAGATGTCGGTGACCGCGTCGACGTATTTCATCGCCGCTCGCCTCCCCGACGCGTCCCGCCGTCGGCGCGGGCTTCGGTCGGCTCGTCACCGGAGAGGCGGCCGACCAGTTCCTCGGCGGTCAGCGCGGGCGGGTCGACGCCGAGCCGGTCGCTCAGTTCGACGACCTGCGGGCGGCGGAGGCCGGTCCGCGCCAGCAGGTCGGGGTCGTCGAAGACGACGCCCGGCGGGGCGTCGGCGAGCACCTCGCCGTCGCCCATGACGACGACCCGGTCGGCCCAGCCGGCGACCAGTTGCAGGTCGTGGGAGGCGATGACGACCGTCTCGACGCGGCTCTCGGCCTTCCGGAGCATCCCGGTCACCTCCCGGCGGCTCTGCAGGTCGAGACTCCCGGTCGGCTCGTCCAGCAGGACGACCGTCGGGTCGGTCGCGAGGCCGATCCCCAGCGAGGCGCGCCGCTGCTGGCCGAGGCTCAACAGGCGGCCGTCGCGGTCCGCGAACGCCTCGAGGTCGAGGTAGTCGACGATCTCCGCGACGCGCTCGTCGACGTCCGGGTCGCCGCGGTTCTTCAGGTAGTAGCCGATGTCCTTCCGGACGGTGTCCTCGACGAACATCTCCTCGGGGTTCTGGTGGATGTAGACGGTGTCGTCGGCCAGCGTCTCCGGGAGGGTCTCGCTGGTGTCCTTCCCGAGTACGGTCACCGTGCCCTCGTCGGGGGATTCGAGGCCGGTGATCAGCCGCAGCAGCGTCGACTTGCCGGCGCCGTTGGCGCCGACCAGCGCCACCCGGTCGCCCGCGTAGAGGTCGAGGTCGACGCCGTCGAGCACGCGGTTGTACCCCTCGCGGAGCGTCGGGTAGCCGTGGCCGACGCCGTCGAGCGTGACGAGCGGGGCGCCGGTGCCGTCGCGGCCGGCCCCGGTCCCCTCGGTGGCCGACGCCCGTCGCTCGGCCCGCCCGCCGCCGTCCGCCGCCGGCGGTCGCTCGCCGCGGCCGACCGACGGGAACGCGTCGGCGGCCTCGCCGACGGTGACGGGGTAGCGCCCGCCGGACAGCCGGCCGGCGTCACCAGGCAGGTCGGCGGCGATCCCCGTGACCTGCGGCGGGTGGATGTCGTGGGCCGCCAGGTCGTCGAGCCTGGTGAGGCCGACCTCGACCGGCTCCTTCCAGGCGACACCGCCGTCGGAGACCAGCACCATCTCCTCGCAGTAGTCGGCGATGAACTCCGAGTGGTGCTCGATGACGATCACCGTCTTGTCGTGGTCCTCGTGGAGCCGCCGGAGCTGGTCGTAGGTCTCGCGGGCGTTCTGGGGGTCCAGCTGTGCGGCGGGCTCGTCGACGAAGACGAACTCGGGGTCCATCGCGAGCACGCCCGCGAGCGCGACGAGGTGTTGCTGTCCCCCGGACAGTTCCCAGACGAACCGATCGTCCAGGTGGTCGAGCCCCACCAGTTCGAGCGCGCGAGTCGCCCGCTCGGCGTAGTCCTCGAGGCCGTAGTTGAGGGGGGCGAACTCCACGTCGTCGCGCACCGTCTCCTGGACGAGCTGGTTCTCGAAGTCCTGGAAGACGTACCCCACCGTCCGGGAGAGGTCCGCCACGTCCGACTCGCGGGTGTCCGTGCCCGCGACGGACACCCGCCCGTCGAACCGGCCTTCGAAGAAGTGGGGGATGAGCCCGTTGAACGTCTTGCACAGCGTGGTCTTGCCGCTGCCGTTGCCGCCGACGACGGCGGTGAACTCGCCCGGTTCGATCCGCAGGTTCGCGTCCCGCAACACCGGCTCGTCGCCCCCGGGATACTGGAACGTCAGGTCCTCGACGACGATGTCTGATGAACTCATAAAAGAGGGATCGCCCGGGTTACACTCCGCCCTCGACCTTGCGCTGGCGGTAGGCGACGAGGCCGAACGCGATCAGGGCCGCGGCGGCGATCGGCACGAACAGGAACGTCTGGCCGTAGGTCTCGACGAACTGCGGCGTGAACGTGATCAGCCCGCCGCTGGTCTCGCTGAGCGTCTCGACGGCGAACGCCACCGGCAGGAGCCCCACCCACGCGACGAGCCGCTTCAGCGACGAGCGCGTGAACATCGGCCCGTCGCGGCCCTCGACGGAGCTCATCCCCAGCAGCGGCTCGATCTTCCCGCGCAGGCGCGGGTAGAGGAACAGCGTCGGGACCGCACCAAAGACGATACCGGCGACGATGATCTGGACGAGCGCGCCCATCCCCTCGGTCGCCCACACGGTCTCGGGCAGCCAGGAGATCGCCTCGAGCTCCTCGACGCCGACGTAGAACTTCCCCACGTCGATGAACCACGCGGCGGTCTCCTCCATCGCTTTCGCGAGGAAGCCGACCGCCGCGATCTGCTTCACGTCCGACGGGTCGGTGATCAGCGACATCGCGAAGAACCAGGACGTTGTGATGACGACGAGGCCCTCGACGGCGCCCAGCGCGCTGAAGTCGCCGATGAGGATCTCACCGAAGACGATCCCGCCGACCGGGATGGCCAGGCAGGCCCAGAACGACCGGAACAGGAGGACGACCGACATCGCGACGAACCAGAACGGTCCGATCGAGACGCCGAGGCCGCCCACCGAGAACTCCGGCAACAGCTCCGTGATCATGCTCTGCAGACCGTGCAGCGACATGACGAGGATGAACACCATCATGTCCCTGTGGTCGAAACTGAACACCCCACCGGACTCCGTCGATGCGGTCGTTGCCATACGGGCGGTGATCCACTGACTCGTCCCTTAACCGCTGGTATGAGTCCTCTATCCCCGGACAGAGGGTTCAATACCGGAACGTCTCCCCGTTAGACGATCCCACACCTATTGAGCAGTCATAGCGCAACGGGACCCGCAACGTCATCGACAGTCGGACAGGCGGCGCGGAACCACTCCCCGAGAGGATCGGCGTGCCCACGAAGGCAGGATCCATCCGACTGGACGAATGACCAGTTTCGTCCCGTCTTGGACGCTGAAATAATCGGTATCTCGGGCCCGATCGAGCCGTTTCGCCCACCGTGACCGGCAAGAATGGACCACAGCGAAAGCTATTTACGAAAATCCTTAAGCCGACAGCCCCCGTTGACTCGGATATGTTCCCGAGGAGGGAGTTCTCGTGAGTACTCTACAGCGCGACCCGGAGGACCGGGTGCAGGTCCTCGACGAGGACGGGCAGGTACGGGAGGGAGCGACCGTCCCGGACCTGTCGGAGGAGCGGCTCGTCGAGATGTACCGGGAAATGAAACTCGCCAGGCACTTCGACGAGCGGGCGGTGAGCCTCCAGCGTCAGGGGCGGATGGGGACCTACCCGCCGATGTCGGGCCAGGAGGGGGCCCAGATCGGGAGCGCCCACGCGCTGGCCGAGGGCGACTGGCTGTTCCCGAGCTACCGCGAGCACGCCGCGATGGTCCACAGGGGGCTGTCGCTGAAGCAGACCCTGCTGTACTGGATGGGCCACGAGGAGGGCAACGTCCGCGACGAGGAGCACATCTTCTCGGTGGCGGTGCCCATCGCCACGCAGATCCCCCACGCGACGGGCGCGGCGTGGGCCGCGAAACTGCAGGACGAGGACACGGCCTTCCTCTGTTACTTCGGCGACGGTGCCACCTCGGAGGGCGACTTCCACGAGGGGCTCAACTTCGCCGGCGTGTTCGACGTGCCCGCGGTCTTCTTCTGCAACAACAACCAGTGGGCCATCTCCGTCCCGCGGGAGCGCCAGACCGCCAGCGAGACACTGGCGCAGAAGGCCGACGCCTACGGGTTCGAGGGCGTGCAGGTCGACGGGATGGACCCCCTCGCCGTGTACCAGGTGACGAAGGCCGCCGTCGAGAAGGCCAGGCACCCTAACCCAGACGAGTTGCGCCCCACGCTCATCGAGGCGGTGCAGTACCGCTTCGGCGCTCACACCACCGCCGATGACCCCTCGGTCTACCGCGACGACGAGGAGGTCGAGCAGTGGCGGGCGAAAGACCCCATCCCGCGGATGGAGACGTTTCTCCGCGAGCGGGGGATCCTCGACGACGAGCGCGTCGAGGCCATCCAGGGAGAGATCGAGGAGGAGGTGGCCGACGCCATCTCGGCGGCGGAGTCGGTCAAGCGGCCCGACCCCGAGGAGCTGTTCGCGCACGTCTACGAGGGGATGCCCGACCGGCTGGACGAACAGCTCGCGTACCTGCGGCGGCTGCGCGAACGACACGGCGACGAAGCGCTACTGGAGTGACCCATGAGCGAGACCACCGACACCCAGAGTGAGACCGAGACCGACGGCGACGCATCGAGCGGCGAGACGGAGAGCCTGACGCTGGTCCAGGCGGTCCGGGACGGGCTGGCGACGGAGATGGCCCGCGACGACCGCGTGCTCGTGATGGGCGAGGACGTGGCCGAGAACGGCGGCGTCTTCCGCGCCACCGAGGGCCTGCTCGACGAGTTCGGCGAGGACCGCGTGATCGACACGCCCCTCGCGGAGTCGGGCATCGTCGGCACTGCCATCGGCATGGCCGCCTACGGCCTGCGCCCGGTGCCCGAGATCCAGTTCATGGGGTTCATCTACCCCGCGTTCGACCAGATCGTCTCCCACGCGGCGCGCCTGCGGACCCGCTCGCGGGGGGAGTTCACCTGCCCGCTCGTGATCCGGGCGCCCTACGGCGGCGGCATCCGCGCGCCCGAGCACCACTCCGAGTCGAAGGAGGCCTTCTTCGTCCACGAACCCGGGCTGAAAGTCGTCATTCCGAGCACGCCCTACGACACGAAGGGACTGCTCGCCTCGGCCATCCGGGACCCCGACCCGGTGATCTTCCTCGAACCCAAGCTGATCTACCGGGCGTTCCGCGAGGACGTGCCCGCGGGCGACTACACCGTCCCGCTGGGCGAGGCTGCGGTCCGCCGGGAGGGGTCGGACATCTCCGTCTACACCTGGGGCGCGATGACTCGCCCGACGATGGAGGCCGCGGAGAACCTGGCCGGCGAGGTCGACGTCGAAGTGGTGGACCTGCGGACGCTCTCGCCGATGGACGAGGAGACCATCGTCGAGTCGTTCAAGAAGACCGGCCGCGCCGCGGTGGTCCACGAGGCGCCCAAGACGGGCGGGCTGGCCGGGGAGATCACCGCGACCATCCAGGAGGAGGCCCTGCTCTATCAGGAGGCGCCGATCGAGCGGATCACGGGCTTCGACGTGCCGTACCCGCTGTACGCCCTGGAGGACTACTACCTGCCCGAGCCCGAGCGCATCGAAGACGGCATACGGGATGCAGTCGACTTCTGAGCCATGGTCCGCGAGTTCAAGCTCCCCGACGTGGGAGAGGGCGTCGCCGAGGGCGAACTGCTGGAGTGGCACGTCGAAGTCGGTGACACGGTCACGGAGGACCAGGTCGTCGCCGAGGTCGAGACCGACAAGGCCGTCGTCGACGTGCCTGCGCCCGTCAACGGCACCGTCCGCGAGTTGCTCGCCGAACCCGGCGACGTGGTTCCCGTCGGCGAGGTCATCATCACCTTCGACGTGGAGGGGGAGGAACCGGCGGAGACAGCGGCCGAAGCGGACGACAGCGAATCGGCCGGCGAGGCGACTGACGCGGGGGCGACCGCCCCGGAGCCGTCGGATGAGACCGGGGGCGCAGCCGCCGAGACCGCGGAGTCGTCGGTCAACGGCAAGGGCGGCCGCGTCTTCGCCGCGCCGAGCGCCCGCCGGCTCGCCCGCGAACTCGGCGTGGACATCGCCGCCGTCGACGGCTCCGGCCCCGGCGGCCGGGTCACCGAGGCGGACGTGCGCACCGCGGCCGAGGGTGACGCGGGCAGCACCGGGGGGAGCGACTCCGCAGGGAGCGAGAGCGACGACGGCAAACAGCTCAAGTCCGCCGTCTCGCGGATCGACGACGGCGAGTCCGGCGACGGCAAGTCGAGCGTCGGCGACGGGCTGAAGTCGGCGGTCTCCCGCGTCGACGACGGCGAGAGCGGTGACGGAACCGGGAGCGACGAGGGGGGCGCGGCCGCCTCGGGTGCAACCGGGGCGACTTCCGTCGAGGCCGCGGGGCGCGAGCGGACGCTGGCCGCGCCGGCCACCCGGAAGGTCGCCGACGAGCTGGGCGTCGACATCGACGACGTGCCGACCGACGAGGTACGCGACGGGCAGCCGTTCGTCGACGAGGCCGCCGTCCGCGAGTACGCCGAAGCCCAGCGGGAGGCCCAGGAGGCCGACGCCGAAGCGCTCGCGAGCGCCGAGAACGCCGGCGAGACCGAGCCCGCGGCGGGCGCCGAACCGAGCGGAGCGGCCGAGAGCGACACCACCGGGGCGATCGAAGCGGCGGAGGGCGACCGCCGCGAGCCCTACAAGGGCGTCCGCAAGACCATCGGACAGGCGATGGAGCGCGCGAAGTTCACCGCGCCACACGTCACCCACCACGACAAGGTCGACGCCACCGCGCTCGTAGAGACGCGGGAGAAACTCAAGGAGCGCGCCGACGAGCGGGGCGTGAAGCTCACCTACGTCCCGTTCGTCATGAAGGCCGTCAGCGCCGCGCTGGACGAGCACCCGGTGCTCAACACCCAACTCGACGAGGACAACGAGGAGATCGTCTTCAGGGGCGACCGGAATATCGGCGTCGCGGCCGCCACCGACGCGGGGCTGATGGTCCCGGTCGTCGAGGACGTCGACGGGAAGGGCCTGCTGCAACTCGCCTCGGAGACGAACGAACTCGTCGCGAAGTGCCGCGAGCGGTCGATCAGCCGCGAGGAGATGCAGGGGGGGACGTTCACGATCACCAACTTCGGCGCCATCGGCGGCGAGTACGCCACACCGATCATCAACTACCCCGAGACCGCCATCCTCGGACTCGGCGCTATCGAGGAACGCCCGATGGCGGTCGACGGCGAAGTCGTCGCGCGGGACGTGCTGACGCTGTCGCTGTCGGTCGACCACCGGGTGATCGACGGCGCCGACGCCGCGCGGTTCGTCGAGACGCTCAAGGAGTACCTCGAAGACCCGACGCTGCTGTTGCTGGAGTAGGCGGACCGGAACAGCTTCGTTTTCCGATCCGCCCCGAGGTTCATAACGCTTGGCGCACAATCTCGTGGTGAGATGGCACAGGAGGGGTCTGCCCGGGTCGTCCGTGAACGCATGGACGAACCGCACGTCGAAGGGCATCGTATCTCGGTGCGGCATCTGCACGAGCAGGTCGAAGAACGGGGGCTGACGCCGCAGACGGTCGCCGACCGGCTCGGCCTCGACGTGGCCGACGTGTACCGGGCGCTGGCGTACTATCACGACCACTCCGACGAGATGTACGCCGTGGAGCAGCGTCGCCAGAACCGTGTGGAATCGTCGCGGGAACAGGGCGCAGTTACCGGCCCGGACGACCTGTAGATGGGGTTTCGCCTGCTCCTCGACGAGATGACGGAAGCCGGGCTCGCGGATTATACGCGGAGCAGGCGCAATCCCACGGCCTTCAGGCCGTGGATACGCGCCGTCAACTTGGGAGAGAATCCACGTTCGACGCCCCCTTGAGTTGCAGAATATCGGCGTTTAAGTGACGGGCCGCCGTACAGTGGTGTAGGAATCGGTCGGAACGGAGCGGATTCCGAACCGTCCTTCGGAGGCGGCCTGTCCGCCCACGAAACGAGGCAATGTCCGAAAGATCAGTCGGTGAACGTCACATCTTCGAGGGGTGTATCAACGTGCCGACTGCTCAAAGCACGCGACACGATACTCCCAACTCCGCTGACGCCTGCTGGCGTCCCCATGGCCAAAACAACACTGGGACGCCAAACACGGTTGAGGATAGGGGTAACGGTGGCTTGACACCGCCAGCAGTCCACCACATCGATGCCGTGGGACTACCGCGCCCGAAAGGTGTGGTAATCCGGTGACCGGACTGCAGACCTGAAACTCCCACCGCTCGGGATTCCTCCGCGTTTACGCGGAGGAGGATGTCAACTCGGCAAGATGGATCACGATGTCGTCCGAGTCGTCGACTGTCCGGAACTCGGCCCGGGGACCGCCGACGGCGAGATCGTCGCTTTCGCGGAACGCGATGACCGACTGCTCGTGACGTACGACGACGATCTCCTCACACAACACGAGACGCTGAACCGGATCGGCGTCCTCTTTCAAGAGAACGGGCGAACACCAGCCTTCGAAACGGCGAATATCGTCAACGAGATCTGGAAACACGTCGACCAGCGGGCGGTCGTCGAGCACGGCGAGGCGTACCACCTGACCGGGGACTGGGTCTGACCCGTCGCCACACCCGCCTCTTTTTACGCGGGCACTCCACCCTCCGACAATGGTCGTCGGAGACGTGACTACCGGAACTGACGTACTGGTCATCGGCGGGGGACCGGGCGGCTACGTCGCCGCCATCCGCGCCGGGCAGCTCGGCCTGGACGTGACCCTCGTCGAGAAGGACGCCTACGGCGGGACCTGCCTGAACTACGGCTGTATCCCCTCCAAGGCGATGATCTCCGCGACGGACATCGCCCACGACGCGGGCGACGCCGAGCACATGGGCATCTACGCCGACCCCGCCGTGGACCTGCAGGGCATGGTCGAGTGGAAAGACGGCGTCGTCGACCAGTTGACGGGGGGCGTCGAGAAGCTCTGCAAGGCCGCGGGCGTCAACCTCGTCTCCGGCCGCGCGGAGTTCGCCGGCGAGGACCGCGCCCGCATCGTCCACGGCGGCGAGGGCCAGGGCGCCGAGACCATCGAGTTCGAGCACGCGATCGTCGCCACGGGCTCGCGGCCCATCGAGGTCCCGGGCTTCGAGTTCGACGGCGAGCACGTCCTCTCCTCGCGAGAGGCGCTCGACCTCGATTCCGTCCCCGAGAGCATGGTCGTCATCGGCGCCGGCTACATCGGGATGGAGCTCTCGACGGTCTACCAGAAACTAGGGTGTGACGTGACCGTCGTCGAGATGCTGGACGACGCCCTCCCGGGCTACGAGGACGACGTGGCCCGCGTCGTCCGCGAGCGCGCCGAGGACCTGGGCGTCGACTTCCACTTCGGCCAGGCCGCCGATAGCTGGGAGGCGGCCGGCGACGGCATCACCGTCCGCACCGAGAACGAGGACGGCGAGATCGCGGAGTTCGGCGCCGAGAAGTGTCTGGTCGCCGTCGGTCGCCAGCCCGTCACGGACACCCTGAACCTGGACGCCGTGGGACTGGAACCGAACGAGGACGGGTTCCTCGAAACCGACCACGAGGCTCGCACGGACGTGGAACACGTCTTCGCTGTCGGTGACGTGGCCGGCGAGCCGATGCTCGCCCACAAAGCCAGCGCCGAGGGAGAGGTCGCCGCCGAGGTCGTCGCCGGCGAGCCCGCCGCGCTGGACCACCAGGCGATCCCCGCCGCCGTGTTCACCGACCCCGAGATCGGGACGGTGGGGATGACCGAGGCCGAGGCCGAGGAGGCCGGTTTCGACCCCGTCGTCGGGCAGTTCCCGCTCCGGGCGAACGGCCGCGCGCTCACGCTGGACGACGAGGAGGGGTTCGTCCGCGTCGTCGGCGACGGCGACAGCGGCTTCCTCCTCGGTGCCCAGGTCGTCGCCCCCGAGGCCTCCGAACTGATCGCGGAACTCGCACTCGCCGTCGAGATGGGCGCGCAACTGGCGGACGTGGCCGCCACGATCCACACCCACCCCACCCTCTCCGAGGCCGTCGGCGAGGCCTGCGCCAACGCGCTCGGCGAGGCGATCCACACGCTGAATCGGTGACTCGCGGCCAACCGATCTGTTTCTGCTGACGAGGTCTTCATTTTGGCGCGCGCTGTCGGGCGTGCCCGCCTCCTGGCGGGCCGCCCGAAATAGTCGTGCGAGGGATGAGAAGCGCAGCCTGCGAGCATCGCAAGAGGCTGGGGAGGCGTGAGGCCGTCTACGGTCGCGGTGCGGGGCGGTGCTGTCCTGGCGGACTGAAAGGGCGAGGCGCGCTCGCGTCCAGTTCAGTCGTCTGAGCGGGCACTATCCGCGCGGGCCGTGCGGAGAGCGCGGATATCCCGCTCAGCGACCGCGAGCGGGCCGAGGGCTTTCAGCGCTCACCGTCGGGTGCGGTCGAAGTAACCGCTAACGACCGGGACGAGTCGGCGGCCCGAACCACGTCGATCACTCCACTCACGTCGGAACCCGACACTAGCAACCCGACGGCACCGACGAACATGGCGAGGGGGTTCCCGGAGGCGAGCGCCCACGCGACGGGAACCACACCCAGAACCACGCCGGGGGCGACGAGCCCGGCCAGATAGGCCGACCGCCGGATCGGCCCGCCGGGCGACACCGCCACGCGAACCGGCTCGAACCCGCCGGGAAACGCCTCGAAGTCGACGGTCACGTCGCGCCGGGAACCGCCACCCAGCACTGCGTAGCCTGCCGCGTGGACCGCGCCGTGCGCCGCAACCACGCCGGCCATCACGAGAAACTGCACCCACTCGCCGCGCGGCCCCAGCAAGTCGGCGTAGCCGAGGTAGCTATCGAGGCCGTACAGTCCCACGTAGGCCGCGAACGCGGCCGTCGTCGCCGCCACGGGGACGGCGACCGCTCGCGCCGTCCCGACGGCGTCGTCGTCGCACTCGGGGTCGGGATCGGCGTACATACCGCCGACTTGCCCCCGCGACCACTTCAGCGGTCGGTCGGGTTCGCCCGACACCATCCGTCAGCAACCGCCGCCGTAGCCCCGCCGGCGCAGGTACGCCAGCAGCCCCAGTTGCCCGTACAGCAGGACCAGCGCGACCGGGACGAGCGCCAGCGCCGAGTAGAAGTCACCGAGCGGGAGCCACTCGGCGAACTCCGTCCCGACGACCACCGTGACCGCGCCGATGTACAGCAGCGGCGAGGCGGTCATCGACTTCGCCTCCCGGTACAGGCTCGCGAGCCCGCCCGAGTCGGACTCGATACCGTTCGTCCCCATACCGATCGCTCCGGCCGCCGGCCACTTGGGCGCTCGGCGAACGGATCTTCTATTCGGAATCTGTCATCAGTCGCGGACCGACACCCCGCCCGACTCGTCGACGGTGACGGCGAGGCGGTCGCCGTCGAGGGTGACCTCGACCGCGACGCGGAGCGGGTCGCGGTCGACCACCTCGACCGCCCCCTCGTCGGCGACGAAGGCGGGCTCCCAGACGTGGAGCGCGTCGAGCGGGCGGTCGTGGCGGCGGTAGAAGGCTTCCACGGCGGGGTCGACCAGCAGGCAGAAACCGACGGGGCCGACGAGGCGGCCGCCGCAGGTCTCACAGCGGACCCGCAGGCCGGGTGTGGGGTCGACCGGCTCGGCGTCGTCGCGCTCGTCGACGATCCGCGGCTCGACGGGGGCCGAGCACTTCGGGCAGACGCCGGCGAGGCCCCGCTCGATGGCCTGGCGGGCGAACAACTCGGCCAGCGAGACCACCTCCGGGAGCGTCGCGTCGGCGGCCGCGGCGGGCGGGAGCGTCCACCCGAACAGGGGGTGGTCGTTCTCGCAGGAGACGCCGCAGCGGCCGTCGCGGTAGACCGCGACCGCGTCGGCCCCGCACTCGGAGCACTCGCTGTCGATGGGGGCCGGCCCCAGCGTCCCGCCGTGGGTGTAGGTGCCCGCGAGGATGGCCGCGACCGTCTCCACGCCGGTGACGGTCAGGCGATACCCGTCGTCGGTCTTCCGGACGAAGTTGTCCCGGAGCTCGTTGAGGTGGTAGCGAAAGCGCCCGGAGTCGCGGACCCCGACGCGCTTGCGCAGAGCCGCGAACCCCACCGACTCGACCTCCCGGGCGCGGTGAGCGGTCGCGAGTTCGCGGAGGATGTCCACCCGAAGCGGGTCCGACAGCGCCGCGAACGCCTCCGCGGGGTCGACGCGCTGCTCGGCGACCGCCGCGGACTCGCTCGAATCGGCGGTCCCGTCAGATACGTCGTCCGCGGCGGTCCCGGCGGTGTCCGCAGGCTCGTCCGGTTCCTCGGTATCGCCGCTGTGCGTCCCCGTCACGGTCCCACCCGCCCGGTCGTGACCCGGCACATACGCCACCGTTCCGCGTCGACGGGCACAAATCCATCGGCCGACCGCGGTCGGTGCGGCTCCCCGCGGAACCGACGGACCGAGTCGTCCGACGACCGCTACAGCCCGGTCGTCCAGTCGGACAGATCGACGACCAGGTCCTCGGCAACGTTGTCGGCGAAGGCGTACTCCCGGGTCAGCGACGGCTCCGCCCCGGGCTGGAAGATGTGCGACAGGTCGGGGTAGCGCTCGAAGCGGGCCGCCTCGGCGTCGTCGAGCCCCTCGCGCCAGCCGGACAGCGCCGGGTCGGCCGGGATCTGGAAGTCCCGGCCGCCGTGCCCGAAGAAGAGGTCGGCGTCGACGGCGTTCGCGGTCGCGACCTGGTCGTACTCGTAGAAGGTCTTCCACCAGATCCCCGGCAGCGGACCGATGGGTCTGCCGTCGGCGACCGACCCGTTCTCGACGGCGGTCATCAGCCGTTTCACCGCCGCGAGCTGTTGCTCCTCGCGGGCGGAGAGCCCGCCCTGGACCGCGAAGATGTGTTTCACTTGCGGCGGGTAGACCTCGGTGAACGGGCGGGCGTTCCCGGCGAGGACGGCCGCCCCGGCGGCCCGCCCGTCGCGCTCGGCGATCCGGGGCGCGCAGGCCGCGCCGACGCTGTGGCCCGCGACGACCGTCCGGTCGGGGTCGACCTCGGGCTGGTCGCGGAGGACCTCCAGCGCGTGGACGGCGTCGTCGACGATGATGTCGTCGATGGCCCACTCGGCACGGGGTACGTCGCAGGCGTACGTCCGCTTGGCGTAGCGCAGGACTGCGACGCCGCGGGTGGCGAGCCCCTGAGCGAGGTCCCTGAAAGGTTTGTTCGGCCCGATCGTCTCGTCGCGGTCGTGCGGGCCGCTACCGTGGACGAGGACGACGCCCGGGACCGAACTTGAGCCCGTCGCGGTCGCCGTGGCGGTCCCGGTCCCGCCGTCCGTCGCGGTCGCCGTCCCGGACCCGCCGCCGCTCGCGTCGGCGGGGACCGCCAGCGTCGCCGGGAGCGAACACCCCCCGGGTTCGAGGGTCAGCGTCCGCTCGGTGAACGCCGCCGGGTCGACGTACTCCGGCGAGCGGTACTCGGCGGGAAACCACAGGCCGCCGACGCGGTCCTCGCCGTCGACCTCGATTTCGACCCGCGCCGAGCCCTCGGCGCAGTCGACGGGGACGACGAACGTCGCCGAGCCGTCCCGGGTCGCCGTCTCGACGCTCCCGGTCGACTCGACGGCGCCGTGCTGGGCCTGCAGGCCGATCCAGAGCCGTTCGAGCGTCGACCGCGGGAGGTTCTCGGCGAGTTCGTCGGTCCCCATGGCGTGAGCGGCGTCGAACTCGCCGGCCCGCAGGTGGGCGACGAACTCGCGAGCGGTCGACCGGCCGGCCGGCGTCGGGGTCGGCGACGCGGTGGCGGTCGCCGTGGCCGTCGCCGTCGGCGGGTCGGTCGGCGGCGCGGTCGTCGCCGCGGGCGTCGGGGAGGGCGTCGGACTCGGGGCCGGCGTGTCGCTGTCGGCCGGTGCGGGCGAACCGTCGGTTCCCTCGCCGGCCTGGTTACAGCCGGCGAGGCCGCCGGCGAGGGCGAGTCCGGCGACCGCCCGGAGGAGTCGTCTGCGCGAAGCGTCGGGGGAGCTGTCAGGGTCGGACTGCATCGTCACCCGGAGTGACGCCCGGCTGGCACTTCAGCGTGTGGCGAATCGGATTTCTGTAAGAGAGCCGACTTACCCGGGTGGACGCCGCGGACGGCCGGCCGCAGTCGAGCGGTCACGCCGCGTCGACGACGCAGCGAAAGCCGATGTTGCCCGTCGAGCTGTCGGGGTCGTTGCTCGACCGGGCGGCGAGCCGGTAGCGGTTGCACCACGACTCGTGACAGAGGTGCGACCCGCCGCGCATCACGCGCTCGTCGCCGTCGGCGGGGCCGGTCGGGTTCGCCGGGTCGTAGGCCGCCGTCGTGTGGTGGTCGGCGTCGAACCAGTCGCGACACCACTCCCAGACGTTGCCGCAGACGTTGTAGAGGCCCAGCCCGTTGGCCTCGAAGGCGTCGACCGGCGCGGTCGCGCGGTAGCCGTCTTCGGCCGTGTTGCGCTCGGGGAACTCCCCCTGCCAGACGTTACAGCGGTGCTCGCCGCCGGGTTCCAGCTCGTCGCCCCAGGGGAATCGGGTGCCTTCGCGGCCGCCGCGGGCGGCCCGCTCCCACTCGGCCTCGGTGGGGAGCCGTTTGCCCGCCCAGTCGGCGTAAGCCGCCGCGTCGCGGTGGGAGACGTGCGTGACCGGGTGGTCCAGCAGGTCGTCGGCGACGACGCTCGAACTCGGGCCGCGGGGGTGGAACCAGTCGGAGCCGGCGACGGCGACCCACCAGTCGGCGCCGGGGACGCGCTCGCGGACGTGTTCGCGGTCGGCCGCGGCCACGAAGTTCTCGAAGACGAACGACCAGCCGAACCGCTCGGCGTCGGTGGTGTGGTCGGTATCGCGGACGAACTCGAGGAACTCGGCGTTGGTGACGGCGTAGCGGTCGACGTAGTAGGCGTCGGTCGCCACCTCGCGGGCGGGCCCCTCGCCGTCCTCGGGGAAGCCGACATCCGAGTCGGTGCCCATCCGGAAGGTTCCCCGGTCGACGCGGACCATCCGGTCGGTCCGCGGGTCGTCGTCCGTGGCGGGTTCGGTGCGCCAGTCGTCGTCCGGCGAGTCGTCGGTCGACGAGTCGGTGGTCGATCCGGAGTTGTCCGCTCCGCGTCCGGGGCTGCAGCACGCGCGGTCGTCCTCGCTCACGCCCCCGCTTCGGGCGGCGCCGAGGAAACGGTTTGGGTGCGACGAGTTGTCGGAT
This sequence comes from Halosimplex marinum, assembly GCF_051414075.1. Classification (NCBI taxonomy): domain Archaea; kingdom Methanobacteriati; phylum Methanobacteriota; class Halobacteria; order Halobacteriales; family Haloarculaceae; genus Halosimplex; species Halosimplex marinum. The sequence continues at coordinate 1,365,445 of NZ_JBLKNY010000003.1, read as the reverse complement.
GGGCGTCGACGGCTGCGAGAGGTGAGACGGCAGCGAGAAAACTACCGCAAACAGCGTGAAAGCCCCGACGCGTTCGCCTCCCGCGGCTCGCTGTGCTCCTCGGCCTTCGGCCTGCGGTGTCTGAGGGCTACGGCCTCAGATTAGCGGGACCTCCGGTCCCGCGTCACTTGCGTCGCCGGGGTTCGGCGAACGCGTCGCCCCTTTCATTCCCACCCGCATAGACTGACCGACCGGCCGACGCGGGCGGGAATGAAAGGGGCCGCGTGCTCCGGGAAGCACGACGACGTAACACTGGAACGAGCGGAGCGAGTGAAGCGCGCAGCGAGGCGCGCGACCGGAGCACGCGGAGGCTTTCACGCTGTTCGCGGTTGCGGTCGGAGTTCCCGAGCTGTCGACGAGGATGCCGGATAGCGAACCCCCGTTTTGCGAGCGGATTCGTCCACACCCAGGCGTGGATTTAATTGCGCAGGGGGCATGGTGGCGGACATGGACATCCGGGACGCAGTCGAGGCGGACGCGGACCGGCTGGCGGAACTCACGGGGTCGCCCCAGGACGTGATGCGCAACCTCGTCCACGACCGGACCGTCCGCGTCGCCACCGACGAGGAGGCCATCCAGGGGTTCGTCAGCTACGACGCGCGCGAGGAGACGGTCCACGTCACGCAACTCGAAGGCACCGAGGACGTGCGCGACCGATTGCTCGAAGAACCGATCCGCTTCGCCGATTCGGAGGGGATGGCCGTCGAACTGCTCGTCCCGGAGGACGAGCGCGGGACGCGCGAATCGGCCGAGACGGCCGGCTTCGAGCGGACCGGCACCGGCCCGACCTTCGAGGGCCAGCCCACCGTCCGCTACCGGCTCGACCCCTCGTAGCTACGCGGCGTTGACAGCGCTATCGCCCTCCTTCGTCCAGCGTTTCTCCACCTCGCGGTTGGCGAGCACGACCGTGTCGCCGTCGTCGAGTTCGAAGCGGCTCTTGCGGAGTTCGATGCTGGCGACTGTCCCGGTCATCGACTGGGTCGTCACGCGGTCGCCGGGGTTGAAGTCGGGGTCCCGCAGGAGGTAGACGCCGGCGACGGCGTCCTCGATCATGCTCGACAGGGCGTAGGAGACACCGAGCGCGAGGAAGCCGGTCGCGGTGCCGAGACTCGCCGCGATGGCGCCCAGACCGACGATGTTCAGGAGGACGAGCGCGGCGCCGAACCAGCAGAAGACCCCGATGATCGTCGTCCACAGCTGGGCGATCAGGTCCTGCTCGCTGGGGTAGATACTGCGGAAGAATCGCCTGATTATCGACAGGACGACCTTGATCGCCACGTACGCGACCGAGACGAAGACGATCGCCATGACGAGCTTGGGGATCGCATCCGAGAGCGCGGCCCCGAGTTCGTTCACCGTCTCGGTCGCGAGGTCGACGACGAACCCGACTGGCGTCTGCATAGCGACCCCATTGGACCGACGGTCCAAGAGTGTCGGGGGCAGTTCGACCCGAAACGAGGGGGAAAGGCAGAGTGGAGTGGCGGCGGGGCTGTGCGGTTGCAGGGCGGTGGCTGTGCAGGGCGGTGGCTGTGCAGGGCGGTGGCTGTGCAGGGCGGTAGCTGTGCGGTCACGGTGGCGGTGCGGGGCAGTGCGATGGTACTGCGGGGCGGTAGGTCGAACGTCCGGCGCGGAGCGCCGGTTCACCGTCAGAGGCAAGATCTGACGAGCCTGCGGTCGTTCGCGGTGCTCACTCCCGCAGACGCCGGACGCGAACGAACGGAGTGAGCGAGTCGTCCGGTTTTTCACCCATGTTTTTGGACCGGGGGTTCCCCGCAGCGCGCCCCCGGCGCGCGAGGAAACCCCCGGTCGAAAAACATGGTCACAGGAACTCGCGGACCTCGGAGTACCACATGTCGTGGTGGTCCTCGGCGCCGACGGCGCGGGCGACGCGGACGGCGATGGCGTGCCAGCAGAGTTCCTCGGGGTCGTCGTCGTCGAGGTTGTACTCGGCGTCCTTGCAGTCACAGGAGTCGTCCTCGACGACGTACTCGTCGTCGTGGCCGACGACGACGGTGAAGTCGCGGTACTCCTTGACGCGCCGCTCGGAGACCGCGTCGATGGCGCGCGCGCCGCGCTCGCCGTGCAGATCGAGGATCCGGTCGACGGCCTCGGGGGTGAGTTCGCCCCGGTCGGCGAGCGCGGCCTCCCAGCGGTCGACCGCGTTCACGATACGTGGGGTTGGAGATACCCGAACTAAACAGGTTCGGTGCGACGAGGAACGCTGAGCGAAAATCGCACTACTGCGGCGCCGTGACCGCTCTCCCGCCCGTCGGCCACGCGTCGGACGTGCGGCAGACACCAGCGGCACGATGGCCGGCCAGCGGGGAGCCACCGACGAGGCGGCGGCCGGACACCCGGACCCTTAAACCCGAAGCCGCGATAAGAACGGCTCGATGAGCACGACCGGGCCGGTACCCGACCTGGCGGACCGCGCGGCCGCCTGCGCCGACAGACTGCTGGACAGCGACGAGGTGTTGCTGGCGTCGCACATCGACGCCGACGGGCTGACGAGCGCGGCCGTCGCGTCGACGGCGCTGGAGCGGGCCGGCCTGGACTTCGAGACGGTGTTCAAGAAACAGCTCGACGAGACGGAGATCGGGTCCATCGCCGCCCGCGAGTACGACACCGTGCTGTTCACCGACTTCGGGAGCGGACAGCTGGACGCCATCGCGGCCCACGAGCGGGTCGGTGACTTCGAACCGGTGATCGCCGACCACCACCAGCCCGCCGAGGCCGAGACCGAGTACCACCTCAACCCGCTGCTGGAGGGCATCGACGGGGCCTCCGAGCTGTCGGGCGCGGGCGCGGCGTACGTCCTCGCGCGGGCGCTCGCGGAGCGGGGCGACCAGCCCGCGGACAACCGCGACCTGGCGGGGCTGGCGGTCGTCGGCGCCGTCGGCGACATGCAGGCGGTGGGCGGCGAACTCGTCGGCGCCAACCGCGGCATCGTCGAGGAGGGCGTCGCGGCGGGGGTCCTCGCGGAGGGGACGGACCTCTCGCTGTACGGCAAGCAGACCCGACCGCTCCCGAAGCTGTTCGAGTACGCGACCGAGGTGCAGATCCCGGGCATCTCCGGGGACGAGGCGGGCGCCGTCCGCTTTCTCGAAGACCTCGACGTTGACCTGAAGGAGGCGGGCGAGTGGCGCACGTGGGTCGACCTGACCGACGAGGAACGACAGACGGTCGCGAGCGCGCTGGTGCAACACGCCGTCCAGCGCGGCGTCCCGGCGAAGAAGATCAACACGCTCGTCGGGACGACCTACGAACTGGTCGACGAGCCGCAGGGGACGGAGCTGCGGGACGCAAGCGAGTTCTCGACGCTGCTGAACGCCACCGCCCGCTACGAACGCGCGGACGTGGGGCTCGGCGTCTGTCTGGGCAACCGCGAGGGCGCCCTGGACCGCGCGCAGACGCTCCTCTCGAACCACCGTCGTAACCTCTCGGAGGGGCTGGAGTACGTCCGCCGGGAGGGGGTCACCCACGAGGACAACCTCCAGTGGTTCGACGCCGGGGAGGCCATCCGCGAGACCATCGTCGGCATCGTCGCCGGGATGGCGCTGGGGACCGACGGCGTCGCCGCGGACAAACCGATCGTCGCGTTCGCCCGGAAGAACGACGAGGAGACGAAGGTCTCCGCGCGCGGGACGGGGACGCTCGTCCGCGAGGGGCTGGACCTGTCGGCGGTGATGGGCGAGGCCGCCCGCTCGGTCGGCGGCGACGGCGGCGGCCACGACATCGCCGCCGGCGCGACCGTCCCCGCGGGGAAAGAGGGGGAGTTCGTCGACGCCGCCGACGACATCGTCGCCGACCAGACCGGCTGAGCGCGCCGAACTGTCGCCGGTCTCGCTGCTCAATCACGGCGAGTCGTTCGGACTCTACTCGGAGGCGGGCGGCGAGTTCGGACCCGACGGCGCGTCGTCCCCCTCGCTTGCGGGGTCGGACGACGGGAGCTCGGTGGCGGCGCGCTCCGAACAGTCACCGGCGGTCTCGGGGTCTGCGAGCCACGGGACGACAATTCGCCCGAAATCGAACATCACGACGAAGATGAGCGGTCCGAGGAAGATGCCGTACCAGCCGAACAGAAGCGGTCCCAGGGTGTACGCCAGCATCACGGCGCCGATGTGTAGCGTCCGCCCGCTGACGTACGGTCGGAGCAACTGGTCCGGGACGTAGTCGACGACGACGAACGAGACGACGAGGAACGTGACCGGGAACCAGACCGCCTCGGGCGCCAACAGGCCAGCCCGAGCGAGGAGGTAGAGACCGACCGGCCAGGTCACGAGTTTGATCCCGATCACCGGGACGAGGCTCGCCGCCCCGACGAGCAGGCCCACGAGGGCGGGTTCCGGGATCCGCACCGGTCCCGGTGCGACCGCGTCGAGGAGGAGGTAGGTTCCGACGGCCAGGAAGCCGGTCAGGAGGGCGTTCAGGATGTTTCCGAAGAACACGTTCTTCAGGTCGCGGTCGACGGCGACGAGGTACCGCTCGATCACCCCGCCGGGGGCCGCGAACGTCCGCCGAGCCCAGTCGGCAAGACGAGAGTCGTCTCTGAGCAAGTAGAAGGCGACGACGAGCGCGACGAACGCGTGCAGACCGACGGCGAACAGGTCGCCGACGATGCCGCTGAATCCCTCGATCGTCTCGCCGAGTACCGGGCCGAGTTCCAGGTCCGCGAGCCGCGCGGGGTCGTCGAGCACCCCCCGGAACGCAGTCGTGATATCGGCGGCGACGGGAGTCAGGTCGGCGTACGGTTCGAGCGCGGCGGCGATCTGGGTGCCGAGATCTCCCGAAACGACGTCCGTGAGCGCGGCGGCCGCGACGGAGAGCGTCCAGCCGGCGAGGACCAGCACCGGGAACGCGACCGTCACGAGCGCCACGCCGACGGCGACGGTCCGCGAGGCGACTCGTTCGTCTATCCGCTCGAGTACCGGCCGGGTGACGTAATACGCGAACACGCCCACCACGACGGTGCCGACGAAGCGCCACGCCACGTAGGCGAGCGCGGCCGTGAGCGCCAGCGCGGCGATCCAGAGCGCCCACCGCGTCCGGCCACCCTCGAACTGGCGCACCGTCGTCGGGAGCCTGTCGCCGACTGCGGTCGAGTCGCTCCCTGCCGGTGGTTCCGCGTCCGTTTCGCCCGTTCGATCGGTGGCGTCGTCGGACATTGAGTGGTGACAGACTGTTCGATCGCTCCGTCACCAGTGGCCCGACCCATCTCGCGGGAGACCGCTCGAACTGTATTTCACGGTCATTACCGTGTCCCCCACTCAGTTGCTCCCGGGCTCGCCACCGGGAGCCCCTCCGCCAGTCGCGCTCGGAGACCGGCGACCGAGATAGCCCACGAGGACCAGCATGATCCCCGTCGATAGGAGGTGGATACCGGTCAGGAGTCCGAGCGCCCACACCGCGGTGCTCGGGAAGCCCACCCAGAGCAACCCGGCGAGGAGGAGTGAAACGACCCCGCTCCCGGTCATCCATCCCCACCGGGGGTCGGGCCGCATGCGTAGGCCGCCGACGACCTCAACGACCCCCTCCACCGCGAAGTAGGCGATGAGGAGGATCGTCAGCGTCGCCAGGCCGACGACGGGATTGGCTATCAGCGACGCGCCCGCGGCGGCGTAGACCAGCGCGAGCGCGACCTGCCACGCCGTCCCCGCGAGCCCCTCGCTCCTGAACGCGAGGACGGCGTGCGAGATCGCGCCGACGACGAGCAGTCCGCCGAGGAGAAGCGATACCCCGATCCCGGTGGCGAACGGCGCGAGGACCGCGAGCCCTCCCAGGACGGAGATCAGGACCCCGACACCGACGAGGTATCGCCAGCTTCGTTCGTTCGATTGCAGTACGGTCGAGGACGCCCCAGGGGTGTCAGTACTCATCGTCTCTCGTCCGTCCTGTTGTCTCTCTCGGACGTTAACCGTATTCGTGATACTGTGTCTGCATGATCTGGCGATTGTATCCAGTCTCGGTGTGCCTGCTGGCGCCCGATTTGTCGGTTGAATGTCCGTACCGAAGCAATATCTAGCTTACCCGAGATAAACGACGGGCAGATCACAGTAAACTATCGACGAATCGTCAATTACAGTTATGAAGCGCGGACCGAGGGATCCGATCGATGGACCACGGATATCGACACGGTCACCGCCCGGAGACCGCGCGTGAGGGGATCGCGGGCGAGGGAGGCATCGCGTGAGTCGACCGGACGCGGCGACGTGGTTCCTGAGCAGCGGCCGAGTGAACGCGGCCCTCGCGTGGGGGTTCACTGCGCTGCTCGCGCTCGCGGCGGTCCAGAGGCTGCTGTCCGGTCGTCTCGTCGGCGCCGTCGTCGCCGCCACGGCGGTGGGACTGTCGACGCTTCCGGTCGCGCTCGGGAGGTCGCGACTGCGGACCGTCCCGTGGCCGGTGCTGGCACTCGCGACGCTCCCGTTCGTCGTCGGCTCGGTCGAACCGACGGTTTACGGGCTCGTCGTCGAGGGAGCGGGCGTGGCCGCGCTCGGGATGCTCGCGGTCGTCGCGCTCCAGTTGACCACCACGGTCAGAACGACCCCGCGGTTCGCGGTCGCCTTCGTCTTCCTCGTGACGCTGGCCGCCACCGGCGTCTGGACGGTCCTCTCGGCGGCGGCTGCAACCTATTTCGGGGGCGAGTTCGTCGAGACGAACGCCGAACTGATGCGCGTGTTCACCGCCGCGACAGTAGGCGGCGTCCTCGGCGGTCTCGTGTTCCGCTGGTACTTCCGTCGGCAGCTCCGCGAGGAGGGGTCGGTCGGGACGGAGGAGGTGACCGCGGAGTGAGCGTCGCCGATCGCATCGGCCTGACTACCGCACACGAGGCGACACTCGTTCGGGCCCTTCAGGGGGGCATGTTCGGAGTCTTGGGGGTCGGGATCTGGACCGGCGACCTCGGGATCGCGGTCAACGCGGGGGTCGGACTCCTCGCCACGTTCCTCCCGGCCGTCCTCGACCGTGATCTGGACGTCACGATGGACGCCGGACTCGTGCTCTGGATCGCCGTCGCGATGTTCCTGCACGCGTTCGGGACGCTCCCGCTACCCGGTCTGGGGTTCTCGACGCTGTACAGCGAGACGTGGTGGTGGGACCACGTGACACACACGCTGTCGGCGTCACTGGTCGCCGGCGTCGCTTACACCGCCGCTCGCGCGGTCGACGACCGTTCCGAGGCGATCCACTTCCCGCCCCAGTTCCTCTTCGCGTACCTCCTCGTATTCGTCGTGGCCTTCGGCGTGCTGTGGGAACTGCTAGAGTTCTACATCACCGTCGTCTCCGGGCTCATCGGCGACGAGACGATCCTGACGCAGTACGGACTCGACGACACCGTACTCGACATCGTCTACGACACGCTCGGCGGAGTACTCGTCGCCGCGTTCGGCGCCGCCCACCTGAACGGTCTCTCCGACCAGCTCGTCGCCCGGTTCGAGGAGCGGCAAACCGGACGCTGACCCGATACCGTCCCGATATGTATGTTTTGTCTATGTTATCCAGAAGTAACGAGAGATTTCGTCTGCCGGTCGCGGCTCGATCGGCGATCGCGTGGAGACCGGACATCTCGGAATCTACGGGTCGGTTACTCGGGTTTGACGCCGAATTACTACGGACGACGGTGCCAACAGCAGTGATATGAGTTCACTGGTGGTACTGGCGTTCGACGAGACGGACGGCGCCGAGCAGATGCGCGACAAACTGTACGACTTCCAGAAGCGAGAGCTGATACGACTCGAGGACGCCGCGGTCGTCGTCCGCAACGAATCGGGTCGCGCGAAGGTCAAGCAGGCGCACAGCCTCGTCGGCGCGGGCGCGCTCGGCGGCGCGTTCTGGGGGATGCTCGTCGGCCTCCTCTTCCTCGCCCCGTGGCTCGGCCTGGTAGCGGGCGCGGCGGGCGGCGCGATATCGGGCAAGCTCGGCGATATCGGGATCGACGACTCGTTTATCGAGGATGTGAGCGACGCCATCCAGCCCGGCGAGTCGGCCCTCTTCTTGCTCGTTCGCGACGCGCAACTGGAGCGGATCGCCTCGGAAACCGACGAGGCCTTCGAGATACTCGAAACGAACCTCTCCCCCGACGACGAGACCCGGCTTCGGGACACCTTCGCGGCCGAAGAGATCGCGGGATAGGTCGCGGGAACCGCTCGCCGAGTCGATCGCTCCACCGTTCGCTTCGGGTCCATCGACGTAGAGATGTCCAGTGAGAGGGCGACAGCGTCCCGAACCGGGAGGGTACTGCCCGTGGCAACGCCGAATCGCGCCATCTCGCGGCCATCATTCTCCCGTTCGGTCGAGAGGTCCCGTAACCCGGTGGAGAAATATCCCGATTTCGCACTCACCTCCTCGACGGCGATCGGTCCGTACGGCGGTCCTACCGTCACTGTCAGGACAATAACAATGTAGTCCGACGCCGATCGAGTCCCATGCGATCGCTCGTCGTCCTCGCCTTCGAGACCGAAGACGGTGCGGAATCGGTGCGAGAACAGATGTACGAACTGCAGGAACAGGGGTTGCTCACCGTCGACGATGCGGCGATCGTCGTCCGGCGCTCGGACGGGCGGGTGAAGGTCAAGCAGGCGCACAGCCTCGCCGGCGTGGGCGCGCTCGGCGGCGCGTTCTGGGGGACGCTGATCGGACTGCTCTTTCTCGCCCCGTGGCTCGGTCTCGTCACGGGGACGGGGCTGGGGACGGTAATCGGGAAGATCGGTGATATCGGTCTGAAACCCGAGTTCGTAGAGGAGGTGAGCGAAACGATCGAGACCGGTCACTCCGCGCTCTTTCTCTGGACGCGACACGCCAAGCGGGAACGAATCCGCGAGGAGCTATCCGACATCGACTTTACCATCATCCACACTGACCTCCCGCCGGACAGAGCGGCGAGGTTACGGGAGACGTTCGCCGCGGACGGAGCGTAAGGAGAAGCTCCCACCACACCGGTCAGCGGCTTTCCCCAGCGCCTCGGATCCGGACGTGACTCACTGCTGGAGGTGTTTGTCCATAGTTTCGTGCCGAACATCCCAAACAGACTCCGAACGTTTCGCCCCAATCAGGTGAGCGTCAGCACGAGGAAGAAGGCGAGGACGACTTCGTTCACGATCCAGGAGTTATCGTTCATCCAATCGCGCACTCGTGGGAGGAGCGTCTCGGCCCGAGCGCCGAGCACGACCACTACGAGCGACGGCAGCGCCAGCAGCGAGAGCGTGAGCACGACGAACGGAGCGGCGTCCCACAAGGGGAGGCCGTTCGCGGCGAGATACGACCCGACCGCGACGGACGTGACGATGTCGGTCGGGAACACGCCGAGCAGGAGAAATCCGAGTCGGAAGGAAAATCGTGGGGTGGCTCGATCCAGTTTCCCCATCCACTTCGGTGGCTCCGAGTCCTCGCGGCCGAGAAACGTCGAGATCATCGCCACGACGATCAGTACGACGACGACCAGAGAGAGGATGCCGTTCGACTCGGCGGCCCCACCCGTCGACACGCCGCCGAGGAAGTACGTCAGGGAGACTCCCGTCGAGATCGAGAGCCCTGCACCGACGACGAACAGCACGGAGTTGCGACGCCACTCCCGACTCGTCGCGAGGAAGATAGCGCTGAGGAGCTGCGGGCCGGCCACCATCACGATTGCCAGCGGTAGCACCGTGAGGAAACTCATCCGCGTGTCCACCAGGAACTCGCAGCCCGCTCGTCGACCGGCTGACCCCGCACGCCCCCGGGGACGTGTGAACTCACAGATATATGTGCGTCTATGACCGGAATCAGACTACTGCAGGCGAACTCAAGGTCGGGTCGGGTGGACGAGGGCAGCGGATTTGTCGATCGGCGTCGTCAGTCCGTCGCGTCCCCACGAATCCCGACGATCCAGTCAGTAGGCGATAGCGGAGGTCTGCTCGACCCCGGCGTCGCCGCCGCAGTTTCGTATAGCCCGTCGAGGTTTATCGGGACGGAGCAGCGAGGACCGACGGGCCACGAGCGCAAGCGTGAAACGACGAATACCGTCGGGAAAAGCGACTCAGACGTCGATCCGGGCGGCGGCGCCGGTCGAGGTCGAGTCCGGCGTCGCGAGCGAGAGGGCGACGCGCCAGCCGTCGTCGACCGGGGCGGCTTCGGTGACGACCCGAGGGGTGCCGGCCGTCCGCCGGACCGTCTCGACGGAGAGCGGCAGCGCCGGGAGTCGCCCCTCGTGCGTCGGGAGTTCGTAGCCGCGGACGGTCACCGTTCGCGGGCGGTCCCACTGGCCCTCGGCGAGGGCGTACCCGTCGACCAGTCCCGTCGACTCCAGACGGTCGAGCGCGTCGCGGACGGGCGTCGTACTCCCGGGGACGGCGGGCAGGTGGGCGGTCGCTCGCTGGAGGGTGTCGACGCGGGCGGCCGGCGGGAGTCGCGCCCGCAGTTCGGTCGCCATCGTCGCGAGCAGCAGACAGCAGAGCCGGTCGCGGTCGGGCGTCCGCTCGGCCGCCGAGAGATACGAGTCCATGACCGCCGACTCGACGCCGTCGTGATCGCTGGCCGAGAGCGCCTCGAACACCGCGCCCGCCAGGTCGTGGCAGTAGGCGACGAGCGCGCGCTGGGACGACGTGTCGGCCCCCGTCGCGGGCGGGAACGACCACGCCCGCTCCTCGGCGGCCTCCCCGTCGGCCTCGCACACCACGAAGTCGTACCACGGCGCGCGCGGGTCGTACCGTCGGAGCGTCGCCCGGTAGGCGTGGGCGACCCGGACCGCCTGGACGGCCGTCTCCCGGTCCGGGAACCGCCGGCCGTCGACGGGCACCGGCCGCTCGCCCGTCCGCCCGCACTGCACGTAGTACTCCCCCGACTCCTCGGCGAGGTCCTCCAGCTCCGCCCTGATGTCCGTCAGCGTCCGTCCGATCATTTTAGGTTGGCCTAAATCACGCCAGTACATAACAGGGGGTGGTTTCCGACGGCGGGAGAGCGGGGTGTTCGGACAGGGGAGCGAAGGGCGGGCCGTGAGGCCTATGAGGGCGGGCGTCGAGCCTTCTGTCGATGGCGGTCGCAGAGCGCGACGCGTTCGACCTGGCACTGGTGGCGATAGCCCTGGTGCTCGTCGTCGGCCCGGCGGTCAGCGCTTCGAACCCCGCGGCGGTCGTGGGACGGGCCGTGAGCGCGGTCACGTCGCTCGGGCCGCTGACCTACCTGTTCCTGCTCGGCGTCGCGGGCGTCCTGTTCGCCGCCTACGCCGTGCTTTACCTGCCGAACACGCAGTAACGTTGCGGTCGCCGTCGCCGCCGCACCCGGCGTCTCGACCGTTCGAGACCGGCGAGCGTCGGCCGTCCGCCTATCGCACCGTAAATCTCATGCCGATATACGGAAACGAGGGGTTCGCGGCCGGCGGGAGCGCGAAGACGGACAGCGGGTAGCAGATATTTATGCGAGAGGCGCTAGCCCCGGTAGTATGGCAACGGAACCGACGCGAGCGCTGACCGACGACGGGAAGCTGCTGTTCGGGGCGGGGTTCGTGTTCGGGGTGATGGTGACGCTGGTCCTGCTGGGCGTCGTGGTGGCGGTCGCCGCGACGAACGGCACGGCGTTGCCGACGACCGTCGTCGCGACGGTCGCGGGGGGGATCGTCTTCGCCGGCATCGTCGGGAGCGGCCTGTTCCTGCTGGCGTTCCCGGAGAACCGCACGAAGATCCCGGTCGACGACGTGGACTTCGGGGTCGGCGAGGAGGAGTGAGCGGCCCCGCTGTGAGGCCCCACGACTGCGAGCGAACAGTCCGGGAGGGCGACCCGAGCGAACGGTCCGGGAGGACGACCCGAGCGAACGGTCCGGGAGGGCGACCCGAGCGAGCGCCGAGACGGACGACTTTTGTCGGCGGTGGTCGTGGCTTCGGCCAATGGCCGAGTTCGACCCCGAGAAGTTCGAGGACAAGTACGCGAACTACTTCACCGAGCTGCAGCGCGCCTACAAGAGCGCCTTCGAGACGATGAACGACCGCTACGACTCGGAGCTGATCCACGCCATCGACCAGCAGATCCTCTCGGAGAGCGAACCGTTCTACGAGGGCGACGGGCAGTTCCGGATCGAACTCCCCGAGGACCCCCACGAGCGGCTCTCCGGCGTCCTCGTCGCTGACGAGGAGAAGGTCGAGACGATCCTGGAGCGATACGTCGATGAGATCGAGGCCGAGATCCGATCGGTGTTCGGCTTCGACGAGGAGTAACCCCAGTCTCGGCGGCTAGCGCCGGTGATTTCGACGGCAGTGTGCGACTGACTCCCGCGAGACACTTATCCTTCCGCGCGGCGAAACCCGCGTGATGTTCGTCGGCCACGCCTGTCTCGCGTTCGCGGTCGCTGCCCTGGGCGCCGACCGCCTCGGGTGGTCCCGCGAGCGCGCGCTCGGGCTGGCCGCCCTCGCGGCGCTGTTCGCGACGCTCCCCGACGTGGACGTTATCTACGGCCTGTCGGGACTGATCGCGCCCGCCGCGGGGTCGGGGCCCGTCCCCGTCGAGTCGTTCTGGGCGGCCGGCAACCGCGTCCACCGCGGGGTCACCCACGCCCTCCCCGTCGCCGCGGTCGTCACCGCCGCGGTCTGGCTCGGGGGACGCGCGGAGACCGCTCCGCGAGCGGCCGGCGCGGCGTTGCTCGCGGCGCTCGTCCCGGTCGTCGCCGCTCTCAGCGGCGGGCTCGCGGGCGCGGTGACGGCGGTGTTCGTCCTCTGCGTGGGTGCGGTCGTCGCGCTCGCCCGCCGGCGGGGCGTCCCGTCGGGAGTACTGGCGGGCGCGGCGTTCGTGGGCCTGTTCACCCACCCGTTCGGCGACCTGCTCACCGGCGAGCCGCCGGCCCTGCTGTACCCCTTCGACGCGACGGTAGTCGCCGAGCGGGTCGTCCTCTCGGCGGACCCGACGCTGCACCTGCTCGGGGCGTTCGGGGTCGAACTCGCGACCGCCTGGCTGGCGCTGGCCGCCTACTTCCGCGTCTCCGGCGAGCGACCGGCGGCCCACGTCGACCGCCGGGCGGTGCTGGGCGTGGCCTACGCCGGCGCCGCGCTCGCGCTCCCCGCGCCCACGCTGGAGGTATCCTATCACTTCGTGTTCAGCGTGCTCGCGGTCGGGGTCGTCGGCGTCACGCCGCCGTCGCTCGACCGGCTCCGGAGCTGGCGAGCGGGCGTGACCGCGCTCGCGGCGGTCAGCCTCGCCGCCGTCGCCTACGCCGCGGTGTACCTTGTCGTCGGATGACCGCCAGTGGGGACCCGACGGCGGGCGGGCGGCGTCCGGAATTCTGGAAACCTTAAAAGGTCTCCCGAGTCAACGGTCGGGTATGAGCGACAACGAGGGGCGAACGGACCTGCGGATGCCGGACGACGACGAGGTGTTCGCCGTCGTCACGGAGATGCTGGGCGCCAATCGGGTGAAGGTGCGCTGCATGGACGGGACCAACCGCACGGCGCGGATCCCCGGCAAGATGCAGAAGCGCATCTGGATCCGCGAGGACGACGTGGTGCTCGTCGAGCCGTGGGACTGGGAGGACGAGAAGGGCGACATCACGTGGCGCTACGAGAAACAGGAAGCCGACCAGCTGCGCGAGGAGGGGCACATCCAGGAGTAGCATGGAGGACCGCATCACCGCCGAGCGCGCGGCCACTGTCTTCTCCTCGCGCGCCCGGTGGCGCTGACCATGGCGGAGTACCGCCTGCTCGACACCGACGAGGCCGACAGCCCCGGCGACGAGTTCGAGGAAGTCGAGATCGAGGACACCGAGGCCGACCGGATCGCCCGCAAGCGGGACCGAGAGTTCAACGAGTTCCGCAAGCGCATCAAGGACACCGAGCAGTTCAAGGTCGAGGACTCGGTGTTCGACGACGCCACCTACGCCGCCCTCTACAAGCTCGTCCAGGACGACCACATCGTCGCCTTCGGCGGCCCCATCTCCACGGGGAAGGAGGCCAACGTCTACACCGCGCTGGGCGACGAGGACACCGAGGTCGCCGTCAAGGTCTACCGCATCAACGCCTCCGACTTCACCGACATGCGGGGCTACCTCGACGGCGACCCGCGCTTCCAGGGGATCGGCTCGGACAAGAAGAAGGTCGTCCTCGCGTGGGTGCGCAAGGAGTTCGCCAACCTCAGCCGCGCCCGCCAGGCCGGCGTGCTCGTGCCCGAGCCCATCGCCGTCGAGCGCAACGTCCTCGTCATGGAGTACCTCGGCACCGAGGAGGGCCGCGCCAAGCGGCTCTCGGAGGTGAACCTGGAGAACCCCGAGACCGCCTACGAGGTCGTCGCCGAGTACATGCGGCGGCTCCACGACGCCGGGCTGGTCCACGGCGACCTCTCGGAGTACAACCTCGTCGTCCACGGCGACCACATCTACGTCATCGACCTGGGCCAGGCGGTGACGGTCCACCACCCCAACGCCGAGGAGTTCCTCGACCGCGACTGCGAGAACGTCGCCGCCTTCTTCGGCCGGCAAGGCCACGACGTGACCGCCGACGAGCTGAAGTCCTACGTCGTCGGCCAGGACGGCGAAGACGAGTTCTGACTATTCGACCGGCTCGGCGAACGCGTAGTTCGGCTTCACGTCGCCGACGCTCACCTCGACGGTCTCGCCCTCCGCGGCGCCGGAGACGAACAGCGTGAACCCGTCGACTTTCGCGATCCCGTCGCCCTCGCTCCCGGTGTCGACGATCTCGACCTCGACACGGTCGCCCTCGCGGACCGGCGCCGTCAGGTAGCCCTTGGCGACCAGGTACAGCTCCGACGAGGAGTCGCGGGAGGCGTCGGGACGGACCTGCCGGACGTACTCGAACTCTTCTTCGATGTCTGCCTCCAGGTCGTCGAGGTCCTTCCCGTCGAAGACCTTCACGGCGAGGTCGCCGCCGGGGGCGAGCACGCGGTCGGCCACCTCGAAGGCCTGGCGGGCGAGGTGGACCGAACGGGCGTGGTCGAGGTCGTAGTCGCCGGTCATGTTCGGCGCCATGTCGGAGATCACCACGTCCACGGGACGCCCCTCGCCGTCGGCGCCGACCCGTTCGACGACCTCGTCGATGGTCGAGTCCTCGGTGAGGTCGCCGCGGACGTACTCGACGTTGTCGCGGTCGAGGGGATCGATCCGCTGGCGGTCGACGCCGACGACGGTGCCGTGCTCGTCGACCGCCTCGGCGGCGACCTGGAGCCAGCCGCCGGGTGCCGCGCCCAGGTCGACGACCGTGTTGCCCGGCCCGAACAGGCCGGCCGTCTCGTCCAGTTGCTTGAGCTTGTACGCCGAGCGGGCGCGGTAGCCCTCCTGTTTGGCCTTGTTGTAGTACTCGTCCTTACCGCTCATGCGTGTCTCACCCCATTCCGTGGCCCTCCGGGCGCGGGTCGGACCGGCGAAGTTTCGCTCATAGGAGGGGTGACGCCATCGAAGCGGAAAGGGGCGTCGGATGGTGTCGGCGATTACCCTGGCGACCGTGGCCGCCGATGCCTCGCTACGCGCCCACTCGACGACCCACGAGATAGAACTGGCGCAGAACCCGTGCAGGGCAACCCCAGGGTTATTGTCTCGTGAGACGAGACACGTAACGTATGTCGAGACAGAAGAACGGGGCCCGCGAGACGGAGCAAGCCACCGTCGAGTTGCCGGTTCCGGCGCCGGAGCCCGACCTGTTCCGTCACACGGCCACCGACGACCTCCTCCGATTGCTGTTCGACAACCCCTACGAGCAGTTCACGATCCGGGAGTTGAGCCGACTTACCGACAACGCGGCCCAGTCGGTCAAACGGGCCGTCGACGTCCTCGAAGCCAACGGGCTGGTCGTCGTCGAGGCCGGGGGCAACCGCCGGCTGGTCGGCATCAACCGAGCCCGGGTGACGAAGCCCGACGACCCCGTCCTGCGCATCCCGCAGCCGGAGTTCCACCGGCCCGTCCGCGCGGCGCTCGAACGAATTCGCGACGACCTGGGCGAGGTTCGGGGGGCTCTCGTGTTCGGCAGTGTCGCCCGGGGGCAGGCCGACCGCCGGAGCGATATCGACCTCTGGGTGCTCGCTGGCGACCGCGCCGACCAGCACCGCGCCAACGAACTCGCGAAGGAACTCGGTGGAGAGCGGTTCGACGGCGACCGCTACGAGTTCCAGATCCTCGTCGAGACGCCGGAGTCGGCACGGAGTCACGCCGACCGGCTCGAAGACGTGTTCACCGACGCGATCACGCTGGTGAACAGCGACGCGCTCCGCGACCTCAAGCACGGTGTGATGGGCGATGCCTGACGAACGCGATGCCCTCGACGACGCCATTAACCGGGCCGAGGACGCGTTCGGCGGGCAACTGGGCCGGCTGGAGTACGAGGAGGGACTCGATCCGGATGAACACGACGCCGACGTGATCCAGCTCCGGAAGGCGTGCCGGCTGCTCGACGCGTGTCGCCTCCTGCGCGAACACGACGGCTACCACACCAGCGTCATCGAGATGTCCTTCGCGGCCGTCGAACGCACGTTCGAGTTCTACGCGCTCACCGCGTCGAACGACACGATCGACGACTTTCGGGAGGGGCACGACCGCGCCTACGACCGCGCTGCCGAGCTGAACCTCGTCACGGAAGCGACTGCACGGCGGCTGAAGCGACTGTACCGCGACAATCGCGCCGCCGCGTACTACCGGGACACGGTGGCGGCCGCCGGGCAGGCCGAGGCGATGTTCGACCTCGCGGTCACCGTCCACGACCACGTCACGGACTTCGCACGGCTATCGCACGAGTGCCGGTGCCGGGACTGACAGCGCGAGATCGGAGCGGGAGCGGAGAGCGCCACCGTGGCGTTCGGCCTCGCAACTGGCGAGCGCCACAGCCGATGCGAGGGAGTGCCGAACCGGGTCTTCGGTGAACTCGGCGGGCGTGGCCGCCGTCCGGAACCCGCGGAGTTCGACCGGCTCCGACGTACCCGAACCGCCCGGTGACACCGATGTCATCCGGTATCGTGTACGTCGCCTGAAAGATATACGTGTGGCCGACCTACCCGTAGACGACGAACCAATGACAGACGACACTACCACCGTACTCGTAACGGGAGCGACAGGAAACCAGGGCGGCGCGGTCGTCGACCACCTGCTGGCGAGCGACGAGGCGTTCGACGTGCGCGGGCTGACCCGCGACGCGACGAGCGACACCGCACAGGCGCTCGAAGACCGCGGCGTTCGGATGGTCGAGGGCGACCTGAACGACCCCGAGAGCCTGCGCGAGCCCGTGGGCGAGGCCGACGCCGTCTTCGCCGTGACCAACTTCTGGACGCAGGGCTACGACGCCCAGGTCCAGCAGGGGAAGAACCTCGCGACGGTCGCCGACGAGGAGGGCGTCGACCGCTTCGTCTTCTCCGGCGTCGGCAGCCACGACGAGGACACGGGCGTCCCTCACTTCGACTCCGCCGACGAGATCGCCCAGCACGTCCGCGACACGGATCTGGACTGGACGGTCCTCAAGCCGGTCTTCTTCTTCGAGAACCTGGAGGCGTTCGCCGAGGACATCGTCGAGGACGGCCAGCTCGCCCTCCCGCTCGCGGAGGGCGTCGGCCTGCAGATGGTCGGAAACGACGACGTGGGCCACGCCGCCGCCGTCGCCTTCGAGCGCCCCGACGAGTTCGTCGGCGAGGCGATCGACCTGGCGGGCGACGAGAAGACCCTCGAGGAGACCGCCGCGGTCCTCTCGGAGGTCACGGGCGTCGACGTCGAGGCCGTCCACGTCCCCATCGAGGACGCCTACGAGAGCTTCGGCGAGGAGTTCACCGTGATGTGCGAGTGGTTCAACGAGGTCGGCTACAGCGCCGACATCCCCGCGCTGGAGGAGCGGTTCGGCTTCGCCTTCGACGACCTGGAGACGTACCTCCGCGACAACGGCTGGGAGGACAAGGACGGGATGGCGTCGGTCCCCGGTTGGGTCAAGGCGATGCAGTAAGGCCACGGCGACCGCGAACGGCCCGCGATGGCGTCGCCACGCTCACTCCTCGTCCCCGCGATTGCGGAGCAGCGCACCGCCGCCCAGGAGGCCGACGAGCGAGGCGACGATGCCGAGACCGGGGCCGCCGTCGGTGGTCGTGGTCCCCAGTTCCCTGGGCCGTTCGTCCTCCTCCACGTCGGCGACGGGGCGGTTGGTGGCCTGCTGGCCGGGGCCGGCGCTCACGTCGGAGCGGCCGATCTGTTCGAGGACGACGCCGACGAAGTCGCCGTCGCAGCGGTTGAACCGGTTGATGAGGTACAGCTGGCCGGGCAGCACCTCGACGGAGCCGCCGATGTACAGCGTCGTCTCGGCCTCGGGGGTGTCCCCCTGCTTGCGGTTGATGAGCATCGCCTCGTAGGCGAGCATCTCGTCGGGCGGCCAGGTGTCGCTGCCGGGAGGGACACAGCCCTCCGCGACCCGGGTCTGCGACGGCGAGGTCGCCCCGCCGACGTGGATCATGAACCCGGCGAGGTTGTCGTTCTCCCACCGCGTAACGTCCGGGATGGCCGCGGCCTGGGTGATCTGGGCGGACCCGACGCCGCTCGTGCTCGCGAGCGCGCCCGCGCCGACCGCACCTGCGCCGGCGGTCGCGGCGCCCCGCAGGACGCGCCGGCGGGAGACGGTCGGCCGGCTGTCAGCGCCACTGTCGCTCGCCGGGTCTCCGTCGGTTGAGCCTGCGGCCCCTCCGCCGGGTGATAGTGGCGGCATACGGCTCCGATTGGGTCGTGAGTCGGCTAAGACCGATGGGTGCATTCGCAGGCACCCGCGGGGGCGCCCGGAACCCGCCGGAACTGCACCGTGCGGCCGCACGCGGGCTCGCGGGCAAAGAAGGGACTTTTTAACGGATGGGGGCGTAGCCGCGGGCAAGATGTTCAACGCCATCGTGAGCGCGGACACGCTCCGGACGACGCTGGACTCCGTGAGCGTGCTGGTGGACGAGTGCAAGATCCACCTCGAGGAGGACGGGCTGGAGATCCGGGCGGTCGACCCCGCCAACGTCGGCATGGTGGACATGGAACTGTCGGCCTCCGCCTTCGAGTCCTACGAGACCGACGGCGGCGTCATCGGCGTCAACCTCTCGCGGCTGGAGGACATCGCTGGCATGGCCGACGCCGACCAGCTGGTCCACCTCGAACTCGACGAGGAGACCCGCAAGCTCCACATCGCCATCGACGGCCTGGAGTACACGCTGGCGCTCATCGACCCCGACTCCATCCGCCAGGAACCGGACCTGCCCGACCTCGACCTCGCGGCGGAGATCGTCATCGAGGGCCGCGACATCGACCGCGCGGTCACCGCGGCGGACATGGTCTCCGACCACATCGCGCTGGGCGTCGACGACGCCGACGAGTACTTCTACGTCGACGCGGAGGGCGACACCGACGACGTCCACCTCGAACTCACCCGCGAGGACCTCATCGACCTGACGGCCGGTCCCGCCCACTCGCTGTTCTCGCTGGACTACCTCAAGGACATGAACAAGGCCATCCCGAAGGACGCCGAGGTGCGGATGGAGCTCGGCGAGGAGTTCCCCGTCAAGATGCACTTCGACATCGCCGAGGGCGAGGGCCAGGTCACGTTCATGCTCGCGCCGCGCATCCAGAGCGAGTAACCCGTCCGCGCTCCGCCGTTCTGCCGTCTCTCTCGTCCGCCAGCGGCCGCGCGGCGCTCTCCCCGGGTCTCCAGGGAGCGTCGCCACGCTGGCGACCCACCCCGCCGCGCGTGGCCCGCAACCGACCCGTCCGTAGTCCGCGACGGACCAGCACGTAGCCCGGATCAAGGCCCTTCCGGCCGGAACCCGACGATCACGGCGTGCGCGTACTGAGCGGCGCCGCCCCGCGAGGAGCGAACCGTGGTCGACCGACCGCCGCCGACCGGAGGACCTGATGGTCGACACGGAGCGGCTGCGGGTGGGCTTTTTCGCCCTCGTCCTGCTGGTGTTCGGGTACCTGGTCGTGCTGATCGTCCGGCCGTTCCTGACGGCGCTACTGGTCGCGGTCCTGCTGGCGGTGTTGCTCGCGCCGGTCCAGCGGCGGCTCGCCCCGCGGGTGGGCGAGCGGATATCGGCCGCCGGGCTGGTCGGGCTCGCGGTCGCCGCGACCGCCGCCGTCGGCGCGGTCCTGGTCGCCGCGGCGCCGACCGGGCTGGGCGACCTCTCGGCGACGCTGGAGGGGCTGTCGGTGCCGACCGCGGCCGAGCAGCGGGTCGAGCGGCTGCTCGGCGTCGAGGTCCCGCTGGCGTCGATCGTCGAGTCGGTCCCGCGGCGGGTCGCGGAGCTGCTCGTCGGCGACCTCACCGGCCTGGTGAGCGCGACGACGGACTTCTTCCTCGGGGCCGTGCTCTTCCTGTTCGTCCTCTACTACCTGCTGGTCGACGGCGACCGGCTGGTCGACTGGGTCGGCGAGCGCCTGCCGTTCGACGACGCGACCACGGCGGCGCTCCGCGAGGACGCCCACCGGACGACCTGGGCGGTGCTGAAGGGTCACGTCTTCGTCGCCGTCGTCCAGGGCGGGGTCGCCGGCGTCGGTCTCCTGCTGGTCGGGCTCCCGAACGTCCTGTTCTGGAGCGCCGTGATGATGGTGCTGGAGCTGTTCCCGGTGGTCGGCGTCGCGGGCGTGCTCGGCCCGGCGGCGCTGTGGCTGGGGTTCCAGAACCGCCTGCTCGCGGCCGCCTTCCTGGTCGTCTACGGGGCGACTGCCGTCGCCGTCGTCGACGACTACCTGCGGGCCCGCGTCGTCGACCGCGGGTCGTCGCTGCACTCGGCGACGGTCCTCGTCGGGGTGTTCGGCGGCGTCTACGCCTTCGGTGCCGTCGGCCTGTTCTACGGCCCGATCGTCGTCGGCCTGTTCGGCACGCTCGTCCGCCTGTTCGACGAGCAGTACGTCGACGGCTGACCGTCGGGGGTGCGAGGGCCTCGGGGAGGCGGAATCGCCGCTCCCGGCGACCGACGGGACCTCGCGGACCGCGTCGCCGTCCCGACAACGGTAAACCGGACCGCCGTGTAGCGCGGGTGAATGACCGAGCGCGCCGGCGACGACCTCGGGGTGGACGGGGAGCTGTCGCTCCCGCCCTCGCGCGAGCGCGGGGAGGGAGAAGTCCACGTCCTCGGCACCGCCCACGTCTCCGAGCAGAGCGTCGAGGAGGTCGAGGCGACCATCGCCGAGCGCAAGCCCGACGTGGTCGCCGTCGAACTCGACGAGGGCCGCTACCGCCAGCTGAAAGGCGAGACGCCCGACGACATCGACCCCGGCGACATGCTCCGGGGCAACACCGTCTTCCAGTTTCTCGCCTACTGGATGCTGTCCTACGTCCAGACCCGCCTGGGCAAGAAGTTCGGCGTCGATCCCGGCGCCGACATGCTGGCGGCCATCGATTCCGCCGAGGAGCACGGCCTCGGCGTCGCCCTGGTCGACCGGGACATCCAGCTGACCGTCCAGCGGTTCTGGGCCAGGCTCAGCCCGCTCCGAAAACTGGCGATGCTGGGCAACCTCACGCTGGCGATCGGGTCGCCGGTCGCCGTCGGCGCCGGCCTCGGGCTGGCCTTCGGCCTGTTCGCCGGCTTCGCCCTCGCGACGGTCGCCGCCGGGTCGCTCGGGTTCGCGAGCGCGGACTTCGTCGCCGCGCTGGGCGCCGAGACCGTCGCACTCGCGGGCGGACTCGTCGGCGGCGCCATCGCCGGGGTCGTCCTCTGGAGCCTGATCGAGCCGTGGCTGGCCGAGTGGCTCGACGCCCTGCCCGTCCCGAACACCACCTACACCAGAGTCGCAGCGGGCGTCGTCGTCGGCTCCGCCGCGGGCGTCGCCGTCGCGGCCAGCGGCGGGCTCGCCCTCGGCCCGCTCGCGGTGTCGGGCGAGCGGCTGACCGGGCTGGGCGGGTTCGTCCTCCAGGCCGGGACGGGCGTCCTCGGCGGCGCCGTCGGCGGGGCCGCCCTCGGGGCCGCCGGCGGGCTCGTCCTGGCGGCGTTCCTGCCCGAGGAGGAGGAGCTCGACGAGATCGACATCGAGGAGCTGACCGACGCGGACGTGGTGACGGCGATGATGGAGGAGTTCCGCCGGTTCGCCCCCGGCGCCGCCGAGGCGCTCATCGACGAGCGCGACGCGTTCATCGCCCACCGGCTCGTGGCGCTGCGGGAGGCGGGCTACAGCGTCGTCGCGGTCGTCGGCGCCGGCCACCGCGAGGGGATCGAGCGGTACCTCGACGACCCCGGGAGCCTGCCGCCGATGGAGTCGCTGGTCGGCGAGACCTCCGGGTCGAGCCTGACGGGCTACCTCTACAAGGCGGTCGGCTACCTGCTGACGGTCGGCTTCGCCGCCTTCTTCGTCCTCTTGGCGCTGGGCGGGGCGAGCAACGCGTGGCTGGTCGAGCTGTTCGTCGCGTGGTTCGTCGTCAACGCCCTGCTGGCGGGCGGGCTGGCGAAACTCGCGGGGGCGACCTGGCCCAGCGCGCTCGTCGGCGGCGGCGTCGCCTGGCTGACCAGCGTCAACCCCCTGCTGGCGCCGGGCTGGTTCGCCGGCTACGTCGAACTGCGCTACGTCGACGTGAACGTCTCCGACATCGGCCGGCTCAACGAGATCATGGACGACGAGGAGGCGCCGGTCGGGGAAATCTTCGCGCGGATGCGGCAGGTCCCGCTCTTCCGGCTGATCCTCATCGCCGGGCTCACCAACGTCGGGAGCATGATCGCCAGCCTCGTCGTCTTCCCGCTGATCCTCCCGATGCTGTCGGCGCCCATCGGCGGCGTCGACGCCATCCCGGGCCTCCTGCTCGACGGCGCGCGCAACGGCTGGGAGATCGTGTGGGGTGCAGTCTCGTGAGCGAGCGCCCCGGCGGCCGCGGCGGCGGCCGCGGTGGCGCCCGCGGGCGGGGCGGTCCCCCGTCGCCGGGCGGCGGCCGCGGCTGGCACGGCATCTCCTTCAGCCGCAGCGAACTCCGGGACCTGGGGATCGCGTGGCTCGCGCTCGGCGTCGCCTTCACGCTGTTCATCGACCGGGCGCTGGTCGACCTGGTCGCCCGCGGCGCCCGCCCGCCCGCGGCGCTCGCGCTCGCGCTAGCGGTCTCGCTGGCGACCGTCGGCGTCGCCTTCCTCCTGCACGAACTCGCCCACAAGGTCGTCGCCGTCCGCTTCGGACAGGTGGCGGCGTTCAAGGCCGACTACGGCATGCTGTTCCTGGCCGTCATGTCGGCGCTGGCGGGCTTCCTGTTCGCCGCGCCCGGCGCGGTCGTCCACCGCGGCCGGATCACCGCCCGCGAGAACGGCCTCATCGCGCTGGCCGGCCCGGTCACGAACGTCGGCCTCGCCGCCGTCTTTCTCCCGCTGTTCCTGCTCGACCTACCGGGTCTCCTCGGGTTGATCGGCGGCCGCGGCCTCAGCATCAACCTCCTGCTCGCCGGGTTCAACATGATCCCCTACGGCCCGCTGGACGGCCGGAAGGTCCTGCGCTGGAGCAAGCCGGTGTACGTCGCCACCGCCGTCCCGACGGTCCTGCTCGCGCTGTACGCGCTGGTCGGCCTCGGGCTCTGAGCGGGCTCGTCACTGCGGCGAGTCGGGGACCGCCCGGCGACCTCCGGCGAACAACCCACTTCCGGCTGGCGGCCCAACCGCCGGCATGGCCCAGTCAGTCCCCGAGGCGGTCGAGCGGTTGCTGACCGACGACCCGGTCGCGGCCCACCTCGCGACCTGCGCCGACGGGCGGCCCCACGCCGCCCCGGTCTGGTTCCGCTACGAGCCGGCCGACGGCGACGAGCGACCCACCATCGAGGTGACGACCACCGGCCGGAAGCTCGCGAACATCCGCGAGAACCCCCGCGTCGCGCTCTCGGTCCAGGAGAGCGACGCCGGCCACCCCGAGTGGACGGTCACCGTCCGCGGGACGGCGACGGTCGTCGAGGACCCTGACGAGAACGAGCGAGCGAACCGGCGGATCAACCGCCGGTACGGCGCCGACCCCGACGACTGGTCGGACAACACGCTCGTCCGGATCGCCGTCGGGTCGACCAGTCACAGGACGTACTGAACCATCTTTTTCGGCCAAGCGTTTCCTCGGCGCGCTTCGCGCGCCTGCGGGGACTGCGTGGCGGCGTAGCCGCCACGTCATTCGGTCGCGGGCCGTGCCCGCGACCCGCCCCCGGTCCAAAAACATGGGTGAAAAAGCCGCATCTCGGCCTTCGACCTCGATGCGGTGAACCGCGCTCGCTTCGCTCGCGCGGATGCTCAGTGCAGGGAATGGACTTCCCACGCCTGCATCCGCCGGGCGAACGAAGTGAGCGAGGCGGTTCACCGGACGCGAGCGACCGCAGGGAGCGAGCCGTCCGGCCTTTTTCCCCACGTTTTTGCGATAGCGAGGGACCGAAGGTCCCTCGGACCATGCGAACGGCGCTACGCGCCGTGAGCAGACGGAGGATCCCCGCAGCGAGGCCGAAGGCCGAGCGAGGAGCTCTCCGTCGCAAAAAGTGGGTTCGAACTATCGGGAAAACCGCCGACCACGGACCGAACGCTCGATATCGGAGCGCGTAACGCGTCTCCCCGGCGGACGGTCCCGTGGTTTTATCCCGGGGAGCGTGCCACTCACGCGATATGACGGACGAGTACGAGTGGCTCTCACTGGACCCCGGCGAGTCGGTGGTCTGGACCGGCCAGCCCCGGATATGGCGCATCGCCGGCACCGCCGCGGGGGCGGCGGTCGTGTCGCTGCTGGCCGTCGCGGGCGCCGCCTTCGTGACCACGCAGGTACCGCTCGACCCCGCCGAGTTCCCCGTGAACCCCGGGCTCGCGGTCTGGGCGGTCGCGGCGCTGGTCGTCGCCTCGCAGGTCCTCGGCGTGGCCTGGGCGTATCTGAAGGTCGAGCACGCCGACTACGTGCTGACCGACCGGCGGATCTACCGGAAGACGGGCGTGTTCTCGGAGACGGTCACGAGCGTCGGCGTCGACCGCGTCCAGAACACGACGCTACACAAGGACTGGCGGGGCAACCTCTTCGACTACGGGACCGTCGCCGTCTCGACGGCCGGCAGCGGCGGCGCGGACTTGACGGTCTCGGACCTGGACGACCCCGAGGCGTTCCGCGACGCGTTGCAGGAGCAGGTCCGCGCCGCGGGCGAGCGCGACGAGGCGGGCGACGACCGGGGGGCCGCCGCCGGTGCGCTCGACGACGCGACCGTCGAGGCGCTCCTGGAGGAAACCAGGCGACTCCGCGCCGTCGCCGAACGCATGGAGGAACACGCATGAGCGACGGTGACTCGACGGGTGGGAGGAGCGAATCGAGCGACTCGACGGCGGACGACGGGGCCGAGACCGGCGGCTCGCTGACCGACCGCGCCGCGGCGGCGGCCGATCCGGAGGTCTCGGAGTGGCTCTCGCTGGAGCCCGACGAGGAGGTCGTCTGGGTCGGCGAGCCCACCAAACTGCGGATGGTCGGCACGCTCGTGACGGGCGTGGTCCTCATCCCCGTCCTCATCGGCATCCTGATCCTCCTGTTCTCGCCGCTGTCGTACCTGGGGATCAAACACACCGACTACGTGGTGACGACCCGGTCGCTGTACGTCAAACAGGGGATCCTCAGCACCAACATCGAGAGCGTCGATCTGGACCGAATCCAGAACACGGAGTTCACCCAGTCGTTCTGGGGCAAGCAGCTGGGGTTCGGGACCATCGAGATCAGCACCGCCGGCAGCGCCGGCGCGGACATCTCCTTCGACGACGTGGAGGACGCCCGCGACGTGCGCGAGGAGATCTCCCGCGTTCAGCGGGAGTTCGGCGGGGGCGGCGGCCGCGACGGCACCGGCGGGGGCGGCCGCTCCGCCGACCGGCAGGCAGCGAGCGCCGACCAGCTCGAACAGCTCGTCGCCGAGCTACGGGCGACCCGCGAGGCGCTCGAACGCGTCGAGGCGCGGATGGCCGACGGGGCGGATCCGTCGACCGCCGACCCGGACCGGCGGGCCGACGACGCGGAGGGCGCGGAAACCGACTCGTCGGGCTCGACGGACGGGATTCCCGACGCGGGCGACCCGTTCGGGTCGAACGGGGACGGGAACTGACCGACACCCATCGCTCGCGGACCCCGTCGACGCGGCGGTCACTCCCGGGAGAGCGTGGCGGAGACCTCCTCGACGGGCTCGTCGCAGGACGAACAGGTCGACTTCTCATCGGCGACGTAGACGGTCCCGCAGGCGGGACACTCGAACAGCCCCGACGACGGCTCCTCGGTCGACCCGCCGTCCTCGCCCGGGCCGCTCGACGCGGCGGCGTCCCCGCCGCCGGCGCGCTCGCGGGCGTCGCTCAGCACGGACCGCAGGCGGGCGGTCAGCGGCATCGGCCGCTCCCCCCTTCGCGCGTCTCGTCCTCGCGGTCTCGTACGCGCCAGTCGTGACTACCGGTCGCACTCATCGGTTGCATCTATCCCGATATCGGAGGCAAACACCCCTGACCGTTACCCCTAATTGTTTAGCCTCCGAACGCCGAAACCGGCGCGTTCACGTCCGAGAGTCGCTCTCGAAACCGATCCGTGTCGGCGCTCAGACGTAGGTGAACCAGTCGTCGTAGCCGTCGAGGCGGCCCTCGACGAGGTCGAAGAACGCGGACTGTATCTCGTCGGTGACCGGGCCTTTGGTGCCCTCGCCGACGACGTTGTCGTCGACGCTGCGGACGGGCGTGACCTCTGCGGCAGTGCCCGTGAAGAACAGCTCGTCGGCGGTGTACAGCTCCCCGCGGGAGATGGTCGCCTCGTCGTGGACGGTGTAGCCCAGGTCTTCGGCGAGTTCGATGGCGGTGCGGCGGGTGATGCCGTCGAGGATGGACTCGGCGAGGCCGGGGGTGTAGATCTCGCCGTCGCGGACGAGGAAGAGGTTCTCGCCGGGGCCCTCGGCGACGTTGCCCTCCTTGTTGAGGACGATGGCCTCGGTGTAGCCGTTGCCCTTGGCCTCCTCGGTGGCGAGCATCGAGTTGACGTACAGCCCCGTCGTCTTGGCGTTGGTCGGGATCTGACTGGAGGCGTGCTTGCGCCAGGAGGAGACCATCACGTCGACGCCGTTCTCCAGGGCGTCCTCGCCGAGGTAGGCGCCCCACGGCCAGGCGCCGACGGCGACCCGCGTCGGGCAGTCGCCGGGGCTCACACCGAGGGAGTCGTAGCCGTAGAAGGCGATGGGTCGGATGTAACAGGACTCCAGCTCCTCCCGGCGGATCAGTTCGACGGTGGCCTCGGTGAGTTCCTCGCGGTCGAAGGGGATCTCCAGGTCGTAGGGCTTGCCGGACTGGTAGAACCGCTCCAAGTGTTCCTCCCAGCGGAAGATGGCGGGACCGTCGACCGTGTCGTAGCAGCGGACGCCCTCGAAGACCCCCGAGCCGTAGTGGAGGCCGTGGGTGAGGACGTGGATCTGTGCGTCGTCGAAGTCGACGAACTCGCCGTCCATCCAGAGTTCGTCGACGCCCTGGAACATCTCGGGGCGCTCGCTCATGGGTCGTACCTCCCGGTGAGGGTCCCCGTCGGTTTATACGTTGTCGGTCCGCCGCCGGCGCCGTCGGCCGCCTCGCCGATCCGGTCCATGACCTCCGGTTCCGGCCCCGCTGTAAAGAGTGTTGACGGTCGCGTGCCACCGGGTGACACAAACAGCCACCGGAGTTACGGGAGGGGTTTTGAGCGAGCGCGTCGACTCTCCAGGGACGATGACCCTCCAACGGTCCCCGAACGGTGCGGGCGGGGCGCGACGCGCTCGCGACGCGCGCAAACCGCCCGCGACGACGCTCACCGCCGCCCAGTTCACCGACGCGCCAGCGACGGCCCCCGCGACCACCCTCCTGTCCCGGGAGAGTTCGGCATGAGCGACGATTCGGGACTCTCGATCAGCGGCCCGGACTCGCTCCGCGGGGCGTTGCTCATGGTGCTCGTCGGCCTCGCGGTCACCGGCTACGGCGGCTACGACTACGTCCAGCAGTCCGACGCGGTGCGCGACGCGGTCGAGGTGAACGCGACGGTCGAGGATGTCGGCGTGGAGACCGTCTCGGCCAGGCGCGGCGTCGACCACGAGCCGACGGTCCGGTTCAGCTACGAGTACGACGGGCAGGCCTACGAGAGCACCAGCGTCTTCCCCGCGTCGATAGCACCGACCTACGACACGGAGTCGGCGGCACGGTCGGTCGTCTCCGACTACGAGGAAGGGGAGACGGTCACCGCCTACGTCGCGCCCGACCGGCCGGGCGACGCGTTCCTGAAAAACAGGACGACGAACACGCCGCTCGTCGCCGCCGTGTTCGGGCTCTTTTTCGTCCTGGCCGGCGGGTGGTCTGCGCTGAAGCAACTGTGACCGGCGCGTCGCTTCGCGGGCGGCAGGACCCGACGGCCGGGTGGGTCTGTCGCGGGCGCCCGTCGACCCCTCCGCAGGCGGTGTCACAGCCTGAAACCGCTGCCCGGGAGTTATGCTCGTGGGGGGCGCACCAGCCGAGGACCGATGGAGTCGCCCCCGAGCCGGTGGCCGGGTGCTGACCGTCGGGGCCGAAGCCGGTACTGGACTATTGTTCGTGATACTCGCACCCGTGGATATTTCAGACGGCTCGCACAGGGCCGGAGTATGGCGCAGTCGATCCGTGTGCTCCTCGTCGACGACGACCGGGCGTTCACGGCGACGGCAGCCGAACGACTCGAAGAGGCGGCCGAGCGGTTCGACGTGGCCGCGGTCGAGCGGGCTGACGAGGCGCTCGACAGACTCGCGGCCCGGCGGGTCGACTGCATCGTCAGCGGGTACCGGCTACCCGAGCGGAGCGGGCTGTGGCTCATCGACGCCGTCGGCGAACGTCACCCGGCGGTCCCGGTGATCCTCGCTGCGCCGGCCGAGGCGTCCGTCGCCGGGCGGGCGCTCGACGCCGGGGCGGCCGAGTACCTCCGGAAGGGCGCGCCCGGCAGCCACGCCCTCCTGGCGAACCGGATCGGCGACGCGGTCGAGCGGAGCGGCTCCGCCGGCCGTGAGCGGGGCGGGGCCGCCGGGGGCGACGACTCGCCGCCCGACGCCGACGGCGAGCCCGACTGGCCGGGGGCGGTGGTCGAGCACATGAGCGAGGGGGTCTACGTCGTGGACGGCGAGGGCCGGTTCCGGTTCGCGGACCACCGGATGGCGGAGCCGCCGGCGGCGATAGACGGCGGCCTGGAGGGGCGGGAACTCTCGGTGCTGGCCGAGACGGGCGTCCTCGAACCGGCCGACGTGCGGCGGGTGACCGAGGCCGTCGACGCCGTGGTCGGGGGCGACGCGCCGGAACGCCACGTCGAGTTCGAGCCCCGGGTCGAGTCGCCGACCGCGGCGGTCGACCTCAGGGCGGTCCCGGTCGCCGCCGGCGGGTCCGGGCGGTTCGCGCTGCTGACGACCCGCGACGTGACCGAGCGCCGCGAGCGCGAGCGCGAGCTGGCCCGCTACGAGGCGCTGGTCGAGGAGGTGACCGACATCGTCACGGTCCTCGACGGGGCGGGCGTCGTCGAGTACCAGAGCCCCGCGGTCGAGCACGTCCTGGGCTACGACCCCGACGAGCTGGTCGACGAGATAGCCTTCGACTACGTCCACCCCGAGGACCGCGAGGCGGTCGCCGAGCGGTTCGCGGAGCTCGTCGAGCGGCCGGGGTCGACCGAGGACATCGAGTTCCGGATGCGGACCGCCGACGGCGAGTGGCGCTGGATCGAGTCGAAGGCGACCAACCGGCGCGGGACCTCCTTCGAGGGGTACGTCGTCACCTCGCGGGACGTGACCGAGCGCAAGCGCCGCGAGCAGCGACTGAGCGCGCTCCACGAGGCGACGCGGGCGTTCATGGAGGCGCCCGACCGCGAGTCGGTTGCCGACCGGGCCGTCGAGACGGCGCGGTCGGTGCTGGACATGCCCGTCAACGGGCTCTGGTTCTACGAGCCGGACGCCGACGCGCTCGAACCCGCGGCCGTCACCGACGAAGCCGCGGACCTGCTCGGCGAGGCGCCGACCTACGACAGCGGCGAGAGCCTCTCCTGGGAGGCGTTCCGGTCCGGCGAGATACAGGTCCACGACGACCTCGCGACCGCCGAGGGGCTGTTGAACCCCGACACGCCGATCAGCAGCGAACTGATCCTTCCCCTGGGGGAGTACGGGGTGATGAACCTCGGCGCGACCACCGAACAGGCCTTCGACGAGGTGGACGTGTCGCTCGCCCGCATCCTCGCCAACACCACCGAGGCCGCCCTGGCGCGGGCCGACCGCGAGGAGGAGCTTCGCCGCCGCCGCAGGGAACTGTCCCGTCAGAACGACCGGCTGGAGGAGTTCGCGAGCATCGTCTCCCACGACCTCCGGAACCCGCTGAACGTCCTCGCCGGGTCCCTGGAGATGGTCGACGCCGACGACGACCACCTCGACCTGTGCGAGCGGTCCGTCGAACGGATGGAGGAACTCGTCGAGGACCTCCTGACGCTGACCCGCGAGGGCGAGCGCGTCCAGTCGACCGAGCCCGTCGACGTCGAGCGGGTCGCCCGGACCAGCTGGGCGACCGTCGCCACCGGCGACGCGACGCTCCGGGTCGAGGGCACGCGGGTGGTCGAGGCCGACGAGTCGCGGCTCCGCCAGCTGTTCGAGAACCTGTTCCGCAACGCGGTCGAACACGCCGGCGCCGACGCGACCGTCCGCGTCGGCTCTCTCGACGACGAACCGGGGTTTTTCGTCGCGGACGACGGCCCGGGCATCCCGCCGGACCGACGGGACCAGGTCTTCGAGAGCGGTTTCTCGACGGCCTCCGGCGGCACCGGGCTGGGCCTCTCCATCGTCGCGCAGACGGCCGACGCCCACGGCTGGGACGTTCGCGTGACCGACGCCGACGCCCCCGGCGACGCCGGTGACGGTCCCGACGCCAACCAGTCCACCGACGACACCGACGGCTCCGGCGACGCTGGTGACGACGCCGACTGGGACGGTCCGGGCGCCCGCTTCGAGGTCGTCGGCGTCGACGAGGGCTGACGGTCAGGCCTCGACGAGCCCCGGCCGTCACTCCTCGACGACGACCGTCCCGACCATCCCCTGGCGGGCGTGGGGGACGCAGACGTACGTGTACTCGCCGGCCGTCTCGAAGGTGTGTTCGTAGGTGTCGCCCTGCGGGACCGTCTCGCCCACACTGTCGTCGTAGCTGGCGAACGGTTCGGCGCCGTCCGGCAGGGAGATCTGTGGGCTGTCGCCGGGGCGACAGCCGACGTTGTGGGTCGGGCTGTCGAAGTACCAGGTGACCGTCTCGCCGACCGAGGCCGTGTACTCCTCGGGTTCGAAGGCGTAGGCGCCGTCCGGGCCGGCGACGATGTCGCCCGAGTCGGGCGTCCCGGTCGGGCCGTCCGAGTCGTCGGTCGCGCAGCCGGCGACGACGCCGGCGGCCGCGAGACCGGTCGTGCGGAGGAGCGAGCGGCGCGAACAGCGTGGCATCGTCGGCGCTGGGTCCGGGCGGGCCTTCAGTGGCCCGATCCCGGTCCCGATCCCGATCCCGGTCCCGATCCCAATCCCGGCCCCGGTCCCAGTTCCGGTCAGCCGAGCCCCTCGACGACGGCCGACCCCTCGACGTAGACCAGCCCCTCGCGGTCGGCGTAGGCGCGGGCGGCGGCCGGCGAGCGGGCGGCGCCGCCCTCGTCGTCGAGCATCTCGCAGACCACCATCGCCGGCGGCAGGTCGGCGGCGCCGGCCAGCGCGACGGCCAGCTCCGTGTGGCCCTCGCGGTCCGCGAGGAGACCCGGCGCCGCCCGGAGGACGTGGACGTGGCCAGGGGCGCGGAACTCGGCGGCGAAGTCGACCTCAGCGGGGTCGGCCGCGGCGGCGGCGAGTTCGGTGATCGTCAGCGCGCGGTCCTCGTCGGTGATCCCGGTGTAGGTGTCGCGGTGGTTGACCGTCAGCGAAAAGGACGAGCGCTCGTCGTAGCCCAGGTCGTGGTCGGCCGCGGCGGGATGGTCGATCGCTTCCTGCAGGAAGGGCAGGTCGAAGGCCTCGGCGACGCCGTCGCCGAGCGCGACGCAGACCAGGCCGCCGGCGTCGTTGCGCATCCGGGCGACCGCCTCGGGCGTGACTGCGCCCGCGGGGTAGACCAGGTCGACCTCCCCCTCGCGGTCGGCGGCGTCGTGGACGAGGACCGGTTCGCCGCGCCGGAGGGCGTCGACCGCCCGGTCGACGGTCGCCGCGGCGGTCGATGCGTCGCCGGTCATGCTATCGCTGTTCGGTGACATTGATGGTGAGCGGGGAGCCGTCGTCGAGGCCGAGTTCGTCGCGGAGTTTCACCGGCGCGATCACTTCCAGCTGGTCGTCGCCGTGGTGGGTGCGCTCGGGTGTGATGACGTGGGCGTCCTCGAAACGACGGGTGTCGCCGTCGTCCGAGGCGCCCTCGTCGCCTGGTTCCCCGGTCGCGCCGCCGTCGGCCTCGACGGTCGCGGGGTAGCAGTAGGCGGGCCCGTAGGTGCGCTCGTCGTCCTCCCAGCCCTCGATGGTGACGGGCTCGAACGACGAGAGCCGGCCGCGCTCGCGGACGCTCTCCTCGTCGAGGTCGACGTTGAGCGTCCCGAGGAACGGTTCGTAGCCCAGTTTGTCCTCGAACTGGCGCATGTAGCCCGGCAGCGAGATGTAGTGGCGTCCCTCGCCCATCCCGCTGGTGATGGCCCCGCGGAGCTCGACGCTGGCGTCGCGCTCGAAGATGCGGCGGTAGTCGGCGTACTCCCGCTGGAGGGCGCGCTCGCCGGCCGCCGTGACGGTCACCCACTGGCCGTCGCTGACGATCTCGCGTTCGACCAGGTCGGCCTCCTCCAGCCGCTGGAGCCGCCGGGAGGCCGTCTGCGTCGAGGCGTCGAGCCGCTCGGCCAGCGCCGAGCAGGACACCTTCTGGTCGCCGTCGAGCCCGCCCGACAGCGCCAGCGCCTTCAGCGTCGCCAGCTCCGCGTGGCCGACCGACGACGCCGCGATCCCTGACATATCTCCCACTAGCGGCTACCGTCCGATAAGTATACCGAATCCGGAACGCATCTCAGAACTGGAACGGTGGAGCGGGGGCCGCGAACCGTCACGAGTCGCCGCCGGAACACCGGAAATTTGGGGTGGGTCGCAATAACGGCATCGGAGTCTCCCACGGCGTGATATCCGGGCGCGGGGTGGCGAGCGCTCGCCCGAGAGGACGTGAACGAGCGGACGGCGAGAGTCAGGAGCGCGTCAGTCGCCGGCGTCGGCGTAGGGGTCCCGTCCCCAGAACTCGCTGTCCTTCTGCAGTTTGGGGACCCAGGTGTCCTCGGTCTTCGACAGCAGGGTGACGTGGGAGACGGGCACCTCGTTCATGTAGTCGTGGTCGGGCAGATGCGCCTTCACGTCCTCGGTGAACGCCCGCACGTCCTCGTGGTCGGGCATGGAATCCCGGTCCAGCCGGCCCCGCGAGTGGCCGACGTGCATGTACGCCTTGAGTTCGACGAAGTCGGGGTCGGCCCGCTGGTACATCGACGCGTACCACTCGGGGTGGTGCATGTTGTTGCCGTCGACGAGCGTCGTCCGGAGGACGGTCCGGGTGTCGTCCTTCTCGGCGAGCACGTCCAGCGTGTCGATCAGCCGCTCCCAGGCGTCGTCCTCCACCGCCTTGACCGTCTCGTCGAACGTCCAGCGGTCGGGGGCGTCGACGCTGACGTACAGCTGCGTGGGGTCGCATTCGGCCAGCACCTCGGGTTTCGTCCCGTTCGAGACGAGGAACGTGGTGATGTCGCGGTCGCGGAACTCCTCGATGAGTTCCGGGAGGTACGGATAGAGGGAGGGCTCGCCGTCGAGCGAAATGGCGACGTGGCGGGGCTCCATCGCCTCCTCGAAGCGCTCGCGGGGTACCTGGTCGTTGCCGCCGAAGCCCGAGAGCAGCTTCTTCTGGAGTTCCAGGGAGGCGTCGGCGACGGCGCTGGGGTCGTCCCACTCCACGTCGCCCAGTTCGTAAGCGTGGCCCGCGTGGTCGCGCCAGCAGAACACGCACCGTTCGTTGCACTTGACGACCGGCGTCATCTGGATGCAGCGGTGTGATTCGATGCCGTAGAAGGCGTACTTGTAGCACTTCCCCTCCCCCCGTAGCGAGTTGGCCGTCCAGCCGCAGGTCTGTGCGGCCGTGTGGTTCTCGCTGTGGTACTCCGGGTCCGACACCTGCTTGGGCCCGTCCGATTCGCTCATTGGAAGGGGCCACGTCGGGGACTCGTATACATCTGTTCCCTCCGGGCGTCTCGCGTGGAGCTCTCGACGACAGATCCCAACGGGACCGAACCGACCCTCATCGCACCCCGTCCCTCTCTCCGGCGAATAGACACTCATACCCACACCTGTTCCATATCGAGCTCTATTTTTCCGGTATATAGATGTATTTTCGGAGGCAACAGTATTTCCGTCGTGCCGAGGCCCATCGGAAGCGACGGCGCCGGGGCGGTCGGCGTTACTCCATCGACAGTGCCGGCCCGGGACGCCACGTGTTGCCGTCGAGGGCGACCAGGTCGTACTGCGCGAGCAGTCGCAGCGCGTGGATCACCGAGTCCGCGTCGAACTCCGCCGCCACCTCGCCCGCGGCCGCCTCCGCGATCTGACTCTTCGTCGCTCCGCCGGTCCGGTCTACGATCTCCAGGAGGGCGACGAGGTCGGCGGTCACCGGTTCGAGTTCGTCGACGCCGGAGTCGCTCCGGCCGAGTATCTCCTCGATATCATCGAATTCGCCGACGAGTTCGACCGTTGTCTGGACCGATTTCGGTGGTGTATCCTCGTTTTCCATTATCTGACTATGTATTCGCCACGATTAAAATATTTTTGGGTATTTCTCGTCCATCCTCCGTGAATCCATCACCGAATTATAGACCGGAGATCCGAAGCGATGGCGGATCGGGAGCGACGCGTGCATCGGAGTATCAGCGGTGTCGACTCTTCCGTCCGCCCGTGCGCCCGCCAGCAACCAGGTGAGTCGACCGTCGGCGGACGCCGACCCGGTCGCACCCAACTCCGGTCGGATCCACTATTAGTGGATTCATGCGCAAAATTACAATAGTATACTCGTAATTCATCACGTGCCGAAAGTACGGTAAAAGATAACATATAACAAGAGTGGTGACGGGATTTCGACGCTGTGAGAGGATTACGGTGAAAGATCCTGCTAGATACAGATTCCAGCGATGGTGGAACAGATCGACTCGTCCTCACGTCGGGGTCACCGGCCGCCGGCTCGTGGCGCCGGAGCGGTCGTTTCGGACTCCGCGTGCGGGTCGGCGGAGAGAGCGACAGCGACCCACGCCATCGGCTACCAAACGCATAAATGGGTCTGCTGTGAATCGGAACCCGGCAGGCGAGGAGACACCGGGCTGTCAGGCCACTCGACTCGGAACCGAGATCTGCGGTGCGATGGCGGCCGGCGACCACGATCCCTGTCGCTGGACGGCGATGTGAGGCGTCGAACAGTTCGCCTGCCACCGCTGTTTCACACTCGAGAGGGTCCTGTATCGGGAGCGTCGCGGTCCGGCAGTGAAGTCGGGCCCGGAAAAGTCGGTTCGGGGGAAGCGTCGACGGCGGCGGGCGGTTCGGTCAGTTCAGTGTCGGTGCGCGGTGCGCCGCGGCGGGATCACTCGGGCGGTTCGAACTCGGTGTCGTAGCTGGCCTGGGTCACGCCGCCGAGGACGGAGGCGTCGACGACCCCGGCGCGCTTGAAGTCCAGCGCCCTGTTGTCCGCGGGGGGCCAGTCGAAGTCCCGGACGTTGCCCCAGGCGCCGGAGAGCCCCTGGCGGAACACGAAGTTCGGGAGGTAGAAGTTGTACCACCGGGCGCAGGTGCGGTACAGCTCCAGCAGTTCCTCCTCGGAGTTGCCCGGCTGCTGGATCCGCTGGACGACCTCGAACATGTCGACCTCCTCGCCGTTCTCCAGGTCCGGTTCGAGGCCGGCCTGGTCCGGCGCCTCGATGGACCCGACCTCGCTGGGGATCTCGCAGTGGACGGCCCGGCCCTGGGTGTCGTAGTCGTCGTCCTCGGTGAGCCGGTAGGGCGACTCGGCGGTGGGACTGCCGCCCAGCAGCGTCTCGCCCCACCAGGCGCCGCGGTCGGTGTAGTAGCCGAAGACGTTGTTCGTCCCGGCCCAGAAGATGGTCGAGTCGTAGTTGAGCCCGCTGTTGGGGTCCATGTTGTTCGACCACGTCGAGTAGTTCACCGTGCTGAAGTTGACGCCGAAGCCCCAGTTGGCGAGGTTCGCCCGGACCGTCTGACAGCCCTGGACGTAGCCCGTCCCGCCGGAGTGTTGCATCAGGTCGATCTCGGCGGTGTTGCCGTTGGGGTCGACCCACTCGCCACCCTGCCTGCTGTAGCCCGCGTTGCGCATGTACTGGTTGGCGTTCTCGAGGTTCTGCCCGCGCGAGTAGGTGTGCAGCTGGTCGAGGAACTCGTCGGAGAACGTGCTCTCGGACTGGGCGTCCAGCAGGAACGTGTCGTGTTCGGTGACGATCGACGACTCCTCGCCCCAGCCGTTTGCGGCGACGGCGTTCCAGTCGATGGCCTCGACCAGCGCGCGGCGCACCCAGAGGTTCTGGAGGTGCTCGTCGTTCATGTTGAGCTTCCAGACGTGGCCGGCGACCGCGTCGAGGAAGCGGGTCACCTCCTGCATGTGGTCCGGGAGCGTCTCGCGGTTCATCGACCCGCTCGGGGTGACCGCGCCGGCGTTGAAGTCGACCGCGCCGTTGCTCTGGAGCGTCTGCAGGCGGTCGCCGGAGGCCCAGAGGATCTCCAGTTGCTCGACGTTGGTGTTGTCGGCGTTGGGGTGGTCCTCGTTCTTGTGGAGAACCATGCTCTCCGAACCCACGTCGTCCATGGTCTCGAGGACGTACATCCCCGAGCCCCAGCCGTTGCCCTCCTCGACGGCGAGCTCCTGAAGCGGGATCCGGTCGCTCTGCAGGTCGTCGGTGATCGACTGGCTCTGGTCGGCGTTGCCCGCGTCCTGGTAGCGCTCGATGTACGGCTCCGTGAAGTCGGGGTGCATCATCGCCGAGAGCTGGAGCTCGTAGGCCGCGGCCGCGATGACCTGGCGGGCCTGCGGGCTGGGATCCTGTTCGGGCACCTCGCCCTTGTCGAACCAGCCGTGGTAGCGCCACTGGGATTCGGCCTCCGAGTTGAACGTCGCCCCCTCGGCGAACTTGTTCCCGGCCTGGAAGAAGTTCACGTGGTCGTGTTTCTCCCGGGTGACCGCGTCGTAGGGGTCGCCGTTCCAGAACCGCGCCCGGTCGTCGAGGTCGTGCCACCAGTCGAACGGCGGCTCGACCTCCTGGCTCTCGAACCAGGTCATGATCTCCACCTCCTCCCGGTCGGGCTTGTGCGGCGCCGGCACCGTCACGCCGCTCATGTGGACCTCCCGCGTGTGGACGTTCCGGAGCCCCGTCAGCTCCTTCATCATCTCGTCGCCCGCCGCGTTGTCCTGGGGCGTCCAGGCGTTCCAGTCGAACACGCTCGGCGAGTTCAACACGGCGTACGACAGCGTGTCCGCCACCGGCTCGCGGGCCGTGGCGGTCTCGTCGGCCGACGTGGGCGTCCCGTCGTCCTCGCCGTCGCCCCCGTTGCCGCTCTCGGGGGTATCGGTGTCGCCGCCGTCCCCACCGGTCGGCGTCCCGTCCCCGCCACCGCTCGGACAGCCGGCCAGCCCTGTAACGCCCATTCCGGCCAGTATTTGCGCGTACCGACGCCGCGATACGTTCCGCTCACTCTCGTTGGTACCGTCTCGCATACGTCACACCCATTCGACAGGAACATATAAAAATTATGTTTATGTTCCCTCATGAACGGCGGCTAACGGCGCTCGACCGCTACTCGTCGCCGTCCTCGTTCCGCCGCGAGAGCCCGTAGCCGGCGAGTCCCGCCAGCCCGGCGAGGCCGGCGACGGCGCCCGACCCCGGCAGCGCGCCGCTCCCGGACGTCGACGTGTCGGTCGCGGCGTCGCCGTCCTCGCCCGTCTGTGCTTCGGTCGCGCCGTCGCCACCCGTGGCCGTGTCGGTGGGCGCGGCCGTGTCGGTGGGCGCGGCCGTGTCGGTGGGCGCGGCCGTGTCGGTGGGCGCGGCCGTGTCGGTGGGCGCGGCCGTGTCGGTGGGCGCGGCCGTGTCGGTGGGCGTGGCCGTGTCGGTGGGCGTGGCCGTGTCGGGCGCGTCGGTTTCGGTCGCGGTGTCGGCCCCCGCAGACCCCTCCAGTGCGACCTCGACGGCCCCGGTGTCGTCGGAAACCGTCGTCGTGACCGTCTTCGACCGCTCGCCGTCGGAGGCGGTGATCTCGTAGGCCCCCTTGAAGGCGCGTGTCGAATACGTCCCCTCGCTGTCGGTCTCGCCGGACTCGTCGGTCCACCACTCGTCGAAGACCAGCCGCTGGTACTCCTCGCCGTGGGGACGCAGTTCCCAGTCCGCGCCGTAGTACCGCCGCGGGTCGCCGTTCTCGTCCCAGAGACACCACGACATGACCCCCTCGACGGCCTCGTGGCTGAACGCCGCGGTCAGCACGTCCCGGACGTAGTCGGCCTGGGCCTCGACCTTGGCCTCGTTGTCCCGGGTGTCCATCTGCACGTCGAACTCCGTGATCTGCAGGGGGACGCCGTGCCCGCCGAACCGGTCGAACACCGACAGTAGCTCTTCCGGCGGGGTCAGGGCGGTGATGTCGAAGTGACCCATGAAGCCGATCCCCTCGACCCCGGCGTCGCTGTCCATCAGCCAGGAGATGAACTCGTCGTAGGGGTCGCGGTAGCTGCTGCCCGCGACGATGTTCATCTCGTTGACGTACATCTGGGCGTCGGGCGCGGCGTCGTGGGCAGTCTCCCACCACTCGAGGGCGTACTCTCGGCCGATCTGGTCGCGGATGTTCGACTGCCAGATCGGGTGGTTGTGCATGTCCCACTCGGGGAGGTCGCCCCGGAACTCCGAGGCGCGGTTCCGGATCCGCTGGTTCACCTGTTCGTTGATCTCTTCCGCGGAGCCCTCGGAGTCGACGTTCATCCAGTCCCACTCCTCCCAGACCAGCGCGTGGCCCCGGGTCGGCACGTCCTCGTCGAGCAGCCACTGGACCGCCCGCTTCGCGGTTTCCCGGCTGACCGCCTCGCCCCACTCCCCGTTCCACGGCGAGACTTTCAGCCCGTTGGTGAGCGCGGCCTTGTTGAAGTTCTCCCGGTGTTTCTGCCGGTAGGTCTCCGCCACCTCCGAGTCCCACCGGTCGCCGATCTGCGAGAGGGTGAACTCGCCGCCGAAGTCGAACGCGTGTTCCCGCATCGCCACGTCGACGGTCGCACCGTCGACCGGCTCGCCGTCCGGCCCGACCACCTCGACGTCCAGGTCGGTCTTGCGGATCGCCTCGATCCGTTCGTTCGCGTCCGCGCGCCACTCGGCGTCCTCGGCGCGGCCCTCGTAGTCGTAGGAAACCAGCGCCTCGTTGAGGTCTTCGACGGTGGCGTCGGTGTCGCTGTAGTCGACTAGCGCGAGCCCGCCGAAGTCGATCGTCTGCTCGGCGAACCCGGTCCAGAACTCCACGTAGGGCTGGTACTCCGACCCGTCGGGCTTGGCGCCCACGTCGATGACGAAGTAGTGCCGTTCCCAGCTCGACCCCGGCGAGACGGTCGCCGAGCTGGCGACCATGTTGGCCGAGTAGCCCGTGCTCCCGTCGGGATTGGTGTACTGCCACTTGAACCCAGCCTGGGTCTGGGGCGACGTGTCCTCGCCCGCGGCGTCGACGCCCCGGAGGTACGCGACCGCCAGGAGCAGGTCCCCCTCGTCGAACGACCGGTCCTCGATGTTCGCCTTGTACGTGTAGGAGTAGGCGTTCGCCGGCGCCTCGGTGATCTCGACCCGGTCGGCCACCGTGATCGGGACGCCCTCCGCCGTCACGTCGATCTCCGACTCGGTCCCGTTCTCGCCGCCCTGGAGCGAGAACGCCTCCAGCGCCCCCTCCTCGGTCGTGGCGTACACGAACTCCCCCTCGGGGAGCCCCTGTCCCTCCGTGAGGTCGCTCCGGAGCGTCTCGTGGTAGTCGTCCGGCGACGACCGGGCGCTGACCGGCGCGGCCGACACCGCCGCCCCCGCCGAAACCGCCGCCATCGATTTCAGGAACGATCTGCGCTCGTGCTCGGGAGTCCAGTCTCTTGTCATGTGGAAACGTCTAACAGTTCAGTTTTCACTTTCTCACTTAGCAGTTTCGGTGTCCCGTCGGGAACCTCCGCACCGACCCCGTCGTCGGCGAATGCCCGGGCGGCGACTTCGGCAAGCGGTAGGCGTCGGACGCCGACTCGGCGACTCCCCTCACGGTTGGTCGCGCCGATGCCCTCCTCACGCTCAGT
The DNA here is from genome assembly GCF_051414075.1 of Halosimplex marinum. Taxonomy (NCBI): domain Archaea; kingdom Methanobacteriati; phylum Methanobacteriota; class Halobacteria; order Halobacteriales; family Haloarculaceae; genus Halosimplex; species Halosimplex marinum. The sequence continues at coordinate 1,325,203 of NZ_JBLKNY010000003.1, read as the reverse complement.
CCGGACCCGGCGTCGGGCGGGGAGCGTTCCAGTCGTTCGTGGGACCGAGATCTGCGATCAAACTCCACCGCTCGCTGTCGGATCGTTCCGGAGATACCGGCTGTGTGGCTCTACGATGTCCGGTAAAATCGGACAAATACAGAGACGGCGACGGGGACGCAGCCGTCAGATCCCCAGACGCGAAGGAGGCGTTCTCGCCGAGATCCGCGACACCGACCCGACGAGCCGTCTACTCGCCGGAGTCGTCGACGTTCGGCCGGTCGGTCGACACGGGATGACCGACGCCAACCCGTCCACGCCGTCACCGAATCCCGGTCGGGCACTTCTGTTTTCGGGCAAGTACCGGGTACGATCGCATCCGGACTGTAATTCGGTACTATCGGATACGCAGTCACCGAACTGGAGTCCGGAACCGAACGCGGTACGCGGGTACCGAGCGACCGACACCGCGGTATCGGCTTCCGAGGATGTACTCGACGAACGGGCGACGTGCGGAGTTGCCGCTGACGTGTCCGGGTCGTCCATCTCGCGCCGCTCGTTCGCCGACCCGGCAGGACTCATCCCCTGACAGCTTCACGTAGGAGGGTGACCGGCCAGTAGCACCGGTAGCTGACGGTATCGTTCCGACCGGTTGTCACTGACCGGATCGTACGGCGGCGTTCTACCCGGTAACCAGGCCCTTCCGGAAATACCGGACAGATTCGGGAGTGTACCGACGTATATATTACAGTCATACTGGTGTAATCGATTGCAACCCGGAGGGTCGAACGGCGGCCTGTCGGAGCAACTCCGGCGAACCGAGGCGTGGCTCAGAACCGTCGTTTATCCGATATCGTCGGATCAGCACTGGCCATCGGTGCTGATCGCTGTGGCGTGGGACGACCGTTGTCGATCCCGATCGAGGCCGACCGCGAGGCGGGTTCGCACGCCGTAGTGCAGGTTCTCTGTACTGGCGACCGTAACCGGTCCCAGTTCCGGAATTATACGTAAAGAACGTATTCTCTACTTTTGTAATATATCGCGATAGGAACCAATCGTATCACATCCCAGATATCGATACGCAGTTTGCCGGGGATGGAACACCGAACGGGGAACTCCCGTGGAAGCGACGATCCGATATCGCAGTCAGACGTACAGAAACCGAATCTACGGACACCTACGGCGGACAGACGGCGTGTCGAGGGTCGGCCCCGTAGTCGGCGGCCGTCGCGAAATGGCTCCTGCGATCTTCCCAGGAGAGATCGCTCGGAGGAGACCCGTACTACCGGTATAGACCGACCTGATCGATAGTTACTAGTAGTCGCGAGCGCCCGGGACGTATTTTCCCGGTTTCGTACACGTCATCTAACTTCTGCGGACGGAATTTATTATAAATTTACTGTTAGTACTGGTATAAAGTAATCAGTATTATACGTCGATCGATTCGGCAGTCGCCGCCGACCGCGGTCCCCGGAGCGGTCGGGGACGCTGGCAGGGATATATCCACTCGGCGGCCGTACGGACAGTATGGTAGCTGCGACCACCGGCCCGGGAGCACTGCGAGCGCGCTCGCTGCCGGTACGGACGGTACTGGCGGCAGTTCTCGCGGCCGCCGCCAACGCCGCACTGGTCGCGGTCGTCCAGGCGGTCGGGGTCGCGCCCGGGTTCCGGGCGCTGACGTACCCGCCGGTCGTCTTCCTCTCCGTCCTCGGCGCGGTGGGAGCGGCCGGCGTCTACGCGCTGTTGCGCAACCGGGTCGAAGAGCCGGCGGCGACCTTCCGGAAACTCGCCCTCGGGGTACTGGTCGTCTCGTTCGTCCCGGACCTGGCGCTTCTGGTCGCCGACCCCGCCGCGACGGCCGCGGGCGTGGTCGTCCTGATGGTCATGCACGTCGTCGTCGCCGCGATAGCGGTCGAACTGCTCGTCTCCTGGCGGGGTGAGGGATGAGCGACCGGGTCCTCGTCACCGGCGCGACCGGGACGGTCGGCCGCCACGTCGTCGACGCCCTCGGCGACCGGGACGCGACCGTCCGCGTCGCGACGCGGGACCCCGAGCCAGCCCGCGAACAGTTCCCCGACGCGGCCGAGCACGTCGCCTTCGACTTCGAGCGGCCGGAGACCTGGGGCGGGGCGCTGGCCGACGCGGACGGCTGTTTCCTGATGCGGCCGCCGACCGCGGGGGGCGAGCGGGTCGGCGAGTTCGCTGCGGCGGCCGACCGCGTCGGCGTCAAGCGGCTCGCCTACCTCTCGACGCTCGGCGTCGAGCGGAACCCGCTGATCCCCCACCACCGGATCGAGGAGCGGATCGCCGGGACGGACCTCGACTACACCTTCCTGCGGGCCTCCTTCTTCGTGCAGAACCTCGTCGAGGTCCACCGCGAGGACGTCGTCGAGCGCGACCAGATATTCGTCCCGGCGGGCGACGGCGCGACGAGTTTCGTCGACGCGCGGGACGTGGGCGAGGTCGCCGCGGTCGTCCTGACCGAGGCGGGCCACGCGGACCGCGCCTACGACCTCACCGGGCCCGAGGCGCTCACCTACGGCGAGGTCGCGTCGGCGTTCAGCGACGCCCTCGACCGGCCGATCACCTACGCCGACCCGTCGATACCGGCGTTCGTCCGGCGGATGCGCTCGCGCGGGGAGCCGCTTCCCTTCCTCGTCCTGATGGTCGGCATCTACACGACGGCACGCGTGGGTCTCGCCGACCGGGTCACCGACGACGCGGAACGGATACTCGGTCGACCGCCCCGCGACGTGGCGGCGTTCGTCGCCGACTACGCCGATCAGTTCCGGCCGGCCGACGACCGCCGGTACGTCGAGACGCGCGGCCCGCCCGTGCCGGAGGTCGCCTACCGCGTGATCAACCCCGTCGTCGAGCGGCTGTTGCGCTCGCCGCTACACGGACTCGTCAGCGACTCGCTCGTGTTGCTGACGTTCACCGGGCGGGAGAGCGGCGACGAGTACACCACGCCGGTCGGCTACTGGGTCGACGACGACGGGCGGCTGGTCGTCACGACCCAGAGCCCGTGGTGGCGCAACCTCCGGGGCGGCCGGCCCGTCAAGGTCCTGCTTCGCGGCGAGCGCTACAAGGGGACCGCGACCGCCCGCCCCGACCCGGCGGACGTGGCCGAGTACGTCGAGCGCAACGGCGTCGACGCGGCCCGCCGCCTCGGCGTCGCAGTCAAGGGCGACCGGCCACCGACGCGGGCGGAACTGGAAACCGGCGTCGAGGGGACCGTCGTCGTCGAGATCGAACTGGAGCGGGCGGAGGCGGCCGCCGCGGCGGCGACCGCGTAGACCGGCGTGTGACGGCCGTGTGCGTCGCGTGACGGTCGGACCACGCTCCTGCGCGGTCGCTCCTTTTGAGTCTGCGAGCACTACGGGAGCCGACGCGACCGATGGACGACACCACCGAGCGCGAGCGGCGCCCGGGTGGCGACCGCGGCCGGAGCACCGACTCGCCCCGTGACCGGGCGGAGCGGCGCGAGTCCGACGATCTGTCGGGTCCGGACCGCCAGGAGCCGGCGGCCCCGGACCGGGACCGGACGGCCGGGGCTCCCGGCGGGGGACTCGACCGGCGCAGCGTCGCGAAGGTCGGCGTCGGCTTCGCCGTCGCCGTCGCGTTGCTGTACCTGTTCGGGCGGGTGATCGGCTGGTCGGAGATCGCGGCGACGTTCGCCCGCGCCGACCCGAAGTGGCTCGCGCTGGCGATGGCGTCGTCGGCCGCCGGTCTCGCCGTCTGGGCGAAGGTGTGGGACGAACTGCTCGCGCTGGTCGGCGTCGACGCCGCCTACCCGCCGCTGGTGGTCACCTACTTCGCGGCGACGTTCGGCGACTACGTGACGCCGCTGGGGAAGGCCGGCGGCGGCCCGCTGATCGCCTACGTCCTCTCGGCGGACGACCGGATCTCCTACGAGCAGGGGCTGGCGAGCGTCACCTCCGCCGACACCATCAACCTCCTCCCGTACGTCGGGTTCGCGCTCGTCGGCTTCGGCGGACTCGCCCTGGGAGGAGGACTCCCGCGGCGGGCGAACCTCCTGGCGGGGACGCTCGCCGCGGTCGTCGGCACGGTGGCGGTGACCGGCGCGGTCGTCTGGCGCAAGCGCGACCGCGTCGAGGACACCGTCGCCGGCGCGGTCGGGACCGCCGGCGACCTGCTCCCGTTCGTCGACGTGGGGTCGGTCCGCGAGACGGTCCGGGGGTTCTACGCCGAACTGGAGCGGATCGCCGCCGAGCCGCGGACGCTCGCGTACGCGCTCGCGCTGTCGACCGTCGGCTGGGTGCTGTTCGCCCTCCCGCTGTACCTGGCCGGCCGGACCCTCGGCGTGGAACTCGGGCTGTTCGTCGTCATGTTCGTCGTCCCCGCGAGCACCGTCGCGGGGCTGGTACCGACGCCCGGCGGCCTCGGCGGCGTCGAGTTCGCACTGGTCGGGTTGCTCGTCGCGCTGACGACGGTCCCGGCGAGCACCGCGGCGGCCGTCGCGCTGGTCTACCGGCTGGCGAGCTACTGGCTGGTCGTCGCCGTCGGCGGTCTCGCCGCGCTGTACGAGATCTACGGGGCGTGACCGCGGATCGGCGTGGAGAATCGAGCGGTCCGGGGAGCGGCGGACCGCTCGGGGGTGGTGCATGCCTGACAGCCCGGTCACGCCACTCGGTCGTTTCGCCCGACGCGAAAAGAAGGTCGCTAAGAACGGCCCGTGGGGCTACGTAGATCACCGGAGCGATATAGAGCGTCAGATCTCGGTCGCGGCGGCGAGGGCGTCGTCGTGGACCGCGCCGTTCGACGCGACCAGGCCCGTCGCGTCGTGGCGCCAGCGGTCGCCCGCCAGGTCGGTCACGCGGCCGCCCGCCCGGCGGACGAGGTGGGCGCCGGCGATGCTGTCCCAGGGGTTGACCGCGACGTTGGTGATCGCGGCGTCGAGGCGACCGGCCGCGACCTGGGCGAGCGCGACCTGGACGGAGCCGGGCCGCCGGAGGTCACCGAAGCGGGTGACGACCGCCTCGGCGGCGCGGGCGAACTCGTCGCGGCGGTCGCTCGGCCACCAGACCGTCGGCGCGACGCTGCAGGTCGCGGGGTCGGCCCGGTCGCTCACCGCGACGACCTCGCCGTTTCGCTCGGTCGGGCCCTCCCCCGCGACGTACGCGTCGCCCAGCGCCGGGCAGACGGTCGCCGCGGCGACGGGCTCGCCGTCGCGGACGGCGGCGACGCAGGTGCCCCAGACCCGCCCGCCGCGGACGTAGTTGTGGCTCCCGTCGATCGGGTCGACGACCCAGGCCCGTCCCGTCTCCGGGACGGTCTTCCGCGCGTCGGCCTCCTCGCCGACGACCGGCTCGTCGGGGTAGCGCTCGCGGAGAACCTCGACGGCCGCCTCCTGGGCCTCCCCGTCGGCCCGCGTCACGTAGTCGGTCTCGTTGTCCTTCGTCTCGACGGCCAGGTCCCCGCGGAACAGCGACGCGGCGACCTCGCCGCCGGCGCGCGCGGCCCGTTCGGCGGCCGCCCGCCGGGCGCCGGGGTCAGTCACCGTCGCTCCTGCCCGCGGGGTCGGCCGGGGCCGCGCCGGCCCCTTGCTCCCGGTCGGCGACCGTCGCAGCGACGCCGCGATAGTCGTCCTCCGCCCGGAGACACCGACTCTCGCGCTCGCCGTCGCCGGTCGCGTAGGCGTCGGGCGCCTCGCCGTCGCAACGGGACCCGAACGTCTCCCGGAGCCGGTCGGCGGCCGCGCGGTCGTCGCCGCCCTTGGCGAGGTCGACGGCCTCGTCGACGGCGTCCGCCGCTGCCGGGGGGAGGTCGCGGCCGCCGAGCAGTTCGTCGACCGCGTCGTCGATCGCCTCGGCGTCGACGGGGCGGCCAGCGAGCGCCTTCGCCCGGGCGAGAAGCGAGTCCTCCGAGCGGGCGCGCGTCCGGAAGACGACCCGCAGCTCGTCGAGCGCCCGCCAGGTCGCCTCCGGGAGGTCGAACTCGTCGGGGCGGATCTTCGCCGGGCAACGCGTGGCGAACGGACACCCCGACGGGGGGTCCCGCGGGCTCGGCGGGGTCCCCCGCAGCGTCACCCGCTCGCCGTCCCACGGGGAGCCGCTGCCGGGGATCGCCGAGAGCAGCGACAGCGTGTAGGGGTGACGCGGGTCGGCGAACACCGACTCCGCCGGGCCGAGTTCGACCACGTTGCCGAGGTACATCACCGCGACCCGGTCGGCGATGTGCCGGACCACGCTCAGGTCGTGGGCGATGAACAGGTACGTCAGCCCCAGGTCGTCCTGGATCCCCTCCAGGAGGTTGATGATCCGCGCCTGGACGCTCACGTCCAGCGCGCTGACGGGCTCGTCGAGCACGAGGAAGTCCGGTTCGAGCGCCAGCGCCCGGGCGATGCCCACCCGCTGGCGCTGCCCGCCGGAGAACTGGTGGGGGTACCGCCGGACGTGCTCCTCGCTGAGCCCGACGCGCGTGATCAGTTCCGCGACGCGGTCCTGTCGCAGCTCCGCGACCGACTTCCCGACGCGCACCGACACAGTCGGGCGCTCGCCCCCGTCGACCGACACCGTCACGTCGTCGGCCGTCAGCGGGAGCCGGTCGCGGACCGACACCTCGTGAGTCCCGCGAGCGAGCGAGACCGTCACGTCCGGCCCGTCGTCGGGGTTCCCGGTGACGCCGGCCGCGTCGTCGCCGCCGACGGACCCGCCGACGACCGGCCCCGATCCGGAGACGGTCGCCGCGTCGACCCCCTCGACGGCGACCGAGAGCCGCGGCCAGCCGTGGGCCTCCAGCGGTTCGCGGACGATCTGGCCGACGGTCTGGCGGTCGTTGAGGCTCTCGTCGGGGTCCTGGAACACCATGCCGACGCGGCGCTGCCACTCGGCGTCGCCGCCGTCGGTCACGTCCCGCCCCCCGGCCTCGATCGTCCCGCTCGTCGCGTCCTCCAGCCCGACGAGCGTCCGGCCGAGCGTCGTCTTGCCGCAGCCGGACTCGCCGACCAGCCCCAGCGTCTCCCCCTCGAACAGGTCGAAGGAGACGCCGTCGACGGCCTTGACCGGCGGCGACCGCGACAGCAACGTCCGCTCGTCGTAGTAGGTCCGCAGGTCCCGGACCGACAGCAACGGGTCGCCCCGTGCGGCGCCCGCCGCGTCGCCGTGGCCCGCCACGCCCGTCGCGGGGTCGGTCACAGCTCACCACCCCCTTCGTCGCCGACGTCGACGTCGCCGGCCGTCCCCGTGCCACCCGTGTTCCCGCCGACCCCCGCCTCGGGGGGTGCGCCGCCGCCGTGGTCGACGGCCCCGAAGTTGGTGTTGTCGCTCGCCGCGGCGACCGTGCGCTCGTCGAGCGCGCCGTCGCCGCCCGCTCCGCCGTCGAGGCCTGTCTCGCTCGGGTAGCGGTCGTCGTGCAACAGGCAGGCGGCGCTCCGGTCGACGCCCGCCTCGCCCACGTCGTGGTGCTCGGGGTGGACCTCGATGCAGGCGCCGAAGGCGTCGGGACACCGCGGTGCGAACCGACAGACGGTGGCCGGGCCGGTCGGCGTCGGCACCTCCCCCTCGATGGTGGGGAGCTGTTCGTCGGGCGGGGTTCGCCCGGGGATCGACCGCAACAGCGCCCGCGTGTAGGGGTGCTGGGGGTCGTCGAACAGCGCCTCGGTCGGGGCGCGCTCGACGATCTCGCCGGCGTAGATGACGTTCACCCGGTCGGTGGCGTCCTCGATGACCCCCATGTCGTGGGTGATGAAGAGGATCGCCAGGTCCTCCTCGCGCTGCAGCTCGGCGAGCAGGTCGAGGATCTGCGCCTGGATGGTGACGTCGAGAGCCGTCGTCGGCTCGTCGCAGACCAGCAGGTCGGGGTCGCAGGCCAGCGCCATCGCGATGACCGCCCGCTGTTGCATCCCGCCCGAGAGCTGGTGGGGGTACTCGCCGACCCGGTCCGCCGCGTCGGGGATGCCCACGTCTTCGAGCAGTTCGACCGCCCGGGCGCGGGCCTCGCGCCCGCGGAGGTCCTGGTGGATCTTCAGCGCTTCCCGGATCTGGTTGCCGACGGTGTAGACGGGGTTCAGTGCGCTGCCGGGGTCCTGGAAGACGATGGCGATGTCGCCGCGGTGGGCCTCCCAGCTGTCGTCGGTCAGGTCCTCGCCGCGGAAGCGGATCGACCCCTCCTCGATCGCGCCGGGCCGGTCGACGAGCCCGAGGATCGACCGCGCGGTGACGGACTTGCCCGAGCCCGACTCACCGACGAGTCCGACGGTCTCGCCCGCGCTGATCTCGAAGGAGACGCCGTCGACGGCGTGGATCTCCTCGCGGTCGGTGTGGAAGACGGTCCGCAGGTTCTCCACGGCCAGCAGGGGCTCGGCGTCGCTCACGCGCCACCACCCCGCCCGGCCGCGGCGCCGCCGGCGCTGTCGGACTGCGGGTCGATGGCGTCGCGGATGCCGTCGCCCAGCGCGTTGAACCCGGTCACGACGATCGTGATCAGGATCCCGGGGATGAGCGAGATGTGCCACGAGCCCGTGGTCACGTAGTCCTGGCCGAGGTTGATCGCCCGGCCCCACTCCGGGGTCGGCGGGGAGACGCCCAGCCCCAGGAACGACAGGCCGGCGATGGCGATGATCGCGCCGCCGAGCGTCATCGACCCGTAGATCAGCAGGTAGCCGGTGATGTACGGGAGCATGTGCCGGCGCATGATCACGCGCGGTTTCTGCCCGAAGCTGCGGGCGGCGTCGACCCACTGGCGCTGGGCGACCTGAAGGGCGGGGCCCCGCACCGACCGCCACATGTACGTCCAGCCGGTGCCGGCGAAGATGAGCGCGAGGACGAACGCGCCGCTGTAGATCCCACCGATCCACGTCCCCGCGAGCACCTTGGTGAGCATGATGAGCAGGAGCAGTTGCGGCATCGCCATCACCGCGTCGGAGACCAGTACCATGCCGAGGTCGACCCGGCCGCGGTAGTAGGCGGCGACCAGCGCGAGCGACGCGGCCAGCAGCGCGCTCAGCCCGACCGAGAGCACGCCGATGATCAGCGAGATGCGGGACCCGGTGGCGATGAAGGTGAACAGATCCCGCCCCGTGGGGAGCGTCCCGAACGGGTGATAGCGGTTGTAGTCGTCGTAGGTGAACGGCATCACCCGCGAGTCGGTGCCGGTCGACTGCGATTCGAGGTTCGCCTGGCCGACGAGCGTCGTCTGGACCTCCCCGGCGTCGCTGTTCCAGTAGCTGAACTCGTGGGAGTACGACTGGCGCATGTTCTGTTCGACCGTCGTCGGCCCGAGCGCGGGCGCGAAGACGGCCATGACGACGAACATGAACACGACGAGGAGCCCGAACTTCCCCCAGGTGTGCGAGCGGAAGCGGTCGACGATGTCGTCGCGGGGGCTCCAGTCGGTCGGGCGGATCTCCCGCCGGTAGAGGCGGTAGCCGAGCATCGCCCAGCCGGCGCAGGCGAAGGCGTACCCGTAGACCAGCGCCACCCGCACCGCCCAGGCGAGCGCGGGCTCCAGCCCGAGGAACGTCCCGACCCACCGCTCCCCGTTCCAGTACCCCTCGTTGGGGATCGTCTCCCGCGAGAGCAGTGTCGGCACCTCCTGGGCGGTCGACTGGGCGGCGTTGAACAGCCCTGTCAGCCATTCGACGGCCGGCTGTGAGGGACCGAGCGACGGGACGAACAGCAGGAGGTCCGCGGCCATGCCGGTGAGGAAGGTGGCGAGCGCGCCGGCCTCCACCGCGAACAGCGCGACCCCGGCGGCGGCCCAGACGAGCGCCGGCGACGAGGTCGGGAGGGCCGTCGAGGCACGCTCCCGGTCGGTCGTCGCGCCGGCCATCTCAGGCTCCCTCCAGTCCGACGCGGGGGTCGATGACGGTGTACAACAGGTCCTGGATCAGGTTGATTCCGACGATCATGAGGATGAAGATGTACATCAGCGTGCCGACCAGCGGCAGGTCGCCCTGGATGGCCGCCCGGTAGAACAGCCACCCGATGCCGTTGATCCCGAAGACGGTCTCGACGAGGACCGACCCGCCGATGAGCAGGAACGCCTCGCTGGTGATGATCGGGACCAGCGGCACCAGGGCGTTGCGCAGGATGTGCTTCCAGACGAGGGCGCGGTCGGAGACGCCCTTCGCCTTCGCCATGTCGACGAAGTCCTCGTTGCGCACTTCGAGGACCGCCGTCCGCCCGATCCGCATCTCGTTGCCCATCGACGCCGACCCGAGCACGAGCGCCGCGGGCAACACCTTCTTCGTCGCTGCGAGGAAGCCGTCGACGGTCCCGATCCGGGACATATCCGGGCTCCCGGAGATGGCGTCGATGGGGACGAGGAACTGCTGCCAGCTGACCCCGATCATGCCCTGGAGGCTGCCCAAAAGCGCCAGCAGCATGATCGCGAGCCAGAAGTTCGGCATGGCGCGCCAGATGATGCCGCCGAACGACGCGAGGTAGTCGGCGGCCGTGTTCGAGCGCATCCCCGCGTAGAAGCCCAGCGGCACGCCGATCAGGATCGCGATGAGCACCGACCAGAAGCCGAGCCACAGCGTCCGCGGCAGGAAATCGAGGATCAGCGCGTTCACGCTCGACCCCTGGTAGAGCAGGAACGTCTGTCCCAGGTCGAAGGTGTACAGGTCGACCATGTAGTCGACGTAATGCTGGAGCGGCGGCTGGTTGAGCCCGAGCTCCTGCTGTGCCGCCCGGTAGGCCGCGGGGTTGCGCGTCTGGCCCTGGCTGAGCAGCCTGGACGCCGGGTCGATCGGCCCCATGAAGATGATGAACCACGTCATCGACGTGCCCAGCCAGACGACCGGGATCGCGAGCAGGAACCGCTTGCCGAGGTACTTCAGCCTGCTCACCGGCCGTCACCTCCGCCGGCCGGCGGTCGCTGTCTGTCCTGGCTGCACCCCGGGCCCGTCCGCGCGCGGTGTCGCGAATGCATTGATATCTCGGTATCGACCGCTACCGGGTCCGCCGCCCGACGGGGTTCCCGGCGGGACCCGGCCGGCGCTTGTCAGTTACTCGTCGAGCGTGACCTGATTAAAGGTCTGGTTCTCCATGACGCCGTACATCTCGACGTCGACGGAGTCGTGCCACAGGCGCTGGCTGATGGGGTGCAGGAAGGGGAGCTCCTGCATGGACGCCCAGTTTATCTCCTCGACCGTCTGGAAGGCCTCGGCGTGGTCCTCCGCCGTGGTGCCCTCCGCGGCGTAGTTCTCGTCCCACGCCTCGCGGGCGATCTGGCGGTACTCCTCCGTGTAGTAGCTGTCCTCGGCGCCCCAGCGGGTGAACTGCGTGCTCGGGTTGGAACCGTGGAGGAACCGCAGGAAGTTCTGCGGGCCGGGGTACTCCATGCCGTCACCCAGGCCGAACACCTCCATCGAGCCGTTGATGGCGTTGCTGATGATCGTCCCGAAGCTCGCCTCGGTGATCTCCATGTCGATGTACGCGGAGTTGAGCTTCGGCTGGAGGCGGGTGAACACCTGCCGGTAGCCGCTGTCGCCGGAGATGGTCGTCGCCGTGATCGAGAAGCGGTTGTCCGGCCCGTAGCCGGCCTCTTCCATGACCGCGCGGGCCTCGTCGAGGAGCGTCTCGCCGTAGCCGTAGGGGTAGCCGTCCGCGCCGAAGTCGGTGTTGGAGTGGGCGCCGTTCTCGGCGTGGGCGTCGTAGGACGCCTCGCCGGACTGGCCCTCCTCGAAGGTGGGGTACGGCGCCGGCGGCGTGATGTGGTAGGCCGGCTTGCCGGTGCCCTTGTAGACGCTCTCGGCGATGTCGTGCTGGTTCATGGCGTAGGCGAACGCTCGCCGGACCGCCAGCGGCACCTCCAGCGTGTTGAACACGAGATACTCGGTCGTCAGCGCGGGGATCTCGCCGTAGTTGACCTCCGTGCCGTTCCCGAAGGTGTAGGTGCCGACCGAGCGGTTGCCCATCTGCTCCTCGATGGAGACGTTCTCCGGGTTGAACGACGCGGTCGGTATCCCCTCGAGGATGTGCGCGCTCCCGTTTCGGAAGCGGTTCAGCCGCGTCTGTCCGTCCGAGACGACGGTGTAGGTGATCCCGTCGAGTTCGGGGCCCTCGCCGTAGAAGTCGTCGAACGCCGACAGCTGGATCTGGCTGCCCTTCGTCCAGGAGTCGACCTGGAAGGGGCCCAGCGCGGAGAAGGTGGGGCCGTCGCCCTCGGTGCTGAAGAACTCGTTGTAGCTGTACTCGCCGTCGTAGCTCTCGACGTCACCGACCGAGTTCGCCGGGAGGATCGCGAACGCGCCGCCGGCGATCTGGAAGAGAGTGTACTGGAACGGCGAGGCGAGCGTCATCTCGAAGGTGTAGTCGTCGACCGCCTCGACCGCCAGCGACCCGGGGACGATGTCGTCGGCCGTCGCCTCGTCCGCGGGGGTCGTCAGGCCGGCGTCCCGTTCGTGCTGGATGCGCATCGTCTCGCCGATGATGTCGTCCTGGTTGCGCGAGTTCTCGGACTCGGCGAGTCGCCGGTAGGAGTAGACCACGTCCTCGGCGGTCATCTCCGACCCGTCGTGGAAGGTCACACCCTCCTTCAGGTCGAACGTGTAGGTCAGCCCGTCCTCCGACAGCTCGTACCCGTTCACGAGCGCCGGCTCGGGCGGGTACTGCCCGTCGGGGAAGTTCATCAGCGACTTGTTGTACTGGTTGTACCCCGCGCCCGAGCCCTTCGCGTTGATCGGGTCCAGCGTCTGGACGTTTCCGGTGGCCATCATGTTGAGGACGCCCCCGGCGGAGCCGCCCGATGTTCCGTCGGAGTCGTCCGACCCGTCGCCCGAGGAGCCGTCCGACCCGTCGCCCGAGGAATCGTCCGATCCGTCACCTGCGGAACCGTCCGAACCGCCGCCCGAACCGTCGGTCGGCGTCGACGTGTCACTCCCACAACCGGCCAGCAGGGACGCGGCGCCCGCGCCCGCTGCCGTGAGGAACCGACGCCGAGTCTGTTTCTCTGGCATCGAGAGGAGTGTCCGATTGCGCAATCAAATAGGTTTTGGCTCGTGATACGTTTGGATATGGGCCAGAGTTATAGGACCATACACCAATATAGTCTATTTATTCACCCGTTCGTAACGCCCATGTCCCAGCAGGGAGAGGTACGGGTATGTCGGCCGAGACGGACGACGACACGTCCCCCTGGGGCGAGACCGTACGGGAAGCCAACGAGATGGCGGCGGAGCTGCGCGCGGACGGCTGGGAGGTGGTGGTCGTCCGCGCGGGCCACGTCGCGCCGCTGTCGCCCGAGGCGAGCGAGACAGACCGCTCCGGGCTGGTGTATCTCGCGCCGGACGGGGTGGCCGAGTCGCTGCCCGCGGTGGCCGAGCGCGGCGAGTTCGACCGATCGAGGGCGTTCCGCCGCCGGCTGGGGACGGACCTCTTCCTCGTGACGCGGGTGAGCGACCCCGAGCGCCGGCTGGCCGTGCTGCTGGTCGGCGGGGTCGACCTCGACCAGCCGGCGGCGGCCGACCTCGCGGCCGCGGCCCGCGAGCGCGGACGCCTCCACTCGCACGTCGAACTGCTCGACGGGACGCACCTCGCCACGTTCGCCCACGACCACCCGGCCGACTTCCTCCCGGAGGACCCGTGAGCCCGGCGGGCGACGCCGGCGGTCCCGGAACGGTGCTGGCGCGGCTGGCGCGGCCGGCCGGCGAGCGGACCCGGCTCGCGGTCGTCGCCGACCCCCACGTCTCGACCCGGTCCGAGGGCACCTCGAAGCTGTTCGAGCACACGCTGGAGCACTTCGAGGCCGCCGTCGCGGACATCGCCGACCGCGACGTCGACGCGGTGCTCTCGCCGGGCGACCTGACCAAGGACGGCGAGCCGTGGAACTACGAGGCGGTCGACGCGGCGCTGGCCGACCTCGCGGCGCCGCTGTTCGCCGTGCCCGGCAACCACGACGTCCCCAAGGACGGCGACGACCACGAGGCCCCCGGTCTCGGGCGGTTCGCCGACCGATACACGCCGGCGGACCCGGCCGCTCGCGGGCCGGACGGGCTCTCCTATCGCGTCCGTGCGGGCGACCTCGACGTGGTCGGGCTGAACAGCGCGGGGACGGCCGAGCGGCTGACCGACAGCCACGAGGGCCACGTCCCGGAGGCCCAGCGCGAGTGGCTGGCCGACCAGCTCGCGACGGCGGGGCCGACCGTGGTGCTCGTCCACCACAACCTCCCGGGGATCACCGACCAGCTGGACGCCCACCGCGAGGCGGTCGAGCCCGACCTCGCCGAGATCCCCGCGATGCGCGACCCCGCGCCGCTCGTGGAGACGCTCGCCGAGGGCGACGCGGACCTGTTCCTCTCGGGCCACTACCACCTCCCGGCGACCGCGGAGACGGGCGGCGTCCGCGAGATCGCCGCGCCGACGACCTGCTCGTTCCCGCAGTCGTATCTCCTCTGTGACGTGACCCCGGAGGGGACGACCGTCAGGCTGGTGCCGGTCGCCGACAGCCTCGGGCTGGAAACCGCCCACGCGCGCCGGGTCGCCGACTCGGCGACCGCGCGCGGCCTGACGGGGATCGCCGCCGCCCGCCTCGCCGCCGCCCCGCTGGTCGACGAGCGCTGAGCGGCCGCCCCGCTTCGCACCCACGTCGACTATATATCGATACGTACCGACCCCTGCAAACTGTTCCCACAGCTACCCGAAAATACCGCTCAGAGGGGTCTCGTACCGGGGGGTACCCCTATTATAAACCCGTTTACTTGGGTCCCGACTGGTCTCGGGTGATGACGCACGATTCGGAGCGTCCGGCGGACAGGGTAACGCGGCGCAAGTTCCTGCTGACATCCGGCGCCATCGGCGCGGCCGGCCTCGCAGGGTGTGCGGGCGGGGGCGACGACGAGACGGACACGCCGGAGCCGGAGAACGAACCCGACAGCGGGTCCTCCGACGGCTCCTCGGGCGACGGGTCGGACGGCTCCTCGGGCGACGGCTCCGACTCCTCGGACGGCTCGGACGGAGCTTCGAGCAGCCCGAACGAGCCGTCGCTTTTGACCGGCGAGGGGTCGTCGACGGTCTACCCCATCGCGAACAAGGGCGCCTCCTACTGGAACGGCAACGCCCCGCCGAGCGACGGCGAGTACTGGGGCGCCAACGACTCGTCCTCGGTCCCCGGCTGGTCGGAGATCGAGACCGACCAGCACCTCGCGGACTACTTCGCGAGCCAGTACGGCTTCGAGCCGACCGGCGAGCGCTCGAACCCGCCCTACCGCGCGACCATCGGCCTGAGCCACTCCGGGACCGGCTGCGAGGCGGTCACCGACGGCCTCGTCGACATCGGTAACTCCTCCGGCCCCATCACGGCCGAGCTCGACTGGAGCGAGGAGAAGCGCGACGAGGAGGTCGTCGACCACGTCCTCGGCCGCGACGGCCAGCCGATCGTCGTGAGCAAGGACATCTACGACGCCGGCATCGACCAGCTCACCGCCGAGCAGGTCCGCAAGATCTACCAGGACGAGATCACCAACTGGTCGGAGATCGGCGGCCCCGACCAGGAGATCTTCTGCATCGGCCGCGCGGTCGGGTCGGGTACGGACACCTCCTTCCGTCTCAACATGCTCGGCGACGCCGAGGCCGAGATGCCGGGCGTCGATACCCGCCAGGGGCAGAACCAGGGCGTCGCCCAGCTCGTCCGTCAGAACGAGGGCGCCATCGCGTACATGGCGCTGGCCTTTACCGGCGAGCAGGTCCAGCCCATCGCGCTGGAGTTCGACGGGACGGTCTACCAGACCAGCAAGGACGCCGAGAACACCATCTTCGACAGCTCCTACCCGCTGAACCGCGACCTGCACATGTACACGAAGATCACCGAGGACACCCCCAGCGGCACGGACAACCGCGAGGGCGCGTTCATGCGGATGTTCCTGACGCAGTTCGGCCAGCGGGTGTTCGTCGAGGACAACAACTACATCCCGCTGCCGACCGCCGACCTCGAAGCCGAGCTGGAGAAGCTCCCCGACACCGCCTGAGGGCCGTCCCCGGACCCGGCCGGCCGGGTGCTCCCGGCCGCGGTCCAGCTTTCGCATACAACCATGGCTACAAACCAACAGAGAGACTCCGACGGGTGGCAGTCCCGGCTGGCGTCTCGGTTCGCTCGGTTCGCGGAGTTCGTACGGAGTACAGACAACGACGCGGTCGCCGCGGGCGCGCTCGGGGCGCTGTCGCTGGCGGGCGCGTTCGCCGGCTTCCTCGCGACCTCGCCGTACACCGCGGTGTGCATCGTCGGCTTCCTGGCAGCGGTGGCGTACGGCTGGGTTCGCCACCGGGAGCTGGCGGCCCGCGGCGTCACGCTCGCGATGACCGTCTCGACGGTCGTCATCCTCGCGCTGATCACCGTCTTCATCTTCTACGAGGCCTGGCCGATCCTGGCAGAGCGGAGCGGGACGGTCTTCGGGGTCACCGTGCCCGGCCTCGAGATGTTCACCACCACGGACTGGAGCCCCGCCCAGGGGACGCCCCGCTACTCGATGCTCCCGATGATCCAGGGGACCGTCCTCGTGACCCTCATCGCGACGGCGGTCGCCGGCCCGCTCGGCGTCGCGGCCGCGCTGTTCATCTCGGAGATCGCCCCGCCGGCGGTCCGCGAGGTCGTCAAGCCCGGCGTCGAGATCCTCGCCGGCATCCCCTCGATCGTCTACGGCTTTCTCGGGTTCACCGTCTTGAGCCCGTGGGCCTCCGACGCGTTCGCCCTCGTCGGCCAGGGCACGTACCTGTTCGTCGGCATCGTCGTCGGGCTGATGGCGCTGCCGACGGTCGTCTCGGTCGCCGAGGACGCAATCAACAGCGTCCCGGAGTCGATGAAAAGCGGCTCGCTCGCCCTGGGGACGACCGACTGGCAGACGATGACGACGGTCACCATCCCGACCGCTTTCTCCGGCGTGTCGGCGGCCGTGTTGCTCGGCGTCGGCCGCGCCATCGGCGAGACGATGGCCGCGACCGTCATGCTGCGCAACACCCCGAAGATCGCCGAGCCGCTGTACAACGTCTTCTACGGCTTCGACACGCTCACCAGCCTCATCGCGGCCAACTACGGCTCCTCCAGCGGCCTCCAGAAGGACGCGCTGTTCGTCGCCGGCTGTATCCTCTTCGTCTCCGTCCTCGCCCTCAGCATCGGCTCGCAGCTGATCGAGCGCCGCATGGACCGGAAGGTCGGGGGTGTCGAGTGATGGCGGGCGCCGCCGAGTCGTCGGTCGTCCGCGGCGACACCTCGACCTACGAGACGGTCGCCGCGCTGACCGTCGGGCTGGCCGCCGTCCTCTTCTTCCTCGGGCTGGCGGCCACCGTCGAACTCGTCTCGATCACCGGCACGCTCGCCGGGCTCCCGACGCTGACCACGCTCGGCCTGCTTTTGGTCCTCATGGGCGCTGCAGTGACCGGATTCGGTCTGGTCTCCTACCGGGGGATCTTCCCGACCGACCCGCGCGCGAGCGCCGGCTTCGTCGCCGCGGGGCTGTTCTCGGCGCTGTGGGGCCTGGTCGGCGCGCTCGTCGCCGCCGAGACGCTCGGGCTCGGCCCCGTCGGCGGCGCCGTCGGGGGCCTCGGCCTCGCCGCCGTCGCCTTCTTCGCGACCGCCCTCCCTCGGGAGGACGTCGGCTCGACGCTGCCGGCCGGCGCGCTCGCGGGCTTTTTCGGGCTGGTCTTCCTGCTCGGCATCATCGGTCCCGACTGGTCGTGGTCGCCGGCGAACTTCCCGGACGCCCAGTCCGTGACGTTCTTCGCGCGCACGGTGGCGCCGTTCGCGGTCATGGCGTCGTCGCTGGTCGTCGGCTGGTCGGCCGCCAAAGCCTACGGCGGCTTCGGCGCCCGCGGCCGCCACCTCGGCGCGTACCTGCTCGTCTACCTCAACGCCCTCGCCATCATCGCGGTGCTGGTCGCGCTCGTCGCCTTCGTCGTGTTCAAGGGCTTCGGGCCGGTCACCGAGGGGATCGAGGTCGGCCTCGGCGTCGGCCCGGCGACGACCGTCGGGCTGTTCGGGTTCGGATTCGACGTGGCCTGGCCGGTCTACTGGCCGTTCCTGATGAACGGCGCCTCGCTGTTCACCGACATCACGGGCGTGTTCCCGGCCATCGTCGGGACCGCCTGGCTGGTGGTCGGCGCGGTCGTCCTCTCGGTGCCGCTGGGCGTCGGCGCGGCGATATTCCTCACGGAGTACGCCGAGCAGGGCCGGTTCACCAACGTCGTCGAGGTCGCCACGAACGCGCTGTGGTCGACGCCCAGCATCGTCTTCGGCCTGTTCGGCGCCGCGTTCCTGGTGCCCCGCTTTACCCCCCAGCCACAGAAGTCGCTGCTCGCGGGGATGATCACGCTGGGGTTCATGCTGCTACCGCTGGTGGTCATCACGGCCCGCGAGGCGATGATCGCGGTGCCCGACGAGTACCGCGACGCCAGCGCGGCGCTGGGCGTCTCGAAGTGGGGGACGATCCGCAGCGTCGTCCTCCCGGCGGCGATGCCGGGCGTCGTCACCGGCGTCATCCTCGGGGTCGGCCGCATCGCCGGCGAGACGGCGCCGCTGCTGTTGACGATGGGCGGCGGCTCGTTCGTCGGCGCGGGCCAGCGGGCGAAGGTGCTGAACAGCTTCGAGCTGTCGCTGTCGCCCCCCTTCGTCACCAACCCCGAACTCACCCAGGCGACGACGGCCCTGCCCTACCAGCTCTACCAGGTGGTGCTGACCGGCACCGGCGAGACCGCCGGCGTCAACGACATCACCGCCTTCGGCTGGGGGACCGCCCTGGTCCTGCTGGGCGTCGTCCTCGCCTTCTACGCGGTCGGTATCGCCACGCGACAGTACTTCCGGAGCAAACTGAGCTATGAGTGAGACAGAACCGAAGGCCGAGGGCACAGCGCGCTCGTCGGAGACGACGACGGGCGAGACCGACGAGCGGATCCGCGAGGCGTGGCGCGAGTACTCCTTCGCCGGCGAGGCGAAACTCAGCGTCTCCGACCTGGACGTGCATTACGGCGACGACCACGCGCTGCAGGGCGTCTCGATGGACATCCCCGAGGAGAGCGTCACCGCGCTCATCGGCCCCTCCGGTTGCGGCAAGTCGACGTTCCTGCGCTCGCTCAACCGGATGAACGACCGCATCAAGGCGGCCAGCGTCGACGGCTCGGTCGAGCTCGACGGCGAGGAGATCTACCAGGACGGCGTCGATCTGGTCGAACTCCGCAAGACGGTCGGCATGGTGTTCCAGGCCCCGAACCCCTTCCCCAAGTCCATCCGCGACAACATCACCTACGGGCCGCGCAAGCACGGCGACCTGGACACGGGGCTGCTCGCGCGGCTGACCGGCCGCGACGACAGCGAGGAGGCCGAGAATCTCGTCCGCCGGGCGCTCGAACAGGCGGCGCTGTGGGACGAGGTCAACGACCGATTGGACGACAACGCCATGGGACTGTCGGGCGGCCAGCAACAGCGGCTCTGTATCGCCCGCTGTCTCGCGGTCGACCCCGACGTGATCCTCATGGACGAACCGGCCTCCGCGCTGGACCCGGTCGCCACCTCGAAGATCGAGGACCTCATCGAGGAGCTGGCCGAGGAGTACACGGTCGTCGTCGTCACGCACAACATGCAGCAGGCGGCGCGCATCTCCGACCAGACCGCCGTGTTCCTCACGGGCGGGCAGCTCGTCGAGTACGACGACACCGAGAAGATCTTCGAGAACCCCGAGAGCCAGCGCGTCGAGGACTACGTCACCGGGAAGTTCGGGTGATCGCCGTGACGCGCGAGACATACCGGGCGGCGCTCGACGACCTCCGGGCGGACGTGCGCGCGCTGGGCGACGACGCGCTCGCCCAGCTGGACGACGGGCTGACCGCGCTGGCGACCGGCGACGACGACCTCGCCGAGGAAGT
Organism: Halosimplex marinum; assembly: GCF_051414075.1. NCBI lineage: Archaea > Methanobacteriati > Methanobacteriota > Halobacteria > Halobacteriales > Haloarculaceae > Halosimplex > Halosimplex marinum. The sequence goes on along the minus strand of NZ_JBLKNY010000003.1, from coordinate 1,305,410 downwards.
GATCGACGGCGACGCCGCGATCAACGACCGCTATCTCGCGCTGGAGGGCGACTGCGTGGACCTGCTGGCGCTCCAGCAGCCGGTCGCGTCGGACCTGCGCTTTGTCGCCGCCTCGTTCAAGATCCTCACGGATCTGGAACGGGTGGCCGACCTGGCGACCAACCTCGGCCGCTACGCGCTGGCGGCCGACCGGCCGGCCGACGAGGTGGACGTGCGGGCCATCGGCGACGACGCCCGCGACCAGGTGGCCGCGGCGCTGGACGCCTACGAGGCGGGCGACGCCGACGCCTGCCGCGCGGTCGCGGCCCGCGACGACGACCTCGACGCCCACTGCCAGCGCGCCAGCGAGCGGGTCGTCCGCGACCTGCTGGAACGGGAGGCCGGCGACGACTCGTGGGCGGTCGAGCGGGTACTGGACGACGTGTCCCGACTGCTGCTGACGGTCCGGGACCTCGAACGCGTCGGCGACCACGGGGTCAACGTCGCCGCGCGGACGCTGTACATGCTCGAAAGCGACCCCGAGTTGCTCTACTGATGCAGACGCGCAAACTCCAGCAGGTCGGCGGCGGGACGTACACGGTGTCGATCCCGAAAGAGTGGGCGAACGACCACCAGCTCGAAGCCGGGATGGAGCTGTATCTCACCACCCACAGCGACGACTCGATCGTCCTCCGCGCCGCCGAGAAGGACGTGGACGAGCTCGCCACGGCGACCGTCGCCGTCGACGGGGCGGATCCCGCGCTGGTCCGGCGCGCGCTCCGGGCGGCCCACGCCGCCGGCTTCGAGACGGTCACGCTCGAACCGGCCGGGGGGTTCACCGACGAGCAGCGCCGGGCCGCCCGCTCGGTGGTCCGCAACCTCGTCGGCACGGACCTCCTCGTCGAGACGGCGGGGGAGATCACCGTCCAGCACCTGCTCGACGCGGCGAACGTCTCCGTCCGGCAGTCGGTCGTCCAGCTGCAGTTCACCGCGCTGTCGATCCACCGCTCGGCGACGGACGCCCTGGTCGACGCCGACGGCGAGGCCCACGAGCGGCTCCGCGGGCGCGCCGACGAGGCCGACCGCCTGTTCCGGATGGTCGCCCGCCACCTCTCGCGGTCGCTCGTCTCCCTGGAGGAGATCGACCGCCTCGGCCTCGCCCGCCCGACGCTGTTCGACTACTACGTCACCGCCCGGGCGCTGGAGAGGGTGGCTCGTCAGGGGGTCGGCCTCGCAGACGCCGCCCGGCGGCTCCCCGAGCCCCTGCCCGACCCGGTCGCCGACAACGTCCGCGAGGCCGCCGAGGCCGCCCGGGCGGTCGTCGACGACGCGACGACCGCCGTCCTCGACGACGCCGACGAGGACCTGACCGCGGTCGCGCTGGACGGCCACGAGCGGGCCGTCGCCGAGGTCGAGGCCGTCGACGCGGCGCTGTTCGACGAGGCGACCGACCCCTTCGACGGTTCGACCGCCGCGACCGTCGCGCTGGCCCGCGCGCTCGACCGCATCGGGCGGACCGCCGACCGCGGCGCCGCCGTCGCCGACGTGGCCGCCCGCGCCGCCGTCCGCGAGCGGAACCGCTGACTGGCGCTCCACCCCGGTCCTCCGATCGTTTTCCGCAGGTTCGTCGGGCTCGACGGTGAAAGCCGCGAAGAACGGCGGTCCGCAGTTCCCGGCGACAGGGCCCCTCGGCCTACGCGTCCGACGCGAGGCCGTCGCGGTGCTCCTCGATGGTCGACTGCACGACCCCCCAGTCGACCGGCGGAGTGCAGTCTGCCAGGTCCGACTCGACGGCGGCGACCGCCTCGCCGAACCGGTCGGTCCACTCGGGTTCGGCGGCCGCGTCCAGCCGCTCGCCCAGCGCCCCGTGGCGGCCGTCGAGGCCGCCGATCCGGGCCGCCAGGTCGTCCAGCCCGCCCTCGTCGACGGGATCGGCGCCCTCGCGGTCGGCCCAGGTTCGCAGGTCCGCGAGTTCCGCCCGCAAGTCCGCGACGGTGAGGCCGGTCGCCCGGTGGCTGAGCGTGGCGTCGAACCAGGCCCGGGCGGGGTCCTCGTCGCCGATGGCCGCCTCGCCGTCGGCACCGCCCACCCCGTCGGCGGCCACCGATTCGATAGCGTCGACCGCGCTCGCCAGGTCGTCGAGCGAATCGGCGAGCGCGTCTACGTCCTCGCCGAGTTCGCGGACGCGGACGGCGTGGCTGTCGAGCCACCGTTCGAACTCCTCCAGATCGAACTGGATCTCGTCGGCGGTCCGCTGGACCTCGCGCGCCCGGTCGTCGACCTGCCGGAGGCCGTCGGCGACGGCGAACCGGGCGGCGGGGTCCTCCCGGTCGTCGACGACCGACTGGAGGGCCGAACCCAGGTCGGCGGCGCGGTCCTCGACGGCGGCCACCTCGGCTTCGAAGCCCTCCAGACGGGCCTCGACGGTCGGGAGGTCCGGAGCCGACTCGGCGGCCTCGCGGGCGTCGTCCAGCGCGATTCCGGCGAGTTCCACTCGCGTCTCCGCGGTCGTGAGCACCTTCGAGGTGAGCTTCAGCGACTCGCGGAGGGCGTCGCGGCTGACGACGCCGTCCTCGGCGACGAACTCGAGCGCGGCCCGGACGGTCTCCGGGTCGCGGTCGGGCTCGCGGGCGCGGACGCGCTCGACCGCCTCGTCGACCGCGAGCCCGTCGAGTTCCGTCCGTTCCTCGGCGGCTCCCGCCGCGCCAGCGTCGCTCCCGTCGCTACCTGCGTCAGTTTCGTCGGCGGTCGCGTCACTTTCGCCGCTCGCTCCCGACCCGTCGCCCGCCGCGTCGGTGTCGTTCGTGGTGTCGCTCATGATAGCTGTCGACGCGCCGACTCCCGTTCGGCCGCGTCAGTTGTCCGTCGCTACCGGAGCGACGGACAAGACCGTGACTAAGTTCGCTATAGCGATCCGGCGAGAGGTACGGGGCGCTACCGAGAACTATATATCCGGGTCGTCCGCCGCGGACTCGGGGTCGGTCCCGTCGAAGCCGCCGGGGCCGTCCGGGAGCCGGACCGTGACGGTGGTGCCGTCGTCGGTGTCGAAGGAGACGGTCCCGCCGAGAGAGTCGACGCTCCACTGGACGACCCAGAGGCCGATGCCGGTGGCGTGGTTCAGCGGGGTCTCGACCCCGGCGTCCAGCGGCGCAAGCTCGGACTCGGGGATGCCGGGACCGTCGTCGGCAACGGTCACCCGGAGCTCACCACCGTCGACCGTCGCCGTCACGGAGACGGCCGGCTGGTCGACGTGCTCGACTGCGTTCTCCACGAGGTTGGCGACGACGAGCCGGAGCAGTTGCGGGTCGGTCGCGGCGGTCGCGTCGTCGTCAACGGTCACGTCGAGCCGGGCGGCCGCCTCGCGGTAGTCGGCGACCGCGTCGGCGAGAACTCCCTCGATGGAGACCGACCGATAGCGGGGGCCGTCGCGGCGACACTGCTCGAACGCGCGGGCCTTCTCGCCGATGTCGACGAGCTCGCGGGCGCTGCTGTCGATGACCTCCGCGATGTCGACCAGCCGGTCGTCGTCGCTCCGGTCGGCGATGAGCTCGGCGTTGCCGGCGACGGCGGTCATCTTGTTGCGCAGGTTGTGCCGGAGGACGCGGTTGAGCACGTCGAGCCGCTGCTCGCGGCGCCGCTCGCGGGTCACGTCCTGGAAGACGAGCGTCGTACCGACGGTCGCGCCCTTCGGATCGGTCAGCGTCGACCGCGAGACGAGAAACTCCCGGCGGCGCCCGGCCGAGCGGACGGTGACGAGTTCGTCTGCCTCGCCCGGCCCGTCGCCGGTCGGCGCGCCCGGGTCGGCCCCGCCGGCGGCCAGGCCGTCGGCGGCGCCCCCGTCGGGGACCGGGTCGGCGTCGAGGTCGACCAGCTCGGAGACGGCGGTCCCCAGCAGCGTCGCCCCGTCGCGGCCGGCCTCCAGCAGCGGGTCGGCGGCGTCGTTGTAGTCGACGACGCGGCCGTCGGGGTCGACCACGAGCACCGGCGTGCCGATGTCGTCGATGGCGGTGCGGTCGGCGGCCCGGCGGGTCGTCGGGTTCGTCTCGAACATCCCGCTGCCGACGAACGCGTAGGCGTCCAGCAGGACGTGCGGGACGAACGTGACCGCGACGAACGCGAGGGAGGCGGTCGGGCTCAGGCCGAGGACCCACATCGCGACCCCGACCGTCGGCGCGACGGTGCTGAGCGCGACGGCGGCGGCCTCCCGCCGGTAGAGGGGACCGTAGCTCAACACCGTGTCGACCAGCAGGGCTACCCCGACCCCGGCCGTCCCCGTGCCGAACGCGACCGCGAACAGCCCCCACGGTTCGAGCGCGTAGGCGACCGTCACCGCGGGTTCAGTGGCAGTCACCTGGAAGCCACCCAGGACCACGCCGTTGACCGGCGCCGTCGCGACGACCAGCGAGGACAGCGCCGCGACCGGCACCACCGTCCACCCGTCGAGCAGGCCGCTGCGGCCCGTGTACTCCAGCGCGAACGCGAGAAAGAGCGGCCCGACCCACGTCAGCGCCGCCCAGGTCAGCGACTCGGCGACGAGCCGGCGCCCCGGGTCGGCGACGGTCAGCGACACGCCCGCCAGCAGACAGAACAGCCCCTGTGCGGCCAGCGTCGCGACGAACCAGCCCGCCCCCGGCTCGCCAAGGTGGCGCCGCAGGTAGGCGACCAGGGCGAACGATCCGGCCGCGGCGGCCAGCGACCCGACCGCCAGCCACGACGAGAGTGCAGCGAGTCCGCTCACACCCGTTCGTCGGACCGGTCCGGCCTCAGCGACGTACCTAACCAGGTAGGTATCCTCTCGGGTCGGGCCGGCCAGCAGGTATTAGGCGATACGCCGTGAATCGATCGGGCGATGGCAACGACTGGACGGACTCGCGCGAGCGTCGGCGCCGTGGTGATCGGGCGATGAGCGCGCGCGACGGCGACGGGGACGTGCCCGGCTGGTGGGTGTTCGTGTTCGTGGTGCTCGCGCTGGCGACGCTGGCCGGCGTCCTGGTCGCGCTCGGCGGGCTGTGAGCGGCCGCGGTCCGGCGTCGATTCGGCCGCCCGGTCAGCCGAACAGGCCGAACCGGCCGCCGGAATCGTCCCCGTCGTCCTCCTCCTCGTCCTCGTCGACGAACCACTCGCGGTCGACGGCGGTCTCGATCTCGTCGATCTCGGTGCCCTGGAAGAAGATGCCGATCAGATGCTCCGTCAGCCGCACGTAGGCGTCGGCGGCGGGGCTGGCGGGGGCGTTGAGCACGAGCGGCTCGTCGGCGGTCGCCTCGATGTCGTCGGGGATCACCGCCAGCAGCTTCGAGTCGAAGCGGTCGGCGATGGCCTCCACGTCCGTCTCGGTGGTCGTCCGGTTGAGGACGGTGCCGATGACCTCGCCGTCGACCCGCTCGGCGAGTTCGGCGGTCTTGATCGCGTCGCCGACGGCCACGTCGTCGGGCGTGGTGATGAGGACGACGCCGTCGGCCAGCCCCAGGGGGACGGTCGTCTCGTGGCTGAGGCCGGCGCCGGTGTCGATGAGGACCACATCGTAGGCGTTGCGCAGCGTCCTGATGACCTTCTTGAGCTTCGCGGGGTCGGCGTCGGCGAACGCCTCCAGGCTCTGCTCGCCGGGGACGATGGTGATCCCGCCCTGCACGTCCGTCAGCGCGTCGCTGACGGCGCGGCCGCCGGCGAGGACCTGGTGGATGCTGGTCTCGGGGTCGACGCCCAGCATCGCGCCGAGGTTCGCCATGCCGAGGTCGGCGTCGACGACGACCACGTCGTAGCCCTCCTCCTCCATGGCCGCGGCGACGTTGACCGCCGTCGTCGTCTTGCCGACACCGCCTTTCCCACCGGCGACTGTGCAGACGTAGCCCGCCATTGTGTTACTCCAAATCACGGGGACCACATAAAGCCGCCGTCCGTTCCGACGCCCGGCGGACGCCCGTCGGTCGGTCAGGCCGGCACGCGGACGTTCGAGAGGCGGATCGCGACCGGCCGGGGCCGGCGTGTCGGCGGTGGCGCGCCCGCGTGATCTCGTCCCGAACACGCTCGTCCGGGGAGGTCAACACTTACTTAGCCCCGAGCGCCCCACCATTGGACAATGAGTGAGCAACAGGAACAGTCGGACAAACAGAAATACGAGTTCCGCAAGGTCATCGAGGAGCTCAAGGGCTACAGCGGCTCGGGGACGCAGCTGGTCTCCATCTACATCCCGGAGGACCGTCAGGTCAGCAGCGTCGTCCAGCACGTCACCCAGGAGCACAGCGAGGCCTCCAACATCAAGTCCAAGGACACCCGCACGGCCGTCCAGGACGCGCTGACCTCCATCAAGGACCGCCTGCGCTACTACGACACCTACCCGCCGGAGAACGGAATGGTCGTCTTCTCCGGGTCGATCGACACCGGCGGCGGCCGCTCGGAGATGGTCACCCGCACCCTCGAAAGTCCGCCCCAGCCCATCGAGTCCTTCAGGTATCACTGCGACTCGGATTTCCTCACCGAGCCGCTGGAGGAGATGCTCGCCGACAAGGGCCTGTTCGGCCTGATCGTCCTCGACCGGCGCGAGGCCAACGTCGGCTGGCTGCGCGGCAAGCGCGTCGAGCCAGTCAAGTCAGCTTCCTCGCTGGTGCCGGGCAAGCAGCGCAAAGGTGGCCAGTCCGCCCAGCGGTTCGCCCGCCTGCGTCTGGAGGCGATCGACAACTTCTACCAGGAGGTCGCGGGGATGGCCAACGACCTCTTCGTCGACGAGCGCCACGAGATGGACGGCATCCTCGTCGGCGGTCCCTCGCCGACCAAAGACGAGTTCCTCGACGGCGACTACCTCCACCACGAACTCGGTGACATGGTTCTCGGGAAGTTCGACGTGGCCTACACCGACGAGTCCGGGCTCCACGATCTGGTCGACGCCGCCCAGGACGTGCTCGACGAGCACGAGATGCTCCAGGACAAGAAGTACATGGAGCAGTTCTTCGACGAGCTCCACGACGGCGACCTGGCGACCTACGGGTTCGGCCCCACCCGCGAGAACCTCAACATGGGCGCCGTCGAGACGCTCCTGCTCAGCGAGGACCTCCGCCAGGACGTGGCCGTCTACGACTGCCCCAGCGGCCACACCGAGCGGGAACTGCTCGGACAGTCGGAGGGGCTGGACGACGACCGGGCCTGCGACCGCTGCGGCGAGGAGATGGAGGGCGACCGCGAGGACGCCATCGACCACCTCATGGAGCTGGCCGAGCAGCGGGGCACCGAGACGTACTTCGTCTCGACGGACTTCGAGAAGGGCGAGCAACTGCTCTCGGCGTTCGGCGGCATCGCCGGCATCCTGCGGTACTCCACCGGCGTCTGACGACCGACGCCGCCGGTGCCGTCCGATTCTACCGGTCGAACCGACCGAACAGTCCCGACGCCGTCACCGCCGACGGTCGAGGGACTCGCGAGTAACGGGGCGTCAAAGGCAGAGAGTGTCGCCGGCGTACCCGGGAGGCGGGGGGGAGAGTGCCTCCGCCGGGCCACCACCGGCGACGCGAAATGGGTGCTGGTGGTAAGGGGGGATTGGGGGGAGACGACGACGGGTCCTAAGTGTCGTCGCGGCGGCACCTGGCATCGATGCCGCGTGAATGCCTACTACCCGCTGATGTAAATGTGGTGTACCTAACAGAGTAGGGTGGTATCGAGCACGGCCGGAGAGCATGGGGTACCAGGGTCGGAACCGGCGGACGGGGCGGTCACAGCAGCTGTTCGAGCTGGCGGCGGCGGCCCCGCAGGTCGGCCGCGGCGTCGACGGTCGGGTCGTCGGCGAGCCGGTCGAGCGCGAGCAGCGGGTCGGTCCCCGCCCGTTCCACGCTCGCCAGCAGCTCCGAGACCTCGGCGCGGTTGGTCGCCAGCGACGGGAGCAGGCCGACCATGAGCACGAACGGGACGGCCGCCTCGCCGCTCGACGGGACGGCGTCGCTGATAGCGGTGAAGTCGGGGACATCGTCCGGCGGGTCCGCGACCGGCCGGAGAGTGAGACAGCGAGTGCAGACCTCGGCGCCCGCGTGCTCGCCCGGGAGCGCGTCGCGGTACTGCTCGGGGACCGGGAAGGCCAGCGTCGGCGCGCCGCAGTCGGGGCAGGTCATGGTCGTGCGTGCGCGCGGGACGGACTAAACGGTGCCGGGGACGCCGGAGCCGACGGGACGAACCGATGCTGCGGGACGAGCGGACGTGAAAACGGAAACCGGGAGTCTCAGTCGTCGGCCGGGACGGTCTGTTCCTCTTCGTCTTCGTCTTCCTCTTCCGCTTCCCGCTCGGCGGCCTCCTCGGCCTCCTTCTTGTCCTTGATCTTCTTCATGCGGAAGATCTCCTCGCGCTCCTGCTCCTCGAGTTTCTGCTCGATGTACTCCTGGTTGGAGCGCAGTTCGGGCAGGAGCTTGAACTCCAGGGCGTTGACGCGGCGCTTGGTCGTCTCGATCTCGTCGAGCATCTTCTTCATGGCCGTCTCGACCTCGGCGGCGAGGATGATCTGGTCGAGCAGTTCCTCGTAGGCCTCGGCGGCCTCGTCGATGCGGGCGCTGGTCCCGAGGACGCCGTAGCCGCGTTCGTCGAGGCTCTTTTCGACCTTCGTGGCGTCGATCTGGGGGATGTAGACGCCCATGACGCTCTTGGACTCGGTGGTGATCTCGGGGTGTTCCTTGAGCGCGGCGGCCGCGCCGCGGACGGCCACGTCGCCGTCCAGCGCGCGGGCCATGTTGATGGCGTTCTGGGCCTCCTCGTACTTCTCGTCGAGGTCGGCGCGAACGTCCTGGGCCTCGTCGAGGATATCCATGAACTCCATGATGAGGCCGTCGCGCTTCTGCTCCAGCGTGTCGTGCCCGCGCTCGGAGAGCTCGATGCGCTCCTCGATCTGCATGAGCTCCTTGCGAGTGGGTTTGACGTCCTCGGCCATTTGATCCCGGGTTGTCGGCGTAGGCAGTTAACCGTTTTCAGTCTCGCCGACGGGCGCGCCCGCCGACCCCGCTGGCACGGACTCTCCTCACCCGTACAGTTCCTCGAAGACCTTCCGCTGGGCGGCCCGGAGGTGCTGGTGGAAGGTAGAGCGACCGATGTCCATGGCGGTGGCGAGATCCTCGCCGTTGGTCTCGCGGGGCCACTCGAAGAAGCCGCCGACGATAGCCGTCCGCAGCGCCGTCGACTGGCGGTCGGTCAGCCGGTCGTCGATGCGGGCGCGCACGTCCTGGCGGCTGTCGGCCGGCCGCTCGTGTTCGCGGTAGGCCGAGAGGTCGGCGCCGTCGACGCGGTCCTCGACGGCCTCGACGACCGCCCGCGGCTGTGCCTCCGGGGGGATCTCGACGGTCAGCTCGCCGGTGCCGCCGCTCGCCGACATCGCCGCGATCCGGCCGCCCCGGTCGAGCAGGAGGTCGACCAGCGGCGACTCGCCGACCGAGAACTCCACGACCGCGCGCCCGTCGCCCGCCGTCACCGAGGTGCAGTCGGTCACCGCCTCCCGACGGGCCGCGGCCTCGGCGACCGCCTCGGGGTCGGCGTCCGTCTCGAAGAAGAAGGTCGTCGGCCCGGCGTCGCGCGTGACCGTCCCCGTGTGGACGAACTCCGCGCCGAGTTCCCCGGAGAGGCCGACGAAAAAGGGGTCATCGCCGGTCAGCGAGAAGGCCAGCTCCGTCACGTCGTCGGAGCCGAGCAGCCGCTGGGAGGTCAGCGCGTGCAGCGCCATCGCGGTCGACTGGGCGACCGCCGCGAGCACCCGCTGTTCGGGCTCGGGCAGGTCGGCCTCGGGCCGCAGCGCCACCACGAGCACGCCGTAGCCCACGTCGCCGTACTGTAGCGGCAGGGCGGCCAGCCCGCCGGCGCCGCCCTCGACCACCCCGTCGTAGACGGCCGGCACGGCGTCGGCGTCGACGAACTGCGCGTCGCCGGTCCGGACGGCCCGCGCCGCCGGGTCCGCGCCGTCGACCGGAATCTCCAGCGACGGCGGGTCCGCGACGCCCGCCCACGTCGCCGGACGGATGGTGTCCGTCGCGGGCTCGGCCTCGCCGACCCACGCCAGCGCGTACTCGTCGGTCTCGACCAGCCGGTCGGCCACCGCCCGCTCGACCGCCGACCGGGTCTCGGCGCTCAGCAGCTCGCTCGTCACGTCGGTCACCAGCCCGTCGAGCCGGTCGAGCAGCGCCTCGACTTTCTCGCGTTCGGCCCTGGCCTTCTCGGCCTGGCGCTGGGCCTCCCGCTCGGCCTCGACGCGGTCAGTCACGTCCTCCTGGAAGCCGACGTAGTGGGTCAGTTCGCCGTCGTCGGCGTGGACCGGCGCGATGTGGACCCGGTTCCAGAACCGCTCGCCGTCGTCGGTGTAGTTGACGAGCTCGACCGAGACGGGCTCGCCGGCGTCGATGGCCGTCGCCATCTCGGCGATCTTCGCCTCGTCGGAGTCGCCGCCCTGCATGAAGTTGCAGTTGCGACCCAGCACGTCGGCCTCGTCGTACCCGGTCAGCTCCTCGAAGGCCTCGTTGATGTAGATGAGCGGCGTGTCCCGTCGCCGCCCGTCGGCGATGGTGATCCCCACCGGCGCCTCGTCCATCGCCCGGTCTTTCAGTTCCTCCGTGACCTCGGCGAACCGGCGGTCGCCCGCCGCGATCGCCGCATCGATGGCGTCGACCAGCGCGCCCAGTTGCTTCTCGCGCGGGTCCCTGGGCACGTAGTCGGTCACGCCGGCCGCGATGGCCTCGCTGGCCAGGTGTTCGTCGCCGACCGCGGTGAAGATCAGGAAGGGCAGGTCGTCGGTCCGCTCGCGGACGTCCTTCAGCAGGTCCAGCCCCGAGCCGTCGGGCAACCGCCGTTCGCTGACGACGGCGGCCGGGGGGTCGGTGGCGACCGCGTCCAGCGCCGCCGCCGCGCCCCGCGCCCGTTCGAGGACGTACCCCGCCTCGCGGAGCGTGTCGGCGACCGGCGCCGCGCGCTCGTCGTCGGAGTCGACGTACAGCACCCGCGGCCCCGCCCCCGCAGTGGAGCGAGTCATGCACCGACATACCGGTCGACCCGCCAAGAGCGTTGTCCTCGCGCGAATCCCCGAACGGGGTCTGACCGGGCGACGGCGGTAGGCCGAAGGACGCGAGACACCGCCGGCGACCCCGCCCACGGCGCGCGCCAGCCCGTCGACAAACCTTTTCCATGCCCCGCTCGCACGGTCGGCCGTCACCGCGCCGTCCCGCCCGGGACGGCGCCCCTATCAGATCCATGCCAGACGACACGGACGCGGCGGGCGGCCCACCGGCCGTCCGCCTCTGTCACTACGCCGACCTCGAAGCCGCCTACGACGACCCCGCCCGGATCGGCGCTCTCGCCGGGCGGCTGGAGCGACTCCGCGGCGACGACGCCCTCGTCGTCGGCGCCGGCGACGACACCGCTCTGGGGGTCCTCGCGCTCCTGACCGACTCGGGGCGAGCGCAGGCCCGTCCCCTCTTCGAGGCCGTCTCGCCGGCGGCCGATACCTTCGGGAACCACGACTTCGACTACGGACGCGAGTGGGCCTTCGAGTGGGCCGAGTCGGTGCCGGCGACGTACCTCTGTGCGAACCTCGACGGCCCCGGCGCCGACCGGGTCCCCGACGCGACGGTCGTCGAGTGCGCGGGCGGGACCGACCGCGGATCACGCGCGGGCGCGACCGGCGGGACCGACCGCGAATTGCGCGCGGGCGCGGCCGACGGGACCAGCCGCGAAACGGGCGACCGGGCGAGTGTCCGCGTCGGCCTCGCCGGCGTCGCCCACCCGAACACCGCCGACCTCGGCGGTGCCGTCGAGGATCTCCGGTTCACCGACCCCGTCGCGGCCGCCTCTGACGCGTTCGCGGACCTGCCGCCGGTCGACTACCGGGTCGTCGTCTCCCACTGCGGCGCCGGCGACCGCGAGATCGCCGCGAGCGTCGACGCCGACGCCGTCCTCGGCGGCCACCTCCACGAGCGCCACGTCGAACGGGTCGGCGGCACGCTCGTCGTCCGGACCGCCGGGGGCGGCGCCGAACTGTCGGAGGTCCGCCTCGGCGGCGAGCCGTCCGTCGAGTTCCACGAGATCGACCCCGACGCGGACGGCTCGCCGACCGACGACGATCTCGCCGAGACCTACCGGGAGCGACGGGCGGCGCTCGGCCTCGACGAGGTCGTCGCGCGCGTGGACGACCCCGTCGCCCGCACCGAGCGCGAGCGCTTCGGCGGCGAGAGCCGCGCCGGGAACTTCGCCGCCGACGCGTTCCGCGCGGCCGCCGACGCCGAGGTCGGGCTGTTCCCCGCCGGGGCGCTCCGGACCGGGCCGCCGCTGTCGGGCGACGTGACCGTCGGCGACCTCGCGGCCTGCTGCCCGTTCGACGGCCGCGTCCTCGAGGTCGAACTCGACGGCGACGAGTTCGCCCGGGTGCTGGCCGACGCCGCGCACCCCCACCCCGGCGACCGCGGGTGGGTCCAGTTCCACGTCGGGGGCGCGCGCGTCGTCTGGACCGACGACAACGAGGTCGCCGAGGCGACCGTCGGGGACGAGCCGGTCGACCCCGACCGGACCTACCGCGTCGCGACCTCCGAGTACGTGGCTGGGATCGACGATTTCGGACCGATCGACCGAGCAGCCGTCGTCGCCGAACACGCCCCGCAGTGGCGGGCGCTGGTCGACCACGCCCGCGACGGCGGGCTGGACGTGGGACTGGACGGGCGGATCCGGCGCGTCCCCGCCTGAGCGACGCCGGACGGTCGCCGATAGTCGGCAGTGGCTTCCGCCTCGACGTCCTCGCGGTAGTACTCCTCGGTGTCCTCCTCGTCGGTGCGGTCGAACTCCTCGCTGGGGAGCGTCGAGGAGGGGCACCCAGCCGAGGTCCGACGACTCCGTCACCGGCCCCGAAACCAGGTCGCGACTTCCCGCTGGAACCGTTCGAACCACAGCAGGTCCTCGTGCAGGGTTTCGTACACGACCTCGTGGTCGATGTCGCCGTACTGGTGTGCGATGACGTTGCGGAATCCGACGGCTTCCTCCATCTTCCGCCGTGTCTCGGTCGAGATCACGTCGGCGTCACCGAGGGCCTGGATCTCCTGTTTGGCGGTGCCGCTCGGTTCCAGATCCTCGGATCTCCTGATGTGCTGTGCGAGATCGATGCAGGCCTGCACCAGCATCTCGAACGTCCGTTCGACCGCGCGCTGGGTCACGGTGTCGTCGACGTAGTCTCCCTTCGGTAGTTCGCGCATCTCTTTCAGATCGTCGGTGTACGATTCGATGTGGCGGAGTTTGTCCGCGACCACGTCTCCGTCGACCATTCACGTCTCCCCGCCGGCGAGTCGGTCGATGACCGCCCGCCGCTCGCGTTCGCGTTCGTCCGCCGTCTCCTCGTACTCCCGTTCGACCCGTTCGCGGTACCGTTCGACCGACGCGTCGTCGCCGACGAGTACGGCCCCGTCACCGAGCGCGGCGTACAGGACGCGCGTCGGGAGCGACTCGGCGTCGCTGACGTCGACGAACCCGCTGGCGTACTGCTGGAGCGCGGCGTCGATCCGGTTTCGCGCCCGGAACCGCTCCCCGTCGTCGAAGTCCTCGGGGAAGCGAAGCAGGATGTCCAGGTCCGAATCCACCTCCGCCGTCCCGCGGACGTGGGAGCCGAACACGACCGCGAACTCGACGGCCGTCGTTTCCAGGTAGTCGCGGATCCCCTCGAAGTCGACGGCGTCCGTATCGGGAACGTCCGCGCTCGCCATATCGAACTGTACTGTCGCCGCCGGTAATACGTCTTGTCCACGGCTACACGGCGAGCACCCTGCCCGAGACTCGAACGACGAAAGAGAGAGACGCGTCGTCAGTCGGCGGCGACTTCGGCCTCGACGTCCTCGCGGTAGTACTCCTCGATGTTCTCCTCGTCGATGCGGTTGAGCTCCTCCTCGGGGAGCATCGAGAGCAGGTCCCAGCCGATGTCGAGCGTCTGCTCGATGTCGCGGTCGGTGTCGTAGCCCTGCTCGATGAACTCCTCCTCGAAGGCCTCGGCGAAGTCGAGGTACTTGTTGTCGCGCTCCGAGAGCGCCTCGCGACCGACGATGTTCACGAGGTCGCGCAGGTCCTCACCCTCGGCGTAGGCGGCGTAGAGCTGGTCGGAGACGCCGCCGTGGTCGCCGCGGGTCAGCCCCTCGCCGATGCCGTCGTCCATCAGCCGCGACAGCGACGGCAGCGGGTCGATCGGCGGCTGGATGCCCTGGCTGTTGAGGTCGCGGTCGACGAGGATCTGTCCCTCCGTGATGTACCCCGTCAGGTCCGGGATCGGGTGGGTGATGTCGTCGGACGGCATCGTCAGGATGGGGATCTGCGTGATCGACCCCTCCTCGCCCTTGATGCGGCCCGCGCGTTCGTACAGCTGGGCGAGGTCGGTGTACATGTACCCCGGGTAGCCACGGCGGCCCGGGACCTCCTCGCGCGCCGCGCCGATCTCGCGCAGCGCCTCGCAGTAGTTGGTCATGTCCGTGAGGATGACCAGCACGTGGTACCCCTTGTCGAAGGCGAGGTACTCGGCGGTGGTCAGGGCCAGCCGCGGCGTGACCGTCCGCTCGACGGCGGGGTCGTCCGCGAGGTTCATGAAGACGACCGACCGCTCCAGGGCGCCGGTGCGTTCGAAGTCGTCCATGAACTCGTTGGCCTCCTCGGCGGTGATCCCCATCGCGCCGAAGATCACCGCGAACTCGGTGTCCTCGTCGTCGTCGTCGCCCTCTTCCTCCGGGACGGAGGCCTGGCGGGCGATCTGCAGGGCCAGATCGTTGTGCGGCAGGCCCGACCCCGAGAAGATGGGGAGCTTCTGACCGCGGACGAGGGTGTTCATGCCGTCGATGGCCGAGACGCCGGTCTGGATGAAGTCCTCGGGGTACTCCCGGGAGTAGGGGTTGATCGCGGCGCCGACGATGTCCCGTCGCTCGTCGGGGACGATGTCGGGGCCGCCGTCGATCGGGTTCCCGGAGCCGTCGAGGACGCGGCCGAGCAGGTCCTCGGTGACGGGCATCTTCATCGTCTCGCCGAGGAACCGGACCGACGAGTCGGTGTCGATGCCCTCGGTGCCCTCGAACACCTGGATGGCGACGTGGTCCGACGAGGAGTCGAGCACCTGACCGCGGCGCGTCTCGCCGTCGCTGGTCTCGATCTCGACGATCTCGTCGTAGCCGATCGGTTCGTCGGTCTCGACGTGGACCAGCGGACCGCTGATCTCCGTGATTGTCTGGTATTCTTTCATCGTTAGTACAGGGAACGCAGTTGTTCGGTCATGTCGTCCTCGAGGTCGTCGACGAACTCGTCGACCTCGTCGTCGGGCGTCGTGCCGATGCGGTTGAGCCGCGGGACGGCGTCGATGTCCGTGATCTCGTCGATCGGGACGCCCGCGTCGAGCGCGTCGAACGCCTCGTCGTTGAACGTCCGGATCGCGCCGAGGATCCGGTAGGTCTTCTCCGGCGGGCAGTAGCGGTCGACGTCGTGCAGGGCGTTCTGCTGGAGCCACGCCTCCTTGATGTAGCGGGCGACCTCCAGCGTCAGCTGCTGGTCCTCCGGCAGGGCGTCCTTGCCGACGAGCTGGACGACCTCCTGCAGTTCGTCGTCCTCGTCGAGGACGTCGATGGCCCACTGGCGCTGCTCGGGCCAGTCCTCGGCGACGTTGTTCTCGAACCACTCGTCGAGCTGGTCGCGGTACAGCGAATAGGACTCGTTCCAGTTGATCGCCGGGAAGTGCCGCCGTTCCGCGAGGTCGGAGTCCAGCGCCCAGAACGTCTTGACGATGCGCAGCGTGTTCTGGGTCACGGGTTCGGAGAAGTCACCGCCGGGCGGCGAGACCGCGCCGATGGCGGAGATGGAGCCCTCGGTGCCGTTGATGTTGTCGAAGTAGCCGGCCCGCTCGTAGAACTCCGAGAGCCGGGCGGCCAGGTAGGCGGGGTAGCCCTCCTCGCCGGGCATCTCCTCCAGCCGCGAGGAGATCTCCCGCATGGCCTCGGCCCACCGCGAGGTGGAGTCGGCCATCAGCGCCACGTCGTAGCCCATGTCGCGGTAGTGCTCCGCGATGGTGATCCCGGTGTAGACGCAGGACTCCCGGGCGGCGACGGGCATGTTCGAGGTGTTGGCGATGAGGCAGGTCCGGGCCATCAGCGCGTTGCCGGTCTGGGGGTCGGGCAGCTCCGGGAAGTCGTCGATGACCTCCGTCATCTCGTTGCCCCGCTCGCCGCAACCGATGTAGACGACGATGTCGGCGTCGGCGAACTTGGCGAGGCTCTGCTGGGTGACGGTCTTGCCGGACCCGAACGGACCCGGGATCGCGGCCGTCCCGCCCTTCGCGAGCGGGAACAGGCCGTCGAGGATGCGCTGGCCCGACGTGAGCGGCTCGGTCGGGGTCTGCTTGTCCTCGGTCGGGCGCGGCTCGCGGACCGGCCACTCCTGGCGCATCTGGATCTCGGTGCCGTCGTCGAGTTCGGCGACGGCGTCCTCGACGGTGAAGTTGCCCGACTCGATCGAGACGACCTCGGCGGTCTCGCCCTCGTCGAGGGCGCCCGGCGGGACCATCACCTTGTGGTCGATGCTGGCCGTCTCGGGGACGCTCCCGACGATGTCGCCGCGACCGACCTCGTCGCCCTCGGAGACCTCTGGGGTGAACTCCCAGGTCTTCTCCAGGTCGATGCCGGGGGCGTCGACCCCGCGGTCGAGAAAGGCCGACCCCATCTTGTCTTCGAGCACGTCGAGCGGGCGCTGGACGCCGTCGTAGATGGAGTCCAGCATCCCCGGGCCGAGGTCGACCGACAGCGGCGCCCCGGTCCCCTCGACGGGTTCGCCCGGGGCGACCGCGGAGGTCTCCTCGTAGACCTGGATCGTCGTCAGGTCGCCCTCGATCTCGATGACCTCGCCCATCAGTCCCTCTTCGCCGACGTAGACGACGTCGTTCATCTTCGCGTCGAGGTCCCTGGCCGTGACGACCGGCCCAGAGACGCTCTCGATGACGCCGTCCTCGCGAACGGTCGTGTCTGTTGCTTGGCTCATGTTAGTCTTCCTCCATCAGGTCGATGCCGATGGCGCGTTTGATCTGCTCGCGCAGTCCGCTGGAGCCGGCGTCGCCACCGAGGGTGACCAGCACCGGCTCCACGCTCGTTTCGACGTCCGAACGGACGCCCCGGGAGAGATGGTCGAGGTCCTCGTCGTGCATCACGAGGATGCCGACGTTGTCGTCCTCGAGCATCTCCCGGACCGCGTCGTCGAGCTGTTCCTCCTTCTCGTCGTCGGGCACGTCCGCGAACTCCCGCACGCCGGCGAGTCGGAAGCCGGTCGTGAAGTCGGGACTGCCGACGACGGCGATCTCCTGGCTCATTGTACCACCAGCTCGTCCCGGATCTGCTCCGGCGAGAGACCCGCTTCGCGGCCGCGCGCGACCGCGCGGATGTTGTTGGTCTCCCGTTCCTTGGCGAGCACGTACGACAGCACCGGACACACGGATAGGGGATAGCGGTTGGAAAGCGTGTCGGCGTACGCCAGCAGCGCCGCGTCGAGGGCGTGCTCGAACTCGATGAGGCTGTCTGCCTCGTCGAGCACGCGCAGCGCCTCGTCCAGGTCGTCGCCGTAGGTGCTCTCCCGAATACGCTCGACCAGCGCCGCCTCGTCGTCGACCAGCTGGCGCAGCTCCTCGGCGTCGAACAGCCGCCCGCCGTCGATGAAGTACTCCGCCGGGTCCATGTCCGTGTTCGTCCGCGCGAGCCGAAGCACGTTCCGGACGTTCCGGAAGTCGATCTCCGCCCGCAGGAACTCGATGTACAGCTCCGTCGGCCGGTTGGGGTTCTCGGGGAGTCCCTCGATGAGCGTCTCGTAGAACGTCCGGTCGACCGCGTTCTCCAGCGGCACGAGCAGCCCCGTCTCCTCGTAGTCCTCCATCGCCGCCTCGAGGGCGTCGCCGAAGATGGTCCCCTCCAGGGCCGCGACGACGTCCTCGACGGACTCGGCCTCGAGCAACTGCCCGAGCAGGTCCTCGGAGAACTCGCCGGCCCTGATGAGGTCGTCCTCTACGTCGGCCGCGTCGGCCTCGGAGTAGACGCCGCGCAGCACCGTCTTGACGTTCCAGGCGTCGAACTTCCGGAGATAGCGGACGACGTAGTCGTAGAGCCGCCCCTCCGACCAGCGCAGCAGGTCCTCGAAGTGCTTGGCGAGGTTCTGGTTCAGCGCGTACTCGATGAGGTCGACGCCGGAGTGGCGCGCGCCCAGCCGGTTCATCTCGGTCTCGTACTCCGACTCCTCCATGAAGCGGGCGATCTCGCCGGGCCCCATGCGGACCAGCTTCCGGTAGTCGTCGTCGTCGAACAGCGACGCTCGCCGGGACCGGACCCGGGCGTTAACGTACTCGTAGTTGCTGGTCTCGTAGTCGGGCGCGCTCATTGGTCTTCGAACAGGCGCGTGCTGATCTCCCGGAGTTCGTCCTCCCAGACGTCCTCCAGCACCGAGTCGAAGGTGTTGTTCACCCGGACGCGCGAGCGCTCGCTCTCGACGACGACGCCGCCGAGACACTCCCGCTCGCCGGCGAACTCGTAGCCGTACTCGTCGGCCAAGTCGGTCAGCAGCTCCTCGTCGTCGGCGCGACCGTAGACGCGCACGTCGCTGTCGTCGTCGAACTCCTCGCTGGCGGCGTCCAGCAGAGTCCGCGTCAGCTCCTCGCGGCGCTCGCCCTCCAGACCGGCCAGCTCGTCCTCGACGGCCGACCGGACCTCCTGGAGCACGTCGCGGCGAGCGCTCAGGCGCTCCTGCTTGGCCTCGAGCTTCGCGCTCGAGAGCTTCTGCTCGCGTTCCTGCTCGAGCGTGGCCTCGACCTCCTGGGCGCGCTCCTCGCGGATGGCCTCGGCGTCGGCCTCGGCCTCCGAGATGAGTTCGTCTCGCTGTGCCTCGGCGTCGGCGCGAATCTCCTCCGCACGCGCGCGGGCCTCGTCTCGAATGTCCTCTACGACTGTATCGAGGCTCATGTGTAGTAGTAAAGTCGGGGGGCGTTCAGTAGGCCGACGGCACGATGAAGATCGTGACGAACGCGATGATGATCAGGGTCTCCGGCAGCGCCGTGAAGATCAGCGCCTGAACGAACATGTCGTCGTCCTCGGCGACGGCCCCGACGGCCGCGGACCCGATACCACGCTGGGCGTAACCGGTCGCGAGCGCGCCGAGGCCGACGGCGATGGCGGCGGCCGCCTTCGGTGTGAGTGAGGTGTTCTCGACTTGCAGTGCGACTTCGGCCAGCTGCGGAATGATTGCGTTCATTGTTACAGAGTGTATCGCGACGGTTCGTTTCCGTACACGGTCGAATTGCTCTATCGTGGGCATAAAGCTTCCCAAATCCGCCAGTTGTCTCGAATAGCTGAACTGTGGAGAGGGCGGTCCGACGACGCGTTACCCCACGACGCCGCGCGGGGTTCCGCGACGCCCCGGGGCCGTCGCCTCCGAGCTGACGAACCGCGTTCGTATCCCCGTCTTCTCGACATCTGCCGCCGAGCCGTTCACGTGATGTCGGTTCTGTATCCCACGGTCGGTACCGGAGCGACAGGTGCGAACCGTCCCGGAGCGGGTCCAGTTCACTCTCGTCCGGGTTCTGTCGTCGGTCGCGTACCTGCCCGGGATACTCGTGCTCGAAACGTGCGTGGGGTGATCTGACCGCCCCAGCCGGGACCTATCGGGGCTCCCGTCGCTCCCCGTCCGGCGTCGCACCGTCCCGGCCGGCCGTCGCGTCTTCCCCGCGTCCCTCCCCGTCCGCCCGCTCTCCGACCGGTCCGTCCGCGCTTCCCTCGTCGGGGTCCGCCCGCGGACTCGCGAACTGGTTCAGGGGCTGTCGCGCCGAGTCGTCCCCGGTGGCGTCCGACGACCCCTCACCCGACCGGTCGGGGTCGCGCTCCGTCGTTCGGCCCGGCTCGTCGGGTCCCGGAGCGGCTCCGGGCGTCCCGGGGTTCCCCCGGTCGGCGGCGTCCCCCGCGGCACGCCCGCGGTAGACGCCGACGAGGAACCCCAGGGCGAGGCTCACGAGAGCGAACACGACGCCGTTGAACAGGACCGTGCTCGCGTCGGGACCGACCCGCGTTACCGCCTGCTGGAGCACGGCGGTCGGGGGCATCGCCTCGAGCGACACCCGTTCCGACGCCACGCGGGCGGCCGTCGCGGGTCCGCCGAACGCGAGGGTCACTCGCCGTACCATTGTCCGAGGAGGTATCCGGAGAGCAGTCCGACGCCGACGACGAGCGCCCAGACGACGACCGCGAGTTCGAAGTCGATCCCCCGCGTCACCGTCTGCTGGGCCGGCGCGATCCGGTACGCAGTGACGATCATGGTCTCCAGTCCGTCGATGACGTGGGGATCCGCGCACCCGCCACAAAAAGGTGCGGATCGGGCAGCCGTCAGCAGCGGTCGGCTTCCCGCCGACGCGCGCCCGATTCCGTCCCGGACCGTGGACACACCGGTCGGACGTGGCGGTTCGACCGGGGCGCGGTTCCGTCCCGAGCGGAGCGCCCGGCCGGGCCGCGTCATGATTGGTTGTTCCGACCTATCGCGGAAGTCTCCATTGTGGAAAAGCTTTTGTCAATCGAGGCGCTCGACGGGGACGAGGCCGGGCGAGTGGCCCGGACGCGACGGGACCGGTGCGATGGCCCCGACACGCCCCACCATGACACGGAACAGCGGCCACGTGACGACAGGCGCCTGTTCGTCGCCTCCGACGACAGCGACGCGGAGCGCGAGCGGGCGGAGTCTGTTCGGCGACTCGGCGCTCGCACGGCGGGAGACCGGGTGATACAATGAGTGACTGTGCAACGCGATTCGAGGAGTTGACACGCGAGACCGACACCGTGCTCGCGGAGGACCTGGCGGCGCTGCAGCGCCTGTCCGAACCGACGCGGATCGAACGCTACGACGGCATCAAGCGGAGCGAGGAGTCGTTCGTCTGGGAGTTCAGCGAGGACTGCCCGGAGTTCCTGACCGACGAGGAGACGGCGCGCGTTCGCGGGAACTTCCGGCTCGCGCGCCTGCTGATCGCGGCGAGTTTCTACGCCGACGACGGCGCGACCGTCCCCCCCGCGATGGCCGACGACTTCGTCGAGGCCGAACTGCAGGCGGTCGTCGACTTCGACCGCTACAAGCAGTTCGACGCGCTCACCGAGTCGCAGATCGAGGAGCGGATCCGCCGCATGGAGGGGGAGGTGTACGAACTCGTCGACGAGTACACGTCCACGCAGATCGCGGACATGGACGCCCTCATCGAGAACCAGGACGTTCAGCAGGACCTCGTCGAGCGGCTCGTCGCCCGCTACGAGGAACGCCGCGAGAAGATCCGGCACGGCTTCTTCGTCTACGTCGAGACCCACGGCCTCGAACACATGGTCGCGGCCATCGAGGAGGCGGTGACGGCCGTCGCCGAGGCGGAAGACGAGCGCGAGCGCGTCGCGGACGAGCTGAGATCCGAGGTCGAGGGGTTCTCCGAGACGCTCGACAGCCGGGTCCGGGGCCGCTACCGCGAGGCCGAGTCGGAGCTCAGGGAGCTGGAGGGCGAACTCGCGAGCGGGCAGGCGGACCCGGAGGCGGTCCGCGCGCGACTCGAGACGGTGGCGTCGGGGGGTGCGGACGGGACGGCGGTCCCGGCGGAGCTACGCGACCGGATCGAGCGGACGAGCGAGCTCGGGGAGCGGATCGAGGAGCGGATCGCCGACCTCGAAGCCGTCGAGGAGCGCGCGCGCGACCAGGCGACCGAGCAGGCGCGTCCGGAGGCGGTCGCTCTGGTGGAGAACGAACTGGACGAGCTCCGCGACCAGCGCGCGGCGGTCAGCGAGCAGGTCGCCAGGCTCGAGCGCGAGTGTGAACGGGTGGAGACCGCCCGCGAAGCGCTCGAGGACAGGCAGGCGGACCTGGAGTCCCGCGTCGACGAGATCGAGCGGTCCGTCGGGGACGACGGCGGAGGGGTCGACGGGGACCACGCCGTCACCGCCGCGATGGCCAGGATGCTCGAGATGGATTACCTGGGGCGGTTCGACATCTCGATGGCCGAGGCGGACTCGATACGAACGCGGGACGGGACCGTCGAGATACCGGACGGTTACTGGGAGGGGCGAAGCGAGCGCCGGAGCGAGCGGTCGCGGCTCAGTTCGTGGCTCGACGAGGGGGAGGACCCGAAGCGCTACCCGACGAACGCGGTCGCTCGCTACGAGATCACGGACGAGCGGTACCTGGGACTGGCGACCGCGACCGAGACGGTGGTCGCGGCGCGTGTCCTGGCGGACCTGCGAGCGCACGCGACCAACGGGTTCGACGCGAGTCCGGCCACGCTCGACGACCTGCTCTCGGTGGTCAACGAGGCCGTCTACGAGGCCGAGAGAGGCGAACACGGGTATCTGCTCGCGGTCGCCTCCCCGACGGGGTGGAGCGAGCGGGTGCGCGAGCAGGTCGAAACCGCCGACGTCGCCCGGTCGCGCTACAGCAAGTACGTGAGCGTCTGCCTGGTCGACCTGCAGGACGGCTCGCTCGTCTACGACGAGTCCGACCCCGTCGCCCGGGAGAACGCCGACCTGTTCGCGCCGCCGGTCGACGCCGAGCGCGTCGACGACTGCGTCGCCACCGTGCGCCGGGAGTACGTCGAGGACGTCGCCCACGAGTCGGTCCTGCTCACCGAGGTGGCCGAGCGACACGGCTACGACGAGCCGGTCGTCAAGCGCGCGTTCAACGAACTGGAGGCGGCGGGCGCGGGCGAGCAACTGTACCTGGACGAACTCGGCCTGTCCCTGGAGTGTGGGACCTGAATACCGATGCCGGCGAAAACCGGAGGGTCACACGCGCTGGCCGCGTTCGTGAGCACGGTCGTCGGGACCGTCCTCTCGAAGTACATCTGGGCGTACACCCCGCCGCTGGCGGCGGTCGGCGCGGCGGTCGGCGACGCGCTCGCCGCGGTCGGCGTCCACCTCTCCCACCGGCAGACCGGATCGCTCGTGGTGGTCGTCGGTCTGTCGTTCGTGTGGGGCGCCGTGTTCCACCTGACCCGCCACGGCGAGGACGACGACCGCGGGTCGACTTACGACCGGGAGTGGTGAGTCACTGCAGGGCGTCCCCGCAGTTCGTGCAGTGGTCCAGGCCGGCCGGGAGTTCGGCGCCACAGTGGATACAGAACTGGGTCTCGTCGCCCGACCGGGACGCTTCCCGTTCCGTACCGGCCTCGCCCGTCGAACCGCGCTCGCTCCGGGACCGCCGTTCGCCGGGCGACTCCCTCCCGGTCGCCGCGCGCTCGTCGCTCGCCGGCTCCCCGTCGGGATCCGAGCCGGGCCGGACGTTTCGTTCGGCGTCCCCGCCGACGGTCGAGCGGTTGAGCGTGCTGCCCTCGACGCTCGCGTCTTCGACCTCCGAGCGGTTGAGTTCGCTGTCCTCGACGCTGGCGCCCTCGACCTCCGAACGGTTGAGGACGCTGTCCTCGACGGTCGTCCGCTCGTCGCGGGTCGTCGTCTCCCGGTCGACGTCCCGCGTGCTGTTGTCGATGCGGGTTCGGCTCGTCCGCTCGGTCGTCTTCGTCTGGTCGCCCACCACGACGTCGGCGTCGTCCACGTCGATCTCCACGTCGCCGAGCGCGTCGTCGAGCGCCTCGCTGACGGCGTCGGCGGCGTTCCCCGCGTCCGCGGCGCTCGACGACTCGTCCCCCTCGCCGGCGTCCGCCCGGCGGTCGTCCGCTCGTCCGGTAGCGGGGTCGTGAGTCGGGCCGGCGTCGTCGGCGCAGTCCGGGCACTCGGCGGCGCGGTACACGCGGTCGTGTTCCTCGCAGTAGCCCACGGTCAGTCCCCCCGCTTCGCCTCCGTCGCCTCGTCGTCCGACGGGTCGTCCGCCCCGGCGCCGGCGACCTCGGTGTCCTTGAGGACGCTGTCCTCGATGGTCGTGCGCTCGTCGTGGACGGTCGTGCGCTCGGTGACGTCGGTGACGCTGTTGTCGATCTTCGTCAGGTCCTCGCTGTCGATCTCCTTGTCCTGGTCGCCCAGCACGACGTCGCCCTCGCCGCTGTGTTCGACGGTGACGCCGCCCTCGTCCGGACCGCTGTCGGCCATGCTCGCGAGGCCGCCGTAGCGGAACTGGTCGATGTCCGGCGGGTCGCGGCGGTACTGGTCGACCGAACGGGTGAACAGCGACTCGATGTACCGGTACTCGCTGTCCGGTTCGGAGACGGTCCGCCAGGCCCTGGTCGCGATCTCGCCGTCGCCGTGGTCGAAGACGTCGTCGGGGACCAGCCGCCCTCCCTCCCAGACGGCGTCGTCGTCGAGCACCCAGAGCCCGAGCGCGACCTCGTCGATCCCGTGGGCGTCCCGCGTCCGGGCCAGCGTCGCCGAATCGAAGACCGCGACGTCGTCGGCCATCGAGATCGACCCCTCCGCGGACCTGACGACGGGGTTGACGGTGACGACGCGCTCGCCGAGGTTGACGTCGTCGCGGGCGGTCACGGAGAACGCGAAGAGGTCGGTCGCCTCGATGGACCCCTCGGAGCGGACGTCACCGAAGACGACCGTCGGGGCGTCGACCCAGAGCATCTGCTCGGCCGTGACGTTCCCGTAGACGACCGTCGGCTCCTCGAAGGAGACGTGGCCGCCGACGACGTCGCCGTAGACGCTCACCGGCCGCGGCTCCCAGTCGTCGAGTTTCGAGTCGGGGGAGACGACCTCGATCGACCCCTCGGCGACGACCGACCCGAGGATCCGAGCGCCGATGACCGGCGGCTCGTCGTCCCCGTCGCCGGCGGCGCCGTGGACCGCCCCGCCGTGTTCGACCGAGACCGTGTCGCGCCCGAAGACGGTGCCGTCGACCTGGACGCCGTACTTGCAGTCGACCTCCTGCGCGTAGATGCCGATGTCCTCCTGGGGGTTGTACACCGACCCCTTCTCCAGGGTGACCTGCCAGTTGCGCTGGCGGACCGGGTTGTCGCGCGGGATCAGCGCCTCCTCGCAGGTCTGGTCCGCCTTCAGGGTCGCGAAGTTCGTGTTGTCCGTCTCGACCTTGTCCGACGTGATCGCCCCGAGTATCTCGTCAGTCATCGGTCACCACCTCCGCGGTCTCCGCCGACCGCTCGCCCCCCGCCCGGGCGGACTGCGACGCCCCCCCGCGGCCGGACCCGGCGGTCTGCCTCCCGCCGAACTCGTAGTTCTCGAGCGCGTCCACGAACCGCGTTCGCACGCCGGGCTGGTTCCGGAGGTAGCTCGGGTCCTCGAAGACGGCGTCCCGGTCGGCGAGCGCGTCCCGGACCTCGTCCCGGCTGGCGTATCGCTCGACCGCGTCGGTCCACTCGCTGAAGTCGTGGGTGCCGTGGGGACGGTGGCGGGCCGCGTACGGCGACCGTTCGGTGGTCGACTGGTTCGAGTCGGTCCACGTCTGGATCGGCAGCGCGTGGATCTCCTCCTGCCCGTTGCGTTCGATCCCGACGACCCAGAACGGGACGTTCACCTGTACGTCCCCGTTGATGCCGGGTATCTGCGTCTGCAAGGAGTCGATGGTGTCGGCGGTCTCGCGGCGGTCGGCCAGGAAATCGTCGATAGCGTCGGTGAACGCCGACCGCGACTCCGACAGCCGTCGGCGCCTGTACTCGTGGACCGCCCCGGCGCCGTGCGTGCCGAGGCGCCGGGCCTCCTCGACGACCGCGTCCCGGCGCTCCGTCGCCGTCTCGAACTCCTCGTTCACCTGGTCGAACCCCTCGCTCTGCCCCGGGATACTGTTGATGAACCGGTCTTTCAGCCGCTTGATACTCGACTGGTAGTCCTCGAGGATGCTGCGCTTTTTCTCCTCGAACTTCCGGCGTTTCTCCTCGTACTGGCTCTCGAGCTTGTCGCGGATCGACTCGGTGGCCTCCCGCTCGGCCCTGGCTTTCGTCCGCTCGATGGTCGCCATCTGCTCCTCGAGCTGCTCGACCTTCCGCTGGAGCGTCCTGACCTCGCTGGACACCTCCTGGATCGAGTCCGTGTTGTTCTCGATACGCCGGAGCCGGCCGTCCAGTTCCTTGGCGACCGCGTCGCCCGCAGCGCGTCCGATCTTCGATTCGCTGACCGAGACCTTCACGTTCTGACTGTTGTTCGACATCTTAGAGGGTCTCCTCGATCGCCTTCGCGGCCTGGTAGTCCGCCTTGACCGACTGGTAGTCCCGTTCGACGGAGTCTTTGATCTGCTCGTACTGCGCGAGGTCGATCATCTTCTGTTCCTTGTTCTGACGCGCCTCCTCGGCCTCGCGCTCGAGGTCGTCGACGCTGTCCATGATGGGGTCGCGGAACTGGTAGTAGAGGCTCCGCCAGACCTCGCCGAACAGCTGCCCGTCCCGCGAAACGGCGGTCGTCTCGACCGTCCCGTGGGTCGCACAGTAGTCGCCGCCGACGCCCAGGTCCGGGAGCGTGTTGTACGCCCTGCGGAGGTGTTCCTGGAGCACCGGGATCTCGGCCTCGATGTCGTCCCGCACCTGGTCGGTGAACTCGCCGTCGCCCTCGACCGGCACGTCGTCGAGGTCGCCGTCGCTCAGCGCGACGCCGAAGCTCCCGCTCTCCGCGCTGAGTATCTCGTCGGCGAGGTCGAGCTCCCCGTCGATCGATTCGATCTCCTCGGCGAGGCACGTCTCGCAGACGTACTTCTTCGTGCTGTCGTCGACCCTCGTCGCGTGCCTGTCGAAGTGGTCGGTCACCGTCTCGACGTTGGACTCGAGCCGCGCGAGGATGTCGTCGGTGGCCTCGACGACGGCGTCCCGGTTCTCCCGGGCCTGGTCGAGCATATCGCCGCTGACCGCCTGCTCCTCGACGCCCCTGATGTCGTCGAGGACCTGTCTGCTCTCGGCCATCGACTGGCTCGTCTCGACGAGCGGGACCGTCCCGTTCGACCGGAAGAGCCCCTCCCGGCCCATCGTCCGGATGCTCCGGGCCGTGTCGTCGTTGGCGTGGACGTTGACCGGGATGGACTCGGTCTGCACGTCCCGGGCGATCTCCGTCATCCGGTCGATCTGGTCGGTGATCGGCTTCTCGAGCCGCTTGTGGTCCTCGATCCCCGGCGAGATCTTCCGCGCGACGTCCGGGTCGAGCACCTGTTCGCCCGACAGGTTGTCCTCCAGGACCGCGGTCACCTCCTCGAAGTCGTTGCGCGCCGAGATCAGCTCGTCGCCGTCGATGAGCGCGAGTTCGAGCCGCGTCTCCGGCGCGGCGTTGAGCCCGTCGAAGATCATGTGTTCGGCCCCGTACTGAACGAGGTAGGCCGGGACCGCCACCTGTGAGACGAACGAGACCGTCCCGTCGGGACTGTTCTGCTCGAGCGACGCCCGGTTGGACTCGATGCGCCCGACGGCGTCCTGGTACTCCCTGTATTTCAGCCAGCCGACCGCGGCGGCGACGACGACGCCGCCGACCAGCAGCGCCGTGTTCTGCATCACCAGCCCGAGGACGCAGATCAGGACGCCGACGACCGCGCCAGCGATTCCCTGGCGCCGGGCGTCGTCCCGGTCCTCGGCCGCCGCTTCGATGGCCTCCTCGTACTCGACCTCGCGCTCGAAGAAATCGCCGGCCGCTTCGTTGAACGCACCGGCCAGAAGCTCCGTTCGTGCCCGTTGTTCGCCCACTGGGGACCCATCTGCGATGAACCCCGGTGCCCGTTTCGCCATGTGCAACCAAATATTGTTTATCCTTGAAAAGAACTGGGTCGTGTATTCACTATATGAAAACGGCACCGCGGGCGCGCTCGTGACTGAACCCCGACCTCACCGGCCGCTTGTGCTCCCCGGATCCCAACTGCTACGCCCGCCGGGGTGGTCGGAGTCGGGCAGAAGCACGCGAGCGGCCGACCGGCTCGTCCGGTGTCGCGGTGCCCGCGCTCGCCCCAAAACCCTTCACGTCCGCACCTGTCGTCGCCTGTATGCACACGCAGGTACTCGAATTCGACTACGAGGCGAACAACGTCGAGGAGATCCAGTCGCAACTCGATAGCTTCCACGAACACTACACCGTCCGAGACGTGGAGGTCACCCAGTGGGAGAGTCAGATCCTCGTGTTCCTGTTCTGTGAGGACTGAGGCCCCGAACCGTTTACCTCCGGGCCTGTCACCGGGCGCCGACACGCCCCGCCCCGACCGACCGGAACAGCGCCCCAGGCGCTTTCTTTGACACCTCCGAACTCCCCGTGTTCGGCGTGCCTCTGCTTCCACCGGTCGCCGTGAACGATACGACCATATCTCACAGATATATCTCCACAATGGAGGCAATATCCTTCCTCTCGATGGCCCAAAATTTATGTTGTCGCCCGAGAACCGTCAGTTCAGAGGTAGACCTGAAAGACAGATGACGCTCGAACTCTGGGCGATAGGCGTAGTGGCTGCGGCGAACGTCGCCGTCGGCGTCGGGCTGGTACTCGTCGGCTACCGGTTGATGGAGCGACGGGTCGCGTACGGGTCGGTCGGCGGCCTGCTGTTGGGCGGGGCGGTCGTGTACGCGGAGGCGACGGTCGGGGCGCGGCTGTTCGATCTGACCTTCCACGAGAAACGGCTGCTCGTCGTCGTGGCGGGCGTCGGCGCGGCGCTCGGGCTCGTCGGCGCGCTCTCGGTGGTCAGGCCGGAGCTGGAGTAGCATCGAAACGGTCCAAACCATAATAACTACGCGGTAACATCTACACGACCATGGAACTACGAAGCTGGATCCGGGAACGGTACAACGGCACGGGCGAGACGCTGCTCGACGAGAGCGCGTACAGCGACAAGGAACTCCGGAAGGACATCTCCAAGCTCGAACACCGCTCGAAGAAACTCGAGAAGGAGATGGACAAACACCGGCGCAAGTACAAGAAACTCCTCCAGGAAGGCGCGGAGGTCGGCGAACTCAAGCGCAAGAAGTTCGCCCAGAAGGCCAAGTTCGAGAAGAAGAAGTACGCCATCAAGAAGAAGAAGTTCCGGGCCAACAGCATCAAACTGGGGACCGTCCTCAGCATCCAGGGGATGCGCGACATCATGGACATGCACGACGGCGAGGACATCGCCCTCGACGAGGCGATGGACGAGGCCGACGCCCAGGAGATCCAGAGCGAAGTCATGGAGCGAATGGCGGCCTTCGGCATCGAGATGGAGGACATGCAGGAGATCCAGGATGCGCTGGACATCCCGATGATGGAGGACGACCTCGAGATGGACGTCAGCGAGGAGGAGGACCTCATGGCCGAGATCCGGGCCTCGGAGATGTCGACCGACCAGATAGACATCGAGGCCGAGTCCCAGATCAGCGTCGAGCGCGACGTCGAGATCGAGGAGGACCTGGGAGACATCGAGACGGAAGAAGTGTCGATCGAGGACCTCTGAGCCGGTGCCCGGTGACTGATGTTGGGAGACGACACTCACAGGGAGATCCTGAAAGACGACTACGACCGGTACCGCGAACTCGCAGAGAAGGCCCGCGAGCGTGACAACGCGGGCGAGGCGGCCGACTACTACGAGCAGTGCGCCGACCTCCTCGAGGAGATGGCCTCGCTGGAGGACAGCGAGCGGGTCGCGACCGAGCGGCGGCGCCTCGCGGGCAACCTCCGGGAGGCCGCCGAAGCGCTCTCGGCGCGCGCGGCGTCCGGCGACGCGCCGCCTTCCGGTGCCGACGCCCCGACCGGCGGTGACCGCCCGGAGTCCGGCGCCGCCGTCACCGCCGAGGAGGGGGTGCCGGACGGACGAGCGGACGACGACGCGGTCGACGCGAGCGCCTATCTCGAGGAGCCGCCGGACCTCGATTTCGACGACGTCGGCGGGATGGCGGAGCTCAAGCGGACGCTCGTCGAGAAGGTCGTCGACCCGCTCGAACGGCCCCAGCTCTACGAGGAGTACGACCTCGGCGTCGTCAACGGGGTGTTACTCTACGGTCCGCCCGGCACGGGCAAGACGTACATCACCCGGGCGCTCGCGGGAAAGCTGGGGTACAACTTCGTCGACGTCACGCCCTCACAGCTGACGTCCTCGCTCGTCGGCGAAGCGGCCGACAACGTTGCGGACCTGTTCGCGGTCGCTCGCGACAACCAGCCCTGCCTGGTGTTTATCGACGAGATCGACGCCATCGCCGCCGACCGCTCGGGGGGCGCCCGAAAGTCCCAGAGCGAACGGCAGATGGTCAACCAGCTCCTCACCGAACTGAGCGAGATCCAGGGCGAGGACGTCGTCGTCTTCGGCGCGACGAACCTCCTCGAGTCCGTCGACGACGCGGTCCGGCGGTCGGGCCGGTTCGACGAGCGCATCGAGGTCCCCCCGCCCGACGGGACGGCTCGCATCGCCATCCTCCGGGTCCACCTGCGCGACCGCCCCGTGTTGACCGAGGAGATCGACTGGGACGTCATCGAGGGACTGACCGAGGGGTACTCGGCGAGCGACATGGAACTGATCGCGGCCAACGCGGCCCGTCAGGCGCTCACGGAGGCCCGCGAGAGCGGCGACATCCAGCCGGTTCGCCAGTCGCACCTGCGGACGGCCGTCGAACAGACGGAGTCGAGCCTGACCGACTGGGAGGGGTGACCCGTCCCAGAATTTATGTGACAGAACACGAGACATACACGGAACCGGACGCATGACGCTGCTGGACGACATCGACGATGGCGACCTCTCGGCGAAGGCGGCGCTCCTCCGGGAGACGGTCCCGGGGTACGACTACCGAGTCCGGGAGGCGAGCGTCGAAACCGACCGGAAGCTCCGGGACAAGATCCGGCGCGACCTGGGCGAGACGAAGGGCTCGCTCGACGACGTTTCCGAGCGGCTCTACCGGCGGGGTGAGCGCGACCTCGTCGCCGCCGTCGACGACCTGAAGGCGGACGTCGAGCGCGTTCGACAGCGTGCCGCGACGGCGCCGACCGGAGGCGGGTCGGTGCGCGACCTGGCGGTCGAGGAAGAGGAGAGCCTCGTCGCGCTGGTCGAGCACGACGCGTCGCTGGTGGCCGAACTGGAGCGCGTCGACGACGCGACCGACGACCTCCGGGCCGAAGTCGCCGAGGCCGGCGGCGCCGTCGCGTCGCGGCTTCGGGAGTGCGAAGCGGCGGTCGCCGACCTCGACAGGGCGTTCACGCGGCGCCGGGACCACATGGAGGGACTCGAAGCATGACGGCACAGACCGCGCGTTCGACCGGTGTACAGTGTTCGACCGCCCGACGACGAGCGACGGGGTGGTCGCCGTGACCTGTCCGAGCTGCGGGGCGACCGTCCCCGACGGCGCGAACTTCTGCGGGGACTGCGGGACGGCCCTCGACGAGGTCTGCCCGAGCTGCGGGGCCAGTACCGTCGCCGAAGCGGACTTCTGTCCGGAGTGCGGTAGCTCGCTGACCGGCGGCGGCGCCGACGCCGCGAAGACCGACTCGGACGGCGTGTTGCGACTGCGCGACCACGAGTTCGCGCGCCGGGTCAGCGGCGACGCGCTCGGCGGCGACGGGCTGCTCGACCGGCTCCGGCAGAAGCGACAGGTGAAAGTCGAGACCGGTAACCAGGCCCTCCTGCTGGAGAACGGGGAGCTGAAGACGACGCTCGGCCCCGGGAAACACACGCTCGACTCGCTCGGCAAGAAGATCGCCGACCTCCGTCGCGGGCAGGACCTCGCGGTGTTCGTCGTCGAGGAGGGGACGACGACCGTCTCCATCGGCGTCACGGACCTCCGGACTGCGACGGACTTCCTGGTCGACGTCACGGTCGACCTCGTGGTCGGAGTGGCGGACCCACAGCTGTTCTTCGCCGAGGCCATGAGCGACCGCGACGCGGTCACGAGCGAGACGTTCGACCGGATGCTCGGCGACGCGATCCGCGACGAGCTCGAGGCCACGGTCAACCAGTACGAGCGCGACGACCTCTACGGGAACCGGGAGCTGAAACGGGACCTGCAGCAGGACATCGAACACCGGCTCCGGCGGACGCTCGAACGCAACGGGCTCGAGCTCGTCGAACTGCTGTCGTTCGACTACGTCGACGACCTCGACGAGGTCCGGAGCGAGCGCACGGAGGTCGCCATCGAGCGCGAGCGGGCCGACGTCGACGACGAACGGCTGGAGGTCGAGAAACAGGACACGGAGCGCGAGACCGAGCGCGAGGTCCACGGCCAGCGCCAGCGGGTCCGCCGCGAGTCCGCCGAACAGACCGCCGACCACGAACTCGAGACCCAGGAGATCGAACACGACCACGAACGGGACGATATGCAGCGCCGGCACCGCCACCGGGCCGAGCGCGAGAACGTCGAACACCAGGAGGGGAAAGAGACCGTCCGGACCGAGAGCGAGGTCGAGCGCCGCGAGATAGAGCACGACCAGGACATGTCCGAGATGGAGGACCTGATGGACATCAAGAAACGCAAGGACATGGACGGTCTCGACGTCGAGGAGCGCGAGCAGGACATCGAGATGCGTCGGGACGAACACGACGTCGAGATAGAGAAAGAGCGCCTCGACGCCCGCGACGAGGTCGACGCCCAGACGCTCGCGAGCATGGACGAGACCGACGGGGACATGACCGACCTCGCGAAGATGGACAAGGCCGAGGACCTGAGCGCCGACCAGCTCGACTCGCTGGGCGCCCAGGACAGCGACGAGCTCGCGAAGGCGCGCCAGGAAGCCAACAAGGCCGAAGCGGAGCGCGAACGCGTCGAGGACCAGAAGGAGTTCCGCGAGGAGATGCGGGAGATGATGGACGAGTCGATGGACCGGGTTCAGGACACCACCGAATCGGCCATGGACAACATGGGGGACACCGCCGAGGCCGCCGCCGAGGACACCTCCGACAACGTCATCGTCCCCGACAGCGGCGCCAGCGACGGCGGCGACACCACCATCGTTCAGGGCGGGAGCGGCCAGGGCGACGGCGGTCAGGGCGACGACGGGCGGCGCGGCGGCGGTCAGGACGACGACCGGCGGCGCGGCGGCGACCGCGGCCGGCCGGACGACGTCGTCGCCTGCCCCGAGTGCGGGTCGGATCTCCCGGCCGGACAGCAGTTCTGTACCGACTGCGGGACCCAGCTATGAACGAGTCGATAGCGACGCACCGCGAGACGGCGCTCGACTCCCCGTACTCGCGGGACCGCGAGGCGGCGGTCGAGGAGCTCGCCCGGTCGTTCCCGTCCGCGAGCGAGGAGGGGAAACGCGAGGTCCTCGAGACGCTGCGGGAGGTCGGGCTCGACGCCACCGGTTCGGCCGAGCGGGAGCTCGCGCGCGAGAAGCTGCTCGACTGCTTCGAGGCGGACCCCGAGACCGCCGCCCCCGTCGTGGTACCGGCGTTCTGCCGGCTGGCCCGGGACGGCAAGTTCACGGACGAACGGCTGGCGGCCGTCGACACGCTCCGGCGCGTGGCCCGGGACGCCCCGACCGACCACGTCGAACCCATCACGGAGACGCTGTCGGACCTCTCGGCGGAGGCGACGAGCGAAGACCTCCGGGACAGGGCACGGCGGCGACTCACCGACATCGAGACGCGGGACGGCGACGTGAGCGGCGACGACTCGGGATACCTCGCGGTGTCGCTGGCCGAGCACCTCCAGCGCGCGGCCGGCGACTCGCCCGAGTCGTGCCGGCGACGCGCCGTCGAGCTCCGGGATTTCGTCGCGAACCACCCGGTCGACGACGACGCGTACGGGACGGTGCGGGACGACATCGACGCGCTGGTCGAGCAGCTCGACGTCGCCCCGACCGGTGACGAACTGGACGACCAGCGGCGCGAGCGGGTCGACCGGATCGCCGAGCGGGCGAAACAGCTGTACCGACGCCACTGACCGGGAAAGCCGCGAGCACCGGGTGATCCGCCGTGACAGCCGGTAGCGGTAGCCTGACGATCTATCGGTCAGTGACGTCTCCGAGCGGTCGACAGCGGAAACGGTTCCGGACGGGAGGTGCGAAGGCGGAAGTCAGGAAGAGAGCCGAACGGCCTAACTGTCGTCGGCGGTGTAGGTCCGCTCGGTCCCGAACGGCTCGTAGGGCGTGCCGTTGCCCTCGTAGAACTTCTCGAAGAACTCGAAGAACTCCAGGCGGATCGACTGGATGCCCGAGGAGGTCACGCCGAGGAGTAGCACGACGAGGTTCCCGGCGATCAGGACGAAGACGCCGAAGACGGTCATCGCCGGACCCATGTGGACCATCCCGGGGAAGAGGATCTGCGAGACCTCGTAGCCGTGGAACATGACCGTGCCGGTCGTCTCGGCCGGGTCGGCCGGCATACCGGTGAGGCCAAAGTGCCACGCGGCGCCGTGCTCGGTCGGGCTGGCGTAGGCCCCCCAGAACAGGAGGTTCACCGCGAAGGCCATCCCGGCCTTCGCCAGCAGCACCGCGGCGATCCGCAGGTACGACAGCGTGTGGGCCAGCACGACGTGGATCTCGATGAGTTCGTGGACCGGCCCGACGGCCAGCAGGGCCATGCCCAGGCCGACCATGCCGAGGCCGACCCAGCCGATCTCGGCGGGGAACCCGGCGAAGCCCAGTTCGAAGGCCGCCGCGTGTCCCTCGTCGAACGTCTCGAACAGCAGGTCGGGCTTGGCGCCGTTGAACAGGCGGCTGAAGATGAAGATCCACAGCCCGTTCAGCGCCAGTATCCACGACCCCGTCTCGAGGACGGCCTCCTTGACGCCGTGGAGGCTCACGTTCTCGACGAACTCCAGGACGTACGCCGTGTTGAGATGCAGCAGGCCGAACAGGGCGGTGACGAGGAACCAGGTGTTGGCCCAGTAGCTCGTCGCCGGCGAGAGGCCCTTCTCGATGGGCGCGTGGTTCAGCCCGACGACGCCGTCCCAGAACTGCGAGGCGACCAGATGCAGGCCGAATATCTCGCCGTAGAGGAAGCCGAATATCGCCGTCGAGACGCCGCAGATCGCGGTGATGACGCCGAAGTTCTTGAACGCCTCGGAGTCGAAGTTCCGGACCATGTAGTAGCCGATCCCGGTGTAGATCAGCCCGTACCCGACGTCGCCGATGATGAACCCGAACATCAGCGGGAAGGTCAGGAAGAGGATGACCGTCGGGTCGAACTCCGAGTAGTTGGGGCGGCCGACGGCCTGGGTCAGCAGTTCGAACGGCTGGCTCACCCCGTTGTCCTGGATGACGGGCGGGTCGTCGTCGTCACGCATCGTGACCGTCCCGCCGTCGGCGCGGGCCTCCTGGGGTTCGGCCTCCTCGTCGTCGTCGCCGATCGTCTCGGCGGCCGCCCGCTCCTCCTCGACGCCGCCGGTGCCGGCGCCGGTCTTCTCGGGCGTGTGGTCGACCCCCTCGGTCGTCGCGGCGTGGCCGTGGCGGTCGTACTCGGCGACCTCAAGCTCCTCGACGTCGACGTGGTCGCCGACGGCGTCGTCGAGGGCGATCCGGAACTCCTCGACGCGCTCGGTCGGGATCCACCCCTCCGCGACGAAGGCGTTGTCCGTCGTCGCGAAGGAGAGCGGCGCCTCCGCCTTCCGGGCGCGGATCGCGAGCTTCTCCTCGGCGGCCAGCAGGAACCCCGCCACGTCGTAGCGCAGGTCCTCGAGCCGGTCTTCGACCGTGTCGAGCTTCGACTCCAGTTGCTGCTTGCGGTGTTCGAGCTCGGCGAGCACGTCCTGGGGGTCGCCCTCCTCGCGGGGCACCTCGACGGCGGTGAAGTCGGCCTCGACGAGCGCGCTCTGGAGGGCGTCCTCGTCGGTGTGCGCGAAGGCGGCGACGACGCCGCCCTCGGCGAACGTCTCCGTCGCCGCGTCGAGGTCGGCCAGCGCCCGCTCGACGCTGTCGGCGTCCCCCTCGCCGACCGCGACGGACAGCGAGTCGTAGCCCCACAGGAGGTCGAGGTCGATGCCCAGCGTCGCGAACGGGTCCATCGCGTCGAGCTCCTCCTCGACCTCGCGGAGCTCGCTCTCCAGGTCGGTCCGCTCGTCGTCGAGCTCGTTGGCCTCGACGCGGACCTCCTCGAGCTCCGTCTCGAGGGTCTCGTCGGTGACGATCCGGCTGGGGCCGGCGTCCTCGGGCTCGACGCCGAGGATGCTCTTGAGCGAGCGAACGGTGACGAGCATCTCGGAGGCCTCGTCGCCGCCCTCCATCGGGTCGCCGTTGTCGAAGCCCTCCCAGCGGCCGTCGTAGTCGGTGAAGTGGACCAGGTGCAGGTCGTGGACCGTCTCGATGACGTCGTCCATGACGGCCTTCGAGCCCGTCACGGACAGCTTGCTCATTCGCTTAGGTCTGAGCATGCACCGCCTCCTCGAACTGTGTCACCACGTACTCGACGACCTCCTCCCGGCGTTCCTCGGCGCGCGCCTCGAGCGCCTCACGCTCCTCGGCACCCTCCTCGAGGATGCGTTCGCGCTCGGCCTCGATCTCCTCGCGCGCCGCTTCGAGGCGCTCCTCGGCCTCGGCGTCGGCCTCTTCGCGGGCGTTCTCGCGGATCTCCTCGGCCTCCTCGCGGGCCTCGGCGACCGTCTCCTCGGCGTCCTCCTCGGCCTCGGCGACGATCTCGTCCGCCTCCCGTTCGGCGTCTTTGACTCGGTCGAGAACCTCTGGCCTTGGCATTTGCTAATCGTGGGGAGATCCGTTCAGGGCCTATTTGGTAGTTGCGAAGTGTCCCCGGTCGAGGGCCGCGAAACTGGCTCAGCCGGCTACGGCGGGACGCCGACGGCGCCGACAGCCCACGGGACGGCGATCCCGCGGCCGCCTCGACCGGCACCCGCCCGCGAGGCGTCGGAAAACGGGGGAACTATGCCGATCTGGGTCCAACCCCCGCCAATGGCCGTCCAGGACAAGACGCGCGCCCGGATCTTCTACAAGTACCTCTCGAAGGTGTACGACCAGGTCAACCCGTTCATCTGGACCGAGGAGATGCGGACGGAGGCGCTGGGACTGCTGGACATCGGTCCCGACGACCGCGTGCTCGACGTGGGCTGTGGCACCGGCTTCGCCACCGAGGGCATCCTCGAACACACCGACGACGTCCACGGCCTGGACCAGAGCGTCCACCAGATGGAGAAGGCCTGGGCGAAACTCGGCAAGCGCGACCCCGTCAGTTTCTACCGCGGCGACGCCGAGCGCCTGCCGTTCAAGGACGACACCTTCGACGTGGTGTGGTCGTCGGGATCGATCGAGTACTGGCCCGACCCCGTCGCCGCGCTGGCGGAGTGTCGCCGGATCGCGAAACCGGGCGGACAGGTCCTCATCGTCGGCCCGAACTACCCCTCCAACACCGTCTTCCGGAAGCTCGCCGACGCGTTCATGCTGTTCTACGGCGCCGAGGAGGCCGACCGGATGTTCCGCGAGGCCGGCTTCGAGCAGTTCCGCCACGTGACGATGGGACCCTCGTACAGCCCCGAGGTGGCGATCACGACCGTCGCCGAGGTTCCGGAGTAGCGAGGTCGCGAGCGCTTTCCGACGGGCGCGGGTCCGGCGGCCTCAGCGCGCGAAGAATCGCTCGCGGACGGTGCGGCCGTCGCTGGTCGTGACCTCGATGCGGACGGCCTGCTTGGGCGTGAGCGTCCACAGTTCGCCGTCGGCGCCGGTCGACCCCACGTCGGCGCCGTTGATCGTCACGTCGGCGGCCAGCGGTTCGGCCGTCAGGTTGTCGGTGACGGTGATCTGCATCGGTCCGGTCGCGTGCGTGCGGTTGACCGTCAGGGCGACGCCCCCGCTGGCGTTGGTGGTGGCCGTCCGGGGGGCGTCTTCGAGGGACTGGACCTGGTACTCGCGGAACGGCGACTCCGTCCGGCCGTCGAGGTACGTGCCCAGCGTGCCGTGTGGGTGGCGAATCTGGACGAAGTAGATGGTGGTGTTGCCGATTCCCTGGACGTTCGGACCCGTGCGGGTGTTGGCGCTCGCCCAGGGGTAGAGCTGGGTCGTCCGCTGGACCGCGGCTCTGACGCCGTTGGGCGACTCGTCGGTGATGAACCGGTCGCGACCGACCTGTTCGCGGTTCTGTCCGAGGTAGGCCTCGCGGTGGAACTGCGACCCGTCGATCGACGAGAGGACGATCCCGGTCTGGGACGTGACGGCGTAGACGGGCACGGGCGCGCGCTCGCCGGCCATGGCGGCCCCGATCTGTCCGCGGACGGGCCCCCGCAGCGTGAGCAGGTCCCCTTCGAGGTTGGTCATCTTCGTGTCCAGGTCCGAAGGCAGCTCCAGCCCGGCCGCGCTCCGGATCCGGGCGAGCCGGTCGCCGACGGCGCGGGCGGTGGCGTCGATCGCCGCGAGTTCCCTGAAGTACTCCCGGGTGCCGACGTCGCCGGCGTTGTACTCGTCGACGAGTCGGTTGCGCCGGATCTCGAGGTCCTGGACGCGGTCCTCGAGCCCGGCGACCTCCTCGCGGAGCAACGCCGCACGCGCGCGGTCGCCGGTCGTGTTCTCGTAGCGCTGCACGAACGTGAGCGACGCGTACTCGTTGCGGAGGTCGGCCACGTCGCGCTGGAGCGCGCCCCCGAGGTTCAGTCCGGCCCGGTCGTAGCCGGTAGCCGCGACCGACTCGTCGTTGATCCCGAGGTAGCTGGACGTGTTCTCCCCCGCGACGACGGCCCGCGCGGCGGTGTCGTCGCCCGTGACGGACGACCCCGACGGGGACCGGTCGTCGGCGAACGGGGTCGCGTCCCCGGCGAGGGCGGCCGACCCGGCCCCGAGCGGGCCGGCCGCGACCGCCTGTGTCGCCGGGGCGACGACGAGGGCGAGAGCGATCACCGCGAGGAGGACAGGGCGGTTCGAAGCCATCGAGTGTCCACTTTCGTCGCCGGTTACAAAAACCCATCTACTCTCGATATCGCCGCGAGAGGTGGAGAGGGCCGGAGACGTTTCAAAAGGGCCGGAGACGTTTTAATGAAAAGCGTTTTCCGCTCCGGCCGAAATGAGACGAGTATGTCCCCGCGGTCGTTCGCCGTCGTCGTCGCCGTCGTTCTCCTCCTCCCGGTCGGGGTCGCCCCGGCCGCGGCGTTCGGAGGCGACGCGGTCGCGAGTCCCGCCGCCCAGCCCGGGGCACTCGACGCGAGCGCCGCCCCGCACAACGGCTCGATCGACGAGGGGGAGATCGAGATGCGGGTCGACGTGGCACCGGACGGCGACGCGCGCTGGCGCGTGAAGACCGTCGTCTCGGACTCGATCACGACCGCGGACGAGCGAGCGGCCTTCCGCGACCTGGTGGATCGGTTCAACGAAAGCGAGTCCCCGCTGCGGCTGGACTCGTTCAGGGCGGCCGCGGACAACGCCAGCCGCGCGACCGGCCGGGAGATGACCGTCCGGAGCGTCGGCCGCCACCACGCGCTGCACAACGGGACCGGGGCCGTCTGGATCACGTTCACGTGGACGAACTTCGGGGAGACGAGCGGCGACCGGCTCGCCATCGACGACGCGTTCAACACCACTTCGGGCCCGTGGCTCTCCTCGCTGGCGGCGAGCGAGACGCTCGTCGTCGTCCCGCCGAGCGGGTACGGCATCAGCAGCGCGCCCACGAGCGGACCCGCCGCGGCGTCGGACCTCTCGGCCGGCACCGCCAGGTGGGAGGGGCCCCAGGACTTCGGCCAGCGGGGCCCGTGGATCGTCTACTCCGGCGACGCGCCGACCCCGACGCCGACGGCCACGACCGCCCGACCGCCCACCGGGACGGCGACACAGTCCCCCGACGGCCCCACGACGGGCCCGGGAACGTCCGTCGGCGGACCGGACGGCGACGACGGGATCGCGGCCGCGCTGCCGTTCGTGGTCGTCGTCGTCCTCGGCGGCGCGAGCGCCGCCGTCCTCGTCGCGTACATGCGGCGCGACGACGAGGGCCTCGGCGGACTCATCGGCGCAGGGGGCGGCCGCGACGACGGCGCGACGGCCGCCGAGAGCGCGGCGGCCGAGACCGACACGGGCGGCGGGGCGGCCGCCGATTCCGGCGACGCGTCGCCGTCGGCCGACGCGGCCGCCGAGGGCGCCGCGGCGGGCGGTGCCGCGGCCGCCGGGGCCGACGCGGCGGCGGACGACACCGCCGAGGGCGACGAGGACGAGGGCGACGACGGGATCGACGAGGAACTGCTCAGCGACGAGGAGCGCGTCGAACAGCTGATCGAGGCCAACGGCGGGCGGATGAAGCAGGCGGCCATCGTCCAGGAGACCGGCTGGTCGAACGCGAAGGTGTCGCAGTTGCTCTCCGCGATGGACGAGGAGGGCCGGATCGACAAGCTCCGGATCGGCCGGGAGAACCTCATCTCGTTCCCCGACGAGGACGTGACCGACCTCGACTCCGAGTAGGACGACCGTTCTCCCGGTAAGGCGGGTTTTCGCGGCGAAAACGCCGAACAACGGTCCGCCCCTCGGAAACGTTTAACCGCCGACCGGGCCAACCGTCGGGATATGAAAGTCCTCGTCACGGTCACGGACGTGGCGGTCGTCGACGACGAGTTCGAGATCGACGGGCTCGACGTGGACGAACGGTATCTCACCTACGAGCTCAACGAGTGGGACGACTACGCCGTCGAGGAGGCGGTCCAGATCGCCGAGGCGGGCGACAGCGCCGAGCAGAGCTCGGCGGGCAATCAGGTGGAACCTGATGACGACGTGGAGGTCGTCACCGTCACGGTCGGCCCCGAGCGCTCGGAGGAGACGGTCCGGAAGGCGCTGGCGAAGGGCGCCGACCGGGCCGTCCGGGTCTGGGACGACGCGATCGCCGAGCGCGACCTGCTCGACGCCGAGACGAAGGCCGACCTGCTGGCGGCCGTCGCCCGCGAGGAGGAGCCCGACCTGATACTGTCGGGCGTCCAGAGCGGCGACGACAGCTTCGCCGCCACGGGGGTGACGCTCGCCGAGAAGCTCGGGACGGAGTGGGCCGCCGTGGTCAACCAGCTCGATCTGGACGCCGACGGCGGCGTCGTCTCGGTCCACCGCGAACTGGAGGGCGGCGTCGAGGAGCTGACCGACGTGGAGCTGCCCGCCGTGCTGACGATCCAGACGGGGATCAACGAGCCCCGCTACGCCAGCCTGCGGGGCATCCGCCAGGCCCAGAACAAGCCGCTGGACGTGAAGGGCCTCGCGGACCTGGGCCTCGACGAGACGGCGCTGGAGACGCCGCTGCGGCGGACGGCCACCTACGAGCCCGAGTCGGAGGGCGAGGCGACCGTCTTCGAGGGCGGCCCCGACGAGACGGCGGGTGAACTCGCCGGCGTCCTCCGCGAACGGGGGGTCGGTCAATGACGGTGCTGGCCGTCGCCGAGCACCGCCGCGGCGAACTGCGCGACGTGAGCCACGAACTCGCCGGTGCCGGCCGCGAGGTGGCCGAGGCGACCGATTCGGAACTGCACCTGGCGGTCGTCGGCGGCGACGTTGAGTCGTTCGGCGAGAAACTCGTCCGCGAGGGCGTCGATCGGGTCCACACCGTCGACCACGGCGAGGAGTTCAACCACGACGTGTACGTCCAGGCCGTCGAGCAACTGGCGGGCGAACTCGACCCGGACTACCTCCTCGTCCCCCACACCGTCAACGGCCTGGACTACGCGCCGGCGGTCGCCGAGCGGCTGGGCCTGCCGCTGGTGACCGACGCCGTCGACCTGGCGGTCGACGGGAACCTGGTCGTCACCCGCGAGATGTACGGCTCGAAGGTCGAGACGACCGTCGCGGTCGACGCCGACCGCGCGGCCGTGACGCTCCGGCCCGCCGAGTGGCCCAAGGCGCCGAAGGGCGGCGACGCGGCGGTCGAGCCGTTCGACGTGAGCATCGACGAGTCGGCCGTGCGCTCGACGGTGACGGGCTTCGAGGAGGCGGCGGGCGGCGACGTGGACATCTCGGAGGCCGACGTGCTCGTCTCCGTGGGCCGGGGCATCGAGGAGGAGGACAACCTCGACATCATCTTCGACCTCGCGGAGGCGCTGGACGCCACCGTCTCGGCCTCCCGCCCCGTCGTCGACAACGGCTGGCTCCCCAAAAATCGCCAGGTCGGTCAGAGCGGGAAGGTGGTGACGCCGGACGTGTACATCGCCGTCGGGATCTCCGGGGCCGTCCAGCACGTGGCCGGGATGAAGGGCGCGGACACGATAATCGCGATCAACAAGGACCCCAACGCGCCCATCTTCGACATCGCCGACTACGGCATCGTCGACGACCTGTTCGACGTGGTGCCGGCGCTGACCGAACAGTTCGGCGGGTAGCGTCCGGCGTCGCAGGCGCCGCAGGCGCCGGTTCACCGCGCTAGCGGTGCGGCCGCGGCCGATCCCGGACGGAGGCTCGGGCGCCCCGCGGACCGCGGGCGGGGGCAGAGACGGTCGACGCTTCCTCGATACGGACCATTTTATACCGCGGTTCGCGATGGGGAGACATGACAACGCCGTCGGACCCGCGGGACGTATCGATCACGGACGTACAGACGACGAAGATCGGGACCACCTTCGAGTGGACGCTGGTCCGGGTGTACACCGACGCGGGGGTGACGGGCACCGGCGAGGCCGTGCTGGGGCCGGCGGCCGACGCGTACATCGACTTCGCGACGGAGTACCTCGTCGGGAAGAACCCGGTCGACATCGACGCGCGGCTGACCGAGCTGTACGAGCGGACCTCGTATCTCGGCGGGATGAACGGCGTCGGCGTCACGGCGCTGTCGGGTATCGATATCGCGCTGCACGACCTGGCCGGCAAGCTGCTGGAGGTGCCGGCCCACCAGCTGCTCGGCGGGAAACACCGCGACGAGGTGCGAGTGTACTGCGACGTCCACGCCGGCGAGCACCTCCACGACGCGATGGAGGGCGGCGACGAGGACGCCTACCGCCCGGAGGCCTACGCCGACGCGGCCGAGGAGGTCCTCGACGAGGGGTGGGACGCCGTCAAGTTCGACCTCGACAGCCCCGGCAAGCACGTCCAGGACCCGCGGAACAAACACCTCAACGGGCGGGCCATCGAGTACCGCGCGGAGATCG
The DNA here is from genome assembly GCF_051414075.1 of Halosimplex marinum. Lineage (NCBI taxonomy): Archaea > Methanobacteriati > Methanobacteriota > Halobacteria > Halobacteriales > Haloarculaceae > Halosimplex > Halosimplex marinum. The sequence continues at coordinate 1,262,668 of NZ_JBLKNY010000003.1, read as the reverse complement.
TCGAGACGGTGACCGACCGCATCGGCGACCGCGCGGACGTGGCCTTCGACTGCCACTGGAGCTGGACGACCGACACCGTCCGCCGGCTGGCCGACCAGCTGGACCCGACGGACGTGTGGTGGCTGGAGGACACCGTCCCGCCGGAGAACGACGACATGCAGATCAAGGCCGCCGACGAGTCGGCGGTGACGATCGCCGCCGGGGAGAACGTCTACCGCGTCGAGGGCGCCCGGCGGCTGATCGAGGACCAGGGCGTCGACGTCTTCCACCCGGACGTGCCGAAAAACGGCGGGATGCACGAGGTGAAGAAGATGGCCAACATGGCGAAGGCCTACCACATCCCGCTGGCGCTGCACAACGTCGCCTCGCCGGTCGGGACGATGGCCAGCGCCCACGTCGGCGCCGCAGCCTCGAACTTCCTGGCGCTGGAGTACCACGCCCGCGACGTCGAGTGGTGGGACGACGTGATCGAGGAGGACATCCTCCACGAGGGCCGGATCGAACTACCCGACGAGCCTGGGCTGGGCGTGACGGTCGATCTGGACACCGTCGCCGAGTACACGGTCGACGGCGAGACAGTGTTCGACGAGGCGTAGCTTCGTCGAGCCCGCTGAGATCCGCTCAGCGGAGTTCGACGAGGGCTGACCGGCAGGCGGAGCGGCGAGCGGGGCGACGACCGCGCCTCCAGCGCGTGGTGCGCAGAAGATACTTACCGCCGGTGGGCCACCGGGCCGATATGTCCCGGCGCCTCGTCGCCCTCGGCTTGCTGGCGGTGCTAGCGGCCGTGACCGCCGCTGGTGCGGTCGCCAGCCCCCAGCCCGACCCGGTCTGTCGGGCCTGCGGGTCGAGCTTCGCCGACGTGGCCGCCGACCGGGGCTACGACGTGGCCGTGACCAACAGCACGGCGACGGTCCGGGTCCACGCGAACGGGTCGGCGACGTGGACGGTGACCAACCGGCTCGACGGGGCGGACGCCGACGCGCTCACCGAGGAGGACGCCGCCGAGTCGGTGGCTCGGGCGGCCGTCCGGGAGGGTCACGGACTGCCCCACGTCTACGAGGAGGGGCCGCTGACCGTCGAGTCCGTCGCGGTCGGGGGCCGGTCGGTCACCGTCCGGTTCACCGACTCCGACGCGGGCACGCGCCGGCTGGGGACGCTCGTCGTGGACTACTTCCACTCCGACGGGGTCCAGGGCGGGTGGATCCTCGACATCGACGAGTTCACGCTCGTCGGGCCGTCGGGCGCGACGGTCCTGAACGACCCCGCCGCGGCCATCGACTCGGAGTACGCGCCGCCCGAGGCGACGCCGGCGGTCGACGGCGGGCGCGTCACCTGGCACGGGTCGCCCGGCCAGGAACACGGCCCGGTGTTCTACGAGGATCTCTACGTCGTCTACGGCGATTCGGAGACCGACGGCTGGCGCGTGGCCGGCGCGACGGCGCTGACGACCGCGCCGATCTGGCTCGGCAACCTCGGTAGCTTCGTCGTGCCGACGGCGTTCGTCTTCGCGGGGCTGCTGTTCGTCGTCGTCGCGGGAGTGGACGGCCTGCTGTCGTCCGGCCGGGGCGTGCATCCGAAGCAGGTCGCCGCGCTCGGCGGGCTCGCGGTCGCGGCCGTCCCCGTGGTGCCGAACGGGCGCTGGCTGGTCGGTATCGCGGCCGTGTATCTCGTCGCCGGCGGAGCCGGGACGGTCGCGCCGCGGCTGCTCCGGTCCCTCCGGGGCGCGGCCGCCCTCGGCGTCGCCTCGCTGGTCGCCGTCGGCGGCCTGTACGCCGGGCTGGAGGCGGTGCTCGACGGTCCGGTCGGGTTCGGCCCGACGGCCGAGCTGGCCGTCTATCACCTCCCCGTCGCCGCGGGGCTGCTCGTCGGCCGGTCGCTCGCGGCGTACCGGGCCGTCGGCGGACTCCGCCCGGTGCTGTTCGGCGCCGCCGTGGCACTGACCGGCTGGTTCGTGGCGGGCGCCGTCTACGTCCCCTTCGCGTCCACCCCGTTCGGGCTCGTGCTCTTCGCCATGGGCTTCGGCGCCGTCGCGGCCGCGATCGCCGCGAGTCCGCTCGTCGCCCTCGCCGCCGAGCGCTCGGAAGCGCGAGCGACCGGGTCCAGCGCAGCCGACGTACCGGGCGAGACCGTCGCCGAGTCGTAGAGCTGGGCGGATCTCGGATGCCAGCCGACGAGCGCACAGCGGCGGTTTCGTCAGCTACTTGCGGGGCTGTTCCCAAGCGTGGGGCGATGGAGTACCTGGAGAGTCGTCGGGAGCGCGTCGAGGAGCGGCTGGAGGCGGTCCTCGACGGCGTCGAGCCCGACGAGCTCGGCGAGGAGGTTCGCCACGTGGTGCTGTCGGGGGGCAAGCGGGTGCGGCCGACGGTGACGGTGCTGGTCTGCGAGGCGCTGGGCGGCGACGTCGACACCGCCGTGGAGTTCGCGGTCGGCATCGAACTCGTCCACAGCGCGTCGCTGGTCGTCGACGACATCATCGACCGGTCGGAACTGCGCCGCGGGACGCCCTCGGCGTGGGCGGCGTTCGGCCACGGCCCCGCCATCATCGCCAGCGACGGCCTGCTCGGCGAGGCGTTCGCCCTCTTCTCCGCGAACGAGCGCGCCATGCAGGCCGTCTCCGAGTCGATGGTCGAACTCGGCGAGGGCGAGGCGACCGAACTCGTCGCCCGGCCGACCAGCGAGGAGGAGTACATGGAACTCGCCCGCCGGAAGACCGGCGCACTCTTTCGCGCGGCGGCCGAGCTGGGTGCGATCGCCGCCGAGGCCGACGCCTACACGGTCGAGAACTTCGGCAAGTACGCCGAGCGCGTCGGCGTCGCCTTCCAGATGCGCGACGACGTGTTAGACGCCACCGCCGACGCCGAGGACCTCGGCAAGCCCACCGGCCACGACGCCGCCATGGAGCGGCCGTCGCTCGTGCAGGTGGCCGACCTGACCCCCGAGGAAGCGAACGATAGGGCTCACGAGCAATCGCAGGTGGCGCTGGACGCGCTCGCCGCCGTCGACGCCGCGGACTCGAAGGCGATGGACTACCTGCGCGATCTGGCCGAGTTCGTCGTGGTTCGGGAGCGGTAGCCGGGATTCGCGCGGCTACGGGGAGCGGTTCCAGTCGAACCGGCGGGCGGTTTCGAGGACGCCCGCCAGGAGTATCGCGAGTGTTCCGAGGGTGACCGCGTAGCCAGCGGCCGTGGCCGTGTACGGGTCGAGTACGACCCCGACGACGGTCACCGCGGAGCCGCAGAGGCCGACGGCGAGCGCGGCCGCGGCGCGGACCCTGAGCGGCGCGACGGCCCACACGAGCGCGAGGCAGGCCGCACTCGCGGCCAGCGTCCACTTGAGAACGGGACGGAGCCCTACCGACCCGAGACGCGGGTTTAGCAACTGCGCCCGGGCGAACGCGACGACGAGAACGACACCCAGCGCGAGCAGTAGCGCCGGACGGGTCGACCACCGCTCGGGCTGTGACCGCAGTTCCTCGGCGGACGACACGCGCGGACCGTCAGCCTGCGGCGGCAAAAGTGTCCCGCCGAGTCGGCTACTCGTCGTCCGTCGCTGCCACGACCGCCTCGGCGCCGCAGTCGGGACACTCCTCGTAGTCGGTGGAGAAGCGCGCGTCACAGGCCTCGCATCGGTAGTCGCGGCCCTCCTCGGCCGCCTGCTTGGCGCTCTGCTTGAACTCCTCGACCTCCCGGCCGAGTCGATTGAAGATGCCCATCGGTCTGTTCGGACGTGGTGGCCGACCGGGATAAGCCTCGTGGCGTGTTCCCTCCGACCCTCCGTCTCGCTCGCTGGCTGGTATTTCGACAGCAGGGGACAGCAGGCGCTGAAAGCCCTCGGCGCGCTCACTAGCAGTGATCGTAGCCGCAGTAAACGGAAAGCGTTGAAAGCCCTCGGCGCGCTCGCGGTCGCTGAGCGGGATATCCGCGCTCTCCGCACCGCCCGCTCACGGCACAGCCGTTCGCTTCGAGGCGCACGGCGCCTCGCACCGCGCGGATAGTGGCCCGCTCAGGCGACTCCCGGCGCGAGCGCGCCTCGCCCTTTCAGTCCACCAGGGACCGCGACCGCACAGCACCGCGACAGTAACCGCCCCGCACAGCACCGCAGACGGCCACGAACCTCCCCAGCCGATTGCGTTACTCGTCGCTTCGCTCCTGCGTTACTCATCCCTCGCACGACTATTTCGAGCGGCCCGCCAGGAGGCGGGCACGCTCACGGCGGAGCCGTTCGCACCGAGGCGCTCCAAAGTCGCGCCTCGCACCGCTCGACAGCGCGCGCCACGGATTCCGTCGCCCGAGTCCGATCAGTGAGCCTTACCGGGGCGAGTTCCAATCCGGGGTATGGACGACTCAGCGGACGCGACGAAAGTCGAGTGGCGCGAGTGGGGCGAGGAGGCCTTCGCGACCGCCGAGCGGGCGGGCAAGCCGGTCCTGTTGTCGCTGTGGGCGCCCTGGAGCGAGGACTGCCGGGAGATGGACGAGACGACCTACTCCGAGCCCCGCATCGCCGCGAACGTCAACGACGGGTTCGTCCCGGTGCGGGTCAACGTCGACCGCCGGCCGCGCGTCCGCGACCGCTACAACATGGGCGGGTTCCCCTCGACCGTCTTCACGACGCCCGACGGCGAGGTCATCACCGGCGCGACCTTCCTCGGGATCGACGGCTTCCGCGAGATCCTCGACGCCGTCCGGCGCACCTGGGACGGCAAGGGAGCCGAGGCGGGGTCGATCCCGCGGCAACTGGGCGATGCCGAGCCGCCGGGCGGCGAGCTGTCGGCCCGCGTCGAGGAGCACATGGTCGAGCAGTTGCTCGCGGCCTACGACGAGGAGTACGGCGGGTGGGGGACCGATGTCAAATTCCCGCTCCCGCGGACCATCGAGTTCGCACTGGTGCGGGCCCGCGACCAGGCGACCCGGACGCTCGAAGCGGTCCGCACCCGGCTCGCGGACACCTACGACGGCGGCTTCTTCCGGTTCGCCCACGACCGCGACTGGGGGTCGCCCCAGCGCGAGAAGCTCGTCGACGAGAACGCCGCCCTGGTGCGGGCCTTCGCCCACGGCTACCGCTACACCGGGGAGGAAGCCTACCGGGAAACCGCCGAGGACACCGTGGAGTACCTGACGACGGACCTGTGGACCGGCGACGCCTTCGCGGCGAGCCAGGGCGGCGACGACTCGTACTACCGGCAGGAGGCGACCGAGCGCGAGGACAGCGAGGCGCCGCCGGTCGACGGGACGGTGTTCGCCGGCCACAACGGCGTCGCCGTCGACGGCCTGCTCACCCTCGCGGCGTACACCGACGACGAGCGCGCCCGCCGCTACGCCGAGCGCGCCCGCGACCACGTGCTCGCCGAATTCGTCGGCGAGGACGGCGCCGTCGTCCACTTCGGCGACCCCGAGACCGGTGCGGTGGGCGAGACGGGACTGCTGACTTCGCAGGCGCGGGTCCTCTCGGGGCTGACGACGAGCGCGTCGGTACTGGGCGAGCCGGGACCGATGGAAGCGGTGGCTGACTACGCCGTCGACGAACTGCAGGGCGAATCGGGCGCGTTCCGCGACGGGCCGACCGAGGGCGCGGGCCTGCTCGACCGGCCGCTGTACCCGCTGGACACGAACGTCGACGTGGCCGACGCCCTAGTCGAGACGTGGCTGCTGACCGACGACGACCGCTACCGGGCGGCCGCCGAGAGTGCCCTGTCGGCGTTCGCCGACGCGACCGACCGGATGGGCGTCGAGGTGGCGACCTACGCCTCCGCGGTCGCTCGCCTGCGCGACCCGCGCGTGGTCGCCGTCGGGGCCGACGCCGGCAGCGACCTCCACCGCGCGGCGCTGCGGCTGACCGACCACGAGACCGTCGTCGCGCCCGCCGACGACCGCGCCGACGAGGGCGAAGCGGTCGTCCTCGTCGACAGCGAGCCCGAAGACCGGGCGAGCACGCCCGAGGACCTCGAAACCGTCCTGACGGGGTGACGGCGGCGGAGCGGGACGAGAAGGGCGGCAGAGCTCCAGTAGAAACTCACCCGTTGTTTTTTGTTTGAGCGGGGCGAGACGGGGATAATGGCGAGTCTGAGAGACCTGGGCCTCTCGGAGTACGAGGCGCGGGCCTACCGCGCCCTGCTGGAGGCGGGGCCCACGACGGCGAAGGAGCTCTCGCGGGCGAGCGACGTGCCGATGGGGCGGATCTACGACGTGCTCAACAGTCTTGAAACGCAGAGCCTGGCGCGCAGTCAGACGGCGAGCCGGCCGAAGAAGTACGTCGCCGTCGAGTCCGACACGGCCCTGGACCGGCTGCTGGACAGCAAGAAACGGGAGCTCGAACGGCAGGCCGAGCAGTACGAGGACATCGTCGACGACCTGACGGACGAACTCGACGGGACCGAACCGGTCGAGGAGCCGTTCTGGACGGCCAGCGTCGGCGCCGCGGAGGCGCTGGATCTCCTGGTCGAGCGGCTGACGGCGGCCGACGAGCGGATCGTCGTCGTCGCCTCCGCCCCGGTCCAGCAGTTCGACATCGACGACGTGGCCGCCCGCGTCACCGCCGCGCTGGAGGACGCCCTGGAGCGGGGGGTGTCGGTGTCGGTCCTGCTGACCCCCGAGATGGTCGACGCGCTCCCCGAGGCGGTCGGCGAGCGCTACCGCGAGGCGCTCCAGCCCCACGCGAACTTCGAGACGCGGACGAGCGCGAACGTCACCGGGACCTTCGAGATCGTCGACGACACCGAGGTCTGCATCGAGGTCCCCCACCCGCTCACCGAGGACGAGACGCTCGCGGTCATCGACCTGAAAGACCCCGACTTTACGGCCGACGTCGCCGCCGAGTTCGCCCCCCGGTGGGAGGAGGCCCGCGAGTTGCGGCTCTGAATCGGCCGGTAGCGACCGCTTACGTCGATGTGGCGTTCTGTCGACCGCGTAACCAATCCTTAAGTCGTTCGGCCCCGCGGGACGGGACACATGCGGCTACTGCACACCGCAGATCTGCACATCGGGCGCGGCGAGCGGTCGCTGGCCGCGCTCGACGCCCTCCTGGCCGCGGCGGAACGCGAGGACGTCGACGCCCTGACCGTCGGCGGCGACTGCTTCGAGTCGGCAGCCGACGCCGACGACCTCCGCCCCGAGTTGCGCGAGCGGTTCACCGACAACCCCTTCGACGTGCTGGCCGTCCCCGGCAACCACGACGCCGAGGTCTTCCGCGGCAACGTCGAGTTCGGCCCGGACTTCCGGGCGCTCGCGACCGATCCCGTCGAGGTAGCGACCGCCGGTGACGGCGAGGTCGTCGGCGTCCCCGCCCGCGACGGGCTGGGCGAGGAACTGTACTTCGACCTGCGCGAGCGCGCGAGCGAGGAGGCGGTCCTCCTGCTGCACTGCACGCTCGACGCCGGGTTCGGCACCGGCGCGACCGGCGACGAGGCCGAACCGAACCACTGTCCCGTCCAGACCGAGACGCTGGGCGAGCTCGGCTACGAGTTCGTCCTCGCGGGCCACGTCCACGGCGAGCTCTACCAGCGGAAGCTCCCCAACGGCGGCCTGTTCATCTACCCCGGGTCCCCCGTCAGCCACTCGTGGGCCGAGACGGGCCGCCGCCACGCCGTCGTCGTCGACACGGACGACGCCAACGTCCAGCCGGTCGCGCTCGACACCGTCTACCGCGACCGGTTCGCGGCGACCGTCGCCCCCGGCGACGGCTACGACGTCATCGAGCGCGTCGAGGGGTGGGTCGACGGCCAGGAGCCCGACCGGAGCGAGCTCGAAGTCCGGGTCGACGGGTTCACCGAGCTCGACGAGTCGACGTTCGACGAGCGGCTGCACGCCGCCGCCGGCCCGGCGACGGTGGTCAACGAGGTCCGCGGGGTCGCGGCGGCCCTCGACCACCCCATCTACGCCGACTTCGTCGACCGCCTCGACGACCTCGACCTCGACGAGTTCGACCGCGTCGAGGACCGCGAGGCGGTCGAGGAGCGGCTGGTCGGGACGCTCGCCGAACTGCTCGCGGCCGGCGAGGTGACACACGCGTGAAGCTGCGCGAGGTCCACGTCGACCGCTACGGCCCGCTCCGGGAGACGCTCCGACTCGACGACGCGCAGGTCGTCTACGGCCCCAACGAGTCGGGGAAGACGCTGCTGGTCGAGGCGCTGTTGCGGTCGCTGACGGGCGACCGCCGGGTCGCCGACCCGCGGATCGACGAGCGCCCGGAGGGGTACGTCGCCCTCGACGGCGACGACGAGCGGTTCGAACTCGCGGACGACGAGACGCTGCTGGACCGCTACGCCGAGCGGTACAACTTCGAGCCGACGCCGGCGGAGTTCCGCAACGTGTTCGTCGTCCGCGACGGCGACCTCCGCGTGCTCGACGAGCGGGCGTTCTACCGCCGGGTGACCGACCGCGTCGTCGGGATCTGGACCGGCGACATCGAGACCGTCCGCGAGCGCGTCCTCGAACGCGGCCGGCTGAGCCCCGAGGGCCGGGAGCTGTCCGACCAGTACGACGACGCCGCCGAACAGCGCGAGTCGGCCGCCGACCTGCTCGCCGACGCGGAGGCGTACCTCGACCGCGCCGAGGCCGAGGACCTGGACGGCGTCGAGGTGGCCTGCTACGAGGCCGCCCGCGAGCGCCGGGAGGCCGAGGCCGAGGTCGAGGCGCTGGAGGCCGCGAAGGCCCGCGAGGACTACGAACAGCTCGTCAAGACGAAGGGGTCGCTGGAGCGCAGCCTCGACGAGCGGGCCGAACTGCCCGACGAGCGCGACCTCGACGAACTCGAAGAGCGCCTGGACGACCTGGCGACCGGCAGCGAGGACGAACTGGAGGCGCGGAAGACGTGGTACCGGCGGGCGACGCTCGCGGCGCTGGCCGCCGGTGTCGTCGCGGGCGCGGTGCCGCTCGGGCTGGGGATCCGCGAGCCGCAGCTGGTCGCCGCCGGGCCCGCGGCCTTCGGCGTCGTCGCCCTCGTCGCGCTCGCGGCCTATCGGTCGGCCAGCAACGCGATAGCCCGGCTGGACCGCGAGCGCGAGGCCGTCGTCGAGCGCGCCGCCGAGGCCGGTATCGACGCCTACGACCCGCCGGCGGTCCGCGGAGCCGTCGCCGACTACCGCGAGGACCACGAGGACCACGCGGAGGTCATCCAGGGCAACACGGAGGTGCTGCGGCAGTGGCTCGACATCGACGCCGACGAGCCCCGCGAGGTCGTCGCCGAGGCCGAAGACGCCCTCGACGCGCGGCGCGCCGAGGTCGACTTCGACGCCGACCGCGAGTTCACCGAGGAGAAGCTGGAGGCGGCCCGCGAGCGCGCCGAGACGGCCCGCGAACGCGAGGAGGAGCTGCGCGAGCAGTTCCGCGAGCACCGCCGGCAGCTGGAGCGGTTCGGCGAGCGCGCCGGCGGCGTCCGCTTCGAGGCGTTCACCGGCGAGCCGCTGGATCTGACGGTCACCAACCTCGGTGCGCTCGAAGACCTGGCCGACCGGCTTCGAGCGGTCGTCGACGCCGTCGAGACCGACGCGGGCGCCGCGCGGGCCGCGGCGACGGTGCTCGACCGGATGGCCGACGCCGAGACCGAGAAGATGCGGACGCTGTTCGCCGACGGCGAGGCCGCCGACGTGTTCCGGCGGGTGACCGCCGACCGCTACGTCGACGTGGGGCTGACCGACGACTCCCGGCTCGTCGTCGAGCTGGCGAGCGGCGAGCGCCTTCCCCCCGCGGAGCTGTCCCGCGGGGCGCGCGACCAGCTGTACCTCGCCGTCCGCGTCGCGCTCGGCCGCCGGCTCATGGCGGGCCGCGACGGCTTCTTCCTCATGGACGAGGCGTTCCTGTCGGCCGACCCCGGGCGGCTCCGCCGGCAGGCCGAAGTGGTCGGCGACCTCGTCGACGACGGCTGGCAGGTGGTGTACCTGACCTGCAAACCCGACGCCCGCGACGCGCTGGCCGACCGAGCCGGCGCCGACGTGACCGAGCTGACGCCGCTGTGACGGAATCGACACGCCGGCGAACGGCTCCGCCCCTCAGATCAGGTCCTCGATCCACTCGCACCACGCGTCGAACTCCTCGGCGCCGCACTGGTCGGCGATCGACCGGAGCGTCCCGCCGTCGATCTCCCCGTGGATCGGCACCGTCACGTTCCGGACTTCGCCGGTCTCCGGGTGGACGTACCGCAGTTCCAGGTGACTCCCGGTACGGTCGACGGGCACGTATCCCATCTCGACCAGCGCGTCGGCGACCTCTCGGCCGGTGAACGTCGAGCGCGACACGCTACTCCCCGGAATCGAACCACGGCGCGTCGGGTTCCCGGGGTTCGTCGGGGACCGAGTCCGGGTCGATACCGAGGTCTTCGAGGTCCGCGTCGGTGACCGGGCGGCCGGCCTCGCCCTCGTGGAGCGCGACCGCCTCGTCGAGCATCTCCAGAGCCTCGCCGCGGGAATCCCCCTGACTCGCGACCCCGGTCGCCACGTCCTTCGCGATCCAGGTATCGCCCTCGCGCCAGAGGTGGACCTCGTCGCTCCGCTCGTTCTCGCCGGGTCGTGACGCCCTCGCCATCACGAAAGGGTAGGTCGATATCCCGGAAAAACGTTCGGACGGGATCGCGCTCGATCGCACCCCGACCAGTCACTCGTGGTTCGTCAGACACTTCGACAGGCCGATCAGCTCGACCGGCTCGGAGTTGTCCGGCGAGTAGACGACCTTCTGGCCCTTCTCCATGTAGGGCACCTTCTGCTCCAGGTTGGCGGGGATGTTCACCGCCGAGATGGCGTCGTCGTCACCGAGGTTGAGGACGACCGTCGTGTTGATCTGCTTGAACACGGGGTCGGCGATGTCCTGCGGGTCCTGGGTGATGAGAAACAGGCCCAGTCGTTCCTTGCGGCCCTGTTTGGCGGCCTCGGTGAACTTGCCGATGATCTGCTCGCCCTGGACGCTGTCCACTTCGGAGAGGAAGTTGTGGGCCTCGTCGAGGCCGAGGACGAGCGGCGTATTCTTGATGCGCTCGTAGTCGGGGTCGTTGGAGAGTTTCTGGTCGACGATGAGCGCCGCCAGCGCGAGCACGACCGTCACCGTGGTCCGGGAGTTGTTGATGTGGTAGGTCGGGACCACCGAGACCCCGCCCGCGCGGACGAACTCGTGGACGCGGTCGGTGATCGGGCGGGCGTCCTGGTCGAAGATGCCGTCGAAGCCCAGCGCGCGGCGCTTGACCGCGTTGAACGTCGCCTCGTGGACCCGCCCGGTCTCGTCGAGTTCCTCCCGCAGCGCCGGGTCGTCGAGGAACGTCTTGAACTGCTGGTAGGTCCCGTCGGGCCCGTACTCGCGGGAGAAACGGTTCAGGAGCAACTGGAGGGCGTTGTACTGGTTGCCGTTGAGACTGGAGCCGGCGATGAGCCAGGGGTTGTCCTGGACCATCGAGAAGGGGATGGTGAACTCCACCTGCTCGGCGCGGTGGTCGCCGGCCGCGTAGGAGGCCCCCTGGACCTTCGGGATGAAGGCGACCGTGTCGTCGACGCCGCCGTGGGCGATGCCCTCCCGTTCCAGCCGGCGTTCGAACTCGGCGTCGAGGTCGGGGTTGTCGTCGTGCATCTGGGCGTACTCGTCCTGCGGGTCGAACATCACGAGCCCGGGCGAGACGTCCCGGTCGCCGTCCTCGACGGGGTAGGTGCGGTCCTCGGCGAGGTACTGCCGGAGGACGTTCTTCGCGCTGTGGGTCTTGCCGGACCCGGTGCCGCCGGCGACCAGCGTGTGCCGGAAGACGAGCGGGTCGCCGTCCCCGTAGTCGTCTTTCAGCCGGTAGTCGATGTGTGGCGGGTCGGCGGCGGTCTTCACCTTCTCGCCCCCCACGGAGAGGTGGCCGAGGAAGACGCCGTCCTCGGGGATCTTGAGGCCGGTCTTGATCTCCGACTTGTCGGTCGCCTCCCGGACGACGGTCTCGGGCTTGGGGACGCGGTCGGTCATCCGCCGCTTGAGTTCGCCGTCCTCGGAGTACAGCACGGCGACGGGGTCGAGCGTGGCGACGAACTTGAAGTCCTGTTCGTCGATGTCGCCCCGCCGCATCGCGCGGCGGGCGTGGATCTCGGTGGCGTCGTCGGCGCGGAACTCCTGGGCGTACTCCAGGGCGGTGATCCGGCAGAAGAGTCGCTCGTCGTCCTGGTATGGGATCAGCAGGTACTTGCCGATGCGCACGTCCGAGCGGTTCTCGACGGTGACGTACGCCCGCAGTTCCGTCTCCTCGCCGTCCTCGCTGATGCGTAGCCCCTCGGTCGCCGAGACGACGCCGACGCCGCGGTCCTCGCCGGCGGGCGTCACGTCCATCGCCTCGAAGTCGTCGTCGGCCTCGCCCGCGTCGAACGTGTCGACGCCAGCCGGGTCGGGCTCCGAGCCGTCGGTATCGGCCACGGAATCGCCTTCCGGGGGCGCGCTCGCCTCGCCCTCGTCCTCGTCGCTCCCGTCGAAGTCAGTGAAATCCCCGAGATCGGACATACCAGCCACGTCGTACTGCGACGTGAAACGCGTTTCCCCCCGTCGACCCGCGGACGAGGCCGTCGAGCGACTGGCCGGCTACTCGGGTCGCGGTACTCTCAAGACCCCTGACGCCGGAGAGGCGGGTATGCACGGCGACGCGGTCCGGGTGCTCACGTACAACGTCCGCCGCGACGTGGCGGACGACGGGCGGTTCGACTGGGCGGGCCGACGCGATGCCGTCGCGGGCACGATCCGCTTTCACCGCCCCGACGTCGTCGGGCTCCAGGAACCGCTCGCAGGCCAGTACGCCGACCTGCGCGAGGCGCTGCCCGGCTTCGAGTGGGTCGGTGCCTCCCGGGAAGCCGGCGAGGGCGAGGGGGAGTTCTGCCCCGTCGGCTACCGCCCCGATCGCTTCGAGCGGGTCGACGCCGGGACGTTCTGGCTCTCGCCGACGCCCGACGAACCCGGAAGCGTCGGCTGGGACGCCGCCTACCCGCGGATCGCGACGTGGGCTCGCCTGCGCGACCGCGACCGCGGCGACACGCTGTTGTACTGTAACACTCACCTCGACCACGAGGGCGCCCGCGCCCGCGCGGAGGGCGCGCGGGTGCTCCGCGAGCGGGTGACTCGACTCCGCGAGGGCGACGAGCCGGTGGTCGTCGGGGGGGACTTCAACTGCGTGGCCGGCGACGAACCGTATCGAGCGCTCGTTGACGGTAACGACGGGGACAGCGGGGGGGACCGGGCCGGACCGGCGCTGGTCGACGCCCGCGAGGCGAGCCCGTACCCGCCACACGGCCCCGACACCACCCGGACCGACTTCGAGACGCTGTTGCCCGGCCGGGGGATCGACCACGTCTTCGTCGCCGGCGCGGCGGTCGACGGGTACGGCGTCGCCGCCGACGTGGTCGGCGACGGCTGGTTCCCCTCCGACCACCTGCCCGTCGTCGTCGACCTGGCGCTGTGAGCGGGACGCCGCCCGGACGGCGGCGCGAGTCCACGGCGCGTACGCCGGCCCGGCGCGCTTTTGCCGCTCGACCCCCTACTGTCGCGGATATGCTACTGGTACGCGGCCACGCGGGCGGGACGGCGCTGACGGGGACGCTCTACGAGCGCGGCGAGCGGCCGCCGACCTTCGAGGGCGCGCCCGACGAGGGCGCCCCCTACGTCTGGATCTGCGACGAGTTCTACGAGGTGGAGTCCGGCGGGCAGGTCCAGCGGATCGACGGTCGGGAGCGCCGCGTCGCCTTCGAGGCCCCGACGACCCGCGGGTTCGAAACCCGCGACGCCGCGCTAGAAGCGGCCGAGGAACACGTCCGCACGCAGTTCGCCCGGCTCGGGCTCCGGGGCGAGGACGTGGATATCGAGGTCGTCGAGAACCCCGACAGGGAGCAACCGGACCCGTAGCGGTCGGCAGCCCGGAGGGCGTCCGTCGCGCTACTGCACGTCCGAGGAGGACGCGCGGTTGAGCAGGTAGACGGCGATCCCGCCCAGCAACAGGTCGAGCGCGAGCAGGACGGCCACCGCGGGGACGAGCGTGTCCCAGATCCCGCCGAAGCGGGTGACCTCGATCACGGTCATCACGTCGCGGTCGAGCATCAGCGCGCGGGCGGCGTCGACGCCGTAGGTGATCGGGTTGAACGTCGCGACGGTCTGGATCCAGCCGGGCATCGCCGACAGCGGGAGGAACGCCGTCGAGACGAACAGGAGGGGGAACTGCAGGAGGTTCGCGCCGATGATCGTCGACTCCTGGTCCTTCGTGACGACGGCGAAGATGTTCGAGAGCGCGATGAACCACAGCGAGAAGAGGATCCCGATCAGGACGATCCCGACCGCGCCGACGAACCCGGTAGCGACGTTTGCGCCGAGGACGGTCCCGAGGCCGAGGATGATGGCGATCTGGACGACGATGCGGAGGATCTCGGCGGCGGTCTTGCCGAGGAACATCGCCGAGCGGCTCATCGGCATCACTAGCGTCTTCTCGAAGAGGCCCTCCTCCATGTCGTTGACGAGGCCGATGCCCGACCCGGCAGCGGCCGCCAGCGACACCTGCATGGCGATGGCCGGCAGCAGGAACGTCTCGTAGGTGATCCCACCGGCGGCACCGCCGCTGAGCGCGCCCGTGGCGACCTGGCCGAACACCTGCGTGAACAGGACGAGGAAGATGATCGGCTGGACGAGCGACCCGACGACGACGAAGGGGTTGCGCACCGCCTTGATGTTCCAGCGGACGAAGTTCACCCAGAAGTCGCCCAGGAAGGAGTTGCCCGACAGCCGCTCGCCCGACGGGCGGGCGGTGCCGCCGTCGGCTCGTACGCTGTCGTCGTTTCCGGGAGTATCGCCACTCATTCGGCCGTCACCTCCGGGCCGGTCACGTCGGCGGCGTCGGCCGCCCGGTCCTCGGAGTCGAGTTCCTCGCCGGTGATCGCGAGGAACACGTCGTCCAGCGTCGGCGCGCGGATGTTGAACCCGGTCACCGTGATCCCGGCGTCCCGGAGCGCGACGAGCAGGTCGGTCCCGTGCTCGCGGGCCCGCTCGGCGGTGACGCTGATTCCCTCGTCGGTGACCGTCACGTCCGCGTCGGCGTCGAACACGTCGCCGGTGCGGGCGATCTCGGCGGCGCGCTCGCGGGCGTCGTCGGCGCTCCCGTCCCCGGACGCGTCGACCGCCTCGTCCTCGACCTCCACGTCGAGGATCTCCCCGCCGACGCGCCGTTTCAGCTCCGTGGGCGACCCCGTCGCGACGATCTCCCCGTCGAGGATGACCGAGAGGCGGTCACAGAGGTGGTCGGCCTCCTCCAGGTACTGCGTGGTCAGGAAGAGGGTCGTTCCGCGCTCGTTGATGCGCTCGAAGTACTCCCAGAGGCGGTTTCGCGCTTTGGGGTCCAGCCCCGTCGTCGGCTCGTCGAGGAAGACCAGCGGCGGGCTGTGGACCAGCGCCGTCGCGGCGTCCAGGCGCTTTTTCATCCCGCCGGAGAACTCGCCGGCGCGTTTGTCGCCCACGTCGGCCAGGTCCACCAGGTCGAGCAGTTCGTCGATGCGGTCGGCGCGCTCGCTCTTGGGCACGCCGTAGGCCCGCGCGGCGAAGCGGATGTTCTCGCGGGCCGTGAGTTCCTCGTCGACGCTCGTCTCCTGGGCCATGTAGCCGATAGTCTCGCGGACGCGGCGGGCCTCGCTCCGCACGTCGTAGCCGTTGACGGTGATGGAGCCGCCGGTCGGCGAGAGGAGGGTCGCGAAGGTCTTGATCGTCGTCGTCTTCCCGGCGCCGTTGGGGCCGAGGAAGCCGAAGAACTCGCCTTCCGGTACTGTGAGGTCGATCCCCTTGACGGCCTCGGTCCCGTCGGCGTAGGTCAGCTCCACGCCGCTCGCTTCGATGGCGTTCCCGCCGCCGTCCCCGGCGGTCCCGCCGTCCGGTCGCGGTGTCCGTTCTCTCACGGGCGTCCGTAACGGCCACGCGCCCGTAGCCCTGGCCCTAATCAATTCGGGGTTTTATGTTGGTGTCCGCACGGCGGAACTGCGCGACGAGGTGGCCCTGGGCGCGGCGCAGTCGCTCGGAGCAGGAGGCGGGGGCGACCCCGAGTTCGTCGGCCACGTCGGCGGTCGAGGCCGTCCGCGGCACGTCGAAGTAGCCCATCTCGTGGGCGGTGACCAGCGCCTCGCGCTGGGGTTCGGTCATCCCCGGTGGACGCGCCGAATCGCCGTCGACCGCGCCGAAGGGTCCGGGCTCCTCGGGGTCGTCCTCGCCGTCGACCGCGACGAGGCGGTCGAGGCGGAAGGTGTAGTCGTTGGCGCGGCAGAACTCGCGGAAGGCGTCGAACTCCTCGCGGTCGGCGAACCACCGGCGCTCGGTCCAGCCGTCGGGCTCGACCGTCACCCGGTCCGGGATGGACCTGTTGTCCGCGAGCGTCTCCAGCCCCTCCGGGGGCCCGCCGGTGGGGCGACACTGGTAGCGGCGGGTGTCGCCGTCGGCGACGACCAGCGAGTGGTCGGTCACCGAGTCGGCCGCGTCGAAGGCGTCCTCGACGGTCTCGCGGTCGCCGCCGACCGTCCGCACCACGAACTCCGGCGGCCCCGACGGCGCCGCCGCCATCGACTCGAACTCGACGGTCGCCGCCGGCACGCCCGCCGCCACGTCCACCAGCGGGAGTGCGTCGCCGGTCAGCCGGAACTCAGCGATCAGTCCCATGGAATCCGGGAGGGCGCCGAACGTGTTAACCGCTCGGTCGTCGCGACGGTCGATCCGTTCGGCGACCGGAGCGCCGGTCGATCCGTCCGGCGGCGGGACCGCCGGTCCGGACGGGATCCGGGCGGGGTCCGGCGGTCGACCGATCGCACACGGAACGAGTAAAATCGCCGTTTAACCCTTCAGCGGACCTTTGATACGTCCGTCCGAAGGCGGAGATATGCGAGCGAACCTGCCCTCCGACGGCGACCCGCTGTTCGCCGACCGCAGTCCCGGCCGCCCCGCGACCCGCGAGACTCCCCGCAGCGAGGACATCCACCTGCGAAACTACGACAGCGAGTGGGGGTACGACCTCGACGTGACCGTCCGCGGGAGCGGCGACGAGTCGGCCTTCGAGTCGCGGTACTACTGCCAGCCCGGCGAGGTGATAGCCGTCGAGAACGTCCTCGCGCCCGGGGAGTACGAGGTCGTCGTCGAACTGGACAACCGCCGCGCGGTGACCGCCGAGTGCCGGGTCAGCTCCGCCCCCGACCACACGATCCGCGTCGAGGTCGGCAACGGCACCGTCAGCCTGACCGAAGGGCTGTACTGACCGCCCCCGATCGCGACCGTCGGCGCGACACCGTCGTTCCGCGCCAAGGTCGGTAACGAACGCCCCCACCGAGAGTTCGACCGTCACCCCCGCTCAACGAACCTCGGGACCGCGATGGGTTCGGGCGCCGCGGGGACGAGCCGTTCGGGCACGAGTCGCGTGAGCGCGACCATCCCGGCGAGTTCGACCAGCGTCTGCGTGACGACGACCGCCGGCACGAGGGCGTACCGCGGCGGCAGCGCGAGCGCCAGCGGGAGGACGACCAGCGAGTTCCGCGTCACCGAGGTGAACACGAGCGCGCGGGCCGCGCCGGCGTCCATCCGGACGACCCCGGCGGCGAACCGCGCCAGGAGCGGCATCACGACGAGGAAGGCCACGTAGACCGGGACGACCGCGGCGATCCCCCCGATAGAGTCCCCGACTCGCGGGATCTGGGAGGCGATGACCACCAGGAGCGTCGCGCCCATCGCCGGCACGGGGAGTAGTCCCACCGTGTCCTGCCACCGCCGGCCCGTGTCCGAGTGGTCTGCCCAAAGTTCGGTCAGCCACGCGAGCGCCAGCGGGGCCGCGATGAGCGCCAGGAACGCGTCGACGAACGGCCACGCGCTGATGGCGTCGGCCGCCCGGCCGCCCGTGAACAGCCACAGGTAGACCGGCAGCAGGAGGAACTGGACGACCAGCAGCGCCGGCGTCGTCGCGGTGACCTGCTCGGCGTCACCCCCCGCCAGGTCGGTGAACGCGATGACGTAGTCGACGCAGGGCGTCAGCAACACCATGAAGACCCCGACGCGGACGACCGGGTCTTGTGGGAGCAACCGGGTGAGCGCGTAGACGACGACCGGGACGACGAGGAAGTTCATCGCGAGCGCGGTCCCCACGAACCGGGCGTCGGTGAACGCCTCACGGAACCTCGTGAACGGGATTTCGAGGAAAGTGACGTACAACAGCACCGCCAGTACGGGGGTGATCGCCCGCTCGAACAGCGGCGCGGCCGACGGGACCCCGACGCCGAACCCGACCGCGAGGGCGACGCCCGCGGCGTAGACGGCGACCTGGTGGCTCTGGAGCCAGTCGCTCGCGTCCATCACGGCGAGGTTCGGGCGGCCGGGCTATACGGCTGGTGGTCCCGCTACACCATCTCCTCGACGTCGACGCCCCAGCGCTTGTCGTCGTACTCGCGGTGGCGGTCGCTACCGAGTTCGCGCTCGATGCGCCGGCGCAACTGCTCGTTGGCCTGGCGGTCGATGTGGGCGAGTTCGTCGGCCTTGGCGACCGCCAGCGGCGGCCCCTGCTCGCCGGCCACGTCGTGGAGCACCTGCATCCGAAGCGCCCGGCGGGTCGCCTCGTCCTCGGTGAACGCGTAGGGCGCCTCGACCCGGTAACAGAGGTCGTCGCGCGGGTCGTACAGCACGAAGAAGGTGACCTCGTAGGCCTCGGGGTCGAGGTCGCGCTCGATACCGAGCGCGTCGCCGGCGGCGGCCATCACGCGGTCGGTGCCGACCCGCGAGCGGAACCAGCCCGTCGCCGTGAGCGCGTCGGTCTTCAGCTCTCCCCGGTCGTCGCGGCGGGCGAGCACCCGCCCGAAGAAGGCGTTGTCGTTGGCCCAGGGGGCGTTGGTCTTCTCGCGGACGACCCGCGTGATCGCCTTGGCGGTGCTGTTCTTGATGAACCCTATCAGGGGAACCTCGCGCTCGACGAACGTCTCGACGAGTCGGACGTAGTTCTCGACCACGTCGCGCGGGCGCTCGTCTTCGAGGAGCAGGTCCGCGAGTTCGGTGTCGCGTTCGGCCCACTTCAGCAGGCCCGTCGGGTACAGCGGGCCGTCGAGCACGAGGAGGTCGTCGACGATCTCGGCCTGCTCGCGGGCGTGTTCGCTCTCCGCGAGGTACAGCGCCAGGGCGTGGACGACGTTCTGCTCGTAGCGGTCGACGCGGGGGGCGTGCAGCGCCCGCTCGCGGACGTACCCCTCGTCGTGCATCGTCCAGTCCTCCTGGCCGATGCGGTAGGTGTCGTCGTTGGAGTGGGCGGTCATCACGATGGTCCGCGCGCGGTGCAGTTCCAGGTCCGAGGGCACGGCGGCCATCGCGGCCTGGGACACGTCGAGGACGAGCCCGTTCTTGAACGTGGTGGGGTTGATCGTCCCCGAGTCCAGGCCGTGCTGGGTGGGGAACGGCGATTCTCGGAGCGCGATATCGTCGATCGGGACCTTCTCGCGGCGCTGCTCGCCGATCGGTTCGACGACAGCCTCGCCGTCACGGTAGAGGGGGTCGAGAAACTCCGCCCACACCGTCTCGGCGGCGTCCTGGTGGTCGTCCTCGTCGACGCCCTCGCTGACGCGGCCGGCGAGGCGGGCGATGCCGTCGACGTGGACGGGATCGAGGGTCATTCCGTGGTCGGGTCCTCGGCGAGCATCTTCTCGATGGCGTCGGCGATCTCCTCGTAGGACTGCATCTGGAGGCCGTCGGTGGTGATGAGCACGCCGCGGCGCTCGCCGGTCACCCGGAGGAGGTAGCCGTTGGTGAACGCGCGGATGGTGTAGCGGTACTCCCCGAGTTCGGATGTCTGGTAGGCGTTGCGCGTGTCGCGGAAGCCGCGCCACTCGTGGCCGACGAAGGTGTCCAGGTCGGCGTCCCGCTCCAGGTCCTCCCGCAGGTACAGCTGCTCGAAATCCGACCGCGTGAAGAAGGTCACCGACCGGAGGCTGTCGCCGGTGGCGGTCCGGGCCGTCGTCACGATCTGGTCCGCGAGGTCGTCCGACAGCAGTTGCGCGTCCATACGCTAACGACGGTCGCCCGCTCACAAGAAGGTTCCCCGGACCGGGCGGCGACGGCCGGCGCCGTGTGGCGTCGCCGCCGCCCCTCCGAGGGTCGCGCCCGCCCGACCGACACCGACTTGGGTCGGCCGGGCCGAGGGCGAGACATGAAAGCCGCGCTCGTCATCCTGGACGGCTGGGCGCTGAACCCCGACGAGGGAGTCCGCGACGCCGTCGCCGCCGCGGAGACGCCGAACTTCGACCGCTTCTGGTCGGCGGGCGGCCACGGCACGCTCGTCACGTCCGGCCGCCGCGTCGGCCTGCCGGAGGGACAGATGGGCAACTCCGAGGTCGGCCACCTCAACATCGGCGCCGGCCGCGTCGTCAAGCAGGAATCGGCCCGCGTCACCGACGCCATCGCCCGCTGGCGAGGCGAGGACCGCCCGGACCCCCAGGGCGACGGCGCCATCGACGACAACGGGGCCATCCAGTCGGCGTTCGACTACGCCCGCGACCACGACGGCCGCGTCCACTTCATGGGGCTGGTCTCCGACGGCGGCGTCCACTCCTACCAGTCGCACCTCCACGCGCTGATCGAACTCGCCGCCGAGGAGGGCGTCGAGGCGGTCACCCACGCCTTCACCGACGGCCGCGACACCTCTCCCACCGGCGGCGAGGACTATCTGTCCGCCCTGCAGGCCCACGCCGACGAACAGGGCACGGGCCGCGTGGCGACGGTGTCGGGCCGCTACTACGCGATGGACCGCGACGAGAACTGGGACCGCACGGAACTGGCCTACGACGCCATCGCGAACCGGCGGGCGGGCCACACCGCGGAGTCGGCGGTCGACGCAGTGCGGGAGTCGTACGACCGCGGCGACACCGACGAGTTCGTCGAGCCAACGCTGATCGAGGGCGGACCCGCGATGGAGGACGGCGACAGCGTGGTCTTCTTCAACTTCCGCTCGGACCGGGCCCGCCAGCTGACGCGGATGCTCGCGGACATCCGCCCGGACGCCTGGGGCGGCCACACGGACCCGCCCGAGACCCGCGTCGTCACGATGACCCAGTACGACGAGACCTTCGACCTGCCGACCGCGTTCCCGCCGATCCGGCCCGCGGACACGCTCGGCGAGGTCGTCTCGGAGACGGGCCACACCCAGCTCAGACTCGCCGAGACCGAGAAGTACGCCCACGTCACCTACTTCCTCAACGGCGGCCGCGAGGTGGAGTTCGACGGCGAGATCCGCGAGATCGTCCCCAGCCCCGACGTGCCGACCTACGACCAGCAACCGGAGATGAGCGCCGCCGCGGTGACCGACACCGCCGTCGCCGAGATCGAGGAGCGCGACCCCGATCTCCTGGTGCTCAACTACGCGAACCCCGACATGGTCGGCCACACCGGCGACTTCGACGCCGCCGTCGCGGCGGTCGAGGCGGTCGACGAGCAACTCGGGCGGCTGGTCGAGGCGATCCGGGCGGCCGGGGGCCACGCCCTCGTCACCGCCGACCACGGCAACGCCGACGACATGGGGACCGAGGAAGAGCCCTACACCGCCCACACGACGAACCCCGTGCCGCTGATCTACCTCGCGCCCGACGGCACCGACGGCGGCCGGCTGGTGCGCGAGGGCGGCGCGCTGGAGGACCTCGCGCCGACGCTGCTGGAACTGATGGGGATCGAGAAACCGGCGGCGATGACCGGCGAGAGCCTGCTGGAGTGAGCACCGACGGCACCGAGAACTTATCAGTCATCCCGACCTGATCCGGCGTATGAGCACCGACACCGACGGGA
The DNA here is from genome assembly GCF_051414075.1 of Halosimplex marinum. Lineage (NCBI taxonomy): Archaea > Methanobacteriati > Methanobacteriota > Halobacteria > Halobacteriales > Haloarculaceae > Halosimplex > Halosimplex marinum. The sequence continues at coordinate 1,240,925 of NZ_JBLKNY010000003.1, read as the reverse complement.
CCGGCGACGAGGATCCGACCACGCCGGTCGAGATTACCCTCACGCTCGGCGAGAGCGGTGATCTGTGGGTCGCACGCGACGAGGAGACCGGCGTCGCGTCGCAGGGGGAAACTCGCGAGGCGGCGCTCGACAACCTCGACGAGGCGGTCGCACTCTACCACGGCGAGACGGGGCGCGAGCCGACGGACGAGGAACTCCGCGAGGTCGGTATCGACCCCGACGAGAACACCTCCGGCGACCTCCCGGACGTGCTGCAGTAGCCCGGGGAATGGTCTCGCGCGACTTTTCCGGCGACGACGTGATCAGAGTCCTCGGGAACGTCGGTGGCTTCGAGTGGTAGCGAACGACCGGCGACCACGTCATCCTCACGTGGTTTCCACCGGAGGACCACGATACGGAACCGCGGACGGTGAGCGTCCCGCGTCACGACCGCATCGATACGGGAACGCTCCGGCACATCGCCGAGCAAGCCGGTGCGGACGATTTTGACGCGTTCTGCAAGTGGATCGACCGCAACCGCTGAAAGCGGTCGGCCGCCGAACGCCTACAGCTCCACCGGCTCGCCGTCCTCGATGGACTCGTTGACCGCCAGCGTCAGTTCGAAGGTCCGGCGGGCGTCGCTGTACGGCGAGCGCAGGCCGGCGCCGTCGCCCGACGCGACGGCGTCGACGAACGCCTCGACCTCGGCGGCGTAGGGGTTGCGGTCGAACTCCTCGTCGACCGCCTCGCCGTCGACGACGCCGGAGACGGACTGCTCGGTCACTTCGATGGTCGCGCCGTCGGCGACCACTTCGAGGCCGTGCTTGTCGTCCTCGGCTGCGCAGGTGGTCGAGACGTGCGATATCGCGCCGTTCTCGTGGGTCATCGTCGCCGAGGTGGCGTCGGAGAAGTCGACGGCCTCCTCGATCCGGTGGCTCCCGGCCGCCGCGACGCGCTCCACGTCGCCGGCGAGGTACCGGACGGTGTCGTAGACGTGGGTGGCCTGCTCGACGACCTGGCCGCCGGATTTGTCGGCGTGGCGCCACCAGTGGTCCTCGCCGCCGGCGACGCCGCCCCACCAGTAGCCGTCGACGTAGCCCACGTCGCGGCCGGCCAGGATCTCCCGGGCGCGCTCGACGCCCGCGGAGTAGCGCCAGTCGTAGCCGACCTGCGCGAGCACGTCGTTGTCCTCGACCGCGGCCTCGATCTCCCGTGCCTTCTCGGCGGAGAGCGCGAGCGGCTTCTCGACGAACAGGTCGTAGCCGTGCTCGGCGGCGGCGACCTCCTGGTCGTCGTGGGCGAAGGGCGGGAGACAGACGAAGACGGCGTCGGGGTCGGTCTCCGCGTAGAGGTCGTGGTGGTCCGAGAAGGCGGGCGCGTCGAACCGCTCCGCGGCGGACTCCGCGGTCTCGGCGTCCACGTCGCAGACCCCGACGATCCGGGCGTCGTCGATAGCCTCGAGGTTGTCGAAGTGCTGCCACTGGGCGATGCCGCCGGCGCCGACGAAGGCGATGTCGACCGTCATTGCCGGACTCCCGCACCGGCCGGGCAAAAAGGCGGCGTCGGCGGAGAACACGGCCGGATCGACGAACGTGCCGAGCGGCGACCGCCGCTACTCCGGTTTCCAGTCGAGTTTGACGGTGAACGCCTCGCGGCTGCCCCGCAGCAGCGACGACATCTCGCGGACGCCGATCTCCATGCCGATCTCGTCAGGCGGCGCGAGGTGGACGGTCCGGTTGTTCACGTTCACGTCGAAGCTCCCGTCGCCGCGCAGGTCCGCGGCGATCGATTCGAGCTTGTCCGCCGCCTCGTCGCGAGTCATGTCCAGTTCTTCCAGCTCTTTCGCCATGCCCGGCCCTCGGGAACCGCCGGGGAAAAGTAACGGGCGGGAACCCGCGGTAACGGCGTCTTACGGCCGCGGGCCGCCGCTGGACCGATCCCCGTCGCCGGTCGCCACTCGTCCGGTGGCGGTCGCCGGCCGCGCTACTGCGCGACCCGCTCCGGTTCGGGCTCGGTCAGGATCTCCCGCTCGACGCCCTCGAAGGCCTCGGCGAACTCCGGACCGAACGCCGAGGCGGGCGTCTGGAAGCCGTCGCCGGCTTCGCCGTCGAGGACGCGCCGCGCGGCCTCGACCGCCGTGGCCGTGGTCAGGTCGTAGGCGTCGGGGGTCCGCATCCGCGCGCGGGCGGCGGTGCCGTCCGCCTCGACCACTTCGGCCCAGATGTGCGTCTCACTCTGTGCCCGTTCCTCGGCCGTCGGGCCAGACACGACCCGGCCGGCGACGGCCTCGGCCGCCCGGCGGACCGGCCCCGCGGCGAGGACGGGGACGAGCCGCCGGGTCCGCTCCAGTACGTCGGCGACGCGGTCGGGGACGCCCGCGTACACCTCGATGTTCGGGACGCCCGTCGAGTAGTACGCCGAGGACACGTCGCCCCAGGGAACGGTGACGGCGGTCGTCTCCCCGGTCGGGAACTCGAAGGTGCGTCGCTTGTACGCCATCGGGACCGTCTCGACGCGGCCGTCCCGGCGGACGGCGCCCGGGCGGTCGAGCCCGCGGAGCATCGACTTCACCGTCCCCGGGGAGAAGGTGCCGAGCCCGTCGATGGCGAGGGTGAGCTGTTCGGCGTCGGGGAGCAGGCCGTGGAGGATCGCCGCCAGGCAGTCGGTCGGAACCACGTCGAACCCGACGCCGGGGACGAGCGCGACGCCCGCCTCGGTCGCCTCCGCGTCGCGGGCCGCGGTCGCTTCGAGCACGTCGACGTTCCCGGCGAGGTCGAGGTAGTCGGTGCCGGCGCGGAGACACGCGTCGACCAGCGGCTCCGCCGTGTCCTCGAACGGCCCGGCGCAGTTGAGCACGGCGTCGACGTCGGCGACCATCCGCTCGACGACCGTCGGGTGTTCCAGGCTGAACACCCGGTGGTCGCAGCCGCGTTCGGTCGCCGCCGCCTCGACCCGTTCGGCCGACCGCCCGGCGAGGACCGGGTCGAGGCCGTCCGCGACGGCCCGTTCGGTTATCAGCGAGCCGGTGTAGCCGTACGCTCCGTAGACGAGCAGGTCCCCTTCCATGTCGCCCCGTTCGCGCCCGACGTGAAAAACGGGCGCGTCCGTTCACCCCGGGCCGCCCGTTCGTACCGGCCAGTGCCGCTCGCGCCGGTTTCTCCGGGGAACCGGGGTCGGTTCAGGCGAGCTTTCGAGCCGGTAACCGGCGGATACGACGGCGCCGTCAGCGGGTCCGTCGGTAGCGAGCGGATTACTATCGGCGGGGCGGCCGGAGGGGCCGACGGAGGTTCACCATGGCAGTCACATCTGCGAAAGAGCTGTTCACGCACGAACTGGAAGACATCTACTACGCCGAGAACGAGCTGCTCGACGTGCTCGACCAGCTCGCCGAGCAGACAGAACACGAGGAGATCGCACAGGCGTTCCGGGAGCACCGCGAGGAGACGGAGGGCCACATCGACCGGCTCGAAGAGGTGTTCGAGATGCTCGGCCAGGAGCCCGAGGAGGAGGAGTGCGAGGGCATCCAGGGGCTGATCGAGGAACACCAGGAGCTGGTCGAGATGGACCCGGACCCGGACGTGCTCGACGTGGCCAACCTGACGGCCGCCCAGAAGACCGAACACTACGAGATCGCCGCCTACGGCAACCTCGCGCTGTTGGCCGACCGCCTCGGCATGGACGAGGCCGGCGACGTCCTCCACGAGAACTTAGAAGAGGAGGAGGCCGCCCTGGAGAAGCTGAAAGACCTCACCAGCGAGTACGACTACGAGCCGATCGTCGCGGCGTGACCGGGCGGGGACCGCCCGGCGGTCGGTCCGCCCGTCGGGCGCCCGTCCGTCGGCCCATCCGTCGACCGTCCGGCGATCGAGCCGCCCGTCGACCGTCCGGCACTCGCGTCCGCCGACCGCCCGGTCGCTGCCCGGTGGCCGGTTCGGCCGTCGACTCGCGAGACTCCCTCTCCTCATGCGTTTCGTCCACGTGACGATCCCCGAGGGGGAGCGAGCGGCCGTCGAAGGGGTCCTCGCGGACCACGGCGTCGACTACGCGGTCACCGACGAGGTCGGCGGGACCGACCGGCGGCCGGACGACCGCGAGTACGAGGCGGTCGCCACCTTCCCGCTGCCGGTCGAGGCCGTCGAGCCGGTGGTGGCCTCGTTGCGGGAGATCGGGATCGACGAGGAGTCCCACGTCGTCGTCCAGAACGTCCAGACGGTCGTCTCCGACCGCTTCGGCGAGCTCCAGCGCGAGTACGACGAGCAGACGTCCGACGAACACATCGCCCACGAGGAGATCCGGATGGTCGCGAAGGGGCTCGTCCCCGACAGGCTCACGTACATCCTGCTGTCGGTGGCGAGCGCCGTCGTCGCGACCGCCGGGCTGTTGCTCGACAGCGCGTCGATCGTCGTCGGGTCGATGGTGATCGCGCCGCTGATCGGGCCGGCGCTCTCGGCCAGCGTCGGGACGGTGCTGGCCGACCGGAGCCTCACCAGAGAGGGGGTGACGTTCCAGGTCCTCGGGTTCGGGCTGGCCGTCGCGAGCGCGACCGCCTTCGCGCTGGTCGTCCGGACGTTCTTCCTCGTCCCGCCGAACGTCGACGTGACCGCGATCGAGCAGATCTCCGGGCGGCTCTCGCCGGACCTCCTCTCGCTGGTCGTCGCGCTGGGGTCGGGCGCGGCCGGCGCCAGGAGCCTGACCGGCGACATCTCGACGCCGCTGGTCGGGGTCATGGTGGCGGCGGCGCTGATCCCGCCGACCGCCGCCGTCGGCATCGGCATCGCCTGGGGGCTGCCGGCGATCGTCCTCCGCGCCGGGCTGTTGGTGCTGGTCAACACGCTCTCGATCAACCTGATGGCGCTGGCGACGCTGTGGCTCTCGGGCTACCGGGCCCAGGGCGAGCGCGAGCGCCGGGGGGCGCGCCGCCGGGTGCACAACTGGACCGTCGTCATCGCGGTCGCCGTGCTCGTCCTCGCAGCGATCCTGGGCGCGTTCACCTACTCGGCGTACCGGGCCGGGGCGTCGACGGAGCGCGTACACGCCGCCGCCCAGGAGGTCGTCGACAGCGACCGGTACGCCGACCTGACGCTGACCGATGTCGCCGTCGAGTACGGCGACGAACCGTTCAGCCGGACGCCGACCCGCGTCGTCGTGACGGTGACCGCGCCCGGGGGCGAGATCGACCCCGGTCTCGCCGGCGATATCGAGGCGGAGCTACGCCGGACAGCCGGCGTCGCCGTCCCGGTCAGCGTCCGGTTCATCCCGGTGTCGACGACCGGCGGGAACGCGACCGCGACCGCCGCCGGGGTCAGGGCGGACGCGGCGGTCAGTCGGAGGAGGCGGCCGCCGGGGAACCGGCCGGGCGATGCCGGGCGACCGGTCCGGGCGCGGCGTCACGCGCCGGCCCGCTCACCGCCCGAGAGCGCGGCGTCTGACGCCTGACCGACTGGGGTTTATGGGCCGCGGGGCCCTCCCGTAGAACCGAGACGAGGATGATCCCGACCACGGAACGCGGCGACGAGAGCGGCGTCGGCGAGGCGAGCGGGGAGCGGTCGATCCCCATCGAGATCAGCGTCGCGACCGACGGCGACGAGCGGCCGCCGGTCGACGACGAGACCCGCGTCGACGTGGAGGTCGACGGGCAGATGTACCCGACGGCGCGGCTGTCCGACGGCCGCTACGTCGCCTGGTGGTTCGAGACCGACGCGCCGGAGCTGTCCGACCCCGTGACCACCGAGTGGGTCGCCGCGCCGACGCGGTTCCTCGCCGCGGGCACCCTCCACGAGCTGTGGCAGGACCCCGCCGCCTTCGACCAGTTAGAGGGCGACAGCTGAGAGCGCGTCCGCGGGCTTTCTCCCGACCCCGACCGCGGTCCCGTCCGCGGGCCGACCGCGCCGTCGAAAGGGTAATCCGCCAGTAGTCGAACTATCGGGTGTGCAGTCCCGGCGAGCGCGCCGCAATCGCGCCCGCCGAGACGAGTGGGTGTGACGAGTCGATGAACGAACGGACGCGACCGACGCGGGTCGTGCGGGTCGGCGGCGGGCCAGCCAGCGACGGCCTCGCCGCCCTCGACGGGGCGACCGTCCGGCGGGTCGCCGGCCCCGCCGACGCGCTCGCGGCGGTCGACGAGGGGCGCGCCGGCTGTGTCGTCGTCGACCCCGACGGGGCCGACTGGGACCCGGTCGCGCTCGTGGCCGACGTTCGCGACCGCGACGCCGCCGTTCCCGTCGTGGTCGTCACCGGCGGCGACCTCGACCCGTACGTCGAGGCCGGCGTCGTCGGCGCGCTGGCCGCGGCCGTCGAACCCGGCGACGAGGCGGCGCTGTCCGCGGCCGTCGACGATGCGGTCGAGCGGTTCCGCGAGCGGGCGGCCGACGCCGAGGACGCCGACCGCTACCGGGCGCTGGTCGACCGCGCACCGGTCCCAGTCTGCGTCTTCGACGCCAAGGGGGTGATCCGGACCGCCAACGACGCGCTCGCCGCGCTGCTCGAACTGGAGGAGGCCGCGGACGCGGTCGGTCGCAGCGGCCTGGAGTTCATCCCGGAAGCGGGGCACGCGACCTCGGCCGAGCGCCTCGAACGAGTGGTCGCCGACCGCGAGCCCACGCCGGCGGCCCAGCGGACGCTCGTGGCCGCCGACGGCACCGAGAAGTACGTCGTCGCCGCGATGCAACCGGTCACCCACGGGGGCGAGCCGGCGGCCCAGGCCGTGCTGAACAACGTCACCGAGCACAAGCGCCTGGAGGCGGCGCTGCGCGAGCAGCGGGACCGGTTCTCGACGCTGTTCGAGAACCTCAGCGAGCCGGTGGTCGCGACCGAGTTCGACGGCGACGCGCCGGTCGTCACCGACGTGAACGCGGAGTTCGCGGAGACGTTCGGCGTCGACGCCGAGGCCGCAGTGGGCCGGCCGCTGGACGACCTCATCGTCCCCGCCGACGAGCGGGCGGCGGCCGCGTCGTTCAACGAGCGGGCCCGCGCCGGCGAGCGCCTCGAGGTCGAGGTGCGCCGCCGGACGCCCGACGGCCCGCGCGATTTCCTCCTGCGGTTCGTCCCCTACGACGACACCAGCGGCGGGTTCGCCATCTACATCGACGTGACCGAGCGCCGCGAGTGGGAGCGCCAGCTCCGCCGGCAGAACGAGCGCCTGGAGGAGGTGGCCCGGGTCGTCTCCCACGACCTCCGCAACCCGCTGAACGTCGCCGCCGGGACGGCCGAGACGCTCGCGGAGGCGGCCGACCCCGACGACCGCGAACACTTCGAGCGGATCGCCCGCGCCCACGACCGGATGGAGGCGATCATCGACGACATGCTCGCGCTCGCCCGCCAGGGCCAGTCCGTCTCGGAGCTGGAGCCGGTCGCGCTCGCCGAGGTGGCCCGCGAGGCCTGGGACACCGTCGAGACGGGTGACGCGGCGCTCGAAGTCCGGACGACCGCGACGGTCATGGCCGACGGGAGCCGGCTCCGGAGCGCCCTCGAGAACCTCTTCGTCAACGCGGTCACCCACGGGGGTCCGGACGTGACGGTCACGGTCGGCGACATGCCGGACTGCCCGACCGGCGACGAACCCGGCGGGCCGCGCCAGGGCGGATTCTTCGTCCAGGACGACGGCCGCGGCATCCCCGAGGAGGACCGCGACGCGGTGTTCGACTCGGGCTACTCGACTGGGGAGGCGTCGACGGGCTTCGGGCTGGCCATCGTCCAGAGCATCGTCGAGGCCCACGGCTGGGACGTCTGTGTCACCGACCGCCACGACGGCGAGTCGGGCGCGCGCTTCGAGATTACCGGCGTCGAGCACGCCGACTGACCGGGACCCGTCGCGGACGGCGGCGACGTGACCGGCCGCGGTCGGACCGGCTCCCGCCGTTCAGGACTGGCGCGACTCCTCGGCCTGGAACACGTCGGGGCCCGTCGAGTCGGCCGGTTCGGACTGGTAGCGGCCGCTCGATTTGATGATCGACAGCGCGCTCATGATGTCCGTCCGGGTGATCAGGCCGACGAACTCGTCGTCCTCCATGACGAGCAGCCGCCCGACTGCGTGCGAATCCAGCTCCTCCAGCGCCGTCATCACGTCGTCGTCGGGCGCGACCGTGTAGAGGTCCGTCGACATGACCTCCGCGACGCGGTATGCGTCCCGTTCGACCTCCCGCACCGCGCGGGCGTCCTCGAGCGTGACGAGCCCGACGACCTCCCCGTCGCGTTCGACGGGGTAGCCGGTGTGGCGCTCGCGGAACATCGTCTCGATCAGCTCGGCGACCGACTGGTCGTCGTCGACGGTCGTCACGCGCTCGGCCGGCGTCATCACGTCCGCGACGGTGACGCCCTCGAAGGCCGCACGCATCACCGTCTGCTGGGCCTCGCTGGCCGCGCCGATGTAGATGAAGAAGGCGATGGCCACCATGAACAGGCCGCCCCCACCGAACAGGCCGAACAGGCCGAGGCCGATGGCGAACAGCTTGCCGACCTCGGCGGCGATCTCGGTCGCGCGGGCGTACGGGCGGGTGCGGTTGAGCAGCGCCCGGAGGACCCGCCCGCCGTCCATCGGGAAGCCCGGCAGGAGGTTGAACGCTGCCAGCACGACGTTCATCAGCGCCAGGTAGCCGAGGACGAACTGCGCGGCCGCCAGCCCCAGCGACTCGCCCGCCGGCACCGCGAGGAAGGCGGCGTAGGAGACGGCGCCGAGCGCGACGCTGACGACCGGGCCGGCGATGGCGATGAGAAACTCCTGGCGCCAGTCCTCGGGCATCTCGTCCAGTTGGGCGATGCCGCCGAAGATCCACAGCGTGATCGACGAGATGGGGAACCCGTAGCGCATCGCAACGAGCGAGTGGCCCAGCTCGTGGAGGACGACGCCGGCGAACAGCCCCAGCGCCGCGACCAGCCCCAGCGCCAGCGAGAGTTCGGTCGAGGTCGTCAGGGCGTCGACGGGGATCGCCGACCCGAACAGGTCGTTGACGATCTCGACGTACCGGCCGATCTGTGACCCGATCGCCCAGGCGAACAGCGGCAGGACGAGGAGGAAGGTGAGATCCACGTCGATCGGGATCCCGAAGGCGCTCCCGATGCGGAATCGTCGCATACCTCCGGGTACTCCCGGCACGAACTTAAGCCCGTGCGTGGCGCCGGGGATCGACCCCGCTCGCGGCCCGACACGGGCGAGACTCGCTCCCTGCGGGAGGTATATGCCGTCGGGCGGCGACGCTCGGGACATGTACACGAGCTTCGGACCCGGCGCCGCGGGCGTCGACCTGCCGTTCCCCGAGGCGGCCGCGCTCGCCGCCGAGACCGGCTTCGACGCGGTCCAGGTCGACCTGGGATACCTCCGCGAGCACGGTCCAGACGACTACCGCGCCGTCCTCGACGAGCACGGCCTCCGGACCGGCAGCGCGAACCTCCCCGTCGACGCGACCGGCGACGCCGAGACCTACGAGTCGGGTCTGGACGCGCTCCCCGAGGTGGCCGAGGCGGCCGCCGCGGTCGGCTGTACCCGGATGTCCACCTACATCATGTCGTTCAGCGACGAGCGGCCCTTCGAGGAGAACTTCGCCTTTCACCGCGACCGCCTCGACCCGGTCGCGGACGTGCTGGCCGACCACGGGATCGACCTCGGCCTGGAGTTTCTCGGCCCCGAGACGTTGCGGGCGGGCCACGAGTACGAGTTCGTCTCGACCGCCGACGGGATGCTCGACCTCTGTGAGGCGGTCGGGGAGAATGTGGGTCTCCTCCTCGACAGCTGGCACTGGCACACCGCCGGGGGGTCGACGGAGGCGCTGGAGGCGCTCGACGCCGACGACATCGTCGACGTCCACGTCAACGACGCCCCCGAGGGGCTCGCGATGGACGAGTACGTCGACACCGAACGGGCCATGCCCGGCGCGACGGGCGTGATCGACATCGAGACCTTCCTCTTGCACCTCGATGCCGTGGGCTACGACGGCCCCGTGATGGCCGAGCCGTTTTCGGACGAGTTGGAGGCGATGGCCGACGAGGACGCCGCCCGTGAGACGGCCGAGTCGCTTCGACGCGTGTTCGACCGCGCCGGTCTCTGAATCGGATGTTCCGGGTCTCCGTTGTCGAGGCGCGCTGACCGTTCCATCGGGTTCGCTAGCTGGAGTCGCTACCGCAGCGGACAGCAGGCGATGAAAGCCCTCGGCGCGCTCGCGGTCGCTGAGCGACATACCCTCGCGGCCTCCGGCCGCTTCGGGTAGTGGTCGCTCAGACGACTGAACTGGGCGCGAGCGCGCCTCGCCCTTTCAGTCCGCCAGGCACAGCACTGTACCGCACGGCACCGCAGACGGCCACGAGCCTCCCCAACCGATTGCGCTTCTCGGCCTTCGGCCTGCGATGTCTGCTCACGGCGCCGAAGGCGCCGTTCGCACGGTCCGAGGGACCTTCGGTCCCTCGCAACTCATCCCTCGCACGGTGCTGTCGCGCGATGAAACGCGCGACAGCGCGCGCCACCACACCCGAACAGTCGTCTGTCGTTGCGGACCACGCTCCGCCGTCGGGACCACAGTCATTGTCCCGGGGGTCGTAGCCGCCGGTATGAGCGAGCGCGAGGCGACCGACGACGAGGCGACCGCGGACCCGGCGACGCCGCTGGTGCGCCGCGCCGAGGACATCGAGTACGAACAGGTCGACGCCGCCGAGGGGCTCTCGAAGGCGGTGCTGATCGGCGAGGACCACGGTGCGGAGAACCTCGCGATCCGGCGGTTCACGCTCGCACCGGGCGCCGAGGTGCCGAAACACAAAAACGAGATCGAACACGAGCAGTACGTGCTCGCGGGGGAGTACGTCGTCGGCATCGACGGCGAGGAGCACATCGTGCAGGGCGGCGACGCGCTGCACATCCCTGCGGGTGCGGTCCACTGGTACCGCAACGAGCGCGACCTGGAGGGCGCCTTCCTCTGTGCGGTCCCGACCGGCGACGACGCCATCGAACTCGTCGACGGGGAGTGAGCGGCCGCCGGGCGCGACCGTTCGAGGCCGGCGGCCCGGAGCCTTTTTTGACCGCGATAGCGCAGTTCGGGGCAATGACCGACCACGAGTCGCTCGTCAGGCGCTCGCTCGCCGGGACCGACGAATTCGACGAGCGGGTCCGCGCACAGGCCGACCGGCTGACCGACGCGCTGGGTGAGGGCGCCTTCGACAACGAGGCGGCGACGCTGGGACTGGAACTGGAGGTCTACGCGCTGGCGGGCGACGGGGAGGGCGAGAGTCGCTCGCTGGCCCCGATCCCCGAGGACGTGTACGAGGGGCCCGCCGACAAGGAGCTGGGACTGCACAACGCCGAACTCAACGCCGCGCCGAGCCGCTTCGACGGCGACGGCGTCGCCGCCCAGGCCGCCGAGATCGAGGGCGATCTGGAGGCCACCCGCGAGCGAGCGCGCGAGCACGGGCTGGAGGTCGTCCTCGACGCGATGCCGGCCGTCGCGCCCGCCGAGGGGACCCACGCCTACCTCGACGACGTGGCGGTCGAAGGGGGCCCGACCAGCACCGAGGAACGGCCGGTCGTCGTCCCCGGCGGCGACCCCGACGACCCGGTCCTCGTCGCGCGGAACATGCGGAGGGACCCACGCTACGGCGCGCTGGACAACGTCGCAGTCCGGCGGGCCGGCGGCGAGATCGACTTCTCCGTTCCGGGTGCGACGGCGGGCTACCGCACCATCCTCTTCGAGTCGCTGGCGACCTCGATCCAGCCCCACGTGCAGGTGCCCGACACCGGCGAGTTCCCCCGATACCACAACCTCGCGACGCGGACGCTCGGCCCGCTGGTGGCGCTGTCGGCCAACTCGCCGTTCCTGCCCGGCGACTGCTACAATGTGGACGACCCCGAGCGGCTGGTCGCGGAGACTCACCACGAACTCCGGGTCGCCGCCTTCGAGCAGTCGATGAACCAGGGCTGTCGGAAGGTCCGCGTCCCCGACGACCTCGACGAGCCAGCTGACGCGCTGGAACAGGTCGTCACGGACGACACGTTCGCGCCCTTCCTCCGGGAGTGGATCGAGGACGAGGACGACGTGGAGGAAGAGGGGCAGAAGGGCGGCGACCCGACGAGCGAGGCCTGGGAGTTCGACTACAAGCGGGGCACCTTCTGGAGGTGGGTGCGCGGCGTGGCCGGCGGTAACGCCGTCGACGGCGCCTGCGACCGGCGCTCGCTGCGTATCGAGTACCGCCCGCTGCCCACCCAGCCGACCGTCCGCGACATCGTCGGCCTGCAGGTCCTGACCGCGGGCCTTCTCAAAGGACTGGTCGCCGCCGACCACCCGCTCGAAGACCTCCCGCGGGACGACGCCGAGCGGAGTTTCTACGCCGCCGTCGAGGACGGTCCCGACGCCGACCTGGCGTGGGTGACCGCCGACGGCGAGCGGACCGCGGACAGCGACGAGATCTTCGCCGAGGTCTTCGAGTTCGCCCGGCGCGGGCTGGCCGAGCAGGGGATCGACGAGGAAACGCGAGACCGCTACCTCGACCCCATCGAGGCCCGCTGGGAGGCCGGGGTGACGCCCAGCGTCTGGAAGAAAGCCCGCGTCCGCGAGCACCTGAACGACGGGGCGGACCTGGAGGAAGCGCTCGCCCTGATGAGCGAGGAGTACGTCGAGCTGAGCCGCGAGCGCGAGTCGTTCGCCGAGTGGATCTGACCGGAACGCACTTTTCGCGGCCGGGTGACATCTCGGATATGGCCGACAGGATCCGACGGCTCGCGACGGCCGCGGGGGTCTGCTCGCCGGCGACGGTCCTGCTCACGCTGGGAGTCGGGGCGGCGCTCGCGACCGGGTACGACTGGCCCGCGGAACCGTTCTCGGTGATCGGCGCGACCGAGGGGGCGGCCGCGCTCGCGTTCAACGCGGGCCTGGTCGCCGCCGGCGGGCTGGCGCTCCCGTTCGCCTGGCGGCTCTGGACCGCGCGAAGCCGGGTGTCGGGCGGGCTCTACGCGCTGCTCGGCGCGTCGTTCGCGGTCGCGGGGCTGTTCCCGATGGGGTCGCCGCTGCACGCGGTCGCGACCGTCATCTTCCTCGTCGCGTGGCTGCTCCCGTGGATCGCCGGTGTCGCCGACTGGCGCGCCGGTCGGCGCCGGGTCGGCGCCGCGCAGGTCGCGCTCGGGACCGCGGCGCTCGCCGTCTGGCTCCCCTACGACCTGGGACTCCGCCGGGCGCAGGTCGGCTACGGCGGCGCCGAACTCGTCTCGATCCTCGCGGTCGGCGCCTGGAGCGTCTGGACGGCGCTCGAACTGTGGCGGGCGGACCGGACTGACGGCGCGACCGCCGCTCCGTCGACCGCGTGATCGGCACTCCGCCCGCCGTTCGTTGCGAGTCGCTGGCGATGTGGTTGCCCCACATAATCGTACCGCCGACGTGCGTCGTGACGGCACGGACACACTGCCGAGTCGATTTCTTTCGTCCCCCACGAGTCCGCTCGACCATGTCGACAGCGACCGAGGCTGCGGCGGAGGAAGCGCACGCGAACGACTCCTGGCAGGCGGGCGTCGTCGGGGGGATACTCGGCGCGCTGGCGATGGGCGCGCTGATCGTCGCGATGAACGAACCCACGATCGCGGTGGCGATCCCGTCGCTGTACGCGCTGGCGCCGCCGCCCAGCGGCGCTGCGGGGCTGTTCGTCCACGCCTCCCACGGCGCACTGTTGGGCGTGGTCTTCGCGGCCATCGTCGGCGCGCTCGACCTCGATTCGCCCGGCGAGCAGGTCGGCGCCGGCGTCGCCTGGGGCGTCCTGACGTGGGCCGTGCTGGCCGCGCTCGTGATGCCGCTGTGGCTCGACGCGGTGGGGTCGCCGGCGTCGCCGCCGTTCCCGAACTTCGCCGTCCCGTCGCTTTTGTGGCACGCCGTCTACGGGCTGGTGCTCGGCGGCGTCTACGCCGCGACCGTCGACCGGTTGTAGCGAAGCGGCGACCGGTCACTCCGCGTCGTCGGTTTCGACCGCCCCAGTCCCCGCGCGTTCGACCGCCGCGAGGTCGATCGCGCCGCCGGGCATCGGGACGCCGTCGAAGGGGTCCGAGTCGAGCAGTAGCGAGCCGTCGAGATCCGCGTGGTCGAACAGCGGGGCGAGGTGAGCGCTCGCCGCGATGGTCGCGTTCGAGGCGACCATGCATCCGATCATCGCCTCGCAACCCTGGGCATGTGCGACTTCGGCCACTCGCCGCGTCTCACGCAGGCTCCCGCACTTCTGGAGCTTCGCGACGACGATGTCGACGGCGTCGGCGACCCGGGCGGCGTCCGCCGCGGTCTCGACGGACTCGTCGGCGGCGACGGGGACCGCGCCCCGGTCGCGGACGCGGCGGAGCCCCGCGACGTCGTCGGCGGGGACCGGCTGTTCGACGAACTCGACGCCGTGGTCCGCGAGGATCTCGGACTTGGCGACGGCCTCGGCGGGGGTCCAGGCGGCGTTGGCGTCGACCCGGAGCGTCGCGTCGGGCGCGCCCTCGCGGACGGCTGTCAGGCGCTCGACCGTGCGGCCCTCGCCCAGTTTCACCTTGAGGGTCGAGTAGCCCTCCGCGACCGCGCGCTCGGCCCGCCGGCGGGTCTCCTCGGGATTCGCGAGGCCGATGGAGAACGACGACGTGGGCGCCGCGTCGGGGTCGAGGCCCAACTGGCGGGAGAGCGGGACGCCGAGGCGCTTGGCGGCCAGGTCTGCCACGGCGATATCCACGGCGGCACGGGCGGCGGGGTTGTGGCCGACGCGCTCCCGTAACTTCCGGTCGATCCGCTGGCGGGCGTGGGGGTCGCCCGCGCCTTCGACGACTTCGAGGAGGTCCGGCAGGACGGCCGCGACGGTCGCGGGCGTCTCGCCGTAGTAGGTCGAGGGTGCGGCGGCGCCGACGCCCTCGCGGGTTCCGTCGGAGACCCGGACGAGGACGTTCTCGGCCGTCTCGGTCGTCCCGCGGGCGATGGCGAACGGGTCCGCCAGCGGGAGGGAGAGGCGTTCGAACTCGGTGGAGAGGTCGGCGCCAGTGTTGTTCGACGGCATCCTCACTCCGCTCCGAGGACCGCCGGCAGAATCTCGCTCGCGTCGAATCGGACGGGGTCGGTCGCGGGCGCGTCGATGGCGTGGGCGTACTCGTCCACGGCGTCGCCGGCCGCGTCCGCGTCGAGGTCCTGGGTGTTCAGCGACCCCGCGATCACCTCCGCGGGCGCGACGGGGTCGACTAGCGACTCGTAGAGGGCGGCGTACTCGCCGGGCGGCGGGATCGGGACGTGTTCGTAGCCGTGGACGGCGTCGCGGCCGGCCGCGTGACAGAGGACGAGCCGGTCGGGCATCGCCCCGTGGAGGACGCTGGTGGTCACCCCCGAATAGGCGGGGTGGGCGACGGCGCCCTGGCCCTCGACGAACAGCACGTCGAACTCGGCGGCCCGTTCCTCGACCATCCGCTCGACCGCGCCGGCGGCGAAGTCGGAGACGACGCGGTCGACCGCGATCCCGTAGTTCTCGATCGCGATCCCGGTCTGTCCCGTGGGGACGACGCCGGCGTCGACGCCCCGCTCGCGGGCCGCTTCCGCGAGTTCGAACGTCGTCGTCATCTTCCCCGACGAACAGTCGGTGCCTACCGTCAGGACCACCTCGGCGTCGACCTCGCTCGCACGGCCGTCGCTGACGGCCAGGTCGTCGGGGGGTCGGCGCAGGTCCCGGAGTTCCGCGCCGTGTTCGTCGGCGAGGCGGGCGAACTCGTCGTCGTCGGCCAGGAAGTAGTGGAGGCCGGCGACCACGTCGGCGCCGCGTTCTAACGCGGCGCGCACGTCCGGCCGCCAGGTCTCGTCGAAGCCGCCGCCGATGGGCGCGATCCCGACCACGAGCGCGTCCAGCGGTTCGTCCACGTCGTCGATGCCCTCGACGATGGGGGCGTCCTGTACGTCCGGGACGTGGTCGCGGACGCGCTCGCCGGCGCGGGTCCGGTCGAGGACCGCGACCACCTCGTCGTCGCCGTACCGCAGGATCCCGACGGCCGTCTTCGCCCGGTCGGGGAACCCCTCGTGGACCAGGATCGCGACGCGCATGGATCGGTGTTCGGTCTCGCCCGGTTTAATCGCACGGTAGATCGGGGTCTCTCGGCCCCTGCTCTCAGCGCCGCGACCACAGTCGTGATCGTGACCGCGAACAGCGTGAAAGCCCCCGGCGGCTCCGGTCGAGTGGCTCGCTGCGCGCTTCACTCGCTCCGCTCGTTCCAGTGCTTGCGTCGCCCGTCTTCCCGGAGCACCGGGAGAGCGGAGCTCTCCCGAGCTCGCGGCGGCACTGCCGCCGCGAACGGCCGGCCCCTTTCATTCCCGCCCGCACAGACTGGCCGGTCAACCGACACGGGTGGGAATGAAAGGGGCGACCGTCTCGACGAAGCCCGGCGAAGTAAGCACCGCAGGGCGAAGCCCAAGGAGCGTGGTTCGAGAGAGCGGAGCTCTCTCGTCATCCCGGAAATCTCCGATTTCCGGAGACAGCGAGCCGCGCGAGTCGAGACGGTCGGGGCTTTCACGCTGTTTTGCACTACGATCAGGTCGGCAGTCCTGTCGGCTGCTGTCGCTACGAGAGCTGTCGCGCTGTTCGTAGCCGTGCTACTCGCAAGCGTTCCGATCCCCGCCACGTCACTTTCTACAACGCTCGCAACTGTACCTGCCAAAACTCGCGAAACGCCGACTCCAGGGCGGGCTCGGGGTCGCCGGAGGCGCTCACCGACGAAACCCCGTCGGCCATCTCGTCGAACTCGTCCAGCACCGTCCGCTCGCCGACGACGTACAGCCGGTCGGTGTCGGCCTCGTCCAGCGCGACCCGACAGCGGTCGAGGTGGTTCTCGATCTGCTCGTCGCGCAGGCGCTCGAAGCGCGCCTGCGAGTAGCCGCCCTTCGAGTGCTGGCTCTTCAACTCCGAGTCGAACCCCTGGAATGCGACCCGCTCGCCGCCGTCGTACTCGCCCATGGCGAACAGATCCGAACGCACCAGGGCGAACGTGAACGAACCCGTCGGTTCGAACCACGACCGGTCGAACGCGAAGGCGTCGCTCCACTCGGTGAACGGCTCGGGCGGGTTCGGCACGGAGAGGCAGGCGCCGACGAGGGCAGCGTCGTCGGTGACGGCGAGACAGGGCGCGGCCCGGCCCACCAGCGCCGCGCGGTCGCCGAACGCCTCCCGGACGGGCTCGGGGAGGTCGTGGCCGTCGGGGACGTACGCGGTGAACGCGCCCTCGGGGTCGGTCTCGACGGACTCCAGCCGGTCGAGGACCGCGCGGAGCCGGCCGTCGCGCAGCGTCTCCTCGGCGGCGAACGACCGGTCGGCGCCGGCCTGGCCGTCGCGCAGGCGCTCGACCTCTCCCTCCAGTTCGGCGATGCGGTCTTCGAGGCGGTTGACCCGTTCCTCCGCCTCCTGGCGGTCGCTGACGGCGTCGGCCCGGCGGCGCTGCTCGGCCTCCAGCTGCTGCTCGCGGCTGTCGAGTTCGTCTTCGAGTTCCGCGATGCGCTCCTTGAGTTCGGCGCGGCCGAGCACCCGGTCCAGCATCACCGGATGGGGACGCCGCGGCCGGTTAAAACTACAGGGTGCGCTCGCTAGCTGGAAACGCGACCGCAGTCGACGGCAAGCGATGAAAGCCCTCGGCCCGCTCGCTAGCTGGAAACGCGACCGCAGTCGACGGGAAGCGGTGAAAGCCCTCGGCCCGCTCGCGGTCGCTGAGCGGGATACCCTCGCTCCGCTCGGGTAGTGCCCGCTCAGACGACTAAAATGCACGCGACCGCGCCTCGCCCTTTCAGTCCACCAGGACAGCGCCGCGACAGCACCGCAGACAGCCACGAGCCAACCCAGCCGATTGCGATGCTCGCAAGCTACGCTTCTCATCTACCGTCAGAGCAAGCTCTGACGCGCCTTCGCTCGCAGGCTCGCGAAGACCTCGCGCGGCTTCCGTCGCGCGCATGAAAGCGCGCCAACGTCAGAGCAAGCTCTGACGGCCCTCGGAATCGCGAGCGATTCCGAGACGACAGCGCGCGCCGACCGCACCGCAACCGCCCTGCCGGCCGTTCAGATCCCGGTAGGGCTACCGAACTCGCCGTCGAAGGGGTGGTCGGGGACGGTCTCCTCGATGGCCTCCTCGCTGGTCGGGGTGCCTGCGGCGACCGCGAGGAGCTGTTTGGCCCGCTCGGCCTTGGCGAGGAACACCTCCCGCAGCGAGGGCGGGTTGCGGACGTTCGTCTCCTCGACGAGCGACTCGGGGACGGCGATGGTGTCCGCCGGGACGCTCTCGTCGCCGTAGACGGTGAAGTGTGTGTTCTCCAGTTTCATGACCAGGGGGAGATCCGTCCGGGAGATCCCCTCGTCCGCGTACAACTGCTCGTTGACCCGCTCGTGCTGGGCGGCGGCGATGGCCGCCGCGTCGCCGTCCCTGGGCTCGACGTAGAGCCGACCCAGGTAGTAGCCGCTGGAGAACTGTTCGAACATTGCCGTGCGAGTGGATCACAACCATGGTAACGGATAAGTCTTCCCCGGTAGCCTTATCACGGCGCGCAATCAGACCGCACGACGCGACCGCGACGAGGCCGGCCGAGCGGCGTCCGACGATGCCTGCGGGCTTCGGTACCGCTTTGTGGCCGCGGGACTCCGGGTCGACCATGGACGAGTCGCCGGCCGGCGACGGGCGAGCGGACGGCGAGCGGGCGGACGGGGAAGCGACCGGCCGCCACGCCGTGATCCCGCGGCGGTGGGCCCGCTACTACCTGGAGAACGCGCCCAGCCTCGTGTGGCTGCTATTCGCCAACGTCGCGGGTGTGTTCGTCGGCTTTTTCTTCTATCTCAGCGTCGAGGAGCCCGCCCTGGCGAGCGTCGACACGCTGGCGTGGCCGGTCTACATGGACTCGCCGGTCGCGACGCTGCTGATGGCGCTGGCGCTCGCGACGCTGCTCCCGAACCTCGGCCGCCGACTGGACGACGCGCCCGCCAATCTCGTGCTCGCCTACCTCTACACGATATCGTTCGTCTGGCTGGTCGAGACGGGGCTGTGGACGGCGCTGGCGCTGAACCTCCACGTCGGACTGTACTTCCCCGACCTCTGGCGGTACTTCGGCGTGCTGGTCACGCACCTCCTCTTTGTCCCGGAGGCGTACTTCCTGCCGCACTTCGGGACGACGACGCCGGGCGCGCTCGGCCTCGCGCTCGTGCTCGCGCTGGGCAACGACCTGGTCGACTACGGCTTCGGCCTCCACCCGCCGCTGCGCTACGAGCCCAGCCTCGTCTTGGTCGCCGGGAGCGTCGCCACGTCCGTCCTCGCCGTCGCCCTCGCCGCCCGCGCGTTCCCGCGACTGGGGACCGATGCCGGTTCGACCCCGTGACCGGACGCGTGCCGCTGGCCCCCGGACGGCGTCGGGACGGCGGGGACACGCTTTTAGGGCTCGACCGCGAACCTCAGGTGAATGGACTCCGCCGAACTGCTCGACCTGCTGGGCAACGCCAACCGTCGGCGGATCCTCCGGTTGCTCGCGCACAAGCCCTGTTACGTCACGGAGATCAGCGAGTACATCGGCGTGAGCCCGAAGGCGGTCATCGACCACCTCGAACGGCTGGACGAGGCGGGCCTCGTCGAGAGCAGCGTCGACGACCAGCGCCGCAAGTACTTCCGCATCGCCCGGAACCTCCGACTGGAGGTGACCGTCTCGCCCTACCAGTTCGGCACCAAGAGCGGCTACCCCGGCAGCTCCATCGACGTGACCACCTGCCGGCACGTGTCCATCGACGCCGAGGTCGAGGCGGGGTCGGACGCCGGCGACCTGGCCGCGGAACTCGACCGCCTGCAGGATCTCGATCGCGAACTGTCGCTGGCCCAGCGGTGGGTCCACGGCCGCCTCTCGGAGGTGATGGAGCAGTTGACCGACCAGTTCGAGGGCGAGGACGCCCGCCTGCTCGGCGACGTGGTCTCGGCGCTGGCCACTCGGTCGGGCACCGTCGAGGAGGTGAGCCGCCGCGTCGAGGCGCCCCCGGAGGTCGTCGAGGAGGCGCTCGAACGGCTCGCCGACGAGGGCGTCGCCGAGCGCGACGGCGACGAGTGGACGCTGCCGGACTGATCGACCCGGGAGTTACACTTCGCGGGTGAGCCCGTCGCGCAGGTCCCGGCCGAAGTAGTGGCCGAGGACGGCGACGACGATCCCGGTGGTCGCGCCGAGCGCGGCGGTCGGCGCCAGGCCGATGCTCTCGACGAACGTCAGCGTCAGTACCCCCTGCATCATCGTCGCGAAGACGGCGGCGGCCGCGCCGGCGACCGCCACGGGGACGTACCGACGGGTACCGCTCGCCGCGCCGAGGAGGAAGGCGCCGAGGAAGAGGCCGATAAGGCCCGTGACCGACCCGATCAGCGGGACGACGCTCCCGGCGAACATCCCGCCGATCACGACCACCGCGGCGAGCAGGAACGAGCGCAGCGAGGGGACGCTGACCCCGAGGCTCGGCCGGCCGATGGAGGGCGTCAGCCGCGAGCGCAGGCTCCGACCCGAGTCGGCCCCGGCGGACCCGGCGCTCGATTCGGCGTCCGGGGTCGCGGTCGAGCCGCCGCCCCCGCCGTCGAGGTCGCCGGTCAGCGCGTCCACGTCGACCCCGAGTTCGTCGTCGCTGAACCCCACGTCGCCGTCGTCGGGGTCGCCGAGGTCGCCGTCGAGGTCCTCGACCCGCTCGTCCGTCCGCTCTGACATACCCGACACTCCGGACCGAGGGCCCATGTGCCTTTTCCTCGCGTCGGCCGCGTGGCGACAGAACGGGTGCGGTCCGGGGGCGAGTTCGACCGCCGATCCGTGGTTCCGGTGCCCGCACGCTTTTGCGGCCGATGCGCGTACGTGGCGTCATGCCAATCGAGACGCACCCGCCGGCCGACTGGACGGCGGGCCACGTGGAGGTCGCCGAGGGCGTCAGACTGCACTACGACCGCAGCGGCGGCGACGGGCCGCCGCTGGTGGTCGCCCACGGCGTCTTCGACGACGGGCGCTGTCGGCTCCCGCTCGCCCGCGACCTAGCGGACGACTACGACGTGATCGTCTACGACGCCCGCGGCCACGGCCAGTCGACGGCCCGCGAGTCGGGCTACGACCCCGACACCCGGGCAGCCGACCTGATCGGTCTGCTCGAAGGGCTCGGCGTCGCCGACCCGATCCTCTTCGGTCACTCGATGGGCGGG
Organism: Halosimplex marinum; assembly: GCF_051414075.1. Taxonomy (NCBI): domain Archaea; kingdom Methanobacteriati; phylum Methanobacteriota; class Halobacteria; order Halobacteriales; family Haloarculaceae; genus Halosimplex; species Halosimplex marinum. The sequence continues at coordinate 1,219,819 of NZ_JBLKNY010000003.1, read as the reverse complement.
GACACCGTGCTCGCGGCCGCCGCCACCCACCCCGGTTGGCCGCGGGCCGTCGTCGCGGTCGACCCCGCGTGTCTGCTGGGACACAACGCCGAGAACCGCGGCGACGAGCGCATGGACGAGGCGGAGGTCGAGGGGATCCGCCAGCGGATCCTGTGGTGGCAGGACCACACCAAGGCCGAACTGCTGGAGGCCGACGACGAACTCGCCGACCACGTCGCGGCCGGCGACGAGGAACTGGCGAGCCTGCTGGCCGACGCCCGACTGCGGGTCAGCCCGAACATCACCGAGGTGTTTACCAGCGGCTGGGTCGATCCCGAGGAGGCCTTCCCCGACATCGAGGCGCCGACGCTGGTTGTCCGCGCCGACGTGGACGAGGCGGCACGCGAACGCGACCGCGAGGCCGTCGACCTGCTCCCCGACGGCCGCCTGCTGCACGTCGACGACGCCGGCCACTGCGTCTTCCGCGACCGCCGCGCGTTCGCGACCGAGCGACTGCGGTCGTTCCTCGACGGGGTCTGAGCGCGTCGGGGCGTCGGCCCGTCGACTCCGGGCCCCCCGGCTGTTCCGCCTGGACCGTCCCGGCCTGCTGGTGCAGGGTGGAGACTGATTGAAGAGACCGCCGAGGATCGGATCCGAGCGTCGCCGCTCCGCCGGGTCGACGAGCGCGGGCGGCGCGCCAGCGCACGGAATCCGCGCCGGGGGTCCGAGCCTCGCGGCGCGCCGTGCGGGAGCACTTCCATGGCCAGTCAACACACCGACCGAGGCGAACGCGAGCCGCCGGGGAGCGACCGACCCGGCCGCTCGGCGAGTGGTACCGACACGGAACGACGGGGGCGCGCGATCCGGGGGATCGCCGGCGCCGGGCTCGTCCTCTACGGGCTCGGCAGGCGGTCGCTGCGCGGCGCGGCGGCGGCCGTCGCCGGCGGGTGGCTCCTGACGCGGGCGCTGCGCGGGGACCGCGAACGCGGCGGGACCGGCGGATCCGGGAACTGGAGCGCCCCGCGGGAGCGCGGGCGCGAACCCGAGGGGGCGCCGCCCGAGTCGCTCGACGTGCAGCGCTCGATCACCGTCGAGCGCCCCGCCGAGGAGCTGTACGAGCGGTGGCGCGACCCGGAGACCCACGAGCGGGTCTGGGCGCACTTCGCCGAGGTCCGCGAGGTCGGCGAGGACCGCCAGCACTGGGCGGTGAGCGGCCCGCGGGGCGTCTCCCTGGAGTGGGACGCCGAGGTGGTGGCGGCCGACCCCGGGGAGTTCCTGCGCTGGAAGTCGCTGCCCGGCGCCCGCGTCCCCAACGAGGGGTCGGTGCGGTTCCGCTCGCGGGGCGAGGCGGAGACGGAGGTGACGCTGCACGTCCGCTTCGACCCGCCGGGCGGCCGCGTCGGGTCGGCGCTGGCCGAGCGGGCCGACCTCGTGCCCGACGCCGCGGCCGGGACGGCGCTCCGGCGGTTCAAGAGCCTCGTCGAGACGGGCGAGATGCCGACGCTCGAACGCAACCCCTCGGCCCGCGGGACCGGTGATCTCGTGTGAGCGACGCCGCCAGCGGCGCGGCCGTCGAGGGCACCGGCACCATGCGGGCGGTCTGCTGGCACGGCGAGAACGACCTCCGCGTCGACACGGTGCCGCGGCCCGCGCTCGTGAACCCGAAGGACGCCGTCCTGGAGGTCCGCGCCTCGACGGCCTGCGGCTCCGACCTGCACATCGTCGACGGGCTGATCCCGACGATGCGCGAGGGGGACGTGCTCGGCCACGAGTTCGTGGCGGAGGTCGCGGAGACCGGCGAAGCCGTCGAGGACGTAGAGGCCGGCCAGCGGGTCGTCGTCCCCTCCTTTATCGGCTGCGGCGCCTGCTCGTACTGTCACGACGACCTCTGGTCGCTCTGCGACAACACCAACCCCAACGCCGCGATGCAGGAGCCGGTGCTGGGCGACTCGACGGCGGGCATCTACGGCTACACCCACGCCTTCGGCGGCTACGCCGGCTCCCACGCCGAGTACATCCGCGTCCCCCACGCCGACGTGAACTGCTTCGAGGTGCCCGACGAACTCGACGACGAGCAGGCCCTGTTCGCCTCGGACGCCTGGCCGACCGGCTACATGGGCGCGGACTTCTGCGACATCGAGGACGGCGACACCGTCGCGGTGTGGGGCTGCGGCGGCGTCGGCCTCATGGCCCAGGAGAGCGCCGCGCTGATGGGCGCCGAGCAGGTGATCGGCATCGACCGGTTCCCCGAGCGGCTGGACGCCGCCCGCGAGCACGCCGGCGCGGAGACGGTCGACTACACCGAGGTCGACAGCGTCGTCGACAGATTAGACGCGCTGACCGGCGGGCGCGGCCCCGACGCCTGCATCGACGCCGTCGGCATGGAGGCCCACGGCACCGGCCTCGCTCACCGCTACGACCGGGCGAAACAGGAGTTCGGCCTCCCCACCGACCGCGGCGAGGCGCTCCGGCAGGCGATCCGCGCCGTCCGGAAGGGCGGCACGCTCTCGGTGCTCGGCGTCTACGGCCTGATGGACAAGTTCCCGGTCGGCGTCCTGATGAACAAGGGAATCACCGTGAAGACCGCCCAGCAACACGGCCAGCGGTACGTCCCGCAGTTGCTGGACCACGTCGTCGAGGGCGAGATGGACCCTTCCTATCTCGCCACCCACGAGTTCTCGCTGGAGGACGGGCCGACCGCCTACCGGATGTTCAAGGAGAAAGCGGACGGGATGATCCGGCCGGTGTTCAGGCCCTGAGCGGCCGCCGAGGGGGCGGCCGTCCGGGCCGGGGTCAACGAGTGGATTCAAGTCCGACGCGGCGGAACCGACTCCCATGAACGCCGGAGACCGCGTCCGCGTCGACCGCGCGGACCAGACCTACGAGGGCGTGCTCCTGCCCTCGACGACCCGCGACCACCTGGTCGTCAAGCTCGACGGGGGGTACAACGTCGGCGTCGACCGCGCGGAGGCCGACGTGGAGGTCCTCGAATCGAACGCCTACGACGTGGAATCGGCCCAGGCCGACAGCGAGCAGTCGACCATCGAGTTCGACGACGACCTGCCCACGGTGTCGCTCATCTCGACGGGCGGCACCATCGCCTCGACGGTCGACTACCGCACCGGCGCCGTCACCGCGCAGTTCGACGCCGAGGACGTGCTCCGCGCCGTCCCGGACCTCGCCGGACGGGCCAACTACCGCGGCCGCGTCGTCGCGAACATCCTCTCCGAAAATATGACGCCCGACGTGTGGCAGGACCTGGCCGAGGCCGTCCACGAGGAGATCGAGGCCGGCGCCGACGGCGTCGTCGTCATGCACGGCACGGACACGATGCAGTTCACCGCCGCGGCGATGGCCTTCATGCTCGACACGCCGGTCCCCATCGTGTTCACCGGTAGCCAGCGCTCGGCGGACCGCCCCTCCTCGGACAACGTGATGAACGCCGTCTCCGCCGTCGAGGCGGCCAAGTCCGACTGCGCCGAGGTGCTGATCTGTATGCACGAGGACGAGTCCGACGACCGCTGTGCGCTCCACCGCGGCGTCCGCGCCCGGAAGAACCACACCTCCCGCCGGGACGCCTTCGAGACCGTCGGCGCGAAGCCGCTCGGGGTCGTCGACTACGGCACCGACGGCGATACCGAGGTCTCCTTCCGCCGCGAGCACCGCGAGCGCGGCGAGACGGAACTGGACGTCGACCCCGACCTGGACACCGACGTGGAACTGCTGAAGTTCACCCCCAGCACCGACCCGGCGTTCCTCGATGCCCTCGGAGGCAAATCCGGCGTGGTGCTGGAGGGCACCGGACTGGGCCACGTCCACACCGACTGGATCCCGCGTATCGAGGAGCTGGTCGACGAGGGGACGACGGTCGTGATGACGAGCCAGTGTATCGAGGGGCGGGTCTGCGACCGGGTGTACGACACCGGCCGCGACCTGCTGGAGGCCGGCATCGTCGAGGGCGAGGACACCCTGCCCGGGACGGCGAAGGTGAAGGTCATGTGGGCGCTGGCGAACGTCGAGAGCGTCGAGGAGGCCATGGCCACGTCGCTGGCCGGCGAGATCAACGAGCGGTCGGTCCCGTGGACCTGAACGTGGCGGCCGCGCGCGCGGCGGTCCGCGGGTCTCGGCCGCGGGGGCGGTGACGATGGAGGTCCGCCAGGCCCGCGCCGACGACCACGACGACATCGTCGCGTTCACGAGCGACACGTGGAGCGACCGCTTCGACCGCGGCGACTACATCCCCGAGGTGTTCCCCGAGTGGGTCGAGAGCGACGGCCCCGACCAGCACACGGTGGTGGCCGAGGCGGACGGTCGCGCCATCGGCGTCTGTCAGGTCGTCGCGCTCTCGGTCCACGAGGCGTGGGCCCAGGGGATGCGCGTGGCCGACGACGCCCGGGCGGAGGGCGTCGCAGCGGCGATGAACGACGCCTGCTTCGCGTGGGCCCGGGAGCGCGGCGCGACGGTCTGCCGGAACATGGTGTTGTGGCACCAGATAGTAGACAACTGCTATACGACTGGGGCCACAGAGTCGAACCATGACAGACAAGACCCAAGTCAACATCCGGGTACTGGAGGAAACCAAGTCCCGGTGGGACGATGCGCTTGAATCGCCCGAGTACGATAGCCTAACTCACCTCATCACGCTGTCGGTCGAGAAGGAACTGAATAGCGACGAGTCAAACCAGAACAGCTCGCTCGACGCCGGCGCAACTGCCGAGGCTGTCCGGGACGAAGTCGTCCCGGCACTGGAACAGATACGCCGTGGAATCGATAGTCTCGACGGTCGGATAGACAGGCTCGAAAACGAGGTGAACTCCCAAGGGCCGGAGTACGACATGGAGAAGGCCGTCATAGACGTGTTGCCGACCCCTCCCGATGGTGTCGAGAAGCACGACCAAATGGAGAAGTGGGCCATGACTGCCGAGGAAGTCCATGGCGCACTCGACTCTCGGGGCATCATCATCGACAAGCCGGATATCCGGAACACCCTCTCCGGACTGGCAGATACCACCGGATTCGTGAAGGAACGCGAAGGCCGTGATGACGACCCGAGTGCTCCGGACTCCGTCTTCTGGAGGGTCGAATGATGGACTTCAACATCACCGAAGGGGTCGATGTGCCGATTGATGTGATTCACGCCGACCTGACCACATTCAGAACTGACGACATCGACGCCGACGCCGTCGCGCCCGAGATCGACACCGACATCGACACGCTACTATCGGGATACGAGATGTGGGTCGAATCGGAGGGACATCCGAAATCCACATCGAGTACCTACCGGCGGGGCGTCAAACACTACTTCTGGATACTCCACCACGACGACGGAAACACTGTGACTGACATCGAACCGTCCCGAGTCAAAGACTACCTGAAGGTGATGGCAACGCCGAGTCTCGCAACGGATACCGACGACGACACCGACATCGAACCCTACGCCGACAACACGATTCGGGGCCGACACGCCGGTATCAAGCGGTTCTATGACTGGTTAGGCGAGCAGTCGAACGGTGCCACACTCGACAACCCTGCCGACATCACCATCGACTTTCTGGAGAACAAGACCAAGAAAGAGCAGGAACTGAACGATGCGGGGTTCTTCGCACTGACGCCCGACCAGAAAGACAGACTGGCGAATAACGTGGAATCACCGGCCATGCGCAACGAACTACTGATTCGGCTTGCGTATCAAACTGGCGCGAGGGTGTCCGAACTGGTTGTGCTGGAACTGGAAGACATCGATACGTCGAATCGGACGGTGGACATCCCGGCCATCAAGTCGAAGGGTCGCACGGTGCCCTACGACCAGCAACTTGACACACTACTTGACACCTACCTCAATGAACGACGGACCGCACTACCCGGCGTCCCCGAGTCGAACCCCTATATCTTCCCGAGTCAAGAGGGGAACCGGTCCGAGAAGGGAAAGTACGAGCACATCACCGAATCACACGCAAACGCTGTCGTTGTAGAGGCAGCCGACAATGCTGGATTGCGACGGGAATACGGAACGGACAAGCGAGGATACACCAAGACGGTTCCGACAATGCATACTCTGCGACACGCTTACGCAGTCCAGTCCATCAAGAACGGTATGAATCTGCGTGACCTTCAGATAGCACTCGGCCACTCCGATATTCGGAACACGTTGGAGTACCTGAAGGCACTGAAGCAGGGCCGAACCGAACGACTCCGAAAGCATAGTGCTGGCCCAACCAACGACGACGCCGAGATCGCCCGAACACAGGTGGACATCGACCCGAGTGTTTTGGTAGGCCACCAGTAGCCCATCGTTATGATATTCGATTGAATTGAACTTCGTTTTCTGAGAGTGTTTTTAGTCGGTGTTTACCCACGAACACGCTGGTTTCGGGGATGATTTTTTGTACCCACTTCATTATCAACTACGTATGGATAGACGGTCATTTCTTCGTATAACGGCGTCTGGGGCATCAGTATCAGCAATTTCGGGGTGTTCGGCATTGAGCGGTGGTTCGTCAGACTACACGTTTGAAAATGCGGGTGATGACGCATGGGAGACGTGGGACTTTCAGCCACAGGGTGGTCGTTTCGTGGCGGGCGGACGATTCAGTCTTGAACCGGGAGAATGGACATCACAGGGGTTCTCGTCGTCAATCAACATCCGACTGACATACGACTTTAAAATCACGGGAGGCAACGGGGTTGACTTCTACGTCATCGATGGGGACGAGATGGAAGACTTTGAGGAGCGAGATGATCCGAATTTCGACTTTTCCGATCAGATAGAGGGGGTGGGTGCAGCATCGACTAACGTCACCAGTCGGGAGTACGCTGTCATTCTCGACAACACGCAGTTCGGAGAAATGGGGACGGGCGAGAATACGTCGTCTGGGACACTCAGACTTGAAGGGGAACCCCTTTGACGATAAGAACTTGTTGAACGGGTTAAAATCTAAACTATTCAGAGATGGGCAGCAAGAATTGAGCAAGTCACCAGAATCACCCATCGTCGTTCCTTTATTTCATCGACTACGGGGCGCAACCCGTTTCGGTCAATGAACCTGTCAACAGAATACATCGCAAACAGAATGACCTGACCAACAAAGTAAACAGTCTGATATTCCGGCAGTTCAACATCGGTTTCATCAGTAGATTGACCGTATCTGCGAACCGAAACCGAATCCCCTTCAAGAGTGAATCTGACTGCCCCGCCGTCTTCCGGTTTCAGAATAAACGACCGTAGTTCAGCACGGTCATGGAATCGAGAGAACTCGGGGTCTGTATCGATGTCACCATGTATGGTCGCTTTTTCGACGTAGTCGGATACTGCCTCGAAAGACTCTGAAACGACCTTACACTCTCCAGACACCAATTCGCTACGAAGACTCTCTAATTCATCAGGGGTGCTAATATCTGACTGATTGATCGATTCGAGTGTAACGGCCCCCGCTTGCTCTGCGGAACCGGCTACGACAGCACCCATTCGGACACCTCACTCATGCTCTTAGATAGTGTGACGGGTCAGACACTATTCAGTGTTCGGTCGAAAGAGGTGACTCTATCGCGTAACCGTTGCGGACCTCCCGAAGACTTATTCGACTATCTCAACAATTTAACGTCATGAGTGCGGACAACGAAGAAATCAACCCGTCCGACCAGCAACTTCCCAACAAACCCGACCCTTCCAATAATGACGAATTCTTAGATGAGAGACTATCTACACTTAGAGAGCGGTATTCATACGAACGTCTCTCCGAGTTGAGTGCCACCCGGCTCGGGGCATTGAATCCTGATGAGGAAGGTAATTCGGAGAAGGATTTTCTTCATAAGGACTTTGACAGGGTGTATAAACGGTTTCCTGAGAAGAATAGCGACTACACCCGGCGTCGATGGGCGTTGGGAGACGATTACCGTGGTTTAGCCCCTCTAACGGAGAAACAGAAACAACGCATTCATGATTGTCATCATGAGTGTAGTAGGAACCTTGATAGAGCACGTCAGGATGCATTAGAGCGTGAAGATCTGGCCGGACCGCTTTCAAAATTCGGTCAGTGGTTGATTGATTTCGCCGATGCTCTCACTCCGGTGTTGGGATTCAGAAGATAGGCATCAGCAAGAGTGTCGGATTGGTGCATTGGGAACCACTGCAAAGGTCGGGGCCTAATTGGCCTCGACCTCCCCAGTCAGAGAGGTACAGAGGCAAGGTCGAATCCTACGGTACATCGTTCCTATCTCTTGCTACACATGCAGTTTGGAACACGGAATTTCTGAATGGCCGTTTTCCAGTAGGTACAGACTCTGAAACGGGATCGGTTTAAGTATCCCGTCCGCCCCCAACCGATACCCAGTGGTGTGCTCCGTCCGGGCGCACGGTCGCATAGTCGGTCTGTGCCGAAACAGAAAGCTCCGTTTTCTCCACCACGTAACACGTCGTTGCTTCCACAGCATCGGCGTATGTGCCGTCAGACGACGCCGTCACAGCTGTTGCTTCGACGTGACCACCGCCTACGTCGCTCCACACTTCGGCCAGTTCTGACCGGACTGTGTCCGTCTCACCGGCAGACACGACCATGTCGAGATGCGCCCGGAACCCGCCGGCGTCGTCTTGTACTGTGTGAACGCCACCAAACGAACGACTCACCGTGTTCTTGAACCCCGCTCGCCGGCGAATGGTCTGGAACCGGTCGAGTACGTCTTGTCGAGCGACAGCCGGATGATCCCGAGTCGTCGGCATCGTCAGGGCCACAAGCACATGCTCGTCCCACTGCTTCACCGACTCGGCGTATCGCTGTTTGGCATCGAATCGCTTGTGTCGGTGGCACAGTCGGCACAGGTGGGGCCGGTCGCACTGAAAGTCGTTGTTTCCACACGAGGCAACCCGGCGGGCCAGTGTGTCCCGGCCAAGGACCAGCAATTCGGCCACGATTCGACGTTTCCGTTCGTACCGACTTGCTCCGTACTTCAGGGCGCTCTTTCCGTCGTCACTAACAGGCTCCGAACCGACCAGTTCGGCCAGTGGTGGCCCGTCATCAGGGGACTCCTCAGCCGAGATGTGATGTGTTGGCGTATTTGGACGTATCCCCTCCAGTTCGAGTGGAACGGGTGCCTCATCTGGTTCGACATCGGCCACAGAATCTGCCGGGAGACTCCGAATACTCATCGGAGATCTCCTGACAGTCGTTCCGATTGTGTTGCTTTGTGACCGACAGATTTAAGTGTCAGGAGGTAGTAGTAAGTCATGCGACGTAGCAATTCGCACCGTATAAGTGCACACCTGACATCGGGTGTTTGCGCGACACCCGACCTTTACTCTCAGAAGCAAAACCGATTAGAGACAGCTCTGCGACCCGAACGCCGGTATTCTGGAGGGTAGGTGATTCAGAGCCTCTGTATCCGGCACTCTCTGGTTTCTTAGCGGTTCGACCTCTACTATGGGATTATTTGCGTGCTGACGTGTTCCGGGGGCAATATATGTGGGGCCACCTGTTCTGATGTACTCACCCCGCACCCCCGGCCCCGTCAGAAGTGACGACTTCCTATCTCGTCGTAAAGAAGGCCAGTCAACCAGTCCTCGACTTGTGCCACGTCGTCATCGTCCAGTTCGTCACCCTCGTACTGTACGGAGACGGAGATAGGTGCCTCAGCGCCCTGAGATGCCTGTCGTCGGCCACTGTATGTGGCTTCATAGTGTGCGCGTTCAACGGCTCGCTCCGGCAGTGAGAGGTTGATAGCGCATGAACCGTCAGAGTCACCGAACAGCCCCATTACTCACCAACCTCCTGTTGAATGACGAATAGAGCCTTCTCTGCCGTGTTCTCGGCTATCTTGGTTTTCTCGACTTTTTCGGCTTGTTCGTCCCATCCGTGGGCCTCCATACTCTCGACAGCTTTCTCTTGTCGCTCCTCGTACTCGGCTTCGATCTGTTGAGTCAGTTCGTCCGAGACTTCGAGAACCAGTTTCTCACTCATCGTAACCAGCCTCTGTTAGAAGATTCTGGATGATAGCGCGATAGCTCACTTCGTCCGTTCCGAAGGTATCCTCTGCATAGTTGTCGAGTGCATCGACATCGTCACGCTGGACCGTGATGCTGGTCCACTTGCTCTTACTCTTAGTTGACATAGTTTCACCGCGACTTGCGACAGAAAGACCGACTGACCCGGTGCTCTCACACCTTGCCGGTCCCCTCATGACTTGACAATCCAGCCAGATTTGCTGAACAGTTTCCAGCCGGAGGAAGAAGTTTAGCATCTTTCAGCCGTCTCCTCCCATCTAAACCGTAATGATGACGGGTACTTAAAGCAGATTCAGAGTGATTCCATGGGTCCATTTTCTGTGTCCAGAACGAGTGAGATTTTTGGCACCATCCCCGTAGGAGGGGCACGCACGAGACAGATGAGTCTGATTAAAAAAGAGCTGTCGAGCGCTGTATAGCAAACGTAAAGTATCTGCATGTACAACATGGTGTTCTCGTGGAACGCGGCCGGGCTCGGCGCCGCCCGCGGGGTGGGGTACGACCCCGCGACGGAGTTCCGGTGGGCTCACCCCGACCCGGACGTCGACGCCCGCGCCGACGCGAACGGCGCGGGCGGGCTGGACGCGACCGCCGACCCCGACGCCGCCTGGAGTTACTGGCAGCGCAGCGACGCCGCGCGCGAACTCGCCGGGCTGACGCTCGACCCCGACGAGTCGTGGGCGCTCTCGGAGGCCACCCGCGAGCGGTTCCGCGCCGCCGCCGACGACCGGCGGGCGTTCGCGGTACAGGGACCCGACGGCACCCGGGGCGCTGCCCTCCGGACGCGGGAGTACGAGCGCGAGCGCGGCGACGACGAGGACGGCGAGGATTCGACCGAGCGGTGGGTCGAGTACGGCGTCGGCGCCTGGGACGGCGTGCCCGCGGCACAGACGCTGTTCGCGGCGATCGCCCGCGACGCCGCCGACCTGGGCGCCGACCGGACCAGGGTTCTCGTCCCCGAGACGCCGCGGCACGTCTCCGACGCCGCCTACGCCGGCATCGCCGTCTCGGAGAACCCCGACTTCGTCATGGCCGCCGACCTGACGGGCCGGCGCTGAGACGGGCGGCTACCGCGTCGCGGCGACCCTCGTGGGTGTCGACGCCCCGTCCTCCTCGGTCGGTTCGTCCGTCTCCGTCGAGGTGTCGCTCCGTTCGGTTCCCGTCCGACTGTCCCGTTCGGCCCTCGCGACCGTCCCGTCGGGCGTTCCCGACCCCACGTCGACCGTCACCTCCCGGTCGGCCGCGTCGTCGCGCCAGTATAGCCAGAGCCGCAACTGACCGCCCTCGTTGTCTATCGTTCCCGCTTCGACCGTCCGCTCCCACGTCGCCCGCTCGCCGGCCGCGACCGGCAACCGGACCGACGCCACCGGCGCGTACGCCGGGAAGTTCCGGTTCACCGCGCCCACGAACGTGCCGTCGGCGTCGCCGGTGTTCTCGACGGTGAGCGAGAGTGTGAACCGCTCGCCGACGGGCACCGCGTCGGGTGCGTCGAACGAGCGGACCTCGAACGACGCGGGCGGCCGGGCGAGCGCCGCGAGGGCGTCGGCGACGAGCGGGTAGTCGCCGCCCGGCCAGGAGACCGCCGCGGCGTCGACGGCGAGCGGCTTCGGGAGGCGGAAGACGACCCAGCCGTCGAACGCGTCGCGGTCGGGCAGGTACGGCGTCCCGTGGTCGAACAGCGTCCACGCCTGGTTGCCCACCTCCGTCGTCGCGGGGTAGGTCTCCCCGCCGGCGACCAGTTCGATGTCCCCGACTGCCGGTGCCGTCCCCGGGTCGCCGGCCAGCAACACGACGACGTACTGTTCGCCGCGGTCGCCGTAGACGCCCAGCGAGTCCGGCGAGTTCGGCGCGACCAGTTCGGGGACGACGAACGCCTCGTCGACGAGGTCTGCGACCGCTCCGGAGTCGGTCCCGGAGTCGGTACCGCCCGGACTCCCGTTCGGTGTCTCGGGTGTCGTCCCGGAAGGGGCGGTCCCCGTCGGTGTCTCGGTAGGCGTCGCGGACGGGGAGCCGTCGCCCCCACCGTTCGATTCGCCCAGACAGCCCGGGACGGCGACGGCGCCGGCCGCGAGGGCTGCGAGGAGGTCGCGTCGGTCCATACCCGAACGGTCGAGCGTCCCGGATAAGGGCCTTCAGGAGGGTACAGCGGGCGTTTGAACGACCGCGCCGGTTCGGGGCGTCGGGGCGGTTCCGACCGAGCGGGTCGAGCGCGGGCGCCGCAGTCAGGCGAGTTCGAGGCCGTTGAGCGCGTCGGCCAGCGCCGCGCTCTCGACGACCCGGTCGGTCACGCGCAGCGGCGAGACGCTCACGTCGCCGTCGGCGAGTGCGCGGCGGTCGGTGTCGGTCTCGTCAGGCGGGAACTCCGCGTCGCGGTCCTCCCGCAGCGGGTCGTAGCTCCGGTCCTCGATGCGGGCGGTCGTGCCGTCCTCGGAGACGGTCACGTCGAAGGCCTCGTTCGGCCGGGTGACCCGGACCTGCGGGTCCTCGGCCCGCTCGGTGGGGACGTGGACGGTGAGGTAGTCGACGGCGTCGAACGCGCCCGACCCGGGGAGCCGTTCGGCCAGCGCGGCCGTGAACTCGACGGTGCGGGCGAACGACGCCGCGGTGGGGTCGTCGAGTTCGCCGCCGACGGGGTCGTAGGCGGAGACGGCGACCGCGGGCGTCCCGAGGTGGGCGGCCTCGATGGCGGCGCCGACCGTCCCCGACCGGCCGAGCCGGTGGAGTGCGATGTTCGGGCCCGGGTTCGGTCCCGACACCACGAGATCCGGCTTCGCCGCCAGCCCGCGCAGGCCGTAGGCGACGCAGTCGGCGGGCGTCCCCTCGACGACGCGCCCCCACTCGTGGTCGCGGACCTCGACCGCGTAGGAGTTCTTGCGGCCGAGCCCGCTGTGGTCCTCGGCGGGCGCGACGACCGTCACGTCGACCGATTCGGTCAGCCGCTCGTAGAGGCGCGCCAGCCCGGGGCTGTCGATGCCGTCGTCGTTCGTCAGGAGGACGTGGGGCTCGTCCATCGCCGGCGGTTCGCAGGGGAGCGACACGGAGCTATCGGTCGACGCGAAGGTTGCGACGGCCGGCGCGTATCGCCGGAGGGACGGCCGGCGGCCGACGCGAACCGGCCGCTTACCGCCGGGTTGGCCGACCGTACCCCGGATAGCGCACGGATTACAATCAGCGGGCGGCACCTCGGGCGAGCTATGAACCGGAAACTGGCGGCGCTCGCGCTGACCGGCGTCGTCCTGCTGAGTACCGTCGGACTCGGGAGCGCAGCGCTGCTCGGGAGCGGGCAGGCGGGCAACCAGGCGTCGACGGTCACCGTCTCCGCGACGGGGACCGCCACGGCCGAGCCCGACAGGGCCGTCGTCGACCTCGCAGCGACGGCGGAGGCCGACAACGCCACGGCGGCGACCGAGCGCCTCGCCGAGAACGTCTCGACGCTCCGGGACGCCCTGACCGACGGGAACCTCTCGGTCGAGTCGGTCGACACGACGAGTTACTCCGTCTTCCAGCGTACCGACAACGGGACGACCACCTACGTCGCCCGCCAGTCGTTCGCGGTGACGACGACGAACACCAGCGAGGCCGGCGCCGTGATCGACACTGCGGTCGCCAGCGGCGCGACCGAGATCAGCGGCGTCGCGTTCGCGATCTCCGACGAGCGCCGCCAGGACCTGCGCGCCGACGCCATCGACGAGGCGGTCGACGACGCCCGCGCCCAGGCCGAGGCCGTCGCCGACAGCACCGGCCTGACGCTCGGGGAAGTCCGCTCGGTGTCGACGGGCGACGGGAGCGGCTTCCTCGTCGAACGGACCGCCGACGCGGGGACGACGGTCGAACCCAGCCCCGTCAGCGTCTCCGCGACCGTCGAGATCACCTACGACGCGACCGCGGACTGAGGACCGGACGTATTCGCCGTGCGACATCGCAGACGTGTCGTAGAGCCGGGGCGGCCCCGCCCTCTCGGGTCCGAGAGAGTGAGACGGACGCGGCGTGGGAAGTACTGCGCCGAGGCCCCAGCGGCACGCACTTCACGGGCCGGGGCGTAGTCGGCGCCGTGACCGACGAGCGGGCCGTCGCGGGCGTCCTGCTGGCCGCGGGCGACAGCGACCGCTTCGGCGAGCGCGACAAGCTGCTCGCGACGCTGGACGGCGAGCCGCTGGTCCGCCGCGCAGCGCGGACACTCGTCGACGCCGAGGTCGGTCCGGTCGCGGCGGTCGTCGGCCCGGAGTCGTCGGGCGTTCGCGACGTGCTCGCTGGCCTCGACCTCGCGGTCGTCGCGAACCCCGACGCGGCCGCCGGGCAAGCCACATCGGTCCGCCGCGGCGTCGCGTGGGCGCGCGACCGGGCCGACGCGGTCGCATTCGCGCTCGGCGACATGCCGCGGGTCGACCCCGGGACCGTCGACCGGCTCGTCGCGGCCTATCGGGCGGGCCGCGGGTCCGCGCTCGCGGCGGGGTACGACGGCCAGCGGGGTAACCCGGTCCTCTTCGACGGGCACCACTTCGATGCCCTGGCGGCCGTCGAGGGCGACCGTGGCGGGCGCGGCGTCTTCGGGAGCGCCGACGACGCGGCCGTCGTCGAGACGGGCGACCCCGGCGTCCGCGCGGACGTGGACACGCCCGCCGACCTCGCCGCGCTCCGGGAGTGATCCCGTCCCCCGTGACCGTTCAGAGCACGTCGGTGTCGACCAGCGAGACGGGCTCGCCCACGTCGTGTTCCTCGGCGTACTCGTAGACGACGTGGCTGGCCGCCACGTCCTGGATCGCGAGTCCCGTGGAGTCGAAGACGGTCACGCCGGTCTCGGGCGTCCGGCCGGGTTTCTCTCCGACGACGATCTCGCCGAGTTCCGCGTGGATGTCCGCGTCCGAGAGGACGCCCTCGCTCCAGGGGACGTTGATCTCCCCCGAGTGGGTGCACTGCTCGTAGTCGTCGATGACGAGCATCGCGTCCAGCAGGACCTCGTCGGCGATCTCGTGTTTCCCGGCGGCGTCGGCGCCGATGGCGTTGAGGTGCGTGTGGTCGCCGACGCTGTGGACGATTGGCTCCTCGACCGGCGTCACCGTCGAGAGCACGTCACACTGTGCGGCCTCCTCGATGGTCCCGCCGCGCACGTCGAACCGGTCCTCGAAGGCCGCGACGAACTCGGCGACGGCCTCCTCGCTGCGGTCGGCGACGACGACTTCCTCGATGGGCCGGACGGTGGCGACCGCCTCCAGTTGCGTGTACGACTGGACGCCCGCGCCGACGATGCCCATCGTCCGGGCGTTCTCGACGGCGAGGTGGTTGGTCGCCACGGCCGCGGCGGCGCCGGTGCGCTCGCGCGTGATCGTCGTCCCGTCCAGCAGCGCGAGCGGGAAGGCGGTCTCGGGGTCGGAGTAGACGACGGTGCCCATCACCGTCGGCAGGTCGTGGTCGGCGGGGTTGTCCGGGTGGACGTTGACCCACTTGACCGCCGCGGCGTCCCACTCGCCCGCGTCGAGGTAGGCGGGCATCGACCGGAAGTCGCCGTTGTACTCCGGCAGGTCGATGTAGGACTTGGCGGGCATCTGGGTGTCGCCGCGCGCGTCGGCGGCGAAGGCGTCCTCGACCGCGGAGACGACCGCCGACATCTCCGCGGCTTCCTCGACAGCGTCGGGGTCCAGAAGCAGCGTCTGCATACCGGACGTTCCCCCGCCGCGCACTTAGAAGTTCGACCGGTTTCGAGACGGTGCGCTCGTTGAGTAGTGGTTTCTGGTGGGTTTGTCGTGGAAGGAAGTTATTCGGGAGCGACCGCAGTCGACAGCAGGCGCTGAAAGCCCTCGGCGCGCTCGCGCCGACGGCGCGCGCGGTTCACGGGACCGAACGCAGTGAGGTCCCGCTTTTCCACCCATGTTTTTGCCGTCCGGCGGGTCGCGGGCCGTGCCCGCGACCGTATGACGTGGCGGCGGAGCCGCCACGCGGTCCCCGCAGGGAGCGTAGCGACCGAGGACACCCGGGCGGCAAAAAGATGGTGGCGCAACAGTTATCCCGCCTCTTGGTGTACGTTAACACGGGTGACACACCCATGTACACAGTCCTGCTGCCGGTCGACATGGCGGAGTCGCGGGCGACGGCGCAGGTAGAGACGGCGATCGGGCTCCCGAACGCGAGCGAGGACGTGGCGGTGAAGCTCCTGCACGTGTTCCGGGAGGCCGACCGGGCCGAGGAGGCGTCGCCGCTCCAGCTCAGGGCGGGCGAGAACGCCTACGAGCGACTGGAGGAGGCCGGCCTCGACGTGGAACCGATGACCCGATACGGCGACCCGGCGGAGGGCATCCTGGAGGCGGCCGACGAGGCGGACGCGGACATGATCCTCCTCGGCGGGCGCAAGCGGTCGCCGCTCGGGTCGGTGCTGTTCGGCAGCGTCAGCCAGGAGGTCACGCTCGACGCCGAGCGGCCGGTGGTCGTCACCGGCGACCGCGAACAGCAACACATCCCGAGCCACCGCTGTCAGAGCTGCGGCGAGGAGTACTACACCGACGACGACATGGCGATCCCCTCGTGTCGCAACTGCGGCGGCACGAAGGTCGAGCGCGTCGGCGAACAGTCGGAGGAACCGACACCGACGGCGTAGCTGGTCGGGACGAGAACGAAAGAAAGGCAGTCAGCTGGCGATGCAGCGGTCGACGGGTAAGCATCCGCGCGCCGGAGGCGCGCGGTTCGCCGTCAGAGCTTTGCTCTGACGAGCCTGCGGTCGTTCGCGGTGCTCACTCCCGCAGACACCGGACGCGAGGGAGCGAAGCGACCGGCGCGTCCGGCCTTTTTCCCCAAGTTTTTCGAGCGGAGGATTCCCGCAGGCGCGCGTAGCGCGCCGAGGAACTCTCCGCTCGAAAAAGTGGGTACGAAAGTGGGCTCACATCATGCCGCCCATGCCGCCGCCCATACCGCCCATGCCGCCGCCGGGGCCGCCGGGGCCGCCCTCGTCCTCGTCGCCCTCGGTCGAGAGGTCGCCGGCGGCGATGATGTCGTCGATCTTCATGACGAGGTTCGCGGCCTCGGAGGCCGAGGAGACGGCCTGCTCCTTGGCGTGGGCCGGCTCGACGACGCCGGCCTCGAAGGTGTCGACGACCTCGCCCTCGTGGACGTCGAGGCCGGCGTGCTCGTCGCCGTCCTCGTGGGCGGCGCGGAGGTCGACGAGCGTGTCGATGGAGTCGAGGCCGGCGTTCTCGGCGAGCACGCGCGGGACGAGCTCCAGCGAGTCGGCGAACGCCTCGACGGCCAGCTGCTCGCGGCCCTCGACGGAGTCGGCGTAGTCGCGGACGCGGCCGGCGAGTTCGACCTCGGTGGCGCCGCCGCCCGCGAGGACGCGGCCGTCGGCGACGGTGGAAGCGACGACGTCGAGCGCGTCGTTGATGCCGCGCTCGAGCTCGTCGACGACGTGGTCGGTCGAGCCGCGCAGCAGCAGCGTCGCGCCGTGGCCGCTGCCCTCGACGTAGAACAGGTCGTCGTCCTCGTCGCGGGAGACTTTGCCCTCCGCGATGTCGTCTTCCGTGACGGAGTCGATGTCGGAGACGATGCGGGATTCGAGCACCTCGGAGACGAACTCGATGTCGGACTTCTTGACGCGGCGGACCGCCAGGATGCCCTCCTTGGCGAGGTAGTGCTGGGCCATGTCGTCGATGCCCTTCTGACAGAAGACGACGTTGGCGCCCGCGTCCTTGATGGTCTCGACCATCTCCTGGAGGCGCTGTTCCTCCTGCTCGATGAAGTCCTGGAGCTGGTCGGGGCTGTCGAGGTTGAGCTGGGCGTCCGTCTCGGTCTCCTCGACCTCGATGGGGGTGTCCAGCAGGAGGACCTTCGCGTCCTCGACGGTGCTGGGCATGTCGCTGTGGACGGGGTCCTTGTCGATGATGCCGCCCGTCAGAAGGTCCGACTCGGAGACGGCGCGGCCCGTCTGGGTCTGGAGCTTGAGGTACTGCAGGTCAGGGACGTGACCGCCGTCGTCGGCCTCGACGGTGACCGCCTGGACGGCCTCGACGACAAGGTCGACGAGCACGTCCTTGTTGAGCTCGGCGCCCTTTCCGGTCATGGAGGTCTCGGCGACCTTCTTGAGGATCTCCTCGTCGTCGGGGTCGACCGAAGTCGCGACCTCGCCGATCTCCTCCTTGGCCTTCCGGCTGGCCATGTTGAACCCGCGGATGATCGAGGTGGGGTGGATGTCCTGCTCCAGCAGGTCCTCGGCGTTCTTGAGCAGTTCGCCCGCGATGGCGACAGCAGTAGTGGTACCGTCGCCGGCCTCGTCCTCCTGGGCCTCGGCGACCTCGACGATCATCTCGGCGGTCGGGTTGTCGATGTCCATCTCGGTGAGGATGGTCACGCCGTCGTTCGTGACGGTCACGTCGCCGAGCGAGTCGACGAGCATCTTGTCCATCCCCTTCGGCCCGAGTGTCGAGCGGACCGACTCGGCGACCGCCCGCGCCGCCGAGATGTTGTGGCTCTGCGCGTCCTTGTCCTTCATCCGCTGGGAGTCCTCGCCCAGAATAATCATGGGCTGACCCTGCATTCGCTGCTGACTCATGTTCATCCCGGAGTATGAATGTGCTTCTATATAAATTTGGGTGTTCGAGGCCGTCGGCCGTCCCCGCGATAGCCCCGCTGTATCTCCGGATAACCGGCATATCGCGTCCGCTACCCGGTTCCCGTGTGTGACACCGTACCAACGCCCACGAGCGGGGAGCGGCGGGGTTTATATGTCGATGGCGAAAAACGAGCGGCGGCCGGGCGCGCGCCGGGCCGCCGCGGGGTCAGTCGACCGGTTCCTTCCAGTGGACGACGACGACGCCGACGACGAACGCGTCGGTGGTGTCGGTGTCGCGCTCGACCCTGATGGTGTTCTCGCCCTCGACGAGGTCGATGCCGGTGAGCGTGTCCATCCACTGCTGCCAGCCGTCGGCGGGCGGGATGTCGAACCCGGAGAGAGCGACGTCGTTGACCCGGATCTCGTGGCCGTACTCCTCGACGTCGTAGGCCTGGAGTTCGAGGTAGGCCTCGGTCGCGCCGTCGGTCGGTACCTCGAAGGTCAGCTCGTCGGTCTCGTCGCCGACGAACTCGGCCCACGGGACGGCGAGGCTCTCCTCGTTCTGCCCGAGGTGTTGCTGGAACGGGACGAGCGCGTAGTTGGGGCGGCGGTCTCCCATACCGGACAGTGGGCGTCAGCCGATTTATATGTCCGGTCCGGTGATGCCCGGGTGTCCGACTGCGGATCGTAGACGAATATGTTCGGCCGCAAGCCGACGAGTTCGGGGTCCGTACGGTCGGGCATGAGCGCGATCCCGGGCGAGGTCGACACCGACCGCCAGCCCCCGATGACGGTCCCGCTCCGGCACTTTCTGGTGGGGCTGGGGCTACTGGTCGCCGGCGGCGCCGTCGGCGTCCTCGACGCGGTTGGGCTGTTATCGGGCTTTGCCGGCCTGGCGCACGTCCACCTCCTGCTCGCGGGGTGGGTCTGCGTGACGATCATGGGCGCGATGGTGCAGTTCGTCCCCGTGTGGTCGAACGTCGCGCTGCACTCCCGGCGGCTCGCGACGGCCCAGCTGTGGCTCGTCGCCGCCGGCGTCGCCGGGATGGCCGCCTCGTTCGCGACCGGCGCCGTCGGCTGGGTCCACGCCTTCGGCGGCCTCGCGCTGCTCGGGTTCTGGGTGTTCGTCTACAACGTCGGCCGCACGCTCGCCCGGGCGCGCCCCTGGGACGTGACCGAGCGCCACTTCGCGCTCGCGCTCGCCTTCTTCGCCGTCGTCCCCGCGATGGGGTTCGCCCTCGCGATGGACTACTCGATGGTCTTCCTCGCCGGCTCGCCCGTCAGCCGCGTCCGGCTGACCGCCGCCCACGCGACGCTGGCCGTCTTCGGCGCCGTCCTCACGACGGTGCTGGGCGCGCTCTACCAGCTCGCTACGATGTTCACCCAGACCGAGCTACACGGCGTCGACATCTACCTCCGGCGCGTCGAGGAGGTCGGCTACCCGGTCGGCGTCCTCGCGCTCGCGTCGGGGCGGCTGGTCGGGTCGGCGCCGCTGGCCCGCGTCGGCGGCCTGCTCGTCGCCGTCGCGCTGGGCGGGTTCGCCGTCGTCCTCGGGCGCAAGCTCGTCGAGACCACCGTCGAGCGGACGCCGATGCTCTCGCGGTACGCCGTCGCCGCCGCCGCGATGGCCGCGTGGGCGGTCCTCGCCGCCCGGGCCTGGCTCGCCGACCCGCTGGCCCCGTCGGCGCTGTTCGGCGGCGGCCCGCCCCACCTGCTCGTGTTCGGCGTCGTCGGCTTCGTCGTCCTCGGGACCCTCTATCACGTCGTCCCGTTCATCGTCTGGGTCCACCGCTACAGCGACCGCCTGGGCTACGAACAGGTCCCGATGATCGACGACCTCTACGACGACCGCCTCGCCGCCGCCGACTTCGCCTGCGTCACCCTCGGCGCGGTCGGCCTCGTCGCCGGGACCGCCCTCGATCTCCCCGCCGTCGTCACCGCCGGTTCGGGCGCCGTCGCCACCGTCGGCTTCGCGCTGTTCGCCGCGAACCTGCTCGGGGTCGTCCGCGAACACAGCCCCCACACCCTCCGGGCGGTGCTCGTCTCCCGGCTCGGTGAGAGCGGGGCCGCGACCGACGAACCAGACGAGGCGGCCGGGCCCGCCGAGGACACCACACCGTGACGCGGGCGTGAGTCCCCGCCGGCGCGCGCTGTCGTCCCGAAATCCGGGCGGTTCCGGGCGACCGGGACCAACACTTTACTCGCTCGCCGCCGTTGTCGGGACAAGCGACCACCCCCTCTCATGTCGACACACGACATCACGCTGACAGTGAACGGGACGAGCGAGGCGCTGACCGTCGAGTCGCGGACGCTGCTGGTCCACGCGCTGCGGGACGAACTGGGCTACACCGCCCCGAACGTCGGCTGCGAGAGCGGCAAGTGCGGCGCCTGCACGGTCGAGGTGGACGGCGACGCCGTCAAGTCCTGTACGGTCCTCGCCGTGCAGGCCGACGGGAGCGACGTGACGACCGCGGCCGGCCTCGCCGACGAGGGGCTCGACCCCGTCCAGCGGGCGTTCCACGACGAACACGGCCTGCAGTGTGGCTACTGCACGCCCGGGATGCTCGCGACGACCCACCAACTGCTCGACGACAATCCCGACCCCTCCCGCGCGGAGATCCGGAAAGCGCTGAAGGGGAACATCTGCCGCTGCACCGGGTACGGGAACGTCGTCGACGCCGTCGAGACCGCCGCCGAGCGGCTGCGCGAAGCGGACGCCGAGAGCGGGGACGGGCCGAGCGACGGATCCGCCGACGGATCGACCGCGTCGGGCGACGGACCCGACGCGCGGGCCGCTCCGCCCGAACCGGGGGCGGAGGACTGAGATGTTCCCGGCCGAGTTCGACTACGAGCGGGCGGAGTCGGTGAGCGAGGGGCTGGACCTGCTCGAACAGCACGCCGACGCCGACGTGGAGATCCTGGCGGGCGGCCACAGCCTCGTCCCGGCGATGAAGACCGAGGGCCGGGAGCCGGACGTGGTGGTGGATCTCGACGTGCCCGCGCTCGACGCGGTCAACGCGCTGGACGACCGGACCGTCGTCGGCGCGCTGACCACCTACGCGACCGTCGCCGACTCCCCCGCGGTCCGGGCGACCGTCCCGCTGGTGGCCGAGACGGCGAGCGAGGTCGGCGACCTGCAGATCCGCAACCGCGGGACCGTCGGCGGCAACCTCGCGGAGGCCCACCCCGGCGCGGACCTGCCGGCGGCCGCGCTGGCGAGCGACGCGACGATCCTGCTACGAAATCCGGACGGTAAGCGGGAAGTGCCGGTGACGGACTTCTTCCGCGGCGACGGCGAAACAGCGGTCGAGCGCGGCGAACTGCTCACCGGCGTCCGCTTCCCACATACCGACGACGCGGGGGTCGCCTACGCGAAGAAGACCCACCCGGCGACGGGCTACGCGATGGTCGGCGTCGCCGCCGTCGTCGAGATGAGCGGTGACGGGGACGACGGCACGGGCGGGGACGGCGACGAGGGGACCGTTTCGAGTGCGCGGGTCGCCGCGACCGGGGCGGTCGACCGGGCACTCCGGCTCCCCTCGGTCGAGGACGCGCTCGCCGGCGAACCGCTGGACCCGGAGAGTATCGACGCGGCGGCGGCCGAGGCGCGGGCCGACATCGACGCCGACCGGCTCCGGTCGGACTCGTACGCCTCCGGCGAGTTCCGGGGAGAACTGCTGGAGACGTACGCCGCCCGCGCGCTCGAACGGGCCGCCGAACGGGTCGCCGGCGACGCTCCGACGGCATGAGCGGGAGTGAATCGGACGGGAGAGAGAACCCGGCGACCGCGCCGGACTGGTCGGCGCCCGAACGCGAGGTGCGCGCGGCCGCCCGCGAGTGTCTCGACTCGGGCGAGCCGGCGGTGCTGGCGACGGTCGTCGCCGTCGACGGGCGGGCATACCGCCGCCCGGGTGCGAGGATGGTCGTCACCCCCGGCGGCGGCGTGGCGGGCGACGAGCCGGCGGACGACCCCGGGACGGAGCGCGACTCGAAGACGGCGACCGGCGCGGGCTCGGTGACCGCCGGCTGTCTCGCCGACTCGGTGGTCGAGTTAGCGAGCGAGGCGCTGGCCGACGGGGAAGCCCGCGTCGAGCGGTTCGACCTCCGGGACGACGACGCGTGGGGCCTCGGTGTCGGCTGCGACGGCGTCGTCGACGTGCTGTTCGAACCGCTGGACGAGGCCCACCGGCCGCTCGTGGCGCCCGCCGACGGACTGGACGGCGGCCGGACCGCCGCCGTCGCCGTCGAGAGCGACGACGACCGGGTCGCGGTGGGCGACCGACGGATCCCGGGCGGGGACGGATCGGACAGTCCGGACGGAGCCGCCGGTGCGGACGGATCGGACGGCGAGGGCGACGCCGTCGGCTCGCTCCCGCCTGAGGTCGCCGCGGCCGTTCCCGACGACGTGGACGGAACCGATTCGGTTCGAGTCGAAACGGGGGGCGGCGCGGTCCGGCTGTTCGTCGAGCGGGTGCGGCCGGCGCCGCGGCTGGTGGTGGTCGGGAGCAACGCCGACGTGCGGCCGGTCGTCGCGTCGGCGCGGTCGGCGGGCTTCCGGGTCGCTGTCGTCGGCTTCCGCGGCGGGCGCGCGACGGACGAGCGGTTCCCGCGGGCCGACCGGGTCGTCGCAACCTCGCCGCGGGACCTGCGCGGCGCGGTCGACTTCGGGGACGACGACTCCGTGGTGCTGATGACCCACAACTTCGTCGACGACCGCGTGGCGCTCGGGGAGCTACTGGCGACGCCGGTCGACTATATCGGAGTGATGGGGCCTGCCGAGCGGTTCGACCGCCTGCGGGCGGCGCTGGCCGGCGACGGCGTCGACCTGAACGGGGACCGCGAGCGGGTCTACGCGCCAGTCGGGCTGGACCTGGGCGGTTCGAGCCCCGCCCAGGTCGCCCACAGCGTCGTGGCGGAAGTGCTGGCGGTCCGCAACGGCCGGACGGGCGGCCACCTCCGCGCGGTCGACGGGCCGATCCACGGCCGGGAGTGAGTGTCCGCGAACGCGACCGGGATCGAGGGGGCGACCGCGCTATCGGTTGTCCAGCCGCCAGTCGGGGATGGGGACCTGGCCGCCGTCGACGCGGAGTTCGTGGCCGTTGACGTAGTCCGCAGCGGGCGAGGCGAGGAAGGTCACGCCGTTGGCGATGTCTTCGGGTTCGGCGAAGTGGCCCAGGGGGTTGAGGTCCTGGATCTGTTCGGAGACGGCCTCGGAGAAGCCCTCGGTCATGCGGGTGTTGACCCAGCCGGGGGCGACGGCGTTGACCCGGATGCCCTCGTGGCCGAGTTCGAGCGCGAGGCTCTTGGTGAGTCCCAGGAGGCTCCACTTGCCCACGTCGTACTGCGGAGACTGGCCGACGGCGTTCTTGGTGTGGATCGAGGTGATGTTGATTATCTTGCCGTAGCCGTCCTCGATCATGCCGTCGACGACGGCGCGGGTGCAGTTGATCGACCCGAAGAGGTGGACCTCGATGTTGAATCGGAAGTCGTCGTCGTAGTCCTCGTCGAGGAACGGACCCGCGTTCCCGACGCCCGCGTTGTTGACCAGGATATCGACGCTGCCGAGTTCCTCGACGCCGTGTTCGACCATCGCCTCGACCTCGGCCTCGTCGGTCACGTCGGCGGCGACGCCGACGGCGTCGCTGTCGTCGTCGCGGTCGCGGATGGTCGCCGCGGTGTCCTTGGCCACGTCCTCGTCGAGGTCGTTGACGATCACGTCGGCGCCGTGTTCGGCGAGTTCGAGCGCGATGGCGCGGCCGTTGCCGCGGCCGCCGCCGGTCACGAGCGCGGTCTCGCCTGTCAGGTCTAAGTCCATATCAGGGCGTTCGAATCCCCGCGTCTTCAAGCCCGGCGGTGGGGGAACGGCCCGCCGCTATCCGGGCGGTCGGGGGCCGACGGTGGGTGCGAACTCGGGCCGGGCGGTCGGAAACGCTTTTTGTCGAGCCACACGCTGGTGTGGGTATGGATTACCTGGAAGTCGAGGGCGCCCGGGAGTTCGTCGCCCGCCTGGAACACGGGGGCGACTGGCGGGGGCAGATCGAGGCCTTCGCCGCCGACGAGGGGGTCGACTCGGCGTTTTTCTTCGGCCTCGGCGCCGTGCAGGACGCCGAGATCCTCTACTACGACCAGGACGACGAGGCGTACTACCCCGAGACCTTCGACGAGCCGCTGGAGATGGCCGCCTGCGTCGGCAACGTCTCCGCGCTGGACGGCGAGCCGTTCGCCCACACCCACGCGGTCATGTCCCGCGCGGACGGGACCGCGTTCGCGGGCCACCTCGACAGCGCGACCGTCTTCGCCGGGGAGCTGTACGTCCGCGAGTTCGACGCCGAGCTGGAGCGGGCGTTCGACGAGGAGACCGGGCTGGACCTGTGGCCGCTGTGAGATGAGCCGGGAGACACGACGATGAAACCGGAGGACGAACGCTACTTCGAACGGCTGGAATCCGGGCTCGACGAGGCCTTCGACGTGGCCGAGCGCGCCCGCGAGCGCGGCGGCGACCCCGCCGACGAGGTGGAGATCCCGGTCGCCCGCGACATGGCCGACCGCGTCGAGAACATCCTCGGCATCGACGGCGTCGCCGAGCGCGTCCGCGAGCTGGAGGGCGAGATGTCCCGTGAGGAGGCCGCCCTCGAACTCGTCTCCGACTTCGTCGACGGCGAGGTCGGCGACTACGACTCCCGGGCCGGCAAGGTCGAGGGCGCGGTCCGGACGGCGGTCGCCCTGCTCACCGAGGGCGTCGTCGCTGCCCCCATCGAGGGGATCGACCGCGTCGAGATCCTCGAGAACGACGACGGCACGGAGTTCGTCAACGTCTACTACGCCGGGCCGATCCGCTCGGCCGGCGGGACCGCGCAAGCACTCTCCGTGCTCGTCGCCGACTACGCCCGCGCGCTGCTGGGCATCGACCAGTACAAGGCGAGAGACGACGAGATCGGCCGCTACGCCGAGGAGATCGACCTCTACGACAAGGAGACCGGCCTGCAGTACTCCCCGAAGGAGAAAGAGAGCAAATTCATCGCCGAGCACATGCCGATCATGCTCGACGGGGAGGCGACCGGCGACGAGGAGGTGTCGGGGTATCGAGACCTCGAACGGGTCGACTCCAACTCCGCCCGCGGCGGGATGTGTCTCGTCATGGCCGAAGGGATCGCGCTGAAGGCGCCGAAGATCCAGCGCTACACTCGAAATCTCGACGAGGTCGACTGGCCGTGGCTGCAGGACCTCATCGACGGCACCATAGGAGACGAGGGGGACGCCGACGACGGCGACGAAGCCGAGGCGGACGAGGGCGAGGACGCTGACGCCGAGGGTGACGGAGACGCCGACGGCGACGAACAGGCCGACGAACCGGCCGGCCCGCCCCGTCCCGAACCGTCGAAGAAGTTCCTCAGGGACCTCATCGCGGGACGGCCGGTCTTCTCGCACCCGAGCGAGGCCGGGGGCTTCCGCCTGCGCTACGGGCGGGCGCGCAACCACGGCAACGCGACCGCGGGCGTCCACCCGGCGACGATGCACCTCGTCGACGACTTCCTCGCGACGGGCACCCAGATCAAGACCGAGCGCCCCGGCAAGGCTGCCGGGGTCGTCCCCGTCGACACCATCGAGGGGCCGACCGTCCGACTGGCCAACGGTGAAGTCCGCCGGATCGACGACCCCGAGGAGGCCCTCGAAGTTCGGAACGGCGTCGAGAAGGTGATCGACCTGGGCGAGTACCTCGTCAACTACGGCGAGTTCGTCGAGAACAACCACCCGCTGGCGCCCGCGTCCTACACCGTCGAGTGGTGGGCCCAGGAGTTCGACGCGGCCGGCGCGGACGTGCAGGCGATGCGCGACTCGCTGGACGTCGATCTATCGGACCCGAGCGCCGAGGAGACGCTGGAGTGGGCCGACGAGTACGACGCGCCGCTGCACCCCAAGTACACCTACTGCTGGCACGATCTGTCCGTCGACGAGGTGTGCGCGCTGGCCGACGCCGTGGAGGCGGGACGTGTCGCACAGACGGACGGCGCCGTCGTCCGCGACCCCGACGACTCCGACGACGGCGGCCGCGCGGGCGACGACACCGCGCCCGCCCAGCACGACGCCGCGACCGACGGCCACGACCGCGACGCCGGCGCCGCGGCGGCGGGCGACCTCGTGGTCCCGCGCTCCGCCGAGGTCCGCGAGGCCGTCGAACACCTGCTCGTCGAGCACACCCAGACCGAGGACACGCTCGTGATCCCGGACTGGCGCCCGCTCGCGCGGACGCTCGGGTTCGACGACTCGCTGGAGCGCGAGTGGACGCCCGACGACCTCTCGGAACGGGCTCGCACCTACGGCGGCGGCGAGGCCAGCGACGCGCAACTGGACTCCTCGGCCGCCTCCACGGAGGACGGCGCCAACGCCGTCCTCGCGGTCAACGAGATCGCGCCCTTCGAGGTGCGCGAGCGGGCGCCCACCCGCATCGGCAACCGGATGGGCCGCCCCGAGAAGTCCGAGAAGCGCGACCTCTCGCCGGCGGTCCACACCCTCTTCCCGATCGGCGAGGCCGGCGGCTCCCAGCGGAAGGTCGGCGACGCCGCCGTCGCCGGCGACAGCTACGACGACTCCCAGGGCAAGGTCGAACTCGAAGTCGGCCGCCAGGAGTGTACCGAGTGTGGCGAACGAACGTTCAAACCGCGCTGTCCGGACTGCGGGGGCGTCTGCGAGGCCGTCTACGTCTGCCCCGACTGCGACCACGAGGTCGAACCCGACGAGTCGGGCCGCGCGGAGTGTTCCCGCTGTGAGACGCTCGCACGCCCCACACAGACGAAAGTCGTCGACGTGAACGCGGAGTTCAAGTCGGCGCTGGCGAACCTCAACGAGCGCCCCACCGCCTACGACGCGCTGAAGGCGGTCAAGGGACTCTCCTCCGAGCAGAAGACCCCCGAACCCATGGAGAAGGGCATCCTCCGGGCGAAACACGGCGTCTCGGCGTTCAAGGACGGGACCGTCCGCTACGACATGACCGACCTGCCCGTGACGGCGGTGCGCCCCTCCGAACTCGACGTGACCGCCGAGGCGTTCCGGGCGCTCGGGTACCAGGAGGACATCCACGGCCAGCCGCTCCAGCACGACGACCAGCTCGTCGAGCTGAACGTCCAGGACGTCGTCCTCTCGGAGGGCGCCGCCGAGCACATGCTCAAGACCGCCGACTTCGTCGACGACCTGCTGGAATCGTACTACGGCCTCGAACCCTTCTACGAACTGGAGGAACGCGACGACCTCGTTGGGGAACTCGTCTTCGGGATGGCGCCACATACCAGCGCTGCGACAGTTGGTCGTATTGTCGGTTTCACAACGGCCGCTGTCGGATATGCACATCCGTACTTTCACGCCGCTAAGAGGAGGAACTGCTTCCATCCTGAGACGAAGGTGTGGTACGAGGACGGGACGGGCGAGTGGCACCACGAACCCATCGCACGATTAGTCGAGGAGCGACTCGACGACCCGGAGGAGGACGACTTCGGCGCGCTCGTCGAGGAGTTGGACGGCGAGATACGCGTCCCGTCGCTGACGGGGGACGGCCGGGAAGTGGCGAAGCCGGTCGAGGCGGTCTCGAAGCACCCGGCACCGGACCACCTCGTTCGCGTCGTCACCGAGGGCGGTCGATCGCTGACCGTGACACCTGACCACTCGATGATCCGGTGGAACGGTCGGAAAGAAGAGATCGAGGCACACGACCTGTCCGCCGGCGACGAACTGCCGCGATTCGACGGGTCGCCCGACGGGCTCGGGGACGCTGAAGCCTGTGGGGCCGTCGTCGACGGCGGATCGCCGAACGTTGAAGTAGTGGAACGGGTCGAGTACGTCCCGGCCGATGTCGACCACACGTACTGTCTCACGGTCGCGGATACGCACAGTCTCGTCGCGAACGGGCTTCACGCCGCGCAATGCGACGGGGACGAGGACTGCGTCATGCTCCTGATGGACGGCCTGCTGAACTTCAGCAGGCAGTACCTCCCCGACCAGCGGGGCGGGAGCGTCGCCGAGGGTTCGCGGCTCGTGGCCGTCGACCCCGACGGGGACGTGCGGTTCATGACTTTCGAGGAGTTCTGGCAGGAGCTCGAATCGCCGGTCGAGACCGACGGGAAGTTCCGCAAGCGGACCTGCTACGCCGAGGGCTGGCAGACCTACGCCTTTGACGACGGGCACGACGCGTCGCTGAAGCCGATCGAGAAAGCGATCCGGTATCGAGCGGACGACGGCGAGGAGTTACTGCGGATCGAGACCCAGTTCGGTCGGTCGCTCGATATCACCGAACACCACAGCCTCTTCCGGTACGACGACGGGATCGAGGAGGTCGCCGGTGCGGACCTCGAAGCCGGCGACCTCGTCGTCGCACCACGCGAACTGGGCATCAAGACGACCGAGACGACGATCGACGTTGCCGAGTGTGTCGACGACCCCTACGTCATCATCGACGACCGCGTCGAGGACCTGTTGCGGACCGTCTGGGAATCGACGGACTACGGGACCGCTCCGAATCAGGCGTTCGATCAGGGCCTATCACACCGGCTATCGAAGAACAAGATCCCGCTCGATCGTCTCGAAGCGATCCTCGATACGACCAATTTCGTGGTTCCTGATGACGTGTGCGTGGGACTTCCCGGTTCAACTATGGGGATCAGACGGACTATCGAGGTCGACGAGGACTTCGCGTGGTTCCTCGGGCTGTTTGTCGCCGAGGGGACGACGTCGAGCGTCAACCCGTGCATCCACAACGCCGACGAGGAACTCATCGACCGCGCCGCCGAGATCGCGACCGAGAAGTTCGGTATCGAACCCGGCCGCCGGTGGTCGAATCGGTCCTACGAGCTCCGATTCCCCGCGGTGTTCCGCGAAGTGCTCTACGAGATAGGGTTCGAGAACGCAGACTCGTACGATTCGAGCGAGAAGGTCGTCCCCGAGTGTATCCTGCGTGCCCCCCGTGAGGTCGCTATCGAGTTCCTACGCGGATTCGTCGCCGGCGACGGGAGCGACAGGACCGACGACAACGTCACCACGGTCGCGTTCTACACGACCAGCGACGACGTGAAAGACGGGATCGTCTTCCTGCTCCACCGGCTCGGGATCGTCGCGAACGTCTCCGAGCAGACCGACCGCGAGGGGAACAGACAGGACATCTATACCGTGACGGTCTCCGGTGGCGCCGAGGATAATCCGCTCCACAGGATTTTGAACGGAGAAGAGACCTACCAGCCAAAGAGCCTCGTCGTCTCGATCCCGGACGCGCTGATGGACATCCGCGAAATGGACATCGAGGGCGTGAAACAGACGATCCCGAAGTACCTCCTCCGGCGCGACAACGTCTCGCTGGAGAAACTCGGTGAGATGGTTGCCGGGCTCGACGAGCGTGACCTACCGCCCGAAGCCGAGGCGAAACTCGACGAAATCCGGACGCTTGTCGACGGTGACCTGTCCTACCTCCGGGTCACGGACGTCGACCGCGTCGACTACGAGGGGTACCTCTACGACCTGCAGGTCGGTGGTAACCCAGTCTTCACCGCGAACTGGCTGTACGCGCACAACTCGATGGACGCGCCCCTCGTCATGTCCTCGCGGATCGACCCGGCGGAGATCGACGACGAGGCCCACAACGTCGACATCATGCGGGAGTACCCCCGGGAGTTCTACGAGGCGACCCGCGAACTGGCCGACCCCGAGGACGTGGAGGACATCATGACCATCGCGGAGGCGACGCTGGGGACCGACGAGGAGTACACGGGCTTCGACCACACCCACGACACCACCGACATCGCCGCGGGGCCGGACCTCTCGGCGTACAAGACGCTGGGGTCGATGGAGGAGAAGATGGACGCCCAGCTGGACCTCTCGCGGAAGATCCGCGCCGTCGACGAGACGGACGTGGCCGAGCGGATCATCGAGTACCACTTCCTGCCCGACCTGATCGGGAACCTGCGCGCCTTTTCACGGCAGGACGTGCGCTGTCTGGACTGCGGCGAGAAGTACCGGCGGATGCCCCTGACCGGCGACTGCCGGGAGTGCGGCGGCCAGGTCAACCTCACCGTCCACGAGGGCTCGGTCAACAAGTACATCGAGACGGCGACCCGCGTCGCCGAGGAGTTCGGCTGTCGCACCTACACCAAACAGCGCCTCGAAGTGCTCGAACGGTCGATCAACCGCGTCTTCGAGGACGACACGAACAAGCAGTCCGGCATCGCCGACTTCATGTAACCGAACGTCCGCGCGAACGGAGTGAGCGCGGTTCACCGCATCGAGCGGAGCGGGGTTTTTCCCGCCGCGCTCCGACGGGCTCGGCATGGACAGACGGGTCCGGCGGGCGCTGACAGTGGGGCGGGCGGTCGTCCACGAGCTGCGTACCGAGCGGGTGACGTTCATGGCCGGGAGCATCGCCTACCACGCGTTCGTCTCGATACTCCCGTTGCTGTTGCTGGTGCTCGCGGTCGTTTCGGCGGCCGGCCGCTCCGACATCGAGCAGGGGATCATCGACCTCACGCGGGCGGCGCTGACCCCGGGCGCGGCCGACGCGCTCGTCGGCGAGCTGCAGTCGGCCTCGACGGGGGCCTCCCTGATCGGGGTCGCGGTGCTCGTCTGGGGGACGCTGCGGATCTTCCGCGGGCTCGACACCGCCTTCTCGGACATCTACGAGTCCTCGGCGGAGAACACGCTCCTCGACCAGTTCGTCGACGGCGCCGTCGTCTTCGTCTGCGTCGCAGCGGTGATCGTCGCCGCCGCGGTCCTGAACCGCACCGTCCAGTTCGGCGGGCCCGCCGGCTGGCTGGTCGGCCGCCTCCTGCAGGTCGGCGCGGTCGCCGTCGCCCTGCTCCCGATGTACTACGTCTTCCCCGACGAGCCCGAGATGCTCCTCCGCGAGGCGGTCCCGGGCGTCGCCGTCGCCGCCGTCGGCCTGACGGTCCTGGAGACGGTCTTCCGGTTCTACGTCCGGTTCCGCGGCGAGGCGAGTTCCGGCGACGTGCTCGCGGGCGTGCTCGTCTTCCTCACCTGGCTGTACTTCAGCGGGCTCGTCGTCCTCGTCGGCGTCGCGGTCAACGCCGTCCTCGGCAACCGCTCGCGGGACGTGGACATCCGCCCGGTCGTCGGGGGCCGCCCGGCCGAGAACGAGGCGCCCGCCGGACGCGACCCCGTCGACGCCGAGGCGCTACGCGCGACCGTCTACGACCTCCAGCGGGACCTCCCGAACGCCGAGCGCGTGACCCTCACCGTCGACGACGAGTCGGTTGCGCTCCCGCCGCCGGACACCGTCGAGGTCGACGCCGACGAGTCGCGGCTCCCCTTCGTGTCCGACCCGGTCGCCCTCGAACTCCGGTGGTCGCTCGACGACGGCGAGTGAGTCGGCGAGCCGTCGGCTCGGCGCCGACGCGTCAGCGGTAGGGGTCCGCCGCCAGCGTCCCGTTCGACAGTTCGAGCGGCGCCAGCGGACCGACGGCCACGTCCGGGCGCTCGCGTAGCTCGGCGGCGACCGGCCCGGAGACGACCAGCGAGTCGGGGTCCATCGTGCTCGGGACGCGCGCGACGCGCAACTCGGCGGGGTCGGCGACGCCCGTCGTCGAGGCGGCGAGCAGGAGGGCGGTCGCGTCGTCCGGCACCACGAACGGGAGCTTCGCGCGGCGGGGCTCGCCGCTGGTGGCGATGTTGACGTACGTGTCCTCGAAGTCGATATCGGCCACGAGGTCGCGGTGGACGAAGTCGGCCAGCCCCACGCCGACGGCGTTGCCGTGAGAGGGGGCCGTCAGCGAGCGGGCGTAGACGCGGGTGATCGAGGGGGTCTCGGGCTCGCGCTCGCCGTGGAAGTCGTAGCGCCCGAGGACGTTCGTGTCCATCCCGGTGCCGGACTTGTCTTTCCCCATCTCGTCGACGACGAGCAGGTCGAGGTCGTCGACCGGGAGCGTCGCCAGGTGCTCGCTGGCCAGGTCGAGCAGTTCGGGCTCGCGGTCGAGCACGTCGGTCGCGTCGACCCCTTCGACCCGCGCGGCGCGGTGGGCGGCGTTCTCGACGACCGCGATCCCGCCGACGACAGGCGTCTCCCGCCGGAGCACCTCGTAGCGGTCGGCGATCACGTCCGAAAAGTCCGTCGCGATCGCGGCGTTGTGCAGGGATTCGGCGCCGCGGTGTTTGCCGAGGCCGATCACGGCCATCTTCGCCAGCCCGCTCTCCACGTCGCCCCTGAAGTCCGTGTGCGGTTTGACGCGGTTGGCGAGCAGGACCGCGTCCGCGTCGAGCGCGTCGCGGGCCGCGTAGACCGGCCGGCCCATCCCGTCCTCGCCGACTTCCTCGACGGCCATCGACGAGCGGATCTCGCACCCCAGCGACTCCGCGGTGACTCCGAGCGCGGCGAGCGTCTCGCGCTGGCCCTCCGCGGTCGCGCCGCCGTGGCTCCCCATCGCCGGGACCACGAACGGCTCGAACCCCCGCTCGTCGAGTCGCTCGACAGCGGTCGCCAGGACGACCGGCATGTCCTCGATCCCGCGACTCCCGGCGGTGACCGCCACCGAGGATCCGGCGTCGAGGTCGTCGAACGCCGCGACGGCGTCGACCGCCTCGCGCGCCGCCGCCCGCACGTCGTCGACCGAGACGAGATCGCGCTCGCGGCGGGCCACGGCGAACTCGGGCAGGTCGTCGACGGCCTGGTCGTTGGCGCCGGCGAGCGCGTCCGCGTCGGGGAACTCGACGTCCATCAGTCGCCCCCGGCGTCCGTGGCGGATCCCCCGGGAGCGGGAGCGTCGCCGCGGGCGGCGCGGTTGCGGGCGATGCGGGCGGCCACGTCGACGGCGTCGACCATGCTGGCCTCGCTGGCGACGCCCTCGCCGGCGATGTCGAAGGCGGTGCCGTGGTCGACGCTCGTGCGGACGATCGGCAGGCCGACAGTGACGTTGACGCCGGAGACGGCGTCGTCGCTGGCGAACCCGAGCATCTTGATCGGGATGTGGCCCTGGTCGTGGTACATCGCGACCACGCAGTCGTAGTCGCCGGCCGCCGCCCGCGCGAAAACGGTGTCCGGCGACTCCGGGCCGACAACGTCCAGGCCGTCCGCGCGGGCGTCCGCGACGGCGGGCTCGATATCGCTGCCCTCGGCGACGCCGAGGATGCCGCCGTCGCTGGCGTGGGGGTTCAGCCCCGCGACGGCGATGGTGGGCTCTTCGATCCCCAGGTCGCGCAACCCCTCGTGGGTCACGTCGATCGTCGTCCGGACGCGCCCGCGGCACACCCGCTCGCACGCCTCGGTCAGCGGGACGTGCGTGCTGACGTGGGTGACGACCAGGTCCGCGTCGACCCCGCCGTCGGCGGTCTCGTCGACGGAGCCGGCGGCTCCGTCCGCCCGTGGCGCCTCCGACGCCACGCTGTCCAGTCCCTCGACGAGCATCATCGCGTACTCGTCGGTGTCGGTGCGGTCGGCGAGCAGCCCCGTGTGACCGGCGTGCGCGCTCCCCGCACAGCGGGTCGCCTGCTTGTTGATCGGCGCGGTCGCGATGGCGTCGACGGCCCCGTCGGTCGCCAGTTCGATGGCCCGTTCGACGTACTCGAGGCTCGCCGCGCCGTAGGCCTCGCGGACCTCGCCGTAGGTCAGATCGTCTACATCGACGTTACCCAGGTCCACCACCGGGATCGTCGCGGGATCGGCGTCCGCCGCCTCGGGCGAGTCGACGGGTTCGACGGCCAGGTCGGCCTCGCAGATATCGACGGCCGCGCGCAGTACGTCGGCGTCGCCGACGACGAGCGGCGCTGCGGCGTCGCACAGTCTCGGGTAGGCCTCGACGACCACCTCGGCCCCCACGCCGGCGGGGTCGCCCATCGTCACGGCGACGGTCGGTCGCTCCATGCTACCGACCCAGCGCGTCCAGACAGTTGAGGATGACCCTTTCCGTCCCGAAGCCGCCGGCCTTCGTCGCCACCCGCGTCCCCGCCGCGGGGCCGTCCGCGACCGCGCCGACCGGAACGCCCGCGGCGACCGACTCGCCCGCGAGCCGGACCGCCGCCGCGCCGAGCGCGTCCAGCACCGCGCCCGCGGTGTCGCCGCCGGTGAGGACGAGGCCGGCGGGCGGAGACGCCTCGACGGTCGCCCGCGCGGCGGCGGCCAGCGCCGCGGAGACCCGGTCGGCCGCGAGGCTGTCGGCGTCCGCCCCGTCCCCCGCGATCTCGTCGGCCGCCCGCTCGGCCGCGGTCACGTCCGCCGGTTCCGTCGCGGCTGTGACGACCGCCCGGTCGTGCCAGTCGAGCAACACCCCCAGCGACTCGGCGGCCGCGCGACCGGCCGAGTCCGGGTCGCGGACGGCCGCCGCGGGGTCGAGGGCGACGACCGCCTCGTCGTCGACCGCCGCCAGTTGTGCGAGCGTCCGCTCGTTGACGCTCCCGACGACCCCCAGCACGCCCGACCGCCGGGGGTCGGTCGAGACGGCCGGCGGGGAGCCGGGCGACTCGCCGGACACGTCGACGTGCGCTGCGAGGCCGCCGCTGCCGACGTAGAGGGGATTCAGGTCCGGCGACGCCGCGCCCGCCGCGACCGCTTCGAGGTGGTCGTCGCTCAGTGCGTCACAGACCGCGAGGGTCGGTCGCTCGTCCGCGGCGGGGTCGGCCAGCCGGGCCGCGACCGCCGACGGTCCGGCGTCGACGGTGTCGGTGTCGAGGTGCGCGAGGGGGAACTCCGAGCCGGCGAACAGCTCGCGGAGGTCCGACTCGGCGACGCCGTAGCCCGCCTCTGAGAGGGGGGTGCCGTCGACGAGGTGGCGCCCGCCCTCGGTGGTGCGGCCGGTCGCCGGGAACGCCGGCGCGACGACGGCCAGGGCGGCCCCGGTCGCCGCCAGCGCCGCGTCGACCTCGGCGACGACGTTCCCGCGCAGCGTCGAGTCGACCTTCTTGTAGACGAGGGGGGCAGGGTGCGTCTCGACCGCCCGGGCCACCGCCGTCGCGGCCGCCTCGGGGTCGGCGTCGCGGCTGTCGGTGTCGACGACGAGCACGTCCGTCTCGGTTCCACCGGGGTCGGTCTCGGAGTCGGCGGCGGTGTCGCCGTCGACCGACCGCCGGACGCGGACGCCCCGCCCGCGTGCGGCGAAGCCGTGGCCGGTGTCCGTCGCCCCCGTCAGGTCGTCGGCGACGACCAGCGCGTTCGGCATTGCCGTCGCTTTCGCTCGCTCGTACTTAGTCGCGTCCGTCCGGGCGTCGGAGTCGGCCGCGAGTCGGCCGACGGGGACCGCGCCCATCGTCCGCCATTCGATCGCCGGCCGGCGACTTATTCGCCCGAGGGCCGAACCGGCCACGTGACCGAACCGAATCAGGCGGCCGTCGAGGAGGCGGTCCGCGAGGGGGAGTCGATGGGCACACGCGACCTGGTCGAACTGATCGAGCGTCACCACGACGGCGCGGGCGTCGAACGGGAGACCATCGAGGCGTACGCGGAGGAACTGGCAACCCGCGACGACTACGCCTTCGACAAGCAGGCGTTCCTCGCCGACGTGGACGAGCACACCACCGACGCCGACCGCTGGGCGGGCGCCGGCTACTACGAGATCGGCGACGACATCGACGACGGCCGGATCAGCCTGTTCCCGGAGTCCTGGCACGAAGAGCTCGGCGGATCGACCGATGTGGCCGAGTACGTCGCGTTCATCCAGGACGAGGAGCCCGAGTACCTCGCGGACCTGGAACTGGGCGGCCCCGGCGAGGGCGTGCCGAAACCCGCCGTCCTCCAGGCGCTCCAGCTCGTGGGGCGGGTCGACCGCCCGACCGCGCGGGAGGCGCTGGCCGGCGCCGGCGACCGCGGCGACATCGTCCAGGACGCCGACCAGAACCCCGACGCCGACGTCTACCTCGTCGACCGCGTCTCCGAGGACACGGCCTGACCCGAACGCGCCGAGCGGCCGGTCCGCCGCTCGCACCGCCCGAAACCGGAGCGAACCGCGACCAACCGAACGGTTTTGCCCCGCCCGTCGCAGGCGGTGGTATGGACTACACGGTCTTCATGTCGACCGAGCCCACCGAGCGGTGGGACCTGGCGAAGCAGATGGGGCTCTCGAAAGCGGTCTCGGGGCTCCCGCGCGGCGCCGACGGCGACCCCTGGGCGTTCGAACCGCTGCTCGAACTGAAAAACCGGTTCGCGGACGCCGGCCTGAACCTCGCCGTGATCGAGGACCGGCCGCCGCTGGACGACGCCATCCTCGGCCGCGACGGCCGCGACGAACAGATCGAGACGGTCAAGACCCTGCTGCGGAACATGGGCCGGGTCGGCATCGACGTGTGGTGTTACGTCTGGATGGCGCCGCTGAAGGTGCTCAGAACGTCGCGGTCGGTGCGGGGCCGCGGCGGCTCGCTCGTCACCCGCTACGACCACGAGCAGATGGATCGGGGGCCCGAGTTGCGCGGCGCCACCGCCGAGGAGCTGTGGGCCAATCTCGAATACTTCCTCGACGAGGTCGTCCCCGTTGCGGAGGAGGCCGGCGTCAAACTCGCGCTGCACCCCGACGACCCGCCGCACTCCCCCGTTCGAGGGGTCGAGCGCATCGTCACGAGCCCGGAGGCCTACCGCCGGGCGATGGACCTCTACGACTCTGAGTACAACGGGATCACGCTCTGCCAGGGCAACTTCGCGGCGATGGGCGCGGACGTGCCGGCGGCCATCCGCGAGTTCGACGAGCGGATCCACTTCGCGCACTTCCGGGACGTGGAGGGCTCCGCGGCGTCGTTCACTGAGGTGTGGCACGACGAGGGGCCGACCGACATGGCCGAAGCCATCCGCGCCTACGAGGAGATCGGCTTCGACGGACCGTTGCGGCCGGACCACTGCCCGACGATGGCCGGCGAGGACAACGCCTCGCCCGGCTACCACGACAAGGGCCGGCTGTTCGCCGTGGGGTATCTCAAGGGGCTGCGCGACCAGTATCGGTCGATGAGCGGCGAGTAGCGACCGGGGCGGCGAAGGGCTTTTTGCGCGCTGCATACGACCGTATGCATATGTCCAAGAGCATCCGGCTCTCGGAGGACGCCTACGAGCGCCTCGCCGCGCACAAGCGCGAGGACGAGACGTTCTCGGACGTGGTGCTCCGGCTGGCCGGCGAGCGCTCGCTGCTGGATATCGCGGGCGTCCTCTCCGACGAGGAAGCCGACGCCGTCCGGGACGCCGTCGAGGAGCGCCGCGAGCGCCGTCGTCGGGACCTCGAAACGATCGCCGACGATCTGGGTGGGTCGTGAGTGCTACTCGACACCGCGTTTCTCATCGACCTGCTGAACGGGGACGAGGCTGCCGTCGAGCGGGCACGTGAGCTGGAAGCGAACCTCGTTCAGCAGCGGATCTCCTCGATGACGCTGTTCGAGCTCTACTACGGCGTCGGCCGAGCGGACCAATCGGAAGCCGAACGCGAGGAGATCGAGGCGGTGCTGGAGTCGAAGCCGATCCATCCCGCGGACACGGCGGTGATGCGGAAGGCCGGGCGCCTCGCCGGAGAACTGGCTACCGACGGGAATCCCGTGGCCGACGGCGACGTGATCATCGGTGCGACGGCGGTCGTCATCGACGAGCCGGTACTCACTCGCAACGTCGACGACTTCGAACGGCTGCCGGGCGTCGAAGTCGAGACGTACTGATCAGTCGTCGGCGGGGTCCGCGTTACCGGCCGGCTGACGTGTCCCCTCTCCCCGCCCACGCTCCAGCGCGTCGAGGCCGCCGAGGACGTACCCGACCATGTACGTCCCGAGGACGACGACGAGCAGGCCGACCTCGTCGGGGAACTCGACCGGGGCGGCGAAGACCGCCTGGAACGCGACGAGGATCACGAACACCTGTCCGGCCGCGCTCCACCTGTTGTCGCGCCAGTTCCCGCTCGCGCTCGTGAACTCGGGATGGTCGCGGACGAGCCGCGAGGCGACCAGCCCGAGCACCAGCAGGGCGATCCCGCCGGCCGCCGCGACGCCGGGTTCGGTCCCGAGCCGCCAGAGTCCGGCGCCGGTCCCGGCGCCGAGCGCGAACGCGAGCACGCGATGGAGGGTCGTTCGCTTCATACGGGCGGGTACGAACCCCGGAGTGAAAAATCACCTGGCCAATATGTCGAGCCCGGTCGACGGTCCGTCGAGCGCCGGGCCGAGAATCAATCGGCTCGGCCGGCTCAGGGCGCCGGGTCCAACAGCGTCTCACCCTCTTTCATGTGCTCCTCGACCGCGTCGAGGTCGAGCGTGACACCCAGGCCGGGCCCGTCGTCGACCGGGATAGCACCGTCGACGATCACGTCGTCCTCCTCGACGAACGTCTCCCAGTCGGGGTCGTCGCGGCCGTGCCACTCCAGGGCGAGGAAGTTCGAGACCGAGACGCCGACGTGGGCGCCCGCCATCGTCCCGAGCGGCGAGGAGACGTTGTGCAGCGCCAGCGGGATGTAGTAGTCGTCGGCGAGGTTGGCGGCCTTGACCGTCTCGCGCATCCCGCCGAACTTCGGCATGTCGGGCTGGAGCACGTCGATGCCCTGCCGCTCGACCATGTCGCGGACGCCGTGGGTGCGGTAGACGTTCTCGCCGGCGCAGATGGTGGTGTCGGTGCCCTGCGTGACCTCCCGCTGGACCTTCAGGTTCTCGGGGGGCACCACGTCTTCGAGCCACCACACGTCGTAGTCCTCGACCGCGGCGGCCAGCCGGCGGGCGCTGTCGCCCGCGTAGTTCCAGTGGCAGTCGAAGGCCACGTCGGCGTCGTGGCCGACCCGCTCGGTCACCGCCTCGACGACGCTCGCCTTGTAGTCGATGGCCTCGGCGTTGAGGTGGCGGTTGTGCCGGTCTTTCTCGTAGCGCTTGCTCGCGTCGAGGTCGAACTTGATGGCGTCGT
Organism: Halosimplex marinum; assembly: GCF_051414075.1. Classification (NCBI taxonomy): domain Archaea; kingdom Methanobacteriati; phylum Methanobacteriota; class Halobacteria; order Halobacteriales; family Haloarculaceae; genus Halosimplex; species Halosimplex marinum. Next base: position 1,180,492 of record NZ_JBLKNY010000003.1, on the reverse strand, counting down.
GGCCCTCCTCGACGACCAGCTCGGCGGCCTCGGCGTAGCTCTCGGGCGCGTAGATGTCGCGGTCGAACTCGTCGGGTTTGGCGTTCTCGTGGGCGCCGCCGAGGTGCGCGCCGGCGTGACAGTCCACGTAGACCCGCGCCTCGTCGCGGTAAGCTCCGCCAAGCAGTCGGTAGGCCGGCTGTTCCTCCAGCTTGCCCGCCAGGTCGTGCAGCGCGATGTCGATCCCGGAGATGGCGCTGACGGTCGCGCCCGCCAGCGACCCCGTCGCGGAGTGGATCTCGTAGAGCCTGTGGACCAGCGGCTCGACGTCGCGGGGGTCCTCGCCCTCCAGCCACTCCAGGGAGTCCTCGACGATGTCGGCCACGCCCGGCCCCCAGTAGCACTCGCCGGTGCCGGTGACGCCCGCGTCCGTGTAGATGCGGACGAACGTCCACGTCCAGTCCGCGTCGACCTGTGTCGTCTGTACGTCCGTGATTTCCACGTCGGTCATAGCGCCCCGTTTCGAGGCCTCCGTAATCAACCTCGGGGCGTCCCATCAGCCGCCTGTCGCGTTCCCGGTAGCGCTCCCGGAGAGTCCTTCCGCCGTCCGCCGACGCGCCCGACGCGCCCGCCGCATCGACCCCCGTTCGACCGCCGGTTCGGGCTCGCCCGCGTCGGCGTCACGCCCCACCGCGCCCCGCACACCTGTAATACGTTCTATAATACGGTCGAGCTCGCCGGAGTCGATCGGGTGAACGGGCGGTTCCGCCGCCGAAAGCCGCGAACAGGGGCGATCCTCGTCGCCACCGCCCCTCTCAGTGCTGCGATAACTATCCACACGGCCGTTCAGTTATCGGACCCAGATCTTGACTAACATCCGCGTCAGCCGGAAACGGTTCGGCTTCGTCCCGTTTGATCCGCGTTACTCGATGTTCGATCAGTTAATTGCCGGTTACTCCCCACTGGGCGTATGATTTTTCACGATCAGTGTGTAACGATCACTCGTATGGGGTTCGGGAGCTACGACGAATCTGAACAGGAGAATCAGGAACTCGACGCCGACCTCGACGACGACGACGGCGTCAACACAGCGGAGAACACACACGACGGCGACGTGGAGTACGAGTTCGACGCGTCGAACGACGAACTCCTCGACAGGCTACAGGACATCAAAGAGAACACGTGAAACGCGGGGTTCGCGCCATCGGGGTGGCCGAATCCTACCGCGCGGAGAATAGCACGCTGGCGGCCGCCGTCGTCCGCGCGAGCCGCGTCGTGGACGGGTTCGCCTTCGACACCTGCGCGGTCGGCGGCACGGACGCCACCGAGACGGTCGTCTCGCTGGTCGACCGACTCGACCGCGAGGACGCGCGATACGTCCTGCTGGCGGGCATCGCGCCCGCGTGGTTCAATTTCTTCGACCTCCCGGAGATCCGCGAGCGCGTCGACCGCCCGGTCGTCTCGGTCGCCTTCGAGGACAGCGACGGGCTCGAAGCGCCGCTCCGGGCGGCGTTCGACGGCGAGGCGCTCGACGACCGGCTGGCCGTCTACCGCCGCCAGCCCGAGCGCCGCCCGGTCGAACTCGACGACGCGACCGTCTACGTCCGCGCGGCCGGCCTCGGCCCCGACGAGGCCGCCGACGCCGTCCGCGCGTTCACGCCCGAGGGCGGCCGGCCGGAGCCGCTGCGAGTCGCCCGCCTGGCCGCCCGGGCGGCCGACCGGCGGTTCGTCGGCGGGGTCACGGACGGCGACCGGGAAGGCGACGCGGACGGCGACCGCTGAGTCGCCGGCCGCGGAGACCGACCCGATTATGGTCGCGGGCGGCGACTCCCGGGTATGAGCGACGGCGAGATGGACGGGCTGGCGGTGGTGGCCTGCGAGCGCTGTCCCGAGCTGGTCGACCACCGCGGTCGCATCGTCAACGGCGTCGGCCCGGCGGACGCGGACCTGCTGTTCGTCGGCGAGGCGCCCGGCCAGTACGAGGACGAGCAGGGCGAGCCGTTCGTCGGCCGCTCGGGCGACGTGCTGGACGACGGCCTCCGCGACGCCGGGCTGGATCGGGGCGACGTGCGCATCACAAACTGCGTCCGCTGTCGCCCGCCCGACAACCGCGATCCGACCGACGAGGAGCTCTCGAACTGCCGGGGCTACCTTGAGACGGAGATCGACCGCGTCGACCCCGAGGTGGTCGTCACGCTCGGGAAGGTCCCCGCCGAGCACCTGCTGGAGCGTGACGTGGCTGTCACGAGCGAGGCCGGCGAGGTCGTGGAGGCGGGTATCGCCGGCGCCCGTCGGCGGGTGCTGGTCTGCGTCCACCCCGCGGCGACGCTGTACGACCCCTCCCAGCGCGAGACGTTCGCGTCGACGCTCGAACGGGCCGCCGAGTTCACCGACGAGTCCAGCGGCCAGTCCCGGCTCGGGGATTTCTGAGCCGCCTGACCCGCTCCGAGTTCCGCCCGGCCCGGGTTTCCCGCGAGTCGACGGTTCACCGCGGACGAGCGGGTGGGAAAAGATGGTTTGAAAGGCACCCCCGGCGAACGGACGCGCAATGACCGTAGTCGCGTTCGACTTCGACGGGACGCTCTCGGACTCGGAGATGACCGTCCTGCTGGGCGAGCGAAACGGGACGGCCGACGACATGGCTTCGATTACCGAGCGGGCGATGAACGACGAGATCGAGTACGCCGAGAGCCTCCGCCAGCGCTGTGCGCTGCTGGAGGACCTCCCCGACGAGGAGGCGGGGGCCGCCTTCGACCAGGTGGAACTGCGCCCGGGCGCGGCCGACGTGATCGCGGCGCTGCGGGAGGCCGGCGTCTACGTCGCCATCCTCACCGGCGGGTTCGAGCGCGGAGTCGCCCGCGCGCTGGAGAAAGAGGGCGTCGAGGTCGACGCCATCGTCGCCAACCGGCTCCCGGTCGCCGACGGGAAGCTGACGGGCACCGTCGAGGGGCCGCTCATCGAGGGGACGAAAGACGACGCGCTGGAGGTGCTGACCGCGGTGGTCGGGGCCGACCGGGGCGACACCATCGCCGTCGGCGACGGCGCCAACGACCTCCCGATGCTACAGGTGGCGGGGCTGGCCGTCGGCTTCGACCCGAAACCGGCCGTCGCGCCCGCCTGCGACACCATCGTCGAGACGATGGAAGAACTCCACGAGGTGCTCCAGGGCGAGGACGTGCTGGACTGAACGGTCGGAAACGAAACCGCGACCGTCGCTCTCAGTTCGTCGCCGCGTCGATGGCCTGGTCGAGGTCCGCGACGATGTCGTCGACCGATTCCAGGCCCACCGAGAGCCGGACCATGTCGTCGGTGACGCCGGCCGCGGCCTTCTCCTCGTCGCTCAGTTGCTGGTGGGTGGTCGAGGCGGGGTGGATGATCAGCGTCTTCGCGTCCCCGACGTTCGCGAGCAGCGAGGCGATCTCCGTCGATTCGACGGTGGTCCGGGCGGCGTCGTAGCCCTCCGCCAGGCCGAAGGTGATCATGCCGCCGTAGCCGCCCTCCAGGTACTCGCTGGCCTCGTCGTGAGTCTCGTGGTCGTCGAGGCCGGGGTATGTGACCCAGGAGACCTCGGGGTGGTCGGCGAGGTGCTCGGCGACGGCCATCGCGTTCTCGCAGTGCCGGTCCATCCGCATCGGCAGCGACTCCAGGCCCTGCATCGTGGTCCAGGAGTCGAACGGCGACTGCTGGCTCCCGAGGTCGCGCAGGCCGCGGGCGACCGCGGCGTAGGTGAACGCGGCGTCGCCGAACCGCTCGCGGAAGTTGACGCCGTGGTAGGCGGGGTTGGGCTCGGCGATCTCCGGGAACTTCTCGGCGTGCTCGTCCCAGGGGAAGGAGCCGCCGTCGACGAGGACGCCGCCGACGGTCGTGCCGTGGCCGTGGATCCACTTCGTGGTGGAGTTCCAGACGAGGTCGGCGCCGTGGTCGATCGGCTGGCAGAGATGCGGCGTCGCGAACGTGTTGTCGACGAACAGCGGGACGCCGTGGTCGTGGGCGATGTCCGCGATGCGCTCGATGTCGGGCGTCACCAGCGCGGGGTTGCCGATGGTCTCGAAGTGGACGTAGGCGGTGTCGTCGTCGATGGCCTCCTCGTAGGCCTCGTAGTCGAGCGTGTCGACGAAGCGGGCCTCGACGCCCATCCGCGGCGCCGTGTGGGTGTAGTAGGTGTAGGTGCCGCCGTACAGCGACGACGCGGTGACGATATTGTCGCCCACGTCCGCGAGCATGAAGGTGGCGAGGTTCAGGGCGGCCATCCCGGAGGAGGTGGCGACCGCGGCGGCGCCGTTCTCCAGGGACGCGATGCGCTCTTCGAGCATCGCGTTCGTCGGGTTCATCAGCCGCGAGTAGATGTGCCCCGACTTCTCCAGGGCGAACTGCTGGGCTGCGTCGTCGGCGTCCTCGAAGACGTAGCTCGTGGTCTGGTAGATCGGCGGCGCGCGCGCGCCGGTCGCCGCGTCCGGTTCCTCCTGGCCAACGTGCAGTGCCTTCGTCGCCGGGTCCCAGTCGTCGGACATGAGTTCGACTGACGGTCGCCGGCCACATAAGTCCCCTCGGCCCGGCGAGAGCCGCCCGCTGTCGCCGGTCCCGGCAGGATTTCGCGCCGACCGAACCGGTTCGCTCCCCGCCGGTGGGGTTGTCCCTCCGGACCGCGCCGACCCGGACCGCGACCCCGGCCATCGTATCTAACACGCAGTTAAGTCCCTGGAAGCCGTACGTATCCGGCAATGAGTTCCTCCGGGATCGGATCGCGGCTGGTGACGGCGGTCAGCGCGCACGTGCTGCGGGTCGTCGGATCGCTCATGATCGTCCTGTCGATCGGAGTCGCCGCGGTCAGCGTCTCCACGGGAAGCGGGCCCGGCGGCGGCGAGACGGGCGGCGGAACCACCGCCTTCGCCGCCGACGCGGGCGCGGTCGCCGCCCTCGTCGAGTTCGGCGCCGCCCATCCCGCCTACCCCGCCGCGGTCCTGGTCGGGCTCGTCCTCGTCGCCGCCGGCGAGGAGACGCCGCTGATCGGGAGCTAGCGCGGACGCGCCGCGAGGTATCGTCGATAGCCGCGTTGCGACCTGCCGACGGTCGCACGTTCGGACGATGTCTGACGTAGATTTATCCGGTCGTGGCGCCTGCTCACGTTCGATGGCGCGACTCGGTGGCCAGGCCGGAACCGGAACGGCTCTCGACGGACAGACCCTGCGGATCGCCGGGCTGGTGACCCTCGTCTGTACGACTTCGGTCACCGCCGCGAGCCTCGGCACGTCCCACGGGCTCTCGGTCCCCGGTCGGTCGGGCTCGAACACCGCGCCCGTCCTCGCCGACATCGGCGTCGCGGCGGCGCTCGTCGAGTTTGCCGCCGCTCACCCCGCGTATCCGGTGCTCGCACTCGTCGGGCTGGTTCTGGTCGTCGCCGGCGAGGAGACGCCGCTGCTCGGGTGACCGGTCGTCGGTCGTGCGGTTCGACCCGAAACGGAGGGGTTCGACTCGAAACCGAGAGGCTCGCCCGTGTCACCCCCGACGATGCGCGGTCGCTCGAAGCCCCGATCACTCGAAGTCGTGGATCCGCAGGTCGAGCGTGTCCAGCGAGACGATGGGGGCGAAGGCCACGTCGGGGTCGATGTTGACGCTCTTCTGGAAGTCCGTCTGGGCCTGCCAGCAGCCGGAGTTGATGGTGAGGACGTTGTGGTACTTGCCGTACCCCAGCTTGTGGACGTGGCCCGAGTGGAAGATATCGGGGACCGACTCCATGACGAGGTGGTCCTCCTCCTCCGGGGCCAGGCGGGTCTGACCGCCGAACTGCGGCGCGACGTGGCGTTTCTTCAGCAACTGGTACATCGGCTTGTGCGGTTCCTCGTAGCTGGCCTTCTCGTCGGGCAACTCGGCGATCACCTCGTCCAGGGAGACGCCGTGGTACATCAGCACGTCGACCCCCTCGACGGTCACGGTGGAGGGGTTGCCCGAGATGCGGGCGTCGTGGGCGCTCATGATTTCCCGGAGCTCCTCGTCGAAGGCCGGTTGCGGCTCGGCGAGGCGGACCGCGTCGTGGTTGCCCGGGATCATGATTATCTCCACGTCCCCCGGGACCTCCTTGAGGTACTCGCTGAACCGCTCGTACTGCTCGTAGATGTCGACGATGTCGAGTTCCTCGTCCTGGTCGGGGTAGACGCCGACGCCCTCGACCATGTCGCCGGCGATGAGCAGGTACTCCACCCGATCCGCGTCGGCCGTGTGCAGCCAGTCGGTGAAGCGGTGCCAGGCGTCCGCTTCGAACTCCTGGCTGCCGACGTGCACGTCGCTGATGAGCGCCGCCTCGACCTCCCGATCCGCGGTGGAGGGCTCGTAGGTACGGGGGATCTCGGGGAAGTACAGCGAGTCGACGAAGAGGATACCGCCGTCGTCGGCGAGCGTGCCGTCGACGGCGATGACCTCGTCGAGCAGGAGTTCGTTCACCAGGTCGGCGATGTCGCGGTCTTTCATCACCAGGCAGGGGAAGGTGCCGTTGGTGTCCTCCAGCTCGACCAGCCAGTGGCCGCTGGCAGTCGAGCGGATGTCCGAGACCATGCCGACCAGCGCCGCCTCGCTGCCGCCCGCCATCGACTCGATGGCGTCGGTCGGCCGGTGGTTGACCCGCCCGCGAAGTTGCTTCGAGAGCTTCTCGTAGCGGTCGCGGAACACCGCGACGAAATCGGAGTACTCGCCGGTCCCCGTGCTCTGGAAGTCGCCTTCGATGGCGACCGACTGCTCGTCGGGGTCGGCCGGCGTCCGACCGCCGTCTCCCGGCTCCGGCGCGTCGCCCGTCCCCGCCGGGTCCACCGTTTCCGCAGTCGCGTCGGGTTTCGCCGTCTCCGCAGTCGCGCCGGGTTCCGCCGTCGCCCCCGTCGTTTCGGGTGGGTCCGGTTCGGCGGTTCCGGTCGCCTTCGAATCGGCCATCGGTCGTGCGTCCGAATCCATGCCCGAAGCGGCACCGTCGTCCGTCGCGCCGCCGCCCTCGTCCGTCCCGGTACCTCTGTCGCCCGTGACAGACCCCCCCGTTTCGACTGCAGCGTCCCCGGCGCCGTCCGAAGGTTCGGACGCGGTAGTTCCAGTTGAAACAGAGGGGTCTTCGTCCGAGGGATCGGCGGCGCTTTCGGCGGCCGAGTCCGGTCCGGTTCGATCCGCCGAACCGCCGGACCGCGAGCGGGTATCGACGACCTCCTTGACGTGGTCGGCGGTGAGCTTGACGGCGTCGTCGGGGACGGTTTCGAGTGTACGGTCGAGCGCGCCGGCGGGGTCGGGCGTCGAGGCGAGGAGGGTGACCGCCTCGGGTTCGGCGTTGTACCCCCGCCTGGCGAGTTCGTTGGCGACGTGAACCGGCGTCTCGAGCGGCACACTCGCCCATCGGCGGCGGTCCGCAAAAGCGTAGCGGACCCGGGGGACGGGGACGGGTCAGAACATTCAAACCGACACTGACCCAACGGCCTCCCAATGAGTCCGCCCCGCGACGACGAGCCGCCCTCCGAGGCCGACGACGGACCCGTCGACGGCGGGACCGGCTCCGGCCGGACCGACGACGCCGAAGCGGGCGCCGAACCGGATCCGCCCGCCGGATCCGACGGCGGGTCCGGCCAGGACCGGGGCCCCGGGAGCGACGACGCTCGGTCCACGGGGGACGTAGAAGAGCCCGGAGTCGACGAGGGCGGAACTGACGAGACCGGCGACTCCGGCGAGGGGGCCGACGACGACGCCGGCGAGGGACCCACCGGAGACGACGCCGGGATCGCCGTCAACGGCGGGGCGCCGGCGGCGGACGCCCCGTCGGTGGACGCTCCCTCGTCGGACGGCCCACCGGCACGTCGCGGCGACGCCGGAGCGGCCGAATCGGAGACCGGGAGCGGCGCGCGGACGTTCGTGGTCGACGTGGTGTCGAGCGCGCTGGCCGTGTTGCTGGTCGGCGCCCTGCTGTTCGCGGTGAGCGGCGTCTGGCCGCCGATGGTGGCCATCGAGAGCCCGAGCATGACGCCGCACATGCAGACCGGCGACCTCGTCTTCGTGATGGAGGAGGAGCGGTTCCCCGGCGACGGCGCGGTCGCCGGAACCGGCGTCGTGACGCTGCGGTCGGGCCAGGAGACCGGCTACGAGAAGTTCCAGCGCCCGGGCGACGTGATCGTCTACAAGCCCGACGGCAGCGAGAGCGCCACGCCGATCATCCACCGGGCCATGTTCTACGTCGAGGAGGGGGAGAACTGGTACGACGAGGCCGACCGGCAGTCGATCGGCCGTTACAGCGAGTGCGGCGAGACGACCGAGGAGGCACTGCCCACCTGTCCGGCCCCCCACGCCGGGTTCATCACGAAAGGCGACGCCAACGGCGGCTACGACCAGGCGCAGGCGAACCCGCTGAGCGGTCCGGTCAAGCCCGAGTGGGTCGTCGGAACCGCCGAGGTCCGGGTCCCGAAGCTCGGCTGTATCCGACTGCGCAGCGAGCGATGCGCGCCCGGGCTCCGCGCGGCGACGACCGATGCGGGGCTGACCGCCGACGCGACGTTCGCGGCCGAAACGGGGAATCGGACCGCGGTCGCTCCGTAACGGCCGGGATCTGCGGCGAAAAGGATTTTTCGGTCAGCTCGAGTCGCTATCGAAGCGGGTCTGGACGAACGGCTGGGTGTCCTCGATGTCCGAGAGCCGCGAGTCCGACAGGAGCACGGCCTCGGTCTCGTCGATCGGGACCGACAGGGAGATCTCCTTGGTGCGGCCGTAGCGGCCCTTGCTGACGACGACCGCGTTGACGATCCCGAGCATGTCGAGTTCGGAGATGAGGTCGGTGACCCGCCGCTGGGTGAGGGTGTCCACGTCGATCTCCTCGCACAGGCGCTGGTAGACGTTGTACACCTCGCCGGTGTTGATGTTGTGGACGCCGTTGCTCTCCAGCATGATGATCGCGAACAGGACCAGTTTCGACTGGGTGGGCAGGGTGCGGACCACCTCGACGACGCGGTCGAGTTCGATCTTCTCCTGGGCCTTGCGGACGTGGTCCTCGTTGACGTCGTCGGTCTGGTCGCGCTCGGCGAGTTCGCCCGCCGTTCTGAGGAGGTCGAGCGCACGGCGAGCGTCGCCGTGTTCCTGGGCGGCGAACGCCGCACACAGGGGGATCACGTCGTCGGTGAGCGCGTCGCCCTCGAAGGCGACCTCGGCGCGGTGTTCGAGGATGTCCCGCAGCTGGTTGGCGTCGTAGGGCGGAAAGACGATCTCCTCCTCGCCGAGGCTGGACTTGACCCGGGGGTCGAGGAAGTCGGTGAACTTCAGGTCGTTGGAGATGCCCATGATCGACACCCGCGAGCGCTCCAGCTCGGAGTTCATCCGCGAGAGGTTGTAGAGGGTGTCGTCGCCGCTCTTCTCGACGAGCTTGTCGATCTCGTCGAGCATGATGACGACCACCCGCTCGTGGTAGTCGACGGCGTCGAAGAAGGTGCTGTACACCCGGTCGGTCGGCCACCCGGTCATCGGGACCTGCTCGAAGGAGTCGCGGTCGTCCTCCAGCTGCTCGATGCGGTCCTCGACGGCGTCGACCGAGTCGTACTCGGTGTCGGCCAGGGCCGCCGGATCGTCCCGTGCGCGCTCGCGCAGGTCCTCGAGTTCCTCGAGCTCCTCGTCGATGACCGCCTCGTTCTTCTCGATGAACTTGTTGGCCAGCTGGGCGAGCACGCGGTACTGCGTGTCGGTGACCTCACAGTTGATGTACTCGACCTCGCAGGGGACCTCGTACTTCTGGGAGGTGGACTCGAGTTCCGTGCTGACGAACTTCGCGCTGGCGGTCTTGCCCGTCCCGGTCTTCCCGTAGATGAGGATGTTCGACGGCGAGTCCCCGCGCAACGCGGTCACGAGGATCGTCGCCATGTTGTTGATCTGCTCCTCGCGGTGGGGGAGCTTGCGCGGCGTGTAGGACGGTCGAAGGACCTCCTTGTTCTCGAAGATCGGGTCGCCGGCCAGCAGGTCGTCGAACAGTCCCTGCGAGGCCTCCTCGGTGTCCTCCGAACCCACGTCGTCGAGCATCACGTCGTCGAGCACCGACGAGTCGACGTCGTCCCCTCCCGAGTCGAAGTCCACGCCCGCGGAGCCGAGACCGCCACGGGCGCCGTCCGTGGGATCCTCGCCCTCCGGGTCCGTCGAGTTCCCGGCCGTCGGCTCGTCGTCGTTCGGCCGCTCCTCGCCGTCGCGGTCGGTCGCGTCCCCCTCGTCCGCCGACGGGGGTGTCTGTTCGCCGTCGCCACCTGCTCCATCCACGAACCGCTGTGAATCGAGCGTCGTGTCCTGGTCTGTGTCGTCCCCGTTCATCGTGATCGTTCGAGTCCCGCGAATTCGAACCCCTCCGTTTCGCCTGGAAGTCACGTCGCGCACCCGCGGAGCGTGACGTACGCCGATGAAATCGCCGCGTTCCGCCGATTCCGGTAAACGTAGCGAGTCCAGTTGAACCACAAGAACCCGTGGTTGATACGATATTAAATATTTCGGTGACTGCCGCGTGGGAGTTTCGGGTGAAGAGGGCTACAGTTCGAATATCGAGTGAACGAACCGCTGTCGCTGACGAATCAGTCCCAGGATGCGGCGGTCGACTTCCGGAGAGCCGGATACCCGAACGTCGATGAAGAGTGGATTCGTGATAAGAGTGGAACAGGAACGGCCACACCACCCCCACCCCTTCGTTTCGGGTGGAACGACCAGAAGGAGGGTGGGGGGTTCGAGCGGAATCCTTCGCTCCTACTAGAGAGAAAGATTTACTATCTAGACCGTAAAACCAAATCCGCACCAGGGAGAAAAGAATATTTCGTCGGAGCTTGTGTCTAGTTGTAGAGTATCTATGTTTCCTAGTTATGGTAGAATCACTTCAGGTAATCCTATTCCCAGTTATAATGTCTGTCGAGCATCTCATTCTGCCCTCGGAGTAACGACGGGTTCCACGACTCCCGAAGCTACCCCCACGGTCCCGCTCCGTTCCACTTGAAACGAAGGGGTGGGGGTTGGGGACTCTCGACGGAACCGCAGGTTGACGGGAATCGCTTCTCGTCTGGAGCCGTCTCGTTCGCTGTCTCCGATCCCTTCTGGGTCGACTCCTCGAGTCGCATCCGGTTCGAGGGCTCGGACCCCATCCCGCGGCCGATCTCCGGTCCGATTCCTGTTCCGGAACTGTCCGGTTTCGGGAGGCAGTCACGACTGGGGCCGGAACTCCACAGCAGGGAGCGTGAGTCGGCCGAATTCCCGTAGTAATATCGAGATATTTATATATGTCTGACGTAGGCTTAAGTGAGTCGGAGCGGCTTATTCGCTCAGATGCGCCGCCGCGGCGCAGGAGGATAGGATGGGACTGTTCACAGAGCTCAAAGACAGCATTTCGAGGGCGGCGTCGACGCTGTTCTCGGAGGAGGACCCGAAACGTATCGGCATCTACGGCCCGCCGAACGCGGGGAAGACGACGCTGGCCAACCGCATCGCCCGGGACTGGACCGGCGACGCGGTCGGCCCGGAGAGTCACGTTCCCCACGAGACGCGCCGGGCTCGCAGGAAGGAGGACGTCGAGATCGAGCGCGACGGCAAGACGGTCAACATCGACATCGTCGACACGCCGGGCGTGACGACGAAGGTCGACTACACGGAGTTTCTCGAACACGACATGGAGAAAGACGACGCCGTCCGCCGCTCGCGGGAGGCGACGGAGGGCGTCGCGGAGGCGATGCACTGGCTCCGGGAGGACGTCGACGGGGTCATCTACGTGCTCGACTCGACGGAGGACCCGTTCACCCAGGTCAACACGATGCTCATCGGGATCATCGAGAGCCAGGACCTCCCCGTGCTGATCCTCGCGAACAAGATCGACCTGGAGGAGTCGTCGGTCCAGCGGATCCGCAACGCGTTCCCGCAACACGAGACGACGGAGCTGTCGGCCCTCGAAGGTGACAACATGGACGAAGTGTACGACCAGATCGCGGAGTACTTCGGGTGACAACCATGGCCGAAGCCAAACACCCCGAAGACGAAGACGGAGTGCAGATCGACCTGATCAGCGCCGAGCGGATGGACGGCAAGACGACGATGGAGAAGATCCGGATGATCCTGGACGGCGTCCGGGACAACAACATCGTCATCCTCGAGGCCGGCCTCACGCCCGACGAGGAGTCGCGGCTCATCGAGGTCACGATGACCGAGATCAGCCCCGACGAGTTCAACGGCATCGAGATCGAGACCTACCCCAAGTCCCAGGCCGACGACTCGAGCCTGCTCGGCCGGCTGATGGGCAAGGAGGAGACCAAGAAGCTGACCGTCATCGGCCCGGCCAACCAGATCGAGACCCTGCACAAGGACGAAACCCTCATCAGCGCGCTCGTCTCGCGGAAATAGCCAAGGTATGCCCCACCAGTGTACGAACTGCGACCGGACGTTCGCCGACGGCTCCAAGGAGATGCTGTCGGGGTGTCCGGAGTGTGGCGGCACGAAGTTCCAGTTCCGGCCCGACGGCTTCGACGGGTCCGACAGCTCCCGGGGGACGGGGAACGACGCCGGCCCCGCGGGGACCGTCGACGACCCGGACCCGGCGCCCGACTCGCCGCCGGAACCGACCGACCGGCCGGGCGACTCGGTGAGCCGGACGGTCGGCAGCGCCGCCGCGACGGTTCGGGACCTGGTCGGCGGCTCGGCCGGCAGCGACGCCACGCAGGCCCGACCGCCCGGGGAATCCGCGGCGACCGAGACGCAGGCGCCGACCGCGGACGCTCCCGGTCCCGCGGACGCGCCCGACCCCGCGGAGGGGCTGGCCGGCGGGGACGACGACATCATCGTCGCCGAGTCCGACCCCGGGACCGAGGACACCGCCCAGGCCGACGCGCGCAGCCAGCTGGTCGAGCCCGACGAGATGCCCGACACCGGCGGGTTCGACCCGGCCGACGCCGAGACTCGACACCGCGACGACGGGGCCGACGAGACCGGCGAGGCTGACGAGACCGAGGGGATCGACGAGGGCGACTCTCCGGTGGCGACCGACGGTGACGCGGCCGGTGACCCCGCCGACGCCGAGGAACCGGACCGCCCCGTCGCCGAGGAACCGGACGCCGAGCGGGCCGACCGGCCGGATCTGTCGGAACTGCGCGAGGAGCTGAACGACCAGTTCGAGAGCATCCGCGTCGTCGAGCCCGGGCAGTACGAACTCAACCTGATGGAGCTGTACGACCGCGAGGAGTACATCATCGCCCTCCAGGAGGACGGCCGCTACAGCATCCAGGTGCCCGAGACCTGGCGCCAGGCGGACGCCTGACTCCCTCCTGCGCCCTCGATTTTCGGAACTCCGACCCGAAAGCCGCCGCCGTCCGGCGATCGTGAGTGCAGGCACAATCGTTATACTCTCGGCCGCCGATACACGCGCCAACGGAGGGGTATCCGTGACTCACCAGCGTTCGCACCTCGAGGAGTGGGCGTCACTGCTCGACGAGCGAGTGTCCGAGGAAGCCCTCGACGAGGGCCGCCGGGAGGGTCGCGCCGACCCGTCGGAGCCGCGTCGAGGCGGGTGAACCGTTCGCCCGCGGTCGTCTACGGTCGTCCGGCGCCGAACGTCGCGGTCCGCTCGCCGGTCAGTCCTCGCTCGTCATCCGCTCGTACTGGTCGGAGAGCTTCTCGGCCGCGTCGTCCATCAGGTCGCGCTCGTACTCCGAGAGTTCCCACTCGACGACCTCCTCGACGCCGTCGGAGCCGAGCTTGACCGGGACGCCGAAGGCGGTGTCGTCGTAGCCGAACTCGCCGTCGAGCGCGACCGAGCAGGGCAGCACCTCGCCGGTGTCCCGGAGGATGGCCTCGACCGTGTGAGCGACGCCGGTCGCGGGGCCCCACTGGGTCGCGCCCTTCCGCTCGATGACGTCCATCGCCGACTCCTGGAGGTCCTCGAGGATCTCCTCGCGCTCGTCGGCGGAGAACTCGGGGTCGCGGCCGTCGACGCGGACCTTCGAGAACACGGGGACCTGGGCGTCGCCGTGTTCGCCCAGGATCGTCGCCTCGACGTTGCCGACCTGCGTGTCGAACCGCTCGGAGAGGACGTAGCGAAAGCGCGCGGAGTCGAGCCGGCCGCCGAAGCCGACCACCTTCTCGCGGGCCCGCTCGCCCGTCTCGTAGAGGTGGCGATTAAGGAGGTCGACCGGGTTCGAGGTCGTCACCGTCACGAAGTCGTCGTTGTGCTCGGCCAGCGAGGAGCCGATGTCCTCCATGATCGGCGCGTTGTCGCCCGCCAGGTCGATGCGCGTCTGGCCGGGCTGGCGGGGGATACCGGCGGTGATGACGACCACGTCCGAGCCGGCGGTGTCCGCGTAGGTGCCCTGCCGGACGGTCGTGTTCGAGTCGTAGGCCACGCCGTGGTTTGTGTCCGCCGCCTGGCCCACCGTCTCGTCTTCCTTGTCCGGGATGTCCACGAAGACGAGTTCGTCGACGATGTCCCGGAGCGCGAGATTGTACCCCGCCGCCGCCCCGACGGTGCCCGCCGCACCGACGATGCTGACTTTCGTCATATCACGTGATCTGTTCCCACGTTCCGGGGGTAAAAGTATCGAAACCCGTCCGCTGGGCCCGTCGTTCGTCCATTCTGTGTTCGACAGCCGTCGACAACTCAATCCGGCGGCGGTGTCGCTGTCGGCGGACCCGTGGCGACGGCCTTTTTGGGAGTCGCCGGTATCCTACGGGTATGAGCGACTTCGACAAGGAGGCCGAACGGGAGCGGCTCCGCGAGAAGTACGAACAGGACAAGCAGAAACGGGAGGCCAGCGAGCGGATGAGCGACCTCCTGCTGAAGGGCGCGACGATGACCAACGCCCACTGCAACGACTGCGGGGACCCGATCTTCCGCTACGACGGCGACGAGTTCTGCCCTACCTGCCAGCGCGTGGTCACCAACGACGAGGCCGTCGAGGAGGCCGCCGAGGGCGACGGACAGGTCGACGAACCCGTCCAGACGCCCGACGACGGCGGTGCGGCTGGCCCGGGAGAGCCCGGAGGCGCCGGCCAGGGGGCCGCCGACGCGGGCGACGCGAGCGCCGATCGGCCCGCGGAGGCCGAGAACGGCGACACGCCCGGCCACATCGAGATCAAACAGCCGGACGGGCCCGCCGTCCGGACCGGGGCCGACGAGTCGAGCGCCGGGCAGTCGACCGCGGAGGGGTCGGCCCCGAGCGCGGATCCCGAGGAGAGCCAGTCACAGGCGACGCGGCGACAGCCGAGCCAGTCTCAGTCGGTGGACCGACAGCCGAACCAGTCACAGTCGGCGGCGTCCGAACCGAACCGCTCGCGGGACCGGCCGTCACCGAGTCCGTCGGCGTCCGAACCGGCGGACGCTCCGGTCGCCGCCGAGTCGGGCGACGAGTTCGGCGCGGCGCGCGCGTCGCTGGTCCGGACGCTCCGCAAGCAGGCCGAACGTGCGGAGAACTGCGAGGACCCGCGACGCGCCCGCGACCACCTCGCGGCCGCGCGCGAGGCGGCCGAGGCGCTCGGCGCGCTGTCCGGGTCGTACTGAGACGCGCCGTCACACCGCGAAGAATTCCCCCACCACGAACGACCGTCCGAAGAACCGCTCCACCGCGGGTTCCCCCCTCCCGCGGATCTCTGCCCCTACGTTCCGAGCGCGTCGCGGGCGGCGTCGAGCGCCTCCTCCGGGCCCGGACACTCCTGGAGGGTCTCGCCGCCCTCGGTGTGGACGAGCCGCGGGAACTTCGAGCGCGCGTCGAGGACGCCGATCCCCGGGAGCGTGTCGACGCCCACCTCGATATCGGAGAAGGCGTCGAACCGCGGCGTCCCGTCGGTCATCGCGGTCGCCGCCCCCGTGTCGGCGTCGGCGGCCGCCGGTCCCTCCGCGGAGTCGGCGAGGACGGGATAGGTCAACTCGTAGCGCCGCCGCCAGTAGCCGGCCCGCTCGGCGGCGTCCGGGAGCGCCCCGACGACGGCCACGTCCTCGGCGGCGAACTCCTCGAACGCCTCGCTGTAGGCCGTGGCGCGCTCGCGGGATACCTGACAGTAGTGGTCTCGCAACAGGAGCACGACCACGGCGTCGAACTCGGCCGCGAGGTCCTCGCTCGCGACCGTCTCCGGCCCTGGCCCCCCGTTCGGCAACTCGAACCTGACGATCCATTGCATACCGTCGCTCATCTGTGACCCCCTGCTGTCGTCGGCTTCGGACCCGGGGGTAATCGTTGTTCGGATTGCTCGGAATCTCGACCCGAAACGGGGGGGTGTTCGGACCGGGATACCGCAGTCGGGTCCGGCGGTCGACCGCCCGAGCTAGCCGTCGTAGTCGCTTCCCACCACTTCGCGGATACGTTCGGCGGTGACCTCGCCGACGCCGTCGGCCGCCGTGAGTTCTTCGGCGTCGGCGGTCATCACGGCCTCGACGCTGCCGAACTCGGATAGGAGGGACTCGGCGGTGACCGGCCCGACCTCCGCCACACTGGCGACCACGTACTCCTGCTGTTCGGCCAGCGTCTTCGAGCTCTTCTCGCCGTGGACGCTGACGGTCCTGTCTTCCTCCTCCTGCTCGCGGGCCGCGATAGCCGCCAGCAGGTCCCTGGTCTCCCCCTCGTCGGTCGTCCGGAGGACGCTCGCGCCGAAGTCCACCGCGATGGAGGCCAGCGCCCCGTGGATGGCGTTGGGGTGGACGTTGCGCTCGCCGTAGAGGTCCTCGCCCTCGATGACGACGACGGGCCGGGCGTAGTACCGGGCGGCGTCGGTGAGCTGCTCGAACAGCGAGCGCTCGTCGCCCCCGGTCAGGGTGTCGAGGAAGTCCGCGACCGTCTTGCGCTCGACGACCACCCGGTCCGAGAGCACGTAGTCGCCGACTGCCAGTGTCTCCAGTCGCGTCTCGACCCCCTCCTGGCGCGAGAGGTCCTTGGCGATCGACGCGTCGAGTTCCCGCTGGTCGACGACGACCTCGACGCTCTCGTCGTCGGCGCTCGCGGTCGCCACTTCCCCGTCCGGTTCGTCGCGGTCGGCGGACTCGTCGCCCCGCTCGTCCGAGTCCGCTCCGCCCGCGAACGCGTCGAGTCCCGCCTGACCGTCGTCGCCGTCGATGTCGTCATCGCCCCCGGACTCGTCGCTCCCGTCGGCGTCGTCCCTACCGTCGGCCTCGTCACCGCCGTCGGCGGATGCCTGCGACGTGGTTGCGGCTTCCCCGCGTTCGGTATCAGATCCCTCCGTTTCGTCTGCGGCGCTGTCGGATTCGGCTGCGTCGTCCCCGTCGTCGGTTGCCGCTTCGCCCTCCGTTTCGTGTGGAGCGTCGTCCGCGACATCAGCACCGTCCCCTCCGCCGACGCTCTCGAACTCGTCCATCCCGGTCTGGGTGAGCTCGCTCTCGATCTCGCCGGCCATCGACTTCAGCGAGCGCAGCTCCTCCTCCATGCGCTTCTGGTCGTTGCGCGCCTTCCAGAAGTACGCCTCGTCGCGGGTGTCCTCCGCGAGCAGCACCGACACCGCGCCCTCTGTCTGTCGGCCCGTCCGTCCCTTCCGCTGGATCGCGCGGATGGCGGTCGGCACGGGCTCGTAGAACAGCACCAGGTCGACCTCCGGCACGTCCAGGCCCTCCTCGGCGACGGAGGTCGACACGAGCACCTCGAACTCGCCGGCGCGGAACTCGTCTAAGGTCTCCTGCTGTTCGGTCTGGGTCATCCCGTCGCTGCCCTCGGTGTCGGACTGGCCGACGAACTTCCGGGTCTGGAAGTGCTCGTCGAGGAAGTCCGTCAGCGTCTCGGCGGTGTCCCGGGACTCGGTGAAGACGATCACGCGCTCGCCGTCCTCGATCCCGAGCGTCTGGGCGATGAGCATCCGCGTCCGCCTGAACTTCGGGTGCAGGTCGTCGTACTCCTCGGCCCGCCGGATCGCCTCCCGAACCTTGGGCTCGGAGACCATCCGCTGGTCGGCCTTCGAGGCCCCCGACGAGCGGGCGGCCTGCTTCTGCCGCTCGAAGTACCGCCGGAGGCTCTCGACGCTCTGTGTCTCGGCGTACGTGACGGCGGTCCTGAGCTTGCGCACCTCCGCCAGCAGGCTCATCCCCTCGTAGCCCTCCGACTGGTCGTTGTCCATCAGCTCCCGGAGCTTGCCCTGGATCTGCTGGATCTCACGCTCGGACACGTCGGGCTTGTTGGTATTCGTGACCCCCAACTCGCGCAGCTTCGAGAGACGGTCCTGGATGACGTCGTTGATCGCGTCGCGGATCTCGATCACCGTCTCCGGGAGCTCCACCCGCTCCCAGTCGACGGTGGTCTCGTGGGTGTAGGCCGCCACGTCGGCGTCGTCCTCGGTCATCACCTCGACCTGGGCGAGCCCCAGGTTCCCGCAGACCTCGAGGATGGCCTCCTCGTCGTCGCCGGGGGAGGCGCTCATGCCGGTCGCCAGCGGGTCGCGGGCCTCGTCGTGGTAGCGCTCGGCGATGTAGTTGTAGGCGTAGTCGCCGGTCGCGCGGTGGCACTCGTCGAAGGTGCAGTGGACCACGTCGGTCAGGTCGACCCGGTTCCCGACGAGGTCGTTCTCGACGACCTCGGGGGTCGCGACGACGATCCGGGCGCCCGACCACAGGTCCGCGCGGTCGTCCGGGCGGGTGTCGCCGGTGTAGACGACGATCTCGTCGTCGGGCACCTCCAGGGCCTCGCGGTAGAACTCCGCGTGCTGGGTGACCAGCGGCTTGGTCGGCGCGAGCAGCAGGGACTTGTTGACGGCGTCGCCGGCCAGCCGCTCGGCGGTGACCAGCAGGCTCACCGTCGTCTTGCCGAGGCCGGTGGGGAGACAGACCAGGGTGTGGGTCTCCAGGGCGGCGTCGGCCAGCCGCCGCTGGTAGGTCCGGTCCTCGAGGAACCCGTCGGTGAGGAGCGGCCCCGACACCCCCTCGGCCTCGTCGGTCGTCGCCATTTGTCCGTGGTTGGCCCCGCCACCCGATAAGGCTTCAGGTACCGCGGCGGAACTGAAACGGGGGCCTTCGCCGTCTCAGGTCCCGATTCACGTCGCGCTGACCAGCCGCAGTTCCTCGCCGTCCCCGCTGTCTTCGAGCCGGGCGTTCGGGAGGGTACAGGGCCACTCGTCGTAGTCGACGGGGAGGTCGCTGTCGCCCGCCCGCCAGCGGTCGTAGTCCACGTCCTCCCAGTTCACGTCGTAGTCCGCGTGGTCGCCCCAGCCCAGGCCGTCCCAGGTGTTCTCGTCGATCTCGGGCGAGGGTTCGAGGTAGAACTCCCCGCGGTCGGCGTCGAAGTCGACGACGGTCCCGATCGGCTTCCCGCGGTCGCGGACGACCGTCCCGAGGTAGTCCTGCCAGTCCGGGTCGTCGAGCATACCCCGCACTTGCCGGGCACACCCGATGAACTGCGGGCCTGCCGTGGCAAGCCGTGCGGGCGCCACCTCCGGCGACCGTCGCTCGTCCGTGTCACGGCCACCCACGCCACCCGAACGGCTTTGTGTCATCCGTTCGCCTACTCGGGTATGCGCCGCTCCGATCCCGCCCGCGCCGCGTCCGCGCCGGTCGCGAGCGGCACGCTCGCTCTTTGAAGACGGTGATGGTCGGCCCTCGCGGGCCACGGGTACCGCCCGCCGACCGACACCCACCATCACCACAGATGACAGACGACACGCGTCACGACAGCACGGACAGCGAACCGAACAGCGGCCACTCGAACGACGGCGAACCGGCCGGCGGCGAGGAGTACGGCCTGCTCGTCGTCGAACGGGGGGATGCCGCCCTCGGCCGCGTCGTGGACGGCGGGGTCGAACCCGTCGCCACGGTCGACGGCGGGATCACGGGATCGGCCCGCGCGGGAACGGGCGACCCAGACCGCTTCGAGCGCGAGCGCGAGCGGCAGACCCGCGAGTTCTTCCGCGAGGTCGCCGCGGCGGCCGACGAGGCGTTCCTCGGCGACGACCCCGTGGCCCGCCTCGCCGTCGGCGGCCCGATGGACGCCGCGACGGCGTTGGTCGACGGCGGCTATCTGGACGACCGCCTGACCGACCGTCTCGTCGGCACCTTCACCGTCGAACACGCGTCCGAACCGGGCCTGCGGGAACTGCTCGACGCGGCGGCCGCCGACTTCCTTAACCCGGCGACGCGACGGCTCCGCGAGACGCTCGCGGCGTTCTTCGAGCGCCTGGGCGAGGGCGAGGGGGTCGTCTACGGCGACGCCGACCTCGCCCGGGCGGTCGACGACGGGACCGTCGAGACGGCGCTGGTCGCCGCGACGGTCGACCGGGAGCGCCGCGAGGAGATCGAGGCGGCCGTCGCCGCACAGGGCGGCGAGACGCTCGTCGTCCCCGAGCACTCCGCCCGCGGCGCGCGGTTCGCAGAGACGTTCCGAGTCGGCGCTCTCCTGAGTGACTCGGAGTGAGTGGACGGGGGCGACGGTCCCGGCTCAGACCGGGGTCGAGGGCAGGAACTCGACGGCGAGGAACATCGCGGCGGCGCCGGCGACGGGGATGGTGAGGTTGTCGTCGATGACGTAGCCGCGGACCACGGGCTTGATCCCGTCGGCGACGGTCGCGGCGACGCCACCGGCGACCGCTGCGGTCGCCGGGACGAAGGGGACCGCCAGCAGCGTCGCCACGGCGAAGGTCGTCAGCAGGACGGTCACGTCCTTGGCGGCCCGCAACTCGCCCGAGCCAAGCAGGCCGGAGACGGGGTCGGCGACGGTCAGCATCAGGATGGCGGGGACCGCGATGGTCGGCTCGAACGCGAGTGCCACCGC
The DNA here is from genome assembly GCF_051414075.1 of Halosimplex marinum. Lineage (NCBI taxonomy): Archaea > Methanobacteriati > Methanobacteriota > Halobacteria > Halobacteriales > Haloarculaceae > Halosimplex > Halosimplex marinum. Next base: position 1,159,817 of record NZ_JBLKNY010000003.1, on the reverse strand, counting down.
CGCCATGCTGAACACGGCGAGGAAGTAGCCCGCGAGGTTGTCCTGCTCGTACTCGCGGGTGAGCTTCTCGTAGACCCACCAGTCCAGCCCGACGACCAGCCGGACGACCTCCAGGACCGCGGCGACGGCCAGGCCGGCGACGAGCAACCCCTGGACGTGGACCCACTCGACGGCCGGGACGAACAGGTACGCGAGCGGCACGGCTGTCCCGCTCGCGTGGACCAGCCGCCGGAGTATCTCGTCGCGCATGGGTGTCGGTCCGCGGCGGGCGCCGCGGCTGGAGTTACAGGTCCGCGAACGTGAGGTCGCCGTCCCGCAGCGCTTCGAGCGTGTCGGCCAGGTCCTCGATCGGGATCCGCCGCTGGGCGGTGGTGTCCCGTTCGCGGACGGTGACGGTGCCGGGCTCGCCCTCGTCGTCGTCGCGGGCCTCGCCGATAGTCGCGTAGTCGACGGTGACGCAGAAGGGGGTGCCGACCTCGTCCTGGCGGCGGTAGCGCCGGCCGATGGCGCCCGAGTCGTCGTACGTCACGGAGAGGCCCCGCTCGCGCAGGTCCGCGGCGACCTCGCGGGCGCGCTCGCCCAGGCCGTCGCGGTCCATCAGCGGGAAGACGCCGACCGTGGTGGGCGCCACCTCCGCGGGGAGTTCGAGGAAGGTCCGCTCCTCGCCGTCGACCTCGTCCTCGCGGTAGCAGTGGTCCAGCACCGTGTACAGCGCGCGGTCGATACCCAGCGACGGCTCGACGACGTGGGGCAGGAAGTGCTCGCCCGACTCGGTGACCTCCTCGACGGCGAAGCCGGTCTGACTGACGGGCACGTCGTGGCGCTCGCCGTCGACCTCGACGGTGACCGTGCCCTCGCCGTCCGCGTCCGCCTCGGCCTCGCGGAAGGCGTCGGGGTCGGACTCCGCGAGGTCAGCCAGCGCGTCGGCCACGTCGCCGGCGGCGCCGCCGAACTCGGGGCCGAGGTAGCTCATGTCCGGGTCGACGGTCGGCCGCTCGACGGTGACCGGCTCGTCGTACTGCCGGAAGACCGTGAAGTCGTCGTCGGAGTACTCGTCGTGTTTCGACAGGTCGTAGTCCGAGCGGTAGGCGAAGCCGGCGAGCTCGATCCAGTCGCCGTCGACCTCGCCCTCGGCGTCCCAGCAGTCCGCGGCGTAGTGGGCCCGCTCGCCGGAGAGGTGCTGGCGGAAGCGGAACCGGTCCATGTCGACGCCGATGGAGTCGTACCACTCGGCGGCGACGCCCAGGTAGTAGGCGATCCACGGGTCGGCGACCAGCCCGCGCTCGTGGGCCTCGCCGACGGTGATTTCGAGGGGGTCGCCGTCGTCGGCCTCCTGCTGGTCGATCCCGTAGAAGGGGGCGACAACGTCCTCGACCGATTCCAGGTCCGGGCCCTCGTCGCGCTCGGGGTCGACGAACAGTTCGAGTTCGGCCTGGGTGAACTCCCGGACCCGGAGCAGGGACTTCCGGGGGCTGATCTCGTTGCGGTAGGCGCGGCCGATCTGGGTGACGCCGAAGGGCAGCTGGTTGCGGGCGTACTCCTTCAGCTGGGGGAACTCGACGAAGATGCCCTGGGCGGTCTCGGGCCGCAGGTAACCCGGCGACGAGGAGCCCGGTCCGATCGTCGTCTCGAACATGAGGTTGAAGTCCTCGATGGCCTGGCCGGCTAGCCCCGTCCCGCAGGTCGGACAGACGAGTTCGTACTCGGCGATGATCTCGCCGACGCGTTCCGGGCCGAGGCCCTCGGCCTCCTCGTAGTCGGTGTTGTCCTCGACGACGTGGTCGGCGCGGTGGGACTCCCCGCACTCGGGACACTCGACGAGCATGTCGTCGAAGCCGTCGAGGTGGCCCGACGCCTCGAAGACGGGCTCGGGCATCACGGTGGGGGCGTCGATCTCCATGTTGCCTTCCCGCACCGTAAACCGGTCGCGCCAGGAGTCCTCGACGTTGTCCTTGAGGGCGGCGCCGTTGGGGCCGAAGGTGTAGAAGCCGGAGACGCCGCCGTAGGCGCCGGCGCTCTGGAGGAAGAACCCGCGGCGCTTGGCGAGTTCGGTCAGATCGCCGCTCCGGTCGTCGCCCGCACCGTCCGCGCCACTCCGCTGCTCGCCCTCGCTCATCGGAGCGCCTCCAGCAGGTCCATGTCCCGTACGACGCCGGTCAGGTCGTCGCCGGAGACCAGCGGGATCTGCTCGATGTCGTGTTCGATCATCAGCTGGGCGGCGTCCTGGGCGCTGCGGCGGCCGCTGATGGTGACGAGATCCGCCGTCATGAACTCCGAGACGGGGCCGGCGGGGATCTCGACGTTGCGGGTGGGCATATACCGGGAACCGACGGCCTTGACGCTCTCCCACTTCCAGTCGTCGTCGTCGGCGGCGAGGCTGTCGCCGGTCTCCTCCTCGCCCTCGACGACGCGGGCCACGTCGATGATGTCGACCTCGGTGATCATCCCGCTGGTCTCGCCGGCGTCGTCCAGGGCGACGCCGTAGGGCGCCTCGGCGTGGGACAGCTCCCGCTCGGCGACGGGCAGGGGCGCCCCCTCGTAGACGCAGTTGACCTCCGACTGGGCGAGCTCCTCGACGGTCACGTCGCCGTCCACGTCGCCGGTGGCGATGGCGCGGACCACGTCGGTGATCGTGACGATCCCCTCCAGCCGGCCGTCGACGACGGGGACCCGCCGGGCGCCCTCGGCGAGCATGAGCTCGGCCAGCTCCGTCAGGGTGGCGTCGGCGCTGGTCGTGGGGACCTCCTCGACGAGCATGGCGAGCTGGTCCTCGTCGGGCTGGTCGATCAGGGCGTCGCGGGAGACGAGGCCGCGGAACTGCTCGCCGTCGTCGCCTTCCTTGACCACGGGGACCGACGAGAACACCCGCTCCTGGAGGTACTCGAGGACGTCGTCGCGGGTGCCGGGCAACTCGACCGTGACGAGGTCCTCGCGGGGCGTCATTACGTCTGCGACGTTCATAGTACAGCGTACTCCCAGCCCCAAATACTAAGACCTTACACTTCACCGCTCGCGCGAGCGTCGCCGGCGGCGACGCGGTCGCCCGGACCCCGCGGCCGGCTCGAAAGCGCGACGCGTCGTCTCGAAACGCGGCGTCGCCTCGGACGGCTCCCGGTCGCTCAGTCGCCGGCGAGGGGGATCGGGTCGTTCTCCGCGACGACGTCCAGCACGACGTTCGTCGTGACCGATTCGACCTCCTCGCGGACGAGCAGCTCCTTGATCCGGGCGTTCATCGCGGCCGTGTCGGTGAACTTGCCGACGGCGACCACGTCCTGGCTCCCGGTGACCTCGTAGACGCCGACCATGTTCCGCGCGCCGGCCAGGTCGGCGACGACCGCCTCGATCCCGTCGCCGGCCACGTCGAGGTTGAACACGGCCGTCACCTCGAACCCGACGGCGGCGTAGTCGACCTCCGGGCGGTAGCCGTCGACGACGCCCGCGTCCTCCAGCGCCTGGACGCGCTTGGTCGCCGTCGCGGTGGCGATCCCGGCCCGCTCGGCGAGTTCGTTCGCGCTCGCGCGGCCGTCGGTCAGCAGCGCGTCGAGCAGCCGCCGGTCCGTCTCGTCGATGTCGACCATGGCTTCCGCCTCGGACCCGTTAGACCGCGTCCCGGCCGGTCTTGCCCGTGCGGATCTGGGTCGCGCTCTCGACGGGGAGGACGAACACCTTGCCGTCGCCCTTCTCGCCGGTGTTGGCCCCCTCGACGATGGCGTCGACCACGTCGTCGGCGGGGATGTCCGCGACGACGCACTCGATTTTGACCTTCTGGTGGAGGTCGACGACGTACTCCTCGCCGCGCCACTGGCCCTTCTTCGCCGGCTGGGAGCCCCGGCCGGAGACGTTCGTCACCGTCAGCGACGGGGCGCCGATCTCCGCCAGCGCCTGCTTCACGTCGCCCAGCTTGTCGGGCCGCACGACCGCGACCACCATCTTGATCTCTCCGTCGTTCGGTACCTCTTCGCCGCCGTCCGTTCGGATTTCGTTGTCGGTCATCGTTGAGTCCGTGTTCGTGTCCGCGTGGTCGTCCGTGTCGATACCGTCGGTGTTGGTGTCGTCGTGCATCTGTCAGTCACTCCGTTCGTCCGTGCTACGTTCGGCGGGAACGTCGTTCTCACCGAGAACGCCGCCGTCGGTGCGAACGGTGCCGCCGTCCGCGACCGCCGCGCCCTCGTCGCCGAACTCGGGGTAGGTCTCGACGCCGTGTTCGCTCACGTCGAGGCCCTCCTGCTCGTGTTCGCGGCTGACGCGGGCCTGCCCGAGCGCCCGGAGCGCGCCCCAGATGAGGCCGGTCGTGACGACCGTCCAGGCGACGATGACGACGACGCCGGTCAGCTGCGCGAGGAACATGTCGACGCGGCTGGTTCCCCCGAGGTAGCTCGGCGCGACGACGACCGGGAGCATGAGCGTCCCGATGACGCCGGCCGACCCGTGGACCGGGAAGACGGCGCACACGTCGTCGATGTTGAGCCGCTTCTCGACGAAGCTGAAGACGACGGGTAGCTGCGCGCCGGCGACGCCGCCGACGAGGAACGCGCCCCACCACGTCGCGGCGTGGGGGATCGCGGTGATGCCGACGAGGCCCGCGAGCAGGCCGTTGGCGACGTAGAGCGTGTCGACCTTGCCGGTCTTGGCCCACGCGACGCCGCCGGCGGCCATCGCGCCCGATGCCATCGCGAGCGTGGTCGTCATCGCGACGCGGCCCAGCTGGTCGCTGATGAACGCGTTGTCGGGGTTGAAGATAGCGGAGGTGCCGACGTTGAAGCCGTACCAGCCGAAGGCGAGCATCAGCGTGCCCAGCACGGCGAAGGTCATCGAGTGACCGGGGATGACGTTGGCCGAGCCGTCGTCGTTGAACCGGCCGATGCGGGGACCGAGCACCCAGGCGGCGGTGAGCCCGGCGACCCCGCCCATCGCGTGGACGACCGTCCCGCCGGCGAAGTCGTCGAAGGCGACGCCGAACGTCGAGCCGACCAGCCCGTCGGCGCCGAGCAGGCCGGCGTCGTACCAGGCCATCCCGGAGACGACCGGGTAGATGACCGCCGCCAGCAGGAACGTGTAGGCCACGTAGGCGCGCAGCTTCGCGCGGCCGGCCACGGCCCCGGAGACGATGGTCGCCGCCGTCATCGCGAAGACGGCGCCGTAGAGCCAGGTGATCCAGTCGGCCGGCGCCTCGTAGCCGAACGCCGGCGAGAAGCCGCCCCCGCCGACGAGGCTGTCGACCCCGGCGCCGATCAGGAAGAACACGCTCACGCCGATACTCCAGGTGAGGAGGTTCTTCGTCAGCTGGTTCGAGACGTTCTTCGAGCGTACCTGCCCCGCCTCCAGCATGGCGAAGCCGGCGTGCATGAAGAAGATGAGGAAGGTTACGACCAGTATCCAGGTGGTGTTTATCGCGTCTATCAGCGTCTGGGTCTCGGTCTGCAGCGCGGTGAGTTCGAGCATGTGTGGTGTTTCGGTGTGGTGCCCGACTGGTTCCGGATCGTTCAGCCGAGCGCGTTTTTGGTCTCCGAATGTTTCGGAGAGTACGGGAGAACCGTGCGGAATCACACTGTATAAGGGTTGGCTTTACAATGACGAAACTTTCAGGGATTCCGTAGACGCTCGTCAAAATTATGGTAGAATATTATCCATTTAAGGTTGTATTCCGTCCAGAAACGGCAGGTTGACGCGCGTCTAATCTGGACGGTCGTCAACCGGAAACACCGGCAAAAACGGCCGGTCCGGGGGGTAGACGCTCTCGCGCGCTCGACGTGACGATCGGAAACGGAACTGGGGAGAAAGTGATCGGGCGTCGGTAGCGATCGGTCGGCGGGCGAGCGTCGATGGAGGTCGGTCGGCGGGCGCTCGCCGGCCGCGGGGGTGGCCGCTACTCGCCGGCCTCGACGGGGAGGCGGTCGTACTCGCAGACGGTGTCGAGGACGATGCTCGTCCGGGCGGAGCGGACCTCCGGGTGGGTGAGCACCGACTTGATCCGGGCGTTCAGGGCTTCGGTGTTCTCGAACTTGCCGACGGCGACCACGTCGTCGCTCCCGGTGACCTCGTAGACGCCGATCATGTCGCCGGCGTCGCGCAGGTCGGCGACGACCGTCTCCAGACCGGCGCCGTCGACGTCCAGCCGGAAGACCGCCGTGACGTCGTAGCCGAAGGCCTCGTAGTCGACCTCGGGCTGGTAGCCGTCGATGATACCGTCCTCCTCGAGGCGCTGGAGCCGCTTGGTGGCGGTGGCGGTGGCGATCTCGGCCCGCTCGGCGAGTTCGCTGGCGCTGGCGCGGCCGTTGTCGAGCAGGGCGTCGATGATCCGCCGGTCGGTGTCGTCCAGGTCTGCCGACATCGAATGCTAGACGGCCTCGGGGCCCGAGTCGCCCGTCCGGACCTGGACGGCGTCCTCGACGGGGAGGACGAAGATCTTGCCGTCGCCGGGCTCGCCCGTCTGGGCGGCGTCGGCGATGGCGTCGACCACGTCCTGGGCGGGGATCTCGGAGACGACGCACTCGACCTTGACCTTCTGGTGGAGGTCGACGACGTACTCCTCGCCGCGCCACTGGCCGGTCTTGGCGGGCTGGGATCCGCGGCCGGAGACGTTCGTGACGGTGAGCGACGGGGCGCCCGCCTCCGCGAGCGCCTGTTTCACGTCACCGAGCTTGTCCGGGCGGACGACCGCGACGACCATCTTGATCTCGTCACTCATCGGAGACACCTCCCTGGGCGCCGCCGTCCGTGCGGACCTCCGAACCACCGTCCGCGCTCACGGCCGGGCTGTCGCGGCTGCCGCCGGCGGTGAACTCGGGGTAGACGGAGACGCCGTGTTCGCTCTCGTCGAGGCCGGCCTCCTCCTCCTCCTCGGAGACGCGGAGGCCGAAGAGGGCGTCGGCGACCTTGAACGTGACCGCGGTCGCGGCGACCGTCCAGGCCCCGATGACGAGGACGCCGGCGACCTGCATGATGAGCTGGTCGACGCCGAGGAACGTGTAGCCGCCCGAGCTCGTCACGCCGAAGACCGGGATGAGGGCGGTCCCGATGGCGCCCGCGCTGCCGTGGACCGCGAAGACGCCGCAGACGTCGTCGACCTTCAGCGAGTCGACGACCCAGCGGTAGGTCGGCAGGACCAGCGCGCCCGCGAGGCCGCCGAGGATGACGCCGCCCCACCACGTGACGTGGGGGACCGCGCCGGTGACCGCGACGAGCCCCGCCAGGAGGCCGTTGGCCGCCCACAGCGGGTCGGGCTTGCCCTGCCACGTCGAGGAGACGACCATGGCCGCGACGCCGCCGGCGCCCATGCCCAGCGTCGTGTTCAGGACGACCTGGCCCAGCGCGCCGCCCATGAAGGTGACGCCGGAGTCGCTGGCCGAGAGGACGGTCGCCTGGGTCCCGACGTTGAAGCCGTACCAGCCGAACGCGAGGAACATCGTCCCGAGCACGGCCAGTAGCATCGAGTGACCGGGGATGGGCTGGCTGTTCCCGCTCGAATCGTAGCGGCCGGCCCGCGCGCCGACCATCTTCGCGCCCACGAGGCCGGCGACGCCGCCGACCATGTGGACGACCGTCGCGCCGGCGAAGTCGAGGTAGCCGACGCCGATCGCTTCACCGAGGAAGCCGCTGGCCGACAGCAGGCCCCCGGCCCAGGTCATCCCGGTCACGACCGGGTAGATGACCGCCGTCATCGCCGCGGCGACGAAGACGTACGCCGAGAAGTTCATCCGCTCGGCGACCGCGCCGGAGACGATGGTCGCGGCGGTCATCGCGAACACCGCGCCGAAGAACCACCCGATGTAGGCGGTCGGGTCGTTGATGTACCCGAAGGCGGCGCCGATGTCCAGCGCCGACCCGGAGGTCAGCTGCCCGACGAGCGAGCTGACCCCCGAGCCGAGGGCGAAGAACACGAGCACGCCCAGCACCCAGTCGGTCATGTTCTTCATCAGGACGTTCCCGACGTTCTTCGCGCGGACCTGGCCGCTCTCCAGCAGCGCGAAGCCCGGCTGCATGAAGAAGATCAGGAAACAGACCACGAGGATCCAGACGTTGTTCACCCCGTCGGCGACCGCCCCCGGGTCCAGCTGCAGGAGCGCGTCCGCCGCCGGCGCCAACAGCGCCGACATCAGGCCGACACCCCCGTTCCAGGACGACGCGAAGCCCCTTGGTGTTCGTCTACCTTTCCACCCGTTACCGCTACGTTCGTAGTGTACATCTCGGTTCAGCCTCATGGAATCCTACTACATAAGGGTGTGCTTGAAAAAATCACAATTATAGGCGCATAACGAGACGCGCGTCAGAAGTACACCAGGATATTATCGATATAAGGTTGTCGTTCGTCCAGATCGGTGGACGATCCGGCAGGAATTATTTGACGTTCGTCGACCGGGATCGGCCCGATCCGGGCCGCGTCCGGGCCGATCCGCTTGCGCGCGGCGGGTGGCGTGGGTGGCCCGCGGGTGCGGGACGCCGCCCCCGCGGCGCGGCGAGCGACGCTCTCGGACCGCGCCGCACCGAGCGGCGGTCGCCTACAGTCGCTCGGCCACGTCCTCGGCGAAGTAGGTGAGGATCAGGTCGGCGCCCGCTCGCTTGATCGACAGCAGCGACTCGTGGGCGACCGCCTCCAGGTCGAGCCACCCCTTCTCGGCGGCGGCGTGGAGCATCGCGTACTCCCCGGAGACGTTGTAGGCGGCGACGGGGTGGTCGAACTGTTCGCGCACGTCCGCGACCACGTCCAGGTAGGGGAGCGCCGGCTTGACCATCAGCACGTCGGCGCCCTCCTCGACGTCCAGCGCGACCTCGCGGGCCGCCTCGCGGCGGTTGGCGGGGTCCATCTGGTAGTGGCGGCGGTCGCCGAAGGCGGGCGCGCCGTCGGCCGCGTCGCGGAACGGGCCGTAGAACGCCGACTCGTACTTCGCCGCGTAGCTCATGACCGGCAGCGACTCGAAGCCCCGCTCGTCCAGTTCCGCCCGGATCGCCCCGACCATTCCGTCTGTCATGCTGGACGGTGCGACCATGTCCGCCCCGGCCTCGGCGTGGGAGGCGGCGGTCTCGGCCAGCAGGTCCAGGGTGCGGTCGTTGTCGACGGTCATGTGCGGGTCCTCGCGGGCGTCGTCCTCGATTATCCCGCAGTGGCCGTGGTCGGTGTACTCGCAGAGGCACACGTCGGTGATCACGTACGCGTCGGTCTCCTCGGTGATCCGCCGGACGGCGCGCTGGACGACGCCGTCGTCGGCCCACGCCCGCGATCCCTCGGCGTCCTTCGACTCGGGGATCCCGAAGACGATGACGGCCTCGACGCCCGTCTCGCGCACCTCGCGGACGCGCTCGGCCGCTCGGTCGACGGGCACGCGCGCGTGTCCGGGCATCGACTCGATCGGGCGGCGCTCGTCGGCCGTCGCGTCGACGAACACGGGCGCGATCAGGTCCGACGCCGAGAGGTCGGTCTCCCGCACGAGCGGGCGGACGCCGTCGCTCCGGAGCCGCCGGGGTCGACGTGAGATGTCCATACCTGCCCGTGGTCGCTCTCGATTATCAGCCCTCCGCTCTCGGGAGCGGCGGTCCGCGGTGACGACGTTGGCGGCCGGGTCGAGGATTCTGCGAAAACTCGTCGGGGTCAGCGTCCGGTCGAACCGCGAGCGGCGGGGTTCAGTAGAACTCGCGGACGAGGTCCATCGCGTCGTCGGGTGCGCCGTCGGGGATGTCGGCCATGTTCCCCTCGATCCCCTCGCGCTGTTCCCACGGGACGGAGTTGTCGTCCTGGTAGATGACGCCCATGTACTCCTTGTCGCCCTCGAGGATCTTCTCCTTGGCGTCGGAGCGGTCGGTCGGGTCGTGGTCCTCCTCGTCGAGGTCGACGATGGAGTCGCGGAAGTAGTCGTAGGTGTCGACGTCGTTGAACGTCACGCACGGCGAGTAGACGTTGACGAAGCCGAACCCGTCGTGCTCGATGGCCTCCCGGACGATCTCGGTGTGGCGCTGGGAGTCCGAGGAAAAGGACTGGGCGATGAAGGTGGCGCCCGAGGCCAGCGCCAGGGCGAGCGGGTTGACCGGGGGCATCTGCGGGCCCTCGGGGGTCGTCGAGGTCTCGAAGTCCTGGCGGCTGGTCGGCGAGGCCTGGCCCTTGGTGAGGCCGTAGATGCGGTTGTCCATGACGACGTAGCTCATGTCGACGTTGCGCCGGACGGCGTGGACGAAGTGGCCGGCGCCGATGGAGTAGCCGTCGCCGTCGCCGCCCGCGACCATCACTTCCAGGTCGGGGTTGGCGAGCTTGACGCCGATGCCGACGGGCAGGGCGCGGCCGTGGACGCCGTGCAGCGCGTAGCTGTGCATGTAGGTGCCGATCTTCCCGGAACACCCGATGCCGGCGACCACGAACGTGTTGTCGGGGTCGTTGCCCGTCTCGGCGAGCGCTTTCATCATGCCGTTCATCGTCCCGAAGTCGCCGCAGCCGGGACACCAGGTCGGTTGCTTGTCGGATTTGAAGTCCGTGAATCGAACGTCTGAGCTCATTCTGCCTCCACCTCCTGTGTGCCGGCGTCGGCACCAGTGAGCGTGTTCTCGATCTCGGTCGCGAGTTCGTCCGCCTTGAAGCGGACGCCGTTGTACTTGTTGACCCGCTGGACGCGCTCGAGCACGTCGTGCTCGATCACGTCGGCGAACTGCCCGGTCGCATTACACTCGACGACGATCACGTCGTCGGCCGCTTCGATCTCCTCGGTGAGGTCGGGCCGCGGGAAGATGTAGGGGACCGAGATGAACCGGATGTCGTGGCCGCGGTCGTCGAGGAAGTCCAGCGCCTCGCGCATGGCGCCCTCGTTGGACCCCCAGGAGACGACGAGCGTGTCCGCGTCGGGGTCGCCGAACTCGCGGTAGTCCCACTCTTCCTCCTCCTCGGCGGTCTCGACCTTCCGCTGGCGCTTGTCGACCTGTTCGATGCGGACCTCCTCCTCCTCGGTCCGGCGGCCGAGCTCGTCGTGTTCGAGGCCGGTGGTCATGTGGGCGGCGTCGGTCGTGCCCGGGAACGCGCGGGGGCTGACCCCGTCGGCGGTCGGGAAGTGCGCCTGGAAGCGGTCCCGCTCGTCGAGCCAGGAGTCGACCTCGTCCTCGTCGACGACCTTCCCGCGCTCGATCTCGACCTCGTCCATGTCGAAGGCCTCGGGCGGGAACGTCTGCTCGGTGACCGCCAGCGCCAGGTCCGAGACCAGGAAGACGGGCGTCTGGTACTTCTCGGCGTAGTTGAACGCCTCGACGGTCTTCCAGAAACACTCCGAGACCGACGTGGGCGCGACGACGAACCGCGGGATCTCGCCGTGGCCGCCGTACAGCGTCATGTTCAGGTCGCCCTGCTCCTGCTTGGTCGGCATCCCGGTCGAGGGGCCGGAGCGCATCACGTCGCAGATGACCAGCGGCGTCTCGGTCGTGGCGACCAGGCCGAACGTCTCGGTCATCAGGTCGATGCCGGGGCCCGAGGTGGCCGTCATCGCGCGTGCGCCGGCGCGGGCGGCGCCCAGCGCCATGTTGATGGCCGAGAGTTCGTCCTCGGCCTGGACGACCTTGCCGCCGTACTGCTCGATGCGGCCGGTCAGATACTCCATCACGTCAGTCGCGGGCGTGATGGGATAGCCAGAGTAGAAGCGACAGCCGGCGGCGATGGCGCCCATGCCGATGGCCTCGTCGCCGTTGAGCAGCACGTAGTCGTTGTCGGTGGTCTCGATGTCGTAGTCGAAGTCGTGGTCGTACTCCTCGGCGACGTGCTGCTGGCCCAGGCGGGCGGCCTCCTTGTTGTTCTCGACGATGGCCTCGCCCTTGTCGCCGAAGCGCTTCTCCAGGGACTCGTCGAGGTTCTCGATGGGGAAGTTCGCCACCTCGCAGGCGGCGCCCAGGGCGACGACGTTCGCCATGATGGCGCCGCCGGCGTCCTCGGCGAGCCGCTGGAGCGGGACCGACAGGCCGACCATCCCCTCGGGCACCTCCACGTCCTCCATCGTGGAGCGCTCGCCGTCGTAGATGATGACGCTGCCCTCGTGCAGTTCGTCCATGTTCTCGTCGATGGTGCGCTCGGTGAGCGCGATCAGGATGTCGAGCCTGTCGACGACGCTCTCGACGCGGTCGACGGACGTCCGGACCTTGTAGGCGGTGTACCCGCCCCGGATCCGCGACGCGAAGTCCTTCGAGGTGAAGACGTGACGGCCGGCACGCGAGAGTGCCTGAGCGAAGATCTTCCCGGTAGAGTCGATCCCGTCACCGGCTTCACCGCCGATGGCCCAGTTCAGGTCCTCGGGCATACTATATTAAGGTCCTCCTCGCATTTTAAAAACGTTCTGTTCTGAACCCGCATTTCCCGCCGTAACACGGCCGAAAACGCCGTTGAAAGCCCGTCTCGACGGACATCTCTCGACGGCGAACTGACGGGTCAGACCGGCGTTCGGTCCCGGCGCGCGAGCGGTCGTGCGAGGTTGCCCGGGGACGCGGTCGGCCGGCGTCGACGGGTCGGCGCCGCAGCCGTCCGGTTCCGGTGGCCCGGCATCGACCGCGGGCGGGACGCCGCGTAGCATGCTACCGGCTCCGCGACCGACCTCCACGAGGACACGTCGGGCTGTTCCCACATCTGAAATGGTCAACGGTCAATAGATTTATGTTGCGTAAACAGATACGTTGCAGTTATGACCGACACGCCTCCGGTCGTCGTTCTCTGCGGCGGGAAGGGTCGTCGGCTCCGGACGCTGACGAAGGACAAGCCGAAGCCGCTGGTCGAGGTCGACGGCGAGCCGATCCTGACACACATCGTCAACATCTTCAGGCGGTACGGACACGACTCGTTCGTCTTCTGTATCGGGTACAAGGGCGACCAGATCCGGCGCCACTACCGCGACGGGCGGCCCTTCGACGGCGACGTGCGCATCGAGTGCGTCGACAGCGGCGCGTCGGCGTCGAAGGCCGAGCGGGTCGCGGACGCCGTCCGCCACACCGGTGCGGACAGGTTCTTCGTCACCTACGGCGACAACGTGGCGAACGTCGACATCGCGAGTCTCGTCGAGACTCACGAGCGCGGCGGGCGGCTGGCGACGGTCACGAGCACGACGGTCCAGTCGCCGTACGGGCACGTCCACGCGGAGGGCGAGGCCGCGGTCGAGTTCGAGGAGAAGCCCGCCCTCTCGACGCCGATCAACGCGGGATTCATGCTCTTCGAGCGGGCGGCCGCGGAGTACCTCGACGCCGACGACGGGTTCGAGCGGGACCTGCTCCCGAGACTCATCGCCGACGGCGAGCTGTCCGTGTACGAACACGGCGGCTTCTTCAGGGGGATCGACACCTACAAGAAATACGAGCAACTCGAGGCGCTGGTCGAGTCGCGCGAGGAGTACCCCTGGGAGCCACAGGCGAATGCGTAGCGAGGTCGACGGTGAGACCGCGGTGGTGACCGGGGCGACGGGGTTCGTCGGCGGGGCGCTCTCGCGGACGCTCGTCGAAGCGGGGGCGACGGTGGTCGGGATCGACGTCCGTTCCCCGGACGAACGCGGGGACGGCGACTGGTGGACCGGCGGCGACGACCGCAGGTTCGAACGGGTCGACATCTGCGAGAGCGAGTCGGTTCGCGAGGTCCTCGCGGGCGAGCCGGTCGACACCGTGTTCCACCTGGCGGCCGAGTCCATCGTCTCGGACAACACCGCCCGCCCGCGGCGGGCCGTCGAGACCAACGTGACCGGGACGTGGAACGTGCTGGACGCGGCGCGGCGGCTCGGCGACCCGCCGGTCACCGTCGTCGCCTCCAGCGACAAGGCGTACGGTCCCGCCGAGCGGCTCCCATACGGGGAGTCCGACCGGCTGACGCCAGCGAGCCTCTACGGGGGGACGAAGGCGGCGGCCGGCGACCTGGCGCTGGGCGTCGCGAGCGAGTACGACCTCCCGGTCGCGGTCGCGCGCTGTAGCAACATCTACGGACCGGGCGACCGGAACTACTCGCGGGTCGTCCCGCACGTGATCAGCCGCGTCGGTCGGGGCGAGGTGCCGGACATCCGCTCGGACGGCACGCCGGTCCGGGACTACCTGTTCGTCGACGACGCCGTCGAGGCGTACCTCCACCTCGCGTCCCGGGCGACCCGTCCGGACGTGCGCGGCGAGGCGTTCAACTTCGGGACGGGCGTGGGCCGGTCGGTCAGCGAGGTCGTCGCGACGGTCTGCTCGGTGATGGGACGCACGGATCTGGTCCCCGAGTCGTACGACGGGTCGTCGAACGGGATCCAGGCGCAGGTCGTCGACGCGGGCCGGGCGCGGGCGCTGCTCGACTGGACGCCCGACACCGAGTTCACGGCGGGGATCGAGCGGACCGTCCCCTGGTACGCCGACCGGGACGACTGACCGCGCGCGGCCCGTCGCCGGTCCGGGGGCGGGCGCCCGCGGGTCCCGGCCCCGAGCGGAAGACATTTGGACGACACGCTCCGACCGCTCGGGTGAATGGCATCACTGGACTCGGCCCGGCGGTCCCGGCTGCGCGGGTTCGCCGAGGACTACGGGTTGATCGTCGTCGCCGGCGTCTTCTTCCTGCTGGCGGTCGCCGGCGCCGTCCTGTTCGTCGTCGGCGACGAGCAGTTCGCCCAGCGGATCATCGACACCTACGGCCTGCCCGCGCTGCTGCCCATCTTCGTGCTGGAGGGCGCGATGCTGCTGTACTTCGCGCCCAGCGAGGCGCTCGTGCCGGGCGCCATCGAGTTTCTCGCGACCGGCCCCTCGGGCTACGAGTGGGGGACGGTCGCGCTCATCTTCGCCGTCGCCACCGTCGGCGCGACGCTCGGACAGGTCGCGCTGTTCCAGCTCGCCAAGCGGGGCGGCCGCGAGTGGCTGTTGCGGAAACCCTGGTTCCGCATCGACGAGTCGAAACTCGACCGCTTCGACCGCTGGTTCGACCGCTGGGGCAAGTGGGCGGTCCCCGTCAGCAACGCCCTCCTGTTCACCCGGGGGATGTTGACGGTCCCGGCCGGCGTCGCCGAGATCGACACCCGCGAGTTCGCCCTCCTCTCGGCGGCCGGCACCGTCGTCTTCGAGGCGTGGCTCGCCGTCGCCTACCACTACGCCGTCTCGCTGGGGCTGCTCGACTTCTTCTGAGCGGCTTCGCCACGCGGTCCCACGCCACCCAAACGCTTTCGCCCCGACCGCGCGAGTCCGCGGGTATGCCCGCCCCCGCCTTCCTGCGCGGCGACCGCGTCGCGCTCTGTCCGGTTGAGGACGAGGACCTGGAGTTCCTCAAGCGAAACCTGAACTGTCCCGGGATCAGAGCCGGCTTCGGGTCGGCGACGGCCCTCGGCGACGACGACGTCGCCGGGTACGTCGAGGAGTTCACCGATGCCGAGGACAAGGAGATCTTCCTCGTCCGCGCCGACCGCGACCGCGTCGGCGAGGCGTTCCTGTTCGACCTCGAACCGCAGCGCGGGAGCGTCGAGATCGGCTACTGGATCGCCCCCGACCACCAGGGTAACGGCTACGCGACCGCCGCCGCCGAACTGCTGGTCGACTACTGTTTCACAGAGCGCCGACTCCACAAGGTCAACGCCCGCGTGCTGGCGTTCAACGACGGCTCGCGTGCGGTGCTGGAGAAACTGGGATTCGAACCCGAGGGCCGCCGTCGTGACGACTTCTACGTCGACGGCGAGTACGTCGACGCCGACCTCTACGGGGTCGTCGAGAGCGAGTGGGAGCGGCCCGAGTCCCTCGCCGGGGGTGGTACCTGATGCCCGGTTCGGCCTTCCTGCGCGGCGACCGCGTCGCGCTCAGACCGCCCGGGGACGAGGATCTGGCGTTCCTCCAGCGCAACCACAACGACCCCGCGGTCCGTCGGTCCATGCCGCGCGTCCACCCACAGAACCGCGAGTCGATCCGCGAGGAGTACGTCGAGAGCGACGGGGCGGTCTCCCTCCTGATCTGCGGCGACGGCGCGAACGCCGACGGGAACGATCCCGACCGGCTGGGCTTCTGCGCCCTGTTCGACATCGAGGCGGCGTCGGGCCGTGCCGAGGTCGGCGCGTGGCTCGCACCCGACGCGGAGGGCGAGGGGTACGCGACGGAGGCCCTCGCGCTGCTGGTCGAGTACGCCGTCGACGAGCGGCGGCTCGACCGGTTGAACGCCGGGCGACTGGCGACCAACGACCGGTCGGCGGCGCTGCTCGACCGGCTCGGCTTCGTCGAGGAGGGGCGCCGCCGCGGGTACTACTTCGTCGGCACCGTTGCGTCAGAGACGCAACGAGCAGACGGAAGCGCCGCCGGCGCTTCCGTCGACGGCGAGCGCGTCGACCGCGTCGAGTACGGCCTGCTCGCCGAGGAGTGGGACGGCGCGTAGCGCCCGCCCGTTCCCCTCACTCGTTTCCTTCGCCCGTCCCTCATTCGTCCCCTCCGCTCGTCTCCCTCACTCGTCGGATTCCGGGTCGGATTCGGGGTCGGCCACCTGCTCGTCGACCCACTCGATGGCCCGCTCGACCTCGTCGGGGTCGGTGCCGGTCACCTTCACCCGGCCGGGGTTTCCGCGGCGGGCGGGGTAGCTGCCGACGGCCACGTCGAACCGGTCGCGGACGCCGTCGAGGACGTGCCGCAGCGCGCCTTCCGGCGTCGACGTGGCGACCGACGCGGAGACGGCGTCGCCGCCGAACTCGCCGGCAACGGCGTCGAACATCACCTTCAGCTCCCCGGGGAACCCGGGGAAGACGTAGACGTTCTCGACGACGCAACCCGGGTTGAAGCTCTCCTCGGTCTGGATCGGGCGGGCGCCCGCGGGCAGCGCCGCCGTCTCGTCGAAGTCCAGGTCGAAGTCGTGCTGTTCGTAGTACTCGGGGTTCTCCTCGCGGTAGCGCCGCGCCTTCTCGACGACGCGGTCGCGGACCTCCGGCTGGACTTCCAGGTCGCGCCCGAAGGCGTCGGCGACGGCCTCGACGGTCACGTCGTCGGGCGTGTCGCCCAGCCCGCCGGTGACGACCACGGCGTCGAACTGCTCGGAGAAGTCGCCGACCCAGCGGGCGATCACCGCGCGGTCGTCGGGGACGGTGAGCATCCGCGCGACCGTGGCGCCGCGTTCGGTGAGTTGCCGGGCGAGCCAGGTCGCGTTCGTGTTCTCCGTGTCCCCCGCGAGCAGTTCGTCCCCGACGGTGACGAGCGCGACTTCCATGGGCGTTCCCTGGGCGCAGAGCGGGTAAACGGTGTCGGGTCCGCGACGATGTTCGGTTCGTGGTGCGAGTGTATCAGTTGTTCCTGGTCGATCTGGTGTGAAAGGCAGCGGAATGAACGTGAGTGTACCCGACAGCGAGGGTCGAAAGCCCTCGGCGCGCTCGCTAGCTGGAGTCAGCATCGCAGGGGACAGCAGGCGGTGAAAGCCCTCGGCGCGCTCGCGGTCGCTGAGCGGGATATCCGCGCTCTCCGCACCGCCCGCGCGGATAGTGCCCGCTCAGGCGACTAAAATGGACGCGAGCGCACCTCGCCCTTTCAGTCCACCAGGAACAGCACCGCAACCGCACCGCAGACAGCCACGAGCCTCCCCAGCCGATTCGCTCCTATCGTCGCTCATCCCTCGGGCGACTGTTTCGAGCGGCCCGCCCAGAGGCGGGCACGCTCGACAGCGCGCGCCGACCGCACCGCAACCGCTCACTGCAACAGCTACCGCCCGTAGTGAACTACCCCTGCCCACTCGCTCGCTTGCGCTTCGCCGGCGACAAAAGACCTATTCGGCGGTCGGACCCAGGTGGGGTATGAGCGACATCGACCTGGCGTTCGACGAGAACGAGCGCCTCCCCGCGGTCGCGCAGGACGCCGACTCGGGCGAGGTGCTCATGCTCGCGTACGTCACCCCCGAGGCCGTCGAGCGCACCCGCGAGACGGGGCTGGCCCACTACTACTCGCGCAGCCGCGAGGAGCTCTGGAAGAAGGGCGGCTCCAGCGGCCACGTCCAGGAGATCGAGGAGATCCGCGTCGACTGCGACGGCGACGCCCTCCTGTATCTCGTCGACCAGACGGGCGGCGCCTGCCACACCGGCTACGAGTCGTGTTTCTACCGCACCATCGACGGCGAGACCGTCGGCGAACAGGTGTTCGACCCCGACGAAGTCTACGAGTGAGATGAGCGACGCCGCCCAGTCCCCGGCCGACGACCCCCGTGCCGCCGCCGACGACCTCGTCGCCGACCTGCGCGAGGCCCGCGACGCCCTCCAGCGCGCTCGCGACCGCGTCGACGAGGTCGGCGAGTCCGAACTGCAGACCGTCGCCGACACCTACGACGACCTCACGGCGCTGTTCGACCGCTACGAGGAGGAGGTGACCGGCGACGGCGACTTCAAGACGTTCATCGAGTTCCAGAGCCAGATCGCCGCCGTCGTCGAGGAGATGCCCGAGGACGTGCGCCACCGCGAGGTCTTCGAGGAGGTCGACGACCTGCTCCAGCAGCGCCGGCTCACCGAGTCCGACTGGGCGAAGGTCCGCTCGGCGCTGGAGCCCGTCCGCGAGGACGTGCGCCGGATCGACGAGCGCGACGAGGCGCGCGAACGCTACGAGGACGCCCGGTTCGCGGTCGAGCGGCGCCTGGACGACTTCGCGAACCGTATCGACGACCTGGAGGACCTGCAGCGCTTGGGCGACGCCGACCTCGACGCCCCGACCGAGCGGCTGCGCGGTCCCATCGAGACCTACAACGACCGCGTCCGCGACGCCTTTGCCGACTTTCGCTCCTCGGCCAGCGCCCGCGAGTTCCTCGGGTTCGTCGCGAAGACCGAGGCGTACCCGCTCGTGCCCTTCGAGTCGCCGCCCGCGGACCTCCGGGAGTACGTCGAGAGCCACGCCGCCGGCGAGGAGCCGGTCGGGCAACTGCTTGAGTACGCGGAGTACTCGAAGTCGAAGCTCGACCACTACGTCGACGACCCCGACGCGCTCAAACGGAACGTCTCGACCCGGCGGACGTACCTGCGGCGGCTGGACGCCGAGCCGCTGACCGTCGACTGGCCGCCCGTCGAGGCCGAGACGCTCCGGTTCCGGGCGCGGGAACTGACCAGCGTCGTCGCGCGGTTCGCCGACCGCGTCGAGGACGGGGAGGACGCGCTGGTCGCGCTGCGCGATGTGCGGGACTTACCCCGCGAGACGGACTACGAACGGCTCAGGAACAGCGCGCAGGCTCGTGCGCAACTGGGTCCCGAGGAGCGCGAGCGGCTGGCGAGCGGGGCGGTGGCCGAGGAGCTGGAAGCGTGCCGCGACGCGAAGGAACAACTGGAACGGGCGCTCGACGAGTACCCGCGGCTTTGAGTCGTTAGACGCGGAGTTCTCGGTGGGTGTTCCGTCGTTAGTACGGCGACCGTCTCGACTGCAACCGCAGCAAACAGCGTGAAAGCCCCCGGCCGCTGCGGTTCCGGGGCTCGCTGCGCGCTTCACTCGCTCCGCTCGTTGCAGTGCTTGCGTCGCCCGGGTTCCCGCAGCGGCCGGCCCCTTTCATTCCCGCCCGCACAGACTGGCCGGTCAGCCGAAACGGGCGGGAATGAAAGGGGCGACGCGCTCGACGAAGGCCGGCGACGCAAGGACCGCAGGCCGAAGGCCGAGGACCGCAGCGAGACGCCCGAGTCGAGCGCGTCGGGGCTTTCACGCTGTTCTGCGCTACGATACTGCTGGCAGTCGCGGTAGCGGTCAGACCGGAAACCTCGGATCCCCTTACTCGCGTTCCTCGGGCGTGTAGGTCTCGACCTCCAGGGCGTGGATGTCGGTGGTCATGCGGTCGCCCAGCGCGTCGTAGACCATCTGGTGGCGGTCGACGAGCGACTCGTCGGCGAAGGCGGGCGAGACGACGGTGGCGGCGAGGTGGTCGTCGTCGTCGGCGCCGCGGGCGCGGGTGACGGCCGCCTCGGCGTCGGGGATCGACTCCTCGATGAGCGCCTCGATGTCGGCGAGATCCATGCCCGGAGCGACGCGGGCGAGCGGAAAAACGCTTGTCACTGTCCCCGCTCGGGAGACGGGAGATTCATACGCTCGCGCGGCCTCGCTCCGCGTGGCGGCGATGACGAATGGTTACCCCTCCGAGCCCCTTGTGACGACACGGGACTCCGAGCCGCCACGTCTCCGAACCCGGTAGCGGCGGCGCGGGCGCTATCCATCCTGCCGCGCTCGCACCAGGACCGCCGCGCTCAGACCAGCACGTCGACCTCGTACCCCTCCTCGCGCAACGCCTCAAGCAGCGCGTCGGCGTGGTCCGGCCCCTTCGTCTCCAGGTCGAGTTCGACCTCGGCGGCGTTCATGGCAACGTCCTTGCCGGCGCGGTCGTGCTCGATGGCGTGGATGTTCGCGCGGGCGTCGCTGATGACCTCGACGAGCCGTTCGAGCTCGCCCGGGCGGTCCTTGAGCGTGGTCCGTATCCGGAGGTAGCGACCGGTCTCGACGAGCCCGCGCATGATGACCGTGGTGAGGACGTTCAGGTCGATGTTGCCGCCGCAGAGACAGGGGACGATCACCTCGTCGTCGGCGTAGTCGAACTTCCCTTCGAGCAGGGCCGCCAGCGGCACCGCGCCGGCGCCCTCGACGAGGGTCTTGCCCCGCTCCAGCAGCGTGGTGAGCGCGACGGCGGTCTCGTCGTCGGTGACGGTGACGACCTCGTCGACGCGCTCGCGGATCACCTCGAAAGTGCGCTCGCCGACCTTGCGGGTGGCGATGCCGTCTGCGATGGTGTCGACGCTGTCCCGCTCGACGACCTCGCCCTTCTGGAGGGAGTCGGCGACGCTGGAGGCCCCTTCGGCCTGGACGCCGATCACGCGAGCGTCGGGGTTTTTCGCCTTGACCGCGGTGGCGATGCCGGAGATGAGCCCGCCGCCGCCGATGGGGACGACGAGCGTCTCGACCTCGGGGAGGTCTTCGAGAACCTCCAGACCGATGGTGCCCTGGCCGGCCATCACCATCGGGTCGTCGAAGGCGTGGACGTAGACGCGGCCCTCCTCGCGCTCGATCTCGTGGGCCCGCTGGGCGGCCTCGTCGTAGTCGGCGCCGTGGAGGACGACCTCCGCGCCGTAGTTGCGGGTGGCCTTGACCTTCGAGACGGGGGCGTGCTCGGGCATGACGATCTTCGAGTCGACGCCGATGCGGGTTGCCGCGAGCGCGACCCCCTGGGCGTGGTTGCCGGCCGAGGCGGTGACGACGCCGGCGTCCTGCTGCTCGTCGGAGAGCGTCGCGATCCTGTTGGTCGCGCCGCGGATCTTGAACGAGCCGGTCCGCTGGAACGTCTCCAGTTTCAGATGCACGTCGGCGCCGGTCATCGCCGAGAACGTGTGCGAGTAGTCCAGCGGCGTGTGGCGGGCGGTCGCCGCGACCCGCTCGCGCGCGTCGAGCACGTCCGCGAGTTCGATCATACCACAGCTACCGCTCGACGGGAGTTAGATGTGGGGGAAAAGAGCGTGTGACGCCAGCGACTACCACGCGATGGTACTTGAAGGCGAGCCACCCGGAGTGAAAGTGAAACCGCGGGACTCCGGCAGACCGTCGCGGCGGACCTCAATCGGCGGTCGCGTCCGGTCGGACGACCGCGTCGTCCTCCCGGACGTAGCTCCGAACGCGAGCGACAAACTCGCCCTCGCCGGGCCACTCGGCGGGCGCGTCCAGCCGCTGGGGGTCGCCGACGTAGGTCTCGACGGTCGCGTCCTCGCCGCTCCGGTCCCTGTCCGCTCCGTCGTCCGACAGCGGTACCGAAACGCGGACGTACAGCCCGCTGTCGACCCCCTCGTAGCGGTCGAGCGCCGCGATGTCGTCCGTCCGGAGGATCCGGCCCTCGACGGATCCGCCGGGGACGAGCGTCGGGTACGCGGCGTCGACACGGTGGAGTCCGTCCAGCACGGCCGACCCCCGGAACTCGAAGTGGTCGAGGACTGCGCGAGCGCGCTCGGGGTCGGTGAGCGTCCCGTAGACGAACACGTCCATGGGCGGGTGGATGGCCGGCGAGCCGTATCGGCGTTGCGGTGGTCCGGGTCGAGGAGTCGCGGGACAGGACCGCGACGACCTATCGGCCATCGATAGCTTGAATCGGGCCGAGTCCGGAGCACGGGCAATGTCGACGGCGAGCGCCCGCGAGCGCGTGCTGGCGGTCTGGCGGCGAGTCCTCTCGCTGTCGTGGCCGATGATGGTCCAGCACGTCTTCCGCACGCTCATGCGGACGACTGACGTGGTCGTCACCGGCCTGTTCTCGCCGGCGGCGGTCGCCGCGGTCGGCCTCGCGGACCTGTACGCCCGCTTCCCGCTGCGGATCGGCCTCGGCCTCGGCAGCGGCGCCATCGCCCTGTCCAGCCAGGACACCGGCGGCGCCGCCGTCGAGAACCGCGACCAGGCGGTCACCCAGGCCGTCCTGCTCGGACTGCTCTCGGGGATCCCGTTCGTCGCCTTCGGATACCTCTTCGGCGAGCAGGCCATCGCGCTGCTCGGTGCGCCGGCGGACGTGGCGTCGATGGGCGGGACCTACCTCGCCATCGTCTTCGCGAGCGCGCCCGCGAGGCACGTCGCGCTGGTCGCTGCGCGTGCGCTCCAGGGCACCGGCGACACCCGGACGCCGATGTACGTCGACGTGACCTCCTCGATGCTCAACATCGCGGGCTCGCTCGTGCTGGGGCTGGGCCTGTTCGGCGCGCCCCGACTCGCCATCGCCGGCGTCGGGATCGCGACTGCGGTCGGCAACACCTTCACCGCGGGCATCCTCTCCGTCGCCATCTGGAGCGACCGGACCGAGGCGTCGTTCGCCCGGCCGCGGGACCTCGTGATCGCCAAACAGCTACTGGCCGTCAGCGCCCCCCGGATCGGGGAGGGGCTGGCGACGACGCTCGCGGAGTTCCCGTTCAACGCCCTGTTGCTCACGTTCGGGACGGACGTGAATGCCGCCTACCAGATCGGCCGGCGGATGTACCAGCAGGTCACCTCGCCGCTGGGGCGGGCCTACCACACGGCCGCCAGCGTCGTCGTCGGGCAGTCGCTGGGCGAGGGCGACGTGGCCGCCGCGCGCTTCCAGGGGTGGGCGACGACCGCCCTCGCGGTCCTGACGATGGGCGCCATCGCCGTCGCGCTCTTCTTCGGCGCCGACTGGTTCGTCTCCCTGTTCACGAGCGACCCGCCGACCGCGGGCTACGCGGTCGGGTTCGCCCGCGCCTACGCCATCGCAGCCCCCGCGATCGGCGCCTACCTCGCCATCTCGGGGGCGCTCCAGGGCGGCAGCGACACCCGCACCCCCTTCGTCGCCCGGACGACCGGGATGTTCGGCTTCCTGCTCGGGTTCGGCTACCTTTCCAGCGTGGTTCTCGGGTGGGGCGTGCTCGGTATCTACGCCGCGGTCGCGCTCCAGCAGTTCTGGGCGCTCGCGGTCGTCACGTGGGGATTCGCCCGCGGCGGCTGGGCCGAGAAGGCCGCCGCGATGATGGACGAGCGCGGGAGCGCGAGCGGCGGCGACGGGAGCGCCGAGACCGACGCGGAGGCGGGCGATTAAGCCGTTCCCGTCCGAACCGGGGGTATGGAGCTGATCTCCGTCGCGGCGGTCGCCGAGAACCGCGTCATCGGGGAGGGGGACGAGGTCCCCTGGGACCTCCCCGAGGACAAGCGACAGTATCGCGCGCGCGTCGCCGGCCACCCGACCGTCTACGGGCGGTGCACCTACGAGATGTTCTCGGACCCGCCGGGGTCGGCGTACGTCGTCCTCAGCCGGACGGAGCGGGAGTACGACCGCGAGAACGCCTACCACGCCGCCTCCGTCGCGGAGGCCGTCGAGACCCTCGAATCGCTGGGCGCCGACCGCGCCTACGTCCTCGGCGGCGGTGCCATCTACCACCTCTTCCAGCCCCACCTCGACCGGATGGTCCTGACGCGGGTCCCCGGCGAGTACGAGGGCGACACCTACTACCCCGAGTGGGACGAGGCCGAGTGGCGACTCGTCGAGACCGACGAGTACGAGAACTTCACCGTCGAGACGTGGGAGCGACGAGGAGAAGACGAGGGGTAGCGGAGGCGGTGCGGGCAAGCATCCGGCGCGGAGCGCCGGTTCACCGGAATCGAGCGAAGTCGTTCGAAAGACGGCTTTGCCGTCTTTCGTGATGACGAGAGAGCGAAGCTCTCTCGAACCACGAGATTCCGGCTTTTTCACCCATGTTTTTGCCGCCGGGGTTCCCGCAGGCGCGCTCCGCGCGCCGAGGAAACCCCGGTGGGGAAAAAGATGGTCTAGTAGGAGTCCACGTCGGTCCCGACCGAACAGACGTACTCGCCGGTGGCGACCTGGGGGAGCCGGCGGGCGCGCCAGAAGACGCCGGAGGAGTCGGCGGTGACCGTCTCCTTGACGCCGCCGAAGGTGTCGGTGACCTCGAAGAGGGTGTCGCCGCGGGAGACGCGCTGGCCGAGTTCCGCCTGCATGGAGACGAGGCCGCCGGCCGGGGCGCCGTACTGCTCGAAGCCGCTGGCGCGGGTCTGCGTCGAGAGGTCCACCGAGCCGTCGGCGAACCCGTAGTAGGAAAGGACGTTGAACACGCCCTCGACGCCGGCCTGGATGGACCCCTCGTCCCAGCCCACGCACCCCCCGAGTTCGGGGTCGATGGTGGGGATGCCCTCGTCGGGGGCCGCGCGGGCCAGCTGGCCGTCGGGACCCTTCTGGTCGAGGACGTAGCCGCAGTCGAAGACCTTGGCGAGTTCGAGGCAGGCGTCGTGGAGGCGGTGCCGTGGGCCACAGCGGACGCGGCACTCGTCGATCATCCGGGAGGTCGACCCCTGGTGGAGGTCGAGGATCAGGTCGGCGCGGCGGGCCGCCTCGAAGGTGGCGGCGGCGATGCGTTCGGTGGAGGTGCCCGTCTCGTCGCCGGGGTAGGCCCGGTTGGTCTTGGTGTCGTCGATGGGGTTGCGGTGTTCGGCCACCTGGAAGGCGTGGTAGTTGACGATGCCGACGACGAGGACCGTCCCCGACAGCTCGGCGGGGTCCAGTTGCGGGACGACCCGCTGGACGACGCCGACGCCGTTGAGCTCGTCGCCGTCGCTGGCCGCCTGGATGTAGAGCGTGTCGCCGTCGCCGGCGCCGTTGATGACCGCGACCGGGAGGCCCACCTCGGTCCCGTCCCGCGTCTCGCCGACCGGCAGGCGCCCCGTGTCCGCCTCGCCGGGGGCCGCCTGGGCCGTACCGAGCGTCGTCATTACCATCACTGCGGGACCGCCCGTTCTTTAGCGGTTCGGTGTCTCCCGGTCGCAGGGACTCGCGCCCGGCTGTCCCCCGCCGTGTCGCTCGGGGGGCTCCCTACCCTGGCGCCGCGGATCGACGCCACTTTGCCGCTCGTGGCCCAACTGCGGGTATGGCCAGCGAGCGACCGGACGGCGGCGAGTCCGCCGCCGACCTCGACGGCGTCGACGACGCGGCGGGCGGCAGGGCCGCGTTCGTCGCCGCGCTGCGGGTCCGCCGCAACGCCAGGTGGGGCCTGGCCGCCGGCCTCGCGCTCGCGCTCGCGGCGTTCGTCCTGTTCGTCGCCCTCCCGGGGTCGCGCCGCTCGCCCCTCCTCTACGTCGGCCTCGGGTTCGTCCTCGCGATGTCGACCGCCGGGCTCGTCGCCTTCCTCCTGACGCTCGGCCGCGCCGTCCGCCTCTCGCGGCGGCTGTGACCGCTGTCCGGCTCCGGACACCACCGTTCGCGAGAATCGAACATCTCCGGCCCCAGTCGATCCGACAACGACGATCGACGAAACGAGTATCGACGACTGGATCGCCCGTTTGTCGGCGGCTACGGTGCGGAAGGCGGCGATCCGGGCGGGGGCTCGCCGTCGCGTGGATAGACGTTCGTCCAGAAAGGCGTTCGGTGATTCCGTACGCGTCCACGGTCGAACGGTAACCCTTTTGGCCGATCCAGGCGAACGAGTGGGGTATGACCGACGAGCTACGGAAGGGCCTCGAGGGCGTGCTCGTCGCCGAGTCCGATCTCAGTCAGATCGACGGCGACGAGGGGCGACTCATCTACCGCGGCTACGCGATCGAGGACCTCGCCAGGCGCGCGAGCTACGAGGAAGTCATCCACCTGCTGTGGCACGGGGAGCTGCCCGACGCCGACCGCCTCGACGCGTTCACCGACTCGATGGTCGCCGAGCGGTCGGTCGACGAGGACGTGCTCGAGACGGTGGGGCAGCTGGCCGCCGCCGACGAGAACCCCATGGCCGCCCTCCGCACGGCGGTTTCGATGCTCTCGGCGTACGACCCCGACGCCGGCGAGCCCGCGACCGACCGCGAGGCGACGCTGCGCAAGGGCCGGCGCATCACCGCCAAGATCCCCACGATCCTCGCCGCGTTCACGCGGATGCGCGACGGCGACGACCCCGTCGAGCCCCGCGAGGACCTGGGCCACGCCGCCAACTTCCTCTACATGCTCAACGGCGAGGAGCCCGACGACGTGCTCGCCGAGACGTTCGACATGGCGCTGGTCCTGCACGCCGACCACGGGTTCAACGCCTCGACGTTCTCCGCCATCACCACCGCCTCGACGCTCTCGGACCTGCACAGCTCCGTCACCTCGGCCATCGGGACGCTGAAGGGCCCGCTGCACGGCGGCGCCAACCAGGACGTGATGGAGATGCTCAAGGAGGTCGACGAGAGCGACCGCGACCCCGTCGCGTGGGTCGAGAAAGCCCTGGACGAGGGCCGGCGCATCTCCGGGTTCGGCCACCGCGTCTACAACGTCAAGGATCCCCGGGCGAAGATCCTCGGCGAGCGCTCCCAGGAGCTCGGGGAGGCCGCCGGCACCCCGAAGTGGTACGAGTACTCCACGAAGATCGAGCAGTTCATGGCCGAGGAGAAGGGCCTGGCGCCCAACGTCGACTTCTACTCGGCGTCGACGTACTACCAGATGGGCATCCCCGTCGACATCTACACGCCCATCTTCGCGATGAGCCGCGCCGCGGGCTGGATCGCTCACGCTGCCGAGTACGTCGAGGACAACCGCCTCATCCGCCCGCGCGCCCGCTACACTGGCCCCGAGGATCTGGAGTACCCCGACATCGACGAGCGGTAGAAGGTCGACCGCGTTTCGTCGCTGTGTTCGATTTCGCCGGTGTTCAGCGAGGTGAGCGTCCGCTGTGGCGCGCGCTGTCGCGGCCTCCGTGCCGCGACGGAACCGTGCGAGGGATGAGCGAGCGAGCGAAGCGAGTGAGCGAATCGGTTGGGGAGGGTCGTGGCCGTCTGCGGTGCTGTGCGGTGGGTGGGAATGAAAGGGGCGGCCGTCTGCACGAACCCCGGCGACGAAAGCACCGCAACGAGCGAAGCGAGTGAGGAGCGTGCTTCGAGAGAGCGAAGCTCTCTCGTCATCCCGGAAATCTTTGATTTCCGGAGACAGCGAGCCGCGGGAGTGCAGACGGTCGGGGCTTTCTTCCCCCTTGTTCGGCGGCACGTCCCCCTCAATTCCGGAAAGAGACACCATGCCACGCGCCACTGTCGTCTACTCTCGGCAGTCCGCGACCACCACCTACAGGGACGACGCGCCCAACGACTGATCCATGCTCACCTGCAGCGACTGCGGCCGCGAGTACGCCGACGACGCGGCCGCGCCCTGGCGCTGCGAGTGCGGGGGCGCGCTGGACTACGCCGACCAACCGCTCCCCGACGCCGACCACCCGCCCGAACACCTCGACCGCGACCGCGGTCTCTGGGCGTTCGAACCGTTCCTCGATACCGAACGCGCGGTCACGCTGGGCGAAGGGTGGACGCCGGTCGTGGACGCGCCCGCGTGGGACACCGATTTCAAACTCGAATCGGTGTTCCCGACGGGGAGTTTCAAGGACCGCGGCGCGGCGCTGACGGTCTCGCGGGCGGCCGAGCTCGGGGTCGACCGCGTGCTCGAAGATTCCTCGGGCAACGCGGGCCTCGCTATCGCCACCTACGCCGCCCGCGCGGGCATCGACGCCGAGATATACGTCCCGGCCGAGGCCAAACCCGGCAAGCTCCGGGCCATCGAGCGGACCGGCGCCGACGTGGTCCGCGTCGAGGGGACCCGGGGTGACGTGACCGACGCCTGCGTCGAGGCGGTCGAACGCGGCGAGGGGTGGTACGCCAGTCACGCCTGGAACCCCGCGTTCTTCCGCGGGACGGCGACGTTCGCGCTCGAACTCGCTGCCCAGCGCGACTGGGAAGTCCCGGACGCCGTCGTCACGCCGCTGGGTCACGGGACCCTCTTTCTCGGCGCCTACCGCGGCTTCCGGGCGCTGCGGGCAGCCGGCTGGACCGACGGGATGCCGCGACTGCTGGGCGCGCAGGCGACCGGGGCGGCACCGGTCGCCGACGCGCTCGGCGGGGGCGCGCCCGACAACGCGCCCTCGAACACTGCCGCCGACGGCATCCAGATCCGCGAGCCCGCCCGGCTGGACGGGATCCTGGCGGCCATAGCGGAAACCGACGGCGACGCAGTCGCGGTCGGCCCCGAGGCCACCGAGCGCGAACACGACCGACTCGCCCGGGCGGGCTTCCACGTGGAACCGACCTGCGCGACCGCCACGGCGGCGCTCGCCGACTACCGCGAGCGCGGCGTCCTCGCGCCCGAGGACGACGTGGTCGTCGCGCTCACCGGGACGGGACTCAAGGGGTAATCTGCCCGACCGGTTTTGCGTCCGGGTACACGACTACAGGATATGGGGCCGAAGACGGTCGAACTGGACGGGGTGGCCTACGAGCGCCTTCGCGCCGAGAAGCGTGAAGGGGAGGGTTTCAGCGACCTGGTCAAGCGAGTGACCGAAGCGGTCCGGACCGACTGGCGGCGGGGCTTCGGGAAGTACGGGGGCGCGGACGGCGAGCGGCTGGAGCGGGCAGCCCGGCAGAGTCGGGAGCACCGCGGCGGGACTCGCGGCCAGGCAGTCCGGCGTGTTCGACGCGCTGGCCGGTGACAGAGACGACGAGAGCCCGCGACGGGGCGACGACTGACTACCGCCACAGCTCCCGCTCGACGACGGCGTCGGTGTCGACCGACAGCCGGGTCTCGGCGACGCCGTCGTACTCCGGGGCGGCGGAGTAACAGATGTACCGCTCGCTGTCGTCGCTGCGCGTCCGGACGACCGCCGGGAGCACGTCCCCGGGCGCGGCCGTCGGCGGCGGGGGCGGCCCGACCACGACCCGCCCGTCCGGTGGGTCCGAGTGTTCCTCTCGCACGACCGGGACTACGCCGTCGCCGATCATTGTTACGAGTCGGTTACCGACTATCAGCCCCGTGTAACCGCAGTTCGGCCCTGCTTACCCGCCGCGGTTCGACTGCCGGACGACGGAGCGGACGGCCGGTCCGACCGCCCCGGACCGACACCGTTTCGGCGCTGGCCCGCGCGGGCTCGCCCATGACCGGAAGCGTCCACCACACCGGCACGACCGTCGCCGACCTGGAGCGGGCCGTCGACTTTTACACCGAGGTCTTCGACCTGGAGGTCCTCGCGGAGTTCGAGTCCTCCGGCGAGAACTTCTCGCGGGGCGTCGGCGTCGAGAACGCCACCGGCCGGTTCGCCCACCTCGACGGCGACGGCACCCGCGTCGAACTCGTCGAGTACGAGCCGGAGGGCGGCGAGGCCGTCGCCGACGCCGTCAACGACCGCGGCGCCAAACACCTCGGGTTCGGCGTCGACGACGTGGAGGCCTTCTACGAGGACCTGCCCGACGACGTGGTGACGGTCAGCGAGCCACAGACCTCCTCGACCGGCACGACCATCCTCTTCCTCCGCGACCCCGAGGGCAACCTGGTCGAGGTCCTCGACGCGTAGGCACCGGCTACGCCGACCGGCCCACCTGCATCGCGGTCGGGACGGCCAAGCGGGTCCGCCCGTCGCAAGAGGTATCCACGAGGGGACCCAGACCACGGGTATGACGTTCGACCCCAACGAGGGCCTCTCCCAGGAGGAGGTCGACGAGCGCGTCGACGAGGCCATCGAGGACAACGAGGTAGTGCTGTTCATGAAAGGCACGGAGATCATGCCCCAGTGTGGCTACTCCGACCGCGCGCTGACGCTGCTCAAACAGTACCGCGAGGACGTCGAGGTCGTCGACACGCTGGAGTCGCTCGACGAGTTCCGCGCCGCGCTCGAACGGCACAGCGGCCGCGAGACCATCCCCCAGACGTTCGTCGACGGCGAGTTCGTCGGCGGCAGCGACATCCTCAAACAGCTCGACGAGCGGGGCGACCTCGAACCGAAACTGACCGCCTGAGCCCGTTCGTTCCGCCCGAGCGTCACGGAGTTTAAGCCGCTCGCGGTCGCTCGTTCGGGCATGAAGCGGATCGTCAGCACCGACGCGGCACCCGAGGCGGTCGGCGCGTACAGTCAGGCGACCGAGACCGACGACCTGGTCTTCACGGCGGGACAGATCCCGCTGACCCCCGACGGCGAACTCCTCGACGACGCTGCCATCGACGTGCAGACCCAGCAGGCCCTGGAGAACGTCGAGGCCGTCCTCGGCGAGGCGGGCGCGGGCATGGCGGACGTGCTGAAGGTCACCGTCTACCTCGACGACATCGACGACTTCGACGAGATGAACGAGACCTACGAGACCTTCTTCGACGACGAACCGCCCGCCCGCAGCGCCGTCGGCGTCGAGGAACTCCCCAAGGGCGTCGGCGTCGAGATCGAGGCCATCGCGACGAAGTGATGACCGACGCGCCGAGCGACGGTCCCGCGACCGACCGCGAACCGCTGGTCGCCCCCGCGACGAAGTCGAGCCTGCTGTGGGGACTGGTCGGCGGGCTCTCCTTCCTCGTGCTCGCGCAGGGCTACGAACTCCTCGGCGACCTGGGCGTCGGGTTCGCGCCGAAACTCGGGGTCGCCGCGGTCGTCGCCGTCGGCGCCGCGACGGCGACTCACCTGACGCGGGACCGGCTCCCGACCGAGAACGAAAGCCCTTAACCACCCGACCGCGGTATTTCCATCTGAGCCAGGATGGCCGAACGGTAAGGCGCACGCCTGGAAAGCGTGTTCCCTTTGGGATTCTGGGTTCAAATCCCAGTCCTGGCGTACCACCCTTTTGCCGGACGGGTTTCCTCGCGAGCCGGGGGCTCGCTGCGGGAACCCGACCGGCAAAAAGATGGGCAAAAAGGCCGAGCGCGCGGAGCGCGCTCGGTGGAAACCGCGCTCGCTCCGCTCGCGCGGTACAGTGGCGGCGCTCGTCTCCACGCCCCACAAGACCTATTGTTTCGGTTGGGTGTTGTCGGAACATGGACAGACGCTCGTTTTGCCGGCGGCTGGCCGCACTCGGTGGTACGTTCGGGCTGGCCGGCTGTCTGAGCCGGCCGGACGAGCCGGGGACAGCGACGGCACCGAGGGTTGCCGGGGGGACCGACGCGACGGAAACCGCGACGCCCACCGACGCCGAGGCGACGGACAGACCGGCGGACGGCGCGACGGAGACGGCGGCGACCGGGGGCTCGCCGCCGGACGCGAACTGGCCGACGTTCGGGGGCGACGACGGACACACCGGGTACCGTCCGGACGGCGCGGGGCCGGCCGACGGGCGGATCGCGTGGTCGGCGATCGGCGACGCGCCGACCGTCCTCTGTCCGCCGACGGTCGCCGACGGCGTCGTCTACACCGGGAGCGCGGCGGACGCGGTCCACGCCTTCGACGCGGAGACGGGCGACGCCCGCTGGGAGTTCCCCACGAGCAGTTACGTCGAGACGGCGCCGACGGTCCGCGACGGGCGCGTCTACACGGCCGACGCCGACGGCGTCGTCTACGCGCTGACGACCGACGGCGAGGCAGCCTGGCGCCACGAGACGAAGCAGAACCTCCACGGCAGGACCCTCGCCGTCCGTGACGGGACCGTCTACGTCGGAACCGCGGGGAACATGCCGATGGTAGTCAGCGGCGACACGGACAAGTCGAAGGCCGGCAAAGTCCTCGCGCTCGACGCCGACTCCGGCGAGGAGCTGTGGTCGTTCGAGGGCCCGGAGGACTGGTTCGCCGGCCCCGCGTTCGGTGACGGGCGGGTCTACGTCGGCAACCACACCGGCGAGGTGTTCGCGCTCGACGCGGCGAGCGGCGAGAAACGGTGGTCGTGGTCGGCGACCGACGCCGGCGTGGAGGCCCACTCGGTCCTCCGCCCGCCGACGTACGACGACGGGACGGTCTTCGTGAGCGTCCACGGCGGCTGGCTCGTCGCGCTCGACGCCGAGTCGGGTGATTCGGAGTGGCGGGTCTCGCTCCCCGGGGCGAACGTCAAGTCGTCGCCGGCGGTGACCGACGACCGGGTGTTCGTCGCGTCGTACGGCTACCGCGGCGCCGCGCTGACCGGCGGGGAGACATCCACGGCGGAGGAATCCGGCACGGTGGGCGTCCTCTCGGCGCTCGACCGCGCGGACGGGAGCGAGGACTGGACCCACGAGACCGACCACGACTTCCGTTCGTCGCCCGCCGTCGTCGGCGACCGCGTCTACGTCGGCGGCGGGGACGGTGTACTGGCCGTCGCTCGCGACGACGGGACCGAGCGGTGGCGCGCGACCTTCGACGACTACGTCGACTCCTCGCCCGCCGTCGCGGCCGGCCGGCTGTTCGTCGGCTCGGCGGACGGCTCGCTCTACTGCGTCGCCGAGGAGTGACTCACTCGGCGAACGTCGCAGTCCGGCCGACGTCCAGCCGCAGGAAGACCGGCAGCGTCGCGGCAGCGACGACGATCTCCAGACCTCCGGCGACGAGGAACGCCTCGGGGTAGCCGTAGGCGCTCGCGACGCTCCCGCCGACGACGACGCCGGCCAGGAAGCCCAGGCTGCCGAAGACGTTGAACCCGGCCATGGCGACGCCGCGCTCGGTGTCGGCGGCGAGGTCGGTCACGAGCGCCATCGTCGCCGGCGACATCAGCGCACCCAGGATACCGACGGCGAGCATCCCCGCGCCGGCGAGCGCTACCGTCGGCGCGCGGCCGACGCCGATCACGACCAGGCCGTAACACGCCGACCCGGCGACGATGGGGGCGGTCCGGCCCACCCTGTCCGAGAGGATGCCCATCGGGTACTGCAGGAGGGCGAACGGCGCGAAGAACAGGGCGAGCATCAGCCCGGTGGCGCCGGGGCCGAGTTCGAAGGCGGACCTGAAATAGAGGGTGCCGACGAGCGCGAAGAAGCCGGCGGTGAGTCGGTCGAGGAACCCGAAGGCGTAGGGGACGGCCAGCGTCGGCGTCCCGCGGAGGCTCGCGAGCGCGCGGGCGATCGAGTCGCGGTCGCCGGCGGGCGCGCGGTCGTCGACCGCCAGCGCGAGGACGGCCACGGCCGCCAGCAACGCGCTCGCGAGATACAGCGGGACGAACGGGCCGACCTCGTACAGCTGGCCGCCGAGCGGGGCGCCCAGCGCGGTGCCGCCGCCGATGGCGGCGCCCGCGGCGGCCATGTTCCGGCCGTGGCCGCCCTCCAGGTCCATCAGCATCGTCATCGCCAGCGAGAAGGCGCCGATGGTGGCCGCCCCCTGCGCGGCGCGGACGACCAGCACGCCCTCGAAGGAGAGGCTGGTGAACCCCGGGAGCGCGGCGAGCGCGAGGTAGCCCGCGCTCCCGCCGAGCGCGCCGGCGGCGATGAACGGCGTCCGGCGGCCGGCGCGGTCGCTGGCGGCGCCCCAGACGCCGGCGAAGGCGACGAACGCCGCGAACTCCGCTGCGAGGAACCACATGCTCGCGTCCAGGTCCGTCGTCGCGCCGAGCGCGCCGACCAGCCGGTCGACGCCGGGGTACAGCAGCACCTGCGCGAGCAGGACGGCGAACACCATCGCTGCGAGCCAGGCGCGGTCGCGCGAGCCCGTCATCTACCGTACCGAAGGGACCAGTGGGATATCCTACTGTCGGAACCGACGCGACGGAAGGGTCCGTGTCGGACGCCGCGCCCGCTCAGAACGGCGCCCGGGACCCGTCGCGGCCCGTCGACCCCGGGACGGCGTCGTCGTCGAACCCGTCGCCGGGCGTTCCGGCGTCGCTCCCGTCGTCGGGGTCGGGCAACTCGCCGGTCTCGACGAGCGTCGACTCCAGGTCTCGGAGCGCGGCGTTGATCTGACTCGCGCGCTGGTGCATCGGAGCGACGCGGACCCGCACGAGGTCGAACTCGTGGCGGTCGGCCAGGCCGTTCCACGCGCGCAGCGAGCCCCTGGTGAGCGTGTCGCTCTGCGGGCAGAAGGCGGTCGTCGGCGTGAACTCCGCGCGCAGGACGCGGACCGGCTCGCCGTCGCCTCCGCGGCCCGATCCGTCGGGGGTCGGCAGGTCGTCGTCGACGGCCTCGGCCCGTTCGACGGCGTAGCGGTACCCGGCGTCGGGGTGCCGTTGGTCGTTGTTCAGCCGCGCGAGGTTGTAGCCGAAGGTCATGTCGTAGACCGCCCGCTCCTCGAACAGCTCGCGCGCCAGCCGGTGGACCGCGAGGTGCTCGCGGCCGTCGAGCACGTCGTGGCCGGCGAGGAAGTCGCCGGGCGCCGGCGCGTGCCCGGGGACGAACTCGTCGTAGGGGTCGAAGGTGTCGTCGCTCCCGTCGAACGGCGACGGAACGTTGACCATGCCGACCGTTGGGGCGCCGTCCCGCTATGTCCCGTCCCGAACAGGTTCGGGCCCGTATGCGGAGCGAACGGGCGGGAGCGTCCGACCGCTCGCGGCCGC
The DNA here is from genome assembly GCF_051414075.1 of Halosimplex marinum. NCBI lineage: Archaea > Methanobacteriati > Methanobacteriota > Halobacteria > Halobacteriales > Haloarculaceae > Halosimplex > Halosimplex marinum. The sequence continues at coordinate 1,125,281 of NZ_JBLKNY010000003.1, read as the reverse complement.
CGCTACTCGGCGGGGCTGATGTAGACCCGGAACTCGTCGTCGGCGACGCGCTCGGTCTCGTGGGCGAACCCGCGGTCGTCGAGCACGTCGTACAGCGGCTCCGGCTCGAAGCTGTTGACGAGTTCGAGCGTCTCTCCCGACGGGAGCTCGTCCAGCGCGGCCAAAATGGCGCCGAACGGTTCGCCGTCGATCTCCCTGGCGTCGAGCGTCCGCGTCGCCTCTCTCGATACGTCGGCCATACCTCCACTTGCGGGGCCGCGGGCGAGCGCGTTGTGCCGAAGACGTTCGGGCGCGCCGTCGCCGGGCGGGAGTCGCCGACAGCGGGCGGACGCGTCCCGCGGTCGTCGTCGCCCGCGGCGCCCGCGTCGAACGGGTGCGGCGTGACACTGACGTGGCTGGAGCGAGTCCGGGCGGGTATGCAGACGGTCACGGTCTCGCGGCGAATCGACGCCCCGCCCGAGCGCGTGCGCGACGCGATGGAGGACCTGGAGGCGTTCATGCTCGCCGCGGGGTTCACCGAGGTGACCGTCGACGGCGACGATATGCACCTGGAGAACCAGGTCGGCCTCGCCACGGTGACCCTCGACCTGCGCCTGGTCGACACCGGGGCCGACCTGGCCTACGAGCAGGCCGACGGCTTCTTCGAGACGATGGACACCGAGTACCGCGTCGAGCCCGCCGCCGGCGGCTCGGAGGTCACGGCGACCACCGACTTCGAACTCGACCTGGCGTTCGTCGGGCAGGTGCTCGACGCCACCGTGATCAAGCGCCAGCGACGCCACGAGCTGGAGTCGCAGTTCGACTGGCTGGCAGCCGAACTGACGGCGTAGTCCCTCGAACGACGGCGGGACGGCGAGTCCCCGTTTCGGCCGCGGGGCTCCGATCCGAGTATCGCGGCACAGTGGCGGGGCCTCCTCAGCGCTCCGCTCGCAGGATCCCGACGTAGTCGCCGCCCGCCGCGTCCAGTCCCTCCTCCGGTTCCAGCGTCTCGACGAGGGTCCACGGCGTCTCGCTCGCGAGGTCGGCCATCGTGTCGGGCGCGGCCATGAGGTAGTCGAACCACGGCGTCGCGAGTCGCTCGTGGCGGACGCGCATCCGGAGCGCGCCCGGGAGTCGACCGCGCTCGCGGTTGCGCTCGTGATAGGACCGGTGGTGCTCGTCGTCGGTCGCGACCGGGTCTCGGCTCTGGGCGACGAGCGTCGCGTCGTCGGTCGCCACCTCGGCCAGCCCCCGGAGGCGGTCCGGGGCCGTCTCGGCGGTGCCGACGAGCCCGAAGTTGTTGCCGAGCATCAACACCGTGTCGAAGGTGTCGGGGTCGAACTCCGCGGCCACGTCCGCGATATCGACCGCGCGGGCGTCGTCGACGCCGCGGTCGCGGGCCACCTCGACGGCCCCCTCGGACACGTCGACCGCAGTCACGTCGTGGCCCCGCTCCTGCAGGTACAGCGCCGCCCGGCCCGCGCCACAGCCCACGTCGAGGACTCGGCCCTCGACGCGGTCCGCCGCGCGGCGGTCGGGGGCCGGCCACTCGTCGTAGTCGGCGAAGTAGAACTCGCCGCCGGCGCTGACGCCGATCCAGCCGTCGTCGCGCTCGATCACTTCCTGGCCCTCGCCGGTCTCGGCGTACGCCCGGAGCATCGCCCCGACGGCGTCGCCCGTCTCCGGGGTGGCCGCGCCGGAAAGCTCGTCGGTCCCCTCGTCCATACGCCCCGGTCGGCCCGCTGCCGGATGAGTCCCGGGGGTTCCATGCCACTCGTTCGCACTCCCCCTGGCGAGGGAAACAGTAACGGCGGGGCGGTCCTCGAGATGGGACATGTACCTCGGAGACCGGACCTGGCCGGAACTGGGCGAGTACTTCGCCGGGGAGTCGCTGGCCCTGGTGCCGCTGGGATCGACCGAACAGCACGGCCCGCACCTCCCCGAATCGACGGACCACCGCATCGCCGAGGCGCTCGCCCGCGCGGCCGCCGAGCGGACGGACTACCTCTGTACCCCCACGGTCAACGTCGGCGTCAGCTCCCACCACCGCCAGTTCGACGGCACGATGTGGGTCGAACCCGGCGTCTTCCGCGACTACGTCGAGTCGCTCACCAGGAACCTCACCTACCACGGCGTCGACCGCGTGGTCTTCGTCAACGCCCACGGCGGCAACGTCGCCCACCTCCGCGAAGTGGGGCGACGGCTCCGCGACGACGAGGTCGCCTACGCCGTCGAGTGGATGTGGGACGAGTCCATCCCCGATCTCGTCGACGACCTGTTCGAGCACAACGGCCCCCACGGCGGCCCCAAGGAGACCGCGATGATGCTCCACATCGACGACGAACTCGTCCGCGAGGACCAGTTCGAGCGCGCCCGCGATCGGGGCATCCGCGACGTGGAGAACTTCGAGGGTCTCCGGAAACACGGCGCCCGCACCTTCTACGACGCAATCGACAACACCGAGAGCGGGGTCCTGGGTGACCAGACCGACGCGACGAGAGAGAAGGGTGCCGAGCTGTTCGAGGCCGCCAGCGACCAGCTCGTCCGGCTGGCCGAGTGGCTCGACGACCAGCCCTTCGAGGACCTGATGCCCCGGGACCACGTCTGATACGGTCGGTTGTAACTGTTTGCCGGTGGTTCGCCGGGCAGTCCGGCGAACCCCGGAAATGACTTACAACCGACCGTATGAGTCCGAGTGGAAAGAGACAGGTGTGACGACCCGAACCGTCGGGTATGAGCGACGACTTCGAGACGGAACTGGCAGCGGCCTTCGAAGACGAGTTCGGCGCCGACGGAGAGACCGCGGCGGCGGCCGCCGGGAACGCCGCGGCCTTCCGCGACGAGTACGACGAGGCCCTGACCGTCGACGACGTGCTCGACCGCGTCGAGGACCACAGCGGCGACTTCGGACACCGCTTCGACTACGCCCTCGGGGACCTCGCGGCGGCGACCGACGACTGCACCGACTCCCGCGAGTACCGCGTCGCCGGGTACGGCGACCTCGCCGCCGACCCGAACCAGGGGTTCTGATACGGATTATTGCAAGACATTCCGGGATCGACCGCACGACCGCGTGCGGTCGACCCGGTAAACGCTTGCAATAATCCGTATGAGCCGACTCCGCGAACCGGACCGTCCGGACGGCCGCGCCGGACCGCCGCGCGTCCACTTAAGCGAACGGCGGAGTTACAACCAGGGTTGTAGGAAGGCATACACGCCGGATCCGCGTAGGGGGGTCCATGGCGGGCCGAGACGTGGTCCTCCTGCTGACCGACCGGGAGCGGGCGGACCTGACGCGCCCGGACGGGCCGGCGGTCGAGACGCCGGCGGCCGACCGCCTGCGCCGCGAGGGGACGACTTTCGAGCGGGCGTACACGCCGACGGACTGCCGGCCGGCCGCCGTCGCGTCGCTCCGCTCGGGGCTGTACCCCCACGACCACGGCGTCCTCGACGCGACGGCGGACAGCGACCCCCCGGGCCTCGACGACGCGGCGACCTACCCGTCGCTGGCGGCCGACAGCGGCTACGCGCTCGCCGACTGCGGCGGGGTCCGCGACCTGCCGCTCTCCGGCGACGGGAGCGGCGACGGGACGGACGCGCCCGAGGGTAGCGCAGGGGAAGCGGACGCGACCGGGGGATCCGTCCCGCCGACGTTCGAAGCGTACCGCCGCGACCTCGGTGTCGACCCCGGAGAGACCGAGCGCACCGACCGGATCACGGCCGGACCGGACGGCCGGCTCGTCGCGGCGACCACCGAGCTCCCGCCGGCGGCGACCCGCGCCTACTACGTCGCCGAGCGGGCGATCGACCGCCTCGAAGCCCTCGCGGACGGCGACGCCCCCTTCCTCCTCAGGGTCGCGTTCCCGACGCTCGGGCCGCCCTACGTCGTCCCGGAGCCGTACGCCTCGACGTACGACCCCGCGGAGGTGCCGCTGTGGGACACCCTCCGGGAGACGTTCGCCGGCAAGCCGACCGTCCAGGAGCGCGCCCACGGGCGGTCGGGGGCCGCCGCGCTCGCCGAGGACGACTGGCGGACGGTCGTCGCGCGGTACTTCGGGCTGGTGACGTTCGTCGACCGCCAGCGGGCGCGGGTCCTCGACGCCGTCGACCGGCTCGACCGCGACCCGGTGGTGGTCGCGACGGCCGCCCGGGGGGCGTTCGTCGGGAGCCACCGCCAGCTCGACGGCGGCCCGCTGATGTACGAGGACGCCTACCGGGTGCCCCTGTGGGTCCGCTGGCCCGGCGAGACCGACCCGGGGTCGACCCGCGACGCGTTCGTCCGGCTCCAAGACCTGATGCCCACGATCTGTGCCGTCTGCGGCGTCGACCCGCCGAGCGGCGTCGACGGCCGGAGCCTCGTCGGCCTCCTGGCGGGGTCGCGCCCGGCCGACTGGCCCGACTCCGTGTTCTGCGAGTACCACGGCGACGCCTACGGCCGCTACTCACAGCGGATGGTCCGCACCGACCGCTACAAGTACGTCTACGACCCCGGCGGCCGCGAGGAGCTGTACGACCTCCGGACCGACCCCGGCGAGCTACAGAACCTGGCGGGCAACCCCCTCTACGACGAGGTCGCCGCCCGACTGCGCCGGGAGCTGTACGGCTGGATGGTCGAGACCGGCGACGCCATCGAGGGGCGCTCGCGGGCCGTCCTGCTCGACCGCTGACCGTCGAACGGCCCGAGTACCGATCCGCCGAGCGTCGCGGGCGCCGGTCGGTCGAGTGATACGAGTGTCGTAGCCGAGCGTCGCGGGCGCCGCTCAGTCGAACGTCGCGAACTGGACGCGGCAGTCCTCGCAGACGAGCGCCTCCAGGGGTTTCCCGTCGGCCCCGGTCACCGGCGGCCCGCAGCAGTCGCCGGCCGGCCGCTCGACGAGGTCGGCGCCGCAGACCGGACACGTCGACAGGAACACCAGCAGCGCGTCGGCGCAGTCCGGGACGCGGTCGGCGTCGAGGGCGGCCGCGGCCAGCGCCCGCGCCGCGGCGGTCTCCGCGACCGCCACCGGCCGCCGGAGCCACACTTCGTCGGCGGGGTCGGCGCTGTCACCTCCGAGGACGACGTGCGTCCGGCCCCGGTCGGTGACGACGCTCGCCTCGGGGTCCCCGCGGGCCGCCGCCCGGGTCGCCTCCGCGAGTTCGTCCGCCGAGAGCGCGGCCAGCCGCTCGCGCTCGGCGGCCCACCGCCGCTCGAACGGTTCGTCGAGTTCGACCCGCTCACCGCCCGCGCGGACGATCCCCGCGGCGACCAGCGCCTCCAGGACCGCCTCCCCGTCCGCCGCGGGAGCCTCGCCGTCCGTTGCCGGGGGCGACTCCCCGTCCGTCCCGGACGCTTCCCCGTCCGCCGGGCCGGTGTCGTCGGTCTCGCCGCTCCTGGCGTCCGCCGGGCCCGCGTCCGCGAGCGACGCCCCCGAGGTCGCGTCGGGCACCTCGCCCGCGTGGAACGGGTTCCACGGGAGGCGGGCGGCGAGCCGCGGCGCGAACCGCGGGGTGTAGGGGACGACGTAGCCGCGCAGCCAGACGGCGGCGGTCCCGACCGCGGCGGCGGCGAGGGCCGCCGGCGGCGCGACGGGCCAGAGGGCCAGTGACGCGGCGCCGACGAGACAGAGGTTCACCGCGGTACAGGGCCAACAGCGGTTCCGGCCGGTGTGGTCGGGCCGGCGGAGCGCCGTGAGCGGTCGCACGCCGGGCGGGTTTCGGCCTCGCGGGCTTCAGCGTTTCGGCGGTACGTTCCGGTTGGTTGCGAGGTTCCCGCAGATTAATGGCCGCAGGCGTTCTAGGTCGCCGGACCGCATGACCCCCGAGGAGATCAGGGCCGTCCTCGAGGACGACGCACTCTCCCCTTACCAGGCGAAGGCGTACGTGGCGCTGCTGGACCTGCGGGACGCGTCCGTGCCGGAGCTGGTCGAGGCGTGTCCGGTGCCCCAGCCCCGGATCTACGACGTGCTCCGGAGCCTCGACGAGAAGGGGTTCGTCGAGACCTACGAGGAGGAGACGCTCCGGGCCCGGGTGACCGACCCCTCGGCGGTGGTCGAGGACCTGCAGACCAAGGCCGACCAGTACGCGCGGGCGGCGGAGGGGATCGACGACCTCTGGGAGCGGCCGCCGCTGGGCGAGCACGACATCGAGGTGTTCAGCGCGTTCGCGGACGTGACCGAACACGCCGCGGCGGCCGTCGAGGAGGCGACCGCCAGCGTCAACCTGGCCATCCGCGGGTCGACGTACCTCGAACTCAGGCGGCCGCTGCGGGCCGCCAAGGAACGGGGCGTCGTCGTCAACGTCTCGCTGTACCTGGAGGGCGACTCCCGGACGGAGCTGTCGGACATGGACGCCTTCTTCGCCGAGACGGCCACGGAGGTCCGCCACCGCCACTCCCACGCCCCCTTCCTCGCCATCGTCGACGCCGGCGAGTCCTATTTCGGGGTGCCCCGCTCGACCAGCGGCTACGGCATCGCGATCCAGGACCACGAGCTGTCGGCCATGCTCTGTGGCCACTTCGAGGACTCGCTGTGGAACCACTGGGAGCAGGTCCACTCCGACCGCCCGTCGGGGTTCCCGAAGGTGTTCACCAGCATCCGCAACTGCGTGGCGGAGATCGCCCCCCGCGCGGCGGAGGCCGACGACCTCCGCGCCACCGTCGAGGGGTTCGACACCGAGACCGGCGAGGAAACCCGGGTCGACGGCCGGATAGACGACGTGATCCCCGCTCCCTCGGCCGACAACGGCCCCCACGAGGCCGACCAGGTCACCCTCTTTCTCGACGACGGCGACGCCGTCCACAGCGTCGGTGGCTTCGGCGCCGTCATCGAGGACGTGCGCGTCGCGTGGATCCGGGTCGAGGACGCGGACGACGACTGACCGCGCGGCCGCCCGCGTCGTCGCACGTTCGCCTCTCCCCGTTCGCTACCGTGAGGACGACCCGCCCTCCGTTCACGAGCGGAAGAACGGCGTTCGACTGAACCGAACGCTCGTGCGGCAGCTCGGCGGCCCCTACTTATACCCCCGGCGACCGACTACGGGGGTTGTAAAACGGAATATTACCCCGCACTCGCTTTGCAAGCACATGGCGAGTGACCGGAACGATAATGATAGTTCCCGGCGTGGAGGCGTGAACCGACGGCGATTCATCAAGGTGGCCGGCGCGACGGGCGCGACCGCCCTGGCCGGCTGTGGCAGCGACGGCGGTGGTGGCGGTGGCGACGGCGGTGACGGCGGCGACGGCGGGGTGACGACGACGACCCGGGCGGGCGAGGTGACGGTCCAGATGGCGATGCCCCAGCCGGTCGCCCAGAGCGCCGACGCGACTCGCGAGGCGCTGCACGACGCGGGCCTGTCGGAGGACATCACCGTCGAGTTCCTCGCGACCTCGGAGATCTCCGGCGACGTGCGCTCGCAGTACCAGCAGTGGATCAACGCCGGCCGCGACAAGCCCGACGTGTTCCGGATGGACAACGGCTGGACGATCCCCTTCATCGCCCGCGACCAGCTGGTCGACCTGACCAACCACCTCTCGGAGGACGCGCTGTCGCTCATCGACGAGCAGTACTTCGACGCGATGATCAGCACCGCCCGCGGCGAGGACGGCGGCCTCTACGGCGTCCCCTGGCAGGTCGGCTTCCCGACGGTCCAGTACCGCAAGGACCTCGTCGAGGAGGCGGGCTTCGACCCCGAGGGCGAGAGCTGGTCGACCGAGCCGATCTCCTGGGAGCGGTTCGGCGAGGTGATCGGTCAGACCCACGAGCAGTCCGACGTGGAGTACGGCTTCGCCTGGCAGGGCAACGACTACGTCGGCCTCTCCTGCTGTACCTTCAACGAGTTCATGAGCTCCTGGGGCGGCGCGTACTTCGGCGGCCGCGACACCCTGCTGGGCCCCGTCGGCGACCGGCCGGTCACCGTCACCGAGGAGCCGGTCCGGGAGGCCCTCCGGATGGCCCGTACCTTCGTCCAGGGGGCCGACGACGAGTACGCGCTGGACGGCTACGACAAGATCTCGCCCGACGCGGTGCTCCAGTGGACGGAGGGCCCCTCGAACACCGCGTTCATGGACGGCAACGCCGTCGCCTTGCGCTACTGGCCGTCGGCGATCCCCACGGGGATCGAGACCTTCGGCGAGGACCTGGGCGTGATGCCCATCCCCTACGGCGTCCCCGAGAGCGAGAGCGAGTACGACGGCCTCGGCGGGACCTGCTCGGCGCTGGGCGGGTGGCACCTCACGGTCAACCCCAACTCCCAGAACGTGGGCGCGGCCGCCGAGGTCGTCGAGGCGACGATGCAGCGGAGCTTCCGGGAATTCGAGTTCGCGGAGCTGAACTTCCTGACGGCCGACCGGCGGCTGTTCGACCCGGACGTGGCGCCCGACAGCTGGGCGCCCCACATCGACACCCTGCGCATCGCCGGGGACAACGCCGTCCCGCGGCCGGCGACGGTCGTCTGGCCCGACCAGTCGCCGCTCGTCTCCGGGGAGATCAACGCGGCGCTGGCCGCCCAGAAGGCCCCCGAGCAGGCCCTGTCGGACCTCGAATCGTCGCTCGAAGAGGTCGAATCGAGCGTCTAACATGGTGCTCATGCAAGCGGTCGGCCGGGCCCGGGCGCTCGCGCGAGCCCCGGCCAACTGGACCGAGCGGCTCGGCGAGGCGGGGTTCGCCTACCTGCTGCTGGCGCCGACCTTCCTGCTCGTCGGGTCGATGGCGTTCTGGCCGCTGTTCGAGACGTTCCAGATGTCGCTGCACGCCGACAACCTCTACGGCAGCGACTTCGTCGGCGAGTTCGTCGGCGTCGAGAACTACGTCGCGCTGGTCACGGGCTCGATGGACGCCATCCTCGGCAACCCCTTCTTCAGCCTGCAGGAGCCGTTCAAGAGCGCCATCACCGTGACGCTCATCTACACCGTCGTCTCGGTCACCCTGGAGACGGTCCTCGGGTTCGGCCAGGCGCTCGTCCTCGACCAGGACTTCCGCGGGCGCCGGTGGGTCCGCGTGGCCATCCTCATCCCCTGGGCCGTCCCCGTCGCCATCCAGGGGATGATCTTCTTTTTGATCTTCCAGCCCGGCATCGGCTTCGGCACGCAGGTGATGCAGGACCTGGGCATCTTCTCGTCGACGCCGCTGATCAACAGCTTCGACTCGCTGGTGATCGTCATCGTCGCCGACGTCTGGAAGACATCGGCGTTCATGGCGCTGCTCATCCTCGCCGGCCTCCAGAGCATCGACCGCGAGCTCTACCGGGTCGCGAAGGTCTCGGGCGCCTCCACCTGGCAGCGGTTCAAACTGATCACCCTGCCGCTGGTGCTCCCGGCGCTGCTGGTCGCGATGCTGTTCAGAACGATCCAGGCGATGCGCGTGTTCGGCGTCATCGAGACGGTCTCCAGCTGTTCGACGGTGCCGTCGCTGACCTGCCTGGTCGTCTCGACGTTCCAGAGCGGCCGCTACGGCACCGCCTCCGCCGTCGCCTTCATCACCGCCGGCATCGTCGGCGCCGTCGCCACCATCTACATCGTCAAGTTCGCCGACCTGGGGGTGGAATCGTGACTCCCCTCACCGCGGCCCGCTCGTTCGACCGCCGGGCGACCGCGCCCGTCGCGGCTCGCTCGCCCGACCACCGGCGGGCCACACCAGTCGCGGCTCACATGCCCGCGGGTCAGTCCCGGAGCGACCGAACGGAGGTGAACCGATGAGCACCGGCGGGTCGACGGACGGGGGAGAGGACCAGGGTCCGGTCCGGCGGTGGGCCCGCGGGGCCATCCAGCGGCCCGACGACGTCTACCAGGGGCTGTTCTACGTCGTCACCGGCTTCTTCCTCGTGACGACGCTGTTCCCGTTCTACTGGCTGCTCGTGCTCGCGCTGACGCCGCTGGACCGCATCGTGGACATGGGACTGCTCCCCAAGGGGTTCAACGTCGCCGCGTTCGTCGAGGTGTTCGACCGCATCCCCTTCCACGTCTACATGTTCAACAGCATCGTCATCGCGCTGGTGACCACCGCGATCATCCTCGTCGTCGCCAGCTTCGCCGGCTACGCCTTCGGCCGCCTGGAGTTCCGAGCGAAGCCGGTGTTGCTGCTCGCGCTGCTGGCGATCTCCTACTTCCCGCCCGCGGCCTTTATCATCCCCATCTTCCAGTTCTTCACGGGCAACGTCACCTTCCTGACGCTGCCCGGCGTCGGGACGATATCGAGCCCGAACTGGTTCAACACGCCGGGGGCGATGGTGACGCCGTTCAGCGCGCTGTTCCTCCCCCTGTCGATCTTCATCCTCACGACGTTCTACAGTCAGATCCCCGACGGGCTGGAGGACGCGGCTCGCGTCGAGGGGTCCACCCGCATCGGCGCGCTATTCAGAGTGATCATCCCCCTCTCCGCCCCGGGCGTCGCCACCGCGGGCGTGCTGACGTTCATCGGCGTCTACAACGAGTTCTTCATCTCCTTCCTGATGACGGACGGACAGGCACAGAACTGGGCACCCATCGTCTGGGGGATCCTGAACTACCAGGGCCAGTACCAGGCGTTCTACAACCTGATGGCGGCGGCGAGCATCATCGGCGTGCTGCCGGTCGTGATCCTCGTCGTCGTCGCCCAGGAACGCATCGTGAGCGGACTCACCTCGGGCGCACTCAAGGAATAACCATGGGAGACGTCAACCTCGAACACGTCACGAAACGCTACGCGGACGTCACGGCGGTCGACGACATGAACCTCGACATCGCGGACGGCGAGTTCGTCACGCTCGTCGGCCCGTCGGGGTGCGGCAAGTCGACCACCCTCGAAACCATCGCCGGCCTCACGATGCCGAGCGACGGCACCATCACCATCGCCGGCGAGGAGGTCACCGACAAGCCGCCGAAAGACCGGAACATCGCGATGGTCTTCCAGAACATCGCGCTGTTCCCCCACATGGACGTCCACGACAACATGAGCTTCGGCCTGCGGATCCGCGACTTCCCGGGCGACGAGATCGACCGCCGGGTCCGCGACGCCGCCGAGATCCTCCAGATCGAGGAGCTGCTCGACCGCGAGCCCTCGGAGCTGTCCGGCGGCCAGCGCCAGCGGGTCGCCATCGGCCGCGCCATCGTCCGCGACCCCGAGGTGTTCCTCATGGACGAGCCGCTGGCGAACCTCGACGCGAAGCTGCGGGTCCACATGCGCACCGAACTCCAGCGGCTTCACAAGGAGCTGGAGACGACCATCATCTACGTCACCCACGACCAGGCCGAGGCGATGACCATGAGCGACCGCATCGCCGTCATCAACAACGGCCAGCTCCAGCAGATCGCCCCGCCGCTGGTCTGCTACAACGAGCCGGCCAACCGCTTCGTCGCGGGCTTCATCGGCTCGCCGAGCATGAACTTCGCCGAGGGCGAACTCACGGCGTCGGGCTTCGCCTCGGACGCCTTCTCGGTCGAGTTCGACCCGTCGACGGTCGGCCTGGAGTCCGGCCGGCGCGTCTCGCTGGGCGTCCGCCCCGAGGACGTCTACCCCGCGGCGCAGGCGGACGAACTCGACGCGCCGACCGACCCCGTCGCGGTCCGGACGGACGTGCTCGAACCGATGGGCGACGAGATCTTCGTCTACCTGCTGGTCGACGGCGCCGACCTCGGGGACGAGGAGTCGGCCGACGAACTGCTGATGAGCGTCGAGCCCGACAGCGACATCGCCGGCGACACCGACATCGAGGTGGTCTTCGACCGCTCGAAGCTCCACCTCTTCGACGCCGACACGGGCGAGGCGCTCGCCCACGGCGTCGACGCGGCGACCGCCCAGGCCGAGCCCCGCTCGGAGTCGGAGGTGAGCGACTGATGGTCGACGCCGTCACCCTCGTCACCGTCGGCGGCGTCACGCTCCTGTTTTTCTTCTGGGTCTACGGCATCTACGCGTTCGTCCGCGACCTGCGCCGCGTGCTCCCGCAGGTCCGCGCCGCCGTCCGCGAGTGGCGCGCCGACGACGGCGAGGACGACGGCCCCACCGAGCAGGAGACACACCTCCTCTGACTGCCCCCTAGTCGTCGCCGTCGTCCGCCGGCACCCGTGGCGTAGCTCTCGCTCGACGGGGGATGGCGCGCACGACGTGGTCGTCGAAGCCGTGCTCCGGGATCACGGGTCCGGTTCGCTCGAATCGAACGGCGGATCCGTCGCCGCCGACCCGTCATCAAAACAGTCATGTGAGACGAACTCTACCCCGTCTCGACATGACGGGCGATGGAATGGGCAGGCGGCAGGTTCTGCGGGCGGTCGGTGGGAGCGTCGTCGGTGGGACACTGGTGTACGGGTCGAGCGGACCCACGCGCGGCCAGTCCGCCGAGGCGTGGTCACAGTTCGGGTCGGACGCCGCGAACACGGGGCACGCGCCCGGGAACGCGGGACCCACCGGATACGTCTCCCGGGAGTGGGCCGCCGAGGTGGACGGGGCGGTGTACCCGTCGCCGGCGGTGGCCGACGGCACGGTCTACGTCGGCAGTGAGTACGGCACGGTGTACGCACTGGACGCGGCCGACGGCACCGAACAGTGGACTTTCGATGCGGGACTCGAGGTCGCCTCGTCGCCGGCGGTGGCCGACGGCACCGTCTACGTCGGTAGCTACGATTCCAACGTCTACGCGCTGGACGCGACCGACGGCACCGAGCAGTGGGCATTCGAGACGGGGTCCGCGGTGAGTTCGTCGCCGACGGTGGTCGACGGCACGGTCTACGTCGGGAGCGACGACAACAGCGTGTACGCGCTGGACGCCGCCGACGGCACCGAGCAGTGGGCATTCGAGACGGGAGACTGGGTCGACTGGGCACCGGCGGTGGCCGACGGCACCGTCTACGTCGGCAGTTGGGACGAGACGATGTACGCGCTGGACGCGGCCGACGGTACCGAGCGGTGGACCTTCGATATCGGCGAGTGGGGGACCGCGGCGCCGGCAGTGGTCGACGGCACCGTCTACGTCGCGAGGGCGAATTACGGCGTCTACGCGCTGGATGCGGCCGACGGTACCGAGCGGTGGAGCGCCGAGACGGGCGCCCAGACGACCTCGTCACCGGCAGTGACCGACGACACCGTCTACCTCGGCGGTGCGGACGACAGCGTGTACGCGCTGGACGCGGCCGACGGGAGCGTGCAGTGGACCTTCCAGGCCGACGACGGGATGGAATCGTCACCGGCGGTGGTCGACGGCACGGTCTACGTCGCAAGCGAGGACAGCAACGTGTACGCGCTGGACGCGGCCGACGGTCGCGTGCGCTGGACCTTCGACACCGGCGAAGGGGGGGCCTCGTCACCGGCGGTGGCCGGCGGCACCGTCTACGTCGGGAGCGACGACGAGACCGTGTACGCGATACGCGAGGACCCGTCGGCGACTCCCACGGCGACGCCCACGCCCACACCGACTGCCACGCCGACGGCGACTCCCACGGGGACGCCAACGCCGTCACCGACGCAAACACCGCCGCCGACCGCACGGGAGTCGTCGTCACCGACCGCCACCGAGAGCGGTGCGGGGAACGGACCGACCGAGACGACGCGCCGAGACACCTCGGCTCCGGCAGACGACCGGGCCACCGAAGGCTCCGGCCCGGGGTTCGGCGTACTCGGTGCGGCGCTCGGGTCGGGACTTCTCGGTCTCTACGGGGCGCTCTCGACGGACTCGGAGACCGACGAACGAACGCAGGACTGACCGGAGAGGACGTTTCTGCGTCGGAGGCGGGTCGCGGGTCGATGGGCCGCGACCGTATGGCCTGGCGGCGATAGCGAGGGAACTTCGCCCCCTCGGACCGTTGGCACGGCGAAGCCGTGCCAAGATGCCGCCACGAAGTTCCCGCAGGCACGCCTTGCGCGCCACGGAAGCGCCCGGCGCAACAAGGTGGACGGGCGCGGTGAGTTCCGGTTCTGTTGCGATACACGACCCCGATAGTGCCGAATGGAAGTCGCCCACCGAAGACTTTTGGCTGTAAGCGTTGTAAGGATTGATCACGGGGAGCGATACGCATGTCCAACGCCAGCAAGCGAATTCCGGTCACGGAGGAACGGTGGAAGGAACTGAACGAATTGAAAGAGGCGGGCGAGACGTACGACGACCTGCTGGGGGAACTGATCCAGGAACACCAGCGCCGACAACTCGCCGAGCGAGCGAAGGAGGTCCGGGAAGCAGACAGCGAGGAACTGACATCGCTCGATGAGCTATGAGGTCCTCCTCGCGGAGGACGCCCGCGAGTACGTCGCCGCGCTGGACGAGAAGAGCACCCGCATCGTGAAGGACAATCTCCGGAAACTGGCCGACGACCCGTATCCGAGGCCGGATTCCGGCTCCGGTGACAGAGAGAAACTGGTGATCGAGGGAGAGGAGTTGTATCGGCTGCATATCGGGCGGACCCACACCGCGTTTTACGATGTTCTCGAAGCCGAGGAGGAAGTCCGTGTGATCGAGATCGTGGACATCGACGAAGCTCACAAGCGTTACGGGTTCGACTGAACGAGCGGGCGGTCCTGTTCGTCGGCTTTTCGCAGTCGATAGACCCTGTTCGACGATGTGGGACCTGGACCCAACCGATCACTCGTTCTAAACGTCGAGGCAGAGCTTCTCCGCACCTCAAAATTTGGGTTACGAGGCTATCACGGGCGCGGTGGGATTCGAACCCACGGCCGTCGGATTAGAAGTCCGACGCTCTATCCGGACTGAGCTACGCGCCCCGTGTCTCGGGTTGGACGGGCGCGCGTAAAAAGCGGCCCGGGTTCTCCCGGCGGCCGATCGGATTTGTGTATCGGTCACGTACCACAGGGTATGCCCCGAATCGGACTGACGGGGGACGTGATGCTGGGGCGGCTGGCCGACGAGCGCTACAGCGAGCCGGGCGTCGCCGCGGCGGGGGTCTGGGGGGACCTGTACGACCGCCTCCGGGCGCTCGACGGTCTGCTGGTCAACCTCGAGTGCACCGTCTCGACGCGCGGGCGGGAGTGGACGCGGACGAACCGCCCGTTCCACTTCCGGGCGACGCCGGACTGGGCGACCGACGCGCTCGCCGCCGCCGGCGTCGACTTCGCGTGCCTGGCGAACAACCACCTGCTCGACTTCGAGGAGCCCGCGCTGCTGGACACGCTCGACCACCTCGACGCGGTCGGCGTCGCCCACGCGGGGGCGGGCGCGACGCTGGCCGAGGCGCGGGAACCGGCGCTCGTCGAGGTCGGCGGGCTCGACGTCGCCGTGGTCGCCGCGACGGACAACACGCCGGAGTACGCCGCCGGGCCGGACAGCCCCGGCGTGGTCCACCTCGACTTCGACGCCGACGACGAGGCGACGCGCGACGCCGTCGCGTCGATGCTCGCCGAGGCGCGGGCGCTCGACCCCGACCTCGTGGTCGCGTCGGTCCACGGCGGGCCGAACATGGAGACCGAACCCGACGAGACGCTCCGGGCGTTCCACCGGTGGCTCGCCGAGCGGGTCGACCTCGTCCACGGCCACAGCGCCCACGTCGTCCAGGGCGTCGAGGTGGTCGACGGCACCCCGGTCCTCCACGACTGCGGCGACTTCGTCGACGACTACCGCGTCGACCCCGAACTGCACAACGACCGCGGGTTCCTGTTCGTCGCCGACGCCGACGCGTCGGACGTCGCTTCCCTGCGACTCGAACCGATCGAGATCCGCGACCGTGCGGTCTACGCCGCCGAGGGCGCGGCCGCCGAGTGGGTCCGCGAGCGAATGGTCGAGCGCTCGGCCGCGTTCGGGACGACAGTCGAGCGCGACGGCGAGGCGCTCCGGGTGGCCGTGGAGTAGCGACGACGGAGCGAAACGGTACTGGCGGCCGCTACCGGGGACGACGGCGGAGCGGCGCGGCGGCCGCCGTCGAGGAGCGAGGGCAACCGGCCCTCTTTTGGTCGCCGGGCGTCCAGACCCTTCCAATGAGCGCACATCTGGACCTCGACGAGCCCGAGCCCGCCGTCGCCGACGACGGCGTCTGGCTCACCTGCATCGAGTGCGGCGAGACCTTCGCCCCCTTCGAGGCGGTCCGCTACACCTGCGACGACTGCGACGGCCTGCTGGAGGTCCGCTACGCCGACCTCCCGACATGGGACGACTTCGGCGCCGGCGGCTCGCCCGAGAGCGGCCCCTACGGCGTCTGGCGCTACGCGGCCGCCCTGCCCTTCGACGAGGGCGTCTCGCTGCCCGAGGGCGGGACTCCCCTCCACTACGTCCCGCGCATCGAGGAGGAGGTCGGCGTGAACACCCTGCGGGTCAAACACGAGGGGATGAACCCGACGGGGAGCTTCAAGGACCGCGGGATGACCGTCGGCGTCCGCGTGGCGAAGGAGGTCGGCGTCGACCGCCTGGCCTGCGCCTCGACCGGGAACACCAGCGCCGCGCTGGCTGCCTACGGTGCCCGCGGCGGCATGGAGACGCTGGTCCTGCTGCCCGCCGGCAAGGTCGCCGCCGGCAAGGTCGCCCAGGCGAGCCTCCACGGCGCCCGCATCCTCGAAGTCGACGGCAACTTCGATTCGTGTCTCGACATCGTCCAGGACCTGGCCGCCCGCGGCGAGGCGTACCTGCTCAACTCCCTGAACCCGTTCCGCCTGGAGGGGCAGAAGACCATCGGCCTCGAAATCATGGAGCGGTTCCACGCCGACGAGGGCCGTTACCCCGACCGGATCGTCCTGCCGGTGGGCAACGCCGGCAACACCGCGGCGCTGTACAAGTGCTTCCGCGAACTCCGGAAGGCCGGCGCCATCGACGAGGGCGACGTGCCCAAGCTCACCGGCGTCCAGGCCGAGAACTCCGCGCCGATGGTCGAGGCCGTCGAGGAGGGCAACGACGAGGTCCGGCGCTGGGAGGAGGTCGAGACCCGCGCGACCGCCATCCGCATCGGCAACCCCGTCAACGCCCCGAAGGCGTTGCCGGGCATCCGCGAGACGGGCGGGACCGCCGTCGCCGTCTCCGACGAGGAGATCACGGACGCCCAGCGTTCCCTCGCCGAGGAGGGCGTCGGGGTGGAGCCGGCCTCCGCAGCCTCCGTCGCCGGCCTCCGCAAGCTCCGCGAGTCCGGCGAGATCGACGCCGACGAGGACGTGGTCTGCCTGACGACCGGTCACCTGCTCAAGGATCCCGAGGCCGCCTACGAGGCCGGCGGCGACCCCGAGCCCGTCCCCAACGACACCGGGGCCGTCCTCGACCACCTCGCGGAGTAACCTCCGTCGTCGATTCCGTCGCGGATTCGGGGTTGTGCGCGTGTTGGCGAGTGCGAACCGGCCCCGCTCGCCGTCTCACTCGGGGGCCGCCCAGGGGGCCATCGGGCTCGCGGCGACCCACGGGTCGGAGCGCCAGGGCATCGGTTCCGGGGCCACGGTGTCCCCCTCGCGCGCGACGAAGCCCGCGTCGGCCAGCATCGGGAGGTGCGTGTGGGTCAGCGAGAGCTCGACGACCTGCGCGACGGACGCGGGCACCTCGGCCGGGGGGACGCCCCGCTCGTGGGCGGCCACGGCGACGGCCAGCGCGCGGTCGTCGGCCGAACCGTCGGTGAGTAGCCGCTGGAGGACGATCTGCCGGCGCTCGCTCGCCAGCGCGGCGAGTGTCGAGTCGTAGGCCGCGTCGGGGTGGTCCGCGACCAGGCGGGCGGCCCACTCGCGGTCGAAAGGGGTCCCGGAGGGGACCGCGACGAGACCGCTCTCGGGGTCGAAGGTGACCCCGCCGGCGTCGGCCAGCGCCGGCAGGTGGACGTGGTGGAGGGCGGTCCGCAGGTCCGTCCCGTCGGTCGGATCGTTCGGCGTCCGCCCGGTCCGCGCCGCGAGCGCCTGGGTCAGCTCCCCGACGGTCGCGGTCGCACCGCTGTCGACCAGCTCGGCCAGCGCCGCCCGCCGCGTCGCGTCCGCCAGGGCGTCGAGCACGACCGGCGACGCCGTCGGGATGTCCATCGTCTTCGATCGCGTGCGGCTCGACCATAAACCGTCCCGAGACTTTTCAACTTCTGATACTACGATGATCCATCGCGCTGCATTCTTTCGGTTCTGTCGTATCTTCAGAGTATCAAAAATCGTCGCCGCGGCTCACCCTACAGCGCCTGCTTGTACGCTTCGAGCGTCTGCTCGACGTCGTCGTCGGTGTGGGCGTAGGTGACGAACTGCGCCTCGAACTGGTTCTGCGAGAGGAACACGCCCTGCTCTTTCATCTCCTGCCAGAAGACGCGCCGCCAGCGGTCGGTCTGGCCGGCTGCCACGTCCGCGGCCGACTTCGGACAGAGTTCGTAGCGCGGACAGTCGGGCCGCTGGGAACAGCCGTCCTCGCAGTGGTTCTCGAAGGTCTCGGGTGCTTCGCGGGTGAACAGCACCTTGAAGATTCCCTCGGTGCCGGCGACGGTGTACTCCGGCGCCTGGTCCTCGACGATCTCCTGGAGGCCCGTCCGTAACTGCTCGCCCAGGTCGTTGAGGTGCTCGTGTACGTCGTGTTCGGCGGCGTAGCGCAGCGATTCGAGGCCGGCGGCCATCGTGACGGGGTGGCCCGAGAAGGTGCCGGCCTGGAACACCTCGCCGGAGGGGGTGAACTGCTCGATGAGCTCCGAGCGGCCGCCGATGGCGCCGACGGGGAAGCCGCCGCCGATGAGCTTGCCGAAGGTCGTGATGTCCGGGTCGATCCCGAACTTCCCCTGGGCGCACTGGAGGCCGCCGACGCGGAAGCCCGTGATCACCTCGTCGAAGATCAGCAGGGCGCCGTTGTCCTCGGTGAGGTCGCGCAGCGTCTCGTGGTAGCCGTCGACCGGGTGGACGACCCCCATGTTGGCGAGGATGGGCTCGACGAGGACGGCCGCGATGTCCTCGCCGTGGTCCTCGAAGACCCGGTGGGCGGCCTCCTCGTCGTTGAACGGCACCGCGAGCGTGTGCTCGGCGAACTCCTGGGGGATGCCCGGGCTGGACGGCGCCACGTCGTCGTACTCCCCTTCGACGAGGGTGGTCTCCTGGGCGCCGTGGTAGCCGCCCTGCATGACGACGATCTTGTCGCGGCCGGTCGCCGCGCGGGCCAGCCGGCAGGCCGAGACGGTCGCCTCGGTCCCGGAGTTGACGAACCGGATCATCTCGACGCTGGGGACGTGGCGGGCGACGAACTCGGCGTGTTCGACCTCGATCTCCGTGGGCGCGCCGAACATCGGTCCCTCGCTGACCCGCGACTGGACGGCCGACTCGACTGGCTGGGGCAGGTCGTGACCGTACAGCAGGGGGCCGAGGCCCATCACCCAGTCGATGTAGCGGTTGCCGTCGGCGTCGATGACGTGGCCGCCGTCGCCGCGCTCGACGAAGAAGGGGTAGGGCTCGATGGCGGCCCGCACCGAGGAGTTGACGCCGCCCGGCATGACCGACAGCGCGCGATCGTAGAGGTCCCGTGACCGGTCGTGGTTCATGTCCCCCGCTTCTCACTCGTCGCCCAAATGCGTACCGAGAGCGATCTTCGCCGAATATAATCGGTCTTGAGTGCGATGGCGGTTCTGCAATCAGTCAGTAGATCGGGGAGAGATATCGACAGTCGCCTCCGAGTCAGTGTCGGTCACCGTAAAGTCGTCCATTGCCTGTTTATATCGCCCCAGAATGAAATCAACTGGGTCTCTACTGACTGGGTCATCTCTAATCAATTCAGTAACTACAACGAGTAGGTACGAGATGTTTCGCATAAAACCAATATACCAGGGTTTCAGTTCTCCGAACTGGTACGTTGTCGACCACGTATGCATCAATTGCTTCTTTTCATCGAAAATAGTGTGCTCTACGTTTCCGCCAACGGGTGAATGCACGTGCTGGTTCTGGTACTCTCGGTCCGACTTAAGTCCGACGTGAATGTCCCTTCCGAGAAATGGTGCAACATCGGTTAGAGCGGCTTGAATCTCGTCGAAACTCGGACTGTGCTTTTTTTCTCCGTCAAACCACGCAGAAACCTCTTCCCAAACCTGTTCACCCTCGTCTTCGATCCGTTGCGCAAAATACAGGGCTGACCCAGCGTTCTCAACGATTCCTCTGTCAAGTATCGTCGCTTGCCGGTAGTGTCCAGTAGCAGCCAAAAATAGACTACTTTTCAGATCACGAATGGCCTGCCAACAGACGCTGTTTAGCATCTGTTTCGCTGGCGGACCATCAGCGGTTTCTATCAACAGCTCTTCGAGAGATTCTATGCATTTTCCGGCATTTTTGAATATTATTTCAGATCTATCGTCATCGAATGTTTCTTTCAGAACTCGCAACTCGCCACCGGCGTCCGAATGGTGTTCATCCTGCCCGAGGAGGTCGAGTGCGCTGACCTCGTCAGGTAGGTTTAGCATCAGTTAGCTTCAATCAAGCAATGAATTATTAAAGTTCGTCATTGTTGTCCAGTCTACTACATCCTCCGATGTCATCAAGAGGGCTCTCTGTGCTACTTCCGCGTTCGGTAGCTTCTTGGCCCGACACGCGGTGGCACACCCCATGACCGTACGACTCGCGGCGATCGGCCTCGGCGACCTCGGGCGGATGCAACTCGACGGCGTGACCGCCCACTCCGACGCCGATGTCGAGATCGTCGCCGGCGCCGACGTGGCCGCCGACGCCCGCGAATCGTTCGCCGCCGACTACGACGCCCCCGTCTACGCCGACTACGAGGCGATGCTCGATTCGGAGGCCATCGACGCCGTCACGATCGTCACGCCCCACACGCTCCACTACGAGCAGACCGTCGCCTGCCTGGAGCGCGGGCTGGACGTGCTCCTGGAGAAGCCGATGGTGGCCGACACCGGCCACGCCGTCGACCTCGTGGACCGCGCCCGGGAGCGCGACGCCGTCCTCCAGATCGGCTACCAGCGACACCTCCACCCCGGCTACCAGGCCGTCCGCGAGACCGTCCTCGGGGGCGAGATCGGCGACGTACACATGGCCGCCTGCTACCTCGCCCAGGACTGGATCAGCGGGACGCAGGGCACCTGGCGCGTCGACCCCGACCTCTCCGGCGGCGGCCAGCTCAGCGACTCCGGGTCGCACCTGCTGGACGCGTTGCTGTGGACGACCGACTCGCGGGCCCGCGAGGTCGCCGCCGTGATGGACGACCGCGACCACGCCGTCGACATCAACAGCACGCTCTCGGCGACGCTGGACGGCCCCGACGGCCCGATCACCGCGAGCGTCGGCGTCAGCGGCGACGGCACCGGCTTCGAGGAGTCGCTCGTCCTCTGGGGGACCGACGGCCACCTCCAGTTCGGTCACGGCGGACTCAGGGTGTTCGACGGGTCGGGCAGCGAACCCGACCACCGGACCTTCGACGCCGGCACCTACGCCGAGCAGACCACCGAGAAGGTCGTCGCCTTCCTCGACGCCGTCGAGGGCCGCCGCGACAACCCCGTCCCCCCGGAGTTCGGGCTCCGGGTCACCGCGCTGACCGAGGCGGCCTACCGCGCCCGCGAGACCGGCGCGACCGTCGACGTGACCGAACTCGTCGCCGACGCGCGCGCAGAGTACGGGGGGTAGCGACGTTTTCCGGCTGTTCGACCAAATACCCGGCGCGCGCTGTCGTCTCGGAATCGCGTGCGATTCCGAGGGCCGTCAGAGCAAAGCTCTGACGTTGGCGCGCTTTCATGCGCGCGACGGAACCGCGCGAGGGATGAGAAGCGCAGGAGCGGAGCGACGAGCATCGCAATCGGCTGGGGAGGTGTGTGGCCGTCTGCGGTGCTGTGCGGGGAAGTTGCCGTGGCGGTGCTGTGCGGTTCCTGGCGGACTGAAAGGGCGAGGCCCGCTCGCGTTCATGTAGTCGTCTGAGCGGGCACTATTCGAGGGCGCGAAGCGCCCGAGAATATCCCGGTCAGCGACCGCGAGCGGGCCGAGGGCTTTCAACACTCGCTGTCAGTTGCAGTTACGGTCGAAACGACTGCTAGCGAGCGGGTCGAGGGCTTTCAACACTCCCTGTCGGTTGCTGTATCACTCACTCCAACTCCTACCGCTCGGGATGCACGACATCGTCGAACCCGCCGCGAATCAACGGCTTCGCGATATGCCGACGCGCACACGGCGGCACCTCGTACCAGCCTTCCTCCAGGTTCCGCTCGAGGGGCACCTCGACCTTCCCGTCGGCACTCGTCCCACACCGACGACACCGATACCCCTGCCCGGCGCCCGCCGAGCCCATCGACCGCCCACAGTCCGGACACTCCGGATTCTCCAGGGCCGTCCGCACCAGGTCCCGAACCGCGAACTTCTCCAGCTTCAGCGTCCCGCCGGAGACCTCGCCGCAGGCGGTCAGCCGGTCGCCGGGGCGCAGTGCCCGAACCCGGTCCCGGAATCGCTTCGTCGGTTCGAAGGCGGCGACCTCCAGCCGCTCGCCCCCCTCGTCGCGCAACCGGCAGAACACGTGGCCACCCTCCCGCGTTTCCGGCCCACTCACGACCTTGCCATCCACGCGGTAGGCCCGACCCTCCGAGACCTCGCCGAACCCCTCGACCGAGCGGAGATGCGCGTCCGTGCCCTGGTTGGTGACGAACAGCGCCCGGTCCGCCACGGGCTC
This sequence comes from Halosimplex marinum, assembly GCF_051414075.1. Taxonomy (NCBI): domain Archaea; kingdom Methanobacteriati; phylum Methanobacteriota; class Halobacteria; order Halobacteriales; family Haloarculaceae; genus Halosimplex; species Halosimplex marinum. The sequence goes on along the minus strand of NZ_JBLKNY010000003.1, from coordinate 1,102,844 downwards.
GCCGTCGACGGCCGCCGCCACCGACCGCACCGTCTCGGGGTCGTCGCCGCGGATCCCGTGGAGGATCGGGCAGGGCGTGCGGGGGACGCAGACGGGGTAGCCCTCGCCGTGGTCCACGGTGTCCCAGGCGTCGGGGTAGGCCCGTTCGGCGGCCTCGAAGACGGACTCCGCGTCCACGTCCCGATCCGTCCCCCAGCGCTCGCGCTCGCGGTAGGAGATGCACTCGTAGGTCCAGTCGTCGAACGCGCGCCAGGCGCCCACGGCGGCCAGCGCGCCGACCCGCCCGCGGCCGTTGCCGGCGTGGGCGCACTCGTAGCCCGCCCGGTCGGCCAGCGCGACCGCGCCGTCGATATCGTGGTAGTCCCGCACGGCTACCCGCGCGAAGGCGGCCACCTCCTCGGACACTCCCCCGGGGTCGCCCGGCGCGACGACGACGCCCGGGTTCGTCCGCGGGTCGGCCGTCTCGGCCAGGTCCAGGTGGTCGCGGGCGAGGTCGAGCGCGCGGTCGGCGTCGAGGTTCGTATGCACCGCCAGCGCGGCGTTGCCGCGGGTCTTGTGCTCGACGCCGGGGTTGAGCCGCACGAGCAGGCGCCGCTCGACGGCCCCGCCCTCCTCCCGGATCCGCTCGGCGAGGGTGGCGGCGACGAAGGTCGTACACATCCCGCGCTCGCGGGAATCCGTGTCGTCGAGCCCGATGACGGTCACGAGGGGCCGTAACGCGGTCGCGGACAAACGGGTTTCGACCGGAAAATTCTATATCAATCTATCGGTCGGCGTGAAAAAACGGGGCGCAGGGCGGGTCTACGGGGGCACAACGCATATATGCGAAGACCTACTTACATCACACCATGTCACGGTCGGCACTGGTCGGCAACGTCACCGCGATGTTGGAGGACGCGGGCTTCGTGGTGAGCGAGCGCTGCGCCATCCGGCCGAAGAGTTTCGACGTCGCGGCCCGCCGCGGGGAGGAGGTCCTCCTCGTGAAGATCCTCGGCAACATCGACGCGTTCGACGGCCACACCGGCGCCGAGATGCGCCGGCTGGGCACGTACCTGGGCGCCACGCCGATGGTCATCGGCCTCCGGACGCGCGACGAGGAGCTCAAACCGGGCGTCACCTACTTCCGCCACGGCGTCCCGGTGCTCTCGCCCGACACCGCCATGGATCTGTTCGTCGAGGAGGTCCCGCCGCTCATCTACGCGGCGCCCGGCGGCCTCTACGTCAACATCGACAGCGAAGTCCTCGCGGACGCCCGCGAGGACCGCGACTGGTCGCTGGGGCGGCTGGCCAGCGAACTCGGCGTCTCCCGGCGGACCGTCTCGAAGTACGAGGACGGCATGGACGCCTCGGTCGAGGTGGCCAGCCAGCTCCAGGAGCTGTTCGACGCGCCGCTCACCTCGCCGGTCGAGGTGCTCGACGGCGCCGAGGAGGTCCGCGAGGACGAGGAGACGCCCGACGACCCCGAGGTCGACCCCGAGGACGAGCCCATCGTCGCCGTCCTCACCCGCGTCGGCTTCGACGTGCATCCCACCGACCGGGCGCCGTTCAAAACCGTCAGCGAGAACGAGCGCCGCGAGGAGGAGATGCTGACCGGCCACTCCGAGCTCACCAAGACCGCCGAGAAGCGCGCCCGCATCATGTCCTCCGTCGGACGGGTCACCCGGACGCGCTCGGTGTACGTCGTCGAGCGCGCCACCCGCGAGTCCGTCGAGGGCACCGCCATCGTCGAGGAGTCGGAGATGGAGAACATCGAGGAAGCCGACGAACTGCGGGACATCATCCGCGAGCGGGCCGACCCCGAAGGTAGCTCCGCGTAGGCGAGCGGTTCGAAATTCTCCGGTCACGCGTCCCGTGAGCCACGGGTCCCGAACTCCGACAGAAACGGGGTCTGAGCGTTCAGTCCGCCGGTTGGTGGGGGCCGCGGCGCCGGCGGTCGTCCTCGTCGTCCTTGCGCCTGTTCGCGACGACCTGACTGGCGACGAACGGCGCGGCGACGATGGCGCCGGCCAGCCCCCACAGCGAGGTCTCGAAGAGGTCGATCCCGGCGCCGCTCCCGGACGCTCCGGCGGGGTCGCCGACGACGACGGCGCCTCTCATCCCGGCGGCCTCGTGGGGCGTGCAGGCGTACTTCACGACGCCCTCGCCGTCGAGTTCGAGCGCGTAGGTGTCACCTTCCGAGCCCTGCATCGCGCTCTGGAAGTCGTGGGACTCGCCGGCGACGTTGTGCTGGCCGCCCTTGCCCGTCCACTCCCAGACGACCGTCGTCCCGGGGTCGACCCGCACCGCCGCGGGACTGAAGGCGAACGGGCCGCCGTTGCCCTCGGCGCCCACTTCGATGGTGACCTCCTCCTGACCGGTCCTGTCGACGGTGCCGTCGTAGTTGCCGACGCCGTCGAACCAGCCGTCGTAGTCGGGTTCGGCGAACTCGCCGCCTCCGCCGGAGCCGCCCCCGCCGGAATCGCCGGAACCGCTCGTCTCGTTGCCGGTGCCGCCCCCGCCGGCGGCGGTCCCGGTCGAACTCCCGCTGGAGACGGTCACGTCGGCGTCGCCGACGACGACCGCCCCCTTCATGCCCATCGTCTTGTGCGGGACGCAGGCGTACTTCGAGACGCCCTCGCTCTCGAAGGTGTGGCTGAACGTGGCACCCGCTTCCGAGATCATCTCGCTCCCGTAGCTGCCGTCCTCGGCGACGACGTTGTGGGGCGTCCCCTCGCCGGTCCACTCCCAGACGACTTTCGTCCCCGGGTCGACCCGGACGGCCGCGGGCCCGAACGCGAAGGCGCCGTTGTTGCCCTGGACGCCGACCTCGACGGTGACCTCGCTCTTGCCGGTCTCGTCGACGACGCCGTCGGCGTTGCTCACGTTCGAGAACCAGTCGGTGAGATCCGTCGACTGGGCGGCCGCCGGCCGCGCCCCCGTCGCGGCGAGCCCGCCGGCCGTCGCCCCGATAGCGAGGGTCTTCATGACCGTCCGCCGCCCCTCGTCGATACCGTCGTCCGTGCTCATACACGTCGATTACCGCCTTTTCCAAATAACCCCCCTCGGGCGTTCCCGGAGACTGAGAACTCCGGCGGGTGTCGGCGAACGTGTTCGGCCAGCCCCTCTCGGGGCGGGAACCCGCGGCCCCCTTATCCCCGTGCTGGCCCCACGTCCGGATGTGAACCGGCCATGACCCCCAAATCCACCCGTCGGACGTTCCTGAAGACCGGCGCCGCGGCGGGCGCCGCGGCCGTCGCCGGCTGTGCCGGCGAGATCCCCGAAGACAGGGTCACCGTCACGGAGGTCGACAGCGAGCCGCGGTCGCTGGACGCCCCGAAGGAGCCGACGGTCGACCGGGTCGCCGCCGACCCGACGGCCGTCCCCGACCCCGTCGACCGCGAGGAGTCCGCCACGGTCGAGGCCGAACTCACCACGCGGGAGGTGACCGCCGAGATCGAGGACGGCGTCACCTTCGAGTACATGACCTTCGACGGGCGGATCCCGGGCCCGATGATCCGCGCCCGCGTCGGCGACACCGTCGACCTGACGCTCCACAGCGCCGAGGGCAACCGGATGCCCCACAACGTCGACCTGCACGCGGTGCGCGGGCCGGGCGGCGGCGCCGAGGCGACGACGGTCAACCCCGGCGAGACCGAGCGGGTCCGGTTCAAGGTGACCTACCCCGGCGCCTTCATCTACCACTGCGCCGTCGCCAACATGGACTACCACATCTCCGCGGGGATGTTCGGCATCATCCTCGTCGAACCCGAGGACGGGCTCCCCGAGGTGGACCGGGAGTTCTACCTCGGCCAGCACGAGGTCTACACCGACGGCGAGGCCGGCCAGGAGGGCCACCACACCTTCGACATGGGCGCGATGGCCCGCGAGGAGCCGACCTACGTGCTGATCAACGGCGAGAAATACGCCGTCACGCCGGACAACTACGGCGCGATGGCCGCCGAGACGGGCGAGACCGCCCGCGTCTACTACTGCGTCGGCGGCCCGAACCTCGCCAGCTCCTTCCACCCCATCGGGAGCGTCTGGGACGAGGTCTACCCACAGGGCGGGCTCGGCGGCCGGCCCCAGCGGAACATCCAGACCACGCCGGTCCAGCCCGGGAGCACCGCCATCGCCACGATGCACTACCCCGTCCCCGGCCCGATCAAGCTCGTCGACCACTCGCTGTCGCGGGTCGCCCGCAAGGGCGCGCTGGCGGTGGTCGGCGTCGAGGGCGACGAGAACCCCGAGGTCTTCGACCCCGAGCCTGAAGCCTGAGGGGGATCGGTCGGGGCTCTCGCCGCTGACGGGGTTCTGACGGCCTGGCGATACAGTTACGTGAATCGGCATCGAACTTACAGTGGGGTGTCAGCAGTGACAGCGCAGTCCCGTCTCCCCCGAGGTGCGGTCGCGCTCGCCATCGTCGCCGTCGTCGTCGCCGTCCTCGCGCCGCTGGCCGCGCTGAAGTACGTCTCGCCCGAGCGGCTCTGGCGCGGGCTGTAGGCGGCGACTCGCTCTCGTCGCGCGCGACGACCGTTGTCGGGCTCGCGCCGCGAGTGAACGACGAGAGTCGTGGTACCTCGACCCTCGGAAGGGTTATCCCCCATCCAGCCCTCCGTTCGTTTGTAATGGCAAACGGTAAGGTTGACTTCTTCAACGACACTGGCGGCTACGGTTTCATTTCGACTGACGACGGCGACCTCGACGACGACGAAGACGTGTTCTTCCACATGGAGGACGTCGGCGGCGAAGACCTCACGGAGGGGACCGAGGTCGAGTTCGACATCGAGTCCTCGCCCAAGGGGCCTCGCGCGGCGAACGTCGTCCGGCAGTAACCTGAGCACGACTGCCGTTCACACCGGCAGACTCCGATTCCGATTTTTCGGACGGTTACGGGCCCGAGCTGACGTTATCTGTGCCCTGAACTGAGCAGCGGCCGACCGAAACGAGGCTTCTCCGGTCGCGGCTGCACGGGAGCGACCCGGGGAAGCCACGCCGGCGAAAGGACGGATGTCGAAACCGACAAGCGGCGTCCGGCGAGAGAGCGGGTATGGACGCAGACCCGACGATCTACGACGACCGGCTCGCCGCGGAGATGGACCGCGGCGAGTTCGTCCTCGCGGTCGTCACAGCGACCAAGCCGGACTTCTACAAGCAGGCGCCGGTCGTCGCCGCGGCCCGCGAGCGGGGCCTGCCCTGCTTCGTGGTCCACACCGGCCAGCACTACGACGACCTGCTCGGCCACGGCCTCGAGGAGTACGATCTGGAACCCGCGATCGCCGCCGACCTGGGGATCCGCGGCGACCTGACGGAGAAGACCGCTCAGACGATGCTCGCGGTCCGCCAGTTCGCCGAGCGCCTGGCGGAGTGGCCCGACACGACCGTCCTTCCGCTGGTCCACGGCGACACCCACGCCGCCGCCGTCTTCCCGCAGGCCTGGCTGTTCGCCACTAACCAGGGGGTGGCACACAACGAGGCCGGTCTCCGCGGGATGGCCCCCGACTACGACGCCGTCCGCGGGGCGGCGGGGGCAGGATCGGACACCGGATCCGGCGCCGACCTCGACCCCGCTGCGCTCGTCGACGCCCAGTGGGACGGCGAGTGGTCGGTCGACCGCACCGAGCCGTTCCCCGAGCAGTACGACACGTTCGTCGGTTCGGCGGCCGCCCGCTACCAGTTCGCCCCCGTCGAACTCAACCGCGAACACCTCGAATCGGAGGGCTACCCCCGCGAGGTCGACGGTGACGAGCGGATCCCGGTCGTCGGCAACTCGGTCGTCGACGCCATCGAGATGAAGGCCGACCACGAGGGCGAGAGCGTCTTCGACGTGTATCCCGTGCTTGCGGAACGGGACGACTGGATCCGCGTCGACATCCACCGCCGCGCGAACCTCCTGCCCGGTCGCTTCCGGGCGCTCGTCGAGGGCGTGGTCGCCCTCGTCGAGGACGGCTACAACGTCAACTTCGTCGAGCTGAACGCCACGCGCCACGCGCTGGAGCGCCACGGCGACCGCGAGCGCCTCCGGCGGCTGGCCGACGAGCGCGAGAACTTCCTGTTCACCGGCCTCTGGAAGAAACACGCCCACGTCTACGAGTTCCTCCGCTCCGGGCAGTGTCTCGCGGAGCTGACCGACTCGGGCAGTATGCAGGAGGAACTGAACCACATCGACGAGGCCTGCTGTCTGACCGCCCGGTTCAACACCGACCGCCCGGAGACGGTCTTCGACGCCGAGACGAACCTGCTCGTCCCGCCCGTCTCCGGCGAGTTCGTCCACGAGATGGTCACGCACGTCCTCGAAACCCCGGCCGTGCGCGAGCGCCTCCAGTCGGGCCCCGACCTCTACGGCGAGAACGTCGGCGAGCGCATCGTCGACTTCCTCGCCGAGCGCCGCGACGCCGACGTCTTCGAGTGGTCCCACGAACGGCAGGGGTTCGACGGCCTCGACGCGGGATCGGTCGACTACCTGTAGCGTCGAGGCGGCGAAAAATGACCGGTGAAACCTAGCTCCCGTACTCTGCTTCGAGGTACTCGACGATGTCGTCGCTCTCGGGCATCCCCTCGACGTCGTTCTCGGGGTCGACGAGGACGGGGACGCCCGTCTGACCGCTCACTTCCTCGACCTCGGTCCGCTCGGAATGGGAGCGCGGGACCATGTGCGACTCGTAGTCGAGGTCGAGTTCGTCGAGCTTGGTCTTGACCTTCGCGCAGTAGGGACAGCCTTCGAGTTCGTACAGTTCGAGGTTCGCCATCACCGACGAGTCGGGACTCGACGGCCAAGAGCCCACCGGTCGTGTGTACCGGCCGCGCAGGGCCGTCCGCCGGGCCGAACCCCGTCCGTCGTCCGCGGGGCGCCGGCCCGGGACGTCCCGGCCCGTCGCTCAAAGCCAGGTTGAAGCTTACGGGAACGGTATTTGTGCGCCGACCGACGCTCCGAGTGCGATGACCGAGGACTGCCACCCTGACCGGTCGCCCGCGACCGGCCCCTCCGAACGACGCATCGCCCGCAGACAGCCCCGCGACAACCGCCCGCGGGGTCCCACCGTCCGCCCGCGTTCGACGGGGGTGGTCGCGTGACCGCCGCCGCCGCCGCTCGCGGGCTCTCCGCGCGCGTTCGCCGCGGCGGCCGCTCCGCCCTGGTCGCGCTCCTCGTCGCGACGCTGGTCACCAGCCCGCTGGCGGGGGTCGTCGCCGCCGGCGCCCCGGCGACCCCGTCGTTCGAGGAGACGATCACCACGGCACGACAGGGCGAGACGGCCGAGATCACCATCAACGCGACCGGCTCCGAGGGTGACGGCATCCGGTTCGCGGTCGGTGACGCCGACGCCGACGACCAGAACTTCGAGGCGCGCGCGACGGTCGCCGACGCCGACGGCGACGGGACCGTCGTCGTCCGCTTCGACACGGCGGCGGTCGACGAGGGCGGCCCCGAGTCGTACCTCACCGTCGCCGACGGCGACGCCATCGACAACCGGACCGAACTCGCGGGCACCGACGACCCGCTCGCGCCGACGGCCTACGACCTCTCGCTGGGCGACCCCGCCGACCCGGCCGCCATCGGCACGCTGGCGCTGTTGAGCGCTGACGGCGAGTCCGCGGAGGACGACGGCAGCGACGGGGCCGACGGGAGCGACGAGACGGCGACGCCGCGCCCGCTGCACGACGGGACGACCGTCGACACGAACGGCGACGGCAAGGTCGTCGTCGACGCGGCCGCACAGCAGACGATCACCGGGGAGACGACGCTCGACCCCGGGACGACGCTGTCGGTCCGGGTGACCTCCCGCTCGTCGTCCTCGCCGTTCCTCATGCAGGTCGAGACCACCGTGGACGACGACGGAACCTTCGCCGCGTCGTTCGACTTCGGTGACGTGTCGGCCGGTACGCCCTTCGAGGTGACCGTCCGCGGCGACGGCGAGGGGCTCGCCGAGGCCTACGGCCGCGTCACCGACTGCGAGGGCGACTGTCCGACCGCGACGCCCGCGGGCGGCGAGGGATCGACCGCGACGCCGCTAGACGCCGACGGCGTCGGCGTCCAGGGTGTCACCCAGGTCACCAGGGGCGACGTGGCGCGGATCCCCGTCGCGTTCGGTGACGCCGAGGCGCTGACCGTCACGCTCGGCGACGAGGCGGAGGTCAACTACGAGACGACCGCCGTGATCCGCGACACGAACGGCGACGACCGCGCGGTCGTGGCCGTCCGGACGGGTGCCACCGACGACGCCGACCGGCCCGCGCTGGCCGTCGCCGAGGCCGGCGAGGTCCGGCCGGCGAACGTCACGAGCGAGACGACGCTCGACAGCCCGCTCGACCCCTTCGACTACGACGTGGCCGTGTCGGCCGGCGCCGGTGCGGACGGCGAGCCCGACGCCATCGGGACGCTCGTCATCATGCCCGACGACGGCGCGGGCAGCGCGGGCGGCGACGCCTCGACGGCCACCGCCGACGACCCGCCCGCCGGACCCGACGGCGCGACGGTCGCCGCCGCCGGCGGCTCCGGCTCCCTCCTCACCGGCCTCGGCGCGCTGGCGGTGGGCGGCCTGATCGCCTTCGGCGGCGTCGCCCTGTTCCTCGGCTTCGTCCGGGGCTGACCCCCGTCCGGTTCGCACGTCCCACCGCTTCGGACCCGTTTTCGATTTCAGTTCTCCGCCACCGTTTCCGGGCACCGCGACTGTTCTCCGAGTTCTCACGGTTCCTCACTACTGTCGCAGCCGTCGTCACACTCACCGCCGTCGTCGCTGTCGCCGCTGTCGACGGTCGCCGCTGTCGACGGTCGATGCTGTCGACGGTCGCCGCTGTCGACGCTCGTCGCGCGCAGGTGCCGGCCGTACCCGTCGCTGTCGGTGTGAGAAACGTCGGCGGTCGGGGCGTGGCGCCTCCCGATCGAGGCGTGGGCCTACCGGTCGAGCGCCAGGGCCGCCAGCGCGGCGACCGCGAGACAGACGAAGAAGAAGAGGACGCCGGGCTCGACCACGTCGAAGACGAGCCAGGCGAGCGAGCCGGGCTCGCCGACGGTCGCGTTGGGGCTGGCCGGGCCGGCGCCGGCGCCGCCGATGGAGGGCCGGGCGACCCGTTCGGCGCCCCACTGGACGAGCAGGGCGCCGACGCCGAGCAGGCCGATCCCGCCGACCACGTCGGTCAGCGTCCGCTGGACGCGCGGGCGGACCTCCTCGTTGCCGACGATCACCAGCGGGTCGCTCGCCGGCCCGTAGACGGTCATCTCGTTGCCCTTCTCGGAGTAGCGCGTGTCGACGGGCTCGACCAGCCCGGCCGCTTCGAGGTTCGAGACGTGGTAGTGGACGTTCTGGACCGACGTGTCGACCGCGTCGGCGATCTCCGAGGCGGTGCGCGGGCGCTCGAACAGCGCCCGGTAGACCGCCCGCCGGGTGTCCGTCGCGAGCGCGTCCAGCACGTCGTCGGTCTCCTCGCCCTCGACGTCGAGGACCCGCAGTCGCTCGTCGCTGGTCGCCGTCCGGTCCTGGATGCGGTCGATGAGCCCCGACATCTCCTGTTCGATCCTTTCGTCCCTGTTCATATAGCCCTACCCGAAGGTTAAATCCCGCTTTGAACGGTCGGTGTCTTGCGATTCGGTGGTGGTCGGTGTGAGGGTGTGGGGCCCATCTCTGTCGGCTGTGTCGTGGTTCGTATTCGGTTCGTAGCAGTCGGTCGGCTCGCACTCGATAGTGTCCGCTGAGAGCCCTCGGCGCGCTCGCTCTGGGCCGGATCGACCGTATTCGACAGCAGGCGCTGAAAGCCCTCGGCGCGCTCGCTCACGGGTCGCTACGCTCTCCGTTCGCGTTGTCGAGGCGCTCCCTTCGGTCGCGTCTCGCTCTCGCGGTCGCTGAGCGACATACCCTCGCGGCCGGAGGCCGCTTCGGGTAGGGGTCGCTCAGGCGACTGAACTGAACGCGAGCGCGCCTCGCCCTTTCAGTCCGCCAGGAACCGCAACCGCACCGCACAGCACCGCAAACGGGCCACGAACCTCCCCAGCCGATTCGCTCCTGTCGTCGCTCATCCCTCGCGCGGCTCCGGTCGCGCGCATGAAAGCGCGCGACAGCGCGCGCCGACCGCACCGCTCGTCGGGTCGACCGCTTCGAACACTCCTTCAATCGTGACGCGACGCCTGCCGTGGGAGTCTCCCTCAGCCGGTGGCGTTGGCGGGGACGTCGACGGCGCGGCCGGGGACGACGAGTCCGTTGCCGGCGACGGGGTCGGTGCCCGTCGGGCCCACGTCCTCGGCCGTCCGTTCGAGGCGGAGTTCGACCGCGCGGGGCGAGCGGTCGGGGTCGGCGTCGAGGACGAGCGCGGCGAGGCCGCCGACGTACGGCGTCGCGGCGGAGGAGCCGACCAGCGGCTCGTCGTACCCCCCGATTTCGTGTCGAGCGGGCGCGACCACGTCGACGCCGAGGCGGCCGTCGGCGGTGGGGCCCCTGGAACTGTAGGGTTCGACGCGGCCGGCGGCGGGGTCGTAGGCGCCGACGCCGATCACGCCGCGGCCGGTGGCCGGGGCGGCGACGCTCTCCGCGGGGCGGGTCCGCTGGAAGCGGTGGGTCGGCGACGAGAGGCGGACCCGCGCGCCGGTGGCGTTCGGCGGGCCGCGGACGACGACGTAGTACGTGCCGCCCTGCAGTCGGGCGTTGATCCGGGCGTTGGGGACGCCGTCGCCGGGGAACGGCTCCGAGCGGGCGACCAGCGTGCGCTCGCCGTCGTCGGTCCGGTAGAGTTCGGCGACGAAGGTCCGGTTGGCGTGCGCGCGGTCCCAGGCGAGCCAGATCCGCGCCTCGCTCCCGCGGCCGGCGAGGTAGTTGCGCGTCGACTCGCCGAACCGCAGGCGGCCGTCGTCGGGGTCGCCGTAGCGCCCCGCCCAGTGGCCCCGGGCGAGGTTGCCCGTCGGCGCGACGAAGACGACGCCCTGCCGGCGGGCCCACTCGCCGAGTCGCGCGACCGTCGAGGTGCCGTCGCCGGGGCGGCCGTAGAACGAGACCGGGGCGACGACCACGTCCACGTCGGCGGTGACGAGCCACGTCACAGCCCGCCGGAAGCCGGTCGTGTCGTCGAAGGTGGCGAGCCGGAGGTCGGCGTCGGGAGCGGTGCGCGCGACGACGGCGGCGGTGGCGGTGCCGTGGCGGTTGCGGCCGCCGTTCTCTACCGTCGCGCCGTCGCCGAACGCGCGGCTCTCGACTACCTGGCCGGCGATCGCCGGGTGGTCGGTATCGAAGCCGGTGACGCCGACGACGCCGACGGTGACGTTCCCGCCGGTGACGCCGGCGGCGTGGAGGCGCTGGAGGCCGCCGTCGGTCGGGTCGCTCTGGTCGGCGTCGGCGGGGGCGCCGGGGACCGACAGCGCGAGGGCGCCGATCGCGGCCAGCAGACACAGGAGGGCGACCGCGACGACCCCCAGCGCGCGGATGCGGGCGGGCATGGAGGGGGACTAGCGGGTGGTCGAATCGCGACGAGCAAAACGATACCGGTGTTCGGGCGTCTCGCCGTCGCTATCGGCGGTCACTCGGCGTCGGGACGGTCGGCCGGCCGGGGGTCGTCGCCCGCCCACGAGACGCCCGCCGCCAGCACCGAGAGGACTAGATACCCGACTGCGCCGACCAGAAGACCGGACGGGACTATCACGGTCACCGCGCCGGGCACGTAGTCGCCCCGCGGCAGCGCGTCGATCACCTCTCGGAGCTGGAGGGCGATCAGGCACAGGGGGATCGCGAGGACCGCGACGCCGCGCCGCACCGTCCGTCGGAGCGCGTCGGTCGCCATGCTCGCGGTGTGTGGCAGGCAGCGACAAAAACGGTCCGGGTCGGCCCGGACGCGTCCCCGACTACTCGTCGAGGAAGTCCGGTTCGAGCCGCTTCTCCGCCCGTTCGTCGCGGAGGTGCTCGCGGAACTCCTCGGGGTCGACGTCGCGGGCCTCGCGCTCGGCGCGGTCGCGGACGGAGACGGTGCCCGCTTCTTCCTCGTCGGGGCCGACGATGAGCATGTACGGGACGTTCTCGTCGTGGGCGGCGCGGATCTTCCGCTGGAGCGTGTCGTCGCCGTCGGCGACGGTCGCGCGGAAGCCCTCCTCCTCGAAGTCGTTGCGCAGGCGGTGAGCGTAACCGAGCACGTCCTCGTTCAGCGGGAGCACGCGCACCTGCTCGGGCGCGAGCCACAGCGGGAACCGGCCCGCGAAGTGCTCGATCATCACGCCCATGAACCGCTCGAACGTGCCGAGGAGGGCGCGGTGGATCATCACCGGGGTGTGCTCCTCGTTGTCCTCGCCGACGTAGACGAGGTCGAACCGCTCGGGCTGGACGAAGTCGAGCTGGACGGTGCCGACGGTCCACTCGCGGCCGATGGCGTCCTCGGCGTCGGCGGCGATCTTCGGCCCGTAGAAGGCCCCCTCGCCGGCCTCGAGTTCGTAGCCCTCGCCCAGCGCGTCGAGCGAACTCCGCAGGTCGCTCTCGGCGCGCTCCCACAGTTCGTCGTCGCCGAAGGAGTCGTCGGGCTGGGTCTCCAGCTTGAAGGTCACGTCCAGCCCGAAGTCGGCGAGCACGTCGTCGATCACTTCGAGCGTGCGGGTGACCTCGCCCTGGATCTGGTCGCGCGTGACGAAGGCGTGGCCGTCGTCCTGGGTGAACCCGCGGACGCGCAACATTCCGGAGAGTTCGCCGGAGCGCTCGTTGCGGTAGCAGGTGCCGAACTCGCAGTACCGCTTCGGGAGCTCGCGATAGGAGCGGCGCTCGCGCTGGTAGAGGTGGACGTGGTTGGCGCAGTTCATCGGCTTGAGGCCGTACTCGTCGGCCTCGTCGCCCTCGGTGCGGGCGCTGGCCTGGTCCCAGTGGAACATCTCGTCCTCCTCGCAGAAGTGCTCGTAGTGGCCCGAGGTCTTCCAGAGGTCGACCTTGTTGAGCTCGGGGGTCCAGACCTCCTCGTAGCCCAGTTCGTCGTTCTTCTCGCGGATGTACTCCTCCAGCTCGCGGCGGATCGCCATCCCGTCGGGGTGGAAGTGGACACAGCCCGGGGAGTGTTCGGGGATGGAGAAGAGGTTCATCTCCCGGCCGATGCGGCGGTGGTCGCGGCGCTCGGCCTCCTCCTTGCGCTCCCAGTAGTCCTCCAGGTCCGACTCCGACTCGAAGGCGGTGCCGTAGACGCGGGTGAGCCGCGGCTTGTCCTCGTCGCCGCGCCAGTTGGTCGCGGCGATCTCCCGGAGGTCGATGGCCCCGATCTCGCCGGTCGAGGCGACGTGGGGCCCGGCACACAGGTCCGAAAAGTCGCCCTGGGTGTAGAAGGACACCTCCTCGATGTCGTCGTCGGCGCCGCGGTCGCCCGCCGCGAGGTCCTCGAGGATCTCCTCCTTGTAGGGGTCGCCGGCGACCCGCTCGCGAGCCTCGTCGAGCGGGACCTCCTCGCGCTCGATGTCGAGGTCGTCTTCGACGATAGACTCCATCTCGGCGACCAGCTCGTCGAAGTCGTCCTCGTCGACGTCGACGCCGTCGAAGTCGTAGTAGAAGCCCTCCTCGGTGGGCGGGCCGGTGGCGAGGCTGGCGTCGGGGTACTCGCGGAGGACCGCCTGCGCGAGGACGTGTGCGGCCGAGTGGCGCATCACCTGCAGGTACTCGTCGGCCGAGGGGGTGACGATCTCGACGGCGGCGCCGTCGTAGACCGGTTCCTCCTTGGCGACGAGCTCGCCGTCGAGCTTGCCGGCGACGGTGTCGCTCCCGAGCCCCGGACCGATCTCGTAGGCCACGTCTTCGACTGTGGCGCCCGACGGAACGTCGAGCGTGCTTCCATCGGGCAGTTCCACCGTGATCGAGGATTCCTGCTGTGACATATCACTGACCTCCACCGCGCCACGCGCCGCTGTCCGGCAGCGAGCGACGAGCGCGAGAACGTGGCGGTGACTGGTTATGGGGCGCGAGGCCCGCCTGTAAAGCAGTCACCTGCCATCTTGCCCTCCGCTAACGCGCTATCGAATAAAAGCGTTGTGACGTGAACCGACTGCGCACCTCCGTGCGTGTGATTCACAGGCGTGTAGCGGCCGGATACCGCCGTCGATCGGTCGGTGAATTTCGCGGGATCCGAAATCGGGGCTCCCCGGTGTCAAGCGGTGCTGGCGTTGGAGACGCGGGCGTCGGAGAGCGTGGGAGTCGGGCGGTGCTGGCTCAGGCGACGTCTACATCTTCGGGCGCGTCGTCGAGCAGGTCCGAGGCGGTGACCAGGGATTCGAGTTCGAGGTCGTGGTCGGCGAGGTTCTCGGCGGCGCCCTCCTCGCGGTCGACGACGACGAGCACCCGGTTCACGACGGCGCCGGCCTCCCGCAACGCCTCGGCGGCGTCGACCGCGCTCTGTCCGGTCGTCGCGATGTCCTCCAGCACCACGACCTCCTCGCCCTCGGCCAGGTCGCCCTCGACGAGGTTGGCCGTGCCGTACTCCTTCTGTTGCTTGCGGACGATGACGTAGGGGTTGCCCGACTCGACGCTCGTGACCGCGACCAGCGGGACGGCGCCCAGCGCGACGCCGGCGAGTTTCGTCTCGCCGTCGGTCGTCCGCGCGAGGTGGTCGGCGAACGCCTCGGCGACCGCTTCGAGGGAGTCGGGGTCGGTCTCGAAGAGGTACTTGTCGACGTAGTAGTTGGAGGTACCGCCGTGGGAGAGTTCGAACTCCCCGAACTTGACGGCGTCGGCCGCGCGGAGCGCGTCGATGAGTCCCTTGGTGTCCATACCCCCGCTGTCGTCGGCCCGCGGTTTAGCCGGTTCGATACGCGGCGAGGGCCGCGCGCCGCGACCGGGGAACACCGGCCGGGGAGCCGCGGGTCGGCGGGCCGATGGGGCTTGCGAGGGCAAGGGAGCCGGCGGGCGCGCCCCTCCGGAGCGTCGCTCCGCTCCGGAACCACTATGCGGGCGGACCGCTGACTAGACCCCAATGAGGGTCTTCGGGTCAAGCGGCGTGCGCGGCGTGGTCAACGACGACCTCGCGCCGAGCGACGCCACGGACGTGGCGCAGGCGGCCGGCACCGTCTGGTGCGCCGGGGGCGCCGACCGCGTCGCGGTCGCCCGGGACACCCGCCGGACCGGGCCGATGCTCGTCGACTCGGTCGCCGGCGGCCTCGCCAGCGTCGGCGTCTCCGTCGACCGCCTCGGCGTCCTCCCCACGCCCGGCCTCCAGGCCTACGCCGAACGGGAGGGCGTCCCGGGCCTGATGGTCACCGCCTCGCACAACCCCCCCGAGTACAACGGCATCAAGCTCGTCGGCGCCGGCGGCGTCGAACTTCCCCGGGAGCGGCTCGAAGCCATCGAGACTCGCCTGCTCGACGAGACGCCTCGCCGCGTCGACTGGGACGAGACCGGGCGGAGCCGCCACGTCGACGGCGCCGCCCGCGCCTACGTCGACGAACTCCTCGCGGCGGTCGACCGCGACGCCGTCGCCGACGCCGACCTGACCGTCGCCGTCGACCCCGGCCACGGCGCCGGCTCGGTCACCAGCCCCGACTTCTTCCGCCGGCTGGGCTGTCGCGTCCGGACGATCCACGCCCAGCCCGACGGCCACTTCCCCGGCCGCGACCCCGAACCCGTCGAAGGGAACCTCGGCGACCTCCGGCGGTTCGTCCGGGCCACCGACGCAGATCTGGGCGTCGCCCACGACGGCGACGCCGACCGCGCCATCTTCGTCGACGAGCGGGGCGACCACGTCGAGGGCAGCGCCGCCTTCGCGGCGCTTGCCGCCGACGCGCTCGGCGAGGGCGACACCGTCGTCTCCGCCGTCAACGCCTCCCAGCGACTCGTCGACGTGGTCGAGGCGGCCGGCGCGGATCTCTCCCTGACGCCCATCGGGTCGACGTACATCGTCTCGCGCATCCGCGACCTGCTTGCGACCGGCGAGTCCGTCCCGGTCGCCGGCGAGGGCAACGGGGGTATCCTCTTTCCCGACTACCGGATCGCCCGCGACGGCGCCTACACCGCCGCGCGCTTCTGCGAACTGCTCGCCCGCCGCGGCGAGCCCGCCAGCGACGTGGTCGCCCGCTACGACGACTACGTGAACGTCCGCCGCGACGTGGCCTACGACAGCGAGCGCCAGCGCGAGGCCATGCTCGACGCCATCGAGCGCACTGCCGAGGAGTCGGTCGCCGAACTGGACACCACCGACGGCTACCGCCTCGACTACGGCGACGGCTGGGTGCTCGCCCGCCCCTCCGGCACCGAGCCCGTCGTCCGCGTCTACGCCGAGGCCCGCTCGGCCGACCGCGCCGAGGAGCTGGCCGACCGACTCCACGACGCCGTCTCCGGCATCCGCGTCGATTGATTGCGGGTTGGCCCCCTGTTTCGTGTCGAGCCGCGACACGCCGGCTGTCTGTGCCCGCCGTCACGCCGCCGCCGCCCGTCGTCACGCCGCCGCCCGTCGTCACGCCGAGTCGACGCTGAATATCTCGACGACGTTCCCCTCCGTGTCCCGGACCTGGAAACAGCGGTAGCCGTCCACGTCGACGACCCCGTGGACGACCTCGGGCGCCAGATCGGCGACGCGCTCGAACTCGGCGTCCGCGTCCGAAACCTCGAAGTTCGGGACGCAGTTGTCGCCGAACTCGACGGCCGCGCCGTCGGCGCCGGCGCGGTAGAGCCCGAAGTCGACGCCGTCGAACGCGAACGTCGAGAAGCGGTCGTCCGCCTGCGCGGGCGCCGCCCCGAACAGCTCCTCGTAGAAGTCGAGCGCCCGGTCCATGTCTTCGACGCCCACGTAGACAGTACTCAACCTCATCCGCGGCTCCGGATCTTGATCTTCCGTCGACATTACTGCCTCCCCGACCGGCTCGGGCATAACGGCCCGCCACGGCGCGGAAGTGAAACGTGGTTCGGGCCCGCGGCCGCCTCGCCGCGTCTCGGGGTCGGTTTCGGTGTCGTTCCACCCGAAACGGTACCCTTCGTGTCGTCCGGGGGCGCCCGTTCACCGCTCACTCGCGGACGGCGACGAACCGTAGCCGCCGGTAGTCGGCCGTCCACGTTCCGGAGTCGGCGTCGAACAGGTCCCCCCGGAGGCGGTCCTCGACGGCCGACACCACCGCCGCCCGCTCGCCGTCGTCCAGCCCGGCGAACAGCGAGTCGCCGAACACGTCGAGCCAGTCGGCCAGTCCCTCGCGGCCTCCGTCCAGCTCGGTCGGACGGTCGAACAGCCGCGCGAGTCGCACCTCGAAGCCCGCCCCCTCCAGCACGGCGGCGTGTTCGCCGACGGTCGGGAAGTACCAGGGGTGTTCGGCCTCGCGGCCGCGGTCGCGCAGTTCGGCGAGCGTCGCGTCGACGACGGCCGCGACGTTGCCCGTCCCGCCCAGCTCGGCCACGAAGCGGCCGTCCGGTTCCAGCAGGTCGGCCACCCGCTCGGCGACGGCGGGCTGGTCGGCGCGGGGGATCCAGTGCAGGGCGGCGTTCGAGAAGACGGCGTCGAACGACCGGTCCGGCGCGTACTCGCGGGCGTCGGCCACCTCGAAGCGGAGGGTCGGGTAGGTCTCGCGGGCGCGAGCGACCATCTCCGCCGCGGCGTCGACGCCGACGACCGCGCCCGACTCCCCGACCCGTTCGGCGATATCGGCGGTGAGATGGCCGGTGCCACAGCCCAGGTCGAGCACGCGCTCGCCCGGCGCCGGGTCGAGCAACTCGGCGACGGAGCCGCCGTACTCGTGGACGAAGCCGGTGTCGCGGTCGTAGGCGTCGGGGTCCCACTCGTTGGCGGACGAGCCGTCGGACATACCCGGAGTGGGACCCGCCGGGGTCTGAAGGTACCGGTGGTATGGGACCGGTCGACAGGGGATCCGCCGGCGGACCCCGGCGGACCGGTCAGTCCGCCCCGGACCCGGCGGCGGCGTGGTCCTCGAAGAGGCGTTCGAGCAGGCGCTGCTGGCCCACCCGGAGGTGGCGGTTGACGGTGGGCTGGCTCACGCCGAGCATCTCGGCGACGTCCTCGCCGGTGGAGGTGCGCGGCCACTCGAAGAAGCCGGCGTAGTAGGCGGTGCGCAACACCTCCAGTTGCCGGTCGGTCAGCGCGTCGAACGCCGACCCGGCCCGGCGGTCGTCGTCGGACCGCTCGACGGTCCGCCGGCTCGTCAGTTCGACGCTGGAGTAGGTCTCGCCGAGCATCTCGACGAACGCCCGCACGTCCGTCCCCGGCGACACGTCGACGACCGCCTCGACCACCTCGGGGTCGGCGCCGATCGACCGCGGGCTCGCCCCGTGGCGGACGAACTCGGCGGCGAGGGCGTCGCCGCCGACGGTCACCTCGAACAGCGCCTCGCCCGCCCCGCCGTCCGTGTCGGCGTCCGTCCCGTCGGCGTCACCGTCCCCCGCCGCCTCGGGCTCGCCGACCAGCCGGTAGTCCCGCACCGAGACCAGGTCGTCCAGCACGTCGGTGACGGCCGCGACCGGCGCGCCGCTCGTCGTCACGAACAGGCCGGTCTCCGACTCGGAGTGGGCTGCCAGCCCCTCGAAGGCGACGCGGCAGCCGGCCGCCCGGGCGAGCCGGCCCAGCACGTCGTCGTCGGCGTCGAAGCGCAGCGACAGCTCGACCCGCTGGTCGGTGTGCAGCGCCCGCTGGGTCTCGGCGGCGTTGATCGAGTGGGCGATGTTCTCGCCGAGCTCGGCGAACACCTCGCGTTCGAGGTCGCCGAAGTCGTCCGGTTCCGACGCGTACACCGTCAACACCCCGTAGAAGTACTCCTCGAAGGCCAGCGGAACGCTCACGACGGAGTGGAACTCCCGGGCGAGCGCGGCCTTGCGCCAGTCCTCGCGCTGGAGGTCGTCGACGACGTTGCCGACGACCGTCGGCGCCTCGGAGACGGCGGTCCGGACGGCCGGCTCGGCGGCCCCGCCGCCGGTCGCGAGGTCGACCGCGTCGAGGTACTCGGCGCCGTCGCCCGCCCAGGCGGTGGGTTCGACGCGCTCGCCGGCGGCGTCGAGGCCGCCGATCCACGCGAATGCCACGTCGTCGCTCTCGACGAGGCGGTCGCAGACTGCCGCCTCGATGGCCTCGCGGGACTCGGCCCGGATGAGCGACTGGTCGATCCGCCGGATCAGGTCGGTGATCCCGATCTGCCGGCGCAGGCGGGCGTTCTGCTCGGCGAGCTCGGCGTCCCGTTCCCGGAGCGTCCGCTCGCTGGCCAGCCGGTCGAACGCGGCCTCGGTGGTCGCGACGAGCGTCTCGGCCAGCTGGCGGGTCGACCCGCCGACCGCCCGGTCCTCGGTGGCGACGACGAACACGCCGTGGTCGCCGACGGGGACGAGCAGGCCGCCGCTGACCTCGGGGCCGAACACCCCCGACTCGGCGACGGTCCCGGTGTCGTCGAACACCGTCGGCGTCCCGGTGACGTAGGTGTTCCACAGGAGCGAGTCGGCGGCCCCGGCGCGGACGGGCTCGGCGTCGCAGAGCCGCTCGAACCCCTCCGAGCAGGCGACGGCGTCGAGCCGGTTGGCGCTGTCGTCGAGCAGGTAGACGGCGACGCCGGCCACGTCCAGCACCGACCGGGCGGTGTCGACGACGAGCTCGGCGGTCTCCTCGTCGGTCTCGACGCCGAGCAGCCCCCGCGTCGCCTCGTGGAGCGACTCCAGGGCGAGCTCGCGTTCCTTCTGCTCGGTGATGTCCTGGATCGAGCCGCGGACGCGGACGACCTCGCCGTCCTCGCGGACGGGCTCGCCGATGGCGCGCACCCAGCGGACCGACTCGTCGGTCCCGAGGCGCACCTCCATGTCGTAGCTCTCGCCGACCTCGACGGCCCGCCGGAAGTACTCCCGTATCCGCTCGCGGTCGTCGGGGTGGTAGAACTCGACGGCGGTCTCCACGTCGATGTCGGTGTCGGGCGAGACGCCGTGGAGCCGGTAGAGCTCGTCGGTCCAGGTCATCTCGGGCTCGTCGCCCGTCAGGTCCAGCTCCCAGCCGCCGATGGACGCGATGCGGCCGGCCTGCTGGAGCAGGTCCCTCGTCCGTTCGAGCTCGCGCTCGCGGGCCTTGCGCTCGGTGATGTCTTCGATGTAGCCGACGATCTCGGCGACTTCGCCCTCGTCGTCGCGGACGGGCGCCGTCGACAGCGAGATGTCGATGGGCTCGCCGTCCTTCCGGACGCGCTCGCGCTCGACGCCCGAGAACGACTCGCCGGCGAGAACGCGCTGGCGGACCTCGTCGTCGCCCTCGCGGTCGTCGGGCACCGCGGGGTAGGGCTCGCCCAGCACCTCCTCGGCCGACCAGCCGAAGATCTCCGCCATCGCGTCGTTCCACAGCGTGACCCGCCCCTCGGGGTCGGTCGCCACCACGCCCACCGGGGAGGTCTCGATGAACTTCTGCATCCGCTCTTTGGTCGCCCGCAGCTCGCGCTCGCGGGCCTTCCGCTCGGAGATGTCCCGGCCGACCCCGACGAGGACGGGGTCGCCGTCGGGGTTCTCGACGCGCGTGGCCACGAACTCGTAAGGGATCCGCTCGCCGTCGTCGGTCAGCACCGGCGCGTCGACGCGGCGGTCCGCCCCCGTCCGGAACACCGCGGCGATGGCCTCGGCGATCCGCTCGTGCTCGCTCTCGGGGAAAAACTCCGTCCCGTGCATCTCGTCGATCTCGGCGTCGTCGTAGCCGGTCACCTCGTTGAGGCTGTCGTTCCACCGCTGGATCCGGCCGGCGTCGTCGAACACGTAGAACACGTCGTCGATGGCGTCGAGGATCGCCTCGGTGTACTCGCGGTACTGTTCGAGCCGCTCGTTCGTCTCCTGCAGTCGCCGCTCGGCGGCCTTGCGCTCGGTGATGTCGCGGCTGATCCCCATCACCCCGACGACCTCGCCGTCCTCGTCGCGGTAGGGGTACTTGTAGTCGAGCAGGACCCGCTCGTCGCCGTCGACCGGCCGGACCACCTCCCGCGAGACCGGCTCGCCCGTCTCGAGGACCTGCCGGTCGTCCGCGCGGATGTCGGCGGCGGTCGCCTCGTCGAAGAGGGCGTCGTCGGTCTCGCCGGTGATCGCCTCGGTCGGCTTACCGAAGTTCGTCGCGGCCGCCTCGTTGACGAACCGGTAGCGGCCCTCGCGGTCCTTGATGTAGATGGGGTCCTCGGTGTTCTCGACGATGGCCTCGAGCTGTCGCTCGCGCTCCCTGCGCTCGGAGATGTCGCGGGCGATCCCGGCGATGATCCGCTCGCCGTCGGGGTCCTCGAGCGGCGAGGCGACGATCTCGAAGGGGACCGTCTCGCCGTCGCTCGTCTCGAAGCGCGCCTCCAGCGGGACGCCCGCCAGGTCCTCGATGTTCGCGATCCCGTTGCGGACCGCCTCGCGGTCGCCCTCGACGACGAAGTCGGTGGCGTGCATCCCGTCGATCTCGGCGTCGTCGTAGCCGCTCACCTCGGTCAGCGTCTCGTTCCACCGCAGCAGATTCCCGTCGGCGTCCAGCACGTAGAACACGTCGTCGATGGCGTCGAGGATCTCGTCGGTGAACTCGCGGTAGGCCTCCAGTTCCCGCTCGCGTTGCTTGCGCTCGGTGATGTCGTAGGAGATCCCGAACAGCCCGCGTACCTCCCCGTCCTCCCCGCGCCAGGGGACCTTCGTCGTGAGGTTCCACTTGTCGATGGACGGGATGTACTCCTCCTTGTCGAGGATGGGCTCGCCGGTCTCGATCACCCGGCGGTCGTCGGCGTAGGACTCCTCGGTGAACGGGTCGTCGAACGCCTCCCGGTCGGTCTTCCCGAGCAACCGGTCGGTGTCCCAGTCGTAGGACTCCTCGATGTAGGCCTCGCTCGCGCGGACGTGGCGCGCCTCGCTGTCCTTGACGTAGATGTTGACCGGGACCTGCTCGAAGATCGAGTCCAGCAGCGACGACTGCCGTTCGAGCTCCGCCTCCCGTTCGACGCGGTCGGTCACGTCCTCCTGGAAGCCGACGTAGTGGGTCACCTCGCCGTCGCCGTCCTCGACGGGCGCCAGCCGGACCCGGTTCCAGAACTCGGTGCCGTCCTCCCGGTAGTTGCGCAGTTCGACCGTCGCCTCCTCCTCGGCGTCGATGGCCGCCCGCAGCTTCGCGACTGCCGCCTCGTCGGTGTCCTCGCCCTGGAGGAACCGGCAGTTGCGCCCGAGACACTCGGACTCCTCGTAGCCCGTCAGCTCCTCGAAGCGCTCGTTGACGGCGACCAGCGGGTTGTCCGGCTCCGTCGCGTCGGCGACCGAAACCCCGACCGGCGCCGACTCGATGACCCGCTCCCGGAGGTGTCGCTCGCGCTCGCACTCCCGGAGGTCGTCGACCAGCCCCTCGACGGCCGCCGTCAGATCGCCCAGCTCCCCCTCGCGGTCGGTGTCGAAGGTCACGTCCTCGCCCTCGCGGGCCCGCTCGATGTCCGCGACCAGGTCGGCGATCCCGTCGTCGCCCGACGCCGCCAGCCCGACCAGCCCGGTCCCCAGGAGCCCCGCGAGCGGGCCGAGCGACCGCGGTGACGGCACTCCCCCGACGGCGAGACAGGCGATCGTCGCGGCGAGCGCGACCGCTGCGAGCGCACCGAGCGCGCGGCGGCGAGCGCGCGGCGGCCCCCTGTCACGCCCGTTGACCGCCGTTGCCGTGCGGTTCCCCCTGTTCGCGACGCCCCGTCCCGGGTCGGCGTCGCGCGTCGAACCAGCGTCCATTGGCGGCCATTGCGAGGGCGCGCAATTAACGGTTGGTTTCCGCTGACCGACACGTCTCGGACCGGACCCGGGGCTGGCGGACCTCCCGCGGCGGTGACTCGATACCGGCGACCGCCTCTCTCGGTGACCCGCGACCGGACATCCGTTCCGCTGTGCCGGACGCTACCCTGCGATCCCCGGACGGTAAGCCCGCGATACCGGATACGCGACCGCCCCGTCGGCGTTCGACGCCCCCTCGCCCGCGAGCGACGCTATACATATTGCCCCCGTCCCGGCGGTCGCGGTATGCACGTAGCGGACAGCCCGATACCAGCTGTCGTCCTACCGGAAGGTAGAATGGACGGTATGGCAGTACGAGAGCCCAGCGGGCAGATCAGCATCGACGTTATCGAGGCGATAGCCGACGAGACCGGGACGGACCCGCTCCGGATGGAACCGCCGCTGTACGAGGTCGTGGACACGGACGCGCTGGACGCGCTCTACGAGAGCGGCGCGGCGGCGACCGTGGAGTTCGAGTACGACGGCCACAGGGTCGTCGTCGACGGCGACGGGACGGTCACCGTCGACGGCGAGGGAGGGGTCTGAGATGTCCTCGACGGGTTCGACGGAGGACGCGGAGAGCGCGATCCGCGAGACCTACGAGGAGTACGACGTGGGCGACACGCGCCTGGCGATGATCGCCGACCCGGAGAACGAGCACGCCTGGATCCAGTCGGACGTGACCGAATCCATCGAGCAATGAGGGGCCCGGGGGCCGCGGGCGGTACAGCGACCGACCGGATCGGACGGACGACCGACCGGGCCGAACGGACGATCGGCGCGCCGCGCGGGGCGGCGGCGGGCCGACACCTGTGACAGCCGTGATGGACGACATCGCAGCGGAGACGGCGAACGCACCGGCGAGCAGTGACGAGCCCATCAAGGTGCTCTGCGTCGACGACGACCCCGACTACCTCGACCTGATCGCGGCCCACCTCTCGGACCACGACGACCTGTCGGTGCGGACCGAGACCGCCCCCGCCGAGGCGCTCGCCCACGTCGACGCCGTCGACTGCGTCGTCAGCGACTACGAGATGCCCGGGACCAACGGGCTCGAGTTCCTGTCGGACGTGCGCGCGCGAGCGCCGACGCTCCCGTTCGTCCTCTTCACCGGGTCCGAGCGGGCCGCCATCGCCGAGGAGGTCCCCGACTCCACGTGGACCGAGTTCCTCCGGAAGAACAGCCCCGCGACCACCATGTCGATCCTCGCCGGGCGGATCCGGCGGCTGGTCCACCACCACCGCACGATGCGGACCGCCGAGCGGAGCCTCACCGCCATCGAGGCCACCGGCGACGCCGTCGCCGTCGTCGATCCCGACGGCGCGTTCTCCTTCGTCAACCGCGTGTTCGCCAGCCGGTTCGGCGCCGACCCGGACGACCTGGTCGGCCGCCCCTGGCGGGAGTGTTTCCCCGACGAGGAGGTCGAGCGGCTCGAATCCACGGCGCTGGAGACCGTCCGCGACGACTGGCAGTGGACCGGCGGCACCGTCTGCGAGACCGACGGCGGCGACACCTTCACGGCACAGACCCGCGTCGCCGGTCTCGACGACGGCTCGCTCGTCTTCTGTCTCACCGGCGCCGGCGAGGAGTAGCCGCTCCGCTCGACCGGTCGCGGCCCGAAATTCTTCGACCGTTCTAGGTCCCGTGTTGCCAGGAGCCCATGTACTCCTCCTGGGTCTCCGTCAGCGAGTCGAACGCGACGCCCTCCGCGTCGAGTTTGACCTCCGCGACCTCCCGGTCGAGCCGGTCGGGCACGTCGTGGACGCCGGGCTCGTAGTCGTCGCCCGACTCGACCAGTTCGCGCACGCAGACGGCCTGGACGCCGAAGCTCTGGTCCATCACCTCGACGGGGTGGCCCAGCGCCACCGGCGTCGCGAGGTTGACGAGCCGCCCCTCCGCCAGCACGTTCAGCCGGCGGCCGTCCGCCAGTTCGTAGGCCCGCACGCCGTCGCGGGCCTCGTACTCGTCGACCGCCAG
This sequence comes from Halosimplex marinum, assembly GCF_051414075.1. NCBI lineage: Archaea > Methanobacteriati > Methanobacteriota > Halobacteria > Halobacteriales > Haloarculaceae > Halosimplex > Halosimplex marinum. Next base: position 1,078,254 of record NZ_JBLKNY010000003.1, on the reverse strand, counting down.
CTCCGAGAGGGCGTCGAGGTCGATCTCCACGTCGAAGTGGCCGGCGTTCGCGAGCAGGACCCCGTCCTGCATCGCCTCGAAGTGCTCGGAGACGATCACGTCGCGGTTGCCGGTGGTCGTGATGAACACGTCGCCCTCGGCGGCGGCCTCGTCCATCGGCATCACGTCGTAGCCTTCCATGTGTGCCTCCAGCGCGCGGCGGGGCTCGACCTCGGTGACGACCACGTCGGCGTTCTGCCCGCTGGCCTTCTTGGCGACGCCCTTCCCGCAGTGGCCGTAGCCCGCGACGACGACGGTCTTGCCGGCCCACGAGAGGTTCGTGGTCATCGCGATGGAGGCCAGCGACGACTCGCCGGTGCCGTGGACGTTGTCGAACAGCCGCTTCATCGGCGTGTCGTTGACCGCGAACATCGGGTAGGCGAGTTCGCCGTCGTCGTCCATCGCGCGCAGGCGGTGGACCCCCGTCGTCGTCTCCTCGCAACCGCCGACGATGGAGTCGATGAGTTCGGGGTAGTCCTCGTGGATCGCCGCCACGAGGTCCATCCCGTCGTCGACGGTGATGGTCGGCTCGTGTTCGATGACCGCCTCGATGGCGGCGTAGTACTCGTCGTCGTCGACGCCGCGCTCGGCGTAGGAGGTCACGCCGTCGACCGCGTCGAGCGCGACGCTCACGTCGTCGTGGGTTGAGAGGGGGTTACAGCCGGTGATCGCGACTTCGGCTCCGCCGACGGCGAGCAGTTCGGCGAGGATCGCGGTCTTGGCCTCGACGTGCATCGCCATCCCGACGACCTCGTCGGCGAAGGGCTGGTCGGCCTCGAAGTCCTCGCGCAGCGACTCGCAGATCGGCATGTGCTGGCGCGCCCACTCCATCTTCCGGCGGCCCGACTCCCGTTTCGCCTCCGGGTCGTCGACGCGCGCGGTGATCGGCTCTGTCATGGCCCAACGAACGTGTAGCCCCGGGAAAACCCCACCGGATCGGCGGTCGGCAGATCCGAGTGTGTCGGCCGAACACTCCACCGAACCGGCGCGCGCTGGAGCGCGCTCTCGTGCGCGCGACCGTAGCCGCGCGAGGGATGAGCGAGCGAGCGGAGCGAGTGAGCGAATCGGCTGGGGAGGCTCGTGGCCGTCTGCGGCGCTGTGCGGTGCGGTTGCGGTCCTGGTGGACTGAAAGGGCGAGGTGCGCTCGCGTGCAGTTTAGTCGTCTGAGCGGGCACTATCCGCGCGGGCGGTGCGGAGAGCGCGGATATCCCGCTCAGCGACCGCGAGCGCGCCGAGGGCTTTCATCGCCTGCTGTCGATCACGGTTGCGATTTCTGCTAGCGAGCGCACCGAGGGCGTTCAGCGCCTGCTGTCGAGTGCGGTCGATACGTTAGCGAACGACCCGACCGATCCGGAACGAATACAAGCAGAAACCGCAGGACAGCGACCGGATCGAACGGATCGTCAGACGCGTGTCGGGTCTCCGTCTGCCTCGTCTTTATCCGCGAGCGACACCTCGGTTCGGAGGCATGGCCGCGAACGCCGACCCACCAGAACAGGGGGAACTCCACCCATGCACCGACCGCCAGTCGGCGGGCGAGTCGTGCGGCCACTCGACGACCGACGCCGGTGCCGTCGATCCGGCCCACACCGGACCGACCGGCCGAACCGACGACGGATCGACCGGACGGACCGCCCTCACGGTAGACCACACGGCCGAGACGTTCTACCTGGCGAAGATCGCCTTGTTGGAGGCCAGGGTCACGACCCTCGAACGCCGCCTCGAATCGAAGGAGGCGGACCTCCAGCACATCGTCGACCGCTACGAACGCGTCCTCCAGGGACGCGACGCCCGCCGCGACGAACCACTCGTCGCCGACGAGTTCGACGTCGCAGCCGACCGCGAACCCGACCGGACCGAGCGCGAGCGGACCGGGGGGAACGACCGAACCGAGCGCGACCGCTCGACGGGCGCGCTCGCCCGGCTCCGCTCGCTGCTGCGATAGTCGCGGCCGTCGCGTGGGGAGGAAATCCGTTTTCGAGACTACGAAAACTGTCGCCGAGCGGCTGATACCGGGCTACTGTCCGTTCAGCGATATCTGCGTGATGTCGATGACGCGCTCGTCGTCGAGCAGCCGCGCGACGGTGTCGTCGGGGACGGGGTCGTCGAGGTTGTAGACGGTGAGCGCCTCGCCGCCGATGGTCTCGCGGCCGTTGAACATCCCGGCGATGTTCACGTCGGCCTCGCCCAGCACGGTGCCGATGAAGCCGATGACGCCGGGCACGTCCTCGTTGCGGGCGACGAGCATGTGGCCGTGGGGGACGGCGTCGACGCGGTAGCCGTCGATGCGGACGATGCGGGCGTCGTCGCCGGCGAACTGCGTCCCGGAGACGCTGACCGACTCCTCGCCGTCGGAGACGGTGACGGTGACGAGGCTCTGGAAGTCCTCGGCGGAGCTGGTCTTGGACTCGGTCACGTCGATGCCCCGCTCCTCTGCGATGCGCTCGGCGTTGACCGCGTTGACCTGCGTCTCGACGACGTCCTCGAAGACGCCCTTGAGGGCCGTCGCCGTCACGATGTCGGTGTCGTGCTCGGCGATGTCGCCGGCGTAGGTGACCTCCACGTCGGAGACGTGGCCGCCGAACAGCTGGACGGCGATGGTGCCGGCGGTGTCGGCGAGTTCGAGGTACGGCTCGACGGCGGGGAACGCGCTCTCGTCCATCGAGGGGGCGTTCAGCGCGTTGAGGACGGGCTCGCCGTTGAACGCGGCGACGATCTGGTCGGCGGTGGAGGTGGCGACCGACTCCTGGGCGGCCTCCGTGGAGGCGCCGAGGTGGGGCGTGACGACCACGTCCTCGACGTCGAGCAGGGGGTTGTCCGGGCTGATCGGTTCGTCGGCGAACACGTCGACGGCGGCGCCCTTGAGGAGGCCGTCCTCGACGGCCTCGGCGAGCGCGGGCTCGTCGACGATGCCGCCGCGGGCGCAGTTGACGACGTAGCCGCCCTCCAGCTGGGCGAGCTCCTCTTCGCCGATCATGTTCTCGGTCTCGTCGGTCAGCGGCGTGTGGACGGTGATGAAGTCGGCCCGCTCCAGGCACTCCTCCAGGGAGTCGACCAGGTCGGCGCCGAAGCGGTCGGCGCGCTCCTGGCTGATGTAGGGGTCGTAGGTGACCAGATCCATGCCCAGCGCGTCGAGGCGCTTGCCGACCTCCTGGCCGACGCGGCCGAAGCCGACGATGCCGAGCGTCTTCTCGTTGAGTTCGGTGCCGAGGAACTCTCCCTTGGCCCACTCGCCGTCCCGGAGGCGGTTGTGCGCCTGGGGGATCGAGCGGGCGGTGGCGAAGGCCATCGCGACGGAGTGTTCGGCGGCGGCGCGGACGTTGCCCTGCGGGGCGTTGGCGACGATGACGCCGTGGTCGGTGGCAGCCTCGATGTCGATGTTGTCGACGCCGATGCCGGCGCGGCCGACGATCTGCAGATCCGGCGCGGCGGCGAACACCTCGGCGGTGACCTCCGTCCCCGAGCGGACGACCATCGCGTCGGCGTCCGCGACGGCGTCCAGCAGTGCGTCGCCCTCCACGTCGTAGGCTGTCTCGACCTCGTGGCCCGCCTCGCGCAACCGGTCCAGACCCGCGTCCGCGATCGGGTCCGTGACGAGTACCTTCATGCGGGTTCGATCCCCTCGCCGGCGTATAACGCTTGTTTTCTCCGGACGCGGTCGTGGACACTATCGACACTGTCGACACAGTCCGGGGACGGGCGGGCGACTCCGGCCGGGCGTTCGAACGAGCGACCGCAGTCACGGATCGTGAGAATCGGGCGGTACGAGGCGACCGGGCCGTACGGACTCGGCGCCGGGCGAACGGGGACGAGTCAGGCCGGAGCGGCCGTCACCGCCACTCCGGGAGGGTGGCGGCGTCGGCGAGCGGCGCTGTGAGATAGGCGTCGTCGCAGCTGATGTCGGCGATTACGAGCGTCTCGGTGGGGCCCTCCTCGACGGAGGCCATGACTTCGGCGTTCGTTTCCACCTCGGCTTCAGCGACCATATCCGGCGCCATGCATGACAACATGTAGCAACCACCTATATACCTGTCGGAACGATTCTCACGGATTGAAAAACGGGTGTCAGACGCGCGTCAGACGGACGAACGACGGGGGCGGGCGTCGCAAAAACTGCCGCGGTTTTTCCGTTCGCGGGGCGCGAGTGGGCGGGGATCAGCGTCCGGGCCGGTCTCAGCAGGGTCGCGCTCGGCCGCGAGTCACTCCTCGATCGACCGACCGATCGCGGCGATGCGGTCGCCGTCGGCCGCGGCGAACCCGCCGTGGTAACAGAGGACGCCGTCGACCGCCAGGCTCGCCAGCCGCGCGACCGACTGCCCGGCCTCGGCCATGTCCAGGGTGAAGTGCTCGCTGGGGCCCTGCAGCTGTCCGTCGGCGGCCGTCAGCGCGTCCGCGGCCAGCAACAGCCGCTCGTCGGGCAGGTACAGCGAGACGTGGCCCGGCGCGTGACCCGGCGTGTAGACCACCTCCATCGGCCCCGCCCTCGTCCGGAACCGTTCCTCGTCGACGAGTTCCACGTCCACCGGGACCGGCGGATAGCGCTCGCCATCGCCCTTGATCGGCTCCTCGCGGCCGTCGACGTAGGGGGCGCAGGCCTCGTGAGCGAACACGACCGCGTCGGTCTCCTCCCGGACGCTCGCGAGCGCGCCCGCGTGGTCGCCGTCCTGGTGGGTTATCAACACCGCCCACACGTCGGCCCACCCGAAGCCGGCCGCCTCGATCTCCGCGCCGAGCGCTTCGGCCTGGCCCGGGAGGCCCGCGTCGACCAGCAGCAGGCCCCGATCGGTCTCGACGGCCGCCGGGTGGAACGCCCGCTCGCCCTCGTCTGTCTCGACCGTCTCCGTGAACGCGTAGACGCCCTCGGTGAGTTCCTCCATACGCCGATTTCGAGAGCGAGTCACAAAGTACGTCGGGGCCGCGGCGAGCCGCACCGCGACGGCCGGTGGAATTTTGACGGGGCGGAGCCACACTGTCGCGGTATGGACGACGCCCTCCAGGCCCGGCTCCGCGGTGTCGAACGCCGACAGTACCTGCTCATCGCCCTGCTCGTCCCACCGAACTACCTCGCCGCCGCCGACCTGTTCGGGTACTGGGTCGCTGGCGTGGCGCTGTTCGTGCTCGTGTGTCTGAGTTTCTCGTTCCTGCTCATCAGAAGCCGACAGCGCCGGGACACCGCCGGCGTGTAATGTCGACCGCCCGACCCGGAGCGGTCACTGTCCCGATAACCGACGACCCTTTGGCGAGCGGGCCGTAGCGCCGCCCATGCGGTACGTGACGCTGCTGGTGAGCCCGACGGAGGGACAGGGGTTTCACCCCGTCGGCGAGCGGATCGCTCGCGACCCGGACGTGACCGGCGAGGCGATCCACCGGATGGACGACCTGGGGGACGGGACGGTGACGCTACTGACCGAGATGTCCGGCGACGTCGACCGCTACCGGACGATCATGGCCGACACCCCCGAGGTCCGGGAGTTCACCGTCGCCGCGGGCGAGGCGGGCCGCGGGTGGGGCTACTCCCGCGTCGAGACGAACGACCTCGTCGAGTACATGCTCGAACGCGACCGCGAGCTCGAACTCGTCCGCGATATGCCGATCGAGCTCACGGACCGGGGCGACCAGCGGGTGACGCTGATCGGCACCGAGGCGGCGTTCGCCCGCGCCATGCAGTTCCCCGAACCCGAGGGCTACGAGGTCACCGTCGAGAAGACCGGCGAGTACCACCCCGAGAGCGGCCGCCTGCTCGACGCGCTGACGAGCCGCCAGCGGGAGGTCCTGGAGGCGGCGGTCGCCGTCGGCTACTACGAGGCGCCCCGCGAGGCGACCCACGAGGACGTGGCCGAGGCCGTCGGCTGCTCGCCCGCCACCGCCGGCGAACACCTCCAGAAGGTCGAACGGGCCGTCTTCGACGCGCTCGTGGAGTGAGCGCCGGATTCGTTCCGGCGGAACGCATCTCCGAGTTCGGCCCGCCCGTTCCGTAGAGAAGTTTCGATCGGAGGTGAACGACCATGGCCACGACTGGCACTGACCCGGCGTCAGACCGCGTCCTGCACATCCGCTTCGAGCGGAGCGACAGCGACCGCATCGAGGAGACGCTCCGTGCGATCGACGACGGCGAGCAACCCGACCCGTACTTCGAGGTCACGTTCCACGACGCCGACCAGCTCCACCGCGTGACGCGACCGAAGAACCTCGAGTTGCTCCGAACGATCGCCCGCGAGGAACCGTCCGGGATCCGCGAGACGGCCCGTCTCGTCGAGCGCGACGTTCGGCAGGTCCACCGTAATCTGACGGAGCTGGAAGAACTGGGCCTGATCGGCTTCGAGACGGACGGCCAGTCGAAACGACCGACCGTGCGGTACGACGCGCTCGAAGTCGACCTCCCGCTGCTCGAATCGGGCGGGGAACCCGACGCCGCGGACGCCTGAACGGTCCGGTTCCGTCGCCGTGTGCTACTGGTGGCTCCGCTGCTCGAACCGCGCTACCCCTCGAACCCCTCTTCGAACCGGAAGGTGCCGTTCCGCTGGACGACCTCGCCGTCGACCTCGATGAACGACTCCTCGCTCATGTCGACGATCATGTCGACGTGGACCGCGGAGTCGTTCTGCTCGTTGCCCTCGCCGACGGTGTCGTCGTAGGCGCGCCCGACCGCCATGTGGACGGTGTCGCCCATCTTCTCGTCGAACAGCATGTTGTACGTGAACTCGTCGATGGCGCGGTTCATCCCGATGCCCAGTTCGCCGAGGCGGTTCGACCCCTCGTCGGTCTCCAGCACGTTCGTCAGGACCGCCTCGTTCTTGCCGGCGGAGTGCTCGACGACCTCGCCGCCCTCGAACCTGCAGTACACGTCGGTCACCTCGCGGCCCTGGTGGTAGAGCGGCTTGTCGAAGTAGACCTCGCCCTCGACGGAGTCGGGGACGGGCGCGGTGAACACCTCGCCGCCGGGGAGGTTGTGCTCGCCGTAGTCGTTGAGGGTGGGGTTGCCGGCGACGCTCATCGTCACGTCCGTCGAGTCGCCCGAGACGATCCGCACCTCCTCGGCGTCGTCCAGGATCGAGACCATCTGTGCCTGGAACGCCCGCTGTTCGTCCCAGTCGCGGAGGATGGCGTCCCAGACGAAGTTCTCGAAGCCCTCCGTGCTCGTCTGGGCGAGCTGGGCGTTGGCGGGCGCGGGGTACTGGGTGAGACACCACCGCTTCGACAGGCGCTCGGCCAGCAGCGGCTGGACGGCCGACTCGTAGGCGGTCGAGACCTCCGGATCCACGTCGCCGGTCTGGGTGACGTTGTCGCTGCCGCGGATGACGATGTACACGTCCATCTCCTCGTACAGCGCCATCTGGTGGTCGGGTAACTCGAAGTCGCCGTCGTGGTTGCGCAGGAACGCCCGCCGGAAGCGCTTGCCCGTGCGGTCCTGGATGACCAGCGGGTGAGCGCCCCGGTCGGCGATCACCTCGTGCAGTGCGGTCACCAGGTCCTCGGCCTCGGGGTGGGCGTCGATGACGACCTCGTCGCCGGCCTGGAGGTCGACGGAGTGGTCACAGACGATCTCGGCGTGCTCGCGAACGCGTGCGTCCATACCGGAGTCGTCGAGCGCCCGCGCCAAACCGATTTCGTCGTCCGGCGGCAGGGATACGTTTTATTGTCTACTGCGTTCCACGTACCTGTCATGAGCCACGGTCGCACACCCTCCGCGCGGGCTCTCCGGGCCGTCGGTCGGCGGGCGGTCGCCGTCGAACTGGCCGTCGTCGTCGCGGCGCTGGTCGCGCTCGCGGCGTACGTGAACCTGACCGACGCCGCCGTTCGCCCGGTCAGAGACGTCGTCGCCGCGTCGACCGGTATCGACCGCCACCTGGTCCGTGCGGCCGCCCAGGGGTCGCTCGTACTGGGCGGCGTGGGCGGCGTCGCCGCCTGGTTCGCCGCCGCGCGGGACGTGTCGCTGCCGCTGTCGGTCCCCGACCGCGAGGCCGGGAGCCTCCTCGGCGCGGCGGCGGTCGGCGCCGCGGTCCTCGCAGCGGTCCCGCTCGTGCCGGCCGCGCTCACCTACGGGGTCGGAGTCGACCACCTCTCGGCCGCGCTCGCGAACGCCCCCGCGAACCTGGCCGACCGGACGCTGGTCTCCGTCGCGGTGTTCGTCTCCGGGATGGCGCTGCTGTACCAGGGTCTCGTCCAGGGCGCGTTCGGGCGGGTGCTCGGCCGCGAACGGGCGGCCGCCGCGACCGCGCTGGCGAGCGCGTACTTCGCGACGCCCCGGTTCGTCTCCGCGCCGGCCGCCGTCCGGTCGGGGCCGTGGCTGCACGTCACGCCCGAGCGAGCGGCGGTCGCGGCGCTGTTCGTCCTCGGACTGGCCGTCGCCGTCTACGCCGACCGGCGGGTCGACGACCGGCGCGCCCGCGCCGCGGCGCTCCTGCCGGTCGCGCTGGCCGTCGCGCTCGCCGCCCTCTCGGTCGGGCGCGGGATCGACGGCCCGCTCGAACTCCTGACGCCGGCCGCACGCGTCGCCCTCGTCGGGGTGGCGGCGTACGCGTACGTCGGGACGCGCTCGCTGCTGGCGCCCGCGCTGGCGTACCTGTCGTACGCGCTCGCGAGCGTCGTCGTCAACTCGGCGGCCCTCTACGCGCTCGTCGGGGCCTGACCGCTCAGTCGCCGGTCGCCCGCCAGCGCTCGGCCAGTTCGACGGCGAACTCGGCGTACTCCGCTCGCGCCGCCCTCCACGCCTCGCCGCCGGCCTCACAGGCCGATTCCAGCCGGTCCAGCCGCTCGGCGCCGTACCGCGAGGCGAGACACATCGCCTGAAACACGGGGGAACGGTCGGGGTCGCCGCCCGAGTCACTCGCGATCCGCTCGCGGATCTCGTCGGAGCCCATCGCGAGCGAGACGCCCGACCCCGGGATCGACTTGGCCATCTTCGGCGCGCCGCCGAAGCCGGGGAGCATCCGGGTGTACAGCCCCGCCACGCCGCCGTCGACGGGCGCGGCGTCGCGGAACCGCCGCGCCATCCCGGTGAGGTGGTGCTCGTCGACCCCGAACTGGAGGACCAGCCGCTCGTACTCGCCGGCGTACAGCGGGTGGAGGAAGTCGACGCCGTGGAGGACGGCGCTGTGGGCGTCGGCCGCCTCCGAGGTCGGCCCCGAGCGGGCGACCGCGGCGGTCCCCGGCCCGCGGTCGCCCTCGGCGCTCTCGTAGGCCTCGCGCACCGCCCGTTCCCACTCGGTCGGCGGGGGATCGCCGTCCGGCGAGTCGTCGTCGGCGTCGTCTCCCGGTTCGTCGCCGCTATCCTCTCCGTGGCCCCACGCCTCCGGGTCGTAGTAGGGCGCCAGCAACTGCGCGGTGTGCATCACGTCGCGGGCCTCGCTCTGGGTGCGGAGCCGGCCGCGGTCGGGGTCGAACCCCAGGTCGAGGGCGAACTCCCGGTACCGCTCGGCCAGCCGTCGCACGCGGTCGAGGGGCGCCCCGGCGTGATAGGGCTCCAGGTCTGCGAGGACGAACTGCACGTCGAGCCCCGCCCCCTGGAGCGCGACGGCCGTCAGGAACTGGCCGACCGTCCCCAGGTGGGGCGGGCCGGTCATCCCGACGCCGCTCGCGATGAGCGTCCCGCCCCGGTCGGGCTCGACGGTCTCGTCGGTTCCCGCGAGGACGCCCTCCTCGTCGACGGCGACGAACCGCCGCCGCTCGGCGGCCGGTACCGGACCGAGGGCCCCGCCGACGGGTGCGTAGTCGGTTCGCGCACGGACGGTCTCGTAGTGGTCGGGTAGCGTCGTCACGGTCGGACATCGAGCGGGGCACTGAAATGTTAATTTGTGACGAGGTACCGAATAACACACCCGACGGGCATGGACGCGGGTTCGGGAGCGCCACCGCCGGGAGGTGTCGATAGCCCGCGCTTACCGGGGGTTGCGGGGGGCATAACGAAATAGGGAACTCACCCTACGGGGAGAGCGTGCCATGACGGACCGACCACTGCGGAATACGAGGCGAACCTTTCTCGCGTCGAGCGCCCTGGGGGCGCTCTCGGCCGTCGCGACCGGGGCGGCCGCCGGATCGGACGCGGCTGCCGACCCGTCGTTCACCGTCGACTGCTCGCTGGTCCACGTCCAGGACTGGGGGGACACGAACGCCGCCCGGGTGACCTACCGGGACGGCAGCTTCGTCGAGATCAACGAGGTCGGGCGGGGCCGGACCCAGTCGTTCGGGTCGCCCGGCCGGGTCGTCGAGGCCGTCAGCTTCCGGACCGACGACGGCGTCGTCCGCGCCGAGAACGACGCCGCGGACTGCGACCCCGCCGACCGCGCGGTCACGTTCACCGACTCCCGGGTGACCGTCCGGCCCAACGAGTTCCTCGACATGGACGGGTCCCCGGGGAAGCTCATGTCGCAGGTCGACCTCGACTTCGTGGACGGGACGAGCCAGGAGAAGGTCCACCTCGACGACCCCGGAGGGACGTTCGTCCCGGACGTGTACCGCGGCACGGGCGAACACGAGGGGAAGGTCGTCGAGGCCATCCGGATCTTCTACGACGTCAACTACGTCGACCACTACATCCGAAACCCCGCCGCGGACAAACACCTCCTCGGGAAGGCCACGCCCCAGGAGCGCCTCGTCGAGGTGATGGGCGCGACCGAGGGGGCGATCTCCTACGATTTCACCGTCGACGGCCCCGTCAGCGGCGTGGATCTGGGCGGCGGCCGCGGCGCCTCGCCCGGCGGGAACGACGACATCACCGACAACGGGGACGGGACCACCTCCGTCTCGGGGTTCACGGGCAACCCGGGCGAGAGCGACGTGTACGCCGTCGGGGGCGAGATCACCGACTTCACCCAGACGGACGGCGGCGGCGACTACGTCCTCCGCGAGGCCGAGTGGCGGATCCGCGAGGACGCGGCCCCCGCGACGGACCTCCTCTCGGTCGTCGCCACGGAGGCGGGTGAGGTCTCCTACGAGTTCACCGTCGACGGGGTCGTCCGGAAGGTCACCAACGCCGGGCGGAAGCGCTCGGCCGGCGACAACGACGCGGTGACCGACAACGGGGACGGGACCGCGACGGTCGACGGGTTCACCGGCGACCCCGGGTGGGGCGACACCTACGCCGTCACCGGCGACGTGACCGACTTCGCGCGGACCGGCGGGGAGGCGGCCTTCTACGTCGACTACAACGGCCACGAACTGACGCCCGAGGAACTGGTCGCCCGGCACTGACGGCCGCCGCGGGGCGGCCGGCCGAACCCGTCCCGACGAGCCACCTATTTCTCCGTCGAGCGCGAATCCGGGACCGTGATCGACCTGCGTAGCGACACCGTCACGAAGCCGGACGACGCGATGCGCGAGGCCGCCCGCGACGCCGAGGTCGGCGACGACGTGTACGGCGAGGACCCGACGGTCAACGAACTGGAGGCCCGCGTCGCGGACGTGCTGGGCTTCGAAGACGCCCTGCTGGTCCCCTCGGGGACGATGGGCAACCAGGTCGCCGTCCGGACCCACACCGAGCGCGGCCAGGAGGCGATCGTCGAACGCGAGAGCCACGTCTACAAGTGGGAACTCGGCGGCGTCGCCCAGCACTCCGGCGTCCAGCCCCGCCCCGTCGACGGCGACGACCGCGGCGTGGTCGCCCCCGAACGGGTCCGCGAGGCGCACGTCGCGGCGGACGGCCACCGCGCCGGGACCGGCCTGCTCGCCCTGGAGAACACGCACAATAGCAAGGGCGGCACCGCCATCGCCCCCGAGGCCATCGACGCCGCGGCGGCGGTCGCCCGCGAACGCGAGGTGCCGGTCCACCTCGATGGAGCTCGGCTGTTCAACGCCGCCGCGGCGCTGGACGCGCCGGCCGAGCGGTTCACCCGCGAGGTCGACTCGGCGATGGTCTGCCTCTCGAAGGGGCTGGGCGCGCCCGTCGGCTCGGTGCTCGCGGGCTCCGAGGGGTTCGTCGAGCGGGCCCGCCGGACCCGCAAGCTCATGGGCGGCGGGATGCGCCAGGCGGGCATCCTCGCTGCGCCCGGCCTGCGGGCGCTGGAGAACCGCGACCGCCTCGCCGCGGACCACGAGCGGGCCCGCCGGCTGGCCGCGGGGCTGGACGACCTTCCGGGGGTCGACGCGCCGGAACCCGAGACGAACATCGTCGTCGCGGAGACGGTCGACCCCGCCGACGAGGTGGTCGCCGCCTGCGAACGGGAGGGGGTCGGCTGCGTCGCATTCGGCGACTACCGCGTGCGCTTCTGCACGCACTGGGACGTGGACGACGCCGACATCGACGCGGCACTCGCGGGCGTCGAGCGGGCGGTAGACTGATACGGATTATTGCAAGTCATTCCGGGATCGACCGCACGCAGTCGTGCGGTCGGCCCGGGAAACGCTTGCAATAATCCGTATGAGCGGTCGGCGCGGGGCGGCCGCTACTGTCGGCCCCGGTTCATCCCCTCTTTGAACCCCTGGGCGGTCCGGCGGAGGAACAGGTAGACGAGGAACACGAACGTCAGGAGGAGGGCGACGATGAACACGAGGACGGGGTCCTCGAAGAACCACGAGACCAGGTCACCGATCTGCATACGCCGGCCTACCGGAGCGGCGGGCAAAGAGGTTTCGGCACGGCGACAGCCCGCCCGCAGGACGACGGGGCCGCGGCCGGGGCGACCGGGTCACGGGCGGGATCGACCGCCGATCGGCCGGTCGAACCGCCGCGAACGGGGCCTAACGCGCCTGTCAGGTGATAAGACTAATACTGCAAGGGCGCAAAGCGAGACGTGAGATGTCGCTGCTGCCCTCCAAACCCGACACCGCCGCGGCCGAGGACGCGGAGCCGCGGGTCGTCGGCGTCGAGAGCGACGACGCCGACGATCTCCTCTCTGCCCTCTCCTCGGAGACCGCCCGCCGCCTCCTCGGCGAACTCCACGAGTCCCCCGCGCCGCCGGCCGAGCTGGCCGAGCGGGTCGACACCTCGCTGCAGAACGCCCAGTACCACCTGGAGAACCTGGAGGAGGCCGGCGCCGTCGAGGTCGTCGACACGGCCTACTCCCAGAAGGGCCGCGAGATGGACGTGTACGCCCCGGCCGACCAGCCGCTGGTCATCTTCGCCGGCGACCAGGAGGAGTCGACCAGCATCAGGACCGCCCTCTCGCGGTTGCTGGGCGCCGTCGGCCTGCTCGCCGTCGTCAGCCTCGTCGTCGGCACGCTCGCCGGCGGCGGCCTCCCCTCGCTGGGCGCCGGGTCCGACGCGACCGGCGAGGGCGCCGCGGCCGCCGCCCACACCCCGACCCCCGCCGGCGCTCCCGTCGCCTCCACGGGCGTCGTCGAGGGGCTGGGACCGGGCGCCTTCTTCTTCCTCGGGGGCGCCGCCGTGCTCGTCGGCGCCTTCGCCGTCTGGTACGTCCGGTCGTAGCCGCCGCCCCGCGCCCGCTCCGCCCCGCCGACCGGACCCGCCGCGACTCCCGTCAGACAGTGAAACGTCCGTTTGAGTTTCCGCCGGCTACTTTTCTGTCCCCCGCGAAGTGACGGATGCACGCCGCCCCGCCCTGCCCCGCTTCGACCCGCTTCGGCCCGCTGTCACCCCCGCCCGGTGGCGGCGAGGTCGAACTCGTCGAAGACCTCCCCGTCGGGCGCCACCAGCCGGCCGGTCAGTCCCTCCCCGGTCGGCTCCAGTTCCGCGTGGCCCGGACGGTGCCACCGCGGGTCGGCGTGACTCCCCGGGTTCAGGACCGTGACCGCCCCTACCCGTCGCCGCCCCGGCTCGTGGGAGTGCCCGACCACGACGACGTCCGCCCGCTCCTGCCGTCCCAGAAGCGACAGCGACGTGTCGTCGTGCTCGTGGCCGTGGACGACGACGATCCGGACTCCGCCGTGCTCGACGGTTCGCTCCGCCGTCAGTCGCTCGCGGACCCCCGGGTCGTCGTTGTTCCCCGACACCGCGACGAACTCGCCGCCGTCCTCCGTCTCGGCGCCCGCCGCCGCCTCGAACGCGTCCAGCACCGCCGCCGTGGTGAAATCGCCCGCGTGGACCACCAGTTCCGCCTCGCGGACCGCCGTCAGCGTTCGCCCCTCGAGTCGGTGTCCGTCGGTGCCGTGGGTGTCCGAGACGACAGTGATCACGGCCGGAAGGCAGGCGTCGACGGACAAAAACGCCGCGAGTCTAACCCAAGCGTTTTGCCCGGTCCGGTCGACACAACAGGAAATGGCAGGTAGCAGAGGCGTCGTGATCGCGGCGTTGTTCGCGAACGGTGCGATCGCGATTCTGAAGTTCATCGGGTTCCTGTTGACCGCGAGCCCGTCGATGCTCTCGGAGACGTACCACTCGATCTCCGACACGGGCAACCAGGTCTTCCTGCTGATCGGCCTCCGCTTCGGCCGCCGCGAGGCCGACCGTCAACACCCATTCGGCTACGGGAAGGCGCAGTTTTTCTACGCCTTTCTCGTCTCCGTGTTCCTCTTCGGCATCGCGGGCTGGGAATCGCTGAAACACGGGTACCACGTCCTCACGCACGGGGGCACCGAGGCCGGCGGGGCCATCGAGTTCCTCGGGTTCAGCTACGAACCCGCGTTCGGGTTCGACCTGTTCTACGTCAACGTCGCGGTCCTGCTCGCGGCCATCGTCTTCGAGTCCTGGGCGTTCAAGAAGGCCTGGGCCGAGATGCAGCGCCAGATGACTGAGAACGACTGGGGCGGGATCCGGGAGGCGTTCCGCAAGACCAGCGACGTGACGACGCTCACGGCGCTGACCGAGGACACCATCGCGCTGCTGGGGCTGGTCGTCGCACTCCTCGGGATCACCCTCGCGCGAGTGTTCGACGAGCCGTTGTTCGACGCCGCCGGCGCACTGGTCATCGGGGGGATGCTGATGGTGTTCGCCGTCGCGCTCGCCTGGGAGAACAAGCGGCTCATCCTCGGCGAGAGCCTCCCGGCCGACGAGGAGGAGAAGCTCCGCGCGGTCGTGGAGGGGCGCGAGGAGGTCGACCGCATCGTCGACTTCCGGACCGTCTACTTCGGCCCCGAGCGCATCGTCGTCTCGACGGACGTGGAGTTCGCGCCCGGGTTCGACGGCACCGAACTCGACGCGACCATCACCGAGATCGAGGAGGAGATGAAGTCGGTCAACGCGAGCGTCCGCACCGTCTACCTCGAACCCGAGGTGTGAGGTCGGGGACGCCCCCCGGTCGACCGCGCCGGACCACTTCCGCCGCGGTGGGGCTAGGGCTTTTACCCGGGCGCGCGAACACGGACACACAGTGGCGAGCGCGTCAGACCCGGACTATCTACGCTTTTTCCCGTACGAGGAGCCCTACGACCACCAGACGGAGGCGATGGGCACCATCTACGACGCGCTCGCGGAGCCGCGGAACGTCCTGTTCGAGGGCGCCACGGGCACGGGCAAGACACTCGCCGCGCTGGCGCCGGCACTGGAGTACGCCCGCGAGACGTCGAAGACCGTGGTCATCACGACGAACGTCCACCAGCAGATGCGCCAGTTCGTCCGCGAGGCCGCCGCGATCACCGACCAGGAACCGATCCGCGCGGTCGTCTTCCGGGGGAAGGCCTCGATGTGTCACATCGACGTGGGCTACGAGGAGTGTCAGGCCCTGCGCGACACGACCCGGGAACTCGTCGACGCCGAGGAGAACAGAGCCGAGCTCGAAGAACAGCAGCGCGCGCTGCTGGAGGAGAGCCAGGACGGGAGCGCCGAGGCGGTCGACGCCCGCGGCGCCGTGATGGACGAGCTGGAGTCCGTCGAGGAGGAGATCGAACAGATCCGGGAGGAGCGAAACGTCTGCGAGCACTACTACGAGAACCTGACCGCCGACACCGACGCCTTCTACGGCTGGCTCTACGACGACGTGCGCACTCCCGAGGACGTGTACGGTTACGCCGAACGGGAGGGGATGTGCGGCTACGAACTGCTCAAGGAGGGCATGGACGGCGTGGATCTCGTGGTCTGCAACTACCACCACCTCCTGGATCCGATGATCCGCGAGCAGTTCTTCCGGTGGCTGGGCCGCGATCCGGAGGACGTGATCGCCGTCTTCGACGAGGCCCACAACGTCGAGGACGCCGCCCGCGACCACGCCCGCCGCACGCTCACCGAGACGACCCTCGACCAGGCCGTCGACGAACTGGAGGGGAACGACGACCCCCGCGCCGAGGCCGGACTGAACGTCCTCGACACCTTCAGGACGGCGCTGGTCGACGCCTACCAGGAGGCCTTTTCCTTCGGTGAGCGCGAACAGGTCGAGGACAACTGGTACGATCTGTCGATCGACAACGACGACGCCCGCGACGACCTGACGCTTGCCTTCCTGCAAAACTACTCCGGGCCGGGGTTCCGCGAGGAGCTCGACCGGACGCTCGAACTCGCGCGGGAACTCGACCAGTCCTACGAGGAGGCGTACAAGAACGGCGAGACGACCACGCGCCAGGAGTGTCAGACCCTGCAGGCGGCGACGTTCGTCGAGGACTGGCTCGACGAGTCCGCCGCCGAGGGGCAGTACCCCGTCGTCAGCGTCAGGCGGGCGGAGGAGGGCGGCCCGCTGGAGGCCGGCGAGATCTACGGCCGCGCGGAGCTGTACACCTGCATCCCGAGTCAGGTGACGGCGGATCTCTTCGGCGACCTGCACGCCAGCGTGCTGATGAGCGCGACGCTGCGGCCGTTCGACGTGACCGAGGACGTGCTCGGGCTCGACGACCCGGAGACGCTGGCCTACGGGCCGCAGTTCCCGGAGGAGCGCCGCCGTACCTACGCCGTCGACGGACCGGCCCTGTTCGCCAGCAAGCGCGACGACATGGAGGTCCAGTCGACGGTCGCCACCGTTCTGGAGGACGCCGCGCGGTTCACTCCCGGGAACACGCTGGCCTTCTTCCCGAGTTACGCCGAGGCCGAGCGCTACCACCAGCGGGTCGACACGGGCGGCGCGACGTACCTCGACCGCCCGGGCACGAGCGCGAAGGACCTCCGGGAGTCGTTCACCGACGACGACGACGCCGTCCTGTTCACCTCGCTGTGGGGCACCCTCGCCGAGGGGGTGAGCTTCGACGGCGACGACGCCCGGACCGTGGTCGTCGTCGGCGTCCCCTACCCCCACCTCGACGACCGCATGGACGCCGTCCAGGAGGCCTACGACGCCGCCTTCGGCGACGAGGACGAGACCGGCGGTCGCGGCGGCTCGGGGTCGGGGAACCGGGACGACGACGAGGGCGCGGGCTGGCGCTACGCCGTCGAGATCCCCACCGTCCGCAAGACCCGCCAGGCCCTGGGCCGGGTCGTCCGCTCGCCGGAGGACTTCGGCGCCCGGATCCTCCTCGACAGACGCTACACGGAGCGCTCGGAGGTCGAGATGTCCGACTACTCCGTCCGGGGCACCTTCCCGCCGGAGGAGCGCCGGGAGATGGTCGACGTCGACCCCGGGAAGCTCAAGTTCGGGCTGCTGAACTTCTACCAGGACGTGGACGGCTACGACGGCGACCCGCCGCGGCCGTGAGGTCGTCCGCGAGCGAAGCGAGCGGTTCACCGCGCCGAGCGGAGGGAGGCGCGGCTTTTTCGCCACCGGGAGAGCAAGCTCTCCCGAGCCCTGCTTCGCTTCGCTCAGCAGGACCACGTTTTTCGACGAGTGGTGCCGAACGGAGCGAGGAACTCCCGGCGAAATAGGTGGTCTCACCAGGACGTGGACGGCTACGACGGCGACCCGCCGCGGCCGTAGGGCCGGATTACCGGAATCGCGCGCCGGCGAGGCCGAGCATCCGGTGTCGTTCGGACGGCTGAACTCGCAAGCGCAGGTTGCGGGTCGTCCCGGTCTGGACGTCGACTGATCGCCGGGTTGTCTCCCGATTCCGGGCACGTAAGCCGGCATCGCCCCAACGATGGGATGCTATGGTTCTCGACACAGACGAGCCCGAGACGGAACGACACGGCGACTTCACGGTCGCGGGCGTCGCCCACCGGGGGACCGACGTCGACGAGGCCGCGCTGTGGGACTCGATCGACGACTACGCCGACGACCTGGACGACGCGGCGGTCGGCACCGACCGCTACGCGGTGATGTTCGACGTGGACGCGGACAGCGGCGAGTTCACCTACGTCGCCGGCCGCGAGGTCGCGGACACCAGCGACCTCTCGCCGGAGCTGACCGCCGTCGAGATCCCGCAGGCGGCCTACGCCGTCCTCGAACCGGACCACGAGTCCGTCGAGGAGATGGTCCGCGAGATCCACGAGGAGGAACTCCGGGACGACGACCGCGGCGACGACGTCCACGCCCCGGTCTTCGAGCGCTACGACTCCGACCGGGACCCGACGACCGTCGCCGACCGGGAGATCTACGTCCCCGTCCGCGACGAGGACGACGAGTACTGATACGGATTATTGCAAGCGTTTCCCGGGTCGACCGCACGCAGTCGTGCGGTCGATCCCGGAATGACTTGCAATAATCCGTATGAACCGCCCTCGCCGACACGAGCGCCGAGTCGTTCGCGCGGTCGACGACCACCGGCCCGAGTGAGCGTGGGGATTCGACCGGAGCGGTAGCGTTCGCGGTCCCGCCGAAGCTTGCGCGGACGGAAAGCGACTTGACCGGGGTCGCCGTATCGACGGGTATGAACACGCGAGGGACCGCGGCCGAGGTCGTCGTGGTCGACTACGGGCTGGGGAACCTCCGCAGCGTCACGCGCGGGCTCGAACGCGCGGGCGCCGCGGTCGAACTCAGCGACGACCCGGCCGACTTCTCGGGCGCCGACGGGGTCGTCCTCCCGGGCGTCGGCGCCTTCTCCGAGGGCATGGACAACGCCGGCCCCTTCCGCGACGCCCTGGTCGAGCAGGCCGAGGCCGGGACGCCCCTGTTCGGCATCTGCCTCGGGATGCAGATGCTGCTCACGACCAGCGAGGAGGCCGAACGCGAGGGCCAGGGCGACGTGGAGGGGCTGGACCTGGTCCCGGGCCGCAACGTCCGCTTCCGGGGCGACCTGAAGGTGCCCCACATGGGCTGGAACGAACTCGACGCCGCCCGCGACCACCCGCTCGTCGAGGGCGTCGACGGCGAGCACGCCTACTTCGTCCACTCCTACTACGCCGAGCCCGACGACTCCGAGGCCGTGGTCGCCACCACCGACTACGGGACCGACTTCGCATCGATCGTCGCGAACGACCGGGGCAACGTCTTCGGCACGCAGTTCCACCCCGAGAAGTCCGGCGAGACCGGACTCCGTATCCTGCGGAACTTCGTCGACATCTGCGTCGACGGGGTGTAGGGCGGGGGCCGTCGCGTTCGCCTCCCGGCCGCGCCGGACGACCCGGCAGAATCGCCCGCGCCGGTGGGTACTTACGACTCGCCGGCGTCTCTCCCGACTATGCTCGCAGTGCCGGCGGAGTTCGCGGACGTGTTGCTCCAGGTGGACGTGGACGTCGATCTGAACCCGGTCACCGACGTGGTCGGGAGCGCCGTCGGTTCCTTCCTGACGACGCTGGTCGTCGGCGCCATCCTCGTCGCCGTCGCCCCCGCGTTCCTCGAAGACCGGATGGCCGCCGTCGTCGACGACCCCGTCGGCTCGTTCGTCTACGGCTTCCTCGTCCTGATATTCGCCGTGCTCGCGATCATCGTCCTCTTTTTTACGTTCATCGGCATCCCCCTCGCGCTCGGACTCGGCCTGCTCGTGTACCTCGTCTGGGCCGTCGGCGCGACGGTCGCCTTCCTCGCGATCGCCGAGCGCCTCGTCGACCGCGAGGGCGACGACTGGCTGAAACCGCTGGTCGTCGCCGCCGCGCTCAACGGCGGCCTCGTCCTCACCGGCGTCGGCGGGATTCTCGCGTTCTGTATCGGAGCCGCCGGGTTCGGCGCCGTCCTCGAAGACCGTCTCTGAGCGGTTCTGCCGCGGATCCGAACGGGCGCCCCCGTGCCCAACGAGTAAGGTATTCCTACTATCGAGAATCGCACCGTCGACTCTGATATGTACGAGATAGAGGCCGACTCGCGGACGAACCGCCTGTACCTGAACTTCACCGGCCGGATGGACCGCGAGGAGATGGAGACCGCGGCCGACGAGACCGTCGAGACGGCCGAGCGCCTGCGCGAGGGGTTCGATATCATCAACGACCTGTCGGGGTTCACGCCGCCGTCGCCGGAGGCGGCCGAGCCGATCAAGCGCGCCCAGGCCGAGCTGAAGGAGATGGGCGTCGACCGCGTCGTCCGCGTCACCGACGAGGAGACGAGTCAGGTCGTCGTCAACGCCTTCGAACGGCGCTCGCGGGACGTGGGATACAGCGGCGAGACCGCCGACTCCGTCGCCGAGGCCGAGCGCACGCTCGACGAACAGGACGTGTCCGGCTACGCTTCGGCCTGACGGCCCTCGGCCCGCCGGTCGACGGCGGCGCGGCCGGCGCTAGTCCAGGTCGTCGCCGCGGGGGACGCCCGCGAACTCGAAGCGGGCGCCGCCCGCGTCGCTCTCGGTCGCGGCCACCTCCCAGCCGTGGGCCTCGGCGATCTCGCGGACGATGGCCAGGCCGAACCCCGTGCCGTCGTCGTCGGTCGTCACGCCGCGGTCGAACACCTCCCCGCGAACGTCCTCGGGGATACCGGGGCCGTCGTCTTCGACGTAGAAGCCGGCCTCCTCGTCGAGCGTGCCGACGCGGACGGTCACGTCGGAGCCGCCATGTTCGACCCCATTGCGGAAGCAGTTCTCGAACAGGCGGGCCAGCCGGTCGGGGTCGGCCTCGACGGCGTAGGCCCAGTCCTGTTCGAGCGTCGCCACGCCGGTGTCGACGCTCCCCCAGGCGCGGGCGGCGACGGTGGCGCCGTCGAACCACTCCGTCTCCTCGACGCGGCTGCCCTCGCGGGCGTAGTCGAGCACGTCGTCGATGATGGTCCCCATGCGGTCGTGCATCTCCGCGACCGCGTCGAGTTCCGACTCGTCGCCGGTCTGCCGGTAGCGGTCGAGTCGCCCTTCCGCGACGTTCAGCGGGTTGCGCAGGTCGTGGCTGAGGATGCCGGCGAACTCCTCTAAGCGTTCGTTCTGCCGGTCGAGTTCGCGCTCGCGGCGCTTGCGGTCGGTGATGTCGACGGTGATGCCGACGACCCCCTGCAGGCGGCCGTCGTCGTCGTACCACGGCGCCTTGTTCGTCGAGAACCACAGGTCGCGGCCGTGGGGCGGCTGGACGTGTTTCTCCTGGTCGCGCAGGGGCTCGCCCGTCTCCATGATGCGCTCGTTGTCCGCGGCCGCCCGCTCGGCCATGTCGACGGTGTAGAGGTCGAAGTACGTCTTCCCGAGCACGTCCTCGGGGGTGTGCATGATCTTCCCGTCGGTCCCCTCGATGAACGGCTCGACGAGGTCCTCGCTGACGCGGACGTGGCGGCCCCGGCGGTCCTCGAAGTACACCGACATCGGGACGTGCTCCATGACCGAGCGCAACATTGCGCCGTCGTCGTGGTCGGTCCGGCCGTCGTCGGCCCCGGATCCGCCGCCGTCGGTCACCGACGCGACGAGGTAGCCGGTCCCCGCCGAGCGGTCGGCGACGACCTCCACCTCGCTCTTGAAGGGGCCGTCGGGCCCGCGGCAGTGCCACTCGCGGCGCTCGAAGTCGCCGGTCAGCGCCCCCTCGACGAACGTCTCGACCGGATCGGCGGCGTCGCCGTCGACCCACTCCAGATCTTCCTCGCCGGGTTCGCCCCGGCCCCGGCCGCGGTGCTCGTGAGTGAGGTCGGTCTCGCGGAGGTCCGCCAGCGTCGCCGAGTCGAGGTCGGCCGGCGAGAGCGCCCAGTGTTCGAAGAAGGTGTCGTTGGCCTCGCGGACGGCGTAGGTGGCCAGGTCGAACGCGACGACGGCGTCGTCGGAGCGGTCCGCGAGCTGCCAGCCCAGCCGGCCGTGCCCGACGAACTCGCGGACCCGCGAGCGGACCAGCCGCCCGAGGTGGTCGCCGCCGGCCACGTACGCCGCCGCCGGGTCGTCGAGCACCCGGTCGAGCGTTCCGGCGTCGATCCCGCTCGCGGGGTCGAGGACGACCACCGGCGTCGTCCGGTCGACCTCGCGGACCGCGTCGTAGTCGCCCGCGCCCGTCCCGCAGATCAGGCAGTCCGCCCCCGATTCGACGGCCTCGCGGACCCCCGCCGTCCCCTCGCTCGACGGGACCGCCGCCGAGAGCGACCCGGCCGACGCCACCGCGTCGACCGCGGCGTCGCGAACGCCCGACTCGTCGGTGACCACCGCCACCCGCGTCGAGGCGTCACCGGATCGAGACATGACATCGAGTATGCCGGTTCAATCCATAAACGTGCCGCATGGTCAGCCCGTCCGCCGTCGACGGACGCCGGTGGGGCGGCCGACCCCGTCGCGGTAGCCGGCTCACGGCCGCGACGACCGCTCTCGGTCGCGACGGTCCGGTCGGCCGGATCGAACTGCCTATATTCCTCGGGGAGCGCCTGGATAATATCATGCCGAAGATCAGCGTGGAGGTGCCCGAGGAACTGCTCGACGACCTGGACGAGCACGTCGGGGAGGACGGGAAGTTCGTCAACCGCAGCGAGGCCATCCGCGCGTCGATGCGCAAGACGCTCGATATGCTCGACGACATCGACGCCCGCCAGGGCCGCATGGAGGAGGAGCGATGAGCGAGCGCCGCCCCGCGCCCTCGCCGGTCCAGGTCGGGCTGATCGGCCTGTTCGTCACCGCCATCGTCACCGCCCAGCTGACCGCCTCGAAGCTGCTGCAGTTCGGGCTCCCCGTCGAGCTGCCGGTCGTCGGCGGCGCGCTCGTGCTGCCGGGCGCGGCGCTGGCCTACGCCCTGACGTTCTTCGCGTCGGACTGTTACTCGGAGCTGTACGGCCGCAAGGCCGCGACCGTCGTCGTCAACGTCGGCTTCCTGATGAACCTCGTCATGCTCGTGCTCGTCTGGAGCACTATCGAGGCGCCGGCCCTGCCCCAGTCCGCCGCCGGACAGATCGACCTGGCGGCGTTCCGGAACGTGCTCGGGTCGGGCACCGCCATCGTCGTCGCCAGCCTCTCGGCGTACGTCGTCAGTCAGAACTGGGACGTGTTCGCCTTCCACTGGATCCGCGAGGCCACCGACGGGGAGTATCTCTGGCTCCGAAACATCGGCTCGACCGCCACCAGCCAGCTCGTCGACACCGTCATCTTCGTCCTCGTCGGCTTCTACCTCCTGGGGTCGACCCCGCTGTCGACCGCCGTCACCCTCATCGCCGGCCAGTACCTGTTCAAGCTGTTCGTCGCCGTCGCCGACACCCCCTTCGTCTACGCCGTCGTCGGCGCCGTCCGCTCGCGGGACTCCGCCTCCGCGACCGCCTACTCGCGCCCGGAGTGAGTGCGGACCGGGTCGAGTGAGTGGGGACCGTGATCGGTTCGGTGTGCGAGCTGAGCAGTGGTTTCTGCTGATCAAGTTGTGAACGAAATAGTGACGACCGCGACCGCACTCGACGGTGAGCGCTGAAAGCCCTCGGCGCGCTCGCGGTCGCTGTCTCCGAAAATCGGAGATTTTCGGGATGACGAGAGAGCTTCGCTCTCTCGAACCAAGCGGGATATCCGCGCTCTCGGCACCGCCCGCGCGGATAGTGCCCGCTCAGACGACTAAAGTGGACGCGAGCGCGCCTCGCCCTTTCAGTCCACCAGGCCAGCACCGCGACCGCCCCGCAGACAGCCGCACACCTCCCCAGCCGATTGCGCTTCTCGCTCACTGCGTTCGCTCCGATGCTCATCCCTCGCGCGGCTATTTCGAGCGGCCCGCCAGGAGGCGGGCACGCTCGACAGCGCACGCCGACCGCGCCGCAACCGCTCACCGCAACTGTTCACCGCAACAGCTACCGCCTGTACTGAGCATCCGCGCGCCGCAGGCGCGCGGTTCTACGCGGCGAGTGCGCGAAGCGCACGAGCAGCGCCTTTTTCACCCATGTTTTTGGTCCGGGGGTTCTCCGCAGGGAGCGCAGCGACCGAGGAAACCCCCGGTCGAAAAAGATGGTAACCAGATGGTCGAACGGATGCGGCGGCAGGTTTTCACGGGCGGGCCGCCCACTCCCGGTATGAGCGCCATCGAGGAGAAGCGGATGTACGGCGACCGCCGCGAGGAGACGGTCGCGTACCTCGCGACCGGGCAGGGCGTGGCGACCGTGCGTGTCTCGGGCGACCAGGTGGGCCGGTTCGGCCTCGCCCGCCGCGGGTCGGCCCGCGACGTGGCGACGACCGACGGCGCGGTCGTCGTCGCCACCGACGAGGACGTTCTCGTCGGCCCGGACGACTTCGAGCCGCTGGAGTTCGGCCCGGCGGTCGCCGTCGGGACCGACCGCGGCGGCGACGCCCTCGCCGCCGGCGAGTCGGGACGGGTCGCTCGCCACCGCGACGGCGAGTGGACCGACCTGGGGACCGTCGGCGACGTGCGGGCTATCGCGGACGGGTTCGTCGCCGCGGCCGACGGGGTCCACCGCGTCGACGGGGACGGCCTGGTGAACGCGGGGCTCGACGCCGCGCGTGACGTGGCGACGGCCGAGGGCGTCCCGCTGGCGGCGACCGACGACGGCCTCTACCGGCTGGGCAACGGCTGGCTCCGCGAGCGCGAGGGGGCCTTCCGCGCGGTCGCCGCCGGCGGGGGCCACGCCCACGCCGCGACGGCCGACGAACTGTTCGAGCGCGGCGGCGACGCGTGGACGGCCGTGGACCTCCCGGTCGACGAGGCGGTCGCCGGCGTCGACTACGGCGAGTGCGTCTACGCCGTCACCGGGGCGGGTACCTTCCTCGTCGAGGCCGACCCGGAGACGACCGCCGACGGCGCCGGCGGCTGGCGCTCGCGCTCGCTCGGCCTCCCCGACGTGGCCGCGCTCGCGGTGGTCTGAGCGGCCGCCGGCCGGCCCGGCGTGACCGACGGGCCGTCAGTCCCCGTCCCCGTCGCGGCCGCGCCCGACCGTCCCGCCGACGAGCGCCGCGAGCGCGGCGAGGGGGCCGAACCCGGTCCCCGTCCCGTCGGTCGTCTCGGCGGGCGCGGTCACCGGGGCGGTCCGGGTGGGGGTCGCCGTCCCCGTGGCCGCGTCCGTTCTCTCCGCGGTCGGGCTCTCGGCCGGCGTCCCGGACGGCGATGCGGTCCCCGTCGGCGTCCCGGTCGCCGTCGACCGGGCGGTCGAGGTGGGGGTCGGCGTCGCGGCGCCCGGGAGGTCGACGGTCGCGGCGACGCCCGCGTGGTCGGACGGCCAGACGGTCACGTCCTCGCCGTCGACGGTCGCTTCGACGCGGTCCTCGGGGTCGGCGCCCAGCCGTTCGACCGCCCGCGGCTCGGCGCTGTCGGTCGAGAGCACCGCGTCGACGCGCTTCGAGAGCCGCGAGCGGTCGTTGCGCAACCGCGACGGCTGACAGCAGGTGTCCCCCGGCTCGTCCGGCCGGACCGCGGTGTGGGCGTCGGTGAGTTCGGCCGTCACCGCGTCGTAGGCGGCTGTCGGTCCGCCGGGGCCGCTGTTGAGGTCGGCGCCGACGACGACCGGGCCGTCGGGCAGGGCGTCGACCAACTCCTCGGCCTGGCGCTCTCGGACGCGCGAGGAGGCCGACTCCAGGTGCGTCGACCCGAGCGTGACGGGCGCGCCGTCGAGGGTCGCGTCGACAAAGCAGTAGCCCCGCCGGAGGGTGACGCTCCGGTCGGTGCCGAACAGCGGGAAGGTCAGCCGCTCGTCGTAGCGGCCCGAGCGGGCGTCGCGCGCGTCGACTCCCTCGCGGACCAGCAGCGCGACCCGGTCGGTGAACCCCACGTCGACCCGCCCGTCGTCGGTGTCGGCGGGCAGGCGCACGTCGGTCGTGACCGCCTCGGCGGCGACCTCGTAGGGCCGGCCCCGGTCGGCGAGCGCCTCGACCACCAGATCGAGCAGGTCCGCGACGGTCTCGCCGTCCGCGGCGGTATCCCCGGTGGCGGTGCCGTCCGCGGCAGTAGCGTCGTCCGCTGCGCTGTCGCGCGGGATCGACCGGAGGCGGGCGGCCTCCTGGAGCGCCACGGCGTCCGCCTCGGCAGCGACGATCCCGTCGGCGACGGCGCCGGCGCGGGCCGCGTAGGGGTGGTGGCGGGCGTCGGCCAGCAGGTCGCCGGCGATGGTTCGCACGTCTTCGAGCGAGCGGGCGTCGAACAGGGCGAACAGGTCGACGCCGAGGTAGGCGTTCCAGGTGGCGACCGTCGCTCGCGCGGGGGCGTCGCGGGCGGAGCCGGCGGCGAGACCGGCCAGGCCCGTCGGAGCGGCCGCGAGGCCCGCGAGAACCGCGCGGCGGGACGGCTGCGAGTGCGTCGTGGAGGGCATCCCGCGGGGGTTGCCGCCCCACCCCCTTGACGGTGTCGCGAGGCGGCCCGGACGACCGCGGTCGGGGCGGCCGGGGCGGCCGAGGCGAAGCGGCCGGGTGGTGGACCGCGCCGGGACCGCCCGCGGTGACCCGTCGACGGCGGGCGACCGGCCGGTGCAACCGAAACGGTGTTTACCGGCGAACGCGACCCCCCGCACATGATCGTCAGCGGGTCCGCGTCACAGGCGTTCGCGGCGGCACTGGCCGACGCGACGGGTCGGGACCTGGCCGCCGTCGAGTACGACCGCTTCCCCGACGGCGAACTCCAGGCCACGGTACCGGAGTTCGCCGCCGACGAGGCCGTCGTCGTCGGGTCGACCGTCTCGGGGGACGCCCACGTCGAACTGCTCCAGCTCCAGGACGCCGTCCGCGAGGCCGGCGCGAGTGAGGTGACCACCGTCCTCCCCTACATGGGCTACGCGCGCCAGGACCGGGCCTTCTCGGAGGGCGAACCCGTCTCGGCTCGCGCCGTCGCCCGGGCCATCTCGACGGGGACCGACCGCGTGCTCACGGTCAACCCCCACGAGCGCGCGGTCTGTGACTTCTTCACCGTCCCCGCCGAGCCCGTCGACGCCGCCGGCCGCCTGGCCGACCCGCTGCCCGACGAGCTGGCCGACCCCCTCTTTCTCTCGCCCGACGAAGGGGCCGTCGACCTTGCGGCGACGACCCGCGACGCCTACGGCCGCGGCGCCACCGACTACTTCGAGAAGGACCGGGACTACGACACCGGCGAGGTGACGGTCGAACCCAGCGACGCCGCGGTCGCCGACCGCGACGTGGTGCTGGTCGACGACATCGTCGCGACGGGGTCGACGATGAGCGAGGCCATCGCCGTCCTCGCCGAGCGGGGCGCCGCCCGGGTGTTCGTCACCTGCGTCCACCCGATGCTCGCCGCCGACGCCCGGACGAAACTCGAACGCGCGGGGGCGACGGCCATCTTCGGCACCGACACGATCGAGCGGTCGGTCAGCGCCGTCAGCGCCGCCCCCGCCGTCGCCGACCGGCTCTGACACCCCACCGAGCCTGCCCGTCCTCGCGGGCACGTGTCAATACCGGAACTTATAAACTGAGGGTGCGCGAGTTAGCAGGTAACACGGTACGATGACGGGACACACGCAAGGCACGTCGGGTGGGTCGGACGGGCCGCCGCTGGGGACGCTCGACCCGGACTCGGTCGAGCGGATCGACGTCCACCTCGAACGCGCGCTCGACACCGACGACACTGCGGAGAAGGACTTCCACGTCCGCCACGCGAGACAACTGCTCGAAGCCTGTCGGGAGTGAGCGTCACTCCGGGGCGGTTCTGACCCGGATCCGGCCGTCGCCCGTGACGGTCACGTCCGCGCCCGCGTACTCGATCGTGACCCTGACCGCCCGCGGGTCGCCCGACCGGACGAGCATGTCCAGCGCGTCCGCGTCGACGACCTCCTGGACCGGCGGGAGCGTCGTCACGCTCCGGTTCGTGACCGCCGCGACCGCCTCCGCGACCGCGACGCTCGGCGAGTCCGCGCCGTCCCAGTCGTAGTGGTCGAACGTGACGACCTCGGCGCCGCTACTCGCGTCGGCCCCGTCGTCGCTCCCCCGCTTTTCGCCCGTCATCTCGCGACACCTGATCGACCATGCCGACCGGACGGATCTGTGACCGGCATTACACGTCGATACGGACCCGTCCCGCATATGCCTTGTGTGTCCAGATATCAGTCGTGAAATTAACGCTACGGTACCGCCAACCCGGCGCTGAACCGTCGAGCGGCCCTGACAGCGCACAGTCGTCGGTCGGATATGACTCCCGGTACTCCACCGGGAGAGCCGGCACCGACGAGTCGGCTATTCCCACTTCGCGCCGGGATTCGTGACGGCGCCGTTGGCGGCCGAGCCGAAGTCGCGGTGGTATTTGGCGAGGACACCGCTGTCGTACGTGGGTTCGGGGTCGTGGTCTTCGAGGCGCTGTTCGATCTCCTCGTCGGACAGATCCACGGAGAGTTCGAGTTCGTCGATGTCGATGGTGATCGTATCGCCGTCCTCCAGCGCGGCGATGGGGCCGCCGACGTAGGCCTCGGGGGCGACGTGGCCGATGGAGAAGCCACGCGTCGCGCCGGAGAACCGGCCGTCGGTAAAGAGCGCCACGTCGTCGGCGTGGCCCTGGCCGGCGACCGCGCTCGTGACGCCGAGCATCTCGCGCATCCCGGGGCCGCCGCGGGGGCCCTCGTTGCGGATGCCGATCACGTCGCCGCTCTCGACGCGGCCCTCCTGGACGTACTTCATCGCCTCGCTCTCCTCGTCGAAGATCCGGACCGGCCCCTCGTGGCGGCGGTACTCCTCGCCGGAGATCTTGATGACCGCGCCCTCGGGGGCGAGGTTGCCCGTCAGGATGCGGATGGCGCCCTGCTCGTTTTTCGGCTCGTCGACCGTGTAGAGGTAGTCGGCGTCGACGTCCTCGATGGCCGGCGGGTCGTACGCTTCGAGCGCCTCGGCCATCGTCTCGCCCGTGACGGTCAGCGCGTCGCCGTGCAGCAGGTCCGCCTCGTAGAGGGCGTTCAGCACCACGGGGACGCCGCCGACCTCGTGGAGGTCGTTCATCACCTTCTCGCCGCCGGGCTGGAGGTCGGCGATCTTCGGCGTGCGCTTGCTGATCTCGTTGAAGTCCTCGATGTCCAGGTCGACGCCGGCCTCGGCGGCCATCGCCAGCAGGTGGAGGACGGCGTTGGTCGAGCCGCCGACCGCGACCTGCAGGGCGATGGCGTTCTCGAACGACTCCCGCGTGAGGAAGTCGGAGGGCCTGCGCCGCGCCTCGACGACCTCGGTGATCAGCTCGCCGGCCTCGCGGGCCACCTCGTAGCGGCTCTCGTCCTCGGCCGGGGGGCTGGCGCTGCCCAGCGGCGCGAAGCCGATCGCCTCGGAGATGGAGGCCATCGTGTTGGCGGTGAACATCCCGCCGCAGGAGCCCGCGCCCGGGCAGGCCTGCTGTTCCATCTCGTAGAGTTCGCCCTCGGACATCTCGCCCTCGGCGACGGCGCCGACGCCCTCGAAGACGTTCTGGATGGTGATCTCGCGGCCGTCGTGCTCGCCGGGCATGATCGACCCGCCGTAGAGGAACACGGAGGGGAGGTCGGTGCGGATGGCCGCCATCATCATGCCGGGCATGTTCTTGTCGCAGCCGCCGATGGTGACGAGGCCGTCCATGCGCTCGCCGAAGCTGACCAGTTCGACGGAGTCGGCGATGACCTCCCGCGATATCAGGGAGGCCTTCATCCCCTCGGTCCCCATCGAGATGGCGTCGGAGATGGTTATCGTCCCGAACTCGATGGGCATCCCGCCGCTGTCGTCGATGCCCTCGTAGGCCGCGTCGGCCACGTCGTCGAGGTGGACGTTACAGGGCGTGATGTCCGCCGCCGGGTTGGCGACGCCGACCATCGGGGAGGACAGATCCTCGTCGTCGTAGCCCATCGCGCGGAACATCGCGCGGTGGGGCGCCTTCTCGACGCCCTCGGTCACTTCGGTGCTCGGCAGGTCGTCGGGTTTCCCCTCGCCGTCTCCGTCCGCGCCGTCGTCGCGGGGTTTCGGCTCCTGTCTGCTCATACCCCCGAATCGTCGCCAGCGACCTAAACCGTTTTCTACCGCGTGCGGGAGCGTCACGTCCCGTGCCCGAACCGGTTCGGACCTGCCGGCGGGTCACCTGGGGCCGACCGCGACGGTGCGACCGTACCTGACGACTGTCGTCTTGCGCGCGTCTGACGGGTAGTTTTGTAGGACGGGCGACAACGCTCGGCTATGCCCAGTCTCTCGGAGGCCTACGACGGCGGGGAGTGGACCGGGCGCGACCCGCGGCGCGTCTCGGCGGGCGGCGGCCTGTTCGCCGCCGGCGCGCTCGCCGTCGTCGCCGCCATCCTCGTGTTGACGACGGGGCTGGCCGCCGTCTTCGACGCGACGAGTACGACCGACGCCCGCCGCGTCGCGGGCGCCCTCGCCGGTCTGGGGATCCCGGCGATGTTCCTCGGCGTCGTCGCCGTCCTGCCCGCCAGCCGCCGCGAACGGCTCGGCGCGCTCGCCGGCGCCGCGCTGAGCGTCGCCGGCGTCGTCATGTACTGGCACGTCTACCCCCAGCGGTGGGTCGAGGCCAGCGACCCGCTGGCGTTCCCGACCGCCATGCTGTACTTCGTCGGCGGCTCCGTCGCGCTGTGGTTCGTCCTCTCGGCGGTCGCCTCGTTCAAACTGCGCAACAACCCCCAGGGGACCGTCCGCCTGGAAGTGACCCGCCAGGGCGAGACCGAGGAGATCCACGTCACCCGGAGCGAGTACCAGCGCTACAAGCGAGCCGTCCGGGGCGAGGCGGCCAACAGCGAGGCCGTCGCCGAGGAACTGCGCGCGCTCCACGAGGAGTGACGGCCCGGCGGTTTCCAGCCGCCTCTCCGTTCCGCAGACCCCGGAGCGACGCGCGCGGCGACCGACGCCGCCCGGGCGCGACCGCCGACCCGCGGCGCCGCCGGACCGCTGACCGTCGGCTTTATTCGACGGTAGGGACAACGGGCGCTCGATGCGAATCGAGCCCACCCACGCCCGGTACCCCTGGCGGGCGGAGTCGCGCGAGGCGGTCGGCGAGGCCGGCGTCGACCTGGCGGCCGTCGTCGCCGACGACGACGCCGTCGTCGAGCGCGGGATCGAGCGCGTGGCCTGGGCGCTGGAGGACGGTACCGTCGGCGACGCTCACGACGCCGACCGGACCGAACTGCTCTCCTACCCGGTCGCGCGCGTCCTCGTCTCGCTCGTCGACGAGCACGTCCTCACCCGGAAGTACGCGCGGGCGGAGGCCGCCACCGCCTTCGAGCGGTTCACCGCCGACTTCGCCGACACCACCGAGTTCAAGGCCGCCAGCAACCCGCGGCTCACGCTCCCCGAGCTGCTCGCGGAGTTCGACCTGTCCGGTGCCGTGCGGCCGGTCGACGGCGCCCTCGGTGACGGGTCGGCGGTCGTCAGCGACGGGGCCTCCCGCGAGTTCCGCGTCGAGGTCGGGACCTACCTCGATCTGGCCGCCGATCAGCGGGGCGACGAGTGGCGGCTGGTCAACCGGGCGCTGGCCGACGGCGAGGTGCTCGTCGACGGCGAGGAACTGCTCGCGCTCTGCCGGCAGGCCGTCCGCGGCCGCGTCGAGGACGGTCTGCCCCTCTCGGTTCCCGACCCCATCGCCGACGAACTGACCGACGAGGCCGAACAACTCCGCGAGCGGCTCTCGGAGTTAGACCTCACCCGCGACATCGACACCGTCGTCCCGGAACTGTTCCCGCCCTGCATGAAACACCTCCTCGACCAGGTCCAGAAGGGCGAACACCTCGAACATCACTCGCGCTTCGCCATCGCTTCCTTTCTCACCAGCATCGGGATGACGACCGACGAGATCGTCGACATCTTCCAGGTCAACCCCGGCTTCGGCGAGGAGGCCACCCGCTACCAGGTCGACCACATCCGCGGGGCGACCAGCCCCACCGACTACTCGCCGCCCGCCTGCGCGACGATGCAGTCCTACGGCGACTGCACCGGCAAGGACGACATCTGCACGGACGTGATCGACGAGTCCCACCCGCTGAACTACTACGAACACCGGCTGGACGAAGAGGACGAGGACGACCTGACCGACTGGCGCGAGGAGCGCGAGGAAGACGCCGAGGACGCGGAGGCCTGACGACGAGCGTGGCGAACGGTGGGTGCGGCGAGACGTGAGCGCGACGGGTGGCGAGCGCCGCCCCGGGGGGAGTGGGGCGCTACTCCTCGTCGAAGTCCGCGCGGTAGAGGACGAGGCCGGCGACGGCCATGACGAGGACGAACAGGCCGACGACGCCGACCATCACGAGCCCGCCGTCGGGCTGGAGGACCGGCGCGGTCGTCGCGTTGCGGGTGATGTCGCCGGTGACCTCCCCCGAGAAGTTGCCGCCGTCGGCGAACTGTCCCGAGACGGTCCCGGAGGATGTCCTGGAGTTGTTGGCGGGGAATTCGCCGACCACTGTCCCGTTGACTCCGCGGGTGAACGTCTCCGTGGCGCCGGGTACCGTCCCGTTCACGTCGCCGGAGACGTTGCCCAGTAGATTCCCGGAGACGTTGCCGCGGATTTCACCGGTGAACGCCCCCGTTGTCTCGTTCGTGACCTCCCCGGTTACCTCCCCCGAGAAGTTTCCGGAGATCTCCGCCGGTGCCGCGTAGGCCTGACTGACGAGGACCGCAACGCCGACGAACAAGACGACCGAGGCCGCCGAGATCCCGAGTTCGACGGCGAACTTCCGGTCGATTTCCATGGCCGTGGCTTTCCCCGGCCCGGCCAAAAGCGCTTCGAAGCGTCCGCTCGCCCGCCGCCGTCCGCCGGTCCGGCGGGGGCCGCGACGGCCGAGTCACACGATGGCTGGATTTCCGCTTCGCGCGCGCACACCCGCGACGGACTTAGGTGCGTTCGGGACCTACGTTTCGAGTGGACGCAGACGCGAGAATAACCAGCGTCCGAACGCCTATGTCCGAAACACGCACCCCTACCCAGGTCCGGAAGACCGCACTCGCACCGGACGTTCGCCGGCTCGACGAGCGGGCCGCGCGCGCCTGGACCGAGCGCATGGCCGTCCGCCCGCTGGGCGGCGGCCGCTACGCCGTCGACAGCGCGAGCGGCGCGACCTACGTCGTCGACCTGCCGGCGGGCTCCTGTACCTGCCCCGACCACCAGCTCCGCGGCGAGCGCTGCAAACACCTCCGCCGCGTCGGCATCGAGATCACCACCCGCCGCGTGCCCGCGCCGGGCAAGCGCGCCGCGGTCTGCGACGCCTGCGGCGTCGAGACGTTCGTCCCCGAAGAGGAGGGCCCGCCCGACCTCTGTCCCGCCTGCCGGCTCGAACCCGGCGATGTCGTGCGAGACCGGGAGGCCGACGACCGCCTCGTCGTCGCCCGCGTCACGCCGGCCCGGGCCGACGAGGTCGTCATCGAGGGCGTCGGCGAGACCGTCGCCGACTACGCCACCAACGAGGGCTACCCCACTGACGACCTCGTGGTCGAGGCGGTGTACCTCGGCGACCTCGCCCGCCGCGACTCGCCCCGCCGGTACTCGTTCCCCCTGTCGCGGCTGGAGCGCGTCGACGACGCCGAAATCGTCGACCGGAATCTGCGCGATCGCGTCACCGCCTGACCGTTTTTGTTCAAGGTGTCCCGAGTCGCGGGTTCGAGTTTTTTCGTGGAAGGGGCTGTACCAGCGGTCGCGCTCGACAGTGACCGTCGAGATCTCTCGGCGAACTCGCTACCAGTATCGGTGACCGCATTCGACAGCAAGCGATGAAAGCCCTCGCCGCGCTCGCTAGCTGGAGGACCGACCGCGAGAAACGGTGAGCGCTGAAAGCCCTCGCCGCGCTCGCGGTCGCTGAGCGGGATATCCGCGCTCTCCGCACGGCCCGCGCGGATAGTGCCCGCTCAGGCGACTAAACTGAACGCGAGCGCACCTCGCCCTTTCAGTCCGCCAGGGACTGCAACGGCCCTGCACAGCACCGCAGCGGGCCACGAACCTCCCCAGCCGATTGCGGTGCTCGTCGCAGGCTCCTGCGCTCCTCATCCCTCGCGCGGCTACGGTCGCGCGCATGAACGCGCGCTCCAGCGCGCGCCCACCACACCGCGACCGCTTTCCCCGTGCTGACCGCTCTCAGTCGCGCTGGCCGAACGCGTGTGTCGCGGCCTGTCCGGCCGGGAGCGCGCTCAGAGCATCTCGGCGGCTTCCTCCTTCGAGAGGTCGCCACGCTCGAAGGCTGCGAGCACGTCCAGCGTGCCCTGGTCGGGGCCGTCGTCGGCGACCTCCGCTAGGGTGACCTTCTCGGAGTGGCCGACGAGTTCGTCGAAGTCGACGCCGTGGGCGAGGGCGGTCTCCTTCTTGACGCGGTAGTTGCCGCCGTCGGTGACGTGGACGGCGTCGTCGCCGGGGTGGAAGAAGTACCAGTCCTCGCGGTCGAAGCGGACGCCGATGCGGGGTTTGGCGCCGAAGTTCCGCGAGAAGAAGAGGAGCGCCTCGATCTCCTCGCCGTCGAGGTAGATCGGGTCGCCCGAGGAGGACTTTGCCTCGATGGCGTAGAAGTCCTCGCCGTCGCCGGCCAGCACGTCGGGGAGTTCCCGCTCGGTGGCGCTCCCGCTGGCGGGCGCGCGCATGACGGCGAATCCCGCCGCGTCGAGTTCGTTGACGAGTTCGCGCTCGCGGCGGTCCCCCTTCGCGTTCGAGTTCGCCATCTGTCCGAAGATTGCCGACATCCGGCTAAAGGCTGTCGGGACCGGAGCGGAAGTGGTCGCCCGACCGCGGGACTGCTGGCTGACGTAGCACTCGCCGCGCTCACTCGCCGGGTTCGACGGTCGACGTCGCTCCGGGGGACTTCCAGCCGCCGTCCGACTCGTCGTACCCGACCATCCCCCCGTCGCGACCGCGCACGTGTCGACCGGGAGCCCCGGATTCTCACGGGTTGATCGGCAGCGCTTTGTGTGTCGACTGGCCATTCAGTCAGATATGTCGGGCGACGAGTCGACGCGCGCGGCGATCATGGACGCCACGTTCCGCGCGCTCGCGAAACACGGGTACGCGGACCTGACGGTCCAGGCTATCGCCGACGAGTTCGAGAAGAGCAAGTCGCTCATCCACTACCACTACGACTCGAAGGCGGATCTCATGGTCGCGTTCCTCTCGTATCTGCTCGACGAGTTCATCGACGAGGTCGAGGACGGCGGCCCGGACGACCCCCGCGAGCGGCTCCTGCGGATGGCCGAGATCGTCGTCCTGGGACTCGGCGACCGCGAGGAGGCCCGCGACTTCCACACCGCCCTGCTCGGAATGCGCGCCCAGGCCCCCTTCGAGCCGGAGTTACAGGAGCAACTCGTCGAGAACGACCGGCTCATCCGCGGCGTCGTCGCCGACATCGTCCGCGAGGGGATCGAGACCGGCCAGTTCCGCGCGGTCGACCCCGAGCGCTACGCCGCCCTCTTTCGCTCGACCATCGAGGGCGCGCAATCCCACGACGTGATCCTCGGCGACGCCGCGCCGACCGACGACGCGTTCGCCGGGATCGAGGAGTACCTCGTCGACGACCTGCTCGTCGCCGAGAACGCGGAACGGGGTCGCGGGGATGCCGACGGCGCGGCTGACGCGGCTGGCGACGACGCGGGCTGACCGCGCGTCACCGCTCGCCGGTCCCGACGCGGCGCTTCCGCGACCGTCAGCCATTTATTTGATTGAGTACTCAATCAAGAACATGACCGACGACGGTGCGGACGCGAGTGTACCGATCGAGGGCGACCCGCCGAGCGACGGGGACGGCGCTCCGGCGGCCGACGCGGTCGCGGAGGACACTCCGGCGAAGGACGCAGCCGCGGACGGCGGCGAGGAGCCCTCCACGGAGGCGGAGATCCGGTGGGCGGCGTTCGACGTGCTGGTCGACCGCGGCTTCGACGAGTTCACGACCCAGGCGGTCGCGGACGCGGCGGGCGTGAGCCAGTCGCTCGTCCACTACTACTACGAGACCAAGGAGGACCTCGTCTTCTCGATGTTCACCAACGGGCTGGACCATCTCGCCGACGAGGTCCGCGAGCGCGCCGACAGCGACGACCCCCGCGAGCGGTTGCTGGAGCTGGCCCGGTACATGCTCAGGACGCCGGACGACGAGGAGTTCGCGGAGACCGTCGAGTTCTCGCGGATGCTGCTGGAGATCGAGGCCCAGGCGCCCTACGACGAGCGGCTGCGCGAGGCCGTCGAGTACGACTCGGAGTTCCTGGAGGAGTTCGTGGCCGACGCCGTCCGCGAGGGGATCGAGTCCGGGCAGTTCCGGGCGGTCGACCCCGAGCCGTTCGCCGTCACCTACGTCGCGGCCATCCGCTCCGGGCAGAACCGCCGGGCCATCTTCGCCGACGACGAGCGTATCGAGCCGGTCCTCGACGGCGTGGAGGCGCTGGTCGACGACTACCTCGTGGAGGGCGGCGCGTGAGTCGGCCGCTCCGCTCGACCGCGGTCGGCCGCTCCCCACGCGCCAGCAGCGCCCGGTACGTCACACCCTCCCACACCTCCGGTAGCGATATGCGTCGGCCGCCGGCACCGGATCGTAGCCCGCAGCAGCGCGCCGCCGCCCCCCGAGGTGACCCCCCGTGAGCGACGATTCCGAGTACGAGGCCCCCGAGCACGTCGGCAACCCGCTGGTCCATCTGGTCCGCCGGTACGCCAGCCCCTACGCCGGCCGCTACGTCGTCGCCATCCTCGGGACGGCGCTGGCGCAGATTCCCCAGCGCGTGCCCGCGCTGGTCGTCGGGGTCGCGCTCGACGCCATCCTCCTGTCGAGCGCGTCGTACTCCCTCCCGCTCGTTCCGGGCGGCGTGATCCCGACGACGACGGAGGGACAGGTCGCGTTCACCATCGGCCTGCTCGCGGCGGCGTTCGCGCTGGACGGCGCGCTGAGCTGGCTCGCCGGCCGCGTCGCCGGCACCGCCCGGCTGCGCACGCTGCACGACATCCGCGCCGACACCTTCGACGCCCTGGTCGGCCGGGAGATGGACTTCTTCGACCGCCGGCAGACCGGCGACGTGATGAGCGTCCTCAACAACGACGTGAGCAACCTCAACGGCTTCGGCGACAACGCCGTCCAGGGGCTGCGCTTCGTCACCCAGATCGCCGTCGCCTTCGCGTTCATGGCGATGCTGCACGTCCGCCTCGCGGCGCTGTTGCTCGTGCTCCCGGTCGGGCTCGCGCTGCTCGGCCGCTGGTACACCACCCGCGTCGAGCGGGTCTACGAGGAGGTCCGCGAGAGCGTCGGGCGGATCAACGCCCGCCTGGAGGACAGCATCGACGGGATCGCGACGGTCAAGAGCTTCGCCCGCGAGGACCGCGAGCGCGACGCGGTCGCCGACGCCTCCCGCGAGTACCGCGACCGCAACTGGTCGGTCATCCGCCTGCGACTCCTCTTCAACTACAGCAGCTGGTCGGTGTCGTCGTTCTCGTTCGTCGGCCTGTTCGCCGTCGGCGCCTACATCAACCTCAACGGCGCGCCGCCGTTTCTGGGTCACTCGCTGACCGCCGGGACTCTGCTTACCTTCCTGCTGTACAGCAAGTCCTTTTACGGCCCGATCCGCCAGCTGATGCTCGACGTGCTCGACAGCTACGAGAACGCGCTGGCCTCCAGCAAGCGGATCGTCGCCGTCCTCGAGACCGACCGCGAGGCCAACGAGACCGGCGATGAACTCGACGTGCGCGAGGGCCGCATCGAGTACGACGACGTGAGCTTCTCCTACGCGAGCAGCGACGAGCAGCAACTCACGGACGTGAGCTTCACCGCCGAACCCGGCTCGCTGGTCGGCATCGTCGGCCCGACCGGCGCCGGCAAGTCGACGATCACGAAGCTGCTCTTCCGCTTCTACGAGGCCGACGAGGGGACCGTCAGTGTCGACGGGCAGGACGTGACCGACGTGTCTCCGCGCAGCCTGCGGGAGCACCTCGGCTACGTCAGCCAGGACCCGTTCCTCTTCTACGGGACGATCCGACAGAACATCGGCTACGGTGTCGACGATCCCAGCGACGACGAGATCGAACACGCCGCGAGGCTGGCGGGCGCCCACGGGTTCGTCAGTGATCTGGACGACGGCTACGACACCCAGGTCGGCGAGCGCGGCGAGAGCCTCTCGGGCGGCCAGCGCCAGCGGGTCGCCATCGCCCGCGCCCTGTTGCGCGAACCGGAGGTCCTCGTCTTAGACGAGGCGACCAGCCACGTCGACAACGAGACCGAACGGCAGATCCAGGAGAGCATCGACGCGCTGGCCGGCGAGCGGACGACGCTGGCCATCGCCCACCGACTGTCGACCGTGCGCAACGCCGACCGGATCGTCGTCGTCGACGACGGCCGCGTCGTCGAGCAGGGGACCCACGAGGAACTCGTCGAGCGCGACGGCCTCTACGCGGACCTGTGGCGCGTGCAGGTCGGCGAGACCGACGCCGTCTCGGAGGCGTTCCTGCAGCGGGCGCGAGCCGAGGACCGGCCCTCCGAGCGCATCGAGTCGGCGGTCGACCGGGAGGTGTCGCGATGAGCGACACCGAGGACGGCGAGACCGACGCCGAAGCGTCCCCGAACGCGACGGGCGTCGACGAGGGAGACGCGGGCCGCGAACGCGGTCGCATCGCGGCGGCCGCCGAGGACGAGCGGTGGCCGCTCCTGTCGCTGGTCCGGGACGGCGGCCGGGGGAACCTCCGGTGGATCGGCGCCGGCGCCGCCTCGTCGGTGGCCGCGCAGTTCATCTCGAACCTCGATATGTTCATCGTGGGGTTAGCCTTCGACGCGATGTTCAACGGAAAGGGCTACGCTCTGCCGCTCGTGCCCGCGGGGTGGATCCCCGCGGACCCGACGGGGATGCTCGCGTTCACCGTCGCGCTGCTGGTCGGCCTGAAGGTCGTCGACATGACCTTCGGCATCTTCGCGGAGTACGCCCTGTTCCTGTTCGCCCAGCGGACGCTCCACCGCATCAGGGTTGACGCCTTCGACCGCGTCCAGCGCCTGGACATGGGCTTTTTCGACACCCAGCAGACCGGCGAGGTGATGAGCGTCCTCAACAACGACGTCAACTCCCTGGAGCGGTTCCTCGAGGTCGGCCCCAACCTCGGGGTCGTCGCCGTCTCGATGTTCGCCAGCTCGGTCGTCTACATGGCCCTGCTCAACTGGCGGCTGGCGCTCATCTCGCTGGCGGCCGCGCCGCTGCTCTTGGCCGCCAACGTCTGGTTCGGCGCCCGCCACGAGGCCCGCAACGACGACGTGCGCGAGGAGACCGGGATCCTGAACGCGCTCCTCGAAACGAACATCAGCGGCATCCAGACGGTCAAGGCGTTCGGCGGCGAGGACTACGAGACCGAGCGGGTGACCGACCAGTCGGCCGCCCACCGGACGGCCAACTGGCGGGCCCACATGGTCGGCGTCGGCCACCAGCCCGCGCTGCGGCTGATCGCCGGCGCCGCGTTCGTCGCCACGCTGTTCGTCGGCACCGAGTGGGCCATCGACAGCCGCTTCTGGGTGTTCCCCGGCACGATCACCGCCGGCGAACTCGTCCCGTTCATGTACTACACCCAGCAGCTCGTCATGCCCGTCCGATTCCTCGCCTGGGTGACCGGCCTCTACAAGGCGGCCACCTCCTCCGCGAAGCGCATCCTCGGCGTCCAGCGCATCGAACCGCCCCGCGAGGAGGGCCGGACCGAACTCGACGACCCGGAGGGCCGCGTCGAGTACGACGGCGTGAGCTTCTCGTATCCGGGCACCGACGAGCGGGTCCTCCACGGCATCGACCTCGATGTGCGGCCGGGCGAGACGGTCGGGCTCGTCGGCGAGACCGGCGCCGGCAAGTCCACCCTGCTCAAGCTCCTGCAGGCGTACTACGACCCCGACGAGGGCGCGGTCCGCGTCGACGGCACGGAAACCCGCGAGATCACCCGCGAGAGCCTCCGCACGTCGATCGGTTACGTCGCCCAGGACCCGTTCCTGTTCACCGGCACGATCCGCGAGAACATCGCCTACCCCGTCGACGACGCCACCGACGCCGAGGTCGAGGCGGCCGCCCGCGAGGCCGGCGCCCACGAGTTCATCGCCGACCTCGACGAGGGGTACGACGCCGAGGTCGGCGAGCGCGGCGTCATGCTCTCGGGCGGCCAGCGCCAGCGGATCGCCATCGCCCGCGTCCTGCTGGCCGACCCGCCGATGCTCGTCTTCGACGAGGCGACCAGCCACGTCGACAACCGGACCGAGGTGCTGATCCAGCGCTCGCTCGACGCCGTGACCGAGGACCGCACCACCTTCGTCGTCGCCCACCGGCTGTCGACGGTGCGCGACGCCGACCGGATCGTCGTCGTGGACGGCGGTCGGATCGTCGAACAGGGGACCCACGAGGAACTGCTCGACCGCGACGGCAAATACGCAGACCTCTGGAAGGTCCAGGTGGGCGCCGTCGGGACCTGACCGGGCGCCGGGGCGTCAGAACTCCACGTCGCCTGGGCCGTCCATGGCCTCGCCCAGCGCCTCGCGCGTGTCCACGTCGTCGACCGCCAGCGCCCCCTCGACGGCCTCCATCGCGCCCTCGATCGGGTCGTGGGTCTCGACGAAGGCGGCGAGGGCGAACTCCTGGTCGGAGACGCCCGCGAGTTCGACGGCCTCGGTCCGCGGTAGCTCGCCGGCCAGCCAGTCGGAGACGACCGCCCGGCCCATCGGGCCGACCGGAGTGACGTGCTCGCCGAACAGGTGCAGCGCCTTCGCCCCGTCCGTCGGCGGGACGCCGGCGACGCGGGCGGCGGCGCCGACGCTCTTGCCGGCGGCGTAGGCGTCGACCAGCGCGGCCGCTTCGCCGGGCGAACAGGGGAGCTCCTCGGCGAAGGGTTCGAGTCGGTCGGCAAGCGGTTCCTCGGTCCGGTCGACAGTCGCCACGCCGTCCGCGCGCTGCTCGTCGACCACCTCGATCCCCGCGGCGATGTCCGCCAGCCCCATCGCGCCCGGCTTCGGCCCTCTCCGATTTAATAGTTGGGGAACGAACAGGATGTCGGCCGCGCGTCTGACGGACTTTCTTGCCGGCGGCGGTCCCGTCGACCGGGTATGCACGACATTCCGGGACAGAGTTGCGGCTGCTCGGAGCGGTACGGTCGCGGCGCGGACGGACACGGCCACGGGCACGGCGGCAGCGACCCGGCGACGGATGGGGCGAGCGAGTCGTCGGCCGACGACGACACCTGCGACGACTGCGGGGCCGCCTACGAGTGGCGGCTCGACATCGACGGCGTCCAGCACTACGACTGCCCGAACTGCGACGCGGACTGAAACCTCCGAGAACAACTCTCCGGCGACGGGGGATACTTACGGGTGGCCGCGCGCAGGGAGTGCATGACCGAGACACTGCGGTACGGGATCGTCGGCTGCGCGGGCATCGGCAACACCCACGCCGAGGCCGTCGCTGCGGTCGACGGCGTCGACCTCGTCGCCTGCGCGGACCTCGAACCCGAGGCGGCCGCGGGGTTCGCCGACGACCACGGAGTCCCCGAGACGTTCGAGGACCCGGCGGAGATGGTCGCCGAGGCGGATATCGACGCCGCGAGCGTCTGCACGCCGAGCGGCACCCACGCGGACGTGACGGCCGACCTCGCCGGGGCGGGCGCGGCCGTCCTCTGCGAGAAGCCGCTGGACGTGACCGCCGAGCGGGTCGACCGGATGGTCGAAGCCTGCGAGGCCGCCGGCGTGACGCTGGCCGGCGTCTTCCAGCGGCGGTTCGACCCCGCCGTCCGCCGCGCGAAGCGGGCCGTCGAAGCGGGCGAGATCGGCCAGCCGGTGCTGGCCGAGACCCAACTGGAGTGGTTCCGGCCGCAGGCCTACTACGATTCGGCGGGGTGGCGGGGCACCCGCGAGATGGACGGCGGCGCGTTCATGAACCAGGGGATCCACGCGCTCGACGCGCTGCAGTGGGTCATGGGCGGCGTCGAGTCCGTGCAGGCCGAGGCGGGCGCGCTCGCCCGCGACCTGGAGTGCGAGGACACCGGCGCCATGGTCCTGCGCTTCGAGAGCGGCGCTATCGGGACCGTCGCGGTCACGATGGCGACCAAGGGCGGCACCGACCGCACCGAGATCAACGGGACGGAGGGGTCGCTCGGGCTCGGCGACGGCGGCGTCGAACTCCGCCTCGGCACCGGCGAGGAGACCCTGTGGGGCGCCGAGACCGAGGCCCGGAGCGTCGAGGGCGACCGCCACGACGCCGGTTCCGGCCACGAGGGCGTCGTCCGCGACTTCGTCGGCGCCGTCCGCGAGGACCGCGACCCCGAGGTCCCCGGTCGCGAGGCGCGCGCCCCCATCGACATCGTCCTCGCGGCCTACCGCTCGGCAGAGACCGGCGAGCGGGTCCGCGTCGACGGGGTCCGGGGCGAGTGACCGCACCCGCGACGGTCGGTCGCTGAGTCGGCGCGGGGACCGCCCCCGCTCGGGCATCCAACCGAGAATCCCGTCTTATCGCGTCTGATACTCGCGGGGGAGAATTCATGGGGAAGAATCGGAGTCGATGAGATATGCCGACGCAGACCGCAGTGGACGCGGAGAAGTACACGATCGAGATCGACGAGGACATCGACGCGATACTGTTCACCTGGGACGAGTTCGCGGCCGGCCAGGAGTTCCGCGACGGCTGCAACGAGCTGCTCGAGGTGATCCGGCGCAACGACAAGTCGAAGGCGCTCATCGACACGAGCGGGATCCGCGCCCACGACGACGAGGACAAGCGCTGGCTCCAGGAGGAGTGGATCCCCAGGGAGATCGAGGCGGGCATCGAGTACAGCGTCTCGGTCCACTCCGACAGCGTCATCTCCGAGATGGAGATGGAGGAGTTCGTCGACCAGACCCAGGACCTGCCCTTTACGTACGTGATGGCCGGCGACCGCCAGGAAGCCCGCGAGTGGCTCGACGAACAGTAGCCCGGGCCACACCAGCGGTTTGTTTCCCTCCGTGAGCATCACCTACCGGTCGGTTCGTGCTACCTCTTGCAAGTCCCTCGTCTGGGGAAGGTTTCCGTGGCCTGAGCAAGTGCGTTGGCTTGATCGATATTATTGTCGGAATCCACACGTCTATCGTAGCTGTGGTCTTGGGTGCGTGAGTGGCATTCAGTCTCGCAGCGATTAAATCAGACTTTCTATACATCTTGAACCACTCCTGAGTTCCTTGTCTTGTGGCTTGAGTGATGGAGGGCAACCAATATGCTTCCCGAACTATCTTGAACTCGACATACTTCCGAGAACTGAGTTACGGGGTATCCCATCCCAGATCGTTACTGGTGACGCCGGCCAATCTGGCAGTATTGGTCGCAACGCAGTACAATCCCCACGAAACTGCAGTACGCGGCGAAATCAGCAGTTTGAATGGGGTTTTCCCGGATATACAAGAAAGCCACTTCACCGCTAGTATAGCGTGGATCTGTGCCTGATCGCGTCTAGATGATCCGAAAACGGGGTTGACTCGCCTGACGGACACCCGGAGGGGCTGAAACCCGTGAAATCCAACGCAAGAGCGGGCCCGCATCCGGCACAATGGCAAAATTATACGCTATATGGGGTGTCGAATACTTAGCAGTAGAGTGGCTCTATTGCTAACATTTTTCGATTCCGGGTGTCGAGCTAAGAGTGGATTTGATATTTCTCGCGCTGGATCAGCCATTCCGGATCACGGCAACGACTCCCTGATACCCCACAAATCCCTGTATTTGGCCCTTGTACTCGAAACTTCGATCTCTGCGCTCAGTCACCTTCTAGTCGCGCTCCACCGGGTATCCACTATTATGTAGCGGGGATTCGACCAGATTGTACCTGCCGAAAACCCCGATCTGAAACGGATGTTCTCACGAAAACTGGTTATTTCACCCCCTTGGACGTATCTCAGATAGTCCTGGCGGCGGCCGTGTTAGCTCAACCGGGCGATGGAACTGTGGCACGTGTCGAGTACGGCCGGGTCCAGAGACAGTCGAAGTATAAAATTCTAATAATTAGTCGCGTTGGCGTGACACGGGTGTTGCTGAGCAGTCCAAACTAACCGATACTCGATATCTCGATTCCAACATACGCATCGCGACAATTCCGAATCTTGGTCGCAACACTGAACGTCTGACCATCACCAGTACTCTGTATCTGATATATTGTGCCGAGGACCCCATCTTCGCCAGCATCGGACAATGGGGCCCAGGGACCCTCATCGTACGGTCTAGCCACCAGTTGAGAGAGGAATGGTCACTCTCAAAGTGACTACACTCAGCGATTCAGGCGACGAAATTTGATCTGCTCGGGAGGGTTTACGCTTTTCACAGTAGTACGTCATTTGGGGACCATGGCTACACAGCCGAAAGCTGGCGAGATGCTGGTCGGTGCCTACCTGAAACTGGTCGAAGAGTGTGAAGTCGTCGCGTATGGCCAGCATTCACCGCTGTCGGGTGAACAGATGGAGGTCGACGTGATCGGATTCCAGCCAGACGATGAGCCAGAGGTGATCACCTGTGAAGTCGCGACGCACCTTCGCGGGCTTGGCTATGGAAACGCCACCGAAAACCGCGATAGAGTCGAGGCGAAATTCACCAACGCCGAAGCCTACGTCGACCGTGTGTTCGGATCGTCTGAGTCACACCGCTTCCAGTTCTGGAGTCCGAAGGTCCCGAACGCATCGGCGGAGAAATTGGAGACAGTCGCCACCGAATTTGAGGCGCGAACGGACACCGAACTTGAACTCGTGATGAACGGTGAATACGCCGACCGGATCGAGGAACTACGGGACGTCGCCGCTTCCACGTACGCCCAGCGCAACGAACTCGCATTTCGATTCCTCCAGATTCTAGAGCACCTCGACACCTGAGGCACCGGGGCTGCTCGTTGGGTATCTTGACGGCCACTTCGCGAATTTACCACTTCGACGGGCATCGCCGCTCTCATCCCACCGTCGCCGAGCTGACCGGCAGTTTATCAGCCTGCCACGGCCACGCCGCACGGCTAAGTACGTACCCCCCTCTCGGA
Organism: Halosimplex marinum; assembly: GCF_051414075.1. Classification (NCBI taxonomy): domain Archaea; kingdom Methanobacteriati; phylum Methanobacteriota; class Halobacteria; order Halobacteriales; family Haloarculaceae; genus Halosimplex; species Halosimplex marinum. The sequence goes on along the minus strand of NZ_JBLKNY010000003.1, from coordinate 1,033,427 downwards.
AGCGTATGGCGCTCCATGTCGGCGTCGACTGGGCTAGCGGAACATGGGTGGTCGTGACGGCGACTGCCGACGAGACGACGGTCGACACCGAACCATCACTCCTCAACGTCTGGCACGACTACGGGGACCGAGCCGATGAGATCGTAGTGGATATTCCAGTCCATCTCGTCGACGATGGTGACCGGAAATGCGATCAGCTTGCCAAGGAGTTCCTCGGGTTGCGGGCGAGTACGGTCTTCTGGACGCCGAACGAACAGGCGGTGGCAACAGATGAGTACCCCGAGGCCGCGGCGGCCAACTCGCGTGGCTTGGGCAGTCAAAGTTGGGGTCTTATTCCACGCATTCGTGAAGTACAGGCCCTTCTCACAGAGATAGACGATGCACAGACTACTGTCTACGAGAGCCATCCAGAGGTGTGTTTCAGAGCATTCAGTGAGGGCGGCCTGCCCTCGAAGACGAGTACGGAGGGGATCTCTCGACGCCAACAGATCCTCCAGGCCCACGGCGGCGATGCTTTCTCATCAGTAGTCGAGTTTGTCGAGTCCAGACGTGAGTCGAGTGAGTGGCACCAGCGGATCCAGTCCGGCCGTCTCGACGATGTCCTCGACGCGGCTGTGCTTGCGCTCACCGCCCGCGAAGCGAATGGTATGTATTCAACGTTTCCAGCCGGAGCTGACCCGGCTACCGACCCATCGATTGTAATTCCCGGTCGCCAACCAGTGGTTCGTGAATTTCAATCGGATGAATCCCTACGATAGCTGTTTCCTGTCCAGACTGTAGTTAGGCAGGCATCGCGATACACGGTGTAAGCCACGCTCGCACCGCACGGTTCGTTTTATCCGCGCCCTGAGGGGCGGGGCGCTCACATTCGGGCGCTCTCGAAACAATGCATCTATTGGAACTACTGAGGTCCCCGGCACGAGTGGCAACGCGCGCTCAATACGATGCCGCCGCGTTCTCCCAGTCTGCAGGCGTTGTTCCTGCCTGCAACGGGAGCCACGCCAATCCGACTGACCAACACTCAGATCGGCGGACTACTGCAACTGCGCGGTCGAGCTGACCGATGGAGATCCGACGAACCGTCCGCGTGAGGCTGGCTGTCGATAGCGAGGCAGCTACACTCCTCGAAGACACGGTCGACACGTTCCTGTGGTCGGCACAGTACGTCGTCGATTACGCCTTCGAAGGCGAGTACGTCACGACCAGTAAGACGACGCTGGACGACGAAACCTACGACGACATCCGCGAGCAGACGGGTGGGTTCAACGGTGGACTCGTCCAAGCCGCCCGGAACAAAGCAGCCGAAGCCTGCAAGAGCGTCGTGGCCCGCTGGAAACAGGGCAAGGCGGCGAGCAAGCCGGAGTTCACCAGCCCACACGTCGTCTACGACCATCGGACCGCGACGTTCCACGATGAGTACGTGACCCTTGCCACCACCGAGGGACGCGTCAGAGCCGACTACGTACTCCCTGACGACATCTCTGGGACACCGCACGGGGAGTACCTGCTCGCAGACGACTACGAGACGACAGGCGCGGAACTACACTATCGAGACGGCAACTGGATGCTTCACATCCACTGCAAGCGGGACGTGGAGCCTGACACGTCGGATCAGGCAGCCACCGAGAACGGAACGGTTCTCGGGGTGGACCTCGGCGTGGACAACATCGCCGTCACCAGTACGGGCAGGTTCTGGAGTGGCGACGAATACAACCACTGGCAGCGTGAATATGAGCAGCGTCGTAGTGATCTCCAGCAGTGTGGCACTCGCTGGGCACACGAAGCGATTACAGCGGTCAGTCGCACAGAGACAGACCGGTTCAAGACACTCCTTCACCGGATCGCCAACGAGCTGATTGCAGAAGCCCGTGAGATCGGTTGTACGGTCATCGTGTTCGAAGACATGACTGGTATCCGCGAACGGACGAACGCGTCGTGGGGGCACAAATGGGCGTTCAGCCGCCTGTACGAGTACGTCGAATACAAGGCTGCCACACACGGGATTGCGGTCGAACAGGTCGACCCAGCGAAGACGAGTCGGCGATGTTCGCATTGTGGATTCACGGACCCGAACAATCGGGACGGCGAGACATTCGGCTGTGGTGAGTGTGGCTACGAGAACCACGCCGACTACAACGCCGCGAAGAACATCGGTTTGCGGTATCTCCGTCGCACCCAAACTGGCGGCGACGGAGGCGTACCCTTGGGCGTGCGCTTGAACAGCGGGATGTTGACCGTGAACGGAGGCTATTCTCCTGCCTTGCCAGAGGCTCGAACGGAAGTCCACGCTGAAACCCGCGAACGTGACGGGTAGCTCAATAACCCCCTTCCGGCCTTTTCATGCAAATACGACAGCAGTGATTCAACTAGAAGAAGTCATTACGAAACGGTCTGTGCTTACTGCGGCTTCGTAGTCGCTGAGGACAACAATGAACACGGACTGGAGTGGCGCTCGTCTGTCGACGACTACACTAATATACGGGAGTATACCATCCTTCATGAGGTGAATGAGAGGCCCTGTTGTGGATGCTTCCCACGTCGTGCATGGATATCTGAACCACGTCTGTAAATGACTCTTTGTCCCTCTAGCTCATCGATAATATCTTCGACTGAATTAGTGATATGTCGCCTTCTGGAAGGGTCTATTGCGTCACCAAAATTGGTACCACTCCATGCATCTTCGATGGCCTCATTTTGTGGTTTCCCTCCCTGACGTAACAGCTGGTTGTAGAGCTCTTGGATGAGTCGACATGCATGGTGAGAATCTTGGTCATGCCGTCGTCGGTAGTATGAATTAACGTAATGCAACTGAACCCCTCCCCTGATTCGTTCCATATAGAGGTCTGGTAAGTTTCTTGCATTCTCACCAATCGTTGATGTTGGTCTTAGAAGGCATGAGTCAGGGCCTGCATCCGCATAATCCTCTCCATCAATGTACGTTCCATCACTCGTTTCTACCTCAGGCACGAATTCTACCGATTCATCAATTCTGAAGAACTCAAGATCATCTTCAATATCTGATCTTTGGGTTTCGCAGGCTACTATACAATCTGTATCAATGGCCATCCCATTCCATTGCCGGACTCTTCCTTTCAGATCGTCCGTTGATCGTCTGTTGATTAGGAAGGGGTGACAATCGATGTCTTGGCCGGGCGGCGTATTAGCATAGTCATATAATTGTTCAAATTTGTTGCTTTCATATCCTCCTCCTGGTGTGTCTAAGTAATCTCGGCCGTTGTATACTTCAACTGGAATGTATTCGTTTGGATAGGTGATGAAGCAGTCGGGAGGCCGTTCAACATGGTAGAGGACGCTGTATTCTCCCTCCGGAAAAACGTCAACATGAGTGTTATCTAATTCGTCCCATATTTTACATAGGGCAACATAAGCGATTAGTGAGCCGAAATGTCCGCTTTGCTCCAGAAAGTCATCAACCCTTTCAAATCGATCCATGACTTCTTGTCCCACTGTAGAACATTCCGGTTCAGCAAGGAACGCATGCTCTTCTCCGTTGATAGTAGTGGTAAACTCATTCACCTCACCTGCTCGTTTCATTCCCTCTATTAGATCGCCGGTCTTGTCTTGATATATACCGCTTACAGAACCCTCTGTTCGTATTTTTTCCATGCACTCGAGTTCCAAGCGTAGCATGTTCTTAGGCCACGCTTGGTACTCTGAGATATAATGCCGGACACTGGACTCAACCACTCCTTGAATGGCTGATCCAGTGGCCATGGATGGTATCGCGTATCCCCTCCCTCATAAAACAAACCGGCTTTCCCATGTAGTACACATCACTGACCCTCCCTTAGATAGCAAAAGGTCGATCACAGCATTGAATATTGCTCTAATATCAAGACGACTCCTCTCACGATTTCGAAAGCTTCGCGGTGTACATTTTTGTCTTGGGTAGCATCAGGCGCTTGAACGCGGAGTCAGACTCCTTCGTTGAGGGGCTATCGGACGGAGTTGACACCACCATCGGCGAGCGTGGCGCGAAACTCTCGGGCGGCCAGCGCCAACGGATCTGTCTCGCCCGCGTGATGCTCCACGACCCCGCCGTCCTCGTCTTAGACGAGGCGACCAGCCACGTCGACAACGAGACCGAGGCGCTCATCCAGCGCTCCATCGAGTCGCTCGTCGCCGACCGCACCACGCTGGTCGTCGCCCACCGCCTCTCGACGGTCAAGGACGCCGACCGCATCGTCGTCCTCGACGACGGCGAGGTGGTCGAGCAGGGCACACACGAGGAACTGCTCGACCGCGACGGGCTCTACGCCACGCTCTGGCAGGTCCAGGTCGGCGACGTGCAGTCGCTGCCCGAGGCGTTCGTCGACCGGATCGAGCGCCGCGCCGACGCGCTCGACGACGACTGAGCGGGCGGGGGCGCTCCGAGGCGCTGGTCACCCGAGCAGTTCGCTACCGCGCTCAACGACCGGCCACACCGGATCGCCCGTCTCGGTGGCCGAATCCATCTATCCAACTATAGATTCGAGAGAGAATAGAGAGCGCTGTTAGTTGGACTCTCCGCGAATAGTACCAAGTCGGGTGATCACGGCGGACTGAAGCCGATGCCGTAGATTGTTTCCGGCTGCTTGTATCGGTGATAGCATTGTGAGGACTGCCCAAGATGCAATCCCTCCTAGTCCTGCTCCAAGATAGAGGCCTACTGGAGCATTTGAGTCCACAATAACACCTGTTTTAGCCCCCAGATAAACTGAGAGCATCATCAACCCAGTAATAAGGAATGCGACTCCTGTAATCGCGATCATCCCTGCCGTCGTCTTTCGATGTTTCTGGAAGACACGATAGAGATCGGAGTATAGCCCTGAAACCGCTTTTATCGGTTCTGTAGTAGCTGGGTTATGTGCTTCGGTATTCCAAACTAAGGTCATTGAACCCTCGTGTGAGTTGACCCAGTCGTCGTCTCGCAAATCTTGGGTTACCTGTGATACCCGTGACTTTGCGACACCGACTTCGTCAGCTATCTCATCCAGAGTGTATTGCTGTCCGTGATTGTGGTAAAGGAACCGCGCAACCTGCTTAACCGCTACCTCGTCATCCCGGTCAGCATATTTCTTTTCGAACTCGGGTGGGAGCCTTCGCATATCCCATCATGATATGGAGGGGTGAAAAAGCCTGAAATCGTTTCACAGGCATCTCACGGTGTAAATGCCCATCCACCCCGGTATTAGGCGATGAACCGTCAATTCGGTTTATAGACAGAGCCTTTCGATCACACCTGTAGATGAGAAAGAAAACTGCTACGTTCAACGCTCGCAGGGTACAGAGATCGCGGGGAGAGTATGATGAGACCTGACATTGACTGGCTGTTGGAACGGATTTCAGCAACTGAGGAGTGGATGGTGGACAAAGCAACGCGGGTCTTCGCTCGGCTTGCTCGAACCCGCGTTCACGGAATCATAGAGTACGATCCGATAGACCGCGCCCCAATCAAAGCATACCAGTACTCTGAGGACTCTGGCTTCTTGGGTCAAGCAACGCCCGTGGATACTCTCTTGCTCAATACCACGTATTTCGACCGGCTTTCAAACCGGTCACAGGAACTCGTGGTGCAGCACGAACTTGGCCACACTGACCGTAGCTCAGTCGTTCGAGGGATCTTTTGGGCAGTAGTTCTGCTTGGCGCCGGGGGTATCGTACTGTTGCTGTGGGCCGCAACACTTCTGTTGATCGGCATCGCCCCCGGTAGATTGGTTGATATGGCTGCAACAGGGCTCGCTGGAACTTTGCTGTTCTTCGCAGTGAACCGACTTGAAGAAACGTGGGCTGACCTCCATGCACTCCGAGTACTCGGAGAAAACGAGTTCCTCGCAGGCTATGACGAAATAGCTGAGGTGACAGATCACAACCCGTCCAAATTTAGCCGGATCTGGAAAGCTCTCTGCTACACGAGTCCCGAGAACGTGGTCAAATTAAATACTGCACTGAATCGAATTCGGGACTACATTTAACAAGCTTATTGCAGGAGACCAAACCTCTTCGAGTGTCTGATAGAGACTGGAATTTATGGCTGAAATTCTTCGTAGTGGCTACAGCGTCAATGGGGCCGGATAGCGTTCCGCACGTGATTTTATCGGCGCCCCCGAGGGGCGGGGCGCTCCTGTGCGGTCGTTCCAGAAAACCATGCAATCATCCGACCAACTGGACTTCTTGGCCGTATTAGAACAGTATACTCAGCAAGGAGCCTTCGAATTCTCGCTCCAAGCGGATGGAATTGCCGCTCGGAACGAGATCCATATCGACACCAGTAGTCGAGAGTTCCACACCTGTCCGCAACACATGGGCGACCTCGGGATACTGGTTGAGACCTCTCTGAACAAGACCGGAGGGAGTGAGTCAACATGACGACAGCCGAGAAGCCTCGTGATCCGAAACAACAGATGGGGGTGTTCACGGAACTTGCTGAGGTCTCAGAAGAGTACCGCTTCCGTCAGTACTCACAAGCCTATTCAGGGCGTCACGTTTGGGACGAGTTCGTTACGGCGCAACGTGAGAATCACGACGCTTCAGAATGGTATTGTGAGACGGCACGGAAAGCAGGGCGATACTGGAAAGAGCATATGGAGAGTCGCGGACGGCACCATGCCCTCGCAACACCCGAAGACGCGGAGCAATGGTGTGCAGATCTTCTAGAAACGAGAAAGAAGACGACGGTCTACCGAGAGTACTGGGTCAAAGTACTCCGGTTCTATTCGTGGCTCCAGTATCATACGGAGCATCCACACGTCTATCACCCGATACTCATGGCAGCAGCTGAGTATCCAAAAACCAGCGAGCTGTGGGACTTCAAAATCGCTCGCAGCCGGACCAATAGCTCAGAATGATGGACGAAAACAACTCCGTCGATGAACAACGAGAGCAGCTCGCGGCTGCCTTCGGCAACGATACAGATCCCTTAGCTGGTCATGCTGAGATCTTCCAGACGATAGACATTGATCCGTTCGGGATATTCCTCTCTGACGTAGTCCAGGCGAACAATCTCTCTGAGGCTACCCACCGGAATTACCGGACAATCTTCAAACACTGGCACTCGTTCATGGAGCAAGAAGGCCGTCATCCAGCGTGTCCGGCAGTGGACCACGTGAAAGGCTTTGCTCAGTATTTAGCCGAAGAACGGGAGAACCACCCGCGAACGATCAAACAAAAGATCTGGCGGCTCAATAAGGTATATCGCTACTGGCAGGACGACCCAGCCTTCCCACACCCACAAGACTTCAACCCGTTTTCCCTGGCGGCGTCCAAACTCGACCTGAATGGACCCGAGACGAAAGAACCCCCTCGGATCCCGCTGGAGAAACTGCAGGAGAAGGTTCGTGGTGTCACGCACATCCAGAAACGGGCCGTGATCGCCTTGCAATTAAAATTGGGGTTGCGAGCCGGCGAAGTCTGTAACATTCAGCTTACGGATATTCAGTTACAAGACTCCGAGCTGAAGACGCATTATTCCCAACTTGGAGCGCATGGCAGTCTCAACGATCGAGAGAACGCTCTCTACGTCCCGTCACGCGATGAGCGCGACGGAAACAAATCCCGTCGACCACGAATCCTGCCACTCGATGACGAAGTTCGGGACTTGTTGCGCCAATATCTCTTGATACGACCACAGACGGATGTTCCGTGGCTGTTCCTTTCAGAGTCGTATATGAACTCTCCAAGTCGGGAAGCAATCAACGAATTCTGGAAAGACGCGTTTCTACCGGAATATGCCGAAACAGACGACCACAGGGCGGTCACAAGCCACTTCGGTCGGCACTACTTCACAACATTCTGGAAGATCGACCAGGACCTCAATCAGGAACTAGTGAAGTACATGCGGGGTGATACAGTCGGGAATAGCTCGTTTGACGACCGCTGTTCGCTTGACGACTATCTGCACACCTACTACGAGGATATCGAACCCATCTACCGGAAGCAAATTTTTACGCTGGTAGAGTGACTCCCTCTCGATCCATCGTCGGCGTACCGGACTTTCCTTCGTACTCACGCCGCACGCGAGTAGGTCACCACCAGCAACACGGGCGGCGATCCTATCGCCACCCGACATAAAGTTATCGGTCAGAAAGAAAGACGTGGTATCAGGATCGCGTTACTGCAGGAGGTGCCGCTTGCGGACCTCGGGGCCGTCGTCGCCGAACTCGACGACGGCGTCGAACAGGGAGGCGATGCTGTCGACGGTCGTGCGGTCGTGTGCCGTCGGGTCGATGTGGAAGTGCGCCCGCGCGTCGGCGGCGTACAGCTGCCCCGTGACTGCGTGGAGGAACTCGTAGGCGGTCTCGACGTCGACGTACTGGAGCATCGCCGTCAGCGAGTCGAAGCAGACGACCGGCGGGGTCTCCCACTCCGAGAGCAACTCGCCGATGGTGATCCCCAGCCCCGTCAGATCGCTCGGCGAGGTGACGTGTTCGACGGCCACACCGTCGGGCCGGCTCCCGGGCGACTCGCCCACGACGACGACCGCCGCGTCCGCGGGCCGTTCGTCGGTCGCGGCGATCCACTGGTCGACGCAGTCGGTCGCGTCCCCGCGGAAGGTCACCCACAGCGCGGTCGCGCCGCCGGGGTTCGGGGGGATCAGCAGGTCGGTACAGGCCTCGGCCTCGCCGCCGGTCATCGACGGCGCGCAGAGCAGGACGTTCCTGGCGTCGGCCAGTTCTGAGTGCAGGTCGGTCATCCCAGTGTCGGTCTACCCGACGTAACCGCGGCCCGCCCAAAACCCTTCCGTTCCGCCATCTGCGGGGCGCTGGCGCCGATCCAGCGTCGTCACTCGCCGTCGAACCGCTCGACGGCGAACGGACCCGGCCGGTCGACCAGCTCCCGGACCCGCTCGCGGGCCCCCTGTTTCGACCCCGCCAGCACGACCGTCCCGTCGACGGCGTCCTCACCCTCTCTCCCGTCCTCGTCGATGCTCTCGGCCCGGTAGGCCGACAGATCCCCCTCGAACTCCGTCGCGTACGTCCGCAGCGTCCCCCGGACCTCCCGCTCCAGGTCCGCGAGATCGAGCTCGCCGTCCTCGAAGGCCGCCAGCGCCTCCTCGACGTTACGCAGGGCGGAGATGCGGTCCATTATGTGGTGCGGAGGTAGTCGGTACGGGGTTCGTAGACCTCGCCTTTCTGCTTGAGCTGTTCGATCTCGTGTTCGGCCTTCGACTGGTCCATCCCGACCTCCTCGGCGCGGTCGACGACCACGTCGACCGGCGCGCCCTCGTCGTACTCGTCCTCCAGGTCCTCGATGAGCCCCTTGATGTTCTTGATCCGGTCGCGCTGGCTCTTGGACGTGCCCGCCTCGATCATGTCGGCGTCGAGTTCGCCCGTCTCGGGGTCGACGCCCACGTCCTCCATGCACGAGCGGACGATCTCGATCACGCGCTCGGCGTCCGCCTGGGTGACCTTGTCCGACAGCCGGACCCGCGCGGAGGCCTCGGCCAGCCGCACCGTCGCCTCCAGTTTGCGGGCGGTCACCGGGACCGCCGCGTCCTCGTCGGTCCCCTGGGTCCGCAGGTCGACGTAGAAGTCCTCGATCTCCTCGCGGGCCGCCTCGGTCATCGTCGGGTAGCAGTTGCGCTTGGCGTAGGCGATGTACTTGCGCAGGAGTTCGGGCTCGATGGTCGGCGCCACCTCGTCGGTGACCGACTCGACCTCCTCGTCGCTGAAGTTCGACGAGTTCGACTCCACGCGGTGGGTGTGCAGCTCCCCCGCGAAGTTCGTCCGCAGGATGTGGTCCGCCAGGTTCCGGTCTTTCTCCTCGTTGGGCTGGTCGGTGACCGTGAAGATCAGGTCGAACCGCGAGATGAGCGCCGGCTCCAGGTCGATCTGCTCGCTGATCGGCTCGTACTGGTCGAACCGGCCGTACTTGGGGTTGGCCGCGCCGAGCAGCGAACAGCGGGACTTGAGCGTCGCGTTGATGCCCGCCTTCGAGACGCTGATCTCCTGCTGTTCGAGCGCCTGGTGCATCGCCGAGCGGTCCTCGGAGTTGTGGACGACCATCCCGTTCGCGACGAAGTTGTGGGTCCCCTCGACCGTCAGGTCGTACACCTTCTCTGTGGCTCCGGCGACCGTCCCGACCGATTCGACAGTGAGCAGCCGGGTATCTGTCGCGCGGTCGTTCGCACCTACAGTGTCGACCATCCCACCGTCGGCCGCGGTGAAGAACTCCGGGGCCGGCGCAAACACACGGTCACCGGGCTCTAGTTCTTCAGCCGACTTCTCTACCCGACCTCCGGTTTCCTTAACAAAGAATGGGTGATCCTCGGTCGATGTAAGAGACTTCCCAGCTTCCAGTTCCACACGAATCAGTTCCTCGGGCGCGTCATACTCGTGGATCGCGGTGACCGGCCGCTCGACCAGCGAGCCGTCGTCGGTCATCGTCCACGCCGTCGCGTCGACATCGCGGATCGTCCGCCCGTTCGGAAGCTGCTCGATGTTGCCGTCTTCCGCGGCTTCACGCGCGAAGTCGTCGATCCTCGCCACGCGGTCGCCGAAGTGGACGAGCGTGTCACCGGTGACACAGCGCATCTTGTCCAGCTCGTCGACCGCAGCGATGCCCTGGTCCGCGAGGACCAGCGCGCCTGCCTCCAGCGTCCACTGCTGTCCGTCGCCGAAGTCGTCCCGCACGGCCGCCGCGGTGAGCCCGGCCGAACTGCTGCCCTTCCCCGAGGTGTAGACCGAACGCGGCGCGATGTTTTTGATATATGATAGCATCTGGGAGTTGTGCGAAACCACGCCGTTCGACACGTAGTTGTGGGTCCCCTCGATTTCGAGGTCATAGACCCACTCGTCGTCCGGTTCGACTGGTTCAAGCGACTCGATTTGGTCGGTCGCTGCGACCATCTGGCCGCCGTCTGCCGCCGCTGGAGAAGTAGCAGTTTCGGACTGAACTGATGGACGAACGGCGACCTGCTGGCCGACTTCGAGATTCTCGGCTCTCATCGCTTCGAACCGACCGCCGGACTGAACGAACAGCGGGTGCGACGGCGTCACGTCGAGTTCGCGGCCGGTTGATGTGCGAACGCGATACATCTGCTCCGGCGCCTTGCGTTTCCAGACCTTGGTCGCTTGCTGGGGAGCGAGACTCCCATCGTCCTGCAGCGACGGGGCCCGGAAGTCGACGGTGTCCCAGACGCCGTCGTCGACGGGTTTCGGATCGTCGAGGTTCTCCTCGACGAGTTCTCGTATGGGCATCTCAGACCCGTCGGCGAGCGTCACGCGGGTATCGCCTGCGACGCACTTCCCGGTACCCGGGTCACCGATCAGGAGCATATGGAGGTCGCCGCGGATGCGGGACTCGTCGGGGAGGTGCTTGGTCACGCCCGAGAACAGCTGGAGGATCATCGAGAGCTTCTCGCGCTCGTAGCCGTAGATGGAGGGGGCGATGGCGCCGACCATCTCGTCGTAGATGTTCTCGCGGCCGGAGAGCTCGATGATCTCCTGTTTGTCCTCCTCGGTGATGTCCATGTCCTCGAACTGCTCGTCCTCGATCTCGACGGCGAAGCCGTCCATGTAGACGTCGAACATGGGCGACTGGTCCTGCTCGCTGCCCTGCTGGTCGAGCTTGAGGACGCCGGAGACGCGGACGTGGTCGCCGGCGGTCACCTCGCCGGTGATGTCGTCCTCGATGTTCACGTCGATGCTCTGGGGCGTCTCGCCGCCGCGCAGGCCCTCCGGGGACTCCTGGACGCGGATCTTCTGGGCGTCGATGAACTCCGACTGGTCGAAGTTGATGCGGAACGGCCCCTGCCGCTCGCAGCCCTGGCACTCGTGGGGCTCCTGGAAGTCGCCCGACTCCTGGGGGATGCGCGTCAGGGTGCCACAGCGCTGGCACTCGAAGGCGGCCTGGGTGATCTTCGGCTTCACGTCGGTGGCCTTGCGGACGATGCCGCGGACGGCGATGAGCTGGCCGCGGTGGTCGGCGCGGATCTCCCGGATGTCGGTGGTGTCGGGGAGGTTGTGGACGCGGACGTGGGCCTGCCCGAGCTTCACGTCGACGGGGAGGTCGTACAGTCGCAGGGCCTCCTCGGCGTACTCCCGGAGTTCTTCCGGATGGGAGCGCACGTCGTCGGCCAGGTCCGGGTCGAAGCGGTGGATGTCCTTCCAGTCGAGATAGAGCGACTTCTGCTCGGTCGGGTACTTCTGGGCGAGCTCGCCGATCTCGTTGCGGTAGTAGTCCCGGTAGAGCTCCTCGAAGGAGTCTATCAGCTCGGTGTTCTCGGCGCGCGCCATTGACTGGGCCAGGTTAGCGCTCCCTCGGGTAAGAAGGTTCGCAAACCGGGGCGGAAGTGAACGACGCGATGGGGGAGGGCGCCGCAGTCGCGCGGTCCGACCGCGAAACGAAGGGGTGGGGTGGATCGGTGCGCGCCCGGCGGTCGTCCCCGTCTCCCCGGACGGGGACCGGGCTACCAGTTCACCTCGTAGGTGCAGCGGTCGGCGCCGTCGGCCCGGCAGGCGCCGACTTCGCAGACGCGGACGAACCCTTCGGCGTGGGCGACGGCGGCGCCCTCGACGATGCCTCGGTCGAACGCGCAGGGGTAGGGCGTCCGGCACTCGACGCGGCCGTCCTCGTCGCCGATCTGCCGGAAGGCGTACCCGCCGGGGTCCCCGCCGCGGTGGCCGGCGCGACACACCTCGTCGAGGGCGCCCAGCGCAACCGGCACGTCCCCGGTGCCCTCGGGGAAGGCGACCGCCCGCGCGACCCGCTGGCCGAGCGCGTGGACGGCCTGGTCGCCGGCGATATCGTGGAGCGCCGCCACGGCGTCGACGTAGCCCGCCAGGGAGTACCACTCCGCGGGGTCGGCGTCGGCCAGCCCGGCGTCCTCCAGCACCGCTCGCGCCGGCTCGCGGGAGTCGGCCGAGAACCGCTCCACGCCGGCGGCGACCGTCCCGACCCACTCCCCGGCCACCTCCATCCCCGTGAGGGATCGGTCACCGCGCGTGGGATCCATACAGGCAGGAACGCCACACGCACAAAAATGCGCACGCCCAAACCAGTTAGGAGCGCGCCGACTTGCGGTTCCCGAAGAGAGGGAGATATCAGGGGTACGGTCGCCCTCGCTGTCCGCCCCGTGGCCGAGTTCCCCTCGGCCGATTGAACGTGGGACGGCGTGGCCCGAAAGTGATGACCCTCACCACACTGGGTGTTTATATCGACCGAACGATCACTTCCGATCGCGGGGGGTTTGTTCACGCTGTGAAAACACCCACCCAATTTATGTGTGGTAATCACTGAGATTGACACGATGTCGGGTCAAGGGCAATCCACGGGCGAAGAGACGTGTCCGGACTGTTCGGCCGAGCTGGTTCAGGACGGGCCGAAAAAGTACTACTGCGTCAACTGCGGGTACTCGCGCAACGACAGGGTCTGAGGGCGATCGGTGGGATCCGGGTCTGCCGGTTCGCACGGATCGACGTTCAGTGGGGCCAGCGGTTCTCGAATTCGCACTTTTCCGCCCAGTTGATCGACGGCATCTCGGTGTCTGGGTCGTCGACTCTGAGTGAGATCGACGCGTCGAACTCGTCGGGGTCCACGAGATACGCCTGGGTCGTCTCCTCACAGTGTACGAAAAACCAGTCGACGCTGTTCCTGTCCGTGCTCGAATTGGGATGGAACCGAATTCGGCCGTCCTCGACTCACCCCGTTTCGACGCCGAGTCGTACGATCGTATCCGTTGCGTCCACGAGGGGGTCGTACTCCGAGATAGTCACCGCTCTCGCGAAGTCGACTTCGCGCTGACGGAGGTACTCGCAGAGCTCACGCTCTCGATCGTGCGGACACAGGGTGTCGGCACGGCTGGGTCGCCTAATACGACCAGACGCGAATCGTGTTCTTGCCCAGCCGTCCGTAGGTGCTGGTCAGCAGCGGGGCGTGGCCGTGGTCGTCGTGAACGTCGTGGCGGTCTCCGCGGATGTACTCCTCAAGTACGTCGGACACCTCGCTCGGGATGGCAACGCTCGCCGTCGCGCTTGTTCTTTAGCCCGGTGTTCGTGTCCGGCCGGTGGTTGAACTCTACCCGAACTGACTCGACGAACACTTTTATCGAATCACCATCTATCTCACGACGAGATGTCTCAGCAGAGTGCGCGCATCGTTGCGACACCGGATGTCCTCGGCGGGGACCCACGTATTGACTGTACCCGTCTCAGCGTTTATCGCGTTCACGAACTCGTCGAACGACGCGATCTCGAACCGCAGGCAGTCGCGGACCGCTTCGACGTTGATGTCGCGGATGTCTACCGGGCGCTCGCATACTACCACGAGCACCCAGGCGAAATGGCCGCGATCACCGAGCGGCGAGGTGAACGTCGACAGGTTGCCGAAGACGATCCACGAGTCGTCACCGGACCTGAAGACGTAGCCGACACAGAGGAGTAGCGGCGGATGCAGCTTTCGTTTCTACTTGACGAGAACGTCGAGGCGGACATTGCCCGGAAGCTCGCCCGCGAGGGCCACGATGTCGAGCGCGTCGTCGAGGTGAACTCACTCGGCGTCGGAACGCCGGACAGCGAAGTACGACGATACGCTCGCGAAACGGGTCGTATCATCATCTCCTACGACGACCATTTCGCTGATCCGGACGACAATCACGCCGGCGTGTTCTACTGCCCGGACCAGGAACTGTCGTCGTTCGATGTCTTCCGAATCGTCACTACAGTTATCAATCGCTTTGACGACCGCGATAGTCTACCATCGGTTGTCTACCTGAGCGAGAACTGGCTATAAAAGGTACCGCAGTCTTCGCAGTGGTTCCAGGGGTCGCTCATCCAAAGGATTCACTCGCCGGCCGACCGGGTGGACTCTCCCATCGAGGACTCGCTCGACGGACGCTTGTTGGAACAGTAACCTCTCTCGACGGCGCGGACGGCCTCGCGGGCCTCTTCGTCCGTCGCCTCTCGCAACTCGGTCGCCGGGACGAACTCGACGGGGTTCCTCGACGCGATCAGCTCCGGATGCGACCGCGACCGGGTGACGGTACCGCCGCGTTCAGCGACCGAACGAGAGCGGCCGCTACCTATCAGAGCACCGGCGGTGTTCAGATAAGGATGAAGGGTGAGGCGGTCCGTTTTCTGAGTGATCTATGCCCGAAAACGGCCGCCTCGGCGGATGTTTGAGTGAGATCGACTGAGAGTTTGTTGAACGTGAAGCGACACCGGTGCTGTTGATGAAGCTCAGTATTCAACTGCATCTTGCGGGACTATCGCTTTCGAATACTGTTTCGTTTCTTGAGGTATTCGGTGTCGAGAGGGCTCGATCAACCATCCACAACTGGGTTCACAAGGCTGATCTACAGCCGAGATCTGGTCGCTGTCCGGATCAGGTCGCGGTCGACGAAACTGTGATCCGCATCGACGGCCAACAGTACTGGCTGTATGCCGCTGTCGATCCCGGATCTAACGAATTGCTCCACACAAAGCTTGAACCGACGAGAACAAACGCTCTCGCGGAGAGGTTTTTCGGCGAACTCCGCGAGAAACACGATGTCGACGATGCCATGTTTCTCGTCGACGACGCTACCCCGCTCAAAGAAGCGTGTCGCCGACACGGCCTCGATTTCACATACGAACGCCACGGAAATCGCAACAGCGTCGAACGTGTCTTTCGTGAGGTAAAACGAAGAACAGACTCGTTCTCAAATGGCTTCAGTCACGTCGATCCAGCAACCGCCGACGATTGGCTCAGATCATTCGCCTTCGCGTGGAATCGTCTTATCTGAACACTACCAGAGCACCCGGGAAAAGGTATATGGGTGTAGTGGGACCGCTCGGATTCGAACCGAGGTTATCGGCACCCAAGGCCGAAAGGATACCAAGCTACCCCACGGTCCCGTAACTCCCGTTTGCGCGGGGGCCGACGAAAGCGTTTCGTTGCGTGCCCGCTTCGGGATCCGGTGTCGACACTTCCTCACAGTCCCCAGAACGCGTAGATCCCGAGCGTGGTGGCGGCGGCGAAGATCAGTTGCAGGGGCGTCCCAACTTTGAGGTAGTCGGTGAAGCGGTAGCCGCCGGGGCCGTAGACGAAGAGGTTGGTCTGGTAGCCGACGGGGGTCATGAAGGCGGTCGAGGCGGCGAAGGTGACGGCGAGGATAAAGGAGAAGGTGTTCACGCCGAGCTGGCGGGCGGCCTCGACGGCGACGGGGATCATGAGGACGACGCTGGCGTTGTTGCTGATGATGTTGGTCAGGAGGGCGGTGACGATGTACATCAGGGCGAGCACGCCGAGCGGCGGGAGCAGCGTCGCCGACTGGACGACAAGGTCGGCGATGAGGTCGGCGCCGCCGGTGTTTTCGAGGGCGATGCCCAGCGGGATGACGCCGGCGAGCAGGAAGATCACGTCCCACTGGACGGCGTCGTAGATCTCGGTGGGTTTGAGACAGCCGGTGAGGACCATCAGGAGCGCGCCGGTCAGCGCGGCGACGACGATGGGGAGGACGTTGAGGGCGGCGGCGCCGACGACGCCGAGGACGATCCCGACGGCGACGGGGATCTTCGAGCGGCGGTAGTCCGGGCGGTCGATCGTCTGGGCGACGATGAAATCGCGGTTGACGTTGAGCCGTTCGATGCTGTCGGGGGGCCCCTGGATCAGGAGGGTGTCGCCGACGCGGAGTCGCACGTCGTCCATGCGCTGGCGGAACAGCTCCCGGCCGCGCCGCAGGGCCAGCACCGTCGCGTCGTAGCGCTGGCGGAAGTTGGCCGAGACGAGCGACTCCCCGACGAGGTTCGACCCGGGCGCGACCACGACCTCGACGAGGTTGTCGCGGTCGTTGGGCTCCTCGAGCTCGTCCTCGTCGACCTCGACCTCGGGGAGCAGGTCAAGCCCCTCGGCGTCGGACAGTTCGACGAGCGTCCCGCGGTCGGTCCGCACGGCGAACACGTCGCCGGCCCGGATCGTCTTGGGGTCGAGCGGCTCGGTGAACGCGCGGTCGTTCCGTATCAACTGGACGAAGTCGATGTCGAAGTCGGTGTCCCGGAGCGCGTCGCGGACGGTCTCGCCGACCAGCGGCGAGTCCTCGCGGACGACCACCTCGGTGAGGTACTCGCCCATCTCGAACTCCTCGGTGAGGTCGCGGGCGACCGGGATGCGTTCGGGGGTCAGCCACCGGCCGACCGTCAGGAGGTACGCCGCACCGACGACCGAGAGGACGACGCCCAGCTGCGTGAACTCGAACATCGTGAACGTGCGGCCGACGAGCCGACCCGACAGCTCAGAGGCGAGGATGTTCGTCGAGGTGCCGATCAGCGTCAGCGTCCCGCCGAACATCGAGGCGTAGGAGAGGGGAATGAGCAGTTTCGAGGGGGAGGTCTTGCCCTCGTGGGCGAGGTCGGTGACCATCGGCAGGAGGATGGCGACGGCGGCGGTGTTGTTGATGAAGCCCGAGATGGGGCTGACGAGGCCGATGACGGCGCCGAGCTGTCGGCTCTCGCTGTCGCGGGTGATCCCCGCGATCTTCGAGCCGAGGATCTGGACGACGCCGGTGCGCTGGACGCCGTCCGAGAGGACGAACATGGCCAGCACCGTCAGCGTCGCCGAGCTGGCGAACCCGGAGAGGCCGGCGTCGGTCGCGGAGACGCCCTCGGCGGGGTCGCTCAGCACGACCAGCGGCTCGGCGAGCAGGCCCCAGTCGACTGCAAGCGCCGACAGCGGCTCGGCGACCAGCAGGGCGACGAGCACGCCGATGGCCGTGATGTCGACCGGGACGGGTTCGGTGGCGAAGAGGATCAGCGCGGCGAGGATGACGAGGAAGACGAACGCCGCGCCGGCGGTGATCCCGAATGGCACGTCCGCACAGTCGGAGGGGCGCCGGAAAAAGGCCCCCCATCGCTCGGGCGCTACGGCACCGTCGACGGTCGCTACCGGACGCGGCCGGCGATCCGTCGCGGGACGCGGCCGGCCCGCCCCGTTCGCGACCCCACCAGCAGGGCCGAGCCGAGCACCGCGCCGGCGCCGACCGCGGGGTGGGAGCCGGCGGCCGCCCGCCCGGTCGCCGCGGCGCCGCGGGCGGAGTCGACCGCCGTCGCGGCGGTGTCGCGGGCGTGCCAGGCGTAGGTCGTCGCGAACTCGACGGGCGTCGTGACGGACCCCTGCGCGGACGCGGTGCCCGCACGGATCCCCGCCAGCACGTCCGCGACCGTCATCGTCGCCCAGTCGACGCCCGCGGGGAGCGTGACGCTGGTGAACGCCCGGCCGATCAGGCCGGGTCGGTGGGCGTCGCTGCCCCCGACCGTCGGGTACTCTTCGGCGGCCGCGAACCGGCGGGCGCGTCGGTTCCCGTACCCGGTGACCGCGACGGCGTTGCGCGTCTCCACCGCGTCGACCTCGCAACTGTCGAGCACGGACCGGCGGACGCCGTGGCGGCTGACCTGGAAGGGGTGGGGGACGACCGCGACGCCGCCGGCCGACCGGACCGCCGCGACCGTCTCGGCAAACGGCCGGTCGGGCGCGGGCGCCCGGTCGACGCCGAGCGCGAGCAGGTGGCCCTCGGCGGTCGAGACCTCGACGCCCGGGACGACGAGGAGGTCCGTCTCCGCGGCGGCCGCCACGGCGGGCCCGACGCCCGCGACGGTGTCGTGGTCGGTGACGGCGACGGCGTCCAGCCCGGCCGACAGCGCCGCGTCGACGACGGCGTCGGGCGCCGCCGAGCAGTCGTAGGAGGCGTCGGTGTGGACGTGGGCGTCCAGGGTGATCGTGCGGGTCGGGTCCCCGCCGGTAGCGGCAGTCATTGCCGTAACCAGACGGTCCGCAACCATAACCTTGTGGTACGCCCCGTGCCACCGCCCGTTACAGTTCCGCGAGACCGTTTCGGCGTTCGAAACGGCTCTACCGCTCGTCGTCGCGCAGTTCCATCGTTGCGACGATCTCGTACGGATCGTCGCTCTTCCGGATCCCGTCGAGCAGCAGGAACGCGTCGTCCGGCGAGAGGAAGTGGGAGGTCACGGCGCGGCCCATCGGCGTCGGTTCCAGCCCGTCGATGAACTCGTACTCCAGCAGCTTGCCGATCGCGTGTTTCGTCGGCACCTCGCCGATCATCCTGTCGTTGAGCCGCTTGGCGTGTTTCCCGCCGACGGTGACGTTGGCGAGCGTCTCCTCGACGGCCGCGCCCTCGTCGTAGCGAGTGATCACGGGGTCCATCTCACCCTTCAGGAGCTTGAACGCCACTTCGTCCTCGCTCATCTCCTGGCTGTTGTGGTAATTGCCGTCGGGTTCGACGAGGACGTAGACGGTCCCCTTGTCGTGGTAGTCCGGGCGGCCGGCGCGGCCGAGCATCTGGTGGAACTCCTGGACGGTGAGCCACTCGATGCCCATCGCCAGCGAGTCGAAGACGACCTGCGAGGCCGGGAAGTCGACGCCCGCGGCGAGGGCGGCGGTCGTCACGACCGCCGCGAGGTCCTGGTCGGCGAACTGTCGCTCGACCTTCTTGCGCCGGCGGTGGTCCAGCCCGGCGTGGTAGGGGGCGGAGTCGTACTCCAGCTTCCGGGAGATCTCGTGACAGCGCCGCCGGGAGTTGGTGAAGATGATAGTCTGTCCGCGGTAGCCCTTCGACGACTTCGTGTCGAACGCCCGGCGGACGAGCTTGTTCTCGATGCGCATCTTCTCGCGGCCGTCGGCGAAGGTGACGTGCCGTTCGATGGGGACGGGCCGCTCCTCGAACTCGATGAGCTGGGCCCGCAGTTGCTCCGCGAGGTCGCCGGGATTGCCGACAGTCGCCGAGAGGTAGATCCACTGGGTGCCGTCGGTACTCTTGTTGTCCGACAGCTCGCCGCAGTAGTGTTTCAGCCGCGAGATCAGGCCGTCGAGGCGGTGGCCCCGCTCGTCTTCGCCGAGGGTGTGGACCTCGTCGATGACCACGGTCCCGATGTTCCCCAGATCCTTGCCGGTCCGCAGCGCGTGGTCGATGCCCTCGTAGGTGCCGACGATCACGTCGGCGCCGGGGTCGAAGCGGCCGCCGCCGTCGTTGATGCGGCTGGCGCCCACGCGCAGGGACACGTCGACCATGTCGCCGTAACGCTCCTCGAAGGACTCGTGTTTCTGGTTGGCCAGCGCCACGAGCGGGACGAGAAAGAGCATCTTCCCCTTGTTGTTCAGGACGCGGTCGAGGCCGGCCATCTCGCCGATGAGCGTCTTCCCGGTGGCGGTCGCGCTGACGACGAGCTGATCCTGTCCCTCCGTCGCGCCGTTCTCGACGGCGAGGCTCTGGACCGGCAGGAGCGTGTCGAACCGCCCCTCCAGGTGGTCCTGGATGCCCGGGTGTAGATCCAGCGAGTCCACCGGGACCGGGTCGACCTCGTCGACGGTCGCGGAGATCTCGTCGAACTTCGTCAGGTCGGGGTCGAGGTCGCCTTTCAGGAGATTGGACACGCGGTCGAGGTCCTGGACCTCGGTGAGAAGGTCGTAGAGCCGATCCCGGGCGCCGCTGGTGATCTCGCCCTTGTAGGCGAGCTCGCGGTCGAGCTCCGCCTTCGCGCAGTCGGGGCAGATGTACTCGCCGTCGGCCTCGATGGCCGTCTCCGAGGTGATGGGCGAGTAGTGGCCCTCGCTGGCGCAGTAGCGGCAGGTGCGGACGGCCTTCGCCTCCAGCTGGTAGGCGTCGAGCAGTTCCTGCAGCCGGCGGCGAACTTCGGGGGAGGTCTGCTCGGAGATGCGGATGCGGGAGGCCGAGCGGGCGAGTTCGACGAACAGGTCGGGCGGGCGGGGCTCCTCGTCGGTCCCCTGTTTCACGCGGAGCCGGGCGGGTCGCGGCCCGGCGCCGGTCTCCTTGAGTTCCAGTATCGCGTGGAGGCGCCGCTCCCCCTCCCTGACCACGGCGACGCGCACGTCGTCGCCGTACTCGTGGAGGAACAGCGTCCCGACCTCGCCGACCTGCTGTGACACACCCTCCTCTCCGCCGTCGATCTATTTCAGCGATTCGGACTGTCCTGGGGCGTGATACCGAGGGTCGCGGAGCGGTTGGCCTGCGACGGCGCCGCCGCTCAGTCGTCGAGCGCCTCGGGTTCGTCGTGCTGGACCGACCAGCCCTGGTTGATCCCGCAGGCCTCGCGCTCGGTGTACTCGATCTCGGTGTCCGTGTCGATCCGCGAGCCGCCCTCGACCTCCTCTACCACCAGCGGCACGTCCATCTGACTGCCGCAACAGCCAACGTCGGTGAACTCGTCCCACTCGTCGCCCTCGGCGGCGGAGTCGTGGATCTTGGTGAGGTATTTTCTGTAGTAGTCCGAGCGGATGCGAGTGCGGCCGTGCTCGCCGATATCGGCCGGGAACGACAGCACCACCCGGGTGGCGAGCGGCTCGGACGCCTCGTCGGGGGCCTGGCTACTCATATGGCCCGGTTCGGGCGCGAGCGGTATGGAGTTTCCGGGGGGCGTGCGTCGCCGGCGAACGGAACCGCCGCTCCGCGCCGTGGTCACAGTTCGTACCGCTCGCCGTCGACGGCCAGCGGCTCCGCGAACGCCCGGTCGGCGTCGAGGAAGTGGGAGACGTGGACCACTCGCGTCTCGTCGGCGTCGAGGTCCTCGCCCAGCGCGACGGCGCCCTCGACGGTCATGTGTTTGGTGCCGAACGTGCGGGCGACGCCGTCGTCGTCGAAGTGGTTCCCGCCGGCGGGGTGGTGTTCGCAGAGGTCGGCGGTCACGATGCCGTCGGCTAGCAGGAGGTCCGGGTCGTCGAGGACCGCCCGCGACTCGGCGCCGATCCCGTAGGTCGTGTCGCCGGAGATGGCGAGCTTCGCGCCGGTCTCGGGGTCCTCGACGGCGAGGCCGTAGCAGACCAGCGGCGGGTGGTCGACCGGGACGAGCGTCACCTCGAACCCGCAGGTATCGAACGGTTCGAAGGGGGTCTCGGGGACGACCTCGACCCGGTCGAGGTAGTCGTAGCGCCGGCGGACCGTCTCGGCGACGCTCTCGCCCGTCTCGGGGTCGCGCTCGTCGGCGGCGTGGACGGGCAGACGGTCGAACAGCCGGTAGGCGTGGCCGAGGCCGTCGAGGTGGTCGAAGTGGATGTGCGTGATCACGGCGGCGTCGGGCAGGGCCACGTCGTGGCCGAGGAACTGGTGGCGGAAGTCCGGGCTGGTGTCGACGAGCAGCGATTCCCCGGTGCGCTCGTTGCGGACGTGGACCGAGAACCGCGAGCGCTCGACGCCCAGTTCGTCGGCCCGTTCGCAGGTCTCGCAGTCGCAGCCGGGCGTCGGCGTCCCCGTCGTGTCGCCGGTCCCGAGCAGGGTGACTTCCATCGGTCGACGGGAGGGGCGGCCCCGCCTAAAAGGCGCCGTCGCCGGCGACCGTCGTGGCCTGTTCGTGTGTAAACCCACTTTTTGCAGCGGAGAGTTCCTCGCGCGCCGGAGGCGCGCTGCGGGAATCCTCCGCTGCAAAAACGTGGGGAAAGAGGCCGGACGGCGCGCTCGCTTCGCTCGCTTGCGTCCGGTGTCTGCGGGAGTGAGCACCGCGAACGACCGCAGGCTCGTCAGCGCTTGCTCTGACGGCGAACCGCCTCGCTCACTTCGTTCGCTCGGCGGATGCTGGTGTGGTAAGTTTATAGCCTGTACTGACCACTCCCGCAGCGACTGGCCCCGTCGGGGCCCGAGCCGCTCGGATATCCGCTCGCCCTAGGGCCGGAGTGCGACCTCGTAGGCGTGGGTGTGCGTGAGGACCCGGTCGGTGTCGGCGGCGAACGACCGGACGGCGTCGGCCAGCGGCGGGCCGGCGACGGCGGGCGCCCGGTCGTGTTTCGACCGCTCCTCCAGGGCGCCGTCGACGGTCCGCCGGACGGCGGAGTCGATCTCGGGCAGGCGGAGCCGGAGCGGGTCGTCGGCCCCCTCGACCGGCGACAGCGCGAGGACGTACCAGACCTCCGTGCTGAAGAAGACGGCGTCGGTCGGGTGGACCTCGCGGCCGCGGTAGGTCTGCCCCTCGTAGCTGACGTACTCGCCGAAGAACTGCTCGCGCACCCACTCGCCGCGCTCGGTCTCGGGGGAGACCGGCCCGGCGCTCGGCTCGGTGAGGGCCTCGACGACGAGGTCGCGGTACTCCGCGGGGAACTCGGAGACGGGCGCCGGATCTGTGGCCTCCTCGGCGGGCACCTCGTCGGCCACCAGCGTCATCCCGTGGTCGGCGCCGCCCTCGCAGGCGACGGCGTAGGTCCCGTCGGCGTCGCCCGCGGGGTCGACGATCTCGACCGCGTCGACCGTCGGGAGTAACGGCTCGGGCGCGTAGACGGCGGCGTCGGCGGTCGCGCGGACCGGCCCGTCCCCGGTCGCGGCCGATCGGAGCATCGACGCGAGCTTCCGCGGGTAGACGGTCAGCGCCGCGTCGCCCGACGGCTCGACGGGGTCGAGCACGAGCGACGGCGCGGGGGTCGTCCCGGGCGCCGTCGCCGTCCCCCCGTCGGCCGCCGTCGCCCCGTCAGTCGCCACCGACCCGTCGGTGGCCGCCGGCGATCCGGCCGCCGTCGGCGTCGCCCGCGCCGTCCCGGTCGACGTGGCGGTCGGGTCGTCGCCCGCCGGGTCGCCCGCCCCTTCGGCCGTCGGCGTCGGATCGTCTCCGTTTCCGTCCCCCAGACAGCCGGCCGTCCCCGCCAGCGCGCCGGCGAGCAACCCCAGGTAGCGTCGTCGGTCCCGGTCCATCGTGTCCGAGCCACCGTCCCCCGCGGAAAAGTGCCTTCATGTGGATCAAACGGGCGCTGTATCGCCGGTACCGGGCGACTCATACGGGTTATTGCAAGTCATTCCGGGATCGACCGCACGCAGTCGTGCGGTCGACCCGGGAAACGCTTGCAATACTCCGTATCAGACGAGGTCGTTCGTCCGTTCTGCGGCCCGCTCCAGCGAGGCCAGCGGGTCTGCGCCCTCGTACTCGTAGACAAGCCACTCGCTCTCGCTGTCGGCGACGGCGTCGGCGATCCCCTTGAGGTCGAGGTCGCCCTCGCCGACCGGGACCGACTCGCCCGCGTTCGCGTCGTAGTCCTTGAGGTGGACCAGCCGCGAGCGCTCGCCCAGCGAGCGCAGGCGCGCGACCGGGTCGTCGCCCGCGGCCAGTGCCAGCCCCAGGTCGAGTTCGACCGGGATCTCGGTCTCGGCGAGGAACCGGTCGAACCCGGTCTCGTCCCCCAGATCCGTGTACTCGTGGTCGTGGTTGTGGTAGTGCAGGGTCTTGCCGCGCTCGGACAGATCGTCGGCCAGTTTCGCGAGGCGGGCGGCCGCGGCCTCGACGGCCTCGGCGGACGCGAAGTGCTCGGCGCCGAGCCACGGGACGACGACGTGGTCGACGCCGAGTTCGTCGTAGTAGGCCACCGTCTCCTCGAAGTCGTCCTCCAGCCGGTCGATCCCGGCGTGGGCGCCGGCGACGTCGAGGCCGGTCTCCGCCAGCGTCGCGAGCACCGCGTCGGTGTCCGCCTCGGCCACGCGGTAGGCGAACTCGACGCCGTCGAAGCCGGCGTCGGCGACGAGTTCGAGCACCTCGGTGAACGGGCGGTCGACGTTCCGGAGCGTGTACAGCTGGACGGCCGAGCGTGTCATCGGTCCGGACGAGGGCCCGCGCGC
Source organism: Halosimplex marinum (assembly GCF_051414075.1). Taxonomy (NCBI): domain Archaea; kingdom Methanobacteriati; phylum Methanobacteriota; class Halobacteria; order Halobacteriales; family Haloarculaceae; genus Halosimplex; species Halosimplex marinum. The sequence goes on along the minus strand of NZ_JBLKNY010000003.1, from coordinate 1,008,895 downwards.
CGAAAGCCGTTGGGCTCGCGGTCGGCCGCGCCGGTACCCGGGACCGTCCCGCCCGTCGAACGAGCGGCCGCCGCCGGGGCGCTGTCGCCGGCCAGTCACTGCCGAGTCCGCGCGGTTCGCCGCCGCCGGTGGCTTTTCGGTCGGTCGCGCCCACGCGGACGGTATCGATGCACACGGACCCGACGGACCTGCGCGGCCCCTCAAGGCTGGAGCGCTGCCCGGACCTCCCGGACCCGCTCGAATTCCGCGACGGGACCCCGGTCGAGAGCACAGCCGACTGGCGCGACCGCCGCGCCGAGATCCGACAACTGCTCCGCCAGCACGTCTACGGCTACGCCCCCGGGGCGCCCGAGACCGAGATGACAACGGAGCGAACCGCGGGCGTCTGCGACGGCGCCGCGACGCTCGTCGAGACGGAGATATCGTTCGCTGACCTGCCGCCCGACGCGCCCTCGATCACCCTCGCCGTCTTCCTGCCGAGCGACGCCGTCGAGGCGGGGCGGTCGGTGCCGGTCCTGCTCGGGCTGAACTGGGGGGGCAACCACGCCGCCGTCGACGACCCCGCGGTCACGATCACCGAGACCGCCCGCGAACACGGCGGCCGCGAGGAGGGAGCGGCCGAGCGCGGCGTCGCCGCTGACTACTGGTGCGTCGAGCACGTCCTCTCGCGGGGCTACGGCTTCGCCACCTACCAGTCCGCCGACGTGGACCCCGACAGCGGCGACCCCGGAGAGGGCATCCGCCCCTACTACGACGACGAACTGCCGGGCCCGCCGGGCACCGAGTGGGGCGTCCTCGCAGCGTGGGCCTGGGGGCTCCAGCGCTGCGTCGACGCGCTCCGCCCCATGGATTCGGTCCGCGCCGAGGAGATCATCGTCTTCGGTCACTCCCGCTGCGGCAAGGCCGCGCTGCTGGCGGGCGCGACCGACGAGCGGATCGGCCTCGTCGCGCCCCACCAGTCCGGCACCGGCGGGATGGCGCTCAACCGCGACAACGACCAGGAGGGGATCGACGACATCACCGGGGCGTTCCCGGGGTGGTTCGCCGACACCTTCGCCGCCTTCGACGGGCAGGTCGAGCGGCTGCCGGTCGACCAGCACTGCCTCGCCGCGCTGGTCGCGCCCCGGCCCCTGATCGACACCGCCGGCGCCCGCGACTACTGGACCAACCCCGGCCGCGCGCTCGACGCGGTCCGTGCCGCCGAACCCGTCTGGGAACTGCTCGGCGCCGAGGGGATCGCCGACGACCTCCCCCTGTACGGCGACGACGAGATCGACCCGGAGACCGTCGGCTCGATCTGTCACTACCGCCGCGAGACCGCTCACACCCTGAACGAGGGGTATCTCGACGCCGTCCTCGACTTCGCCGACGTGCACTTCGACGGCGCGCGGTAGGAGCCACGCGGCGACTCCACGCGAAACGGGGGGCGTACGGGACACGAACGAGCGACGCCCACGCGCCGGGCCAAGCGTTTAGGTGTGCGAACACCTCGCACACAACATGGACAGTCGCGAGTACGCGTTTGAGGGGCAGCGGCCGGAGGTCCACGGGTACGCCCACGTCAGCCGGGAGGCGACGCTGGTGGGGGACGTGACGGTCGAGGCGAACGCGAACGTCTGGCCGGGGGCGGTCCTGCGGGGGGACGTGGGGCCGGTGCGGGTCGGCCGCGAGTCGGCGGTCGGCGACAACGCCACCGTCCACGCCTCGGAGGTCGGCGAGAAGGCGATGGTCGGCCACAGCGCCGTGTTGAACGACACGACCGTCGAGGACGGCGCCCTGGTCGGGTTCAACTCCACGGTCAGCGACGCCGTCATCGGCGCGGGCAGCATCGTCGCGATGGGCACCGTCGTCCCGCCGGGCTACGAGGTGCCGCCCGAGTCGTTCGTCCGCGGGATGCCCGCCACCGTCACGCCGCTCTCGGAGACCAGCATCGACCCCGAGGCCGTCTTCGAGGCGTTCAACTCCGGCGACTACGCCAATCTCGCAGACCGCCACGAGGACCTGTTCGGCGGTCCCGAGGCGGACAGGGACGGCGACGGGGACGCGGCGTAGTCACTCCCGCTCGACGGACCGCTCCCGGTCGTCGACCGGGTCCGCGTCGAGGTCGTCCACGTCGGGACCGGGTGCATCGAGGTCGTCCACGTCGGGACCGGCCGCCTCGAGGTCGCCGGCCGCCCCATCCGCGTCCAGTTCCTCGACGCCGACCAGTCGCTCGACGCGTCGTTCGAATTCGTCGTCGTCTATCTCGCCGCGGGCGTAGCGGGCCTTGAGTTCCGCCAGCGGGTCGTCGGACGCCTCGTCGGGCTCGTCGTCCCCGTAGCCGGGGAGCAGCGCGCCGACCTCCTCGGCGAACGTGACGAGCACCGGCGTCAGCAGGAACCAGCCGACGACGAAGACTGCGGCCGCGGGAACCGCGCCGACGAACAGCGCGGTGAGCAGCCCGACCGGGAGGGTGAGGATCGCGACGAGGATGCCCACGCCCGCGACGGGATGGTGGACCATACGCCTCGTTGACAGTCAATCGGAAAAAACAGTTCGGTCGTGCGGGCGTCGATCCGCCGGAGATTAGAGGCCGCTCGTGTTCACCGCGGTCGTCACGTCGCGCCAGTTGCGGACGGTCCAGTAGCCGACGCCGGAGGCGATCATCGCCGCCGACAGCAGGTACACCGAGAGGTGCGAGGCGACCACGGCGTCGGGGTGGGTCGCCCCGTAGACGACGCCCTCGGTGCCCAGCCCGATCATCACGAAGCCGACGGCGCCGACGCCCGCCGCGGTGACCAGCGCCGGTCGCCCGTAGTACTCGGAGTGTTCGGCCGCCAACAGCGCGGCGACGAACGCGACCGACCCGGCGAGCACGTAGAGGGGCAGTCGCCCGACCAGCCCCGACGCGTCGCCGGACGCGATCCCGACGATGCCCATGAAGGCCGCCGTCAGCGCGAGCGTCGTCGCGCAGATCAGCGGCCCCGCCCGTACCAGTACGTCCCGTTCGAGGTGCCCGTTCGCCGACGTAGCCATCACTACAATGACGCCCGTCTCCCTACAAAAACACCCGTCATCCGGGCGTCAGACCCCTGTGAACGCAGTGACGGGTCCGATCCCGCTTCCCGCCAGCCCCGCTTGCCACCTCCCCCTCGCCGCTCCTGCCAGACGGCTCCGAAACCTATTTGCCCGCCAGCGGGCTACCGGCTGGTGATGACGCGGTCCGCTCTCGCGTGGCGCTGGCGCTCGCCCGCTCCGAGAGCGGACAGTACCGCGGACGCGGTCGGTCGGGCCTAACCCGACCGGGGCGGTCGCGGTGCTCACTCGTTCTCCCGCACGCTCGCCCGCCAGCCGCCGCACACCCACGACACTCATGCACGACGACAGCGCCACCGACGCACAGCCCGCCGACCACGCCACCGACGCACAGCCAGTCGACCAGTCCGCAGAGACCGACGAGTTCACCGTCACGCCCTACGACGTGGCGGGGACGGTCGACTACGACCGCCTGCTGGAGCAGTTCGGCGCCGACCGGCTGACCGACGAGCAGGTCGAACGGTTCCCCGACCACCCGATGCTCCGCCGGCGGGTCTTCTACGCGGGCCGCGATATCGACCGCTACCTCGCCGCCGCCGAGGCCGGCGAGACACACTCCGTCGTCACCGGCGTCGGCCCCTCCGGCCCGATGCATCTGGGTCACGTCCTCGTCTTCTACCTCGCCAAGCGCCTGCAGGACGAGACGGGGGCGCACGTCTACATCCCCCTCTCGGACGACGAGAAGTTCTACGCGAAGGACCTGTCGTTCGAGGAGATCGAGGAAGCCACCCGCTCGAACCTCCGCGATCTGCTCGCCGTCGGCTTCGACCCCGAGCGTACCCGTATCGTCGTCGACCGCCTCGACGCCGACGTCGTCTACCCGCAGGCCGCCCGCGTGGCCGCCGACATCACCCAGTCGACCGTCGACGCGACCTACGGCGACCCCGAGAACGTCGGCCTCTCCTTCTACCCCGCCGTCCAGGCCACCCACCTGTTGCTCCCGCAACTGGTCCACGGCCGGCACCCGACGCTGGTCCCCGTCGCCATCGACCAGGACCCCCACGTCCGGGTCTGCAGAGACGTGGCCGCCAAGGAGCGCTTCGACGTGGACAAGCCGGGCGCCCTGCTCGGGAAGTTCCTCCCCGCGCTCGACGGCCCCGGGAAGATGTCCTCGTCCGCCGATGCACCCGCTATCGAGTTGACCGACGACCGCGAGACGGTCCGATCGAAGATCATGGAACACGCCCACTCGGGCGGCCGCGTCGATATCGACGAACACCGCGAACACGGCGGCGACCCGAGCGTCGACGTGGCCTACCAGTACCTCCACACGTTCTTCGAACCCGACGACGAACGCGTGGAGCGGCTGGCGGCCGACTACCGCTCAGGCGAGTTGCTCACGGGCGAACTGAAGGAGATCGCCGCCGACCGGATCGGCGACTTCCTCGCCGAACACCGGGCGCGTCGCGACGCGCTCGGCGACCTTGAGACGGAACTGGCGCCGTACCGGCTGACCAAAGAGGAGCGGGCGCGGCTGCGGCCGTCGGTGTTCGCGTAGCCGGGCCGCGTCAGTCCGCGACCCGCTCGGCCAGGTCGACTAGTTCCGCCCGCGGCAGGTCGCCGACCACCGTCCGCGTCACGCCGCCGTCGTCCCAGACCACGGCCGCCCCGTCGTCGCGCTCGACGTAGGTCGCGTTCGCGCCGGCGACGGTGACGGACTCGCCCTCGGTCGCGGTCCCGCCCGCGCTGGCGTTCAGCGTCGGCAGGTCGTCGGCCGTCGCGACGACGGTCACGTTCGCCGCGCCGGCGTAGCGCTGGGCGACGACCGTCCGGCCCGCTCGCGTCACGACGACCGCTTCGTCGAACTCGTAGTCCCCGCCGTCGAGGCGCTGGAGGGCCACGTCGGTCGCGTCCTGTGCGGCGTCGAAGCCGTCGTAGCGCTCCGCGCCGACCCTGTTCACCGACGCGGCGTCGGGCGGCCGGAACGTGCTCCCGTGGACGCTCGCGTTGAACCGCACGCCGTCGAAGGCGACGGTCGTCGAATTGTCGCCGTAACTGGCGCGCAGTTCGTGGACGCGGTAGTCGCCGGTGTCGACCCACAGCGTCGCTTCCCCTCGGTAGGACTCGTTGGTCGGTTCGAGTCCGACGACGTAGACCTCCGCGCCGTCGACGGTCGTCGTCTCGCGCACCTCGGCGGTCACGTTCTCCGCGAGCCACGCCGAGACGTTCGTCGAGCGGTTCGGATCGTCCCACACGGTGTTGTTCCAGGCGTGGGTACCGTTCCAGCTGTGGTCGCCCGCGTTCGCGTGACTCCCGTTCCAGCTGTGGTTCCCGGCGGCCGTCGCCGACTCGTTCCACGCCGACTCGTTCCACGCGGAGGCGTTCTCGGGCAGGTCCCAGACGCGGGCGGTGTCGTTCGCGCCGTCGTAGACCCACGCGACCGAACCGTTCGTGCCGACGGCGTACTCGTCGCCGTCGCGGGTGGTACTCAGCTTCGTCCGGTTCGGCCGGTCGAAGACGAACGAGACGTTCGCCGAGCGCTCGGCGGTCGCGTTCGCGACGGTGACGGTCGTCTCGCCGGTCAGCGTCTCGGCGTTCGCGTAGCGCTGTTCGACTCGGTCGAGGACCGCCTCGCCGTCCGGCCGGGCGTCGCCGTCGAGGGCGCGGGGGAGCGCGCCGGCCGCGACCGCGCCGGCGACGGCGAGGAGGACCACGCCGACCGCCAGCGGGACGGCCCGCGTCGCCAGGGACCCGCGGTCGTCTGTCATTGTCGCCGGTTAGGACCGGAGCGGCTTAACGACACGGACGGGAGCCACTACTGTCGGCCGGCGAGGGGTTCATTTCCCACCGCCCCCTGGCACGGGTGTGACCGACGCGACCGACACGGAGGCGACGGGCGCCGATTCGCCGGCCGGCGCGGACGGGGCAGCCGACGGCGACCCGGTGGTCGACCTGGCGGACGTGACGAAGACCTACGAGGGCGGCGTCGCCGTCGAGGCGCTCTCGAACGTCTCGCTCTCGCTGGCGCCGGGGTCGTACACCGCCGTCATGGGCCCCAGCGGGTCGGGCAAGAGCACCCTCCTCAACCTCGTCGGCGGCCTCGACACGCCGACTGAGGGAGTCGTCCGACTGGACGGTCAGGACCTCGCCGCACTGTCGGACGCCGAGCGGGCGCGCGCTCGCGGCCGGACGGTCGGGTTCGTCTTCCAGACGTTCAACCTGATGCCCCGGCTGACCGCCGTCGAGAACGTCGCGCTCCCGCTCGTCTTCCAGGGCGTCGACCGCGGCGAGCGCCGCGAGCGCGCCGCGGCCCTGCTCGGGGACGTGGGCCTCGGCGACCGCCTCGACCACCGGCCCTCCGAGCTCTCGGGCGGCCAGCGCCAGCGCGTCGCCATCGCCCGCGCGCTGGCGGCCGACCCCGCGCTGCTGCTGGCCGACGAGCCCACCGGCAACGTCGACACCGGGACGGGCGCGCGGATCATGGGTCTGTTCGCCGAGTTGCACGAGGCCGGCAACACCATCCTGCTGGTCACCCACGAGCGGCGCATCGCCGAGCACGCCGACCGCATCGTCCACTTCCGCGACGGCGAGATCGAGGGGATCGAGGACGTGTCCGGGGCCGACCCCGCCGAGTCCGACGACGCTGGTCCTGGCGACGGCCGGGAAGGGGCGGGGAAAGAGGAGGGGGAGGGAGCCTGATGGATCTGTCGGAGACCCTGCGGATCAGCGTCCGCTCGCTGCGGTCCCATCGCCTGCGGGCGGCGCTGACGGTGGTCGGGATCGTCATCGGCATCGCCGCGGTCGTCACCTTCGCCACCTTCGGCGCGAGCCTGAAGGCCGATGTCGTCTCCGAAATCGAGGGGTCGAGCGCCAACGAGGTGTACCTCGTCGCCACGGAGGCCGACGAGGGCGGGTTCGGCGGCGCCGGCCAGCCCGTCTTCACCGAGTACGACCTCTCGCAGTTGCGGGCCATCGAAGGGGTCCAGCGGGTCGTCCCGCGGGGGATCGTCCCCGTCAGCGCCGTCGGCCACGACAACGAGACGATCGCCCAGCGGCAGGTCACGGCAACGAACGCGACCGCGTTCGACACCGCGACGTTCGAGTCGGGCCGGCCCTTCCGCAACGGCGCCGCCGAGGCGGTCGTCAACCGGCCGGCCGCGCAACTGTTCCCCGGGAATCTCTCGACGGGCGACGAGCTGACGGTCACGCGCTCGTCGGGTGACCGATTCAACGTCACCGTCGTGGGCGTCGTCAACGGTACCGGCGGCCAGCTCCCGTTCAGTTCGTTCACCGACCAGCCGCGGGTGTTCGTCCCCGCCGACCCCTACTACCAGTCGGTCGTCGAGAGCCCCAACGCCGTCGCCGGCCAGCGGGTCTACTCGCAAGTGACCGTCGTCACCGACCCAGCCGACACCACTGCCACCCAACAGCGCGTCCGCGAGTACTTCGACGGCGACCGCTCGGACGCCGCGCAGTTGGTCCCCGACGGCTACGAGGTGGCCGCGCGGACCAACGCCGACCTCGTCGACAGCATCGAGCGCATCGTCACCCGGCTCACCCGCTTCGTGACCGGCATCGCCGTCATCGCCCTGGTCGTCGGCGCCGTCGGCATCGCCAACATCATGCTCGTCAGCGTCACCGAGCGGACCCGCGAGATCGGGATCATGAAGGCCGTCGGCGCGCGCAGCCGCGACGTGATGGCGCTGTTCCTCGCCGAGGCGGTGCTTCTGGGGGCGCTCGGCGCCCTCCTCGGCGTCCCGCTCGGGGTCGCCGCCGGCTGGGCCGCCACCCGCTACGCCGAGATCCCCCTCGAACTCGCGCCGGGGTGGTTCGCCGCCGCCGTCGCCGTCGGCGTCCTCACCGGCGTCGTCGCCGGGCTCTATCCCGCCTGGCGGGCCGCCCGCGTCGACCCGATCGACGCGCTCCGGTACGAGTGAACGGACCCGGGGTCCCGTCCGACTTCCGGTCGGGGGTGGGGCGGGGCGGGGTGGAGTGGAACCGACATCGACGGTCGGACCGGCCTGTGTGCCCGTCACACGGTGGCGCGACCAACAAAGGCTTAAAACGGCGGAGTCACCTACGGTCAGGTATGCAACACGTGAAGATTCCGCAGGACCGGATCGGCGTCCTCATCGGCGAGGGGGGTGCGACGCTGCGGGAGATCGAGGACCGGGCGGAGGTGCGGCTCGACGTCGACAGCGAGACGGGGCAGGTCAAGATCGAGCAGACCGGCGACCCGCTCACCGCGCTGAAGGGGCCGGACATCGTCAAGGCCATCGGCCGCGGGTTCGCCCCCGAGGAGGCCATGCGCCTGCTCGACGACGAGATGATGATGTTCGACATCATCGACATCGACGCCGCCGCGCGCAACCGCAACGACCTCCAGCGCCACAAGGGCCGGCTCATCGGCGAGGACGGCCGCACCCGCGAACTCATGGAGGAACTGTCCGGCGCCTCGGTCGTCATCTACGGCTCCACGATGGGCATCATCGGCGGCCCCGAACAGGTCGACACCGTCCGCGAAGCCGCCGAGATGATCATCGACGGCGCCCCCCACGGCACCGTCTACTCCTTCCTCGAAGAGAAGCACAACGAGATGAAACACAAGGGCCTCGACTACCACCAGTTCACCGGCTAGTCGGTTTCGGGTTACTCGGCCGTTCTGTGGGGCTCCCCTCTCGTTCTACTGCGACGCCCGCTTCTGTGACGACCGCTTCCGCGACTACGGCCTCCGCAAACAGCGTGAAAGCCCCGACGCGCTCGACTCGGAGGCCTCGCTGCGCTCCTCGGGCTTCGCCCTGCGGTGCTTGCGTCGTCCGCCGTCGTCGAGCGCGTCGCCCCTTTCATTCCCATCCGCTTAGACTGGCCAATGAGCCGATACGGGCTGGAATGAAAGGGGCCGACCGCTCCGGGAAGACGGGCGACGCAAGTGACGCGAGACCGGAGGTCTCGCTAATCTGAGGCCGTAGCCCTCAGACACTGGAGCGAACGTAGTGAGCGAAGCGCGTAGCGAGCTCGTCGGGCGGCGGAGCCGCCCGACTGTCCAAGGGACCTTCGGTCCCTCGCTACCCTCGACCGGAGCGGCCGGGGGCTTTCACGCTGTCTCGCACTACGATCAAGTCCGCGGTGCTGTGGGCTGTCGTGGAGGTTCGCGGGCTGATCGCGGTTCAGCGATCGATGACAGCAGTTGTCGCCGTCACACCGGAATCCGACGCCGGAGATCACACGCAATTCGACTCCAGGTACGAGGGTATTTCACGGGCGCTACCGATACCCCGGGTATGCGCGCAGCAGTGTTCACGGACTACGGCGAACCGCTGGACGTACGGGAGGTCGACGACCCCGAGCCCGAGCCCCACGGGGCGGTCGTCGCGGTGGAGGCCTGCGGGGTCTGCCGCAGCGACTGGCACGCCTGGCAGGGCGACTGGGAGTGGCGCGGCCTCGACCCGGTACCGGGCCACATCCTCGGCCACGAGCCCGCCGGCCACGTCGTCGCCGTCGGCGAGGAAGTCGACGGCGTCTCGGAGGGCGACCACGTCGCCGTTCCCTTCAACCTGGGCGACGGCTCCTGTCACCTCTGTCGGACCGGCCACTCGAACATCTGTGAAAATCGCCAGGCGCTGGGCCTCCAGCCCGAGGCGCCGGGCGCGTTCGCCGAACAGGTGCCCGTCCCCCACGCCGACCACAACCTCGTCACGCTGCCCGAGGGCGTCTCCTCGGTCGACATGGCCGGGCTGGGCTGTCGGTTCATGACCGCCTTCCACGGCCTGGCCCACCGCGCCGACGTGGGCGCCGGCGACTGGTTCGTCGTCCACGGCTGCGGCGGCGTCGGCCTCTCCGCCGTCCAGATCGCCGACGCCATCGGCGCCAACGTCGTCGGCGTCGACCTGATGGACGAGAAGCTCGACTTCGCGGAGGAGCAGGGTGCTGTCGAGACGGTCAACGCGAGCGAGGTCGAGGACCCCGCCGCCGAGGTGCAGGCGATCACCGACGGCGGCGCCGACGTGTCGATGGACGCGCTCGGCATCGAGACGACCTGCCGCAACGCGGTCAAGAGCCTCGGCAAGACCGGCCAGCACGTCCAGGTCGGGCTGACGACGAAGGAAGCGGGCGGGAACCTCCCGCTGCCGACCGACGAGATGGTCACCGCCGAGATCGACTTCCTGGGCGCCCTGGGGATGCCGCCCGAGCGCTACGACGAGATCTTCCGGATGGTCGCGACCGGGAAGTTAGATCCCGCCGCGATCATCACCGAGCGCATCTCCCTCGACGAGGTGTCGGGCGTCCTCGACGACATGACCGACTTCGAGACGGTCGGGATCCCCGTCATCGACGAGTTCTGACGGGCGGCCGGCCGCGCCGGGAGACGGTAACGTTCTTTGACACGACGGCCGCAGAGGGGGGTATGACCGACAGCCCTGAACGGTGTGGTCCCGGCATCCGCGGCGTGGCGATGGCCGTCGACGCCGTCGTCTGGTTCCTTCTCCTGTTCGTCGCTATCTACCCGATCGCGGCGGTCACGGGCGACATCACGACCACGAGCGAAGGCGTCGACGCGTCACTCAGTGGAACCCCCGGGCTCGTCGCGCTCGTCCTCTGGTTCGCGCTGGCACTGGGGTATCACACAGTCCTGGAGTGGCGCTACGGACGGACGCTCGGCAAGTACCTCGTCAAGATCCGGGTGACCGGCGGCGATGGCTCGCCGCCTTCCCTGCGCGCCGCCGCGGTGCGGAACGTCCTCCGACTCGTCGACTGGCTGCCGGCGTTCTACGTCGTCGGGATCGTCGCCGTGTTCGCCTCCGACGAGTCCCGACGGATCGGCGACCGCGTCGCCGACACCGCCGTCGTCAGGTGACGAACCGTGTCGCACCGGGTGAACCGTCGGATGCGAAGCGTTTTCCGGTCCGACAGGCGAGACAGGTGCATGAACCACCGCGAGGTCCCGACGGACTCGTACGCGCTGTGGCTGGCCGCCGTCCTCGTCCCGGCGCTCGTCGTCGGCGCGTTGACCGACGCCGTCCTCGAAGCGTCGGTCGCGGCGGTCGTCCTGGCCGGCGTCGGATACCTCTACTTCAACTATCCGTTCTGACCGTCCGTCAGTACTCTCAGCCGGTCAGCAGGGCGTAGACGCCGTAGACTGCCACCGCTCCGCCCGCGAGGCGCACCGCCGCGATGTCGGCGCGGGAACTACCGCGTCCCTCCAGGGCCGTGCCGGCCCGGGCCGCGATCGTCGGTGCGACGTACGCGACGTAGAGACCGACGCCGACGACGAACAACCCCCTCAACGCCACCATGTTCGAAGACACGAAGCCGGGCGAACAAGAAACTCCTCCCGACCCGCCGTCGGCCGACCGGCCGCTCTACGCGCCGGTTTCGGCCCGTGCGACCAGGTCGCGGGCCTGCTCGCTGGCCCGCTCGCGCACTGCGGCCTCGTCGAGCGTCAGCACCTCGCGGTCGCGCATCAGCACCTCGCCGTCACAGACCGTGTGGCGCACGTCGCTCCCGCGGACGGCGTAGGCGAGGTGGCTCACGAGGTCGTGTGCGGGCGTCAGGTGTGCGGCCTCTCGGTCGACGACGGCGAGGTCGGCGTTCGCGCCCGCCTCGACCCGCCCGCTGTCGAAGTCGAGCAGGTCCGCGCTCCCTCGCGTGACCATCTCGACGACCGCCTCCGCGGGGACTGCGCTGGCATCTTCCGCCGCGAGTTTGCCGACCATCGCCGCGTCGCGCGCCTCGTCGAAGGCGTCCAGGTCGTTGTTCGAGGCGGCGCCGTCGGTCCCGATGCCGACCGTGACCCCCGCCTCGCGCAGGCGCTGGACCGGCGCCATCCCGCTGGCGAGCTTCATGTTCGACGCCGGGCAGTGGGCGACGCCCGTGCCCGTGTCGGCGAGCAACTCGATCTCCCGCTCGTCGACGTGGACGCCGTGGGCGACGTAGGTGTCCTCGCCCAGCAGGCCGAGGTCGTCGGCGTACTCCAGGGGGCGGACGCCGTGTTCGTCGACGATGGGGTCGACCTCGTTCTCCGTCTCGTTGGCGTGGAAGTGGACCGGCAGGTCGGCCTCGCGGGCCTCCGGGACGAACTCCCGGAGGTACTCCTCGCCGACGGTCGTCAGCGAGTGCGGTTGGAACGTCGTCTTGATCCGGCCGTTGGCCGCGCCATCGAACTCTTTCGCCACGTCGAGGCTCCGCTGGAGGTCCGCCCGGGCGTCCTCGTCGTCCTTCCCGACGGTGACCGCGGTGTGGCCGAGGACGGCCCGCACACCGGCGCGCTCGACCGCGTCGACGGTCCGGCCGACGTGGAAGTACATGTCCGACAGCGCGGTCGTCCCGGACTTGATCATCTCGACGAGGCCGAGTTCGGCGCCGACCTCGATGTCCTCGGCCGTGAGTTCGGCCTCGACCGGCCAGATGTCCTCCCGGAGCCACGCGTCGAGTTCCTTGTCGTCGGCGTAGCCCCGCAACAGCGTCATCGCGACGTGGGTGTGGGCGTTCACCAGGCCGGGGATCACCAGCCCGCCGCTCGCGTCGAGGGTCTCGGGGGCGTCGACGGTGCCGGGGTCGGCCACGTCGGCGATGTCGCCGCTCTCGCGGTCGACGAGCACGTCGGCTCGCTCCACCGTGAAGTCGGGTCGCAGTACCTGTCCGCCCGCGACGAGGAGGTCGCTCATGGCCCGGGGTTTTCGCGGCGGGTGCGTGAATCTGTCCCTTCCGCGGCGCGTCGAGCGGGCTCGCGCCCGAGCAGGTGGCCCTGGCACTCACTCCCGGGCCGCGCGGTCCCGGAGCCGGTCGATCCGGCGGGTCAGCGGCGGTTCCATCCGGCGGAGCGAGGTGAGCCGTCCCCACTTCATCCGAACGTCGTTGAGGTCGGCGTACCGTTCGATGGCGGCCTCGACGGCCTCGCGGCTCGTCCGCTCGGCGGCCGCGGCGTCGGCCCGGTAGACCAGCCACTGCCCGGCCCACAGCCCGAGGAGGCCGGTCGAAAGCGCCACCAGCGCGACCGTCCCGTCGGCGACGCCCGGCACCGAGAGGACGCCGAGGAGCGGCCCCAGCGTGAACAGGGCCGTCCCGACGGCGAGTACCAGGCGGGCTTCGAGGTGTTTCGCCCGCTCGCGCCCGGCTTGCAGCGCCAGGTACGCCCGGAGCACCTCGTCGTCGACCTCGTCGAGCAGGTAGTCGGTGACGAACAGCTGCTGGCGGCGGGGCGGGCCGCGCGCCAGCGCGAACGCCTGCTTCGCGTCGGTCGCTTCGAGGACGCGGACGGCGTGGGGGTCCAGCTTCGCCTCCCGGCACAGGCGGGCGAGCCGGTCGCGCTCGGCGTCGGTCGGCGGCCGCGTCGAGCGGGTCAGCCTGACCAGCCACGGGGAGGTGGCCCAGACCGCGACGAGCACCAGCGCGAGGACGGCGACGAACGGTAGCGCGGCCGTCGGGGCGGTGTCCAGCACGTCCAGCACGACCGCGAGCGCGGTGAAGTACAGCGCCGTCCCGAGGCCGAACCGGGTGAGGCGGAGCGCGGCCGAGGCCGGCGACACGTCCGTCCCCCGGAGCGACTGGGCCGCGGGGAACGACCCGAAGTACGCGCCGATCGCGGCCGGGAGCGGCGTCACGACGCCGAGAAACAGCGTGACCGCGCTCGCGACCGACGTGGCGGTCCCGACCAGCGGCGCGGCGGCGGCGTCGACGACGCCGAACCAGCCGGCGTCCAGCAGCGCGAGGACCGTCGCCGCGTAGACGGCCACCAGAACGACGCGGACGGCCCGCCGGAGTCGCCCGAGCGCAGTCACGCGGTCGTCCGCGCCGCGCACTCGCAGTCCGTACAGGTAGAGGACGAGCGCGCCGGCGGCCGCTCCCGCGGCGAGCGCGCCGAGCGAACCGTAGACGGAACCGGTTTCGATGCCCGACTGGAGGGCGGGGTATCGGGCGAGCACGCCGGTCGATCCGGCCGGCCGGACGAAAACGTTTGCGCATCGTCACGTCCGGTCAGACCGCGCGGCTGTTCCCCCGGCGGACGCCGTCGGCAACGACCTTGTACAGCAGCCCCATCGACCCGGCGTACAGCGTCAGGCCGCCCGTCAGCGACAGGACCGCGCCGAGGACGAACTGCCCCCAGTCCATCCCCCCTCCGTAGAGGCCGTACGTCCGGGCCGTCGTCGCCATGTTCGTCCCGACGACGGTCAACACGGCCGCCACCGTCAGGAGAATTCCGAACACCGCCACCGTTCGAAGCCCGTACGCGAGTCCGTCGGTCACGCTGACTGCCGTCATGGACCCCGGTGGTCGCCCGTTCGGATATAAACCTACGGGCGTCGGGTCGCCGGAACCTGCCGCCGAGAGAGGGAAAGACAGTTGCCCGCGGCCCGTTCAGTAGGTGTATGCGCATCGCCGTCCCCAACAAGGGTCGCCTGCACGACCCGGCGATCGATCTGCTGGACCGGGCCGGCCTCCACGTCGTCGACGGGGCCGACCGGAAGCTCTACGCTCAAACCGTCGACCCCGACGTGACCGTCCTCTACGCCCGCGCCGCCGACATCCCCGAGTACGTCGCCGACGGCGCCGCCGACGTGGGCATCACGGGCCTCGACCAGGCCGAGGAGTCCGACACCGACGAACTCGTCGACCTGCTCGACCTCGAGTTCGGCTCCTGTCGGCTCGTTCTCGCGGCGCCCGAGGACGGCGACATCGAGGCCGTCGCGGACCTGGACGGCGGCACCGTCGCCACCGAGTTCCCGTCGATCACGCGCGACTTCTTCGCCGAGCGCGACGTCGAGGTGGACATCGCGGAGGTGTCGGGCGCGACGGAACTCACGCCGCACGTCGACATCGCCGACGCCATCGTCGACATCACCTCCACGGGCACCACCCTGCGGATGAACCGCCTCGCCGAGATCGCCGACGTGCTGGAGTCGTCGGTCCGCCTGTTCGCCCGCGAGGACGTGGCCGACGACGAGAAGGTCCAGCAGGTCCGGATGGCGCTCGAATCCGTGCTCTCCGCCGAGGACAAGCGCTACCTGATGATGAACGTCCCCGAGGACCGGCTGGCGGACGTGGAAGACGTGCTGCCGGGGATGGGCGGCCCGACCGTGATGGACATCGCCGGCAAGGAGGACGTGGCCGTCCACGCCGTCGTGAACGAGCGGGAGGTCTTCGAGACCATCAACGCGCTCAAGGAGGTCGGCGCCAGCGACGTGCTCGTCACCGAGATCGAGCGGCTGGTGGAGTGAGCTACTCGTCGCGGAGTCCCCGGTCGAGGTACTCCAGCACCGCCGGCCAGGAGTCGGCGTTCGCGCGGGCGTAGGCCGGTGGCGACCCGCCGGTCAACTGTGAGTTCACCACCCGTCGGCCCGCCGTCGGGATGTACGGCGCGGTGACGAGGTGACCGGCATTCTCGTAGCTCCGGTGTTCGAACGCGTGGTCGAAGTCGGCCGCGCGGAGTCGGTCGGCCGCACGCTCCGACAGCCTCGCTGGCCAGAGCTGGTCGTCGCCCCCCGATATCGCGAGCACCGGCGCGTCGGTCTCCTCGACGGCGAACGTCGCTTTCTCGATCTCCGACTCGCTCGCCGCCTCCAGCCCCCGTTCGAACGCCGGCCGGATGTGGTAGTACCCCTCGTCCGTGTACTCGGCCTCGCCTTCCAGCGTGAGGTACGGAACCGGGTCGCCGCCGTGCGTCCACGCGGGGTTCGGCGGGTCCTCGCTCCCGCCCTCCCAGCCGACCCCGCTCCCGACGTAGGAGACGACGGCGCCGACCCAGTCGAAGCGGGCCCCGAGCAACAGCGCCAGCTCGCCGCCGCGCGACGCCCCGAGGACGCCGACCGGCGCGTCGCGGACGCCCTCGCGAGCGCGCAGCCAGGACTGCGCGCGCTCGAAGTACTCCAGCGGGACGCTGTCGTGGCGATCCGGGATCGGCTCCCCCTCGCCGAAGTACTTGACCGACAGCGTCGCGTAGCCTCGCGTCGCCAGCAACGCCGGGCGGCGGCTGATCGGGTTCCCGCCCGACCCGTGGAGCGCCAACACGCCCGGATGCGGCCCCTCGCCCGCCGGTTCGTAGAGGATGCCGACCAGCTCGTCGGTCTCGATGGTCTCGACGGCGATGTCCGGGTCGTGCAACTGCAGGTCCAGCTCCGTCTCGACGGTCCCGGCCGAGTCGGTCGCCCGGAGGGTCACCGCCTGTCGGGCGTCACCGCTGTAGTAGAACGGCTGGCTGCCCGAGTTGGGTCGCATCGACCAGAGCCATCCCATCGGGTCGGCTCCGTCGTACGTTCCCGAGACCGGCGCCGCCTCAGCGAGGTCAACCACCCCGTCCTCGTCGGCCTCGAAGGTCGCCTCGCTGGTCCAGGTCCGCCCGCCGAAGCTCGCCGTCGACGCCGCCAGCGACACCTCCGCGCCGGGATCGGCGCCCGTGAGCCGTATCTCGGCCGGCTCGTCCTGCGGATGAGTGTCCGGCGCCTCGACGACGAGGTCGGTCGCCGACGTAGCGGTCGATCGTCCCTCCGTCCCCTCCGCAGTCGGCGTCCCGTCCGTCGGGTCGGGACCTGGTCGACCCGTCTCCGTCGCCGTGTCTCCGCCGCCACACCCCGGGATCAGGCCGGCCGACGCCGCGCCCACCGCCGCGAGAAAGCGGCGCCGGTCGTGTTCTCCTACCATCATTTATGTGTCTGCGGAAATTAACAAAACTGTTTCGCCTCCTGTGCCTGCGGCCACACGGATCGAGCGGGCCGAACGCCCCCGTTCGGAGCGCCGCGGCGGGGTGGGCGACGACCCGGTCAGTAGTCGTCGACAAACGCCGTCTGGTCGACTTCGCGGCCGTCGACCGTTATCCGGAAGTCGGCGTTGCCCCCGGTGCGGGTGAAATCGGTCACGTCGCCCGCGACGACGTAGGTGTCTCCCTCTCCCTCGTTGCCGGTGAACCCCGAAACGGTCCACGTCCCGTCACCGTTGTCCGTGATGTCGTCGTTGTCGTCGGCCTTCAGCGGCGTGCCGATGTTGGTCACCTTCCAGACGGTGCCGTCGACGGTGAACTCGTATTCCACGTCGCCCGCCTCGGTCCCGACGATCCGGACGAAGTCGGTGTCGCCGAGCGAACTCCTGACGACGCGGCGCTCGTGTTCTCGGACGACGTACTCGCCGTCGCCGCCGGTCTGGGTGAACGACGTGATCTCCCCGTTGACCACGTATGCGTCGCCTTCCCCGGGGTAACCGGTGAAGCCGCTGACGGTCCACGTGCCGTCGCCGTTGTCGGTGACGTCGTCGTTGTCGCCGGCGCGGATCCGGTCGGTCAGCGACAGCTTCTCGACCGGTCCGTCGACGGTGAACTCGTACTCGACCGCGCCCTCGCTGGCGCCGACGACCTCGACGACGCGTTCCTGGGGCGTCCGCTTGCCGAGGAGGTGCTCGCCGACCTCCCGGTTTCGCAGGTAGGTGGTCGTGCTGTACGACATCAGGTCGAACTCGATGGCCTCGATGGTCTTGTCCGCGTGCTCGCCCTCGCCCCGGTAGGTCGTCGACAACGCAGTCCTGTGGTGATCCGGGTTGATCCCGGTGGTTTCGTTGGTCCCGAGGACTTCTTGCACGGTCCCGTCCGCGTAGTGGAGCCTGACTTCCGCGCCTTCCGCGGTACCGAGCGCGTGTTCCTCGCTCGCGGTGACGGTCACGGAGCTGTCGGTGAACGTCGTGGCCAGTTCGCCGGGGTCGCAGTCCTGGTCCACCTCGGTGACGCCACGCTCGTCGTTGACGCGAGTGACGACCCGGCCGGGCGACCCGAGCGTTCCGTCGGACGTGTCGGCCGCACTGATGTAGCTGCCGTCCTCGAACGTCACGGTAGTCCCGTATTGCAGGTTGTGGACTCTCCAGCAGTCGAATTCCAGGTCCTCCTGTGCCGACCCTGTCTCCGCCGCCGCCGATCCGCCGAGCGTCGCCGCGATCGCTCCGCCCAGCGTGCCGCCGAGGAACCGTCGTCGTGTGCCGCCGTTCGAATCACTGTCGTCGGATGACATACCCCTCCGATCGGGATTCCGTCATTTCGTTATTCGGTTCTAACTGACGTTTGACACTCATTACCGAAGCGCACATGGACGGCCCAAACCGGGCGGTGACGCCGACCTGGATCGGAAGACTGGCGACAGATAATCCCGGATTAAGCGGCGGGCCGCGCCGCTCAGACGAATCCGAAGATGTTGTTCAGCGGGATGATGATGGCGACCGAAAACGCCAGGTGGAGCGCGGTGAGAATCGCCGTCGGTCGCCAGGAGATGCGGTAGGAGACACTGATCGCGATGGCGTCGGCGACGAGCGTCAGCACCAGTGCGACGAGGAAGGTGAGCCCGGCGGGGACGGGACCGATCCCCTCGACACCGTACCGACCGAGCAGGATGGAGACGAGCGCGGGGACGGGACCGACGTAGGCGGCCCGCTGGCTGGGCACGTCACCGATGAAGAAGGTGGCCGCGAGATGGAGCGTCACGGCGTAGAATAGCGATGCGAGCAGGAAGGTGACGACCAGCGCGAAGATCCCGCCGCCCGTCGGGTCGGCCTGGAGCGGTTCGAGCGCGGCGGGGCCCAGCGCGGCGACCGTGTCGGCCGAGGGCTGCGCTACGAAGTCCATGGCGGCGATAGGGAGGGGCGCCGTTTGTAGCCTGCTATCGCAGGCCGGCGCTTCGGTGCGGGTCGATCGTTTCGCCGGGTGCGAGTGGTCGTCTATTCGAGCAGACCGAGGTCTTCCAGCCGGGAGACGATCTTGTCGACCGCTTCCTCGGCGTCCTCGGGCTGTTTGCCGCCGGTGATGACGAGCTTGCCGGAGCCGAAGAGGAGTGCGACCACGTCGGGGTCGTCCAGCCGGTAGACGAGGCCGGGGAACTGCTCGGGCTCGTACTCGATGTTCTCCAGCCCGAGGCCGATGGCGATGGCGTTGAGGTTGAGATTGCGGCCCAGGTCCGCGGAGGTGACGATGTTCTGGACGACGATCTCGGGGTCCTCGTCGACCTGAATGTTCAGGTCGCGCAGTTTGTCGAAGACGATGCGGAGGCTCTCGTGGACGTCGTCGGTGCTCTTGGCGCCGGTGCAGACGATCTTGCCCGAGCGGAAGATCAGCGCCGCCGACTTGGGCTCCTGGGTGCGGTAGACGAGGCCGGGGAACTGCTCGGGGTCGTAGTCCGCCCCCTCCAGGTCCATCGCCACGCTCTGCAGGTCGAGCTCCTGCCCGATTCCAGTCGAGGCGACGACGTTTTCGATATTGATTGTCTCCTTGGGGTCAACCATGTCTCGACTTAAACGTTGTATTTAAGGCTTATAAACTTTCATACGGAGTGTTGATACGTCACGAACGCGAACGGGTCACCTCGCTTAGGTTCTCCGTCCGCGAGAGGCCTAAAAACGCCTTTTAATGGGTGTGAGGGGCGGTTTTATGAGGGTCGTTGGTTCGGAGGGGGTCGCGAGTTCGACGGGGAGACTGCTCGGGTGCGGGACGGTCGCCGGCGGGCACCGGTGGGTTCTTGGCCGGCGGCGGGCGACAGTCGGGCGTGTACGTCCTCGAACTGGGCGGCCGGGACGACGCGTTCGCGGCCTGCGAGGCTGCGAGCGCCGCCGCGGGGGTGGAGGTGGTCGGCGCGGGGCTGGCGACCGCGCGCGCGGTGACCGACCGCGTCCGCGACCTCGCGTTCGTCCACCGCGCGAGCGAGGCGGTCGGCCGCTGCGACCCCGACGTGGCGAGCGCCCGCGCGCTACTGGACGCCGCGACCGTCGACCGCGAGGGGACCGTCGCCGTCCGCGCCGTCGACGTGCGCGCGACGACCGGCGTCGACACCCAGCGCGCCGAGCGCGAGCTGGGACAGGTGCTCGTCGACCGCGGCCTGTCAGTCGACCTCGACGACCCGGACCACGAACTGCGCGCGCTGTTCGCGGGCGCGCCCGGCGCCGACAGCACGGCGGCAGACCCCGACGGGAGCGACGCTACTGCCGCCGGAGGAGGCGACGGAGCGGGCGTCTGCGCCCTCGGCTGGCTCGCCGTCGAGAGCGAGCGCGGCTTCGGCGACCGCCGCCCGACCGACCGACCGTTCTTCCAGCCGGGGAGCATGGACCCGATGCTCGCCCGCGCGCTGGTCAACGTCGCCGGCGCCCGCGAGGGAGCGACCGTCGTCGACCCGATGTGCGGGACCGGCGGCCTGTTGCTGGAGGCGGGGCTGGTCGGCGCGCGCGTCGTCGGCTCCGACGCCCAGGCGAAGATGGCCCGCGGGACGCGCGCGAACCTGCGCGACGCGCTCGGCCGGGGCGGCGACTTCGCGGTCTGTCGCGGCGACGTGACGCGACTGCCGTTCGCCGACGGCTTCGCCGACGCCGCCGTCTTCGACGTGCCCTACGGCCGCCAGTCGAAGATCGAGGGCGACTCGCTGGCCGATCTGGTCGGGAGTGCGCTCGCCGGGGCGCGGCGGGTCGCGCCCCGCGCGGTGGTCGTCGCCGACCGCTCGTGGGAGCGGGCGGCGGTCGACGCCGGGTGGACCGTCGCGGAGCACTTCGAGCGGCGCGTCCACAACTCGCTCGTCCGGCACGTGCTGGTCCTGACTGCGTGAACCGGCCAGGTAGCATCGGCCACCGGGGCGTACTTTTAATATTGTCTGAACCCTCTGAGCATTCATGAACGCTGAAGGAGTTCATTCGGAGGGGCGACCGGACGGGGCGTACGTTCGGCTCCCCGTTCCAGTCGGGGACCCGGACGCGTTTCGGCACGGAGCGACCGCCGATGTCCTCCACGTGCTCGTCGACAACCCCGACCGGGCGTTCACGAACCGCGAGTTGCATCGAGTGACGGGGCAGGCACTGAGCGGCGTGAACGCGGCGGTCGATGCGCTCGAGGCGCTCGGGGTGATCGATGTCGACCGCTCCGGCCGAGCGAACGCCGTCCGGGTCGAACCCGGGATGCTCGTCACACCCGACGACCCCGTGACAGCGGTCCCCCAGTCGGAGTATCACGCTCCGATCAGGGAGACCCTCTCGCAGCTCGAATCGAGGATCGACGAACCCATCGGCGTCGTGCTCTTCGGGAGTGTCGCCCGAGGCGACGCCGATCGGACGAGCGACATCGACCTGTTCGTCGTAGTCGAAGGCGACCGGATGGACGCACAGCGAGCGGCACACGAGATCGAACAGACGGTCGCCGACGAGCGGATCGGCGGCGAGCGGTACGAACCGCACATCGTCGTCGAGACCCGCGAGTCGGCGCCGGCCCACGACCGGATCGGCGACGTGCTCACCGAGGGGGTGACCCTCCGGGAGGCATCGGCACTGGACGCGGTGAAGCGGGAGGTGTTCGACAGTGGGGCTGACTGATGTCGTCGCTGCGCTCGAACGCGTCGAGCAGTTGCTCGAAAACGACGAGACCGGTCCCGTGCAGGACTCGCTGTCGTGGCAGCGGCCCGGCGACGATGCGGACATCCAGCTGGGCAAGGCCTGTGCGATGCTCGGGACGTGTCGGCAGCTACGACGGGGGACCAACAACTACGTCAGTATCGTCGAGTTGTCGTTCAACGCCATCGAGCGGTCGTTTCAGTTCTACCTCGTCGAGATGACCGCGGCGGAGTCGTCGGACTATCGGAAACACGAGGAGGTGTTCGACGACATCGCGGCCCGGAACCTGTTCTCCGACGAGGGCGTCGCCGGCCGGGTCGACGCGTTCCGCGCGGAACATCGGTCGCGGTTCTACTACGACCTCGACAGACCCGGACGCGAGTTCGCCGAGGCGATGCACGACCTCGCAGAGGAGATCCACCGATACGTCGTCGCGTTCGCCGACGCCCACTCGCGGTGCAACTGCGACACTGGGGAGTCGGCCGAACCGGAGTAGTCACCTTTTAGCGCTCCCGGACGGAGGTACGCCCAACGATGCAGCAGTACCTCGATCTCGTCCGGGAGGCCATCGCCGAGGGGGCGTACAAGCCCAACCGGACGGGCGTGGACACCCTCTCGACGTTCGGCGCGCACTACGAGGTCGACCTCCAGGAGGGGTTCCCCCTGCTCACCACGAAGGACCTGTCAGGCTACCGTTGGAACTCCCTGATCCACGAGCTCCTGTGGTACTTCTCCGGCGAGGAGCACATTCGCAATCTCCGCGAGGAGACGAAGATCTGGGACGCCTGGGCCGACGAGGAGGGCCACCTCGACACCGCCTACGGTCGCTTCTGGCGGCGCTACCCCGTCCCCGAGGACGGGCTGGAGGGCGAGTCCTGGCCCGACGACGCTCACCGCTGGATGAACGACGACGAGCGCACGTTCGACCAGTTCCAGTACGTGCTGGACACGCTGCGGGAGAACCCCAACTCGCGGCGCATCGTCGTCAACGCCTGGCACCCCGCCAACGCCGCGGTCAGCACCCTCCCGCCGTGTCACTACACCTTCGTCTTCAACGTCCAGGGCGACCGCCTGAACCTCCATCTCACCCAGCGTTCGGGCGACATCGCGCTGGGCATCCCGTTCAACATCGCCGCCTACTCGCTGGTGACTCACATCGTCGCACAGCGGACGGGCTTCGAGGTCGGGAGCTTCTCGCACTCGGTCGTCGACGCCCACGCCTACTGCGGCGAAGGGGCCCGCGGCGAGTGGTACGGGGACAACCGCGAACAACTGCGCGAGCGGATGGCCGCCGTGGAGGACCACGCGGGCTACGCCGGCGTGCGCGACTGGATCCTGACGGAGGCGCCCGCGGAACCCGGCGAGGAGAACGCCGACCACGTGCCGAACCTGCTGGAACAGCTTACGCGCGAACCGCGCGAGCGGCCGACCATCGAGGTCGCGGACAAGCCCATCGACGACCTCGAGTTCGAGGACATCGAGGTGCGGGACTACGACCCCGCCCCGGGATTGGACTTCGCAGTCGCGGAGTGATGGGGGGCGAGTGATGGCGGACGCCGAGCGGGACGAGACGGACGCCGAGCGGGACGGGTCGGCGGTGGAGATCGCCCTCATCGCCGCCGTCGCGGAGAACGGCGTCATCGGCAATGACGGTGAGATGCCGTGGCACTACCCCGCGGACCTGACCCACTTCAAGGAGACGACGATGGGCCACCCGGTGATCATGGGCCGGGTCACCTACGAGTCGATCGCGGGGCAACTGGGCGGGCCGTTGCCCGGGCGGACGAACGTCGTGTTGACGCGGTCGGGCGTCGACGCGCCCGACGAAGTCCGGCAGGTCGCGGGCGTCGACGCGGCGGCCCAGGTCGCCGCGGCGGCTGCTGCGGAAGCCGGCGTGGAGACGGCGTTCGTCGCCGGCGGCGCGACCGTCTACGAGGCGTTCCTGGACCGGGCCGACCGGTTGGTGCTGACGGAGGTCCCGGGCGAACCGGACGGGGACACCCGGTTTCCGGAGTGGGACCCGGAGGCGTGGGTCGAGGTCGACCGCGAGAACGAGGGGGAACTGTCGTTCGTGACGTACGAACGAGCGTAGCGGTCGCCGACAGGTGCGTTCGACGAAGGCGCACGCTACCGGGGTTCCACACGAAACTGGGGGCGAATCGAAAAGCGAGATGCAAACAGCCGCTCACTCGGCGTCGAGGCCGAGCGCGTCGAACGCGCGGGCGGTGTCCCCGTCCATCCGCTCCATGAGGGCGACGACGCGCTCGCGGGTGTCGGCGTCGGCGGTGACGTGGACGACGCCCTCGCCGGGCTGGCCGTAGCAGACGCTGGCGCCCGCCGGCGCGGCGGCGATGGCGGGGAGGGCGGCCAGGTCCTCCTCGCCGTCGACGCGGACGAGCGTCTTCTCACCGGTCGCGAGCGCGTCGACCAGCGCGTCCAGCAGCGCGGCGGTGAGCGTCCCCGGCGGGTTCTCGACGGCGCGGACGCGGTCGAAGCGGTCGTCCGCGATCCCGTCGCTGACCTCGTCGTCGACGGCGGCGCGCTCGGTGCGCTCGTCGACGAAGGCCAGGTCGGGGACGCGGCCCGCGTCGAGGGTGTGGTAGGTGACGATGTCGCCGACGGTGACGAGGGGGTCGCCGGCGGCGTCGAGAACGGCGGCCGTGTCGGTCGAGACGGGGCCGAACGGGTCTTTGAGCTCCGGGCGGAGCGCGGGCTGGAGTTCGAGGACGACGGTCACGCTAGCGGACCTTCAGCGCGTAGCGGCCGGGCTCGGTGACGCCCATCTCCTCGGCGATCTCCGAGCGGTCGGGGTGGCTGATGACGACGAACCCCGCCCAGTCCTCCGTCAGCGACGACGACCCGCAGGAGACGCAGGTCTCGGCCTCCTCGGAGTCCTGCACGCGGTGGCACTCGCGACAGACTAACCTGTCGGCCATCAGTCCTCACCCGCTTCCGCGGCGGCTTCCCGTTCCTGGCGCTCCGCCTCGAGCCAGCCGTGCTTGCCGAGGCCGACCTGCTTGGCCGTGAGGCCGATCTTCGAGTCCCGGGGGTTGCGCTCGTCGATGCTCTTGGTGACGATGCGCGCCCGGACGGCGTCGCCGACCCCGAGCGTGCGGTTGGAGTCCCGCGAGGAGAGCATCTGTCCCTCCTCGTCGTAGGCGAGGTACTCGTCGGAGATCTGCGAGACGTGCAGCAGGCCGTCGACGGGGCCGATCCCGACGAAGGCGCCGAAGTTGACGACCTCGACGACCTCGCCGTCGACGACCTCCTGCATCTGCGGGTCGAACGTCAGCGCGTCGAACTCGGCGGTGAAGTAGACCCCTTCCTGCCCGGGGACGACCGCCCCCTCGCCGATGTCGTGGACGTCGATCACCGAGACGACCGAGCCCACGTCCTCGTCCATCCGTCCCTCGAGCTTGTCCTGCAGGAGCCGTTTGACCAGCCCCGGCGTCACGTCCGCCAGGTGTTCCGGCGGCACTTCGACCGTGTCGCGTAGTGTAACCCGTTTGTACATACTATGGTTGAGTGACTGCGAGTTTGTTCCCGGCCCGTAAACTAACTACCGGAACGCCGGCGTCGAGCAGCCGGCGCTTGAGCGGACCGTCGTTCGTGACCGCGTGCGAAACCTCCTCCCGCCCGGCGACCTCGACCACCGCGTCGTCGGCGTAGGGCTCCTCGTGGCCGACCGGCTCGCAGCGGTCGGCCGCCAGGTCCAGCCCGACGCTGGCCGCGGCCGCCTCTTTCCCCTGCCCGTCGGCGAGCTTCGCGAGTTCGTCGCGGACCGCCTCGGGGACCAGCAGTTCGTCGTCCCCGAGCAACCGCTCGATCTCCTCGAAGACGCGAACGTCGCATTCGACGGGCATCATCAGTGCGTTCGTGTCCATGACGACGCTCATTCCCGGAGCGTGCCGATGCCGATGAGCCGCCAGCGGCCGCCGAGCCGTCGGTTGATGGCGATCTTCGCGCCCTCGCGGGCGCAGACCGGGCGCTGGAGCGCGACCTCGCACTCGCCCTCGCGGGCGCTGGTGACCGAGCCGACCGTCGTGGCCGTGCCGATGGTCATCATCAGCGGCTCGCCCGTCGAGATCTCCTCGACGTCGCCGGCGTTCTCGCCGACGATCCGGTCCAGCAGGTCCACGTCCATCGTGAACTGCTCGTGGACCGGCGGCAGCGTCCCGGGCGGGCCCGCGACCTGCCCGGCGAGGGCGTCGCCCTTCGTGATCGAGGGGTCGAGTCCGGTCCCGACGCCGAGCAGGCCGCCCGGCGTCGCCGTCTCGACGGTCTCGCCGCCGGCCTGGAGCGACCTGACGGTCGTCTCGACGGGCCGCCACTCGGTCTGTCCCTCCTCCTCGACCTCGCGGCCGGGGCGCAGTTCGATCTCGTCGTCGGCCTCGAGTTCGCCCTGGACGAGCGAGCCGCCGAGCACGCCACCGAGCAGCGAGTCCCAGGTGGTGCCCGGGCGGTTGATGTCGAAACTGCGGGCGACGAGCATCTCCGCGTCGGCCCCGGGGTCCCGCTCGGGGGTCGGGATCTCCCGCTCGATGGCGTCGATGAGCAGTTCCATGTTGACGCCCTGGCCGGCGCTGATGGGGACGATGGGCGCGTCCTCGGCGACGGTGCCCTCGACGAACTCCTGGATCTGCTCGTAGTTCTCGCGGGCCTGCTCGGCGTCGACCAGGTCGATCTTGTTCTGGGCGACGACGATGTTGTCGATGCCGATGATGTCCAGCGCCATCAGGTGCTCCTCGGTCTGTGCCTGCGGGACGGGCTCGCTGGCGCTGACCACCAGCACCGCGCCGTCCATGATCGCCGCACCGGAGAGCATCGTCGCCATCAGCGTCTCGTGACCCGGCGCGTCCACGAACGAGACCGTGCGCAACACGTCCGTCTCCGCGTCGTGCTCGCCGCAGGTCTCGTCGACGGTGTAGGCGTCGGGGGCCTCCCCCTCCGGACACTGCCGGAAGGTCGCGTCGGCGTAGCCGAGGCGGATGGAGATGCCGCGTTTCATCTCCTCGGAGTGCTGGTCCGTCCACTCGCCAGAGAGGGCTTGCACCAGCGTCGTCTTGCCGTGGTCGACGTGACCGACGAGTCCGATGTTCACCTCCGGTTGTGTGTTCGTCGTCATCTCGGGAGTAATCTTGGGGAATCTTCGCCCTCTGCGACTGATAAACCTACTGTTCCGTGTCCGGCCACCCCCGGGGATCGGCCGCCGTCGGCCGGCGACGTCGACGCCTCAGTCGTCGAGCGCGCTCTCGACGGCATCGACCAGGCCGTCGAACCCCTCGTTCGACGCCCCCTTCCGGACGAACCGCGCGTCCCGCTCGCGGGCGCGCCCGGCGAGACTCTCGTCCGCGGACCCGGAGAAGAGGACCAGGTCCACCTCCGGCCGGGCCGCGCTGACGGCGTCGAGCAGCGCCAGCCCGTCCGTGCCGGGCATCTCGTAGTCGCTCACCACGCAGTCGACCGAGTCGTCGACCCGGGCCAGGGCGTCGTCCGCGTCGGTCGCCGTCCGGACCGACACGTCGTCGAGTCGACCCAGGTAGGCGCTCGCCAGCGCCGTCAGGTCCGGGTCGTCGTCGACGACCAGCACCGTGTACGTCTCACAGCATCCCGTCGACCGATGGAGGGTGGTCGAATCACGCGATGCACACATTACTCCGCAGTTAACTCCGATCCGTGTTAACGATCCCCGGGCGTTTTCTCGCGCTGAAACCGCCGTCAGACAAGTGACGGGTTCGATACAAAAACCCGCTTCAGGGAACCCTTTAGGTGGTTCCCGTCGATCGATCGGGCATGAGCGGAGCTAGCGAGGGCCCCGGCGAGGACGGCGAGAGCGAGGCCGCCGGCGTGGACCCGGCGGAGGCGTTCGGCGTCGTCGCCAACGACACCAGACTGGAGATCCTGGAGGCGCTGTGGCGGGCCGACGACCGGCCGGTGAGCTTCTCGGCGCTGCACGACGAGGTGGCGATGCGCGACAGCGCGCAGTTCAACTACCACCTCCAGCAGCTCACCGACCAGTTCGTCGCCAAGCGCGAGGCGGGCTACGACCTGCGCCACGCCGGCGCCCAGGTCGTCCGCGCGGTCCGCGCCGGCACGTTCACCCGCCGGCCCGACGTGGAACCGTTCGAAGTCGAGGGCGCCTGCACCCGCTGTGGCGGCGCCCTCGAGGCCCGCTACGCCGACGAGCAGTTCCGGATCGACTGCGTCGACTGCGGCAAGTCCCACGGCGAGTACGAGTTCCCGCCCGGCGGCCTGGTCGACCGCTCGAACGAGGAGGTCGCCACCGCCTTCGACGAGCGGGTCCGCCACCTCCACTGCCTGGCGGCGGACGGCGTCTGTCCCTCGTGTGCCGGGCGCATCCACACCGAGATCGTCCGCGGCGGCGACTGCTGTCTCGACGTCGCCCTGCGCGCCGAACACGTCTGCGAGCGCTGTCGCAACGAGCTGTGTTCGCCGGTCGGGCTCGTCCTGCTCGACGAGTCCGTCGTCTCGGCGTTCTACGAGGACCACGGCATCGACCTCTCGGACCGGCCGTACTGGACGCTCCCGTGGTGTGTCGACGACGAGTACACGACCGTCGAGTCGGTCGACCCCTGGCGGGTCGCCGTCGAGATACCCCTGGCCGACGACCGGCTGACGGTCACGCTGGACGGCGACCTCGACGTGGTCGACAGCGAGTGTCGCTCGTGTGAGGTGTAGCCGGGAGCCGGCAACCGGCATCAGTGCAACCCGGCCCGCGGGGGCGGTCCCGCGAGCGATCGGTCGGTCCCGTCCGGCCTCTCGTGCCCCCGAACTGTCGAAAGGATTATCTCGGCGTATGTGTACGTTTCACCAACCAGAGACACAACGATGCAGAGGGGTGTATGCCGCGGGGGCGGCCGGAGACGTGGGCGTGCACAGTCGGACGTCCTGGCCGTCGTGTTACTCGCTACGATGGTCATCGCGGGGGCGACGACGGTAGTCGTCGCGGGAACGGCGGCGCTGAATCAGGGGCAGGGGGACGCATCGTCGACGGCCGCCGTCCAGTCGATGCAGTCGCTCGACACCACGATCGAGCAGATGGCTCGAGGGGGATCGAGCCAGGCGCAGGTGGAGGCCCCGGACCTGCAGGGTAACTTCCAGGTGGTGAGCGAATCAACCGGGGAGCCGGCCCGGGCGGGTAGAGTCACCGTGACAGTCGACCCGCCGTCCGGTTCGGACACGACCGAGGAGTTCTGGCTCGGAACCGCCAGGTACGAACGCGACGGACAGACCGTGGCCTACCAGGGCGGGGGTGTCTGGCGAAAGACCGGGAACGGGAGCGTCGCCGTTTCGCGGCCCGGGATCAGCTATCGGTCGAACGAGGAGGCCAGCACGCTCACGTTCCCGATAACCACTATCGAGGGGACGACCGGCGGCGGCGAGTTCCGGGTCGAGACGGTCGACCAGCGAGACCTGCTCTCTTCGGTCGGGATGTCGAACCGGATGCCGAGCGGGACGACCATCGACATCGCGATCGAGAGCACGTTTTACCGGGCCTGGGGCGAACATCTCCAGTCGGAACTGGGTCCGGAGTCTGTCACCGTCGACCCCGCCACGGAGACGGTCACGGTCACCGTCGAATCACCGAACGTCGGCGGGACCGTCTCCTCGGCGGCGTACTCGGACGGTCCCTCCTCGGCGCTGACCAACACGGTGACCACCGACAGTTACCTCTCGCCCGACTACGCCGGCTCGCCGCACAACGAGAACGGCGACGTGCTGACGACCGAGACGTTCGACCCGACCAACGACTTCACCGTCCGGGGCGACGTCCACGCTGAGAGCGGCGCCCCGGACATCACGAACGAGGTCGAGGTGACCGGGAACGTCGTGCTGGGTCAGAACGCGGGCGGTCCGACGCAGATAAACAGCCAGCCGACCTTCCACAGCGTCTTCTCGACGAAAGACGACCTGACGGTCGTCAACGAGCCCGAATTCGAGGGCGACGTACTCGTCGGCGGAGCGAGCGGGAACGACTACTCGCTGCAGATGAGTTCGGGACAGCCGGCGTTCCGACAGGACGTGTTCGTCGAGGGCAACCTCGAGATCGGATACAGTTCCGACCCGGTGGTCGAGGGCGACGTGTACGTCCGCAACGGCGACATCGAACAACTGTCGAGCGTCGACACGATCGACGGGAACGTCTACGTCGAGGACGGCGACGCCAAGATCGGCGAAGACTACTCCGGCGGAGTGACCATCCAGGGCGATGTCGTCGTCGACGAGGACGTGGACCTCGGTGGTGATACCGTCGACATCAACGGTGACGTGATCGCGGGCGGCACCGTCCACAACGGTCCGGAAGACGCCGACGTGGCCGGGAACGTGCGCGACGGCGAGCCGGGTACCGTCTCCAGCCGCCTCGCGGCGAAGACGTTCGAGACGCCGCTGGACCCGTCGGTCCCGGACTACGAGTCGGCCGAGAGCACGATCCTCGACAAGGAGTCGAGCTACAGCGCGACCAACGACAACGGGGATGTCTCGGCTATCAGCGGGACCGACCTGGGTTCCTGTGACCCCACCTGTGTGTTGCCGGCGGGCGACTACTACGTCGACGACATCGACATGGGGAGCGGAGACACGCTCAGGCTGGACACTACGGGCGGAGAAGTCAACGTCTACGTCGACGGGAACATCCAGATGGACAACGACGCCGAGATCGTTATCGAGGGTTCTAATCGGGCGAACGTCTACGTCGGCGCGTCCGGCGGCAACGCGCTCTCGATGGTCAACACGGCCGAGATCCGGACGAGTCCCGAGGCCGACCGAGCGCCGTTGTTCTGGATGTACTTGCGGCCCGACGCGCAGGTCCAGTTCAGCAACGACGCCGTGTACACCGGCGTCCTGTTCGGTCCCGGGGGGTCCAGTACCGACGGCGCCGAGATCCAGGTCGTGAACCGGGTCGAGATCTTCGGGAGTCTCATCGGCGAGGTGACGCAGATGTCCAACGACGCTCAGGTCCACTACGACGAGAACCTCGGTTCGACCAGGGTCTACGGCGGCGGGTCGGGCGGCCCCGCTACGGTCGACTTCGTCTACCTCCGACACCAGACTGCGACCGTCGACGACTGACCTACCCGAACCCGTACTCAACGGTCACGCTCGACACGACGACCCTCTCCGTCTCGAACGAACAGGCGACCTCGTCGGCTTCCGGGTTCGCACACGACAGCGACCCACTGCCCCCGTAGGCGTCCCGCAACGCCGCCTCCCACACCTCGGTCCGACCCGGAACGTCACGCATCGTTATCGTCACGTCGAGTTCGGTGACCGACGGGTCCTCGTTCGTTCGCACGACCTGCTCTGTTCCGTTCTCCATCGCCCGGATCTGGTTAGTTCCGCCGCTCACGGTGGCGTTCGTCGTCGCGTTCGTCCGGACGACCGGGATCACGGCACGCTCGTCGTCCAGCCGGAACAGCGAGCCGCTCACCGCGACACTCCCGCTCCGTTGCTGCCGGACGACCAGCGAGTTCTCGTAGTAGATCGAGGCCGCGTCGCTCCGGTAGACGAGCGGATAGAGCTTCCACTCCCAGCTCTCGGTGCTTGTCGAGACGACCGACACCTCCACCCGCGTCGGGTCGCCGACTTCGAGGGTAGCGGCGTTGAGCGTGAGTTCGGTGGTCGAGGTTTCGGCGGAGCCGTAGTAGATCGATTCGATGTCGTCGCCGACCGCCCGCATAGCGATCTCGCCGTTGTTGGCGACAGTGGACTCCTGGACGCTGTCGAGCGCGTTGAGGCCGAAGACGCCGACGACGAGCGTCGCCGCGAGGATGGCCGAGAAGACGATCACGAAGCCGATAACCTCACTCTGTCCGCGCGGTGCGTTGTCACGCATTCTCTAGCCTCACTCTGTCGTCGTCCGGGTCCGGGGCCCTGTCGTAGTAGACGCGCAATGGCCCGCCGTTGATTGTCGTGTCTTCGAGGGCCGCTCCCGACCGGAGTCTGACCGTGAACGACTGGTTGATTGCGATGTCTCGAGTCTCGACGTACAGTCGCCAGCGGTTCGAGTCCGTCTCGACCGTCTTGATGCGGTACTGGACCCCGCCGAGACGGCGGGGGAACTCCCGGATCACGGCGGCGGACGCGGGGCGTGGTTCGGTCGCGTTCAGCCGGTCCACGGTCATGATCGTCGACGCCAGCCGTTCGCCGACCGCGTCGACCTGGTCGCGGGCGACCTGCTCGCGCTGTTCGCCGATCATCGAACTCGTCCCGAACACCAGCCCTGCAGTCAGTGACACCGTCAGAACGACGATCAGTGCGTACGAAAGCGCCGAAGAGAGCGCTCGCTCGTCACGGCGAATCATCGTATCTCCCCCGGTGCGATCCGTAACTCGGTGCGGTAATCGACCGTCGCCGACTGATACGTGAACGGCACTCGCGCGCTGTAGATGATGCTGTCGTCGTAGCTAGTGTCGGGTGTCGCGCCCTCGCCGGTTAGCCACAGCTGCCCGCTGGTTCCCGAGAGGTCTCCACTGATAGTGACCGCGTAGCTGTCCGCCTCAAACTCGATGGCTTCGAGCGCCGAACAGTGGTCGCCGTCGATGGTCGCTCCGTCCACGTCCACGGTCATCTCCGAGGGCGAGCCGGTGACGGTACACGTCCGAGCGTAGCTCGTCCCGTCCTGATCGACGGTGACATCCCACTCGCTTCCGCCACCCGCCGTAGTCACCGTCAGCAGCCACTCCCGACTCCCGGAGTCGAACGTCACGTCGAACGACGACGAGCCGGTCGGAACGTCGCTGAACACGAAGGTTACATTCCGCGCTTTGGCGTCGCTGACCAGCGTTTCCGACCCGCTACTATCACTGTCCAGTCTGTCGAACGGGCCATCGGTCGCGAGTTCGATCTGATAGCCCCGCTCGAACGAGACGGCGGACTCGGGACCGATATCGACCAGCTGACCGTGTTCCGCGTATCGCTCGTTCAGCCACGGGCCGAGCTGCGACACCAGGTCCCGGAAACTGTCTTTGCGCGCCGAGCGAGTCGTCGTTGCGGCGGGTTCCTCGTTGACGTCTCTCAGGTACCGTTCGAGGTCGGCGGACACCGACTCCCTGGTCGCGATCGCGTCGGTCCCGCGTTCGACCGAGGTGTCCTGTGTCGTGAGCGTCGTCGTGTATCCGCCCGACGTCAACACGATCGTCAGTCCGATGAGCGCGACCGCCAGGACGAACGCCCCCGAGAGGAGCAACTGCCCGCGGTCCACCCCGTTCAGGTCCGCCACGCAACCACCTCGACTCTCAGGAGCGCGTACACGTCCGACCCGGACCGCTGGCTGATACCGGGGTAGAGCCCCTCGGATTCGAGAGTCTCAGATTTCCTGTTGCCCGTGGCATCGTAGCGATGGTCCTCGTCGAAGACGGTGACGACTGCCTCGGATCGAACGGCGTTGTCACCGGGCACTCCGTTGTACACCATCCGCTGGCGCTCGGTCGTTCCGGAACCTGCAGGGTAGTGGACGACGACGTTTACGACGACCGTCGGCCCGACCGCCTGATCGAGCGCCCGTCCGAACTCGTTGCTCGGGAACGTCCCGACGAAGTAGTCCTCCCCCGCCGCTCCGGCGAACCCGCCGTCCCACGCCAGCACCGCGCGTCTGAGCGCCCCGTTCTCGGCGGACTCGGAGAGAACGCTGTCGAGCCTGGCGTGATCGACCGGCTGGGCGGTCGAACCCGTCGTCGACGGGGTTACCGTGACCGCCTGGAGCGCGAAGACGAGTCCGGCCACCACGACCAACGCCGCGAGAACGCTTTCCAGCGTGAACGCCTGCCCGCGGTCGGCGCTCGCGTCACCACACTCGAACGACAAGATACACTCCCTCCCGGCCGAGAGACACGTAGCGCTCGGCCGTCGCGTACTCCTGATTGTTCGCCGCGCTCGGTCCGGCAGTGAGCCTGATGTCCGTCGCCGTCGGGTCGCAAGCCGGGTTATCGACCGGGACGAGTGGGCTCGCGCCGAGCCCGCCGTCGGTATTCCAGCAGAGCTGTTTACGGCCGGGATCCGTCGGCTTTCGGCGTTCAACGGTGACGTTTACTCCCCGCCTGCTCGCGTCGAGACTGGTGTTGCTCGCGAGCGAAGCGGCCTGTTCCAGCCCACAGTCACTCGGCGTTGCCGCCAGATCGGGGTCGTCCATCCGGCCGGTGAAAAACAGAAGCGTGCAGTCGGTGTCTAACCCGTCCGACGCGCTGCTGTCACTGAGTGCGGATTCCGAGAGGTACGTCGCCGCTCTGTCGGCCGCGAGCCCGTCGCCGGCCCCTCCGCCAGCACCAGACGTGAAACTCCCGAACGCCGTCGGCACGAACACGAGCACCCCCAGTACGACGATCAGAAATAGGCTCACGCCGATCGAGAAGTCGAAGACTGACTGGCCGCGGTCGCCGACGCCGACCCGGTGCGTGTCCCGTTTCATCGGTCCCGTGTCCCTGGGCGACGACCGGGAACGCGGACCCCCGATCCGCGTCCGCGGTCGATCTCCCCCGCGGAGCCCGCGTCGCCACCCCTGTTGTACCTGACATAGCATAACACGTTTAGATAAAACTTGCGCCATCCGTGGGTGTGGTTGCCGGATACTCCGGCTGTGAGTCGACTCCGTCGACGGTCGGACGCACCGATGGGACCGCACGGTCGGCCGGTCGCTCGACCGCGGGCTTATGTCCGCTCGCGCCGACCTCGGGGTGTGCAGGAGTTCGCGTTCGAACTCGCGCTGTGTGCGCACCTCGAACGCCCGGACCGGATCGTGGGACGCCAGCTCGGCGCCGCCGTCCGCGGCCGCCGGGTCGTCGACGTGTGCCTGGTCGAGCCCGGCCCCGAGTTCGACCGCCGAGCGGCGATCACGCCGCAGACGATCCCGCCGCTGGCGATCGAGAGCGCGGTCGGCCCGGGCACCGCCCGCCCGGTCGCCGAGGCGTTCGACTGCCACCCCGAGCGCGCCCGCGCGGTCGCGGAGCGGGCGGTCGAACTGGGCTTCTTCGAGCGCGAACGGACGGGCGCGAGCGCGGCCGTCCGGGGGACCGTCCGCTACCCCGAGGAGTGGTTCGACTCGCTGGTGGGCATCGAGAACAAGCCCGACCTCGACCGGCCGGGGGACCTGCGGGACCAGTTGCGGATCGACGCCTCGCTGGGGCTGTTCGACGAGGTGGTCCTGGCGACGGAGACGTACGTCACCGGCGCGCACCTCAACCGCCTGCCCGACCCCGTGGGGGTCTGGCGGTTCGACCCCGAGACGGGCGAGCGCGAGGTGGTCCGCGAGCCCGAGTCGCTCGACACCGACGGCCCGGGGATCGAACTGCTCGACCGCGAGCCCGGCCGCGCGGAGGTGCGTCCGGTCACCGCCGCCGAGAAGCGCCGCCAGCGCCGCCGGATCGCCGAGCGGGCCTACGGCAAGGGCTGGCGGACCTACGAGTTGCCCGACTGCCGGCAGTGTCGGCCCGGGGAGGCCGAACCCGCCGAGCACGCCGACGCGGGGCTGCCGTGGTGCGCGTGGGGCGAGGAACTCGTCCGCCCGGTCGCCGACTGCGGGCCGTCGTGTCCGGGGTACGAACCGCTCGACGCGGCGGGCGAGGGGCGCGACGGCGAGGACGCGGACGGGAACGGGGCGGACGGGGACCGAGCGGACGGGTCCGCGGCGGTCGACCCGGACGCGGTCCGCGCCCGGCGCAGCGCCTGGGAACCGGACCCGGCGGGCGTCGACCGCCGGCAGGCCGGGCTCGACCAGTTCCTGTGATACGGTCGGTTGTAAGTCGTTTCCGGGTTCGCCGGGCAGTCCGGCGAACCGACGGTACACAGTTACAACCGACCGTATGGATCACTCGGTCGCGTCGCCGGACGCGGCGTTGTCGCCGGACGCGTCGTCGGCTCCGTCGGCGTCGGCGGTCCGCTCGCGCAGGTAGCGGGCGCCGGCGACGTACACGAGCGTGAAGATCAGGACGAACGACGCCGTCTCGGCGGGCGCGACGCCGCCGTCGGAGACGAGTTGCACCCCGACGTAAGCCACCGTGGCGACGGCCGCGACGACGACCGTCGCGAGGACGGGGCGCTCGACGGCGATGTCGTCCGACTCCATGTTCATACCCCGGGGCACGGACTCGAAGCGCATAGCTGTGGGGGTGGCTCCGGAGGTCGGCGGCGGCGCGGGTTGACCGGTCTCGCGGGCGCCCTACTCCGGCAGGTGGTCGGTGCCGTCGCGGTCGACCACCGAACACCCAGTCCCCTCGACGGCGATCTCGGTCACGCCGCAGTTCGAGGGGGAGAACTCCGGGGCGAGCGACGTCAGATCGCGGTCGGTCACCGCCGACAGGGCCGCGCGGATGGGGCCGCCGTGGGTGACGACCGCCGCCGTCTCGCTGGCCGCCAGCCCGTCGACGAGCTGTTCCCACCCCTCGCGGACGCGCGTCTCGAACGCCGGCAGGGACTCGCCGCCCTCCACGGACCGCACCGCGAGTAGCGACCCGTCGCGGTGGTACTCGGGGTGGCGGCTCGCGATGGCGGTCCGGGTCAGCCCCTGGAGTTCGCCGAAGTCCCGCTCGCGCCAGGCGCGGGCCCGCTCGGGCTCGGCCGCGACGCCGGCCGCCCGGAGCTCCGCGGCGGTCTCGAGCGTCCGCTTCAGGTCCGAGACCACGAGCCGGTCGATGCCAGCGTCGGCCAGGTGTTCTCCGACTGCACGGGCCTGCTCGCGGCCCGTCTCCGTCAGCGTCGCGTCGGCCCACCCCTGGATCCGGCCGTCGCGGTTCCACGTCGTCTCGCCGTGGCGGACCAGCAACACCCGCGCGGTCATGGTATCCGCCCCGTCATTCTCCCCGTCCGGTCGCCGTTTCCGGTCGATCACGGTCCCGGCCGGTCACCATACTCGCCGGTCACCCCCGGTTCTCGTACCAGTCGAGGACCACGAGGACGAACTCGTAGGTGACGATCAACCCGACGGCGACGCCGGCCGACTCGACCGTCGAGAGGTCGACCGCGTCGATCCGCCGGAGCAGGGCGGGGTCGGGGCTGCCGAGGTAGCCGACGAACAGCGACAGCGGCCAGACGCCGACCCGGGCCCGCGCGAGGTAGCCGTAGGCGTCCGAGCGGCCGCCCACGTTCCGGTCGACGTAGAGGACCGCCTCGTAGACGGCGATGAGCCCGAGGCCGACGAACAGCGGCGTCAGCCGGGTGACCCCGAAGTCGGCCAGCGCCGACGTGACCGCGGCGGGCAACTGGTCGTAGTAGCTCCCCGGGAGCGGCGCGGTCGAGACGACGTAGCCGACGAGGGCCGCGCCGGACCAGACGAACGGCCGCCGGGCTGCCAGGTCCTCGGCCGTGACCGCCGCTGCCTCGCCGGTCCAGTACAGCAGTAACAGGGTGCCCTCGAAGAGGACGATCATCGTCGCTGCGACGAGGATGGGGGCCATCCCGGTCGGGTCCGGGCTGAAGAGGAAGGCGACGGTGGCGAACCCGCCCCAGAAGTAGATGCGGCGGGCCGCTAGCCAGCGCCGCGAGGTGACGCCCATCATCACCGCGAGCATGATGAGCAGCGGGATCTGGAAGACCAGGGCGAAGAACCCGAGCATCATCACGATGAGGTTGAACGTCTCGGTGAGGCTGAAGGTCACCTCGGCGGCCTGGGCGGTGTAGCCGGTGAAGTAGACGAACAGCGTCGGGAGCACGAGCAGGTACGCGAAGAGGATGCCCACGCCGGCGAGGACGAGGCTCGTCGGGACGGAGGCGAGGTAGTAGCGGCGTTCGCGGGGGTACAGCCCGGGGCGCATGAACAGGTACGACTCGTAGACGGTGACGGGCAGGGCGACGACGAACCCGACCAGCGAGGCGACCTTCAGCCGGGCGAACATCAGCGCGAGCGGGTGGAACAGGTACGGACACGCCGCGTCGGCGGTGGGTGCGGTCGTCGGGCAGACCTCCGGCGACCCCGACAGGAAGGAGTACCACAGGAAGTTGATCAGGCGGTCGGCGAACGGGAACGTGAGCCCGCTGACCAGCGCCATCGCGACGACGACCACCCCGAGTCGGCGGACCATCTCCTCGATGTGCCGGGCCAGCGGCATCTCCTCGTCGTCGGGGGCGCCGCCCAGTCCCCCCTCGCCGGCGGGCGCGGCCGGTGCGCCCTCCGCCGGTCCGCCCGAGGAGGGGTTCGCGTGGGGGTTGATGTCGCCGCCGAACTCGGTGGCGTCGCCGCCGTCGGCCGCGGCGCCCTCCTCGACGGTGTTGACCGGCGCCGCGTCGGTCGGGTCCGCCGAGGGCGCCGCCCCGTCGTCGGCGTCGTCTGCGGCACCGTCGCCGGAGTCGTCATCGTCGTCGATCCACTCCGCCGGGTCGCCCGGGGCCTCGTCGTCGTCGACGCCGGGGCGGCCGATGTCGTCCGGGACGCCACCCTCGGGGTCGTCGGGGTCTCCCGAGTCGTCGGGGAGGTTGTCCGGGGCCGGGGAGGGGTTGGCGTCGGGCCGGCGCTCGTCGGCCGGGTCGGAGCGGTCGGGGTCGTCCGGGCCGCCGGGGATCGGTTCCTCGGGCGGTCCCGCGGACTCGTCGGGCGAGTCGTCGCCCCCCCGTTCCTCGTCGGGCGGACCGGCGGCTCCCCCCTCGTCGTCGCCGTCGCCGGACCGCTCGTCAGTCATTCGTGGCCGGGTTTGCGCTCCCCTATTGTAAGCCTTCTTTTCGCTCGCCCCGCCGACGCGGGAAGCGGGGCCGCTCGGGCGGCTCGACGGCCGCCTCGGCGCTCGCGCGCTCCCGTGATGAATAGATTGATAACAGTCACTCGGTTACCACTCCCCGAGATGGCTGCCGCGATCGACGAGGACACCAAGCGGACCGTCGCACAGGGTCGCGCGACCCTCGGGTCCATGATCGGCAGCGCCCGCGAGGACCTCCAGAAGGCCTTCATGGTCTTCGTGATCGGCTTCATGGGGACGTTCTACGCCCTGCGGCTCTACGTCTGGGACGCGCTCAAGGCCGACCTCAACCAGAACGAGCACATCCGCATCGTCGCCACGACGCCGTTCGACGTGATCTTACTGCAGGCGAAGATCGGGCTGTTCATCGGGATCCTGATGGCGCTCCCCGTCGTCGTCTACTTCGGCCGCGACGCCCTGCGAGCGCGGGGCTGGTGGCCCGCCGAGGACGTGCCCCGGTGGAAACTCGTCGTCCCGGCCCTGCTCTCTGTGGTCCTGTTCGCGGCCGGCCTCGCCTACGCCTACTACCTGTTCTTCCCGCTCATGCTCGGGTTCCTGGCCGGCAACGCCGCCAACGCCGGCTTCGAGCCCGCGTGGTCGATCGTCAAGTGGACGCAGTTCATCGCCTTCCTCGGCTTCTCGTTCGGCCTCGCGGCGCAGCTCCCGCTGGCGATGAGCTCGCTCGCCTACCTGCGCGTGCTGAGCTACCAGTCGATGCGCGACCGCTGGCGCTACGCCGTGCTGGGCATCTTCGTCTTCGGCGCGTTCTTCTCGCCGCCGGACCCGCTCACCCAGATCATGTGGGCGCTCCCGCTGATCGGCCTCTACGGGTTCAGCCTCGCGCTCGCCCGCTTCGCGGAACTGCTTCGGCGGTCGGCCGACGAGGTCTCCGCCGGGATGGTCGCCCGCCGCTACTGGAACAAGCTCCTCGCGGTCGCCCTCCTGGCCGGCGCCGCCGGCTACCTCTTCGTCGCCCGCTACGGCGTCGCCGCGATAAACGACCTCGTCACCTCGATTTCGGACCGCGTCGGCCCGTTCCCGACGCTGACGGAACTGACCGGCCTCGACACCCAGGTCGTCGCCGCGATCGCCGCGCTGGTCGTCGCCGCCGTCGCCTTCGGCGTCGCGATCTTCTACTTCTCCATCAGGGAGCTCGACGCGGCGCGGGACCCGACGGAGCCGACCGGCTCGCCGACCGACATCGACCTGCTCGAGCTGTCGGCGGCGGCCATCCCCGCCGCGCCGCCCGAGCGCTTCGAGGCGATGGACGAGGGCGAGGCGACCGAGCTCGCCCGGGAGGCCATGGAAGAGCAGGGGGACCCGGACAAGGCCCAGGCCATCCTCGACCGCTTCGACGAGGTCCAGGAGGCCCAGGAGGCCCGCGCCGAGGCCGCGGCCGCGGAGAGCGGCGAGGGGGCCGGCGGCGAAGCGGCCGGTGACGGTGCGACCGCCGACGAGGAGGGCGGCCTCCTCACCTCGACGACGGCGGGCGTCGTCGACTCCTTTACCGAGGAGGAGACCACCGAGGACGACATCGGCGGCTACTACTACGACATCGCGTTCATCCTGGAGAGTCTCACCTCCCGCGCGTTCCGCATCGTCGGCCTGTTCGGGGTCGTCATGGCCGTGACCTTCGTCTTCCTCTACCAGGGGGGGATCGGGACGCTCCGACAGATCTTCTTCGGGCGGATGCCCGAGGGCCAGATCGCCCAGGCCGACATCGTGACGCTCCACCCCGCCGAGGCGCTCATCTTCGAGATCAAGTTCGCGACGCTTTTGGGCCTGGTGGCGACGCTGCCGCTGATCCTCTACTACGCCTGGCCGCGGCTGAAGGAACGGGGGCTCGTCGGCGGCGACCGCCGGCTGCTCGGCGTGTGGGCGGTGACGCTGCTGGTCGGCATCGTCGGCGGGTCGGTCGTCGGCTTCCTCTACGTCGCGCCGGCGATCATCTCCTGGCTGGCCGCCGACGCCATCGAGTCCAGCATGGTCATCTACTACCGGATCAACAACTTCGGCTGGCTGGTCGTGCTGACGACCGTCGGCTTCGGCCTGCTCGTCGAGGTGCCGGTGACCATGTTCCTGTTCCACCGCGGCGGGCTGGTCCCCTTCCAGACGATGTTCGACCGCTGGCGCACCGTCGTCATGGCCATCGTCGTCTTCGCCGCGTTCATCACGCCCTCCAGCCTGCTGACGATGCTCGTGTTCGCCATCCCGGTCGCCGTCGCCTACATGGCCGGCCTGGGACTCCTGTGGGTGTACACCCTCGGCGGCCGCCGCACGCCGAACCGCGAGGGCGAAGCCGCCGACTAGCGGCGACCCGCGCAGGAAGCCGCCCGGCGGGCCGACCACGGATTCGCCGGGGACGCCGCACTCTTGACCGTCCGCCGCGGATCCGGACCCATGGAAGCCGCAGCCTTCACCGACCTCGTCGGACCGGACGGCGTCGCCGTCGTCGACCGACCGGACCCCGAACCCGGACGGGGCGAGGCCGTCGTCGACGTCGAGGCCTGCTCGATCAACCGCCACGACCTGTGGATCCTGGAGGGCGACTCCGCGATGGTCGACGCCGACGACCTCCCCTTCGTCTCCGGGCTCGACGTGGCCGGGACCGTCCGCGAAGTGGGCCCCGACGTGACCGGCGTCGAACCCGGCGACCGGGTCGTCCTCTGTCCCAACGAGATCTGCGGGAGCTGCCGGTTCTGCCGCGAGGGGCCCGAGAACCTGTGCGAGAACTTCTCGCTGTACCACGGCGGGCTGGCCGAACGGGCCCGGGTGACGGCCGACCGGCTCGTCGCCCTCCCCGACGGCGTCGACGCGACCACGGCCGCGGCGCTCCCCACGGCGTACGTGACCGCCTACCGGATGTTGCAACGCGCCGACGTGGACGCCGGCGACCGCGTGTTCGTCCCCGGCGCGACCGGCGGCGTCGGCGTCGCGACCGTCCAGCTCTGCGACGCCCTCGGGATCGAGACCGTCGGGACTTCCCGCTCGGCGGCCAAACTCGGCCGCGTCCGCGAGGTCGGGCTGGACCGCGGGATCGAATCCGCCGACACCGCCGAGATCGAGGCCGCAGTCGACGAGCCGGTCGACGCCGTCGTCAACCACCTCGGCGGCGAGTACTCGAAGCTGGGCCAGTCGGTGCTCCGCCGCGGCGGCACGATGGTCGTCTGCGGCCGCACCGCCGGCGGCACCTCCGAATTCGACGTGGCCGACCTGTTCCTGCAACACAAGCGGATCGTCGGCTCCACGATGGGCACCCAGCCCGACCTCGAACGGCTGGTCGATCTCGTCGCCGACGGCGCCTTCGACCCGGTGATCGACGAGACCTACCCGCTGGCCGAGACCGGCGACGCGTTCGCTGCGATGCAGGACGGGGAGAGCGTCGGGAAACTGGTGGTGACTCCGTAGCGGCGGACGGAACTGCCGTTCACGGACAAGGCGTCAGAAAATATAGTCCTGGGAGGATTCGAACCTCCGTCGTAGCCCCCAGAAGGCTACATGATTGGCCACTACACCACAGGACTTCACCCGAGTATACTTCGGTCCCGTATTTCAGTGTTGCGGACTCGAACGTGCCGTGTTACCGTGGTTCGGTCAGTTTCGCTCCCGTCGTCGGTGGGGGGGTCGAAGTGTTCGCGGCGGTGGCAGTTCGCGCAGAGAACGACACATCGGTCGACTTCCGCGCGCACTTCGCTCTCGTCGGCGCCGTCGGAGATCAGTTGCCCGACGCCCGCGGACTTCTCGTCCGGGTCCGAATGGTGGAACTGGAGGCACGAGGGGTCGTCCTCGGAACAGCGACGACAGCCGCGGCCGCGACGGTACTCGTACGACCACGCTCGCAGGCGTTCGCGTTTCGACTGCGGCCCGCCGTCGCGGTCGACGACCGCCGGCTGTCGGCCGTGACGCTTCCGGTGACAGTTCGCGCAGAGCACTTCGCAGTTCTCGAACTCCTCACGGAGCGCTTCCCGGCTGTGACCGTGCGTTATCATATCGGTGACGGCCATCGCTTTCGTCTCGCCGTCCAGGTGGTGAAAGTCCAGACAGGCCGGATCGGACTCGCCGCAGTCGGCACAGCCCCGCTCGCGCTTCCGTTCGTTGGCCCACGCGCGGAGCCGTCCCCGCCGTCGCAACGTTCGCTCGGTGTTGTGCTCCGCGTTCCGGTAGTGCCATCGCTGGTCCTGCGAGAGCTCCTCCCACGTCTCACCGTCGGGAAGCTCGACCCCCTCGGGTTTCGGCGCGACCCGGGACCCGCGCGACGCGTTCGTCGATAACCCCGCCCGTTTCTTCGCTTCGTTCCACCCGCCGACGACCCGAAGGATCGTCGACGCTGCGGGTGTCACCCCCAGTTCCTCGTACTGCGCCTTCGACGGCGACTCCCCCAACTGCTCCGCGGCTTCCCGGAGTGCGTCGAGACACTCCTGCTCCGTTCTCCCCATAGCACGTCCGCTTGGCTTCGTTTCCCCTCAAGTATCTACGGGACAGCGAGGGGTCGACTACAGTTCCCGTTCGTAGAAGATCATCTCCCCGACCGGCGTCGACTCCCGACGCGTCTCAGCGTAGCCGAACGACTCGTAGAGGGCGACCGCGCTCTCCTGGTCCGGCGTCGTGTCCAGCACCAGCCGGTCGAAGCCCGACTCTCGCGCACGAGCTTCGAGTTCCCGGAGGATCCGGCTCCCGAAACCCCGTCGCTGGTGGGCGGGGTCGACGCGCATCCGCCGGACGACCGCCGCGTCGGGGTCCGTCTCGTGGTGGTCGACCTCGGGCGAGGGCTGGAGCGCGCCCATGGCGACGATCTCGCCGCCGGAGCCGTCGGTCCCGCCGATCTCTCCCACCAGGAACTCCCCGCCGGCGTCGAGGTACTCGGATTCGACCGCCCGGAGGTCGGCGTCGAGGTGGGCGTACTCCTCGTCGTAGGCGCCGATGTCGCGGAGCGCCCGCTCGTGGAGGTCCCAGACCGCCTCGGCGTCGTCGGGTTCGTAGTCGCGGATCGTGAGGTCGGACACGGTCTATCGGTGGGTCGCGTCCGGGAAAGTGTCACTGGGGACGGCAACGACTGCCGCTCGCTCGGCGTTGATTCGACAGCCGGCAACGGCGAGCGCTGAACGCCCTCGGTCCGCTCGCTAGCAGTTGGTTTGACCGCAGGGAACAGCAGGCGCTGAACGCCCTCGGCGCGCTCGCTCTGAACTGACTCGACAGCACTCGACGGTGAGCGCTGAAAGCCCTCGGCGCGCTCGCTCGGAGTTGGATCGACTGCACTCGACGGTGAGCGCTGAAAGCCCTCGGCGCGCTCGCGGTCGCTGTCTCCGAAAATCGGAGATTTTCGGGATGACGAGAGAGCTTCGCTCTCTCGAACCAAGCGGGATATCCGCGCTCTCCGCACGGCCCGCGCGGATAGTTGCCCGCTCAGACGACTGAACAAGCGCGAGCGCGCCTCGCCCTTTCAGTCCACCAGGGACCGCACAGCACCGCAGACGGCCACACACCTCCCCAGCCGATTGCGATGCTCGCAAGCTGCGCTTCTCATCCACCGTCAGAGGCAAGCTCTGACGAGCCTTCTCTCAGGAGTTCGAGAAGACCTCGCACGGCTACGGTCGCGCGCATGAAAGCGCGCTCCAGCGCGCGCCGCGTAGAAAGCCGGTCTCAGATCTCGTCGGCGGTCGGGTAGTCGGTGCCGAACACGTCCTCGACGACGGGGTCGCCGCCGCCGTCCGCCTGTTCGCCGCGCTCGGTCGTCCCGTCGGTCTCCTCGTCCGCCTCGTCGGCGGGGCTGACGCTGCCGGTGCGGTAGCCGTCGAGGTCGAGCGTGACGTGGTCGAAGCCGAGTTCGCCGATGTACTGGCGTGCAGCGCGGACGAACTCCGGGTCCAGCGCCTCCTCCAGTTCGTCCTCGCCGACCTCGATGCGGGCGATGCCGTCGTGGTCGCGCACGCGGAACTGCTCGAAGCCCCAGGTCCGCAGGACGGTCTCGGCCTGCTCGATGCGCGAGAGCCGCTCCTCGGTGACCTCCAGCCCCGTGGGGATCCGCGAGGAGAGGCAGGCCATCGAGGGCTTGTCCGCGACGGAGAGGCCGTAGTCGTCGGCGATCTCCCGGACCTCGGACTTGACGATGCCGTGCTCCAGCAGGGGGGAGTAGGCGTCGAGTTCCTCGACCGCCTGCAGGCCGGGGCGGTGGCCCTCGCCGGGGTCGGAGGCGTTGGTCCCGTCGCAGACCACGCCGATGCCCAGTTCCGCGGCGTGGTCGAACATCGCGCCGAGCCGCATGGTGCGGCAGTGGTAACAGCGGTCGTCGCCGTTCTCGACGAACGCCTGGCTGTCGAGCTCGGAGAACTCGACGATCTCGTGGCGGATGCCGATCTCCTCGGCGACGCGGCGGGCGTCGTCGAGCTCGGCGTCGGGCAGGGTCTCGCTTTTGGCCGTGCAGGCGACGGCGTCGTCGCCCAGCGCGTCGTGGGCGATGGCGGCGACGGCGCTGGAGTCCACACCGCCTGAAAAGGCGACGAGGACGCCGTCGCGGTCGGCCAGGTCGGCGCGCGCGGCGGCGAGCTTGTCGGCGACCGGAGTGCTCATCGCCGGCGATTCGGCGTGAAC
This sequence comes from Halosimplex marinum, assembly GCF_051414075.1. Classification (NCBI taxonomy): domain Archaea; kingdom Methanobacteriati; phylum Methanobacteriota; class Halobacteria; order Halobacteriales; family Haloarculaceae; genus Halosimplex; species Halosimplex marinum. Next base: position 964,286 of record NZ_JBLKNY010000003.1, on the reverse strand, counting down.
GGGCAAAAGCCCGTTGTTCGACCGCGCGGGCCGGGCGAACAGATTCGGGACGGGAGCGCCGCCGCGACGACCCCCGCAGGTGCCTGCCGCGGCTCTTTCCCGGGGGCCGCCGACCGTTCGGTATGGTCGACTGTTCTCGCAGTCGGGCCCCCGTGCGTCCCGCTGGCGGTCGCAGGCGGCGCGGAGGGCCCGGCGCTGCGGCGTCGAGTGCGACGGAGACGGGTTGCGGTGACGGACTGCGCGATGGCCGGTAGGGACTCGGCCGACACGTCGGAGAGCGACGCAGGCAGGGTCCGTCACTGGCTCTTCTTGGACGGGAACCGTCTGCTGATCACGGCCCTGGTGTGTGCCGGAATCTTCGTGCTGACGCGCGCCCTCGTCGCGGGCGGGCTGCTCGCGGTTGGGCCGTCAAGCAGCGTGCCGACGGTGTTCGGCAGCGGCGTCACCGCCGGCGTGTTCACGCTGATCACGCTGACGCTGACGGTCAACCAGCTCATCTCCTCGCAGGTGTTCGGCCAGCCCGACTCGCTGCGGAGCCGCTACGAGAAGGGCGCCGAGTTCCACGACGCGGTCTCCGAACTGAGCGCCTCCGGACGAGCGCCTGTCCGGGCGTCCGAGTTCGTCTCCGCCATCGGAGCGGCGCTCGGCCAGCGGGCGGCGTCGCTTCGGGAGAGGCGCGATGGGGCCGGGGCGGCGGCCGACGACGTCGCCGAGCTCGCCGACCGTCTCGACGACTTCGCCGGCGAGATCGAACGCGTCTCGGAAGACATGCAACCCGTGGACGTCATCGCGGCGACGGCGGGATCGGACTACGCGCGGTTCCGGAACGAGACGCTGGCCGTCGCGGACGGCGCTGCCCTCCCCGAGGACCTGACGACCGACTTCGCCGACGTGGAGGCGCTCCTCGGCCACCTCTCCGTCGGGCGACAGTACTTCAAGACGCTCGCGCTCCAGCAGGAACTCGCGAAGCTCTCGCGGGAGATCATCTACGTCAGCGTCCCCACCCTGCTCGTCGCGCTGTACGTCCCGCTACTCTACCGGTCGAACGGGGCGACGCTCCCCGAGGCGTGGCTCCCGTGGGTGATCAGCGCCGCCGTGGCGGTCGTGCTCTGCCCGCTAGTGCTGCTGGTGGTTCGGCTGCTCCGCGTGTCGACGGTGATGCGCTACACGGTGTCGGTCGCGCCGTTCGCGCCGCCCGAGGACTGGCCCTGGAACGAGTAGCTTCAGCCGGCGGGTCGCCGGACGGCCGCGGGATTTTTCTCCGCCGGTGGTAATGTGGCGGGTAGATGGACATCGAGACGATCCCCGGGGTCGGCGAGAAGACGGCCGAGGCGCTGTCGGAACTCGACGACCCCGAGCGGGCGCTGCGCGACGGGGACGTGGCCGCGCTGGCCCGCGCGCCGGGCATCAGCGACGGCCGGGCAGCCCGCATCGCCCGCGCCGCCATCCGCCGCGAACACGGCGACCCCGGCGGGTTCGCCGCCACCTCGCGCGCCCAGGAGATCTACCGCGACGCCCTCGATCTCGTCGCCGACCACGCCGTCACCCGCTACGCCGAGCGCCGCCTGGAGACGTTCTACCCCTCGCCCTCCCGGTCGCGGGTCGACGAGGCCCGCGAGTTCGCCGCCCGGGCGATGGAGCGGGAACCCGACGACGAGATCCGCGGCGCGCTGGCCGGGGTCGAACCGCTGGAGTCGCCGCCGAGCGTCCGGGTCCGCGACCGCTGTCTCGCCACCACCGACGCCGAGACTTACGCCCGCGCCCAGGAGGCCCTGCCCGAGGTCACCGTCGAGATCGTCGACGACGCCCGCGGCCTCGCGGACCTCGCCCGGGGGTACGCCACCGTCGTCGCCCTCGACGACGCGTTCACCGGCGTCGAGGTCGAGGGCGACGTGCGCGTCGAACCCGACGCGCTTGATGACCCGGCCACCGTCGTCCCCGAGCGCACCCTCGCCTTCTTCGCCCACAACCGGAATCGCCTCCGGGCCGCCATCGAGGTCCACCGCGTCGCGGACCTGGACCCGCCCTGCGACCTGGACGAGCTGGCCGACGCGCTCGCCCGCATCGACGACGAGGGCAACGTCGCCGACGACGACCGCCTCCGGCAGTTGCAGACCGCGGTCGACGACCTCGACGCCGCCGTCTCGACCGCCGAGAGCGTCGCCAACGACCGGCTCCGGGCGGCCATCGAGGAGCGGGACGTGACCATCGAGGGCGCGGACCTGCTCTCGCTGGTCGAGCAGGGCGCCGGCGTCGACTCCCTGCTACAGCGCGAGCTCGCCGACGAGTACGCCGCGGCGGTCGACGACGCCCGCGACCACCTCGTCGACGCCCTCGAACTCGACGACTACGCCGATATGGCCCGCCGGGCGTTCCCCGACCAGCCCACGTTTCCCGTCGAACGCGACGAGGAGGTGGTCTCGCGGCTCCGCGAGGGACTCACGACCGCCCGCGACCGCCGCGCCACCCGCCTCAAGCGCGAGGTGGCGACCGACCTGGCCGACGCCCGCGCGGACGCCGAGGCGCTGGCCGAGGCCGCGCTCGAACTCGACGTGGAACTCGCCATCGCCCGCTTCGCCGAGGCCTACGACGCCACGCTGCCCGAGATCGGCGGCGAGGGGGTCGAAATCGAGGGCGGCCGCTCGCCGCTCCTGGACGTGCCCTACGAGGCGGTCGACCCCGTCGACTACCGGGTCGAGGGCGTCGCGCTCCTGACGGGCGTCAACAGCGGCGGGAAGACCTCCGTGCTCGACCTGGTCGCGCTGACCGTCACGCTCGCGCACATGGGCCTGCCGGTCCCGGCCGACCGCGCCCGCGTCGAGCACGTCGAGGAGCTACACTACCACGCCAAGACCCAGGGGACGCTGGACGCGGGCGCCTTCGAGTCCACGCTCAGGGAGTTCGGGAGCCTGGTCGAGGCGGTCCGGTCGGGCGAGGGCGGCGACGTGGTCGTCCTCGTCGACGAACTGGAGAGCATCACCGAACCCGGCGCGAGCGCGAAGATCATGGCCGGCATCCTCGAGGCGTTCGACGCCACCGACGCCACCGCCGTCTTCGTCACCCACCTCGCCCGCGAGATCCGGGACGCCGCCCGCACCGACCTGGCCGTCGACGGCATCGAGGCCGAGGGGCTGGTCGACGGCGAACTCGTCGTCGACCGCTCGCCGGTGAAGGACGTGCTCGCCCGCTCGACACCCGAGCTCATCGTCGAGAAACTCGCCGACGAGCGCGACGGCTTCTACGTGGAACTGCTCGAGAAGTTCGACTGAGCGGCGTGCGCCGACCGAAATCGGGCCGTGCGGTCGCGGTCACTCGACTCCGGGACAACTCGGACAGAGCCGCTCGTTCGACTCGCATCTCGTCGCGCGCTGGCGCGGCTCCGCGAGCCGAAAGCTTTTGCCGCCGATCCACATACCGTCCCGTATGCGACGCGACGACCGCGACGACCCCTTCGACGAGTTCTTCCGGGAGATAGAGCGGATGATGAACGACGTGATGGACGACGCCCGCGCCCGCGGCGGCGCCGACCCCGGTGCCTCGGACCCGTCGGGCGCGGACGTACACCTCGACGTCTACGAGGAGGACGACTCGCTGCGGGTGGTCGCGGACATCCCCGGCGTCGACAAGCGCGACATCGACCTGCGCTGCGACGGCGAAGTGCTCACCCTCGACGCGACCGGCGACGCCCGCGAGTACCACGAGCGGGTCCGCCTGCCGGCCCGCGTCGACGAACACTCCGCCTCGGCGTCGTACAACAACGGGATCCTCGAAGTGACCTTCGACCGCGCCGACGACTCCGCGAACATCGACCTGTCCTGAGGCCCCGGTCGTCCGCCGCCGCCATCGCGGCGGTAGTCGCTCGCTTCTCCCTCCACGTTCCCGAGCCGGCGCTCGCCGGTCCGCCACCGTCCGACGAGTCGCCACAAAGTACAGGAGCCAGCCGGCCGCACTCCCGCCGATGACCCGTTCGGTCGACGACCCGGCGGAGGCGTTCGAACTGCTGGGCGACGAGACGCGACTCGCGATCCTGCGGACCCTGGCCGACGCCGACGAGCCGCTGACGTTCACCCGCCTGCGCGAGCGGTGCGGCGTGACCGACTCGGGCCGGTTCAGCTACCACCTGCGCCGCCTCTGCGAGTACTTCGTCCGCGAGACGGCCGACGGCTACGAACTCGGGCCGGCTGGGAGTCGGGTGATCGCGGTGACTGGCGAGGCGGGCGACGTGGCCGGGGACCACAGCGCGGACGCCGGCGGTTCGGAAGCGGACGCCGCCGCAACCGACGAGTGTCCGGTCTGCGGCGAGAGCGGGTGCGAGAAACTGTTCCACGTCCACCTCTCGGCGCCGTGGCGCGGGTGAGTGGCGATATTCAGGCCGTGGCGGAGCCGGGCGCGTACCCGTGCAGTGCGGCCGCTGCCCGGCCGACGAGCGACTCGGCGAGCGTTCCCTGCTGGCGGTCGAACGCCGCGTGTTTCACCGTGGCGACGTACCACGGCGAGACGTACGCTCGCTTCTCGGATCCGCCGGCGACCCACGCGTCGTCGGGGACGGCGATCCCATCGTCGTGGTCCTGTGTGGTCATCGCGGCGCAGATACATTCCTCGCCGGCGAACGGGTGGTCGTCGGTGCTGAGGATCAACCACGGCCGATACGCGGGGGTGTCCTTGTGCGGCGCGGGACCCCACCAGACCTCACCGCGGGAGGGCATCTACCTCCCCTCCGTGTCGTCGACACCGGGACCCCACTCCGACGGGTCTTCGGCCCCCAGCCGGTCGCTCGCGGCGCGGGCGACGTGTGCGCTCGTGAGTGCGGTGTCGACGTCTGCATCGGGCGCGATCGCCCAGTACTCCCCCCGGTGGCGGACGAGCCCCCGGTCCTCCAGCCGGCTCAGCACGACCCCGATACTCCCGCGCGGAACGTCCGTCGCCCCCCTGATCTCCTTCGGCGTGAACGCCTGGTCGTCGTGTTCGCCGAGGAACGCTAGCACTCGCTCCGCGTTGGTCGGGCCGCTGGTGGCCCGGAGTTCGGCCTCCGGCGCCTCCTCGAACTCGTCGACGTCGATGGGCATTGTAACCGGTGTAACTACGTAACTCTACGTAATAACTCCGGCGGCGACTGGACTGTGACGCGTCGCTCCCGAACTGTGTCGACTGCGTCGACGGTGTCGCCCCGGCATCAAAACTACCATACCGCCTCGCTCCGACCCTCTCGGTAACAGACGGTGGTTCCAGTGTCCAAGAAACAGGAATACACGGGCGACTACGACGACAAGCGGCTGTACATCCCGGGGCCGACCGAAGTGCGCGAGGACGTCATCGAGGAGATGGCCCAGCCGATGTTCGGCCACCGGATGGACCGGATGACCGACCTCTACACGACCATCGTCGAGGACACCAAGGAGTTCCTCGGCACCGACAACGAGGTCGTCATCCTCACCGCCTCCGGCACCGAGTTCTGGGAGGCCTCGACGCTGAACCTCGTCGACGAGAACATCCTCGTCCCCACCTGCGGGAGCTTCAGCGAGCGCCACGCCAACGTCGCCGAGCGGCTCGGCAAGAACGTCGACCGCCTGGAGTACGACTGGGGCGAGGCCATCAAGCCCGAGGACATCCGCGAGCACCTCGAATCGACGGACAAGCACTACGACGTGGTCGCCACCGTCATGAACGAGTCCTCGACGGGGGTCCGCAACCCCATCGAGGAGATCGGCGACGTGGTCGCGGAGTACCCGGACACCTACTTCGTCGTCGACGCCGTCTCCGCGCTGGGCGGCGACTACGTCGACATCGACGAACACGACATCGACGTGATCTTTGCCTCCACGCAGAAGGCGTTCGCGATGCCGCCGGGCCTGGCGGTCTGCGTCGTCAGCGACGCGGCCTACGAGCGGGAACTCGACAAGGACTCCGCGTCGTGGTACGGCGGCTTCCAGCGCACGCTCGACTACTACGACCGGAAGGGGCAGACCCACTCGACGCCCGCCATCCCGGTCATGCTCGCCTACCGCAAGCAGATGAAACACATGCTGGAGGAGGGCCACGAGGCCCGCGACGAGCGCCACCGGGAGATGACCGAGTACGTCCACGACTGGGCGCGCGAGCACTTCGATCTCTTCGCCGAGGAGGGCTACCGCTCCCAGACCGTCTCCTGCATCGAGAACACCCGGGACATCGACGTGGCCGCGACCATCGACGCCGTCTCCGAGGAGTACGACTTCGTCTTCTCGAACGGCTACGGCTCGCAACTGGGCGAGCAGACGTTCCGCATCGGCCACATGGGCGAACACGATCTGGAGAGCATCCGGGAACTCACCGACGCCATCGAGGACGTGGCGGATCTCTGACTGCGCGCAGGACCGCAGACAGTGTCCCTGTCGTATCCGACGGTCGACGACGTGCTCTCGATACACGAGCAGATCGTCGAACGGAGCGACGAGACATCCGAAGGCGTCGCGCGGCGCGGGGACATCGCGTACGCGCTCTCGTTCGTCGAAGACGGGCACTACGGGAACGCGCCGGAGTCGATACACGAGACGGCCGCGCATCTCATGCGGCTACTCGTGGCGAATCATCCGTTCGTCGACGGGAACAAGCGGACGGCGCTCGCGTCTGTCGTCGTTTTCTACGGACTGAACGGCTACGACCTGGACTACGACGACGAGGTCCGCGACATCCTCAAATCGTTCGCGACCGACGAGCGGGCGGTCGACGTCGAGGAGGTAGTCGCGTACTTGCGGCGCCACGCCGACCCTCCCTCGGAGGATCCGTCCTCCGACGACCACACCGACCGTGATTGACCGGCCCCGGCGGAACGGTTTTACAGACGAAACGCGAACGGACCCATAGATGGCCACAGAGGATCGACCGGCCGCGGACGACGACTCGACGGATCGGGAGGCCCTCGTCCGACGCCTCTTCGAGCGCGACTTCGAGCGCCACCGCGAGATCTACGAGAAGCTCGAAGACGAGTAGTTTCGGCCGATATCGTCGCCACTGGGCCCCGAAGTTCGTCTCGAGAGGGGGCGTCATAGCTGTCCGCGGGCGTCTCGAACCGCCTCGACGGCATCGACCTCGACGTCGGCGGCCAGTTCCTCCAGCGCGTCCCCGAGCGGAACGTTCTCGTCGTCCTCCGGGTCCGTCGCCACGAACGCCTCGATGTCGTCCGTAGTGAGACTCATACGTATCGCTCGCACGGTCGTTCGCAAAAGCCTGCCGGTGGGGTCGAGACAGCGGCGTCTTCGAGGAGTACGACTTCGTGTTCTCGAACGGCTACGGCTCGCAACTCGGCGAGCGGACCGTCCCCATCTGCCACATGGGCGAGCACGACCTGGAGAGCATCCGGGAACTCACCGACGCCATCGAGGACGCGGCCGACCTCTGAGGGGAGGCGCCGAGCGACGACCCAGCTGACCACAATTTTCGCGGGACTGCGACCGGATCACGGCCGTAGCGACCTCGGGCGGGCGAACACGTTCGCCCCCGTTGCCGACCGCCGGGAGCCGGAGAGAGACACGTAAGTGCGGAGGGCGGACGCTCGCACATGGAAGTCAAGCGTTCGACGATAGCGAAGATACTGGCAGCCGTCTTCGTGTTCAACCTGGTGGTGATGGCCGGCGGCGCCTGGCTGGCCTACCAGGAGGCGCCGCCGATCCCCGAGGAGGTCGTCGGTCCCGACGGGGAGACGGTGATGACGGGCACCGACATCCGCGAAGGCAAGAAGGCCTTCCAGCGCGACGGGCTGATGAACCACGGCTCTATCCTCGGCAACGGCGCCTACTACGGCGCCGACTACACCGCCGACACGCTCGACCTGAAAGTCGAACACATGCGGGACTACTACGCCCGCGAGCGCTACGGGAGCGAGTACGACGAACTCGACTCCGCTGAGCAGGCCGCCGTCAGCGACGACGTCGAGCAGGATCTCGACGAGTCCTACGGGGGCGGCGCCATCGAGTACTCCGCCGCCGAGGTGTACGCCCACGAGCAGGTCCGGGAGGAATACGTCGAGCGCTACCACGAGGGCGACCACGCCCGCGGCGTGCCCGCGAACATGATCGACGACGAGACCGAGGCCCGACAGTTCGCCGACTTCGCGCTGTGGACGGCGTGGTTCTCCCACACCGACCGGCCGGCGGGCGACCACTCCTACACGAACGACTGGCCCTACCAGCCCGCCGCCGGCAACGACGCCACCGCCGCCGCGATGACCTGGAGCGTCATCGCGATGGTCCTGCTCGTCGGCGGCGCCGGCGCCGGCATCTGGCTCTACAAGTCGGTCCGGCTCCCCGAGCCCTCCGCCGAGGGCATCTCCGTCCCCGAACCCGGCGACGTGAGCGTCTTCCCGAGCCAGCGCGCGGCCCTGCGGTTCGTCCCGGTCGCGGCGGGGCTGTTCCTCGCGCAGGTGTTGCTCGGCGGCCTCCTGGCGCACTTCTACATCGAACGCGCCGGCTTCTTCGGCATCGAGGAGGTCTTCGGCGTCCACATCCTCCAGTTGCTGCCCTTCGCCCTCGCGAAGACCTGGCACATCGACCTGGGGATCCTCTGGATCGCGGCGACGTGGCTGGGCGCGGGCCTGTTCCTCCCGCCCCTCCTTACGGGCCACGAACCCAAGCGACAGTCGACGTTCGTCAACGCCCTGCTGGGCGCGGTCGTCGTCGTCACCGTCGGCGGCATGGCGGGCATCTGGCTCGGCGCGCAGGGCTACCTCGACGGCGCGCTGTGGTGGCTGATCGGCAACGAGGGCCTGGAGTACCTCGAAGTGGGGAAGGTCTGGCAGGCGGGGCTACTCGCCGGGTTCCTCGCCTGGGCCGCCCTCTCGATCCGCGGGCTCAAGCCCATGCTCGACAGCGAACCGGTCTACGGGCTCGCCCACATGATCCTCTACGCCGGCGGCTCCATCGCCCTGCTGTTCACGGCGGGGTTCCTGTTCACCCCCGAGACCAACATCGCCGTCACGGAGTTCTGGCGCTGGTGGGTCGTCCACATGTGGGTCGAGGGGGCCTTCGAGTTCTTCATCGTCGCCATCGTCGGCCTGACGCTGGTGTCGATGAACCTCCTGACGCGCAGGAGCGCCGAGAAGGCGGTCATGCTCCAGGCGCTGCTCGTGATGTCGACCGGTGTCATCGGCGTCTCGCATCACTACTGGTGGATCGGGATGCCCGACCTGTGGGTGCCCATCGGGAGCGTCTTCTCGACGCTGGAACTGATCCCGCTGGTGTTCATCCTCTACGAGGCCATCGGCCAGTACCGCGCGATGCACTCCGGGAGCGACCCGTTCCCCTACCGGCTCCCCTTCCTGTTCATCGTCGCCAGCGGGTTCTGGAACTTCGTCGGCGCGGGGGTGCTGGGTTTCTTCATCAACCTCCCGCTGATCAACTACTACGAGCACGGCACCTACCTCACGGTCGGCCACGCCCACGCGGCGATGTTCGGCGCCTTCGGCTTCCTCGCGCTGGGGATGGTCACCTACATGTTGCGCATCGCCATCGAGCCCGAGCGCTGGGACGGCTCCTGGCTGCGCGGCGCGTTCTGGCTGTGGAACGTCGGCCTCGCGCTGATGGTGTTCGTCTCCGTCCTGCCCGTGGGATTCCTCCAGCTGGAGGCCATCTTCACCGCCAGCTACGACGCCGGCCGCAGCCTCGCGTTCTACGAACGACCCATTATCCAGACCCTGTTCTGGGCGCGGCTGCCCGGCGACACGATGATCATCGCCGGGACCGCACTGTACGCCGCCGACCTGGTGCGCAAGCGGTTCGTCCTCCGGGCGACGGAGGACGACCCCGACGTGGAGGACATGGCTGTCGCCGAGGGCGTGCTGGGCGACGACTAGGCGGCGTATAACGCCGATTCTCGCGACCGGAACGAGTGAATCGACTGCATAACGATAGTGGTCGGCCGCGGATCCCCGGCTATGCCGACGCCTGCCCGCCGGGACCGACCGCTCGCGCGACCGTCGCTGTCGGAGACCCAGTCGCGACTGCTCGCGTACCTGCTGGAGCGCGTCGACGGGACCGCCTACCTGAAGGCCAAGTACGTCGCCGAGGAGCTCGACCTCTCCAGCAAGGAGGTCGGGATCAACATGGGCATCCTCGCCGACCGGGCCGACGACGTGACGATCGAACAGTGGGGCCGCTCGTCCAGTACGACCTGGAAAGTGAGCGCCCCCGAGTGAGCGGCGGGACGGCCCCGGTCCGGCACCGAACCTGCAAAGAGGGTGCCGCCGCGAGAGTCGGGCAATGAGCGACGACGCGGCCGACCCGTCAGCCGACGACCCCTATCTCGCCGAGCCGTCGACCGACTTCGACCCGGTCGAGGACCTGTCGGAGTCCGACGCCGAGGCCCAGGCCGAGCAGTTGCGCGGGGCGATCCGCTACCACGACCACCGCTACTACGTCGAGAACGACCCCGCTATCGACGACCGGACGTACGACGCCCTCTTCTCGCGGCTGCGCGACCTGGAGGAGGCGTTCGACCTGCAGACCGCGGACAGCCCGACCCAGCGGGTGGGTGGCGCGCCGCGGGACGAACTCCCCGACGTGGAGCACGTCGCGCCGATGCGTTCCATCGACCAGGGCGGCGACGCCGAGGACGTGCGGGAGTTCGACCGGCGCGTCCGCGAGGGGCTCGAATCGGCCGACTGGGACGGGGAACTCGCGTACTACTGCGAGCCGAAGTTCGACGGCCTCTCGGTGGAGGTCGTCTACGAGGACGGCGTCTTCCGGCGGGCGGCGACCCGCGGCGACGGCGAGGTCGGCGACGACGTGACCGAGAACGTCCGTACCATCCCCAGCGTCCCCCAGCGCCTGCGGGGCGACCACCCCGACTTCCTCGCGGTGCGGGGCGAGGTGTACATGCCCAAACCCGCCTTCCAGGCGTACAACCGCGAACTCGTCGAGCGGGGCGACGACCCGTTCGCCAACCCCCGCAACGCCGCCGCCGGGACGCTCCGGCAACTGGACCCCTCCGTGACGGCGGAGCGCCCCCTCTCGATATTCTTCTTCGACGTGCTGGCGGGCGCCGAGTTCGACACCCGCTGGGAGATGCACGAGACCCTCCCCGAGTGGGGGCTCCGCGTCTGCGAGAAGACCGAACTCGTCGACGACATCGAGGCCGCCCTCGACTACCGCGACGCCCGCCTGGACGAACGGGACGAGTTGGACTACGAGATCGACGGCGTCGTGATCTCGGTGAACGACACCGACGCCTGCGACGAACTGGGGACCACCTCGCGGGCGCCCCGCTGGGCGTTCGCCTACAAGTTCCCCGCCCGCAGCGAGCACACGACGGTCCGCGACGTGGTCGTCCAGGTCGGACGGACCGGCCGGCTGACCCCCGTCGCGCTGCTGGATCCCGTCGAGGTGGGCGGCGTCACCGTCTCCAGGGCCTCCCTGCACAACCCCGCCGAGATCGAGCGGCTGGGCGTCGGCGTCGGCGACGAGGTGCGCGTCCGCCGCGCGGGCGACGTGATCCCCGAGGTCGCCGAGGTCACCGACCCCGCCGGCGGCGGCCACTTCGAGTTCCCCGAGACGTGCCCGGTCTGCGGTAGCGCCGTCGAGCGCGACGGCCCGATGGCCTTCTGCTCGGGCGGGCTGGGCTGTCGCGCCCAGCGCGAGCGGTCGGTCCAGCACTACGCCTCCCGGAAGGGCCTCGATATCGAGGGCGTCGGCGAGGAGCGCGTCCAGCAGTTGCTCGACGCCGGCCTCGTCGACGACGTGGCCGACCTCTACGAGCTGAGCGTCGACGACCTGACCGACCTGGAGGGGTGGGGGGCGAAAAGCGCCGAGAACCTGGTCGGCGAACTCGACGACGCCCGCGAACCGCCGCTGGCCGACTTCCTCACCGCCATCGGCATCCCCGAAGTGGGCGAAACCGTCGCAGCGTCGCTCGCCCGCCACTTCGGTAGCTTCGAGGCGGTCCGCGAGGCCTCCGAGGACGACCTGCAGGCCGTCGAGGACGTGGGGCCGACCGTCGCTCACGAGATCCGGGACTTCTTCCACAGCGAGGCCAACCGCGACGTGCTCGACCGCCTGCTCGAACACGTCGACCCGCAGGAAGCCGAGACGGAGACCGGCGACGCGCTGGACGGACTCACGTTCGTCTTCACCGGCTCGCTGGACGGCTACACCCGCGGCGAGGCGCAGGATCTGGTCGAGCGGGCGGGCGGCTCCGCGACGAGCAGCGTCTCCAGCAACACCGACTTCCTCGTCGCCGGCGAGGACCCCGGGCAGACCAAGCGCGACGACGCCGCCGACCACGACGTGCCGACCCTCGACGGCGTCGAGGCGTTCGAGTCGAAACTGCGCGAGTACGGCGTCGAGGCCGAGGGGTAACGGCGCGACGGGGGTCCGCCGCTCCCGGAGTCGCGCTCGATGCCGCCTCCCGCTTTGCTATCGCGTCGTCGACGTGACGCGCGTGTCCTCGCCGTCGTGGGCGTGGACCACGGTGACCTCCCGGGGGAGCGCGCCGTCGAACGCGACCGTCGCCTCGTAGTCGATCTCCGTGATGCACTGGGCGCACATCGTGTCCGTGCCGGCGTCAGACTCCGAGCCGACGACGACGGTCGCCGCGTCGCCGTCGAGACGCACGTCCGACAGGACCGCCGTGTAGCAGGCGTCCGACCCCCAGATGGTCCCGGTCACGGTGACCGTCCCGTCGCTCCCGTCGAAGTCGACCGACGCCTCGTCGGCCTGGGTGCCACAGCCGCTGTCGGTGACTTCGAGCGACGAGTCCGCCACGCCGCCGGGCGTCGCCGACGGCTCGCCGTCGGGGGTTTCGCTCGCCGTCTCGGCCGGCGCGTCGCTCGGCGTGGCGCTCGGGTCGTCGGTCCCGTCGGGGTCGGGTTCGGTCACGGTGTCGCCGGCCCGGTCGGTCGGCGTCGCCGTCGGCCGGTCGGTGTCCGGGGGACCGCCGGCCGACGTGTCGGTCGGAGTGGCCGTATCGGCCGGTCCGTCGGTATCGGTCGGTTCTCCGTCCGATCCGTCGGACAGGCAGCCGGTCAGGGCGAGCGTGCCCGCGGCGCCGAGGCCGCGGAGGAGGGCGCGTCGCTTCACGACCGGAGGGAGGTGCGTCCCGATAAAGGGCCTTGTCGACGGTCAAGCGACCCTTTGACACTGCCCGGACGGATCGTAACCCCTTTACAATCAACCGCGGTACGTAGGAGTGAGTCCGGGTAGGGTAGTGGACTATCCTCTTGGCTTGCGGAGCCAGGGACCGGAGTTCGAATCTCCGCTCGGACGTTTCTCGCGGCCCTTCCCGACGAGCACCGCATAGCGTAGCGTGTGCCCGTCACCGTGGCGCGAGGAAACGCCCCGAGGAGATTTGTGCAGGCGAGTCGCAGTCCCGGAACGGCCGAACGGAGTGAGGCCGCACGCCCGGAACGTCTCGGCGAGTTCGAATCTCCGCTCGGACGTTTCCTTCCCGACGCAACTCCCCGAGTGGTGCGTCCGTCCGCCGAGTCGCGGCGTCAGACGAGTTCGGTAGCCAGCCAGCCGCCGACGCCGCCGAGCGCGGCGTTGATCGCCAGCGCCAGGAGTTCGCCGGCGACGATGACGGCGACGAGGACGGCGCCGCCCGCCAGTTGGCCGATCGCGTCGGCGCCGGCGAGGAACCCGCCGGCGACGAAGACGAGCAGCGGGGCCGTCAGCGCCCACCCGACCAGGCCGGCGGCGGCGCCGACGCGCACGCCGGCGTCGTCGTCACCGAGGAGGTACGCTGCGGTGCCGCCGCCAGCGATGGCCGACCCCGGGACGAACGAGACCAGGGCCGTCACCGCAGCGCCGTAGACGGCACAGGCCCGGAAGGTCGCGGTCGTGCCGCCCTCGCGGTCGACCCGGCGGCGGGTGCGCCGGCGCGCGACGACGAACGCCGCGGCGGCGCCGACCAGCACGAGCCCGGTCACGACGAGGCCGGCCGCGAGCCAGTCGACGAACGGCACCCCGGCGGTGATGGCCTCCGCCGGCGTGATCCCGTTCACCTCCACCTCCTCGCTGGTGACGAAGTCGGTGAGGAAGGCCCGGTCGACGCGGGCGTACAGTCCGACACCGACCGCCGACAGGACGAGTCCGATCGCGCCGGCGACGAGCCCCAGCAGCCAGTCGGCCACCGCCGGCACGGGGTCGCGCCCCTCCGTCGGTCCGTCGTTCGAGTGCCTGTCCGTGTCGTGGACGGTATCTACGTCCGTCATACCTCCCGATAGCAGTGCAAAGAGGGTATACCCCACAGCCGCGCTTCACGGCCGGCAGTGGGGCGAATCATTTAAGTGGTTCGAGTAGCCGCACCGGGGAACCGACGCGGTCGGGGAGGCCGATTGCCCCAGAGATTAGTCGCGGGCGGCCGACTTCGGGGTATGGAGCGAGTCAGCTTCGACGATGCGGAGACGTACGAACCCGACGAGGGGTGGCGCCGCGTCGCGCTGGCGGGCGACGACGACGTGAGCCTCGAATGGTTCGAGAAGCCGCCCGGCCACTCGTCGCCGATGCACGACCACGAGAACGGCCAGGTGTGTCTCGTTCTCGACGGCGAACTCACCGTCCACACCGACGAGGCCAGCGAGCGCCTCGAACGGTACGATTCGGTGCGGCTCGACCCCTGGGAGTCCCACCGCGTGGCGAACGAGGGCGACGAGACCGCCGTCGGCCTCGATATCTTCGTCCCCGGGCGCTCGTTCGACTTCTGGACCGACCGCGAGGAGTAGGTGTTTTCCCGGACGATCCGGTCCGTCGCGGAGCGTTTAACCCCTCGCTCTCCGACGGATCGCTCGATGACACTCCGACACACCGCGCTGCGCGTTGAGGACGTGGAGACGAACGTCGACTTCTACGCGGACCTGCTGGGCTACGAGGTCCTGCGGGAGTTCGAGACCGACGACGGCACCCGGAACGTCTTCGTGGGCGACCCCGCCGACGAGGACACCGACGACCCCGCCGCGCTCCAGCTAGTCGCGGCCGACGGGCCCGTCGAGACGGGCGACTTCGAGCACGTCGCGCTCACGGTCGACGACGTGGACGCCGCGGTCGAATCCCTGGACGACGACCGGGTCGACGACGGACCGATCACGATGGACGAGTTCGACTCCCGCGTCGCCTTTATCACCGGTCCGGAGGGCTGGGGGATCGAACTCGTCGAGGACCTGTAGCCGGCGCGGCCCGCCCCTTTTCGGGCCCGCCCGCGAACTCACGGTATGGACGAGTCGATACGCGGGCGGGCCGAGCGGACGTTCTGGGAACGCCACGCCAATCCCTGGAGCGGGTGGTCGCGGACGCTGACGCTGCCTGCGCTGCTGTACGCGGTGTATCACCGACGGTGGCGGCTGCTCGCGGCGACGGTCGCGTTCACCCTGTTCAACCCGGTTCTCTTCCCGAAACCGGACGACGCCGACGCGTGGATGACGAAGGTCGTCCTCGCCGAGCGGCGCTGGCGGGCGAGCGGCGACGACCTGGGCGCGCTCCAGTTGCTCAACGTCGGGAACGGAGTGGCGACACTGTACGCGGTCTACGCCGCCTATCGCCGCGACGTGGGCGGCGCCACGGTCGCGGGCGCGCTGGCGATGACGCTGAAACTCGCGTTCGTCGACGCGCTGGTCCGGCGCTACGAGGGCGAACTGGATGGACTCACCGCCGAGCACGGCGACTCGGCCGACCCAGAGGGCGGCGACCGCGACTGACAGTTGCGCCGTCGCCGCGTCGGACCCCACGCTTATTGCGGTCTGCTACCAAGTCACTCGCGTGTCGACCACAGTGCCATCGGAACGGGTCGCAGAGTTCCTCTGGGAGCGCCACGCCAACCCCTGGAGCGGGTGGACGCGCGTGTTCGCGTTCCCGGTGCTGGTGTACGCCGTCCTGACGCGGCGCAGGCGCCTGCTGGTCGCGGCGGTCGCGGCCATCGCAGTCAACCCGGTCGTGCTCCCCCAGCCCGACGACGCCCAGGCCTGGACCAGCGACGTGATCCAGGCCGAGCGCTACTGGGTCGACCACGGCAAACACGGCGCCGTCCTCCGGTCGCTCGACGCCGCGACGCTCCCGGTGACTATCGGCGCGCTGTACGCCGCCTACCGCCGCAAGCCGCGGTCGACCGCCGTGTTGACCGCCCTCTCGATGGCGCTGAAGTTCGCCTTCGTCAACGCCCTCGTCCGCCACTACGAGGCCGAAACCGAGGGCGACATCCGGACGGCCGCGATGGGGGGCGTCGACACCGACGGCACGGACGGCGACGCGGCGGGAGATGCCCCCGACGACGCCGGCCCGTAGGTGTTTTCGCCCCGGCGACCCGACCCGTTCCCATGGACGCGCAGTTGCAGGCGGGCGTCGCCGTCTACAACGCCGGCCACTACCACGCGGCCCACGACGCCTGGGAACAGCGGTGGCTCGCCCTCGACGAGGGCGACGACGAGCGCTTTCTCCACGGGCTCATCCAGTTCACCGCGGCCGTCCACCACGCCCGCGAGCGCAACTGGTCGGGCGCCGTCGGCCTCGCAGAGAGCGCGGGCGAGTACCTTGCGGACCTCCCCGCAGACTACCGCGGCGTGAACGTCGGCCGCGTCCGCGAGTCCCTCGCCGACCTCGCCCGGGACCCGGAACGCATCGAGCGAGCGCCGGCCCCGGCGCTCACCTACAAGGGCGAACCGCTCGCGCTCGCCGACCTGGACTTCGAGGGGGCGGCCGTCGCCGCCGAGGTGCTCGCCGAGGACCTGGGGTACGACGAGGACGCCATCGAGCGCGCGGTCGAGTACGCCCGCGCAGACCTCGAAGCGGGCGAGGAGGGCAGCCGGTTCGTCACCTTCCTGCTGGACTTCGTCCGCGATCCGGACAGCCGGGCGATCGTCGCCCAGCGACTCTCCGAGCACGTCGACCGCCGGGAGCACCGCGAGTCCGACGTGGACGGGCTGTTCGACGAGGGGTGAACTGCCGCACCCTCCCCGGTCGACGCCACCCGCGACCGTTCGCGGTCAACTGTTTTCCGCGCGGACGCCCTACCTTGACCCATGTCCGACGACCATGCGACCGACGAGCCGTCAGGCGAGGAGTCCGTAGACGAACCGGACGACGCCGGTGAGGCGTTCGAGAGCGAGCGGACAGCCACGCGGGCCGAGGCGGCCGCGGTCCTCCGGGGCCTCGCGGACGGGGTCGACGCCGGCGCGGTGGCGCTCGGCGAGGGCGAGGACGCGCTCGCCGTGGCGGTCCCCGACAGCTTCGAGTTCGAGGTCGAGTACGAGCGCGAGGACGACGAGGTCGAGATCGAGGTCGAACTGGAGTGGGGGCCCGACGACGAGCCCGCGACGCCCGAGGCCGTCGCGGCCGGTGACGCCGGCGACACGGACGAGTCGGAGTCCGACCCGGAGGACGGAGCGGACGACGACCGCCCGGCGGTGGAGACGGCGACGGTCGCCGCGGCAGGGGTCGACACCGGCGAGGAGAGCGAGACTGGGGACGGAGACGAGGCGGACACCGGGGACGAGGACGAGCTGGACGAGCCCGTCTCCGACGGCGAGGAAGTCGAGTCGCCCGTCGCGGCCGCGGCGCCGGTCGTGAGCCAGGCCCGCTTCGAGCTGTTCCGCGACCGGGCCGACGAGTGGCGCTGGCGGCTCGTCCACCGCAACGGCAACGTCATCGCGTCCAGCGGCGAGGGCTACACCCGCAGGCACAACGCCGAGAAGGGGATGCGTAGCGTAATGGCTAACGCGCCCGACGCCGATGTCGTCGAGGACTGAGCGGCGCCGCTCTACGGTCGGGACGGACTCCCGCCGGTGGCTTTGAGACGGTGGCGCCCCTACGGTCGCGTATGGAATCCAACGTCGGCGGACGCGACCGCATCGCCCGCGGGATCGTCGCAGTACTGCTGACCGTCGTCGCGGTGAAGGCGCTCGCGAGCGGCAGGCGCTCGCGTGGCCTCCTGCTGGGCGTCGCCGCGCTCGGTCTGGGGATCAACGCGGTGACCTGCTTCTGCGGGCTGAACCGGGCGCTCGGGATCGACACGACCACCGAGTGACCGAAAACAAGCGTTATCAGTCTGTTCGCACTCGTACCGGTGTGCCCACTTGCCGGAACTGCGACGCCGTCGTGACGAAATCGTACGTTCGCGTGTTCGCGCCGAACGGGATGGACCAGCCCCGCGTCTGCCCGAACTGCGAGGACAAGACCCGCGACAAGGGCGACGTGCGAACCAAACGGAACTGACCGCCACTCCGCGGTCGCCGACCGCGGACCCGCGTCGGGAACTCTTCGGTCCGAGTAGTCGGCGGTCTCCCGCCCGCAGACCGTCGCTACGCGTCGCGCTCGTAGTCGGCGACGTGGTCGTCGCCGTCCCACTCGGCGGAGTTGTCCTGGGGGTCGTAGCCCAGCGCCTCGCGGGCGCGCTCCAGCGAGTAGTACTTGCGGTCGTTGTCGGAGATGCCGTAGACGATCTCGAAGTCGTAGTCGGCCTCCAGGGCGCAGCGGTGGATGCGGGCGCAGTCGGGGTAGGAGAGCCACATCGCCTGGCCGCGCTCGTAGTCGATCGGCGGGTGGCCGCGCGTGAGGTTGCCGATGCGGACGTTGCAGACCGAGATGCCGTGCTCGTCGTGGTAGTAGCGGCCGAGGATCTCGCCGGCGGCCTTGGAGACGCCGTAGTGGTTGCCGGGGCGGGGGAACTCGGTGCCGTCGAGGCGGAACTCGTCGTCGCTGCGGTACATGTCGGGGGTGCGCTCGTCGGTCTCGTAGGCGCCGACGGCGTGGTTCGAGGAGGCGAAGACGAACTTCTCGACGCCCTCGGCGACGGCGGCCTCGTACATCTTCTCGGTGCCGTCGATGTTGTTCGCCAGCACGGAGTCCCACGGCGCGCTCGGCCGCGGGTCGCCGGCGAGGTGGATGACGGCCCCGACGCCGTCCATGGCCTCGGCGACGGTCTCCCCGTCGGTCACGTCGCCGACGAGGTACTCGTGGTCGGGCTCCTCGTCGGGCGGACTGTGGAGGAGCAGCTTCCACTCGTACTCGTCGGCGAGCCCCTCCAGCACCGCCCGCCCGACGCGACCCCCTGCGCCTGTGAGTAAGACCGGCTCGTCCATTCAGGTGTAGCCTTGCGACCGGCCAGTAAGTAACGTACGGTTCCCCCTGGGAGTGTCACGACCCCGACAGATGCGCCCGAGGCGACTACCCACGCTCCGAAGGGAATTACTCCCGGGCGACCCAGCGGCCGGTATGGACGCCACCGAGGCCCAGACGGCCTGCTTCGAGGCGGGCATCAAGTTCGGGTCGCTGTACCACCAGTTCGCCGGCACGCCCGTCAGCCCCGCGAGCGCCGACAGCCTCGCTCGCGCGATGGAGGAGGCCATCGAGAACCAGCCCTATTGCGAGTCGGTCACCGTCGACGTGCTGGTCGACGAACTGGAGACCGAGCTGGCCGACTCCGCGGCCGACTACACGGAGCTGACCGGCCGGTTCGTGGAGGTCGAGATGACCATCGACTACGAGGGCACCGCGGTCCGGACGCGGATGGACGTGCAGGACGGCTACCCGCTCATGCGCGTCGTCGACGTGGCCCCCGAGTCCTGACCGTCGGCGGCACCCGAGTGAAGGGATCCGGGGACTCGTGGAGAGCCAAACCGACCACGGGAGATATGTGACTGGGCGGACAACCGACCCGGTATGTCCCTCGTCGCCCTGGACGATATCACGGACGCCATCTCGGCGACCAAGCGGTTCCTCGCGCCGGTCGACCGCGTGCGGTGGTTCCGGCTCGCAGTGGTGATGTTCTTCGTCGGCGGCGCCGGCCTCACCTTCCCCGGCGCCCCGACCACGAACTTCGGTGGCGACACCGACACCCCCGAACCGGGCCCCGGCGCGCCCGACATCACGCCCGAGTTGACGCCCGAACTGGTCGCGCTGATACTCGGGATCGTCGCCGTCGGGGTCGTCGCCTTCCTGCTGTACTCGGTCGTCGGGGCGACGATGGAGTTCGCCTTCGTCGCCGCGCTGCGCGACGAGGAGGTCCGGCTGCGCCGGTCGGTCCGGCGGTACTGGCGACGCGGCCTCCGGCTGTTCGGCTTCCGGCTGACCGTTTGGGTCGCGTCGATCGCGGCAGCCGCGGCGATACTGCTCGGGGTCGGCGCGGCGCTGGGCGGGTGGCCGCCGACCGCCTGGAGCGACGGGACGATCCTGGCCGTCGTGTTCCTCGCGATCCCGGTGCTGGGCGTCGGCGCCCTCGTCCTCGGCGTACTGCTGGGCTTCACGACCGTCTTCGTCGTCCCGGTGATGCTCGCGGAGGACCGGGGCGTCCTCTCGGCCTGGCGGCGCTTCTGGGGGACGCTGACCGACGAGCCCCTGGAGTTTCTCGCCTACCTCCTCCTCTCCTTCCTGCTCGGGATCGGCGTCTCGATGGCCGTGGGGTTCCTGCTCGTGTTGCTGCTGATCGCGCTCGCCATCCCGTTCCTGGTCGTCGGGGCGCCGCTCGGGTTCGCCCTCGCGATGGCCGGCGGCGGGACCGCCGCCGGGGCGGTGATCCTCGTGCTCGTGCTCCTGTACGGCCTGCTCGTGTTCGTCGGCGGGCTGTTGATCCAGGTCCCCTTCCAGACGTTCCTGCGCTACTACGCCCTGTTCGTCCTCGGCGACGTCGAACCCGACTTCGACGTGATCCCCACCGCCCGCGCGGCCGTCAGGACCGACGGCGGCGACGGCGACGACAACGATACCGGGAACGGGACCGCCCACGCCGCGGCGGACGGCCCCGACGGCTCGGCGCCCGGCAGGGACGGGAGTACCGGCGGCGAGACGGACGCGGGCGACGGCAACACCGACGCGAACGACGGTGAGGCCGGCGCCGAGGACGATTGGAACGTCGACCGCGAGGACCGCGACGGAAGCGACGACTGACGGTGACGGCGCCCGCCTCGCCGGGATCGACACCGGCGGACCGTAACTGATCGGACGGTCCGTCGGTATCGCACCGATCGACGCCGCTACGGTCGAGTTTCACTTTCAGTTCCAGGCGTGTTTTTAAACGGGACGGGGCCGAAGGGGGAGACATGAGCCAGGCGACCTTCGACGACGACCTGTTCGAGGACGCGGCCAGCGAGATGCGCGAGGACGTGGAGGCGAGCCTCGACGAGGCCCGCGCGGCGCTGCCCGAGGCCGACGCGGTCTGGGAGGTCGAGGCGGACAACACGCTGGGCGTCCTGAACGCGCTCCGGTCGGCGCTGGACGTGGAGGACGCCGAGGACCACCTCGTCGACGCCAAGAAGTGGTACACGATGGGCGAGCGCGCCGACGCCTTCGAGGACGCCGACGACCTCGCCGAGGAGATCGAGACCGTCGAGGAGCTGATCGACGACGTGACCGAGGCCCACGAGGGGGTCAGCGACCTCGCCAGTACCGTCCCGCAGCTCCGCAGCGCGCTGGAGGAGTTCGAGGCCGGCGACGAGGAGGCCGGCGACGCGGAAACCGACGACGGGGCCGGGGAGAGCGACGACGAAGCGGAGACCGACGCCGACGCGGACGCCGAGGAGGCGGAGGCCTGAGCGACGAGTCGGGCGAGGACCGCCCGGTCAGTCCCGATCCGGTCGCGACACGTCCCGCGCCGCGACCGCGTCCAGTAGCGTCGCCAGCCGCTCGGCCGCGCGCTCGCGTAGCCACTCGCCGAGCGCCTCGCTCCCCTCGCGGGGGTCGCCCACCGCACCGTTCTCCGAGAACTCCGCCGAGTCGTAGGCGAGGTTCGTCCCGCTCACCCACTCGCCCCAGCCGTCGGCGGCGCCCGCCGCCGCGTCGTCGAGACGCCCCTCGCGGATCAGATCCGGATTCACCGCGCGCACGAGCGCAGTCTCGACGGGGCCGCCGTGGCCCATCCCGATCGCGTCGAGGTCGACGGGCGGCGCGTCGGGGTCGCCGGTCCAGTCGCGGTCGAGGTCGACGGCGTCGAACCAGGTAAAGGGGACGGCGTAGGCGTCGTCGTGGCGGCTGATCCGCCCGCAGACCTCCCGGAGCGGCGCGACGTTGCCGCCGTGGCCGTTGACCACGACGACGCGGTCCCAGCCGTGGTGGGCGAGGCTCCCGACCGTCTCGCGGACGTAGTCGCGGAAGGTGTCCTCGCTCACCCACAGCGTCCCGGCGAAATCGCGGTGTTCCTCGGCGACGCCGACCGGAACGGCGGGGGCGACGACGACCTCGCCGTCGTACGCTTCGACGCCGGCCTCGGCGACGGCCTCGGCGGTCAGCGCGTCCGTCCCGAGCGGTGCGTGGGGGCCGTGCTGTTCGGTGCTGCCGACCGGCAGGAGGGCCAGATCCGTCTCGACGGCGTCGGCCTCGGGCCAGGTCGATGCCGAGAGGTGCATACCGGCCGCTCGCGGCGGCGACGGTTAAGCGATACGGCCGCGTCGGAGCCGTCAGGTTCGGCGGGAGCCGCCGAACCGGCTACAGGTCGACGCGGTCGAACGTGTAGTAGCTGACCGCGGCGGCCAGCCCGATCCAGAGGAGGAAGCTGGCGAAGACGGCCGGGTCCGAGAAGTACAGGGGGACTCCGGAGCCGCCCGCCTCGCAGACGGTCCGGTTGCCGAACATCGTCTGTCGGACCGAGGGGCTCCCGTTGAGCACGTCGCCGCAGATGGTCGCCATGGCCTCCGGGCTCTGCTGGAACAGCCCGTAGCGGGCGGTCGTCGCGGCGCCGGCCCCCTCGCCGAGCATCGAGTTGGTGAGCGTCTTGTACGCCTGGGTCGGGCTCAACAGCTTCACGAACAGGACGAGCTGCCAGCGCACCGCTCCCTCGATACCGGCGTAGTCGGCCAGCACGTCGCCCAGCGAGTTCGCGAGCGCGTTCCAGCCAAAGGAGAGATAGAAGTAGGCGATCCCGGCGCCCGCCAGCGACCGGAGGTTCGTCGACATCGCGCCGGAGATGGAGACGACGAACGCGGTGAAGACCAGGGTGAACGCGACGGTGAACAGGACGAACCACGCGAACACGTCGAACTTGAAGGTGAACTGCGAGAGCGCGAAGAAGAGGCCGGTGAGCCCGAGCGCCGCCAGCAGCGGGACGCCGACGACGGCGCTCCGGCCGACGACCTTCCCGACGATCACGTCGCGGCGGGAGAAGGGGAGCGAGAGGAGCACCTTCAGCGACCCGCTGGTGCGTTCGTCGGAGACCGCCGCGTAGCCGGCGAAGATGACGACGATCGGTACCAGCAGCGTGACGATGTTCAGGTACGACGAGGAGATGAAGTACTGCATCCCGATGTCCCGGGTGGCCGGGCCGATGTTCTCGTTGAACAGCAACACCTGCACCCCGGGGACCAGGAACAGAGCGGTGAAGAGGAAGGAGAGGACCCACAGCCCCTTCGAGCGGATGGCGTCGCGGAACTCCTTCTTCGCGACGGGGTACCAGTCGAAGGCCTCGCGGAGCGCGCCGTCGAGGCCGCTCCCGCCCGGGTCGCCCGACGCGGCGTCGCTCCCCCCGGTATCGGTGCTCATCGCTCGTCACCTCCGTCGTCGCTACCGGCACCGTCGTCGGCCCCGGCACCGCCGCCGTCGGCGGTCCCGGCCTCGACCGCCCCGGTCTCCGATTCCTCGCCGGCGGTCGCCCCGGGCGCGGGCCCCTCGTCGGTGTAGGCAGCGAACAGGTCCTCCAGCGACGCCTCCTCGGTCTCGAAGTCGTCGACCGCGACGCCGGCGTCCTCGATAGCCGTCAGGACCGCCATCTTCGCGTCGCTGTCGACGGACACGACGAGGTCGTCGCCCTCGACGGTCGCGCTCTCGACGGCGTCGACCTCGCGGGCGGCGTCGGCGGCCGCTCCGACCTCGTCGGGGTCGACGCTGACGACCAGCCGCGTCCCGGTGTCGGTCGCCTCCCGGAGCCCCTCGACGGTGTCGACGGCGACCACCGCGCCGTCCTGGAGGATGGCGACGCGGTCGCAGACCGACTCGACCTGCCCGAGGATGTGACTGGAGAAGAAGACGGTCGCGCCGCGCTCGTTCTCTTCGCGGACGATCTGGCGCATCAGGCGCGCGCCGTTGGGGTCCAGCCCCGAGGACGGTTCGTCGAGGATCAGCAGGTCCGGCTGGCCCACCAGCGCCATCCCCAGCGCGAGCCGCTGGGCCATCCCGCGGGAGTAGCCCTCGACCTTCCGGTCTAGGTCCTCGCGGTCGAGGCCGACCCGCTCGGCGATGGCCTCGGGGTCGGGGTCGGCGCGTTTGGCCTCGGCGACGAACTCGATGTGGTGGCGGCCGGTCAGCCGGTCGTAGAGGTCGTAGCCCTCCGGGAGTACCCCCAGTCGCTCCCGGATGGCCTCCGACTCCTCGCGGGCGTCGAGGCCGAGCACCTCGGCGGAGCCGGCGGTCGGCCGGACGAAATCGAGGAGGATGTCGATCGTCGTCGTCTTGCCGGCGCCGTTCGGACCCAGAAAGCCGAAGACTTCCCCGTCCTCGACGGTCATGTCGACCCCCCGCAGGGCGGTGACGTCGTCGAACCGCTTGGTCAGCCCGTCGAGTTCGATCGCTGGCATGGGCGGGCCTTTCGCGCCCTCCGATTTAGGTTTTCATACACACCGGGCCGGGGCCGCCGGCGAGCCGCCAGTCCTGGTCCGGGTCGGACCGCGACCGCCGGCGACCGCGCTCAGACCTCGTCGTCGGGGTCGTGCTCGTCGGCCATCGACTGGGCCTGGGTCGCGTAGCGCTCCCGCTCGTCGGGGTCGGCGGTCGGCTCCAGCTTCTCGGGGTCGACGTCGACGGCCGCCGTGGTGGGCTTGCGCGACAGCAGCTGGAAGGACAGCTGTTTGGTGAGCTGGCGCTCCCCGTCGGGGGTCGCGTACACCAGCGTGACGAGGTTCTCGTCGCGGGAGACCCGGTCGACCAGCCAGCACCTGACCGTGTCGTCGCTCATGCCTCCCACTGGAGCGCGCGCGGGTTTGTACCCAGCGGATCGGTCGACCCGCTCGGCGTCCGCGCGGGCGTCAGGTCCACGAGCGCCGGCGGAACCAGGCCGGCGCCGTCCGCTCGGCGCACTCGCGGCGCGCGATCGCGACGCCGACGGCGTGCTCGACGACCAGCGCGGCGACGAGCGCCGCGAACCCGACCGTCCCGGGCGCGAGCCCGGCGGCCGCGGCGAGGTCGGCGAGCGGGCCGGCGCTCGCGAGTCCCGTCTCCAGGGCGAGCCAGGCGGTCGCCCCGGCGGCGGTGACGAGGCTGTAGCCGACGGCCCGAACGTCGACCAGCCGCGAGCCCAGCGGCGCGCCGCGCAGGGCGTCGACCTCGGCGGTGTGCTGGACGGCGAGCGCGACGCCGAAGGCGACGCCGCCGACGAACGCGCCGCGGGGTCCGCCGAGCGCGGCGACGGCGGCCAGCCAGCCCGTCCACAGCGCTGTCTCGGTGACGCTGACCGCGAGCGTCCGCCCGAGCGGGAAGCCGACCGCGGGGCCGTTGACCGCCAGGTCGACCAGGAAGTGACCGACGAGGAGGGCGGCGGCGAGCGCGACGACGCCGACGGCCGCCTCGCGCGAGACGGGACTGGCGTCGGCGAGCAGCGCCAGCCACACCGACAGCGCCGCCGCCTCGACGCCGGTGACGGCGCCGACCAGCGCCCACCGACAGGCCGCCGCCGCCCGCTCGGACCGGAGGGCGTCGAACATACGTCGCGCTCGCGCGGTCTCCCACGTAGTAATGCCGTGCCTGTTCGGCCGAAATCAGAGATTTTCGGCTCGAAACCCGCGCTTTCGGCGCGGTCGCGTCCGGCGCCGTCGGCGAGCCCGCCGATATCACGCGAGATACTCCGGGCCACAGTTTCAAGAACCGTCGCGCGACACGGGGAGGTATGTCCCGACTCCGCGGGTTGCTCGGCGGCCTCGGGGGGACGGGTGGGTCCGCGTGGACCGGGTCGGCCGAGGACCTGCTGTACGACGGGGAGTCGGTTCGCGAGCGGGTCGATCTGTCCGACGGCGACCGCGTCGTCGTCACCACCCACCGGCTGCTGGCCTTCACCCCGGGGGACGACGGGAAGAACTACCGCGAGGTCGACCTCCCGAACGTCGCGGACGTGCGCGCCGGCCACGCGGGCGAGGCCAACCTCCTCCGGCTCGGCGCCCGCCTCGGCGTCTACGGCGCCGTCCTGCTGGCAGTCGGCGTCTTCGTCGACTTCGGGTCGTTCGTCCCGACCGACGCCTTCGCCGGCGCGGGCGCCGGCCGGCTCGGGATGGGGGGGCTGCTCTCCATACTCCGGCGAGCCCTCTCGCTGCTCGCCAGGACCGACGAGTTCGCGCGCATGATCGGCGCGCTCCTGGTCCTGTTCGCCGTCTCCGTCCTCGCCGTCTACCTGCTGACCCGCGACCGCGTGCTGGAGGTCGCCGTGGTCGGCGACGGCGACCCGATCCGCGTGCCGGCCGACGGCGACACGATAGACGGCGCCGTCGCCGATCTGGAAGCCGTCCTGTTCGGAGGCGGCGACGCCGGCGCGGACGACCGCGGACCGCCGCCCGGCGACGACCCGCTGGCGGGGGACTCCGCGGCGGGCGACCGACGAGAGTGACAGCGACGGGCGACCGACGGCGCGCGGACGCAGGGTTCAAACCCGCCGAGTCGCTACCCTCTGGAGATGGATCCCGACGCGGTCCGGGACCGGGCCGGCGACCTGCCCGCCGAGCCCGGCGTCTACCAGTTCCTCGCCCGGGAGTCACGCGGCCGGAGCGCGAGCGGCGGTGACGACGGTGCGGGTGACCGCGGACCGCCGTCCAGCGACGGTCCGGCGGGCGGCGACTCGACGGGGGCTGGCTCCGGGGAGGCCGACACCGACCTCGCCGAGACCGACTCCTACGAGCGGGTCCTCTACGTCGGGAAGGCGGTGGACCTGCGCGACCGGGTTCGGTCGTACGCCGATCCGCGCAGCGAGCGCATCCGGCGGATGGTCGCCGAGGCCGAGTCCGTCGAGGTGGCGGTCACCGACACGGAGACCCAGGCCCTGCTGCTCGAAGCGAACCTCATCAAGCGCCACCGGCCCCGGTACAACGTCCGGCTGAAAGACGACAAGTCCTACCCGCTGGTCCAGCTGACTGCCCACGAGTTCCCCCGGGTCGAGATCACCCGCGACCCCGACCCCGGCGCGACCGTCTTCGGCCCCTTTACCGACAAGGGACGGCTGGAGACGGTCGTCAAGGCCGTCCGCGAGACCTACGGGCTGCGGGGGTGTTCGGACCACGAGTTCGAAAACCGCGACCGTCCCTGTCTCGACCACGACATCGGCCTCTGCTCGGCGCCCTGCGTCCCCGAGACGGACGTGGACCGCAAGGGCTATTTGGCCGACGCGGAGGCGGTCGAGCGGTTCTTCGAGGGCGAGACCGGCGCGCTCGCGGACCCGATCCGCCGGGAGATGGAAGCGGCGGCGGGCGACCAGCACTTCGAGCGGGCGGCGAACCTCCGCGACCGGCTGGACGCGGTCGAGGCGATCCACGGCGAGGCGGGCGACGCCGTCGCCAGCGAGGACAGCCACGAGGACTCCGAGCGCGAGCGGGCGGTCGACGTGCTCGGCGTCGCCGTCGAGGGCGAGCGGGCGACCGTCGCGCGGCTCCACAGCGAGGACGGCAAGCTGGTCGACCGCGAGCGCCACACGCTCGACGCGCCCGAGGGCGAGCGGGCGGGCGCGGTGCTGGCCGCCTTCATCGCGCAGTTCTACGCCGAGCGCGAACTGCCCGACGCGGTCCTCTGCTCGGACCACCCCGACGACGCCGACCTGGAGGGCTGGCTCGAACGGGAGGGCGTCGCACTGCGGGTGCCCGGCGCCGGGCGGGAGGCGACGCTGGTCGACCTGGCGCTGAAAAACGCCCGCCGCAGGGACCGCCGCGACGACGAGGGGCGGGCGCTCGCGGACGCGCTCAGCCTCGACTCGCGGGTCGAGCGCATCGAGGGGTTCGACGTGAGCCACGCACAGGGCAAGTCGGCGGTGGGCAGCGACGTGACCTTCGTCGACGGCGAGCCCGAGAAATCCGACTACCGCCGGAAGAAGCTCGACGACGAGAACGACGACTACGCGAACATGCGGTCGCTGGTGCGGTGGCGCGCGGACCGGGCGGTCTCCGGCCGCGACGAGCGGCCCGACCCGGACCTCCTGCTCATCGACGGCGGCGAGGGGCAACTCGGCGCGGCGCGGGACGCCCTCGACGCGGCGGGCTGGGACGTGCCCGCGGTCGCACTCGCGAAGGACGAGGAACTCGTGGTGACGCCGACGGGCGTGTACGACTGGCCGGACGACGCCGGCCACCTGCACCTCCTCCAGCGCGCCCGCGACGAGGCCCACCGCTTCGCCGTCCAGTACCACCAGACCCTGCGGGACGACGTGTCGACGGTGCTCGACGACATCGACGGGGTCGGTCCCGAGACGCGCAAGCGGCTCCTCCGGCGGTTCGGCAGCGTCGAGAACGTCCGCTCGGCCTCCCGCGAGGAGCTGGAGCGCGTCGACGGCGTGGGCGCCAAGACCGCCGCGACGCTCGCCGAGCGGTTGTAGGCGCCGTCGAGCCGTCTCCGTTCGGACTGTCGGGCGACACGTGATTTATTACGGCGCGCACGATACTGTCAACCGAACGCCCATGTCCCGAACTGGTCCCGGTTCAGGTCCCCTCCCCGGTTCGCTCCCGCGGACCTGGCAGTACGCCCTGGTCGGCGGCGTGTTGTCGATGCCGCTCACGCTCGCCGCCTACTGGCGTTCCGGGGCGAACGACCACTTCTCGTTCAACATGGTCGTCGTCGGCGGCCTGATCGCCGGCTTCCTCGCCCGCCGGTACTCGGCCGACGTGAGCGCCGCGAGTCTCAGAGCCGGCGTGATCGGCGGCCTCGCCGGCTACGTCTGGATCGCCCCCACGATACTCACCAGCGCCGAGAGTTTCGCCGACGCGTGGTCGTTTACGCCCGCGACGGGCCTGCTGTTCGTCGTCTTCAGTGCCGTCGTCCTCGGTGTTGCGGCGATCCCGGGCCTCTTCGGCGGCCTCCTCGGCGCCTGGCTCTGCAGGAAATCCGGACAGGAACGGACCGTCGCCGCGAGCGGGTGACCCGGAGATCGTGTCCGCGGACGAGCGCGTCGGCGGTAGCCGCCCCCGCGCGGCAGCCCGGATCGGCCGGTAAGCTCGCGCTACCCTCGAAACCGCCGGGTAACTTTCGGCGCGAGGGCCGAGCGGCCGCCCATGGCGTACCGAACGACCATCGGGTGGTCGCTCATCACGTCCGGCGTCGTCACGCTCCTGCTCGAATACCTCCCGTACCCCTCCGTCTACTGGGGGATCGGCCTGCTCGCCCTCGGGATCCTCGTTTTCGTGACGCGGCGGATCTACTGACGGTCCCGCTCCGCGAGTCGGTTGACCGGCCGGGCCGACCGACCGCGTCGTCCGGCTCGTCCGGAACAGTCAACGGGCCGCCCGCCGTGGGATCCGACATCGTGACCGACGCACCTTCCGACGACGACCGCCCGCCCACCGACGACCGCCCGCCCGAAGCCGTCGCCGCCGCGGCGCCGGAACGGCCCGCCGACGCCGATCGAACGGACGCCGCCGCCCCCGTCTACGCCGTCGGGATCGGCCCCGGTAATCCCGAGTACCTCACCCCGCGCGGCGAGCGGGCGCTCCGGGAGGCCGACGCAGTGGTCGGCTTCGAGACGGTCGTCGACTACGTGCGCGACCGGACCGACGGGGAGCTCTTCGCCTGCGGGTACGACGACCAAGACGAAACCCTGGCGGCGTTCGCCGACCGGGTCGCCGACGGCGTCGCAGGGGCCGCGGTGCTGATGGGCGACCCGAACTTCTCGGGCTACCAGTTCCTCGGCCGCGTCGAGCGGGCCGTCGACCGTCCGGTCCGCGTCGTGCCGGGGGTCTCCTCGCTCCAGCTGGCGGCGAGCCGCGCCCGCACCCCGATGGAGGATTCGACGTTCGTCACCCTGCACAAACGGGGCGAGTTGACCGCCGACCGCGAGCGACTGCGGGCCGACGCCGGCGACCGCCACCTGCTCGTCCTCCCGCGGCCCTACGACCTGATGCCGGGCGACATCGCGGCCGACCTGCTCGACGTCGGCGCGAGCGAGTCGCTGACCGCGCTGGTCTACGAGCACCTCACCCACGACGACGAGGCGGTGACCCGGACCACGCTCGGCGAACTGGCGACCCACGCGGGCGGGGACGGCCCCGACGACACGCCGTTCTCCGACCTGTCGGTGCTGGTCGTGCGGGCCGACAGTCCCGGTTCGAGGCGAACTGGAGGGAGCAACGCGTGAAGGGGGTCGTCCTCGGCGGGACGAGCTCCGGCGTCGGGAAGACGATTGCGACGCTCGCCGCGATTCGCGCGCTCGACCGCGAGGGCCTCGACGTGCAGCCCGCCAAGGCCGGCCCCGACTTCATCGACCCGAGCCACCACGAGCGGGTCGCGGGCCGCCCCTCGCGGACGCTCGACCGCTGGCTCCAGGGCGAAGACGGCTTCCGGCGCAACTACCGCCGCGGCGAGGGAGACGTGTGTGTCGTCGAGGGCGTCATGGGCCTGTACGACGGCGACGCCTCCTCGACGGCGATGGTCGCCGAGACGCTCGACCTGCCGGTCGTCCTCGTCGTCGACGCGAAGGCCGGCATGGAGAGCGTCGCGGCCACGGCGCTGGGATTCCGCGAGTACGCCGCCCGCATCGACCGCGACATCGACGTGGCGGGCGTGCTCGCCCAGCGCGCCCACGGCGGCCGCCACGCCGAAGGGATCCGCGAGGCGTTGCCCGACGAACTCGACTACTTCGGGCGGATCGCGCCCGACGACGACCTGACGATTCCGGACCGCCACCTCGGCCTCCACATGGGCGAGGAGTCGCCGCTCGGCGATGAGGCGCTGGACGCCGCCGCGGAACACCTCCGCGTCGACCGGCTGCGCGAGGTGGCCCGGGAGCCGCCCGAACCCGAATCCGAGTTCGCGGTCGACACGTCGGGCGGCGCGGCCGCGCCGGCGGAGTCGAGGCCCGGCGGCGAGGACGGCCGCCCGCGCGTCGCCGTCGCGCGCGACGACGCGTTCCGGTTCGTCTACCCGGCGACGCTCGAACGGATCCGCACCCGGGGTGAACTCGTCCCGTTCGCGCCCGCCGACGGCGATGACTTGCCGGAGTGCGACGGCGTCTACCTCCCCGGGGGCTACCCCGAGAACCACGCCGCCGACCTCGCCGCGGGGCCGGCGCTCGACACGCTGGCCGACCGCGCCGCCGACGGCCTCCCGGCGTTCGGCGAGTGCGGCGGCCTGATGGCGCTGGCGGAGTCGCTGACGACGACCGATGGGGAGACGTACGAGATGACCGGCGTCCTTCCCGCCGACGTGACGATGCACGACCGGTATCAGGCGCTCGACCACGTGGAACTGCGCGCCCGCGAGGACACGCTCACCGCCGCTTCGGGCGAGCGCCGCCGCGGCCACGAGTTCCACTACTCCTCGGCCGACCCCGCGGCGGACGCCCGGTTCGCGTTCGACGTGGAACGGGGCGACGGCATCGCCGACGGCCGCGACGGCCTCACCGAGTACCGGACGCTCGGCACCTACTGCCACTGCCACCCCGAGAGCGGCGCCGTCGACGCCTTCCTCGACTCGCTGTGACCGGCGGCGACATCAGTCGACGTAGGTCAGGAAGATGATCAGGTCCGCCGCAACGTGGATCGAGAGCGCGACGGCCAGGCCGCGGGTCTCGTAGATCGACTTCGCCAGGAGCCACCCGTAGAACGCCGTCATGCCGACGCCGACGAGCCCGCCCGGGCTCCCGTAGTAGTGCGACAGGCCGAAGAACGCGCCCAGGAGGACGAGGGCGTGGCGTTTCCCGACGGCGTCGACGAGGTCCGCGAGCGGCGCCGCGCGGTAGACGAACTCCTCCGTGAACGCGTTGAGGACCGCCGCGAGCGCGACGACCGGGAGGGCGGACGCGAGGGTGGGTACGTCCGAATAGGCGCCCGCGGTCGCGTTCACGGCGACCAGTATCCCACCGGGGAGGCCGCCCCACAGCAGCGCGGCTCTCCACCACGGTCGCTCGCGCCGGAACCCGGGGACCCACTCCCGCTCGGCGGCGGCCGACGGGTCGCCGACCCGCAGAAACAGATCGGCCCGGTCGGCGCCGGCAACCACCAGCGCCGCGAGCAACCCGACCGTGAACACGCCCTGCACTACCTCCGTCGACAGCGTGAACAACGCGCCGTCCGGCAGTTCCGTCACGCCGACCAGCCCGAGCCAGGCGACAGACGCGTTGAACGTCCCGTAGCCCGCGAGCAACGCCAGCGCCAGCGACCGCAGCGGCCGGAGCGTCTCGACTCCGAACGTGAGCGCGAGAAACCCGAGCAGTGCGAGTAGCTGGACCCGGGTCAGCCAGAAGGGACTGTCGCCGAGCACCGCCTCGGCGACGATCATCGGCGCCAGCGTGCCGAAGAGGACGAACGCCCACGCGGCCGCCAGCAGTGTCGTCCGCCGCGAGGACGACGCGACCCCCTCCCTGATCCGGGCGGTAAACGACATCTGGGCCGAATTGTCAGCGGCGCGTGGAAAATTTACCGCCCGACCGGACGGACACTCGACTCGCGACTTCCGGCGGCTGTTCCGCCACGACCCGAATTCATATCGCGACATATGATTTATCGACGGTCGACTCGCCCGGAGAAGCGACTCCGGATCGCTGTCGAGGACCGTCTGCGGGGCCGATCCGGTCGGTCTACGGGGCCGACGGCTGTTACCGCGGGACGAACCCCTCGATCAGGTCCACCACCGTGTCCGGACGCTCGCGGGGCGCCCAGTGGGCGCAGTCGTCCAGCAGGTGGAACTCGCTGTCGGGGATGCGGGCGGCCGCCCGCTCGCTCCAGCGGTGTGGGAACACCTCGTCGTGTTCGCCGTGGAGCAGCAGCGTCGGGGTGTCGAGGCCGTCCAGCCGGTCGGAGAAGTCCGTGCGGTAGCCGTCGGGACTGACCTCCGCGGTGCGGAAACTCCGGTAGGCCTTCCCGACGCCGGGGCGCTTGACCTCCGCCCAGACGGCGTCGACCGCGTCGGCCGAGAGGGCGTCGGTGTCGTGGACGATGTTCCCGAGACTGGCCTTCGTGAACCCGCGGCTCCGCCGCATGAGCGCGACGGCGAGTTTGTTCGTCAGCCCCTGTTTCGCGAGCAGGCGCGTGAGCGCGCCGTTGGCGAGTTCCTGGCCGAGCCCGTAACTGTCCAGGAGAACGAGCCGGTCGACGCGCTCGGGCGCGCGGAGCGCGAGCCCCAGCGCCGCGCCGCCGCCCATCGAGATGCCGGCGACCGCGGGGCCGTCGAGGCCGACCGTCGCCACGAACTCCGCGACCACGTCGACGTGCGTGTCCAGCGAGTAGGTCACGTCGGGTTTGGCGCTGCGGCCGTAGCCCAGGAGGTCCGGCGCGACCACCCGGTACTCGCGGGCGAGCGGCTCGACGACCGCTCCCCAGCTCACGCTCGCGGCGTCGATGATCCCCCCGTGCAGCAGCACCAGCGGCGGGTCCGCCGGGTCGCCGGCGGCCAGGAAGTGGATCCGGTGGCCGTCGACGACGGCCGTCTCGTGGCTCGCCTCGACCATACCGGCCGGTCGGCGGCCGGGACAATCAATCTCCGGGCGCGATATCGAACGCGCGCGACCGGGCGGCCAGCAGCGTCGTCAGGTGGTCGCCGTCGAGTACGGTCAGGTCGGCGTCGGGCAACCGGTCGCGCAGGCGCTCGGCGTCGGCGAGCGGGACGTTCGCGTCGGCGTCGCCGTGCCACAGGCGGACCGGCACCGACACGTCCGCCGGTGCGACGCCCCACCCCTCGGCGACCCAGGCCAGTTCAGTCACCGCGCCGTTGCGCGAGTGGCCGACGCCTTCGAGGAAGTCCGCGTACACGGTCCTGCCCGCGTCGTCCGGTATTTCGCCGGGGTCGTCGGTGTACTGCGCGAGGACGGTCGAGCGGCCGCCGCGTTCGGCCAGCAGGGCCTGACCGCGGAGGGCCGCCCCGAGCAGGCGGGGCGTCCGGGCGGCCAGTCGGCCCAGGACCCGCTGGAGCCGCGGCGTCGCCGCGGCGACCGACGGCGGCGCAGCCCCGGAGACGAGGTCGATCCCGTCGACCAGGTCCGGCCGCCGCTCGCCGAGCGCGAGCGCGTCGGCGGCGCCGCCGGAGAAGGCGACCACGCGCGCCCGCTCGACGCCGGCGTCCGACAGGAGCGGCGCGAACCAGTCGGCCGCGTCGGTCGGCTCCCGATCGGGCCAGTCCGACGACCGGCCGAACCCCGGCCTGTCCGGTGCGAGCACGCGAGTTTCGGCCTCGTGTGCCGCGTCGTCGACGAGCGCGCCCAGCCGCCGCGACCCCGGCGTCCCGTGGAGGAAGACGACGGGCTCGCCGGCGGAGGCTCCGTACTCGGCGTAGGTCAGACGGCGCCCCGCCGTCCCGTACTCGACCGTCCGCGTGTCGCTCCCCGAGTCGGGGGTCTGCGTCTGGGCGACGGTCCCGTCGGCGCGCTCGGGGGCGGGCGGCGAGTGGCGCATCACTCGACCGTAGTCGGGCCGTCGCCTCGGCAGTTGTCCCGGATCAGTACGGTCTTTTATATCGAGTGTGGAGGAGCGACCGATGCGACAGGTCACCTTCGAGACGACCTACCCGCCGGCGGCGGCCCACCCGTTGCACCGGCGGCTGATGGCCGACGGGCCGGCGAGCCGGGCGGACCTGCTGATCTGGGGGCCGACCGCCGCGGTGACGGCGCTGATCTGGTTCGACGCCGAGCCGGCGGCCGTCCGCGAGGTCCTCGGCGCGGTCGACTCCGTGACCGAGACGCGACTCGTCGCGGCCGAGGGCGGCGCGAGTGAGGCGACGGCCACCTCGCCGGACCGAGGCTCCGGCGGCGGGACCTACGCGTTCGTCCGCCAGTCGGCGTACGAACTCCCCGGAGCGGCGCTGGACGCGGTCGCCGAGGCCCGGGTCGCGTTCGTCCCGCCGGTCACGTTCCGGGCCTCGGGGACGGCCCGGTTCGAGGCGGTCGGCGAACACGAGGCGCTCGCCGAGTTCTACGCGGACCTGAACGCCGCCTTCGACACCGACGTGGTGCGCGTCCGCGAGTTCCGCCGGTGGCCCGAGCCCGCGCGGCTGACCGACCGCCAGCGGGAGGCCCTCGAGGCGGCCGTCGCGGCCGGCTACTACGACGTGGACCGGTCGGGCTCGGTCGCCGAGGTGGCGGCGGAACTGGACTGCGCGACCAGTACGGCGGGCGAACTCCTGCGGCGGGCGGAATCGGCCGTCCTGACGGCGTTCGTCGGCGATCCCTGACCGACCTCGGGCGGTCGGCCGCGGCGTCGCGGTGACCGCGACCGAGGGTCATAAATCAGATGGCGCGATACGAAAGTCGGGTCCGGATCGGACGGACACGGCTGGCGGGACAGGCGAACTGCGAGAAAGAGTGGTCGGTCAGTTGTCGTCGTCGAGGCCGCCGCCCCAGTCGAGGGCGTCGGCCTGCTTGCCGCCGGTGCCGCCGCTCCCGCCGCCCCCGCCGCCGAACCGCTTGACCGCGGCGCCGAGGGCGGCGACGGCGGCGACCGCCCCCGCGCCGGCGTAGGGGAGCCAGTCGGGTTCGATGTCGAGCCCGTCGAGCGGCCCGGCGCTATCGCCGCCGCCACCGCCACCGGCGCCGCTCCCTGTGGTCGTCGCCGGTGGCGTCGGGGCGTCGGTCGGCGTCGCCGTCGGGTCGGTCGCGCCGCCGGGCGCGGTCGTCGGCGTCCGGGTCGGCGTGGCGGTCCCGCCGGTCGGCGTGGCCGTCCCGCCGGTCGCCGTGGGAGTGTCCGTCGGCGTCGTCCCGGTGGGAGTGTCCGTCGGCGTCGCCGTGGGGGTATCGGTCGGCGTCGCCGTGGGGGTATCGGTCGGCGTATCAGTCGGCGTCCCAGTCGGCGTGGCGGTGTCGGTCGGTGTCGCCGTCGGCGTGTCGCTCGGCGTGGCCGCCGGCGTCGGCGTCTGGACGGTGTTCGGCGGGTTCAGCGCCGCGACCTCCGCGCTGGCGACGTAGACGGTGTCGTTGCCGAAGGCCGCGGTCGTCCGCAGCGGCGCGGCGGTGTCGTAGGCCCACCGTTCGCTCCCGTCGGCCGCGTCGAAGGCGTAGACGCTCTCGTCCTCGCTGCCGACCGTCACGAGGTCGCCCGCGACGCCGGGCGTCGACCGGATCGCCCCGCTGGCCTCGGCGGTCCACCGCCGGTCGCCCTCCAGGTCGAAGGCGTAGAGCGTCCCCGCGACGGTCCCGACGTAGACGGTCTCGCCGGCCACCGCCGGAGCGGCCCTGACGGCCCCGTCCAGCTCGACCGACCACCGCTCGGTGACGCGGTCGTCGCGCTCGGCGTTCAGGGCGTAGAGGCGGCCGTTGCGGTCGCCCACGTAGACGGTGTCGGTCGTGGCCGCGGGAGCGGCGACGGTGGCGCTCTCGCGGGCCCGGAAGCCCCACAGCTCCTCCCCGCTGGCGGCGTCGAACGCGGAGACGACGCCGCTGGGCGAACTCGCGTAGATCCGGTCGGGGCCCGCGGCCGGGCTCGTCCCGCCGCTATCGACGCGGCCGTCCCATCGCTCGGTTCCGTCCGCGCGGTCGATCCCGTAGAGTCGCCCCTGCGAGTCCATGGCGACGACCAGGTCCGCCCAGCGAACGGGGGCGGCCGGGACAGGGTCGTCGGTCTCGAACGTCCACCGCTCGGCGCCGTCGCCGGCTTCGAGCGCGCGGACGGTCTCGTCGGCACCGCCGAGGTAGACGCCGTCGGCGTCGGCGACCGGCCCGGTCAGGTCGGTGTCGGTCCCGTGGCGCCACAGCTCCGTCCCCTCGGCCGGGTCGAGGGCGTGACAGATCCCCTCGTCGTCGGCGGTGTACAGCGCGTCGCCGGTCAGCGCGGGCGAGCCCGTCGCCGCCCCGTCGGTCTCGTAGGTCCACCGCGTCGTCACCGCGTCGAACGACCCGCGGTCGATGGCGGTCTCCGAGCCGCTCTCGACCGCGACGTAGAGGCCGCCGACGACGGCGACCAGGTCGTCTACCACGGAGATCGAGGGGTCGTCGACGGGCAGGTCCGCCCGCCAGCTCTCGGTCCCGTCGGCGCGCGTGTAGGCGTAGACGGCGTCCTCGTCGGTCGCGACGTAGACGGCGTCGTCGGTGACGACCGGCTTGCGGCTCGCTGTCGCGCCCAGGTCGACCGACCAGCGCTCGCTCCCGCGGGTCGTGTTCAGCGCGTGGAGCGTCCCCTCCTCGGTCGGGACGAAGACGGTGTTGCGGGCGACGGTCGGCCCGCCGACGACGGCGCCGTCCAGGTCGACCCGCCAGTGAACCCGGCCGTCCGTCCGGTCGATGGCGTACATCGTCCCGCCGCTGTCGCCGATGTACACCTGGCCGCCGTCGACGACCGGCGGGACCGCCTCCGTGGGGGCGTCGGTCTCGAACTGCCAGCGGCTGTTGCCTCCCGTGGCGTCGCGGGCGGAGACCGTCCCGTCGGCGGCGGCGACGAAGACGCGGTCGCCGGCTCGGGCCGGCGCGGCCGCGACCGAGTCGCCGGCGTCGAACGACCACCTGGTGGCGCCGCCGTCGCGGCTCAGCGAGTACAGCGTCCCCGCGTCGGTCCCCGCGAGGACCCGCGAGTCGGTCACCGTCACCGGCGCCGAGACGACGCCGTCGACCTCGGTGCGCCAGTACTGGCGCTGGGAGCCGGTCCTGACCGCCAGCACCGCGGCGCCGTCGTCCATGAACGCGGTGCCGTCGGAGACAGCCGCGGCGGTCGGCGAGCCGTCCCCGGCGTCGGTCCGGTAGCGCCACCGGGTCTCGCCCGACCCGGGGTCGAGCGCGTACAGGCTGCCGTCCGTGCTCCGGACGTAGGCGGTGCCGTCGTCGAACGTCGGCTCCCCGGTCGCGTCGATGGCGCGGTCCCAGCGGACCGCGATCCCGTCGGTCGGCGCGCTCGCGGTGCTGTATCCGGTGTTCGCCGCGTCGGCGGCGTACATCGGCCACCTGCGGGACGCGGCGCTGGCGGCGCCCCCGGCGGCCGAGGGCTGACCGCCGGCGGCGGCGGAGAGGGTCGAACCGACGACGCCGGCGGCGGTCAGGCCGGCGAGGAAGCGTCGCCGCGTCGGTGCGGCGCGGGTCGTCTCTGAGTGCGGGGTCGTATCGTCCATCGGGCGGACCTCTGTCGGGGAGTCGTCCGGGGCCGTCAAATATCTTGTCGCACGACGCTTGCGAGCGCAAGCGACCCTGCGCCACCACCGGCCCGCGCACGGCCTGTCGTCATCCGCCCGCCCACGGTCCGTCACCACTCCGCGAGCGGTCCGCGCCGGCCCGTCAGGCCTCGCCGTCGGTCCCGTCGCCGTCGGTCGGGTCGCCCGCCCGTCGGAGGCCCAGGGCCGTCAGCCCGCCGATACCGGCCAGCGCCGCCCACGCCGGCAGCGAGCCGCCGCCGCTGGTCGTCGTCGCCGCGCCGCCGCTCCCGTCGTCCCCGCTGCCGGCCGGCGTCGCCGTGGGCGTCGCTGTCGGCGTGGCCGTCGACGCGGCTGTCGGCGTGTCGGTCGGCGTGGCCGTGCGGGTCGCCGTGGGCGTCGCTGTCGGCGTGGCCGTACGGGTCGCCGTGGGCGTGACCGTCTCAGTCGGCGTCGGCGTCGCCGTGGGCGTGGCCGTGGGTGTCGACGTCGCCGTCGGCGTCGGCGTGGCGGTCGGCGTCGCCGTCGGCGTCGGGGTCGGCGTGGTGATCGTCGTCCGGTCGCCCGCCGCGATGGACGTGATACCGTCGCCAACGGCGTAGACGGCGTCCGAGACCGCCAGCGACGGCGTCCCGACGCCCAGGTGCGCCCGCCACAGCTCGTTGCCCTGCCGGTCGAAGGCGACGACCTCCCCGGCGGTCGTCGGGACGTAGACGGTGGTGTCGCCGACGGCGGGGACACCGACCACCGGGTTCCCGACGTCGACCCGCCAGACCTCCTCCCCGTCCTGGTCGCCGACCGCGTAGAGGCTCCCGGCCTCGGTGCCGACGTACGCCCGCCGGCCCTCGAACGACGGCGTCCCGGAGACGGCGCCGTCGACGCCGTACGACCAGCGGGTGTCGCCGCTGCGGGAGTCGAGCCCGTAGACGGTCCCGGCGTCGGTCCCCACGTAGAGGAAGTTCCCCTTGATCGAGACGGAGCCGCCGACGCTCCCCGAGACGGTCGTCGTCCAGCGCTCGCGGCCGGTCTCGATGTCGATGCCGTGGACGGTCCCGGACTCGGTGACTGCGTAGGCCGTCTCGGTCTCCCGCGAGGCGGCGACCGCCGTCGAGACCGCGTCGCCGGCGTCGTACTCCCAGTTCTCCCGTCCCCGCACCGGGTCGAACTCGTAGACGAAGCCGGCGTCGGTCCCCACGTGGACCTCCGAGTCGCTGATCGAGGTGGTGATCGACGGGGCCACGACCGCCCCCTCGACCGTCGCTTCCCACGACTGTTCGGCGGTGCGGGCGTCGACGGCGTACACCGTCCCGCCCTCGGTGCCCGCGAACACGTCCCCGCCGTAGAAGGCCGGGCAGCCGCCCACCGGGGTCTCGGTCTCGAACGTCCAGTCGCGCTCGCCCTCCGCGTCGCCGACCGCGACGATCCCGTCCGCCGTACCGAACGCGAGCCGGTTGTCCTTGAGCGCCGGCGCCGTCGTCGCGCCGTGGTCCGTCCGCCAGCCCACCTGGACGCCGTCGACCGGCGCCTGGTCGTTCGTCGCGCCGCGGTGGACCGCGTTCTGCCCGAACATCGGCCACTCGGTGTGGGTCGTCGCGGCCGCCCCGGCGGGGCCGCCGTCCGCCGAGTCCGCCGGCCGGTCGCCCGCCGCGTCCGCGCCGCTCGCGACACTGCCCAGCAGTCCCGCGCCCGCGAGCGCCCCGAGGAACCGCCGCCTGCTGGCCCGGCCGTCGCCGCTCATCGGCGGCCCCCGTTCGCGTCCGTTCGCCCGTCCGTCCGCCGTCGCTCGCCCTGAACCCGTTGCATACCGAGGTAACTGTCGACTCCCCGGAAATAGTTTTCCGTTGGCACAGGACTGGCGACGGCCGGCGCCCGGGTCGGCCGGCGACGGGACCGCTCGCGGGCTGACCGATCCGGCCGGCCGCTTCGGCCGGCTACCCGGTCGGGCCTACCACTCCAGCTGGCCGCCGCTCTGGTACTCGGTGACCTGCGTCTCGAAGAAGTTCTTCTCCTTGTTGAGGTCGGCGGCCTCCGACATCCAGTCGAAGGGGTTGTCGGTCCCGTACTGTTCCGGGAGATCGAGTTGCGCACACCGCCGGTCGGCGACGTACTCGACGTACTCCGCGAACTGTTCCGGCCCCATCCCCAGGATCTCCTCGGGGCAGGCCTCGCGGGCGTAGCGCCCCTCCAGCTCGACCGCCTCGCGGACCAGCTGGACGACCTCGGCCTCGAAGTCGTCGGTCCAGGCGTCGGTCTCGGTCCGGATCTGGTCGATGAGGTCGACCCCGAACCCGAGGTGGAGCGACTCGTCGCGCATGATGTACTCGAACTGCTGGCCGATCCCCGTCAGCTTGTTCTGCCGCTTGAGCCCGAGCATCATCGCGAAGCCCGCGTAGAAGAAAATGCCCTCCATGATGACGTAGAAGCCGACCAGGTCGCGGAGGAACGCTCGCACGTCCGCCTCGTCGTCGATGGTGAAGTCGGGGTCGTCGACGACGCGGGTCAGGTCGACGACGAAGTCGTCTTTCGCCTCGATGGCGGGGATGCGGTCGTACATCCCGTAGAGGTACTCCGGGTCGAACCCGAGCGAGTCGCAGCAGTAGATGAACGTGTCCGTGTGGACGGCCTCCTCGTAGGCCTGGCGCAGGAGGTACTGTCGACACTCCGGCGCGGTGACGTAGTCGTAGACGGCGAGGACGATGTTGTTGGCCGTCAGCGACTCCGCGGTCGAGAAGAAGCCGAGGTTCCACTCGACCAGGTCCTTCTCGGCCTCCGTCAGGGTGCCGTCGCTCCACTGTTTCACGTCCTCGCCCATGGGGATCTCCTCGGGCGTCCAGTTGTTGGCGACCCCCGACTGGTAGTACTCGCGGGCCCACTCGTAGTCCATCGGCAGGATCTTGTTCGGGTCGTGCGTGTCGTTGTCCGTCGTGTAGGTTATCGGCATCGTGAGTCGCTCCTGGTGGTCGCTCGCGGGTCGGTGTTCACTGGCAGGCGTCGCAGGTCGGGTCCTCGACGCTCGGCAGGTCGCGGTCGCTGCGGTCCCCGTCGGCGTCTGCGGACTCGTCGCTCGCGTCCCCGTCGGCCACGTCGCCGCCGCGCTCCCTGGTCTGGGTGCGGCCGTACTCGCTCATATCGAGGGTGGACTTCTCGAACTGGCTGGCGCCCAGCGTCCGCAGGTAGTAGGTCGTCTTCAGGCCGAGGTCCCAGGCGGTCTCGTACACGTCCGCCAGGAGGCTCCCGTCGGTCTCGGGGAAGAAGACGTTGTGGCTCTGGCTCTGGTCGATCCAGACGCCCCTGGCCGCCGACAGCCGCAGCTGGTGGCGCGGGTCGATCTCGAAGGCGGTCCGATAGAGCTCCTGCAGGTCGTCGGGCACCTCGGCGATCTCCTGGACGGAGCCGTCGTGGAACTTGATCCGGTCGCGGAGCTCGTCGGTCCAGCGGTCCCGCGCGGCGAGGTCGGCGACCAGGTCGTCGTTGACGACCGTGAAGTCGCCGCTCATGTTCGACTTGACGTAGAGATTGGAGTAGAGGGGCTCGATGGACGCGGAGGTGCCGGCGATGGTCGATATCGTGGCGGTGGGCGCGACGGCCATCGTGTTCGAGTTGCGCATCCCGTGTTCGGCGACGTGCTCGCGCACGCGGTCCCAGTCGAGGCGCTCTTCGACCTCGACGCCCACGTCGCGCCCGCGCTCCTCCTCCAGCAGTTCGACGGTGTCCTGGGGGAGGATACCCCGGTCCCACTTCGAGCCCTCGTAGCTGTCGTAGGTACCGCGCTCGGCGGCGAGCTTCGAGGAGGTGAGAATCGCGTTGTAGGCGACGAACTCCGTCACCTCGTCGGCGAACGCGACGGCCGCCTCGCCGTTCATCGGGACGCGCTGTTCGATCAGCGCCTCGTGGAACCCCATCATCCCGAGCCCGATGGGCCGGTGTTCCATGTTCGACCGCTCCGAGCGGTCGGTCGGGTAGAAGTTGAGGTCGACCACGTTGTCGAGCATCCGCATCGCGGTCTCGACGGTCGATTCGAGCCTCTCCCGCTGGATGCCGTCCTCGTCGACGTGCTCGGCGAGGTTGACCGAGCCGAGGTTGCAGACGGCCGTCTCCTCGGTGGAGGTGTTGAGCGTGATCTCCGTGCAGAGATTGGAGGAGCGGATCGTGCCGGCGTGGTCCTGGGGCGAGCGGACGTTGCAGGCGTCCTTGAACGTGATCCAGGGGTGGCCGGTCTCGAAGAGGCGAGTCAACGTATCGCGCCACAGGTCGGCGGCGTCGACGCGCTCGTACTGGCGGAGTTCGCCGGCGTCCGCCTTCGCCTCGTACTCGCGGTAGAGCTGTTCGAACTCCTCGCCGTATGCCTCGTGGAGGCCCGGGACCTCGTCGGGCGAGAACAGCGTCCACTGCTCGTCGGCCCGGACCCGTTTCATGAACAGGTCGGGGACCCACGCGGCGGTGTTCATGTCGTGGGTGCGCCGGCGCTCGTCGCCCGTGTTCCGTTTCAGGTCGAGAAAGTCGGGGAAGTCGAGGTGCCACGGCTCCATGTAGGCGCAGGCGGCGCCGCGGCGCTTGCCCGAGCGGTTGATCGCGGCGGTCACGTCGTTGGAGATCTTGAGGAAGGGCACGGTCCCGGTGGACTCGACGCCGGTCGACTCGATGAGCGAGCCCGAGGCCCGCACCGGCGTCCAGTCGGTGCCCAGGCCGCCGGACCACTTCGAGAGCTTGGCGTGGGCCTTGTAGGCGTCGAAAATGCCCTCCAGGTCGTCGGGGACGGTCGTGACGTAACAGGAGGCCAGTTGCGGGTGCGTGGTGCCCGCGTGGAACAGCGTGGGGGAGGAGTGGACGAACCGCAGCGTCGAGAGCAACTCGTAGAACTCCTTCGCGTACTCGGCGCGGTCGCCCACGGGTTCGCGCAGGGCGATGCCCATCGCGACGCGCATCCAGAACGCCTGGGGGAGCTCCAGCGGGTCGCCGTCGTCGTCGAGGAAGTACCGCTGGGCGAGCGTGTCGACGGCGATGTGGTCGAACCGTTCGTCGCGCTCGGGGCGGATCGCCGCCGCCATCTCATCGAGGTCGTAGGTGAGCAGTCGCTCGTCGATGATATCGGCGCGAACCCCCTGCTCGATCCCCTCGACGAACGCCTCGCGGTAGGCGTCGGCGTAGTCGTCGTCGAGGTCGGCGTCGTCGGTGACTCGCCCGTCCTCGTCGGCGGGGAGCGCCCAGCCGTCGCCGGGCGGGTCCTCGCCGGTGACCGCCCGGAAGTGCTTGCGGCGGGCGACGCGGGCCGCCGCGTCGTCGTAGGCGGGATGCCGTTCGATACGGGCGGTCAGCTGCCCGACGATGCCCTCGTCGCGCTCGTCGGCGTCGACGCCGTCGTACAGCGACCGCTCGACGGACTGGACCAGCTCGCCTACGGTCCCGTCGTCGATCACGTCTTCGTGGCCTGTGCGTGCGCGCTCCAGCACGGAGCGGATCGTCGACTGCGCTGTCAGCGTACTCATGGGTAGTGTCGCCACTGTTCGGTGGCGAGACGGCACGCGCGGCCGCTCGGCTACCCG
Source organism: Halosimplex marinum (assembly GCF_051414075.1). Lineage (NCBI taxonomy): Archaea > Methanobacteriati > Methanobacteriota > Halobacteria > Halobacteriales > Haloarculaceae > Halosimplex > Halosimplex marinum. The sequence goes on along the minus strand of NZ_JBLKNY010000003.1, from coordinate 920,656 downwards.
GGCGAGATAGCCCGAGGAACCCGATTACGGCCGTTCGCGGTGCGTTCTATCCTGTCCGGCGCCCCCCGAATAAAGGTTTCCAACAGAAGTTTCATTAGTACAATCTCGATTGTTTTCCGTCCGAATCGCGTTGGATCCGGTCGACCGACGGGGCGCCGGTCAGCCGGTTTCGGAGGGGGCGTCCGGTGTGGTGGCCGTCGGGTCGGCGGGTTCGGCGGACGCAGTGGCGGACCCGGCAGACTCGGTCCCGTCGCCTGGGGCCCTGGGGAGACGGACGCGGAAGACGGCGCCGTCGTCGCCGTTCTCGACGAGGTCGATGCGGCCGCGGTACCGGTCGACGAGTTTGGCGGAGAGGTAGAGGCCGATGCCGTGGTCGACCGCGAACGTGTCCGGGCGATCGAACAGCTCCGGGACCGTTTCCCGGGGGACTCCCGACCCGTCGTCGGCGACGCGAACGGTCACTGCCTCGTCGGAGACGGTCATCGTCACCGACACGGACAGGGGGTCGTCGTTGTGTTCGACCGCGTTGCTCAGCAGGTTGCCGAACACGCGACCCACGAGCGAGTCCGCCTCGACGAGCGCGCGCTCGGGCAGGTCGGTCTCGAACGTCGCCCCGTCGTACCGGCGGTCGGCCGTCTCGACCTGTTCGCTGACGACCGCCGCCAGATCGACCGGTTCGAGCGGCCGCTCCGCTCGCGTCGCCTCCAGCAGCTCCCGGACGTTCTGGATCACGTCCGTCACGTCCCGGCTCTGACGGTAGATCGTCTCGCCGCGTTCGTGCGCGGGCGTTCCGGACTCGTGGTCGTCGCGGAGCACCTCCGCGTTCCCCGCGATGACCTGCATCGCGTTGAGGATCTCGTGTCTGAGCAGCCCGTTGAGGTAGTCGAGGAAGTCCCGCTGGCTGACGGCGTGTTCGGCCCGGAACTCCGCGCGAGCGGCGTCGACCGACCGCTGGACGGCCCTCGCCTCCGAGACGCCGACGGCCAGTCCGAGTCCGGCACCGACGGCCACGCCCCAGCGAAGCCACGCGACGAACATCCCGGTCGAAGTGACCCCGATCACCGCGATGAGCACGAGGTTGAACACCACCGACGCGGCGACCGTCCCGACGACCCACCGCCGGATCCGCGGGTAGCGCTCCGGGTCGAGGTCACTTCCGGGCAAGCGGTAGCCCGCGTACCCGATCGCGACCACGAACGGGAGCGTCGTGACGACCCCGACCAGGAACTCGCCCGTGAACATCAGGGCGTCCCCCCTGAACCACCCCAGCCACCCGCCGGCGCGGGCGACCCCCTCCACGGCCACGAATCCGCCCAGTAGCGCGGCGGACCAGAGCAACTGCCGCGGGAAGCCACCGGCCTCCGCGGACGAACTCCCCGTCATACCCATCCATTCATCAGATACTGATAAATAATCGTCGGAACGTTACCAATTTACACCGCACTGAAACGGCGCCGAGGCGGTTTCTGGGTGGCGATACAGTTCGATAGCGGAACTGTCGCCGCGCCAGTATCGGATATGAGACTGGCGGGGTCGTCCGAGCGACCCCCGGTTCAGCGGTGGCACCCGACGCGCTCGCGGAGCGCCTCGGCGGCGGCCTCGCGGCGGTCGCCGGAGCCGATCCCCCGCAGGTCGAACCACGAGTCGAAGTTCAGCATCGAGTGGACCTCGACGAGCAGCGCGTAGCACTCGCGGTTGGCCCGGAACTGCTCGACGACGTGGCTCGGGCCGGCCTCGCGGTAGCCCGCGAGGAGGCCCGCGCGGATCCGCTCGCTGTAGTCGGGCTGGTCGGGCACCAGCGGCCAGTGGCCGCCGGCGAGGGTGTGTTCGACGAACGCCAGGTCGTAGGCCGGCGTCGCGGCGACGGCGAACTCCCAGTCGAGCAGGCCCGTGACGGCGCCGCTCTCGGGGTCGACCAGCGAGTTGTCCAGCGACTGGTCGATCCGACAGAGCGCCGGTCGGAACTCCCCGGTAAGGTCGTCGACCAGCGCGTCGAGCGCCGACACGACCTCCTCGCGCAGGTCGGCGAAGCGGGTGTCCGCGAGGCGGTCGTCCAGTCGGTCGACCTCGCCGCGGAGGTAGTCGGTCCAGTCGTCTGTCGGGTCGTGGACGGTGATCTGACCGGGATCGGTGCTCGGACGGCCGCCGTCGAGCGAGGCGTCGCGGTCGGCGCCGACGAAGCCGTAGGCGTCGACGGCGTCGAACCGGTGGAGCTCGGCGAGGAGGCGGCCGGTCGAACAGCCGAGTTCGCGGACCGCCTCGGGCGAGAACTCCGGGAGCGCCGTTCGGCTGTGGTTGGCGCCCGGGAGCACCGACGCGAGGAACGCCGGCGTCGGCAGGTCGGGCTCGTCGTCGACGACGCCGAACACCTCCGGGACGGGGAGGTCGGTGTGGGCGCCGAGGACGGCGAGGACCCGCGCCTCGTCGTCGCAGACGGGGTCCTGGTCCCGGCGCGTCGCCTTGAGGACGCACTCCCGGGGCCCCTCCGGGGTCGTCACGTCGAGGAAGTAGACGACGTGGGAGCCGTCGCTGGCGGGCGTCGCCGACTCGACCGTCCAGGTCGGTCGGATGCGGCCGAGTAGTTCGGTGATCTGTGCGTGCGGGATCGTTCGGTCGGTCATCGTCGTGTGGTGTGGCTGTGATGTCGGTCTGCGGGCGCGTCCGTCCGCCGGGGCGACGGACGGACTGACGGCTGTCGGTCCTGAGAAGGGAGAACGCCGCCGGCGCGGCTATCGAGTGCGGCGGCCGGCGGCGACCGGAGCGGCGAACGGGCGACTATCGCGGATTCGAGCGGTGTCGCGCCGTCACCGGCCCGGTCAGCAGTCCGAGTTCATCGGCGGCGATCCGGTTGGGTTCGAAAAAAGTGTTCGGTGGGTGTGTGACGTTCTATCACGGGGCGGCTGGGGGCCGTTCGAACGGAAGTAGCATCCGGCGCGAAGCGCCGGTTCACCGGACGCGAGCGAACGGAGTGAGCGAGTCGTCCGGCCTTTTTCCCCAAGTTTTTGCGGTAGCGAGGGACCGGAGGTCCCTCGGACCATGCGAACGGCGCGAAGCGCCGTGCGCAGACGGAGGATCCCCGCAGCGCGCCTTCGGCGCGCGAGGAGCTCTCCGCCGCAAAAAGTGGGCTTTAGAATTCGTCGACGGGTTCGGGGACGACGCCCTCCTCGTCGTCGCCGCCGGCGAGGTCGTACTCCTCGCGGAGCTCGTGGATGCGGTCGCGGATGTCGGCGGCGAGTTCGAACTCCAGGTTGTCGGCGGCCTCCTCCATGCGCTCCTCGAGGCGCTCGATAGCGCGGGCGGCCTCCTCGTCGTCGTCGGGGTCCATCGAGGAGGCGCCGTCGGTGTCGGTCTTCGACCCCGGCAGCGAGGACTCGCCGATCTCCTTGTCGATGGTCGTCGGCTCGAAGCCGTGTTCCTCGTTGTATTCCTGCTGTATCTCCCGGCGGCGGTTGGTCTCCTCGATGGCCGACTCCATGGCGTCGCTGGGGTCGTCGGCGTAGAGGACGACTTCGCCGTTGACGTTCCGTGCGGCGCGCCCCATCGTCTGCACCAGGGTCGTCTCCGAGCGCAGGAACCCCTCCTGGTCGGCGTCGAGGATGGCCACCAGCGACACCTCGGGGATGTCCAGCCCCTCCCGGAGGAGGTTGATCCCGACGAGCACGTCGATGTCGCCCAGCCGGAGCGACCGGATGAGTTCGTGCCGTTCGAGGGTGTCGGTCTCGTCGTGCATGTACTCGACGGCGACGCCCGCCTCTTCGAGGTACTCGGTGAGGTCCTCGGCCATCCGCTTGGTGAGCGTCGTGACGAGCACCCGCTCGTCGCGCTCGACGCGGTCGTCGATCCGGTCGAGCAGGTCGTCGATCTGGCCCTCCGCCGGCGAGACCTCGACCGCGGGGTCGACCAGGTGGGTCGGGCGGACGATCTGCTCGACGACCTGGTCGCTGACCTCCCGCTCGTAGTCGGCGGGCGTCGCGCTCACGTACAGCGTCTTGTCGGTCTTCTCCTCGAACTCCTCGAAGGTGAGCGGCCGGTTGTCGTAGGCGGTCGGGAGCCGGAACCCGTTGTCGATGAGCGACTCCTTCCGGGAGCGGTCGCCCTCGAATTGCCCCTTGATCTGTGGGATCGTCTGGTGGGACTCGTCGATGACGGTGAGGAAGTCGTCGGGGAAGTAGTCGATGAGGGTGTAGGGCGGGTCGCCGGAGTCGCGCTCGGAGAGGTGGACGGAGTAGTTCTCGATGCCCGAGCAGTAGCCCGTCTCCCGCATCATCTCCAGGTCGAAGGTGGTCCGCTCGTCGATGCGCTGGGCGGCGACGTGGTCGCCCTGGCGCTCGAAGTAGCGGACCCGCTCCTCTTTGAGTTCCTCGATCTCCGCGATGGCCCGCTGGAGGCGCTGTTCGGGGATCGAGTAGTGTTCCGCCGGGTGGATCAATACGGCGGGCTCGCTGGATTTCACCTCGCCCTCCAGCGGGTCGACCTTCAGCATCCGGTCGATCTCGTCGCCCCAGAACTCCACGCGGACGGCGTAGCGCCCGTACATGGGGTAGATCTCCAGGGTGTCGCCCCGCACCCGGAAGGTGCCCTGCGTGAAGTCCACGTCGTTGCGCTCGTAGTTGAGGTCGACCAGCCGCGAGAGCACCTCGTCGCGGTCGATCTCCTGACCCACCTCCAGTTCGAGGCTCATGTCGACGTAGTTCTGCGGGTCGCCGAGCCCGTAGATGGCCGAGACCGAGGCGACGACGATCACGTCGTCGCGGGTGAGGAGGGAGCGCGTCGCGGAGTGGCGCAGGCGGTCGATCTCGTCGTTGATGGAGGCGTCCTTCTCGATGTACTTGTCCGTCTGTTCGACGTAGGCTTCGGGCTGGTAGTAGTCGTAGTAGGAGACGAAATATTCGACGGCGTTGTCGGGGAACAGCTCACGGAACTCCTCGTAGAGCTGGGCGGCCAGGGTCTTGTTGTGGGCGATGACGAGGGTGGGCTTCTGGATCTCCTCGACGACCCAGGAGACGGTGTTGGTCTTGCCCGACCCCGTGACTCCGAGCAGGGTCTGTTTGTCCATCCCCTGCCGGAACCCCTCGGCGAGTTGTTCGATGGCCTCGGGCTGGTCGCCCGCCGGCTCGAACGGCGCGTCGACCCGGAACTCGCTCTCGGCGTCCGGCCTGTCCGGCGACAGGGGTCCCTCGGTGTCGCTCATTACCCGGGAGTAGGGCTGGAACGACTTGAGGTGTGTGTTTACCCGTCGGTCGGTGCTGGGTTCGGTGTGCCTGTCCAGCACAGGAGCACTCATTGCATCACCCACCGTATTAATAATCTAATCTGCAAACTTTATTAAGATATGGTTATATAATTCGATTTAATAGCAACTAATTTAATAAATCTGGGATGGAAAAGTCGAGACTACATGAGCGACCATAACTCGGGCGACGGCCACGACGGTTCACACGAGGACCATCGCCACGGGCATGACACGTCATCGACGAGCCGCCGAAAGCTGGCTGCCGTCTCGGTCATTAACCTGGTAGGATTCGTCGCTGAACTCGCGGGTGGCCTTCTCTTCGGGTCGGTCGCACTCCTCAGCGACGCCTTCCACATGCTGTTCGACGCCTTGGCGTACGTGATGGCGTTTGCCGCTGCCCACGCCGCCGAACGCTATGGCGAAGGGGATCGCTGGTCGTACGGTCTTCATCGTCTCGAACCACTGTCGGCGTTCCTCAACGGTATCCTGCTACTGCCCATGGTCGCGTTCATCCTCTGGGAGTCCTACCAGCGGTTCCTTGAGCCGGTAGCTATCGGTACTGGTCCAACGCTCGCCATCGCGCTCGGCGGTCTGCTGGTCAATGTCGGCTCGGTGTACATCCTGCGGGGTGGCGAGATGAGTCTCAATGAACGGGGAGCGTTCTACCACCTCCTCGGCGATGTCGGCGGCTCGGTTGCCGTCATCGTTTCCACGATCGTTATCGAACTGACCGGCACGCAGATCATCGACCCGATCATCGCGGGGCTGATCGCTATCCTCATCGTGTGGTCAGCAGGGAAGGTTCTCCGCGGAAGCGGCGCAATCTTTCTGCACCGAACGCCGTTTGAGCAGAGCGACGTGCGTGCAATCTTGGAGGAAATCGACGGCGTTACCGCGGTGGATGACCTCCACGCCTGGCAGATCTGCAGTCAGATCACGGTCGCTACGACACATCTTGAAACTGATGTGGATTCCATGACCGACGCCGAGACAGTGAACCGCCGCGTTCACGAGGCTCTTGCAAAATACGGCGTTGACCACGCCACCGTTGAACTGTGTCCTGGGTACGGAGAGCGCGACACGCGCCTAAATACCCACCACCACTACCCATGACCGAGAACGACCCCTCCGCGTTGAGAGCCACCGGGCAGACGCCTTCCCCGATGTTTGAGGTTCTTGAGGCAACCTCCGAGGACGTTGTCGCTGTTCGGATGCATCACGGCACGCCTGCCGGGTATCGAGAGTTCTACGATTTGCTCGTCGAGAAGACTAACGAGTACGGCTCAGTACACGTGTATGAGGAGGCACGAGGATGGACGATGACAACGTACCTCTCACACCTGCACGGCATCCGCCCCGATTTGCGAACAGGACCGAAATTTGAAATCGACCGATATGCCGCAGTCGGTGATTCACGGTGGGCAAAACTACTGTACCACCAGTGGCGTGCGATCGCCCCGGTCTGGCCGGTTGCACCGGCCGAGATGCGCTACTACGAACTGCCCGAACGCAAGCGTGCGCTTGATTGGGTAGCGGCTGCCACCTCGACGAAACAGGGCCAATAGAGGATAGAAAAGGATATCGAGCCAAGTTTGATAGATTCACCGTGCGAGTTGGGTAGTTGTTCCTGCTGATCGAGTAGTGAAAGAAATAGTGACGACTGCGACCGCACTTGCCAGTAAGCGATGAAAGCCCTCGGCCCGCTCGCGGTCGCTGAGCGGGATATCCGCGCTCTCCGCACCGCCCGCGCGGATAGTGCCCGCTCAGACGACTAAAATGGATGCGAGCGCGCCTCGCCCTTTCAGTCCACCAGGACCGCAACCGCACCGCGACCAGCCCGCACTGCGACCGCAGACAGCCACGACCCTCCCCAGCCGATTCGCTCCTGCCGTCGCTCCTCCCTCGCGCGACTACGGTCGCGCGCATGAACGCGCGCGACAGCGCGCGCCGACCGCACCGCAACCGCTCACCGCAACAGCTACCGCCTGTACTGAACGGTGCCGAGGAGACTCCGACGGGCCCCGCCGACGAGTCGGCGTGCCGGCGAGTGACACGAGTGATTGATATGGCGGCCGGCCCCTATTTTCGCTATGGAGTGGAAAACCGACTGGGGTCTCCGCGGGCGGATGTTCTTCACGATGTTCCTCCTGGCAGCCCTGTACATCGCCTTCCTCGGGGTGTTGCTGTGGACGAACCAGTCGTTCGTACTCATCGTCGGGTTCATGAGCGTCTTCCTGATCGCGCAGTTCTTCTTCAGCGACAAGCTGGCGCTGCGGAGCATGGGCGCCCGCGAGGTCTCCGAGGAGGAGTACCCCGAGCTACACCGGATGGTCGGCCGGCTCTCCCAGCAGGCCGACCTGCCGAAACCGACCGTGGCCGTCGCGGACACGCGGACGCCCAACGCCTTCGCGACGGGGCGCTCACAGAAGTCGGCGACCGTGGCGGTGACCACGGGGCTCCTGGAGACGCTCGACCAGGAGGAACTGGAGGGCGTGATGGCCCACGAACTCGCACACGTCAAGAACCGCGACGTGGCGGTGATGACCATCGCGTCGTTCCTGGCGACCATCGCGATGTTCATCCTCCGGTGGGGCTTCCTGTTCGGCGGCGGCGGCCGCGACCGCCAGGGCGGAGGCGGCGGCATCATCGTCGCCGTCGTCGCCTCGCTGGTGGTCTGGATCGTCTCGTTCCTGCTCATCCGCGCGCTCTCGCGCTACCGCGAGTACGCCGCCGACCGCGGCGGCGCCGCCATCACCGGCAAGCCCGCCGCGCTGGCCTCCGCGCTGATGACCATCGACAGCCGGATGGACCGCGTGCCGAAGGAGGACCTGCGCGAGCAGTCGGAGATGAACGCCTTCTTCATCGTCCCCATCGACTCCGGCGTCATCGCGAACCTCTTCCGCACGCACCCGACCACCGAGCGCCGCGTCGAGCGCCTGCAGGATCTGGCCGGCGAGATGGAGACGGCGTAAGGCCCCGCCCTGGCCTCCCGTGCCGACCGAAGACTCATAAGTCAGCGAGAGTGAACGTCCCGTATGGAGTGGCAGACCGACAGCCGCCTGACCCGCCGGATGGTCCTCGCCCTGGGGCTGGCCCTCCTCGGCTACGCCGCCCTGCTCGGCCCGGTGGTCTGGGTCCTCCCGCCCGCCGGTGCGCTCGTCGTCTGCGGCGTCCTCCTGGCGGTCCTCGGGGGGCTCGTGCTGGAGGCCGACCGGCTGGCATACCTCGCGACGAAGGCCGTCGCGATCGAGCGCGAGGACCACCCCGAACTGTTCGACGCCGTCGAGCGGCTCTCCCGGCAGGCCGACGTACCGCGGCCGGCCGTCGCCGTGGTCCCCAGCGACGAGCCGAACGCGATGTCCGCGGGCACGGGGAACCGCACCGTCGTCTGCGTGACGCTCGGGCTGCTGAAGGAACTCGACGACGAGCAACTGGAAGCGGTGCTGGCCCACGAACTCGCCCACGTCAAGAACGGCGACTCGTCGGTGCTGACCGTGGCGGGGTTCCCCGCGACGGTCGCGCTGGCGATGCTCTCGACGGCGCTGGAGGGGATGAACGGCTGGGCCATCGTGCTGGGCTATTTCGGCGCCGCGGTGTTCCTGGCACTGCTGAGCCTCCCGCTCCTGCTGGTGAGCCTCCCGGGGACGCTCGTCCTCTCGCGCTACCGCGAGTACGCCGCCGACCGCGGCGCCGTGGCCATCACGGGCAAGCCGGTCGCGCTCGCGGAAGCGCTGGCCGAACTGCACGGCCTGCCGGAGCCGCCCGAGGAGGACATGCGCTCGATGGCCGGGTTCAACGCCTTCTGTATCGTGCCGTCGCCCTCGCTCGGACTGCCCGCGACCCACCCGCCGACCCACAAGCGGATCCGGAAACTCCGTGAGCTGGCCGCCGAGCTGGAGGAGTGATACGGATTATTGCAAGTCATTCCGGGATCGACCGCACGCAGTCGTGCAGTCGACCCGGTACACGCTTGCAATAATCCGTATGAGTCGGGCGTCGACGACTGCCCGTCTGGTCCGAACCGGCGAGCACATCGGGAAAGAGCGACCGCTTCCCAAGCCGTTAGGGGCGCGCGAGCCAAGACACGGATACCATGAGTGAACTCGACCTGCACCGGCTCGGACTGGGCACCTGGCAGAACACCGACCCCGAGCAGTGCGCCGAGAGCGTGCGGACCGCGCTGGAACTCGGGTACCGGAGCATCGACACCGCGCAGGCCTACGAGAACGAGGAAGCGGTCGGTCGCGGGATCGCGGAGGCCGACGTACCGCGCGAGGAGGTCTTCCTCGCCACGAAGGTCGACACCGCGAACCTCGCCCATGACGACGTGCTCGCCACCGCCGAGGAGAGCCTGGAGCGGCTGGGCGTCGACTACCTCGACCTGCTGTACGTCCACTGGCCGACGGAGGCCTACGACCCCGAGGGGACGCTCTCGGCGTTCCAGCAACTGTACGACGAGGGGGCGATCCGCAACGTCGGCGTCTCGAACTTCGAACCGCGCCATCTCGACGAGGCGAGGGAAGTGCTGGACGCCCCGATCTTCGCGAACCAGGTGGAGATGCACCCGTACCTCCAGCAGGCGGAACTGCGGGAATACGCGCGCGAGCACGGCCACACCGTCGTCGCCTACTCGCCGCTGGCGCGGACGGAGGTGCTGGACGATCCCGTGCTCCAGGACATCGCGGAGAAACACGACGCGACCGTCCCGCAGGTGACGCTGGCGTGGTTCCTGTCGCTGGACAACGTCGCGGCGATACCGAAGGCCACGGGCGCCGACCACATCCGCGACAACTGGGGCGCCTACGACGTGGATCTGGACGACGGGGACCTGGACCGGATCGCCGAACTGGACCGGGGTCACCGGGAGATCGACTTCGAGGGCGCGCCGTGGGACGAGTAGGCCGGTCGCGCCCGACGAACCGGCGGGGCAACCGCCGGATCGGCGGCAACGAGCGACCGCCGGAGGGAAGCGACTTTTAGGCGCTCGGCCGAATACACGGGCATGGGACTGCTGGACGGCCTGAAGTCCGCGCTGGGGATGAAGGCGGAGGCCGACGCGACCCGGGACGCCGACCCGGAGGACCTGTTCGGGATGAGCACGGCCTACATGACGATGGAGGCCGACCTGGGGTTCGCGCCGGCGGGGGCGGCCGCCCTCTGCTTCGCCGAGGTCGACAGCACGGACTTCGAGGACGCCGTCGAGAACGTCGAGGCCATCCTCGAAGCCGGCGAGGTCGAGACCGGCACCGAAGCCAGGTTCACCACCGACGACCACGGCTACGAGTGGGTCGTCCTGGAGGACGACGACCCCGAGGACCTGGTGACGAGCATCCACTTCGCCGCCGACGAGTTCATCGAGCGAGGCTACGGCTCCCGGTTGCTCGCGGCCGTCTTCGCCTTCGAGAAGGACGACCGGGTGGCCTACTGGGTCTACTCGTTCCGCCGGGGGAAGTACTACCCCTTCGCGCCGGAGGGCGACCACGACAGGCACAACCAGACCGAGATCAAACTCCAGAGCGTACTCGACGGCGAGCTGACCGTCGAACCGGACAAGGAGTACTGGTACCCCCTCTGGCCGGACCGGCCCGGAAACCACCCCTGGGAATGAGCGCGCCCGGAGTCGCGGTCTACGACCACGTGCGCCCGACGAGCGAAGCGGCGGACCGCTCGCCCGTCGAACCGGGCGTCTACCGCGTCGTCGGCGTCGACGAGGGGACGGTCACGCTCCTGCGGGTCGGCGACGCCGACGGCTACCGGGTCAATACCGGCGAGGTCGCAACCGTCGACCGCGAGACGTTCGCGGGGTTCGAGCCGGCCGACAACCCCGACGGGAACCGACCCGCCGGCGAGAGGGCACGCCGGTTCGCCGGGAGCGTCGTCTGGAACCTGCGGGCGTTCGTCGCCGGCCTGCTGGCTCGCCCGGCGCTGGCCGCCGTCGCGCTGGCGCTGGTCGTCGTCGGCCACCAGGGCCACCGGGTCCTCTCGGTCACCGAGTCGTGGCTCACCGCCGTCTACTTCCTCGGCGTCCTCGGCGTGGTCTACCTCGGCGCCCGCGGCTGAGCGCGGCGGGCGTCCGCGCCGCGACCGCCCCCTGACGTATCAACCTTCGGAACGGTCCGATCCGAGCGCCGACCCGGCCCGCGGTTTCACTTTCACTTTGGTGTTAACGAGGGTTTATATGAGGGGCGGCGCAACCGCTGGGTATGGCGACAGAAGACCTCGAAGAGCTGCCGGGCGTGGGTCCGGCGACGGCCGAGAAGCTACGGGAGAACGGGTTCGACGGCTACCAGGGCATCGCGGTCGCCTCGCCGGGCGAGCTGTCGAACACGGCGGACATCGGCGAGTCCAGCGCGGCGGACATCATCAACGCCGCGCGGGAGGCCGCCGACATCGGCGGCTTCGAGACGGGCGCGGCCGTCCTCGAACGGCGCGAGCAGATCGGCAAGCTCACCTGGGGCGTCGACGAGGTCGACGACCTGCTGGGCGGGGGCATCGAGACCCAGTCGATCTCCGAGGTGTACGGCGAGTTCGGCGCCGGCAAGTCCCAGGTCACCCACCAGCTGTCCGTCAACGTCCAGCTCCCCCGCGAGCACGGCGGCCTGGAGGGGTCGGCGATGTTCATCGACAGCGAGGACACGTTCCGCCCCGAGCGGATCGACCAGATGGTCAAGGGCCACGACGACGAGGTCCTCGAGGACGCGATGGTCCTCCACGGCCTCGTCGAGGACGAGGAGGACGCCGACGCCACCGACGAGGCGATGCTCGACGAGCTCGTCGAGACGATGCTCGACAACATCCACGTCGCGAAGGCGTTCAACTCCAACCACCAGATCCTGCTGGCCGAGCAGGCTCAGGAGCTGGCCAGCGAGACCCAGGACGACGAGTTCCCCATCCGGCTGCTCTGCGTCGACTCGCTGACCGCCCACTTCCGCGCCGAGTACGTCGGCCGCGGCGAGCTGGCCGAGCGCCAGCAGAAGCTCAACAAGCACCTCCACGACCTGATGCGCGTCGGCGACCTCCACAACACCGCCGTCGTCGTCACCAACCAGGTCGCCTCCAACCCCGACTCCTTCTTCGGGGACCCGACCCAGCCCATCGGTGGCAACATCCTGGGCCACACCTCCACGTTCCGCATCTACCTCCGCAAGTCCAAGGGCGACAAGCGCATCGTCAAGCTCGTCGACGCGCCGAACCTCCCCGACGGCGAGGCGGTCATGCGCGTCGAGGAAGACGGCCTGATGAACGAGTAGGCCGGCCGGGCCGCGGCGGACCCGCCGTACGGGTCCGTAGTCCACCGTGCGCGGGTTTTTATCCGCCGAACACGTCCGTCCGGTCGTAATGGCGGACGGAGAGGGGAACGACGCGCGGTCGGCCGGCGAGGGGAGCGACCTCGTCGCCGCCGCGTTCGACGCGCTCCCGGCGCAGGTCGCGGTGGTCGACGCCGACGGCGTCATCCGGACGACCAACCGCGCCTGGCGCCAGTTCGGGCTGGACAACGACCTCCAGGGCGACCCCGACATGGTCGGCGAGAACTACCTCGCGGTCTGTGACGCCGCCGACGACGAGACGGCGAGCGAGGCGGCCGCGGGTATCCGGTCGGTGCTCGCGGGCGAGCGCCCGGAGGTCACGCTGGAGTACCCCTGTCACTCGCCGGACGAGCGGCGGTGGTTCCTGATGCGCGCGATAGCGCTCCCGGAGCACGACGAGGCCCACGCGCTGGTCATGCACGTCGACATCACCGACCGCAAGGAGGGCGAACTCCGCGTCGAGGCCAACAACGAGACGCTGTCGACGGTCGCGAGCGTCCTCAGCCACGACCTGCGCAACCCGCTGAACGTCGCGATGGGGCGGGCCGACCAGCTGGTCGAAGACCCCGGCGCCGACGCCGCGGCGGTCGCAGACGGGGCGGCGTCGATACTGTCCGCCCTGGAGCGGATGAACGCCATCGTCGACGACGCGGTCGTCCTCGCGCGGGGGTCAGACAGCGTCGACACCGAACGCGTCCGGCTCGGGACGGTCGCGCGCGAGGCCTGGTCGCACGTCGAGACGGGCGACGCGTCGCTGGAGGTGCGCGACGACGTGACGGTCCTCGCGGACGCCAGCCTCCTCGCGCAGTTGCTGGAGAACCTCTTCGGGAACTCGCTGGACCACGGCGGGGGCGGGACGGTCACCGTCGGCGCGACGACGGACGGGTTCTTCGTGGCCGACGACGGGCCGGGCGTCGCCCCGGCCGACCGCGAGCGGGTGTTCGACGCCGGCTACTCCACGAACAAGGCCGACGGCAACACCGGGATGGGCCTGGCGATCGTCCGGAAGATCGCCGACGCGCACGGCTGGAGCGTCCGGCTGACCGACGCGCGGACGCCGACCGACGGCGCCTCGCGGGGCGCCCGCTTCGAGTTCGCCGGCGTCCTCGGGAGCGAGTGACCGAGGGCTCGTGGAACCGTGTTCCACGGCATCGAGTTCGACCGGTAGGCGCAACGCACTTGCCGGTCGCTTCCGAACTCCCGGTATGGCGTTCACGCTCTACCAGCTCGACGGGTGTCCGTACTGCGAGAAGGTCGCCGACCGGATGGACGAACTGGACCTGGACTACGAGACGGTGTGGGTCGACGCGCTCCACTCCGAGCGCAACGAGGTCAAGGAGGTCTCCGGCCAGCGCGGCGTCCCCGTCCTCGTCGACGACGACCGCGGGGTCACCATGGCCGAATCGGAGAAGATCGTCGAGTACCTCGACAAGAGCTACGCGTAGCTTCTCACGTCCTGTCCCGGTAGACGATCCAGGCCCCCAGCGTCGCGAAGACCGTCGGGTAGGCGAACCCGTAGACGACGGCAAGGTATCGGTCGGGGAGGATCGTCACCTCGCCCGCCAGCCCGCTGACCAGCACCGCGGTGAACAGCACCGACCCGACCAGCAGGACGACGACGTAGCCGGCGGCGATGGCGAGGCCGAACCGCGCCACCTCGACGAACGACTCCGTGGTCGTCTCCGCCCAGTAGCTGTCGGCGAACTCGTAGCCGGCGCCGACCAGCGCGACCGGCGCCAGCAGGTAGTAGACGACCGCCGGCACGTCCGTCTCGCCCTGCTGGGCGATGAGGTTGAGGTGGCCGATCTCGGCCGTCTGCCCGCTCACGATCCCGCCGACGTGGGAGAGCGGGTCCGCGTGGCCGGTCCCGAACGTGAACAGGCCGCGGAGGAGTCGGCCGATACCCGGGAGCGCGACGACCGGGTCGGCCACCGGGGCGAGCAACCCCGGCACGGCGCCGGTCGTCGCGGGGATGTTGTGGGCGTTGAAGACGACGATGCCGAGCAGCGCGAACCGCCGCTGGAGCGACCCGGAGCCGAAGCCGCCGACCGCCGCCGCCGCGGCCGTCAGCACGAAGACCGCGAAGAAAGCGCCGGGCGCCCGCGCCATCCCCGCCCGCCAGGGGAACGAGACGAACGCCTCCTCGACGACGACCTCGGTGCCGAGGACCGACACCGTCCGGTCGCCGGACCCCTCCTCGCCCCCCGGGTCGTCCGCGTGTTCTGAACTCACACCCGTCCAAGCGCGCAGCAGTTCAAAAAGGCTTCCCCCCGCTTCGATCGAAATGATAGTCCGCGGGGCGGTCGTCGGCCGCAGTCGCGCCCGGGCGGCCGCTCGGGTCGCTACTCGTCGCCCTCGAAGTCCAGCGCGGCCGAGTTGATGCAGTAGCGCTTGCCGGTCGGGTCGGGCCCGTCGTCGAAGACGTGGCCGAGGTGGCCGCCGCAGGTCGCACAGACGACCTCGGTCCGGCGCATCCCGTGGCTGGTGTCCAGTTTCGTCTCGACGTTGCCCTCCTCGACCACGTCGAAGAAGCTCGGCCAGCCGTGCCCGGAGTCGAACTGCTGGTCCGTCGAGAACAGCTCCGTCCCGCAGCCGGCGCAGGTGAACTCCCCCTCCTCGTCCACGTCGAGGTACTCGCCGCTGAACTTCGGTTCCGTCCCCCGCTCGCGCAGGATCTTGTACTCCTCCTCGGTCAGCCGCTCGCGCCACTCCTCGTCGGAGTCCGGAATCGCGTCCTCGTGCTCTGACATACGCCCGAGTAGCCGCTCCAGGCGTTTATACCGACCGCTTGAGCGAGCTCCGCGCTCTCGAAGCACCTCGTCCGGCCGGGATCGAGGTCACGACCGGAGCGGGTCGCCGACTCTGTCAAAAAACTATTAGTTCCGGGGACGGAACGGTCGGGAGATGGTGTTCGAGCGACTGCGGCGCCGGGAGTACGTCACCGCGATGATGGGTGGACTCGCGGCGCTCGGGGGATGTAACGACCTGGGAGGCGACGGGGCTCCGACCGGGACGGAACCGACCGCGGAGGGGACGGACGCGGCGCCGACCGGGGGATCGACCCCGTCACAGACCTCCGAACCGGACGCGGACGAGGAGTCCGGGCCAACGGAGGGGCGAGCCCTGGACGAGGGGCGGGTCCTGTACGCCGAACCGGGGGAGATCCAGGCGACGATCGACGAGGCGGCCGACGGCGCGGGCGGCGGGGTCGTCCGTCTCCAGGCGGGTCGCACGTACGACGGGGACGCGCCGGTCCGCGTCAAACCGGGCGTCACGCTGGACTGCAACCGCGCGGTCGTCGAGATCACCGGCGACCACGACGGACTCTTCCTGGACACCGGGTCGACGGTGGTCGACGGTCGCATCGACGTGACAGCGGACAACTACTCGAGTAGCGCGGTCGCCCTCGACGTGACGCGGTCGACCCACGGCAAGTACAACGCCGGCGACGGCCGGGACACCGCCGCGACCTTCGAGGGGCACGTCCTCGGAAACGTCGACGATGTCGGGGGCAACGGGATCGAGCTGGTCTCGGACGGCGCGGCGTTCGAGTCCGTCGCCGACGCGGGGATCACGATGGGCTGTCGGTTCGCGGGGACGGTGGCCCACTTCGAGCGCGGGGTCCGGGCCGACGTCCGGAACGGCGGCTGGATCAACTCCGTCCGGTTCGACCTGGAGCTGACCGGCAACAGGGTGGGCTTCCTCCACACCGGGACCGGCGACGGGCTGTTGCTCAGCGACCTCTACGGCGCGGTCCAGACGAGCTGGCACGAGGGGGCCGTGGGCGTCCGCAACGCCACCGACCAGCCGTCGCTGACGGTGTACGGCCGCATCTGGGACGCCGACCCGGACCGGTCCCAGCACGCGGTCGAGGGCCCGGGGGTGACGGTGGTCTCGGACCTGGCCGCCGACCACGCGGCGACGGCCGCCGACGCCGAGGGCTCGGTCGGGCTCGACCTCCGGGGCGGCGAGTTGCGACTGGTCGAGTACGGGAGCGGTTCGACGCTCATCGTGCGACCCTCCGACCCCGGGGTCGTCTTCGAGACCGACGGCGGGACCCGGTTGCTCCTCGGCGAGGACGGCCAGGTGCGGCCCCAGCCCGGCCGTGCGTACTTCCAGATGCTCGGGGAGGACCTCAGCGAGCGGTCGGGCACGAACTGGTGGGAACTCGCCGTCGACGACGGAACCAACACCGACAGCGGTGACCCCGCGCTCGGGCTCTGGTACGCCGGCGAGTGGCTCCTCTTCGAGTCGACGGCGTCCGTCTCCCCCTGAAAATCGGGCGTGTCCGCCGGAACCCCGAGCGGAAGCGGTCGGGTCGCCGCCGGACGCCACCCTCTTGGCGGCCGGGTCCGAACCGCCGGTATGCGAATCGAGTACGACCGCGACACCTGCATCGGGATGTTCCAGTGCGTGGCAGAGTGGGAGGGGTTCGAGCGCGACAGCGACGCCGGGAAGGCCGTCCTCGTCGACGGCGAGGAGCGCGAGGACGATATCTTCGTCCGCGAGGTGCCCGACGGCGCAGAATTAGACGCGAAGTTCGCCGCACGGGCCTGCCCCGTCGACGCCATCGAAGTCTACGACGACGACGGCGAACAGGTCGTGTAGGCGGTCACTCGGACGCCGAGGCCTCACAGGGGTCGGCCACGCGGGTCGGGCTGATCCCGATCGGCGGGTACTCCGAACCCGAGGTGTCCCCGACCGTCACGACGGCGCCGATACACCCCGGGTCCGCGGTCTCGTCCCCGTAGTACCGCTCGTAGTCCTCGCGCGTGAACGTGTACTCCCAGGAGTCGGACGCCCGTTCGCCGTCCTCGTCGAGGTACAGCGCCCAGACGCTGTACTCGGGCCGGCTCTCCGTCCACGTCGGTGCGATGGTCGTCCGGGCCCGCCCGTCGTCGCCGTCGACGGGACCGAGCGAGATCCGGCGGTCGAGGAGCGTGTCGTCGGCCTCGACCGCGAGCCGGACGGTCGTCGGCGTGGTCGACAGGTTGACCACGGTGATCCACCCGAGGACGACCCCGCCGGAACCGAGCGGGGACGAACACCCGACGAACCCGAGGCTACCGACCGCGCCGAGGCCCTTCAGCGCCTGACGGCGTTTCACTGGTCCCAACGCCGGGCCGCCCGTGCATAATTCCTCCGTCTCACTCGCTGGTGTCCGGTGTGGCAACCTGCACGCTCCGGGCGGCCCGTCCGCATTTTCCGGTGTGTTTCGCGATACCATACACCACGAATCGACAATCCCGGATATCGTTCTCGATACGCCCGTCGGACGACTCGTCCCAACCGAGCGAGTCACCGGTCTGGGGTGTTGAAGACAAAACTTTTTCAATACGGTGGTCGATAGCACCGGCAACCAACTGACCACCATGCCCGAGATGGAAACTGCTCAGTTCGAGACCGACCTGAGCCTCTTCAAGTACGACAACCTGGAACAGTTGCCGCCGGCCTACCGCGACTTAGAGGAGGCCGAGCGGAGCGAACGCATCGAGGCCGCCCTGGACGAACTCGGCGACGACGTGGTCATCCTCGGCCACAACTACCAGCGCCGGGAGATCGTCGAGCACGCCGACTTCGTCGGCGACTCCTACCAGCTCAGCAAGGAAGCGGCGAACGCCGACGCCGAGTACGTGATCTTCGGCGGCGTGACGTTCATGGCCGAGTCGGCCGACATCATCACCGACGACTCCCAGAGCGTCATCCTCCCGAGCATGGAGGCCTCCTGCCCGATGGCCGGGATGGCCGAGGCGCTTCAGGTCGACGCCGCGTGGGCCGAGATCACGGGTGCGGCGCCCGACGAGGAGATCATCCCGATCACCTACATGAACAGCTACGCCGACCTCAAGGCCTTCTGCGCCGAGCAGGGCGGCCTGGTCTGCACCTCCTCGAACGCCCATAGGGCCTTCGAGTACGCCTTCGAGAAGGGCGACAAGGTCCTCTTCCTCCCCGACAAGCACCTCGGGGAGAACACGGCCCACAGGTTAGGAATGGAAGACGAGATCGCCGAGTGGGACCCGTGGGACCCGGAGGGCAAAGAGGCCGAGGAAGTCGTCGCAAACGACATCGTCCTCTGGGACGGCTACTGCCAGGTCCACGAGCGCTTCCGCGAGTCTCACATCGAGGACCTCCGCGAGCGACGGCCCGGCGCGAACGTGGTCGTCCACCCCGAGTGTCGCCGCGAGGTCGTCGAGGCGGCCGACGTGGTCGGCTCCACCTCGACCATCTGCGAGACGGTCGCCGAGGCCGACCCCGGCGACGCGTGGGCCATCGGCACGGAGATCCACCTCGCCAAGCACCTCGACCGCTGGCACCCCGAGGTGGAGGTGCTACCCCTCTGTGGCGACGCCTGCATGGACTGCAACGCGATGCGACAGATCGACCCCAACTACCTGACGTGGGTCCTCGAAGAACTGGTCGAGGGCCGCGAGCGCAACGTCATCGAGGTCGCCCCGGAGGAGAAGGAGCTCGCGCAGGTCGCGCTCGACCGGATGCTGGAGATCTGACCATGAGCGGGACAGAATTAGAGGACTACGACGACTACCGGACGACGGACGTGCTCGTGGTCGGGTCGGGGATCGCGGGGCTGGCCGCGGCCCTGGGCGCGGCCCGCGAGGGCGCCGACGTGACCGTGGCGACGAAGGCCACCCGGCCGGAAGGGGCGTCTTCCTGGTGGGCACAGGGCGGCATCGCCGTCTCCCGTGACGACCCCGACCAGTTCAAGGAGGACATCCTGACCGCCAGCGCCGACACGGCCGATCCGGGGGCCGTCGACGTGCTCGTCGAGGAGGCCAACGACGCCGTCCGGGACGTGCTGGTCGACACGCTCGGCGTCGAGTTCGATACCACGGGCGAGCGCACCGGCGACAGGGCCGACGACGAGTTCGATTTCGGCCGCGAGGCCGCCCACGACGAGCCGCGGATCCTCCACGTCGACGCCTCGACGGGCAAGGCGATCCACGTCCCCTTCCTGAACTATCTGGACGAGCGCGACGGCGTGACGATCCTGGACGACACCGCGGCGCTCGAACTCGTCAGCCACGAGGGCCGCGTCCACGGCGCGTTGCTGGAGCGCGACGGCGATGTCACGCCGACGTTCGCGGGCGCGACGGTGCTGGCGACGGGCGGCATCGGGGACCTCTACTCCCGGTCGACCAACCCGGACGGGTCCACGGGCGACGGCATCGCCATGGCCGCGCTCGCGGGCGCCGACGTGGAGGACATGGAGTACGTGCAGTTCCACCCGACGGTCTATCCCGGCAGTGACGAGGAGGGTGACGGCCCCTTCCTCGTCAGCG
Source organism: Halosimplex marinum (assembly GCF_051414075.1). Lineage (NCBI taxonomy): Archaea > Methanobacteriati > Methanobacteriota > Halobacteria > Halobacteriales > Haloarculaceae > Halosimplex > Halosimplex marinum. The sequence continues at coordinate 900,818 of NZ_JBLKNY010000003.1, read as the reverse complement.
AGGCCGTCCGGGGCGAGGGCGCCCGCCTGGTCGACGGCGAGGGCGAGCGGTTCATGCCCGACTACCACGAGGACGCCGAACTCGCGCCCCGGGACGTGGTCGCCCGCGCCGTCCAGAAAGAGCGCGAGGCCACCGGCGAGGTCCGCCTCGACGTGTCCCCGCTCGACTTCGCGGGGGAGTTCCCCGACCTCGCCGAGAAGTGCGAGGAGCGCGGCGTCGACTGGGAGTCCGGCATCCCCGTCGGCCCCGCCGAGCACTTCCTCTGTGGCGGCGTCGACGTGGACACCCGGGGCCGGGCCTCGCTGGACCGGCTCTACGCCGTCGGCGAGTGCTCCCGGACGGGCGTCCACGGCGCCAACCGCCTGGCCTCGACCTCCCTGCTGGAGGGGCTCGTCTGGGGCCTCCGCGCGGGCGAGGACGCCGCCGCCTACGACCCGGCGGTCGTCGAGGCGCCGGAACTGCTGGACCGCGACCCCGCGCTCCCGGACAACTTCGCCCGCGAGAAGTTCCACCGCCTGCGCCGCGTGATGGACGAGTACGTCGGCCTGCAACGGGACCCCGACGACCTCGGGCGCGCCCAGGCGGTGCTCCGGCGGCTCAAGGGCGAGGTCGACGCGTACGTCCGCACGCGCACGGCGCGGTCGCTGTACGAACTCCGCCACGCCTCGGTGACGGCGCTGCTCGTGACCCGCGCCGCCGCCGAGAACGACGAATCCGTGGGAACGCACAACCTCGTCGAGGAGCCCGCGACACCGGGGGCCGACTGAACGGGGCGTTCGACCCGAAATGATCCCCGATTCGAAGATAGAGGGGTGGCTGCGCGAGGACGTGGGCCACCACGACGTGACGAATCAGGTCCCCGGCGAGACGACCGGCCGGCTGGTCGCCACGGAGAGCGGCGTCGTCGCCGGCCTGGAGGCCGCCCGCGCCGTCTTCGAGTACCTCGGCGTCGAGGTCGTCGACGGCGCGGCCGCGGGCGACCGGACCGACGCCGGCGAGGCCGTCCTCGAAGTCGAGGGGCCGGCCCGCGAGGTACTGCGCGGCGAGCGTGTTGCCGTCAACATCGCCGGCCACGCCTCCGGCGTGGCGACGAAGACCCGCGAGGCCGTCGAGGCGGCCCGGGCGGGAGCGCCGGACGGCGAGGACGTGTGCGTCGCCGCCACCCGCAAGACCACGCCCGGCCTCCGGGGCGTCGAGAAGCGAGCCGTGGTGGCCGGCGGCGGCGACACCCACCGCCTCGACCTCTCGCACATGGTGATGGTCAAGGACAACCACGTCGCGGAGATGGGCCTCGAACGCGCGGTCGAGCACTTCCGCGAGCGGGCGTCGTTCGCCACGAAGGTCGAGGTCGAGGTCGAGGACCCGGCGGACGCCCCCCGCGCGGCCGAGGCCGGGGCGGACATCGTCCTGCTGGACAACATGGACCCCGGGACGACCGAGCGGGCGGCCGAACTGCTCCGCGAGGCTGCCGCCGACCTGAGTCGGGAGGTGCTCGCGGAGGCGTCGGGTGGTATCACCGTCGAGACGGTCCCCGACTACGCCGCGACCGGCGTCGACGTGGTCTCGATGGGGAGTCTGACCCACTCCGCGCCGACGCTCGATCTCTCCTTCCGGACGGGGTGAGGGCCGGTCGGTGGCCCGACCGCCGGCGACCGCCGGCGGCCCCGCTGTTTATTCCCGAGCGGCGCGACGGCCCGCATATGTCGGACGCAATGGCGGACGACGGGCCCGTCGGCCCCGCCGCGGTCGGCGGGGTCGCCGCGGTCGTGACCTTCGGGATGCTCGCCTACGTGACCGTCCTGCTGTTCGACCGGATCGCGGTCGGCGTCCTCGTCGGCGCGCTCTCCGGCGCCGGCATCTTCCTGACGGTTCCCTACACGATCCGGCGGGGCGACCCCGAGTACGCGCGTGACGCCCACCCGAACCTCGCCCGGAGCTTCCACCCCGGCGCCGCGGGCTACGCGCTGTCGGGGGCCGGCGTCGTCGCGCTCGCGCTCCTGTTCGTCTTCGAGACGCCGCTCCTCCCGGTCGCGGTCGCCCTGTCGCTCGCGCTCGTCGAGTACGTGGTCCTGTCGCGCGTCCTCCCGCGGGCGGGCGAGCGCGCCGACGCCGACGACGGGGCCGAGTGGTCCAGCGACGACTGGGACGAGTCAGCTACCCACCGCTGAAGCGGTGGGCTTGTCGGTGGACTCCCGTTCAAACTCCAAGCTGGAGTGGACGTTGGACACGTCGCTTACGTTCAACGTCCCCGACTTCAGGGCAAGCTGACCGTTGCCCAACCCATCGGGGCGTTTGCCCGATGGTAAAGCTAACAACCGAAGACCAACGTTTTTCGCCGCGTTGTAATCGCCGTCCACCTCGTACCCGCAGTCGTTGCACGCAAACCAGCCTGTCTCTGTGTCGCGGTTCGTGCTGGACTGGTGGCCGCACTTCGAGCAGGTCTGCGAGGAAAAAGCAGGGTTGACCGACTCGACGCGAATCCCGTACTCGGCGGCCTTGTATTCGATTTGCTCTTGCAGTTCGCGGAACGCCCAGTTGTGCATCTGTCGTTTCAGTCGGTCATCGTGAGCGTCCATTCGCTCGCGGATGTAGGTCAGGTCTTCGACGACGATGTACGAACAGTCGTAACGCAGGGCTTCCTCCACTACTCCGCGAGAGATATTGTGCAGGCGGTTCAGGACGAAGCGGTTTTCCCGTCCCGACAGTCGCCGCAACGCCTGCCGAGCGGAACGGGTGCCTTTGTCCTGAAGGCTTCGCCTCACGCGGAAGTAGTGGTTCTGCCCCCACAGCAGATCACCGCCATCGAAGAATCGTCCCGTGCTGGTCACGGCGACGTTCTTCAGGTTCAAATCCACACCAAGCACCCGGTCGCCGTCCCGCTGGTCGACCTCTTTCTGAATGACGACATGGAGGGAGAACGCATCCTCGTCGGGACGGTAGTGGAGCGTTCCCATCCGTTTCTCGTAATCGTCGTCTTCGAGGTACGACCGCTGGTACTCACCAAGCACGAACTCGGCTTCAACGCGCCCGTTGACCGTTGAAAGTGTCGCGTATTCGTTCTTGATCGTCAGGGTGCGTTTGTCATAGACGGCAGAAGGTTCATCGAAGGATGGGAGCGGGCGGCTGTTGGCTTTCTCCCACTCGGCGACGGTGCTTTTGATCGCTTCGATGGCTTTCGAGTAGGCGCGTACCACGAGGTTGGCGGGGAGGTCGGTTTCGTCGCGCAGGTCATGGTATACTTCGTCGTGGATGGTGGACTTGTTGAGGATCAGGTCGCCATCGTCGTCTCTACCGTGGGCGATGGTGTAGTTGGCGGCGGTGTTGAACTGCTGGATGGTCTGGTGGAGGTCGTCACGCCGCTCCTCGGGCACGTCAAGCTTGACGGGAACGGTGCGTTTGACCTCCATCAGACCCTCACGTGCGAACGGGTTGTTTATATATTCTGTGTCAGCGTTGGGGAGTGGGCCTGCCAATGTCGGTGGGTTGTTCCACGGAGCTTACGCGCTTGCTCCCACCCCTAAAGGGATTCCGCGCTGTGCCGCTGTGAACCCCGCCGGCGGTCGGGTCCTCGCTCACCGCTCGTCGAGCCGGCGGGCGAGCATCACCTCGTCGACCAGTTCGCCGTCGATCTCGTAGTGGTCCTCGCGGACGGCCTCGATCCGCCAGCCGTTGCGTTCGAGGAAGTCGACGGCGTCGTCGTTCGTCGCGGGGAGGCCGTTGTACACCTTCCGGCAGCCGCGGGAACCGGCCCACGCGACGCCGCGCTGGAGGAGGTGGCTGCCGATGCCGTGGCGGCGGTACCCCGCCAGGACGCCGACGGTGAGCTCGGCGGTGCCGCGGAGCTTGGCCTGTTCCTGCCCGCGGACGTGCGCCCAGCCGACGACCTCCTCGGCGACCGTCGCGACGAAGACGACGCGACACTCCGTCGGGGTCCGCCGGAAGAGCGTCTCGTCGTAGGTCAACTCCTCGGCGACCGTCTCGGCGGTGACGTAGGTCCCCGCCTCCGTCACCTCGCGGATGACGCCGACGACGCCCGAGAAGTCGGCCGGGCGGGCCGGCCGGACCGTGTAGGCGACGCCCGCTTCCTCGAACTCCTCGGCCTCGCCGGACTGGACGCGGGGACGCAGGCGGCCGTCGGGGTCCTCCGCGAGCAGGTCGTCGCGCTTGAGGATCGAGAGGTGGTGCTGGAAGGACTCGGGGTCGACGCCGACCCGCTCGGCGACCGCGCTGGGCTCGACCGGCCCGTGGCGCTCGACGAACCGGTAGAGGCGCTTGCGGTCGCCCGAGAGGTCGACCTCGTCCGGGACCGACATCACCCCGATCTAGCCGAGCCAGCGACAAGTAGGTGGGGGCGGCGTCCGCCGGGTCGGCGCCGTGGGGGCGGCGGCGCCGGGTTCACTCCCCGGCGGGGGCCTCCCCCTCGATCACAGCCGACAGCGGCGTCGCCGCTTCCCAGGCGCGGTCGAAGGCCTCGACCAGCCGCCCGGCCATCGACTCGTCGCGCACGTGGATCACCCCGAGGCGCTCGCCGGCCGCCAGCGGGTGGGGGACGTGGAAGGTCACCTCGTTGCCGTCGACCACGTCGAAGGTCGTCTCCAGGTCCGTCGTCACGCGCACGGCGACGTTCGCGGGCGCGTCGGCCGCCCGCTCGACGGCCTCGGAGGGCGCCCCGTCGAGCATCGCCGCGTGGCCGAGCATCCGCACGTCGACCCCTGCGTCGACCACCTCGTAGAAGGGGTCGACCTCCGGCTCGTAGCGCTCCCACGGCGCCGCGGCGTAGGGGTCGCTCATGGCCGACCGGACGGTGTCGCCGGCGGTCGCGAACAGGTCCCGCTCCAGCGAGACAGCCGCGTCGCTGCCCAGCGGCGCCGTCCAGAAGCGGCTCTCGGCCGGTTTCGTCGCCGCCAGCTCCGGGCCGATCCCCTCGGCGATCGACTCGTAGCGCTCGGCCCTCGCGTCGAGTTCCCGCCGGCGCTCCGCGAGCAGGCGGTCGACCGCCCGCTCCGGGTCGACCGCCGCGTACCGCGTCGGTTCCGTCGACTGGCTGCGGACGATGTCGCGAGCGTCCAGCCCGTTCAACACGTCGTAGATCCGCCCCATCGGGACGCCGCTGGCCTCGGAGACCTCCCCCGCCGTCGCCGACCCGAGCGACAGCAGCGCCCGGTAGACCTTCTCCTCGTAGCTCGACAGCCCCAGCTCCCCCAGCTCCGACATACCCGGCGGTGGGCGCGCCCCCGTCAAAAGTGCTCGGAAACTGACGGGAAGTGGCGACGGGTTCGACAAGCGACTTTCCGGCGGCCGGCGACCGCCCGGTCGTGCATCCGTACCTGACGCTCGCGCTCGCCATCGCCGCGGAGGTGACGGGGACGACCGCGCTGAAGGCCAGCGACGGGTTCTCCGAGCCACTGGCGACCGCCGTCGTGGTCGTCGGCTACGTCGGCTCGTTCTACCTGCTCGGGCTGACGCTGGAGGAACTGCCGGTCGGGCTGGTCTACGCGACGTGGGCCGGCGTCGGCATCGTGGCGACGGCGCTGGTCGGCGTCGCGGTCTTCGAAGAAAACATCGACGCGGCCGGGGTCGCCGGGATGGCGCTCGTCGTCGCCGGCGTCGTCGTGTTGAACGCCCTCTCGGACGCCTACGCGCCCGCCCACTGAGCGGGCGCGGCGGGGTCGCGCGTGCGGTCGGACGCGGTCCGGTCGCGGGGATCGAGTCGTTCGCCGCGCGCTACTTCATGTCCTGCAGGCGGTCGACCAGTTCGTCGGCGGAGTCGGCGCCCTCGACGGAGACCTCCCCCTCGTGGTCGTGTTCGTGGACGTTGACGGCGTCCTCCTCGTCGTAGTCCGCGTCGTCGCTCTGGTTCTCCTGTTCGGATTCGTCGTAGCTCCCGAAGCCCATTGCGAAGTCACCTAGTAGCATCCGAGGGAAAAACCGTGCGGTCGTGTTCGCCTCCGCGACGTGTCACCGCCTGTCACGTCCGGCCTCGTCTGGTCCGGCGGTTCGGGTCGCCGCTGCGAGCGTGTTTTCCCGTCGGCCGACGAACGCGTTCCCGATGAGCGACGTGCGCGCCTGCGACGACCACGGCTACTTCGAGGGCGAGACCTGCCCGGTCTGCGACGACCCCGGCCGCGCGGTCCTCGGCGGCGAGCGGCGCCGACGGCTCTCGAAGTTCTGCTCGGGGGCGCTCAGGCACTTCCCCGACGACGCCGGCCTGGCGCTGGACGACGCGGGCTGGACCGCCTTCGGGGAACTGGTCGCGGCGGCCGAGCGGCAGTACGACTGGGCGGACCGCGAGCGGGTCGCGGCCGTCGTCGCCACCGACCCGAACGGCCGCTTCGAGCGCACCGGCGGCTCCCGGGCGGGCGACGCCGCGCAGGCGGACGACCCGGACGGGTCGGACGACCGCGTCCGGGCGGCCTACGGTCACTCCGTCGACGTGGACCTCGAATCGGGCGACGGTCCGGTCCCGGACACCCTGTATCACGGCACCGCGCCCGGCAACGTCGACGCGATCCGCGCCGAGGGGCTCAGGCCGATGTCGCGCCAGCTGGTCCACCTGTCGGGCAGCGTCGAGGAAGCCCGCCGCGTCGGCGCCCGCCACGCCGCGGATCCGGTCGTCTTCGCCGTCGACGCGGCCGCGATGACCGACGACGGCCACGATATTACCCGGCGCGGCCGGGCGACGTACACGACCGAGCGCGTCCCGCCGGCGTACCTGACCGAACGCGCCGACGGGGACTGACGGGCCGGTTCGGGACCGGGCCGGTTCAGGGCCGGGCCGATTCGGGGCCGGGGCGGTCCTACCCCGACAGGATCTGGTGGGAGAGTTCGAGCGCGCGCAGTCCGTCGCGGGCGTCGACGGGCGGGTCCGCGTCGGCCGCCACCGCGTCGAGGAAGGCCCGCGTCTCGCCGCGGTACCCGGTGTCGGTCGCCGTCCCGTCGTCGAACGCGACGGTCGTCGCGTGGCGGTCGCCGGCCGTCCGGTACGTGAGCCGGTCGTGGCGCCACCAGCCGTCGCCCTCGAGGACGGCGGCGCCCTCGGTGCCGATCACGCCGTGGCGGAGGGTCTCGACCGACGAGGTCCAACTGTTGCGGACGCAGCCGACGGCGCCGGACTCGAAGGTGAGCGTCGCGACCACGTTGTCGTCGAACCCGTCGATCTCGGGGTGGCTCACGTTCGCCGTCGCGCCGGCGGCGCGGGCGACCTCGCCGCCGAGCCACCGGAGCAGGTCGAGGTTGTGCGACGCCGACTCGACGGTGACGCCGCAGGCCTGCTCGGGGTCGACCCGCCAGTTCCCCGCCGACGGGACGCCGCTGCCGCTCCGCGCGCTGAACAGCGTCACCGGCTCCCCCAGGGCCCCGCCGGCGACGAGGTCGCGCAGCCGCAGGCACGGCTCTGCGAACCGGAGGCAAAACCCCGTCATGAAGGGGACGCCGGACTCGTCGACGGCGCGGACGATCTCGCGCCCGTCCTCGACGGACGCGGCCAGCGGTTTCTCGCAGAAGACCGCGAGCCCGCGGGCCGTCGCCTCGCGGACGAGGTCCGCGTGCGTCCGCGGCGGCGTCGCGACGTACACCGCGTCGAGGTCCGCGTCCGCGAACAGCTCGGCAGTGTCAGTGTAGGCGCGCGCGTCGGCGGCCTCGGCCACCGCGCGCGCCGTCTCGCCGTCGAGGTCGCAGACCGCCTCGAGCGACGCCCGCTCCGATCCGACCAGGTTCTCGGCGTGCGTCTCGCCGACGCCGCCCGCGCCGACGAGTCCGACTGCGATGCTCATGGTCGCCACCGACTGCCCGCAGACGGGTAAACGCGGCGGCCGTCCCCGGTCGGGCGCCGAGCCGGGTCCCGTCGAAGCCGCGGACCGGGACGGCCGAAACCGTCTTACGGGCGGTTGGTGACAGGGGAGACGTGTTCGGCGAATCCAGCGCGACCCGCGTCGGCATCGACGGCGAGCGGTTCACGGTCGACGGCCGCCCGACCTACGAGGGGCGCAGCCACGAAGGCACCTCCATCGAGGGGCGGCTATTCAACGCTCGCCTCGTCCACGCGTGGTTCGACGACGACAACCCCGAGACGCGCGACGAGTGGGCCTACCCCGACACCGGGGAGTGGGACCCCGAGCGCAACGTCGCCGAGTTCTGCGCGGCGCTGCCCGACTACCGCGACCACGGCCTGCGGGCCGTCGCCGCGAACCTCCAGTGTGGCAGCCCGGAGGGGTACTCGGAGACCCAGCCCTGGACCGTCTCGGCGTTCCGGCCCGACGGCTCGCTGAAGCCCGAGTGGATGGCCCGCGTCGAGCGCGTCCTCGACCGCGCCGACGACCTGGGCCTGGTCGTCATCCTCGGCCTGTTCTACTTCGGTCAGGACGGCGTCCTCGAGGACGAGGCGGCGGTGAAACGCGCCGTGGACGAGGCCGTCGAGTGGCTGCTCGACCGGGAGTACACGAACGTCCTGGTCGAGGTGGCAAACGAGTGCGACATCAACTACGACCACGACATCATCGACGTCGAGCGGGTGACGGAGCTGATCGAGCGCGTGAAGGGGATCGAGCGCGACGGCTTCCGATACCCCGTCGGCGTGAGCACCAGCGGCGGCGTCGTCCCGCCGGACGACGTGGTCGCGGACTCGGACTTCGCGCTCCTGCACGGCAACGGCGTCGACGACCCCGACCGGGTCCGCGAGATGGTCGCCGAGGTCCGCGAGCGTCCGTCCTACGAGCCGATGCCCGTCGTCTTCAACGAGGACGACCACTTCGCGTTCGGCTCCGAGTCGAACCTCGACGCGGCGGTCGAGGCCGGCGCCTCGTGGGGCTACTTCGACCCCGGCGGGAACGACTACTGGCACGGCTACCAGTCGCCGCCGGTCCGCTGGGACGCCAACACGCCCCGCAAGAAGGCCTTCTTCGCGTATCTGGACGGCGTCACCGGCCCCGAGGACGCGCCCGCCGGGGACGGCTCGTAGCCGCGCCGGCCGACGACTCACGGCCGGGAGCGCCCGCCGGCCATCCGGCGCCCGCCGACCGGCGGCGTCCCCGGGGCGCTCAGACCACCTGGTAGCCGCCGTCGACGTGGACGGTCTCGCCGGTGACGTAGCCGGCGGCGTCGCTGGCGAGGAAGAGAGCGGCGCCGGTCACGTCGTCGACGGTTCCGGCCCGCCCCATCGGGATCGGCTTCAGCAGGTCGCCCGTCTCGACAGAGCGGCGCTTCTCGGCGGCCGAACTGCCTCCGAACTCGGTGGCCGTCCGCCCGGGCGCGACCGCGTTGACCCTGACGTCGGGCGCCAGTTCCAGCGCCGCGCTGCGGGTGATCATCCGGATCGCGCCCTTGGTCGACTCGTAGCCGATCTGTTCGGGCTTGGCCATCGTCGCCGAGATGGAGGACATGTTCAGGATACAGCCCTCGACGCCCCGCTCGCGCATGTCGCGGGCGGCGGCCTGACAGCCGAACAGACAGCCGCGGACGTTGACGGCGTGCAGTCGGTCGAACTGCTCGGGGTCGATGTCGAGCACCGACTCGGTCAGGTGGACGCCGGCGTTGTTGACCATCACGTCGACGCCGCCGAGTTCGCGTGTCGCCTCGACGGCCGTCCGGACCTGCGCCGGGTCGGACACGTCCGTCTCGACGAACGCGGCGCGGCCGCCGTCGCGCTCGACCGCCTCGTGGGTCGGGACAGCCGCGTCGTCGCCCCGTGGCGCCTCCCGCCTGTCGGCGACGACGACCGCCGCGCCGGCGTCGGCGAACGAAAGCGCCAGCGCCCGACCGATGCCGGAACTGCCGCCGGTGACCAGAACCGTCTCGCCCGCGAAGTCGAACTCGGTCGCTCCCATGGCCGCCGGTTCCACCCGCACCGACATGGGCGTGTCCGTCCGCCTGTCGACTCAGTGTCCCCGTCGCTACGATCCACTCATGTTGGATCCGGGCCGAGAGGGCGTAACGAGCGCGACTTCGGACATTCAGGCGCTGATACGCTTCTGGAACGCCCCCTCACGATCCATCCATGTTGGAAACCCCGCCTCCCGTTCCGGTGAGTTGAACCCGTGTCCGGACCACCGGGGACGGCCCAGCGGAGCGTCTCACGCCGCGGGATTCCGTCGCCGGGAGCCGGGCGGGCCGCAGCGCCGTCCTCGCGCGGAACCTGCAATAATCCCCGGTTCCTGCAACCGCCGCGGGTGACGATAGCCGTGCGTTCCCTATCGACAAACAGTATCGACGATGAAACTGTGATATAAGTACGAACGGATTCAGCTTCGATAGCGCTTTTTCCCCGTATACTGGCGCGTTCGGATTTAGAATGCCGAAATCTGTTACGATAACGTGGGAAATCGTTATATATCCGACGGTGGTCGAATGGTGTATGCCACGCGATCACACTGGCAGTGGTTCGGACCTGTCACGGCGACAGTACGCGCAGATACTCGCCGGCCTGAGTGCGGCCGGCGTGGCCGGGTGCCCGAGCGGCGGCGGGGGCACGCCGACCGACGGCGGGGGCGGTTCCGGTCCGGCCGACACCGAGTCCGGGGACGGCGGGGACGGCGGTGACGGTGGGGACGGCGGGAGTACGCCGACCGAGTCCGAGGGCGGCGAGACCGCCACCGACCGCCAGGCGGTCACCGACACGATCCGGGTGGCGGTCAACAACTCGCCGGACGTGTTCGACGCGAACCCGTGGACCCCCCAGGACAACACCACCGGGGACAGGTTCCTCTTCGAGCTCAACGGGCTCAACAACGTCCACATCCCCGACAACGGCTACAGCGGGACGACGGTGCCGACGCCGCACAAGCCCGACCACGAGGAGGTCGAGCTGATGACGTGGATCGAGGACTGGTCGGTCGAGGAGCCCTACGACTGGCGACAGACGTACGACGACCGGGCGTCGTGGTGGAACGGCGACCCCTACGACGCGCCGACGCTGGTCACGCACAACCACGTGGCGTGGTACTTCAACGGGAACGCGTTCACCGAAGGGCAGACGTTCAACGAGGAGGCCGAGGAGCAGTGGGTCCGCCACGGCTGGTACGACAAGGGCGAGACGCCGGAACAGGAACCCAACCCCGTCGCCAGGCCCATCCTCGAGGACACGGCGACCGGCCTCCTGTTCAACTACCCGATGCACCCCGACTTCACGGAGCCGTACCACGAGCGCTACGAGGACGCCAGCTCCGCGGACCAGGTCTCGCAGGTCAGCGACGACGTGGGGAGCGACCGCATCACCCTCCAGCGGGTCCAGGAGAACGGCTGGGGCTCGGGGATGTACGTCCTCGAGTCCATGGACGACGTGGGGTCGGAGTCGATGGTCCTCCGCAAGGACGACGACCACCCCAACGCCGGCCACACGAACGTCGAGAAGCTGGAGATCTACTGGGCCGACTCGAGCCGACGGCAGACGCTCGCGTCGAACGGCTCGCTCGACATGAACGGCGGCGCCGTCACGCCGAACTCCGATTTCAGCCGCGAGATGCTCCCCGACCACGCACAGGAGCTGTCGCGGTGGCTCAACGCCACGCTCGGGACCCAGTGGCTGATGAACTGGCACAACGAGCACCTCCAGCGGCTGTGGGTCCGCCGCGCGCTCGTCGAGGCGGTCGACTGGAACGCCGTCGTCGCCAACGGCTGGGGCCAGGAGACGGGCATCACGACCTCCTACGACACGTTCCTGATGGACTCGGAGAACGAGTCGACGTTCTCCGAGGAGTTCCTCGACAGCCTGCACACCTACTCGCGCGAGCAGAACCTCGATAACGCCAACCAGTACATGCGCAACGCGGGCTACAGCAAGCAGGGCGGCCAGTGGGTCGACCCCAACGGGAACACCGCGCAGATCGACCTGATGGCCCAGTCGGGCAACAACAGCTACGTCCAGGGCTCCCAGACCATCCGGGCGAACCTCGCCAACTGGGGCTTCGGCGTCAACCTCTCGACGACCGGATTCTCGACGTGGTCGAACAACCTCAACCCCGAGGGCGACGGCCTGAACTTCGACACGTCGCTGTTCTGGTCGGACACCGACACGATCTTCGGCAAGTACAACGACCGCGGCGCCTGGTGGGGCGAGGCCCTGCTGGGCGGCAGTCCCACCGCGAGCAGCGTCTTCCGACTCACCGAGGAGGACGACCGCGACACCCAGAACAAGCCCGTCCACGTCGAGCTGCCCGAGGAGGTCGGCTCCATCGAGGCGCCCGACGAGGCCGGGATCGACCCCGACCTGGAGAACGGCCGCGAGGTCGACATGTTCGAGGTCGTCCAGGAGATCCGCCAGCCGGGCAACTCCGAGGAACGGGTGCTGGAGCTGTACCGCACCTGCGCGCAGTACTACAACTTCTACCTCCCCGACTTCGTGTTCGCACAGTCGCTGTCCGGCGTCTGGGGCAACGTCCGCGACTTCGACTGGCCCGGCGCGGACCAGCAGGCGCTGGACTACGCCCGCAACACCAGCGTCGCGACCGGCACCATCATGACCGGGCTCACCCAGGCCAGCACCGACACCGAGTTCGAACCGCCGGAGTGACCGCCCGCCGCGAGCGCGTCGGCGCGTCGAACCGGTGACTCGCGACGGCGACCCCGCCGTCGCCCGGGTCCGCCGCGACACCGCGGACCCCCGCGCTTTTTCGTCGCCGCCCCGGTAGCCCCGGCCATGCCCGACGTTCTCGTCGCCGGCGAGACGCTCGTCGACTTCCTGCCGGGGAGCGCCACGCCCCTGGCGGCCACCGAAGAGTTCGCCCGCCGGCCCGGCGGCGCCCCCGCCAACGTCGCCGTCCGCCTCGCGCAACTGGACCGCCCCGCCTGGTTCTGGACCCGCGTCGGGAGCGACCCCTTCGGCGAGTTCCTCGCGGAGACGCTCGCCGACCGCGGCGTCCCCGACCGCTTCGTCGAGCGCGACCCCTCGGCCAAGACCACGCTCGCGTTCGTCAGCGGTGACCCGTCGAGCGGCCCCCGCTTCACCTTCTACCGCGACGGCACCGCCGACACCCGCCTCGAACCCGGCCGCGTCCCCGACGACGCCCTTGACGCCGTCGGGTGGGTCGTCGTCGGTAGCGTCCCCCTCGCCAGCGAGCCCTCGCGAGAGGCGATCCACGACCTCGTCGACCGCGCGAACGACCGCGGCTGCACCGTCGTCTTCGACCTGAACGCCCGCCCCGAGCTGTGGACCGACGCCGACTTCGCCGGGCAGGTCGACCGGCTCCTCCCCGCCGTCGACGCGGTCAAGGCCTCCCCCGAGGACCTCGGGCCCGCGGGGGTCGAGGGCGACACCGAGGACATCGACGCGGTGGCACCGCAACTCCACGAGCGCGGCCCCCACACCGTCCTCCTGACGCTCGGCGAGGGCGGCGCGGCCGCGCGTGCGACCGCCGACGCGCCCTGGGGCCCCGCCGACGCGTCCCACGGGGGATACGCCGTCGACACCGTCGACACCACCGGGGCCGGCGACGCTTTCACCGCCGGCGTCGTCGACGCGCTGGCCGGCGGCGAGCGCGACCTGACCGCGGTCCTCGACCGCGCCAACGCCGTCGCCGCCGCCGCGACCACCCGCGCCGGCGGGATGGCCGACCTCCCCGACCCCGACTCCGTCGTCTGAACCGGCCGTTCGCCGCGCTCGAACGGTGCGAATACTGACCTGTGGCGACAGGTTCATACTCGCGGGTCGTGCAGTGATCGACAGATGGCGAACACAAACCCGACGCACGACGTATCGATACACGGGGTGATCCCGCCGACGATCACCGCGTTCACCGACGAGGAGGAGCTGGCGCTGGACGCGACGGCCGCCCACGCGCGGTTCGTCGTCGACCGGGGGGTCCACGGCGTCTTCCCGCTGGGGACCAACGGGGAGTTCCCGATGCTCAAGCCCGACGAGCGCGAGGCGGTCATCGAGGCCGTCGTCGACGAGGTCGGCGAGGAGGTCCCCGTGATCGCCGGCGTCAGCGCGCCCAGCACCCGCAACACCGTCTCCTACTCCCGGGACGCCGAGGGGGCGGGCGCCGACGCCGTCGTCGTGGGGATCCCCTACTACTACCCCATCGACAGCGAGGCCATCGTCGAACACTACGAGGAGGTGACCGACGCCGTCGACATCCCGGTGTACATCTACCACTTCCCCGCCCGGATGGGCAACAAGCTCGACCTGGACACGCTGGACCGGCTGGCGGCCATCGAGGGGATCGTCGGCGTCAAGGACTCCAGCGGCGACGTGGCGTGGCTCGGCCAGGCCATCGACCGCCACCCCGAGCTCACCTACCTCGCCGGCCTCGACTCGCTTCTGTTCGCCGAGCTGGAGATCGGCTGTACCGGCCTGGTGAGCGCCGTCTCGAACGTCTTCCCCGAGATGACCGTCGAGCTGTACGAGTCGTACGTCGACGGCGACGAGACCCGCGCCCGCGAGCTGCAGAGCCGCGTGTTCGACGTGTGGAAGGCCATCGACCAGGGCCCGTATCTCGGCGGCGTCAAGTCCGCGCTGGACCTGCACCCCGAGGTCGACTTCGACCCCGGGCCGATGCGCCGGCCGCTCCAGCGGATGAGCGAGGAGCAGGAAGTGCAACTGGAGCGGACGCTGCGGACGCTCGACCTGATCTGAGCGGTCTGGACGGCGGTCGCCGACCCCGACGGCCGCGCGGCCGCTCGCTCAGTCGTCGCAGTCGGCGGGGACCGCGACCCCGCGCTCCCGGCGGGCCGCGGGGTCGACGGCCGCGTTGGCGGCGACCTCGCGCCCGAGTTGTCGGATCCGGTCTTCGAGGCCGGGCTCGGTGACCTCGTCGCCGTCGAACTTGCCGGAGGCGCCGCGGATACCGACCTGGGTGGGGACCGTCCAGCCGTGGACCGACCGGACGACGGTCCGCAGGTGGTCGAACGTGCTCGCGTAGCTGCCGCCGCCGGCCGTCGCCAGTAGCCCCACGGTCGTGTCGGTGAACTCGTCTTTGCCGCAGTAGTCCAGCGCGTCCTTCAGCGTCGCCGAGTACGAACCGTGGTAGACGGGCGACCCCAGGATCACGGCGTCGGCCGCGCGGACGCGCCGCTTGAACTCGGTCACCGCCTCGCCCTCCGCGGCGTCGGGGTCGAACGGCGGCAGGTCGACCGTCCGCAGGTCGAGCAACTCGGTGGCGGCGCCGGCCTCCGCGGCCGCGTCGAGCGCGATCCGGAGGGCCCGGCGGGTGTAACTGCCCTCGCGGCGACTGCCGCAGACGGCGACCACGTCGGGGCGGGTCATGTACCCGGATCGACGCACTACGCGAATAAAGGTTCGCTGAACCCCGTTTTGGTACGGTCTGTGACAGGTCTCGACGGATCGTCCGTCGCCGGTCGCGGCGGCTCCCCTCGGCTACATAGCGGTCGGGAGCGCTACGGGCACCTCATAGCACAGATTACACGGTCCGGCGGCGAGGGTCCACCCGGTTCGGGACCGATGACCGAGACACCGCACGACCGGGTCGCCGAAGCCCTCCGGATCGTCGACCGGGAGATCGAGTACAGCACCGACGAGCGGGCGGCGTTCGACCGCTTTCGCGCCCGGCTCTCGAACGTCGAGCCGTGGACGCCCGCGGCGGCCGACGGGGACGCGACCGGACCCGCGCTCGGCGGCGCCGGTCCGACGGCCGTCGCGGCGCGGTCCGAACCGCGGGCCGGGGCCGCGCTCCGGTCCGTGCGGGCGGCGTACCGCGAGACCGTGATGGCGGTCCCCCACTTCGAGGCCGAGTACGACGAGACGCTCCGGGCGAGCCTCGCCGCCGAGTTCGGGGCGGACGTGGCCGCACAGGTCGTCGACGGGGCTCGCCTGACACCGCCGCTGTACCGCGCGCTCCGCGCGGCCGCCGACCGGGCCGTCGACGAGCGGCGGCGGTTCAGCCGCTCGCTGGAGCGCGAGCGCGACTCCCTGGCGGCGGTCCGCGACGGACTCGCCGCCTGCGAGCGCCGCCTCGACGAAATCGAGGGCGAACTCGACGGCGCCGACGCCGAGCGGCTGAGCCGCCTCGACGAGCGGCTGGCCGACGCGGAGGCGACCTGCGCCGACCTGGCCGACGAGCGCCAGCGGCTCGTCCACGGCCGCCCCGCGGTCCCGCTCTCCGGCGTCGACGGCGTGAGCCTGGTCACCTTCCTCTACGGCGACCGCGAGCGGCGCTGTCCCGCGCTGGCCGCCGTCGCCGACTGCCTCGAACGGGTCCGCGACCTCCGGGCGCGCTGTCTGCGGTGAGCGCCACCGCGTCGGTTGTTCCCGGCCCGGTCGTCCTTCCCGGGTGGGACCCCGCCGGGCACTGTGACCGCACCGCAAACGGGAAGTATCGGCCGCGAGCGCGGGGTTAAACCGACCGCGGGCGCGACAGTGAGCCGTGACCACGAGCGATGCGTCCGGTTCGACCGCCGCGGCCGCAGCGAAGCCCCGCGGCCGCGCCGGCGTGTTCGTCTCCATCTGCGCCTTCTCCTTCCTCGTGAACTTCGGCCGGATCGCGTTCGCACCCCTGGTCGACTACTTCATCCGCACGGGTGTCAGCCCCGCGACGGCCGGCCTGGCGGCCACCGCCGTCTGGGTCGGCAGCGCGCTCCCGCGGCTCCCGACGGGCTATCTGCTCACCGTCGCCTCGCGCCACCGCGTCATCACCGGGATGGGCGCCTTCCTCGCCGCGGCCGCCGCGTTCACCGCGTACTCGCCGTCGATTCGCGTCACCGTCGCCGGCGCGCTGTTCGTCGGCCTCGCCTCCGGGGTCTTCTTCATCGCCGCCAACCCGCTGGTCAGCGAACTCTACCCCGAGCGGGTGGGCCTGGCGGTCGGCCTCCGCGGGATGTCCTCGCAGGTCGCCGCCGTCACCGCCCCCTTCCTCGTCTCGGTCGCCATCGCCCGCGGGTCGTGGCAGCTCTCCTTCCGCGCGCTGGCCGTCCTCGCCGTGGCCGCCACCGCCGTCTTCGTCCTCGCGGTCCGGCGGGCCGAACTGCCCGAGGCGGGCGTCGACGACCGCGACCTGCTGGGGGCGATCCGCGCCCAGTGGCGCCTCGTCGCCGCGGGCGTCGTCTTCGTCGGCTTCACGGGCTTCGTCTGGCAGGGCGTGTTCAACTTCTACGTCACCTACCTTAGCGCGAAGGGCATCGCTGCCGGTCCCGCCAACACCCTGCTGACGATCACCTTCGCCGCCGGCGTCCCGTCGTTCGTCGTCGCCGGCCGGCTGGCCGACCGCTTCGATTACCTCCCGGTCCTGCTGGCGATCCTCGCGGGGTTCGTCGTCACCCTGTTCGCGCTCACCCTCGTCTCCTCGTGGGTCGCGGTCGCCGCCGTCTCCGTCGTCATGAGCCTGGTCATCCACGGCCTCTTTCCCGTGGCCGACGCCTACCTGCTGGACTCGCTGCCCGACGACAACCGCGCCAGCGCCTACTCGGGCTACAGCGCCGTCATGATGCTCATGCAGGCCCCCGGCGGCGTCGCCGTCGGGACGTTCTACCAGTTCGGCCTCTCCTATTCGGGCGTCTTCCGCGCCTACGCCGCCCTCGTCGGCGTCGTCGCCGTCGGGATGTTCGCGCTCGCCCGCGCCGGGCGGCTCCCCACCGGCGAGTGACGGCCGGAGAGTCGCCGGACCCCGGCTCGGCCGAACCCGGCAGGCACTTGTCGGCGCCGGGCCAAGCGGGCGGCGATGACGGCGGGGACGTACACGCTGGTCGTCGAACTGGCCGCGCCGGCGACGGTCGAGGTGGGGGCGCTGGGCGAGCGCGAGTTCGCGGCGGGGGCCTACGCCTACACCGGGAGCGCGTTCGGTCCGGGCGGGTTCGCCCGCGTCGAGCGCCACCGCGAGCTGGCCGCCGGCGAGCGCGACGCCCGCCACTGGCACGTCGACTACCTGCTGGGCCACCCCGACGCCGGTATCGACGCGGTCGTCCGGACGGCCGAGGCGGACGTGGAGTGTGCGGTCAGCCGGACGCTCGCCGACGAAGAGAGGTTCGAGCGCGTCGACGGGTTCGGCGCCTCGGACTGCGACTGCGACTCCCACCTCGCCTACGCCGCCGACGGCGCCCGGCTCCGGCGGGCGGTCGAACGGGCCCACGGGACGGACGGCCGGGCGTGAACCGACGGCCCGGCTCCGTTCGCCGCCGCCGTCGACCCACCCCCGGACGACGGGCGGCGCGGCCGCTCGCGGCTCGTTCTCGCGCGCGGAGTCGCGGTTATCGGCCGGTCGCCGGCTGGTCGGCCGACTCGCCGTCGGTGTCGCCGACCGCGGGGTCGCCGGTGACGGTCACCTCGCCGGACCCGTCGACGACCACGTCGTAGCCGTAGTACGTGAACTCGACCTCGAACGCCCCGTCGCCCCGTCCGGCCGTCTCGACCAGCCGTTCCAGCGCGCCGACGTCTATCACGTCGTAGAGCGGTCGGTCCAGTTGCAACGGGTCGACGCCTTCCCGCGCCGCGATCTCTGCGCTCACCTTGGTGCTCAACATATCACCCATCACCGTGCGACCGTCCGACAGGGATCGGCTTAACGGTGGCGGTGCGCACGCGAGATTCTGTAGGGAGAGGCGATATATCTGCTGATTCCGCAGTTCCCTCCGGGAACTGACCGGTTCGCTGACTCCCCGACCGGCTCGCAGTTCTCGCACCGGGGCCCGTCAGTCGTCGGTCGGTTCCCCGGTCCCGAAGTGGTTGAACGGCTGGACGTGCTCCGTCTTGACGATGTCGGAGCTACCGATCTCGATCCCCAGCTCGGTGATCTCGGCGAGGAGGTCGTCGACGGCGGCGGAGTCAGTGGCCACCGCTTCGACGTGGAGGTTCTCGGTCCCGGTCAGCAGCTCGCGGACGCGGACGACCCCCGACAGCTCGAGCAGTTCGGCGGCCACGGCGGACCGCTCGGCCGGCGGCGCCCGGCAGACGGCGAAGACGTGCAGCTGGAACCCCGCCCGCTCGTAGTCGATGTCGGGGTGGTACCCGCGGACAACCCCGGTCGACTCCAGGCGGTCGATGCGGTTGCGGACCGTGCTGGCGGAGACGTCCACCGCCTCCGCCATCTCGGCGGCCGTCGCCTCCCTGGCGTTCTCCTGCAGCGCGTGGAGGATCCCCCGGTCCACGTCGTCGAGGTCGCGGGCCATACGTCCGGTTGTCGTTCCGGCGCGAAAACCGTTCGGCCGGCGACCTCTCGGATCCGTTACCGAACCCCGCTTCTGCGAGGGCTGAAGTGATGGCGGGTCGACAGCACGCGTATGTCCCCGACGGACGACATCGACGTGCTCGAAGAACTCGCGAGCCTGCCGACGGTCGCCCACCCCACCGCCTCGCCCGACGGCGACGAGGTGGCGCTGTACTACGACGCCACCGGGCGCAACGAACTCCACGTGCTCGACGTCGAGACGGGCGAGCTCGAACAGTGGTCCGACGGCGAGGTGCCGCGCGACGCCCGCTGGTTCCTCGAGTGGGGCGCCGACGGCGACCGCGTGTTCTTCCACCGCGACGAGGACGGCGACGAGCAGAACGACATCTACGCCATCGACCGCGACGGGACGGTCGAACCGGTCGTCGAGATGGACGGCCAGTGTATGCTCACGAGCGTCGCCGCGGACGGGAGCCGGATCGTCTTCGGCTCCTCCCGGGACGGGCAGATGAACGTCTACGCCCGCGACCTGGCGACCGGCGAGACGGCGAAGCTCACCGACTACGAGCGGGCGGTGTGGGGCGCGCACCTCTCGCCCGACGGCGAGCGTATCGCCTACGCCACCAACGAGACCGACGACTTCGACAACCAGGACGCCTACGTCGCCGACGCCGACGGCTCGAACCCTCGAAATCTCGAACTCGGCGAGGTCGGCGCCGAGTGCGGCCCCGCCGACTGGGGGCCGGACGGCGACCGCCTCCTCGTCAGCGACAACACGCCCGACCTGGGGCGAGTCGGAGTCTACGACCTCGACGCGGACGCGGTGACCTGGCTCGGCGACGGCGAGTACGACGAGGACGCGGTCGCGTTCGTCGACGACGGCCGCGCCCTCGCCAGCCGCGACCGCGACGCCGTGACGGTCCCCGTCGTCTACGACCTGGAGACCGGCGAGGGGCGCGAACTCGACCTGCCCGAGGGCGTGGCCTCGACCGGGTGGACCTACACCAGCGCCGACCTCGGCGACGGGCGCGTGCTCGTCGAGCACACCACCGCGACCCGGCGAACGGAACTGCTGGCCTACGACCTCGATTCGGACAGCTCGGAGACGCTGCTGGAGGCCGACCACGGCCCCTTCGAGCCCGACGACTTCGCCGACGCCGAGTACGTCACCGTCGAGTCGGACGGCGTGCCCGACACGCCCCAGCGCGCCGTCGAGCACGACCCCTACGACGAACTCGAGATCGGCGCCCTCCTCTACGACTCGGGCGAGCGGCCGTCGCCGCTGATCGTCAACCCCCACGGCGGCCCGATGGCCCGCGACGCGAAGTCGTTCGACCTCTACACGCAGGTGCTCGCGATGCGCGGCTACTCGGTCCTGCAGGTCAACTACCGCGGGTCGACCGGTCGCGGCCGCGAGTTCAAAGAACGGCTGCTCGACGACTGGGGCGGCGCCGAACAGGGCGACGTGGCGACCACCGCCGAACACGTCATCGCCGAGCGCGACTGGATCGACGACGACCGCGTCGTCGTCTTCGGCGGCTCCTACGGCGGCTACTCCGCCTACTGGCAGGCCGTCCAGTACCCCGACCTGTACGACGCCGCAGTCGCCTGGATCGGCATCTCCGACCTGGAGGACATGTACGAGAACACGATGCCCCACTTCAGGACGGAACTCATGGAGAAGTATCTCGGGACCCCCGACGAGAACCCCGACCTGTACGAGGAGCGGTCGCCGGTCACCCACGTCGAGAACGTCGATTCGCCGCTGCTGGTCGTCCACGGCGTCAACGACCGGCGCGTCCCCGTCTCGCAGGCCCGGATCGTCCGCGAAGCGCTCGACGACGCCGGCTACGAGGAGGGCGTGACGCCGCCGGCGTCACGGGAAGGCGGCGGCGCCGTCGACGGCGCGAACGGCGACTTCGAGTACGTCGAACTCGGGGAGGAGGGCCACGCCTCCTCCGACCAGGAACAGAAGCTCCGGCTGTTCCGTCTGCTCGACGGCTTCCTCGACCGGCGGGTCGGCGCGCACGCCGCGGCCGAGGCCGACGACTGACGGCGGGGGTCGGAGTCACCGTCCGCCGGCGCGGCCGGCTGGGTAGCGGTGCAGAGCGGCGCCCGGTCGGCTCCGGACCCTCGGCCGGCGACCACCGGATCCCGCCCCTACAGCCCGAGTACGGACCTGATCCCGTCGACCGGGCCGCCGCGCTCGAACAGCCGTTCCATCTCGTCGGCGGTCATCTCGAAGTCGAAGATGTCGAGGTTCGATCGGATGTGTTCGGGGTTCGCGGACATCGGGATCGCCGAGACCATCGGCTGCTGGACCAGCCAGCGGAGCGCGACCTGCGCGGCCGTCTTGCCGTAGCGGTCGCCGATCTCCCCGAGGTCGCCGTCGTCGGCCAGCCCGCCCACGTCGAGCGGGCTGTAGGCGGTCAGCATCACGCCCTCCTCGACGCACAGGCCCAGGAGGTCGTCCCGCCGTTCCCGGACGTGGTACTCGACCTGGTTGGTGAGGATCGGGGCCTCGGAGGCGTCCATCGCCTCCCGAAGTTGTTCGACGGAGAAGTTCGAGACGCCGACGTGGCGGACGAGCCCGTCGTCCCGGAGGTCGTTCATCGCCCGCAGCGTCTCGGCGTGGGGCACCTCGTCGTTGGGCGAGTGGATGAGCAGCAGGTCGACGTAGTCGGTGTCGAGCCGGTCGAGGCTCGCGCGGGTCGACTCGACGGCGTCGTCGTACGCGCGGTTGTCGTCCGCGAGCTTGGTGGTGAGAAACAGCTCCTCTCGGTCGACCGTCGCGTCGCTGACGGCCTCGCTGACGGCGGGTTCGCTGCCGTAGATCTGGGCGGTGTCGATGTGCCGGTAACCCGCGTCGAGCGCCGCCGAGACGGCGCGGCGGCGCTCCTCGTGGGCGTCCATCCGGGCGGTTCCGAATCCCAGGGCGGGAACGTCGACATCCGCGGCCGTGACGTACTCCATACCGCGATATCGGCCGAAGCGGCGAAAAGACTTGGGCAGGTCTTCGCAGGTGCTCGTCGGTCCGGTCATCCGGCGGGGCGGTTCGAGCGCGGCGGTCCGGTCATCCGCCGGGCCGGCCGCGAGGCGCCGTCAGTCCCGGCGTCCCCAGTCGGGGGCGTCGGCGAGGGCGTCGCGGGCCGCGACGAGGTCGGCGTCGGCGACGCCGTAGAACTGCTCGCGGCCGACCGGCGTCCGGACGCGGACGACGGCGGTGTGGTCGGTCACGTCGAAGACGGCCACCGCCCACGGCGTCGCGTGACAGCGCCACTCGCCCACCAGCGTCGCGTCGGTCCCGGTCGTCACGCGGTCGCCCAGTTCCCAGCTGAGCCGCGTCGTCCGGTCGAGCGAGACGGGGACGGCGTCGGGGAGCCCGCCCTCGCCGCGCCCGGCCGCCCCGTCGCGAGCGCTCTGTGTCGACATACCATAGCCCACGTCACTCCCCATCAAAAATCATCCGCTTCGCTCGCGGCGCGGGCCGTCGACGGGTCGCCGCCGTGTTCGCGACGGTGTGGCGCCTCGCGACGGTGTGGTGCCCCGCGACGGTGTGACGGCCGGTCAGGACTCGGTGGGCGTGTCCGTCCCGCCGTCGGTCCCCGCCTCGCCGGTCGCGGTGTCGTCGCTCGGCGCCGTCCCGTCGGTCGGGGGGTCGGTCGCCACGTCGCCGGTCGCGATCCCCTCGGACAGCTCGACGCGTTCGAGGTCGGTCGTGACGAGGTTGCCCTCGGGGTCGGTCACGTCGAACTCGCTGGTCATCCGGTATGCCTGGCCCTGTTCGATACTGGCGTCGCCGGCGGGGTAGATCTGGAAGGTCCCGCCGTTGATCCACCGGGCGAAGCGGGTGTTGTAGTCGGAGAAGATGTCCGAGCCGGCCACGTCGTCCCTCGGCGTCCACTCGACGACCTCGGAGGTGATCTCCAGGATCGCGCCCGGCCGGTAGTTCGACCACCGGACGAGCGCCTTCCCGCCGCCCTCGTCGAAGACGTTCACGTCGTCCGGGTCGAAGACTTCCTCCTGGTCGAGTTCGGTGAACCGCACGTCGACGACGCCCTGGTCGCCGGCGTCGTCGCTCAGCCACGTGAAGTTGTCGTGGAGTTCGTACACCCGCCCCTCCGTGATCTCCGCGTCGTGGGCGGGGAACAGGAGCACGTCCTCCTCGGTGTTGACGTACTCGACGACCCGCGTGTTGTAGTCGCTCCAGACCGCGCCGTCCTCGACGCCCTCGACCTCGGGCTGTTGCTCGATGACCGGCGACGTGACGCGGAACTGCGCGCCGCCGCGGAACGCGTCCGCGAACATCAGCGCCTTGCCGCCGTCGCCCTCGACGGCGCCGTCGTCGTCCGTCTCGGTTCCGTCGTCGGTGTCGGTCCCGTCGCCGAGCACGTCGGTATCTGTCGCGCCGTCCGTGTCCGTCTCGGCTGCCGGCCCCTCGTCGCCGAGGCCGGCACAGCCGGCCACGCCGGCCGCCGCGCCGGTCGCGAGCGCGCCCTTCTTGAGGATCGATCGCCGCGTCTCGCCAGTAGTCGTGTCCTGATCGGTCATGTTCGTACTCAGTCACCCTCGCGGGTGCCCCGGTTACGGGAACTCTCGGGGTGAGTCTGTGGGGCGCGACGGAAAGCCCGGGAAAAGGACCGCCCGCCGCGAACCCGGCGGCCGGCCTGCACACGAAACCCTCGGAGAGTGGCGAGGGCTGCCAGCGACGGACACGTCCCGTGATCTGTGGACGTATCCCACGCGGCTGGCCGGCGAGCGCAAGCCCGCTCAGAGGACGCCGTACTCCTCGTAGACCTCGTCGATGGGCATCCCCTCCTCGATCTTCCGGCGCTCCTCCTGTTCCTCCTCGTGGATCGCCTCGACCCGCAGCAGCACCTCGTCGACGACCTCGCGGGGGATGAGCTGGGCGCCGTCGAAGTCGGCGAACACGAAGTCGCCCGGCCGGATCGTCACGTAGTGCGACAGGTGGCCGGGCACGTGGATCGGCTGGTCGACCTCGATGATCTCCCAGCCGCCGTGCCAGTTCGGGACCGTCCCCTGCGTGTAGACGGGGAAGTCCTCGAGCTCGCTGATGTAGCGCGTGTCGCGGACGTTGCCCGCGCAGAGCATCCCGCGGGCGCCGTGGGCCTTCGCCAGCGTGCAGGACATCTCGCCGAAGTGGGCCGGCTGGGTGTCCCCGCCGGTGTCGAAACAGAGAACCGTCCCGTCTTCCTTCTCCTCGACGGTCCGCATCATCCGCTTCTGGGGGTGGACGCCGTCGTTCTCCTCGTCCCACTTCTCTTCGAGGTACGCCTCGACCTCGTCGGTCTTGGGGTAGGTGTGGAGCTTCACCGGGAGCGCGCGGCCGGCGAGGGTCTGTCCGCGGTTGACGCCGAAGAAGTCCTGGTCGAAGACGAACCGGCGGACGCCGACGTTGTACAGCGCGTCGGCGACGCTGCCGCCGTATCCGGCCTCCTTGAACCGCTCGATGCGTTCCAGATCGCTGATGTCGAGGGTACGGGGCTCCTCGTCCAGGTCGAAGTCGTACTCGGGACCCATGGCTCGCGTTCTCACGCGGCCGACGCTTGACTCTGTGGGTGGTCGAAACCCTCTCCGGAGTCTGATGATCTGGTGTGTCGACCGTTTGAGCGACAATTGGAACCGACAGCACTGCTACCGCGGGGACTACTGTGACCGCGAACAGCGTGAAAGCCCCGGCCGTCTGCACTCCCGCGGCTCGCTGCGCTCCTCGGTCGTTGCACTCCCTGCGGTGCTTACTTCGCCGGGGTTCGTGCAGACGGCCGCCCCTTTCATTCCCACCCGCACAGACTGGCCGATCAGCCGATGCGGGTGGGAATGAAAGGGACCGCCCGCTCCGGGAAGACGGGCGACGCAAGCACTGGAGCGAGCGGAGCGAGCGAAGCGCGCAGCGAGCCCCTCGACCGGAGCGGGCGGGGGCTTTCACGCTGTCTGCGGTCGCGGCCGAACGTGCGGTTACTGTCGCAGTAGGTCGAGCGGTCGCTGTCGCCGGAGCCGAATCGGAGACAGCGGAAGCTACCGGGTCACCAGACTGAAGCGCACGGCGTCCGAGCACACGGATATGGAAGTCGTCAACGTCACCGCCGACGCAGAGACGTTCACGAGCAACGCCTACCTCGCGCTCGGCGAGTCGCCGACGCTGGTCGACGCGGGTGCCATGCCCGGCGTCGTCGACGTGATCGAAGCCCACACCGACGAACTCGACCGGGTGGTCCTCACCCACCAGCACGGCGACCACGTCTCGCAACTGGACGCCGTGCTCGACGCCTTCGACGCCGACCTGCTCGCCTACGCCGACCACCCGCGGCGCACCGACGAACTCGCCGACGGCGACACCGTGCCCGTCGGCGACGAGACCTGCGAGGTGGTGTACACGCCGGGCCACGCCGACGACCACGTCTCGCTGGTCTCGGAGCACTCCCTGTTCTCGGGCGACGTGGTCGTCCACGACGACGGCGCCTTCGACGACGGCAGCTTCGGCCGCACCGACATGGCCGGCCAGTCCCGCGAGCGGCTCATCGAGTCCATCGAGGACCTCCTGGCGCGGATGCCCGACGGCGTCGAACACATGTACAGCGGCCACGGCGGCGTCTTCGAGGGCGACGTGCGCGCGGTCGTCGAGCGGGCGCTCGAACGCGCCGAGCGACGCGAACCGAAGTACCCCGACGAGTAGCGGGTCGCGGCCGCTCAACGAGTGAGCGCGAAAGCGCACTCCACCCGAAACGGGGGCGTCGCTGGCGCGGCGAGAAGCGGAGAGCGAAAGAGAGAACGACCGAGTTACGCGTTGCGGCGCTCTTTGCTCTTGCGCCGGAGGTTCCCGTAGCCGCACTTCCGGCAGCTACTCGCCTCGACGGAGTTGCGGGCGTTGCAGCGCATGCAGATCTGCTTCTCGAGCTCGCGCCGTTCCGCGGGTTCGAACTTGGGCATACCCGCCCTACCTCGTCACCGCATTTAAACGTTGCCTCTCCGGGCTGGACGCGGCCGGACGGTCCTGGCCCTGACCCCCGACCCGACCCTGCCGCCGTCCGCGAGCGTCCCCTGCCGGGAGAACCAGCGTTAACCGGCGCCCGTCCGAAGTCACAGTATGAGCGACCTGTACGACCGGATCGCGGACCTGCCGCTGACAGTCGGGGGCTTCGAGTTGAGCCGCCACGAGATGGACACCTCCGCCGGGTTCACGCGCGTGACGACCGTGGTCGAGCTACGCGGACCGGACGGGACGGTCGGCCGCGGCGAGGACGTGGCCTACGACACCGAGGACCACGACCGGCTGCGCGACGCCCACGAGGCGGGCGACCTCGGCTGGGACTTCGCCGGCGAGTACACGTTCGACGAGTTCTCGGCGACGCTGGACGACGCCGAGTTGTTCCCCGAGCCGCCCGAGCGCGAGGTCTCGCGGCACTACCGCCGGTGGGCCGTCGAGAGCGCGGCGCTCGACCTCGCGCTCCGGCAGGCCGACACGACCTTCGCCGCGGCGCTCGACCGGAGCTACGACCCCGTCCGGTTCGTCGTCTCGACGCGGCTCGACACCGACGGCGACCCGTCGGCCGACCGGATCCGCGAGTGGCTGGAGATCGACCCCGACATGGAGTTCAAGCTCGACCCGACCGCCGAGTGGACGCCCGAGCTGATGGACGAGCTGGCGGCGACCGACCGGGTGCGCATCCTCGACCTGAAGAGCTACTACGAGGGCACCGAGGTCGACACGGACGCCGACCCCGAACGCTACCGACAGGTGGCCGAGGCGTTCCCCGACGCCGTCCTGGAGGACGCGAAGTTCACCGACGAGACCCGCGAGATCCTGAACGAGGTCGTCGACCGGCTCTCGTGGGACTACCCGATAACCGACGTGGCGAGCGTCGAGGCCGTCCCCGTCGAACCGGAGTGGCTCAATATCAAACCCTCGCGGTTCGGGACCGTCGCGGACCTGCTCGACACGGTCGAGTACTGCTTGGAACGGGATATCACGCTGTACGGCGGCGGCCAGTACGAACTCGGTGTCGGCCGCGAACACCTCCACGCCCTCGCGTCGGCGTTCTACCCCGACGCCCCGAACGACATCGCGCCCAGCGCCTACCACAGCCCCGAACCGCACGCGGACGTGCCGAAGAGTCCGCTCGCGGCGCCGGGAGATCCGGTCGGGCTGCGGTGGTCCCGGGAGTGAGAGCGAACGGTCGGGCGGCGGGGCACCATCGGGCCGCGCCGCCGGCTACTCCGAGACCGCTTCGACGCGGACGATCTCGGCCTCCACGTCCTCGGCGACGGCGCCCCAGCCGCCGACCTCGACCTCGCCCTCGCCGGTGTCGAGGACGATGTTGACCGTCCCGCCGAGCTGGTCGTAGGTGGGGTCGGCGACGGCGTCGTTGCCGGGGCCGAGGCGGATGTCGACCAACTCGCCGCGGACTCGCACGGGGTCGCCGGTGTCGGTGTCGCGGCCGCGGACGCTCACGGTGAGGGTGGCGCCCTCCCGCCAGCAGACGGCGGCGTGGCGGACGAACTCCTCGATGCTGATGTAGACGGTCTCGTCGGAGTCGGCGACGTGGACCCGCTCGCCGGGGACCCAGCTGCAGGTGAGAAACGACCAGTGGAAGAGGAAGGTCAGCAGGTCGTCGCCGACCTGGACGCCGTACTCCTCGTCGCCGTGGACGTTCGGCGAGATGAACCCCTGCCGGCGGTCGACGACGGCGAGGAAGGAGCCGGGCGGCCGGGAGTGGCGCACTTCGGTGACGGGCGAGTCGGCCAACTCCTCGGGGGTGACGCCGGCCGCGTCGACGGGGCCGCTGACCGAGGCGTGGACGACGACGCCGCGCTCGGCGGCGGCCTCCAGGGCGGGCCGGAGGTCGGCGAACTGCGCGGCGGTGCCGCCGAACTCGACGGACACCTCGGCGTCCTCGACGGCGGCGCGGGCGTTCTCGACGACGGTCCGCTGGCGCTTGACGACGCTGACCCGGTGTTCGCTCGGGTCCGGCCGCTCCCAGCGGTCCTCGATCTCGTCGGCGGCGTCGGCCAGCAGCTCCCCCGTCGAGCGCAGTTCGTCGAGCACGTCGCCGGGCTCGTCGGCGCGGGCGTGCAGGCGGTCCCCCTCGACGGTCTCGACGAACCCCCGGTCCTCCAGCGTGCGCACCACGTCGTACACCTGCGAGGTGGGCACGCCCGCCCGCTCGGCCACGTCGACGACCGGCGCCGTCCCCTGGTCGAGCAATCCCAGGTAGACGGCCGCCTGGTACTCCGTCAGCCCCGCGCGCTCCAGCGCCTCCCGGAGTCGTTCCGTCTCCATGCCGAACCCTGCTCCCCGCCGGAGTAAAGCGTTACCCTGGCCGGCCAGGGCGGCCGTGGTCACCCGAACCCGGCCCGCCGCAGTCGGGCGACGGCCGCGGGTTCGCTTTCCCGGATGCCGCCGGCCCACCGCTCCAGCCGCGAGTCACTGACGACCCCGCTACACAACAACGCGCTGTAAATTTCTCACCGTTCCTGTGGGCAAATTATTAGTCGGTGCTCCGGCAACACCGTTTGCTATGGTGGACGACAGCGAACGGTGGGCGTCGCGGCGGGCGTTGCTCGCTGCGGGCGTGGCGGGCGCGGCGGCAGTCGCGGGCTGTCCCGGCGGGGGCGGGTCGACCGCGACGCCGGGCGGTGACGAGGGACCGAGCGACGGCGACAGCGGCGCGGACGGCGGCGACACGCCGACGGCGTCCCACGACGGCGACGACGGAGAGGGCGATGACGGCGAGACAGCGACCGACGACGCGGAGGCGGACGCGCCCGGGAGCGACGGCGACGCGGCGGACCCGGGGCAGGCCGTCCTCGTCGACCAGGTCGGCTACCGCCCCGACGACCCGAAGGAAGCCGTCGTGCGCGTCGACGCGGCGACTTTCGCGGTCACCGACGCCGAGACCGGCGAGACGGTTGCGAGCGGCGACCTCTCGGCACCGGCCGACGACGACGCCTCGGGCGACACGGTGCGCCACGCGACGTTCGACGGCGTGACCCGGCCGGGCACCTACCGACTCGCGGCCGGCGACGGGGCGGTTGCCTCCCACCAGTTCGCTGTCGGCCCCGGCGTCTACGGGCGGACGCTGGCGGAGATCTGCCGCCGTTACACCCTCCGGCGGGCGAATACCCGGATCGAGGACCCGGTGACCGGCCTCGAATACGGTCCGGGCCACCCCCAGGACCGGGAGGCCCGGCTGTACTTCGACGGCGAGTTCCGCGACGAGGGCGAGCGGGTCGACGTGCGCGGCGGCTGGTACGACGCGGGCGACTACGGCAAGTACGTGACGCCCGGCGCGGTCACGGTCGCGCAGTTGCTGCTGGCCTACGAACGCGACCCCGACACCTTCGAGTCGGGCCAGTTGTCGCTGCCGGCGGGCGTCTCGACGGCCGAGCGCGAGGCCGGGCTGCCGGACCTGCTCGCGGAGGCGAAGTTCGAGCTGGAGTGGCTCGAACGGATGCAGCGGCCGGACGGCGCGGTCTACCACAAGGTCGCGGGCCGGAACTGGCCGGGGATGGACACCCGCCCGAGCGAGGACACCCAGCCGCGGTACGTGTTCGGCCTCTCGACGTACGGGACGGGGATGGTCGCCGCCGTGTCGGCGATGGCCGCGCGCGTCTACCGCGAGTTCGACGCCGACTTCGCCGACCGGATGCTCGCGAACGCCCGCGACGCCTTCGCCTTTCTGGAGGCGAACCCGGAGCCGATCTTCCGGCGCGACGACGGGCAGAACGCCGGTTCCGGCGGCTACGCCAAGGAGACCGACCGCACGGAGCGGTTCTGGGCGGCGGCGGAACTGCTGAAGACCATCGGTGACGCACGCTTCGCGGAGTACCTGGAGAGCGAACTCGCCCCGCAGTTCGAGGCGACGCCGCCGGCGGTCTCGTGGGCGAACACGCTCCTGCTGGGTCACTGGGCGTACTACACGTCGGAGGCGGCCGACCCCGAGCGGCGGGCGGCGGTCGGCGACCGGCTCGTCGCCGACGCCGACCGGCTGGTCGAACGCGTGCGCTCGGAGGGGTACCGCGTCGCGCTGTCGACCGACCAGTACTACTGGGCGTCGGCGAAGCTGGCGGTCGCCCAGGGGGTGAAGCTCCTGCTGGCGAACGAAGTCGAGGCCCGGGAGGCGTACGTCGACGCCGCGCTCGACCAGGTCCACTACGTCCTCGGGCGGACGCCGACGGCCCGCTCGTACGTCACGGGGTCGGGCGAGGCGGCCCCGGAGCACCCCCACAGCCGGACCGTCGAGAGTACAGGGGTCAACGTCCCCGGGAACCTCGTCGGCGGCCCCAACGCCGAGGGCGGCGACCCGGCGCTCGACGAACTGATCGCGACCGAGGACCCGCCGCCGGCGAAGTGCTACCTCGACGAGACGGCCTCCTACGCCTCGAACGAACCGGCCATCGACTACGCCGCGCCGCTGGTCGTCGCGCTGGCGCAGTTCACCCCCGCGTCGGCCGTGAGCGCCGAGTAGCCCCGGAGTCGCCACGCGGTCCAGCTCGGGCGGGACCGCGAGAAATATACGATGATCTGCCATTGAACAGTGAAAAATATTACAAGCCACGCATTCGCCCGTGTTGACATGGTTGGGAAGCACCGACCGAGGGGAACGGGGTATCGACGGGGTCAGCGCGTCGCGGAGGCCGACCGATGACGGACGACGAGTCCGCCGGAACGGCCGGGTCCGACGGGAACGGGCAGACCGAGGGATCAACCGAAGGAACGTCGGCCGGCGGGCAGTTCACGAGCGGCCAGTCGACCGACGGGCAGTCCGCGAGCGGACAGTCGACCGGCGGTCAGTCGGCCGGAGGTCAGAGTAGCGGACAGGCCAGTGGGCAGACCGGCGGACAGGCCGGTGGGCAGACCGGCGGACAGGCCGGTGGGCAGACCGGCGGACAGGCCGGTGGGTCCACGGGCACGCAGCCGAGCGGCGAGATGACCGGGCCGGCCGCGGGCGGGACGGGCCTGGAGCCGAACGTCGCGGCGGCGATCGCGTACCTGTTCGCGCCGCTGACGGGGGTCGTCATGCTGCTGGTCGAGGGCGACGAGGACGACTTCGTGCGCTTTCACTCGATCCAGAGCATCGGCTTCGGCGCGGTCCTTATCGGCCTCTACGTGGCTATCGGGGCCTTCATCGGGTTCGTCTCGGTAGTGCCGTTCGTCGACGTGATCCTCGTCCCGCTGGTCTCGTTGCTGTACCCGGTCGTCGGGCTCGGTGCGTTTGCCGGGTGGGTGTTGCTCATATTCAAGGCCTACCAGGGCGAGCGATACGCGTTGCCCGTGCTCGGCTCGTTCGCCGCCTCGAACTGACGACCCGGACCGACCGGCTTTTCGTGACACCGCGCCCGCCGAGCGGCGCCGTCGGACGGCGACTCGACCGGTTCTACGCTTCTTCCTCGCCCTCGTCGGCGAGGTAGTCGTCCTGCACGGCGAGCACCTCCGTCGAGTCGGCGCAGTCAGCGTACCGGCGCAGGGGTTCCTCGTTGAGTTCGAGGAAGGTGTGGCCCCAGGAGAACCGGTCGAGGATCCGTTCGGCCCGGTCGCGCTCGCCGAGGATGCAGAGCGCGCCGGCGAACGCCTCGACGGTGTTCAGCCGGAAGGCGGTCCCGTAGTTGACGGGGTTGCCCGCGACGAGAAATGGGAGCGAGCGGTGGACCCCCTCCAGGTCGAACGCCTC
The DNA here is from genome assembly GCF_051414075.1 of Halosimplex marinum. Classification (NCBI taxonomy): domain Archaea; kingdom Methanobacteriati; phylum Methanobacteriota; class Halobacteria; order Halobacteriales; family Haloarculaceae; genus Halosimplex; species Halosimplex marinum. The sequence goes on along the minus strand of NZ_JBLKNY010000003.1, from coordinate 869,083 downwards.
GCGCTCGGCGGTCTCCCACGAGCAGTCGAGCGCGACGAGCCGGTCCCGTCGACTGCCCGTCCCCTCGCGGTCGGCGGGCGAGAGCGCCCGGTCGGCGAAGGGGTTGAGGACGATCCCCGGCGGCGTCGCCCGCGTCGAGCGGTGGAGCTCGGCCTCGTCGAACGTCGCGAGGCGGCGGGCCGAGCACTTCTCGGGGTCGTCGTCGCCCTCGTAGCGGACGTGTAACTCCACGACCGTGCTACTCCCCGCGGTGACAAAAGCCGCTCGGACCGCCCCTTTCGACCGCAATACGGTGTATACAGCGCGTGAAAACGCTGGGAAGGACTAAATACGATACATTCAGTGTGTGTACCAATGCTCTCGGAGGGTGCTGAGGCGCCGGCGGTCGACCTGCCGGCCTACGTCGACGGCGAGCGCCGTCGGGTGGATCTGGACGACTACCTCGGGGAGGGGATCGTCGTCCTCGCCTTCTACCCGGCCGACTTCAACCCCGCCTGCACGATGGGGGAGTCGGACCTGGACGATCTGGACCTGTTCACGATGCAGAAGGACGTGTCCGTCTTCGGCGTGTCCCCGGACAGCACGTACAGCCACGAGGCGTTCGCCGAGCGCTACGGGCTACACGTCCCGCTGTTGAGCGACCGCGAGGGCGAGGCCGCGGAGGCCTACGGCGTGGCGACCGAGAACGAGGTGGGCGAGCCTCTCGTCCGGCGGTCGGTCTTCGTCGTCGACCACCGCGGGACCGTCCAGTACGCGGGGGCGGCCGACGGTCTGGAGGCGTCGCTGGACGTGGCGCCGGTCAAGGCGGCCGTCGGCGACATCGGCGGCGACGACACCGCCCTGGAGCGCTACCGGGTCGGCCACGACCACTACGCCGAGGGCCGCGAGGCGTTCCGGGCGGCGATGGACGACTACGAGGACCGCGAGTGGATGGACGCCCGGAGCGGGTTCGAGGACGCCGAGCCGGCCTTCACCGCGGCGGCCGACCACTTCGACACGGCGGTGCGGTTCGCCGAGACGGCGGACTTCGAGACGGTCGTCGACCGGACGGAGGAGAAGGCTGACACGCTGGCTCACGCGGCCAGGTGGCTGGCCGACTCCGCCGACGCGCTCGCCAGCGGCCGCGGCGAGCAGGGCGCGCAGTACCGCGAGGACGCCCAGCGGCTGCTCGACGCCGCGACGGACCTCCCGGAGCCGCCCGAATCCGACGCGTTTCGGCTGACCGCCGACGGCGTGGAACTGGGCGAGTCGGTCGTCGTCGACCGAGACGCCGTCGAGGACGAGGGGTACGACTGGCGGGCCGACGACGCAGGCGGCGCCGACACCGGACTGGGGGTCGACGACGCCGACCTGGACGCCGCCGTCGCCGGCGAGGGCGACGACTACGAGCGGAGCGACGAGCCCGACACCGTCGAGGGCGACCTGGAGATGGACCTGGAGGCCGTCGAGGCGGCCGCCGACGAGGACGACGAGGCCGAGGAGTCGAACGTCGAGGGCGACACCGTCGAGGGCGACACCGTCGAGGGCGACCTGGAGATGGATCTCGACGCGGTGGCGGCCGCCGAGCAGGCCGACGACGCCGCGGGCGGCCAGTCGGACGGGGCGGACGACGAGCCGGACGGCGCGAGCGGCGGACCGGCGGGGGAGGCCGACGCAGGTGCCGGTCGAGCGACCGAACCGGACGGGGCGTCCGGTCTGCGCGACGGGGAGCACGCCGGGTCCGGTGTGGCGCCGGCGACGACCGAGGCCGACGGGGAGGAAACCGACGGCGACGGGACGGACGGGGAAGCGTCCGTGGCGGAACTCGACCTGGCGGACCCGACCGAGGGTGACGACGGAGACGAGGAGGACGAGCGGGCGGACTGGGACATCCCCGGGCGCTGACGCCCTGGACCGCCGTCCTCTTGTCCCGGCCCCGCCAACCGTCGGTATGACCGACCGCGCCGCCGAGCGCGCCCGTTCCTACTACCGCGCGCTCGACGAGGGCGACTACGACGCGCTCGCGACCCTGCTGGACGAGGGGTTCGTCCACGACCGGCCGGACAGAACCATCGACGGCCGCGACCGCTTCGTCCGGTTCATGCGCGAGGACCGCCCGCAGAAAGACACCGGCCACCGCGTCGACGCGATCTTCGCGGCCCGCGGCGATACGGGCGGCCGGGACGCCGACGGCACCGCGGGCACCGACCGCGAGCGCGTCGCCGTCCAGGGCCGCCTGCGCGCCGCCGACGGGTCGGAGATCACCGGGTTCGTCGACGTGTTCTCGGTGGCCGAGGGCCGGATCGAGCGGATCGAGACCTACACCGACTGATACGGATCATTGCAAGCGTTTCCCGGGTCGACCGCACGACTGCGTGCGGTCGATCCCGGAATGACTTGCAATGATCCGTATGAGAACCCGCGGGGTCCCGCAGGGGCTACTCGTCGTCCCGGTCCAGCGCCGCCAATACGCCCCGGACGTTCATCGCCACCTCGGCGTCTGCCTTCTCGCGGCCCCACACCGCCCGCTCGGCGTCGGCCTCGGCGACGAAACGCTCGATCACGGCCTCGTCGTCGCCCAGCTCCGCTCGCCTGGCCGCGACCGCCTCGACCCACGAGTCGAGCACGTCGGCGTACCGATCCAGCTTGTCGCCCCGCTCGGCCGGGCCGAAGTGGGCGTAACACAGGACCTCGGGGTCGATATCGCGGAGGGTGTCGATGTCGGCCTGACACCCCTCGGGGTCGAAGTTCGGCGGCGGGCTCGTCGGGAAGATCTCGCCGGGTCCGGGCGCGTAGATCCCCGCCGCGTCGGCCGCGAAGACCGCGTCGCTGGCGGGGTCGTGGAAGACGACCTGGTGGGGGGCGTGGCCCGGTGCGTGGTGGACTTCGAGGGCGTGCTCGCCCAGGTCAACGGTGTCGCCGCCCTCGATCTCGACGACCCGCGACTCCGGAACCGGCTCGGGTTCGGCGTAGAACCTGATCTGGTCGCCGACGGCCGATTTCGTGCCCGCCCAGAGCCGTTCGGGGTCGGTCATGTGGGGCGCGCCGACCGGGTGGACGTACACGTCGGCGTTCGGGCACTCTTCGACCAGAAATCCCGCGCCGCCGGCGTGGTCGAGGTGGACGTGCGTCAGGGCGATCACCTCGATGTCCGCGGGTTCGAGGCCGACTTCGCGGACGGCGTCGAGGACGCGCTCGTAGTTGGTCCCGATGCCGCTGTCGACCAGCGCCGGTCGCTCGTCGTCGACCAGGTACACCGCGCCGTACGCCTCGGTGTCGTACATCCCCGTGTCGACGTAGGACAGGTCCGTGCAGTCGCCGACCGTTAATACGTCGCCGATGGCCATATCCACGAGTCGAGCGGCGGCGAGTTAACCGTTCGGCCGGGCCCTCGGTACCGGCCGGCTCGCTTGGGGATCCAAACCCCGATCCGCGGCCGAACGGCGGCACTGACCGCCGGATCACGGGAGCGAGTGACGCTCGCGGTTCGGTCGCCCGTCCGAACCGTCGGCGCTCGGTTTGCGACCCGGACTCTCCCGGCCCCTTCGACGGGGAATCGCTAGTGGCAACCGGGTTCAGAGAGGCGACCCTCTAGCCGCACATGGACCGCTCGGAGTATCCGATACTGGCAGTCGTCGGGCTGGTACCGGTCGTCGTCGGCCTCCTCACGACGACCCAGCCGCTGGGGCAGTTCTTCGTCGAGAGCACCCGGGCGTTCGTCACGACGACGGTGACGATGGCGTGGATCACCTGGTGGGCGCTGGTCGTCGGGTTCGCCATCGCCGGCGGCGTCGAGGCCTGGACCTCCGACGAGAAGGTCGCGGACCTGCTCGACGGCCACGGCGCCCGCGAACTCGGCTACGGCACCCTGTTCGGGTTCGTCTCCTCGTCGTGTTCCTACAGCGCCATCGCGACGGCGAAGAACCTCTTCAAGAAGGGCGGGTCGGCCGCGGCGACGCTCGGGGCGTTCATGTTCGCCTCGACGAACCTCGTCATCGAGATCGGCGCCGTCATCTGGATCCTGCTCGGCTGGGAGTTCCTCCTGGCGGACGTGGTCGGCGGGTTCATGCTCATCGGGTTGATGGCCGTCGGCTTCGTCTACGTCGTCCCCGACGAGGTGGTCGACCGGGCCCGCGAGAACGTCACCGACGACGGCCCCGAGACCGCCCGCGACCCCGTCTGCGGCATGGAGGTCGACCCCGAGGAGACCGACTACTCGACGGAGCACGACGGCGAGACCTACTACTTCTGCTCGGCGTCGTGCATGGAGAGCTTCGACCCCGAGGAAGCGAACACCTCGGTCCGCGAGCGCGCGACCTCCGTCGAGGGCTGGAAGGCGCTGGCGGACAAGCAATGGAAGGAGTGGGCGATGCTCTGGGACGAGATCGCCATCGGTTTCGTCTTCGCCGGCCTGATCGCCGGGTTCGTCCCCGAGTCCGTCTGGACGAGCGTCTTCTCCGGCCCCGTCTTCGGCCTGCCCGTCTACGTCTTCTGGACGGCGGTCGTCGGCGCGGTCATCGGCGTCGCCACGTTCGTCTGCTCGGTCGGGAACGTCCCGTTCGCGACGGTGCTGTACACGAACGGCCTGCCGTTCGGCGCCGTCCTCTCCTATATCTACGCCGACCTGATCGTCCCGCCCATCATGGACGCCTACCGGGAGTACTACGGGACCACGTTCGCCGCCGTCCTCTCGGGGATGATCTTCGTCTCGGCGGTGGTCGTCGGCTTCGTCGTCCACTTCGTCTTCACCTGGGCCGGGCTCGTCCCCGATCCGTCCTCGGCGGAGGTCGCCGAGGTCGCCATCGAGCTGAACTACAAGCTGGTGTTGAACGCCCTCGCCACCGCGCTGTTCGCCGGGCTGTACTGGCTCCACCGCTCCGAGCGGACGGGCAGCCAGAGCGGCCAGCCCGCCGGCATGGCGGACTGACGGCTCTCCGACCGCGGCCGGTGCCCGCGTTCTCAGCCCGCCGCGGCGTCGAGGATCGCCCCGCGGTTGTCGACGTACGTCGAGTAGTGGGCGCCGTCGCCGAGGTGCAGGTCCGCGGCGGGCAGCAGGTCGCCGAACGCCCGCGCCAGGTCGGGGCCGACCGTCGCGTCGCTCCGCCCGTGCCACAGGTCCACGTCGCGGGGACACTCGCGGGCGTCGAACCCCCAGTCGTTGCCGACCAGCGGCAGGTCGTGAGCCGGCCCGCGGGCGCCGTTACGGAACGCCTCGGCGCCGTCGGCGAACAGCGTCTCGCCCGCCGGGCCGTCGAAGACCGCCCGGTCCTCGGGCGGCGAACCCGCCTTCAGCGCCGTCCGGAACTGCGGCCACGCGTTCTCTGCCAGCCACGCCGAGGAGGCGAACGCCGCCTGCGAGAAGCCCGGGACGAACCGCGTCGCAGACAGCACCGCCTCGTTGAACGGGTCCGCGCGGTCCCGTGTTTCGGGGGGCGTTACCGTGCTCACGAGCGACACCGCGCGCACGCGGTCGGGCACGGCGTGGGCGCAGGCCATCGCGTGCGGGCCGCCGCCGGAGAAGCCGGCGACGCCGAAGCGGTCGACGCCCAGTTCGTCGGCGAGCGCGCACACGTCCCCGGGCCAGTCGAGCAGCCGCCGGTTGCGCTGGAACTCCGACCCGCCGAAGCCCGGGCGGTCGGGCGCGACGAGGCGGACGCCGCGTTCGCGGGCGGCGTCGTCGCACAGCGACCACATCAGCCGCGACCCGATGACCCCGTGGAAGGCGAAGACGGGCGTCCCCTCGGGGTCGCCGTACTCGGCGTAGGCGAGCGTGCGGCCGTCCGGCAACTCGATCGTCGACGGCTCCGTCATGTGTTCGTACGTACGGGTCTGTATACAAACGGGTGTCGTTCCGAGGTGTAACGGTTCCTAATGCGACTGCTCCGACTGCGAACCCGACGACCGCCGCGAACAGCGTGAAAGCCCCCGCTCGCTCGTGCCGCCGCGGCTCGCTGCGCGCTTCACTCGCTCGTTGCAGTGCTTACGTCGCCGGGGCGGCGACGAGCGAGCGGCCCCTTTTATTCCCGCCCGCACAGACCAGTCGATCAGCCGAAACGGGCGGGAATGAAAGGGGCCGCGTGCTCCGGGAAGCACGACGACGCAAGCACCACAGCGAACGGAGTGAGCGAGGAGCGCAGCGAGGCGCGCGAGCGGAGCACGCGGGGGCTTTCACGCTGTTCTGCGGTCCAGTTCTCGCTACGGTCGCGGTAGCATATACTCCAGTTGAAACGACGCCACCGACACCGTCCGAGACTGATTCACATCGGACCGACACGCCTACTTCCCTCCATCGAGAACCGGCGACCATGTTAAGCAGGCAGTTCGTCCGGGAGAACCCCGAGACCGTCCGTGACGCCATCGAGCGCAAGGGCGTCACGGGCGTCGACCTGGACGAGATCCTCGAGATCGACGAGGAGTGGCGCGAACTGAAGGCCCGCGGCGACAGCCTCCGCCACGAGCGCAACGAGGTCTCCTCGAAGATCGGCGAACTCAAACAGGAAGGGGAAGACGAGGAGGCCCAGGAGGCCATCGAGCGCTCCCAGGAACTCAAGGAGGAACTCCAGGACGTCGAGGACCGCGCGGACGAACTGGAGGCCGAACTAGAGGAGCGACTCCTCGAGATCCCGAACGTGCCCCACGAGTCCGTACCGACCGGCGAGGACGAGAGCGACAACGTCGAACGCTACCGCGAGGGGTTCGACGACCTGCGGGTCGACCCCGACGAGGTGACCCCCCACTACGACCTGGGCGAGGACCTGGACATCCTCGACTTCGAGCGGGGCGCGAAGGTGTCGGGCGGCGGCTTCCAGTTCGTCAAGGGCGACGGCGCGCGCCTGGAGCGGGCGCTGATCGACTTCTTCCTCGACGTCCACCGCGAGCAGGACTACGTCGAGGTGATGCCCCCCATTCCGGTTAACTCGGCGTCGATGCGCGGGACGGGTCAGCTCCCCAAGTTCGCGGAGGACGCCTACCGCGTCGAGGCCCGCCAGGACGACGAGTACGACGACGACGACCTGTGGCTGCTCCCCACCGCGGAGGTCCCGGTCACCAACATGTACCGCGACGAGATCCTGCTGGACGACGACCTCCCCCTCAAGCATCAGGCCTTCTCCCCGAACTTCCGGCGGGAGGCCGGCGAACACGGCACCGAGACGCGCGGCTACGTGCGGGTCCATCAGTTCAACAAGGTCGAACTCGTCAACTTCGTCCGGCCCGACGAGAGCTACGAGCGGCTGGAGGGCCTGCTGAGCGAGGCCGAGGCGGTGCTCCAGCGGCTCGGCCTGCCCTACCGCGTGCTCGACATGTGTACCGGCGACATGGGGTTCACCCAGGCCAAGAAGTACGACATCGAGGTGTGGGCGCCGGCCGACGACATGGAGGGCGGTCCCGACGTGGGCGGCCGCTGGCTGGAGGTCTCCTCGGTCTCGAACTTCGAGGACTTCCAGGCCCGGCGGGCCGGTCTGCGCTACCGCCCGGAGCGCCACGAGTCGGCCGAGTACCTCCACACGCTCAACGGCAGCGGCGTCGCGGTCCCGCGGGTCATGGTCGCCATCCTGGAGTACTACCAGAACGACGACGGCACCGTCACCGTCCCCGAGGCCCTGCGCCCCTACATGGACGGCCAGGCGGTCATCGAGGGCCAGGAACCCGTCGGCGAGAGCGCCGTCGGCGCCGGCGAGAAGGAGTGACGCGCACGGGAGCGCGTCGGGCTCGCCGGCGACACACAGCGGTCGGCGCCGGCGAGAAGGAGTGACACGCACGAGAGCGCGTCGTGCTCGCCGCCGTCCCCGACGGTGATCCCCCACCTCTCGTCGTGAACCACCCGGTTCGCCCGGGCACACGGCGTAATTAGCGCGCCGTTTCAAGTACCGCTCGGCGGACGTTCGGGCATGATCGTCGCGACGACGGTGCCGGGTGTCCGACGGCCGCGGGCGGACCGGGACGGGGTGACCGGCGTGAATGACATCGGGCTCGTGTACACGATCGACGACTCTCGCCGGCGTCACGACCCGTGACGGGGAACGACGAGCGGCGGGCGGGACGCCGGCGGTTCCTCCGGACGGCCGCGGCGCTCGGCCTCGCCGGGACGGCCGGCTGTACGGACTCGCTCTCGGAGGCCGCGGAGCAGTTGGGGAGCGACACCCCGACCGGGCGCGAGCCGCGCTGGCGGTTCGAGCTGTCGGGGTGGGCGGGGTCGCCCGCTGTCGAGAGCGGGACGCTCTACGTCGGCGAGGTGTTCGGCGCGGACGAGGGGAGCCTGTACGCGGTCTCGACCGCCGACGGGACCCGGGAGTGGGAGCACGTCCTCGGGAACAACGTTCAGGACCCGACGGTCCGGGGCGACACCGTCTACGCGGGCGGCGCCGAGGGGGTGGTCGCGCTCTCCGCCGCGGGCGAACAGCGGTGGTTCGCCGAACTGCCCGAGGCGGTCGCCGTCTCGGGGCTGGCCGTCACCGACGACGCGGTCTACGTCGCCAGCGTCGGGAACCGGCTGTACGCGCTCGACCGGGCGGACGGGAGCCGACGGTGGACCTTCTGGCAGGAGCAGACGAACTTCTACGGCCCGGCGGTCGACGGCGGGACCGTCTACGCCGGCTGTAACCAGGGGAGTTACGTCACCGACGACGAGGAGTGGGGCGCCGCGTACGCGGTCGACGCGGCGACGGGCGACCGGCGGTGGCGCCGCGAGTTCGACCGCCCCGTCGAGTGCGCCGCGACGGTCGCGGACGAGGTCGTCTACGTCGGGTCCCACGCGCTCTCGACGGCCGACGGGAGCGTGGTGTGGACGGCCCCGACCGGGCCGGTTCGGACGCGGCCGACCGTCGTCGACGGGACCGTCTACGTCGGGAGCACCGACGACAGCGCGTACGCGCTCGACCGGGACGACGGGAGCGTGACCTGGGCGTTCGAGACCGGGTTCGGGGTGCGGTCGCGGCCGGCCGTGGCGGACGGGACCGTCTACGTCGGCAGCGGCGACGGAAACCTCTACGCGCTCGACAGCGCGGACGGGACCGAGCGGTGGCGGTTCGAACTCGGGTCGGACGTCTACGCCGACCCCGTCGTGACCGACGAGACGGTGTACGTCGGCGCGACCGACCACTACGTCTACTCGATACCGCGGTGACGCTCTCGCCCGGTCGCGGCCGCCACTGGCTATCAGCCCGAACAGTAGACGCCCTCTGCGAACGGCCCGTCGCAGTGGAAGCTGATCTCGTAGGACGCGACGGTCTCGGGGTCGGCGCTGACGTCGGGCGTGGCGACCACGGACGCCACCTCGCCGGGCGCCATCGCCGTCTCCATCGGGTACGCGACCGCCGTGCCCATGCTCTCCAGTTCCGCCCCGCTGTCGTCGTAGGCGGTAATCTGGTAGGTGTACTCCCGCGCGTCGGCCCGCTGGTCGCCGTCGTTCCGGACCGCGATCTGCACGTTGAACTGACTGTCCGTGGCCTCGGACTGCCAGGCGACGATCGTCAGCTCGTCGATGTCGTCGCGCCCGACGCTGCCCATCGACTCCCGGACGAACTCCTCGGAGCCGCCGCCGTCGGTCGGCGTGCTCTCCCCGTTCCCGGACGGTGTGCTCTCCCCGCCCCCAGACGGCGTGCCGCCGGTGTCGCCCCCATCCTCGAAGGTGGGTTCCGACACCGAGTAGACGAACCACTCGCCCTCGTACGTCCGGGCCTCGAAGGTCGTCACGGCGGAACTCGTCTGTTCCTCGCCGTCCTGGGAGACCGTCAGATCGAAGGACACCTCGACCGTCGCCTCGGTGTCCGACTCCGCCGTGACGGTCATCGAGTTCACGGTCACCTCCCCGGTCGACCCCCCGCCGGACTCCGGCGAGGTCGTCGCGGTCCCGTCGGGGTGGACGATGGCCGACATCGCCTCGCCGTCGTCGTCCTGGCTCGCCTGGACGTACCGCTCGACGGCTGCCTTCGGGCTGTCGGCGCCGTCGGTACCGCCGCCGCTTGCACCGCCGCCACCGCTCGATCCGTCGCCACCGGCATCGCCGTCGCTGTCGTCGCCGCCGTCGGATCCGCCCGAGCCGCCGTCGCCGCCGTCCTGACCGCCGGAACCGCCGTCGCCTCCACCGGAGCCGTCCGAGCCGCCGTCGCCCTCGTCGCTGTCGCCCGAACAGCCGGCTATCGCGGACGCCGCGACCGACGCCCCGAGCGCCTTCAGGACCCACCGCCGGTTCGGACCCCGCGACTCGTCGTCGGTCATAGACCACCTCGCGTTCCGGGCGCCGGGAGGGAGTTCGTCTGCCGCTCGGTGTTCGATCCGCGTCGGTACGGGCCGTGTGCTTGCAGTATTCTCATATTTTCCTGCCCGGAGAATGTGAGATAGCTCTAATAAATCGGGACGCTACGTACCTCGTGTCGGGCGATACGCGGCACCTCGTCGCTCCCGCCGGGCGGTTCGGTCGACCGCTACTCCGCGGCGTCGAGCAGTTCCGCCAGGATGGCCGCCTCGCTCTTCCGGAGGTGGGCGTGGACCGTCGACGGGGCGACCCCGAGCGCGTCGGCGACCTCCTCGGCGGTGCTCTCGCGGGGCCAGGCGAAGTAGCCGGCCCGGTAGGCGGCCTCGAGGACCTCCCGCTGGCGGGCGGTCAGCTCGTCGAGGACGCCCCCGGGTCGACCGACGGTCGCGGGCTCGCGGTTCCGCTCGCGGGTCGCGAGCGGTTCTGCCTCGGGGAACGCCGCGACGACCCGGTCGGCGACCCGGCGGATGTCGGCGTCGAACGGGGCCTCGACGACGAACCGCGTCCCCGTCGGCGTGACGGTGGCCGTCCGCACGGTGGCGCCGGCGTCGGTGACGGCGTCGAGCAACGCCGACGCCGAGACGACCACCTCGAACCGCCCCGACCGGTCGCCCGCGGTGATCGCCCGGACGGTCTCGACCCGCGGATTCTCCCCGATGGCGTCCGCCACCTCGGTGGGCTCCACCCCCTCCGCCGACAGGTAGAGCACCCAGCCCTCGCCGCCCGGGACGTACCCGTCGAGCGACAGCGTGCAGTCGAGTTCGTCACCGACGGGGAGCAGGGGCGACTCCCCCCGGGTCGCCTCGAACTCCAGCTCGACGACCGAGTCCGCGAACAGCAGCTTCTGGGTCCGGGCGGCGTGCAACACGATCCCCACGAGCCGGCCGAGCACCTCCAGGCCGGTCCGCTCGCGGGGGCCGAACGCGTCCGACCGCTCCGTCCCGAGCACGAGACAGCCGTAGACGGTCCCGTCGTGGTCGAGCGGGACGGCCGCGACCGACTCCGTCCCGCCGTCCCGTGCGGGGTCGTCCCACTGCCACGCGAGCCCGTCCTGTCGCGTCGTCACCTCGACGTTGCCGGTGCGCACCGCGCGCGCCACCACGTCGCGAGCCTCCCCGTCGGTCGACCCGTCCGTCCTGACCGTCTCGAGCCCGCCCGCTGCGCCGTCGGCGGCGACGCGGGTGAGCCGGTCGGTCCCCCGGTCGAACCGGCCGACCCAGGCGAACCGGTAGAACTCCGACGCCGCGACCTGCTCGCAGAGGACCCGCGTGACCGCCCCCCAGCTGCCCGTCCGGATCGCCTCCCGCGCCGTCTCGAACAGGAGGGCGTTGATGCGGTTCAGCGTCGCAAGCTCGTCGCGCTGGCGGCGCAGCGTCCGCTCGCGCTCGCGCCGCTCGGCGATGTCGCGCGCGACGCCGCACCTGAACGACCGGCCCGTCTCCGGGTCCTCGAACGTCGTCCCGCTGAACTCGTGGGGGACCCGCTCGCCGTCGGCGGTGAGGATGTCCACCTCGACGCGGCGGTCCTCGATGCTCTCGATCGCCTGGCGCAGCCCCGGGACGTACTCGTGTTGGTCCTCCGGGATGAACTCCATCGGGTCCATCGCGGCGATCTCCTCGTAGCTGTACCCCGTCGTCTCGGCCAGCCGCTCGTTCCAGAACCAGAAACTGCTGTCCTCGGCGATGACGTAGACCACGTCGTCGATGGTGTTCAGGACCGTCCGCGCCAGCCGGGCGGACGTGCCCCGCGGGAGCGCCTCGGCGTCCCCCTCGTCGGCCGCGTCCGGGTCCCGCTCGGACACCCACCAGACGACGGCCTCGACCCCCTCCGGCGAGGACAGCGTCAGCTCGGCGGGCACTCTCCCCGCCCCCACGATCGATACCTCCCCACGCCAGCGGCCGCCGGTCCGGGCCGCGTCGAGCGCCGCCCGCATCCGCTCGGTCTCGCCCGGTTCGAACAGCGACTCCCACGGACTGTCCCGCAACTTCTCCCGACTGCGCCCGACGATCCCGGCGAACGTCGGGGAGACGTACGCCAGCGTCTCCCCCTCCTGGATCCCCACCCCGCCCGGCACGGCCCGTGCCACGTCTTCCCACCCGGCCGATACGTGACCCGCGTTATCCATTATCGGGGGAATTTATCGATACCGCAATAAATGTTGGCACGGCGACTGGTCGCGCGCCCCCCGAGTGGGCCGCCGTCGCGGTGCAACGGCGCTCTCGCCGGGCGAGGGAGCGGGCCGCTCTCATACGGATCATTGCAAGTCATTCCGGGATCGACCGCACGCAGTCGTGCGGTCGACCCGGGAAACGCTTGCAATAATCCGTATCAGTCGGCGGTCCCCTCGAAGAGCCCGCCGAACACCTTGCCCTCGGCCTTGCGGAGGTGCTGGTGGAAGGTGGGCGGGGAGACGCCCAGCGACTCGGCCACGTCCTCGCCCGAGGCGTCGCGGGGCCACTCGAAGAAGCCGGCGTGGTAGGCCGCCTCCAGCGTGGTCCGCTGGCGGTCGGTCAGCCCCTCCAGCAGCGACCGCGTCGAGCGGGCCTGCGCGTCCTCCCTGGTCACCTGCTGGCGGCGCAGCATCGTCGCCTGGGGGTAGGCGCCGGTCACGGCCTCGATGACCTGCCGCACGTCGGCCGTGGGCGAGACGTGCAGCGTCATCCGGTAGTCGCCGTCCTCGACGACGGCCTCCTCGACGGAGCCCCCGAGCGAGGCGAGCGTCGACAGCACGGGCGGCTCGACCATCCGGAGCTCGAACCCGCGCTCGCCCTCGCTGTCGCCGTCGCCCTCCTCGTCGGCGAACGACACCTCGGCCCAGTGGGGGAGGCGCTCGACCAGACGCTCGACGGTGTCGACGGCCGCCGCCGAGGCCGTCCCGTAGACGAGGAACTCGTCGTCGCCGACGGGAACGACGTGGTCGAACGAGAACCGCCCGTCGGGCCGCTCGTTCAGATCCAGCGCCGCGAACAGGTCGGTGATCTGGAACTCCAGTTCGATCACCTCGTCGGAGAGCAGCGCCTGCTTGCGCTCGGCGGCGGCGATGGCGTGGCCGACGACCTCGCCGAGCTGGGACAGAACCGTCCGCTCCTGGCCCTCGAAGGCGTTCGGACGGCCGGCGTAGACGTTCAGAACCCCGTAGGTCGTCCCCTCGTGGACGATTGGGATCGCGGCCGACGACCGGACGCCGTAGCTGTCGACGCGCTCGCGCCAGGGGTCGTGGGCGTCGCTGGCCTGGATGTCCTGGGTGACCTGCATCTCGCCGGTCCGGAACGCCCGGCCGGTCGGGCCGCCGCTGCGCTCGTCGTCCGGGTCCACCGAGACCGTGACCCCGTCCAGGTAGCCGTCGGTCCCGGCCTTCGCCCGCGGCTGGACGGTCTGACTGCCGCTGTCGACCGCCCCGACCCAGGCGAACCGGTAGGAGTCGGCCGCGGCGAGGTGGTCGCAGACCGCCCGCTCGATCTCCTCGCGGGTCGACTGGTCGACGACGGCGTCGGTGATCCCGCGGACGACCTCGTTGAGGCTGTTCAGCGCCGCCAGCTGCTCGCGCTGGCGGACCAGCCGCTCCTCGTAGCGGCGGCGGTTGATCGCCGTCGCGAGGACCGTCGCCACCGACTGGACGAAGTTCACGTCCTGTTCGGAGACGCCCCCCGGGTCGGTGTCGTGGGTCCCGAGGATCCCCCACGGGTCGTCGGGCGAGCCGATGATCACGCTGATCCCCGAGCGCACGTCGTGGTCGCGCAGCAGGTCCGGGCCGCCGAACCGCTCCTCCGCGCGGAGGTCCTCGACGACGACCGGCTCGCTCGACCGGAGGGTGTAGGCGGCCTGGGAGTCGTCCGCGACGGCCGAGACGGTCGCCTCGCCGACGATCCCCTCGTCCCATCCGACCCCCTGGCGAAACAGCAACTCGTCGGCGTCGTCGTCCAGGTCGAGCACCTTGCAGTAGTCGTTGTCGAGCGTCGTCGCCACCTGCTCGACCGCCTCCGCCATCAGGGCGTCCAGGTCGCGCTCCTCGAGGGCGCGCCGGCCCAGTTCGGTGACGACCGACTGCTGGCGGACCCGCCGCTGGAGCTCCCGCTCGCGGTCGAGACGGTCGGAGATGTCCCGGACGACGCCGCAGCGGCCGGCGCCGTCGCCGTAGGGGAACGGCTCGTAGCGGGTCTCGACCGGGACGGCGCTCCCGTCGGCGCGGCGGAGTTCGAACTCGATGGTCGCCGCGTCGCGCTCGCCCGCCGCGACCGACGCCGCCCGCTCCTCGACGACGGGGGCGTACTCCTCGTCGTAGATGTCGGTCGCCGCCATCCCGAGCAGCTCCTCGCGCTCGTACCCGAGCAGCTCGCAGAACGCGTCGTTGACGAGCACGAACCGGCCGTCGTCGTCGACGGCGTAGATGCCGTCGTCGACCGTCTCGACGATCCGCTCGTACAGTTCGAGCTCGCGCTCCCGTTCCTTGCGCTCGGTGATGTCCCGGACGACCGCGATGCGCTCGCGGGCGGTCTCGCCGTCCTCGTCGACGGGGTCCTCGGTCTCCATCAGCGAGAACGTCGCCTCGCCGATCCACTCCTCGCCGTCGGGGCCGGCGAGCGTCGCCTCCAGCGTCGCCGTCGCCCGCTCGTCGATCGCCAGGGCGTCTTCGAGCCGCCGGGCCGCCGTGACCGCCTCCTCGTCGACGACCCTCGAGACGTGTTCGCCGACCAGTTCCCCGGGGTCGCGTCCGACCATCGCGGCGTACGTCTCGTTGACCTGCGTGAAGTAGCCGTCCTCGTCGACGACGTAGATGCCGTCCTCGACGGTCTCGACGATCCGCTCGTAGCGCTCCAGCTCCCGCTCGCGGGCCTTGCGCTCGCTCACGTCCCGGAAGTACACCGACAGGCCGCTCTCGGAGGGGTAGGCCGACACCTCGAACCACGCCGACAGCGGCGGGAAGTACGCCTCGAAGGAGACCGATTCGCCGGTCTCCCGGGCCCGTTCGTACTCGCGCTGGAACGCCGTGTCGACCGCCGCCGGGAAGGCGTCCCAGACGTTCCGCCCGACCAGTTCGCCCCGGTCGCGGTCGAGCAACTGCGCTGCCTGCTCGTTGGCGTAGGTGAACCGCCAGTGCTCGTCGAGCGCGAAGAAGCCGTCGTCGACCCGTTCGAGCAGGTCGTCGAGCTCGTGTTCGAGGTCCGCCCGCCGCCGTTCGAGCCGCTCGGCCTGCTCTTTCAGCTGGGTCACGTCGTCGGCGGAGACGACGACGCGCTCGACCTCGCCGTCGTCGTCGGTCAGCGGGACGGCGCTGATCGAGAGCCACCGCTCGCCGACCCCGGGGAGGGCGAACCGGCCGACCCACTCCCGGACGGACTCACCGGTCCGGAGCGCCCGATCGTAGGGCCGTTCGCCCGGCGGGACCGGCTCCCCGTCCTCGTCGTAGACGGTCCCGGCGGGGAGCGCCTCCGACTCCCCGTTCTCGCCGCCCTCCCCGTCAGCGTCGGCGTCTGTACCGCCGTCGACCCCGAGGTACCGCTCGGTCCGTTCGTTCATCCTGAGGGGCTCGCCGTCCCCGTCGAGGACCGCGACCCCGACCGGGATGGCGTCGAAGACCCGTTCCAGCAGGTCCCGCTCGCGCTGAAGCTCCCGCTCGAACTCGCGGCGGTCACTCATGTCGCGGGTGACCTTCGCGAACCCCTCCAGGTCGCCGTCGTCGTCGCGGATCGCCGTGATCGTCACGTTCGCCCAGAAGCGCGTCCCGTCGGCCCGGACGCGCCACCCCTCGTCCTCGACCCACCCCTCCTCGGCCGCCGTCGCGAGGTTCCGCTCGGGCACGCCCGCCTCGCGGTCGGCCTCCGTGTAGAACGTCGAGCAGTGCTCGCCGAGGATGTCGTCGGCCGCGTACCCCTTGAGGCGCTCGGCGCCGGGGTTCCACGTCTGCACGCGGCCGTCCGTGTCCAGCCGGAAGATGGCGTACTCCTCGACGGCGTCGACGAGCGACTCGAACTGGTCGCGCTGGTCGCGCAGCGACAGCTCCGCGCGCTTGCGCTCGGTCACGTCGACGTACACCTCGACGCGCCCGCCCGCGTAGGCGCCGGACTCGATCGGTCGACTGCGGTGTTCGAGCCAGCGTTCGGCGCGGCCGTCGCCGGCCGTGACGTGGCACTCGAAGCGCGACTCCCCAGCGTCGCCGTCATAGGTCGACAGCACGCGGTCGGCGAAGGCCTCGCTCTCCTCGACCGCGGGGGCGATCCGCTCGTCGACCAGCTCGCGCTTGTCCCGCCCCAGCGCGCGGGCGCGGTCGAGGCCGAAGTACCGTTCGGCCGCGTCGTTGACCCACGCCACCTCGTAGTCGCCGTCGAGGACGAACACCCCGACCGCCGCCTTGCCGAGTACGTCCTCGACGAGCGACTCGGCCGCGGCCGGCCACTCCGGCTCGTCGCCGGCGGCGACCGGGTCCGGAACCCGCCACCAGACGCGCGCGCTCGCCCCGACCTTCTTCGTCCGGAGGTACCCCCGGTCGACCAGCCGGTCCAGCCGGTCGTAGGTGCTCCGGCGCCCGAGGTCGAGGCGCTCGGCCACCTCGCTGGTCGTTCTCGGTTCCCCGTCCCCGTCGAACGCCGCGAGCGTCTCCCGGAGACTCTCGGTCAGCCCCTGCGATTCCATCGTGCCGACCCAGGGCCGGCCGCCACTACAACCTTCCGCCGGCGGAGGCACAAACCGATCTCCACGGATCAGCGTCCGGTACGTATCCGCCCGCAAGCAGTCACTTTCGGATCAGTACAGGTGAAATCTGAGTCACATCATCGCGCCGGGACCGAACCTAATCACTTCTAGCGATCCCTTACGCCGGTGAGGGCGGTGGTAGATAGTACGCCAACGGAGACTACCAATGTCACAGACTACATCGCGGACGACGGACGACGGGCGCGCGGTCGTAGAACTCGGCGCTGACGAGCGCTACGAGCTACTGGCGGCCGAGCGGCGGCGGGCGGTGCTGGCCGTCCTCGACGAGCGGGGCGCGCCGACGCCGCTGGACGAACTCGCCGAAGCGGTGGCGGCCCGGGAGCGCGAGAGGGCGGGCGGGTCCGCGGACGGGCACGACCGGCTCGCGGTCTCGCTGCACCACGTCCACCTGCCGCGGATGGCCGACCTGGGCGTGCTCGACTACGACGCGGGGGCGAACCGCGTGGATGCGGTCCGCGCCCTGCGGGAGCGGTCGGACTGAGGGACCGCGTGGTCACCGACGGTGCCCCGTCCGGCTCGAACGGTCCCCGACCCGGAACCGACCGGGCCGAACCCCCCGGGCCGAGCACTGCCCGACATCGCTTCCCGGACCGCCGCCGGGCGGCCGGCGCCGGCCGATGAAGGCGCTGTGTCCCGACTGCGGCGACCGCGAGGGGGACGTGGTCGAGCGGGCGACCGCCGAGTCCGGGACCCGGGTCACCTTCTGCTGCCCGGGCTGCGACCACGAGTGGGACGTTCCGCTGTAGGCGTCGACCCACCGAGGCCGGACGACGCGGTGGCCGTCCCGGGTGAGCGCGCCGGCGGCGACGGAGGACGGCCGCGACGAGGGCGGAAGCGGCGCGCGGCAGCGGCGAGTGAGTGCGTTTATGTCGCGCGATTCCGTCCATCCGACCAGATGGAGGGAAACTGTGGCGGCCGGCGGTAGCGGGCTCCTGATCCCGCTGGTCGCGGGGATCATCGGGCTCGGCATCCTGGCACAGCTACTGGCGGCGCGCCTGCAGGTCCCGAGCATCATCTTCTACCTGCTCGTGGGCGTCGTCATCGGGCGGCCCGGGCTCGGCTGGGTGACCAGCGAGACGTTCGGCGCGGCGCTGCCGGCCATCGTCGGACTGGCCGTCGCCATCATCGTCTTCGAGGGCGCGTTCCACCTCCACCTCGACCGGATCAAGGAGGCCCCCGCCGAGGCGTTCCGGATGGTCACGATCGGCGCCGTGATCGCGCTGGTCGGGACCGCGATCGCCGTCTACTTCGCGTTCGAACAGGCGACCTGGGAGCTGGCCTTCCTGATCGGCGCGCTGCTGGTCGCGACCGGCCCGACCGTCGTCACCCCGATCCTGCAGGTCGTCCCGGTCCGCGACCGCGTGGCGGCCGTCCTGGAGACGGAGGGGATCGTCAACGACGTGACCGCGGCGATCATCGCGGTCGTCGTCTTCGAGGCGCTGAACCCCGAGGCCTCGCAGGCCGGCTTCGTCCAGTCGTTCGCCACCCGCATCGGTATCGGCATCTTCGTCGGGCTGGTCGTCGCCGCCCTTGTCTACTACCTGCTTCGGTACGTCGACCTCTCGCCGGGGGACGCGCCCCGGAACGCCCGCCTGCTCGTGCTCGCGGGCGCGCTGACGGCGTACGCCGCCGCGAACACGCTGGCCAGCGAGGCCGGCGTCGCCGCCGTCGCCACCGCCGGGATGGTGCTCGGCAACCTGGACATCCCCTACGAGGAGGAGATCACCGACTTCAAGGGCGACGTGACGCTGGTCGTCCTCTCGTTCGTCTTCATCGCGCTGGCCGCCCAGCTCGACCCCGAGACGCTGCTGGAGGTCGGGGTGCCCGGGCTCGCGGTCGTCGCGGCCGTCGCGCTGGTGATCCGCCCGCTGCTCGTGATGATCTCGACGGTCGGCGACCGCTTCACCTTCAACGAGCGGCTGTTCATCAGCGCCGTCGGCCCGCGGGGGATCATCCCGGCGTCGGTCGCGACGCTGTTCGCCGTCGAACTCGGCAACGTCGCCGACACCCTGCGGGCCGACGCGGCCGACGTGGTCGGCGAGGGGGCCACCGCCGCGAGCGTCTGCGGTCGCCCCGACCTGAGCGGCGAGGCGGCGGCTCACTGCGCGGAGGCGGCGACGCTCGTCGGCCAGGCGGACCTGCTTCTGGGCGTCGTCTTCCTGGCGATCTTCGCGACCGCCCTCGTCGAGGGCGGGCTGGCGCGGCACGTGGCGCAGTACCTGGACGTGATACCAATGAGAGTCATCATCGTCGGAGGCGGGAAGGTGGGCCGCTCGCTCGCCGAACGCCTCGAAGACCGCGGCGAGAACGTGGTCATCATCGAGGAGGACGAATCGATCGCCGAACGCGTGCGCAACGAGGGGTTCACCGCCGTCATCGGCGACGGCACGGACACGGAGGTGCTACGGGAGGCCGGCGCGAACAACGCCAAGACGATCGTGGCCGCCACCGGCGACGACGACGTGAACCTGCTCGTCTCGCAGCTGGCGAGCTCGAAGTTCGACGTGGAGAACGTCATCGCGCGGGCGAACAACCCCGACAACGTCGACGCCTTCGAGGACCTGGGCGTCCGCACGATCTCCGCGTCGATGGCGACCGCCTGGGCCATCGACAACCAGATCGAACGCCCCGCCATCGCTCACTGGATGACCGACGTGGGCCGCTCCGGTGACGTCCAGGAAGTCGAGGTCACCAGCGAGGAGGTCGCCGGCAAGCCCGTCCGGGAGATCGGCAAGATGCTCCCCGACGCCTGCCTCATCGCGCTGGTCAGCAAGGGGGACCACGAATCCGCGGAGGTGCCCACCGCCGACTACGTCGTCGAACTCGGCGACCACATCACCCTGCTTGGCCGGCGCGAGTCGGTCAACGAGGCCATGAAGCTCGTCGACCCGGACTGACGGCCGGGCGTTCGGCGGCCGCCCACCCGTCGGTGTCGACAGCCGGTCGCGCCACCGGGACCGACACCCGGTCACGCCACGGGGATCCGGACGCCGACGCGGCGACCCCGCTCGCAGTCGGGTACCAGCTCGCCGCCCAGCCGCTCGGCGCCCCACGAGACTGCCCAGATGTCCAGGTCGTCGGCGTGTTCCAGCTGAGTCTCCCCGCCGTTCGTGACCGCCGCCGCGTCCTGTTCGGCCAGCAGCCGCCCGTCGCTCTCGACGGTCACGTCGACGTAGCAGCCGTCGCGCTCGACGGTCACCGCTATCGGCCCCGCCGCGTTCTCGGTCGCGTAGGACAGCAGGTGTTCGCAGACCGACGCGACAAGCTCCGGCGACCGACGGACCGCCGCGTCGCCGTCGGCCGTCACCGACACGTCGTGGCCCTGATCGCGGAGCGCGGCCGCGACTTCCGCCACGAGCGCGCCCACGTCGGCCGTCTCGTCGGTCGCGGGGTCCAGACACATGCTCTCCTCGACGGCGCGAGCCCGCTCGCTCACCTCGACCAGCGAGTCGGCCGTCTCGCGGAGCCGGCGGGCGGTCCGCTCGTCGCCGCCGTCGGCGACGGCGTCGGCCATCGCGTACACCGCCGTCATGTCGTTGCGCACGTTGTGCCGGAGCACCCGCCCGAGCACCTCCAGGCGCTGGCCGCGGATCCGCTCGTCGGTCACGTCCCGCAGCGCCACCGCGTGGCCCGCTGCGGCGGCGCCGCTGCGGCGCACCCGCGAGACCGACACGTCGAAGTAGCGCTTGCCGACCGCCCCCTCGATCTCGATCGTCGACTCGTCGGGCAGGCCGTCCGGCCCCAGCAGGTCCGCGTCGACCAGCGCCGACAGCGGCTCGCGGACGGTCGCCGCGAGCGGCCGCTCGAACAGCTCCTCGGCAGCCTCGTTCATGTCGACGACCCGCGCGTCCCCGTCGACCACCACGACGGCGTCGTTGAGGTTCGAGACGACCGCGTCGCGGCCGATCGCCTCCGCGATGGGCAGCGAGCGGTAGGGTCGGCCGACCGCGACGCCGACGGTCAGCGCCGCGAGGACGCCCGTCTGGGCGACGACCGCGCCCGTCTCGATGGAGATGGTGTCCGCCAGCTCCAGCGCCGACGTGACCAGCGGCAGTCCCGCGACCGCGAAACCGACGAGCGACAGCGCGACCCCGCGCGAGCGCTCGAAGGAGGCGTACCGGGTCGCGTCCCAGATCAACAGGAGCGACAGTCCGATCAGGATCCCCCACGACGCCGCGCTGGCGACGCTGCTGAGGAGGACGTTCACCGGCCCGGCCGAACTCACCGGCTCGGTCATCGGGAGGACGGGCGTGAACCGCGCCAGCGCGCCGACCAGCCCGAGTGCCGGGAGCAACACGACCAGCGCCAGCACGCCCGGCCCGCCCGGGTCCCGGCCGGTGTACGCGATGACGAACTTCGCCCAGCAGACCGCCCCGCCGAAGACGACGATCTGCGTCAGCGGGGCGAGCGCCGCCGCGGGCAGCCCCAGCCCGACGACCAGCGCCTCGGCCAGCGTCACGACCGCCAGCAGCGCGGCTATCGCGACCAGCCCGGTTCCCCCCGGCCTGTCGCGCGCCCCCCGCAACCGCCACGCGTACCACCCGAACGCGGCGGCCGCGGCCCCCAGTATCGACCCTCCCACCAGCGGCCCCGAAAGCACACCAGGGGTACCCTCACTGACAGTATAAATATTTTTTCGAAACTGAATTACGATTTCCGCCGATCGCACTCGGGACCGTCACCCCTCCGGGCGGACGACCGCTCTCCACGCGCGAAAAGATGGGACAGAAAGCCGGTCGACCCGCTTGCTCCGCTCACGGGTCGCTCCGTTCCCCGTTCGCAACGAGGTACTCCCTTCGTCTGCTCACGGGCGGCTTCGCCGCCCGTTCGCATGGTATGAGGGACCTTCGGTCCCTCACTAGTCGCACCTCGCTTCGCTCGCTCGCGACCGGGGAACCGCGCGCCAGGGGCGCGCGGACGTTACGGTAGCGAGAACTCGACGGCCACGCCGCTACCACCTTTTTCTCGTCGGGTGTCCTCGCTCGCTGTGCTCGCTGTGGGCACCGCTCCTCGAAAAAGATGGGGCAAAAAGCGGGCCTCGCAACGCTCGGCCCGGTGAACCGCGCGCCAGGGGCGCGCGGACGTTACGGCAGCGAGAACTCGACGGCCGCACCCTGGCCGAAGCCGACGCACTCCGTCGCGAGGCCCAGGTCGGCGTCGCGGCGGTTCATCTCGTGGATCAGCGTCACCGGCAGGCGCGCGCCGGACGCCCCGAGCGGGTGGCCGATGGCGATGGCGCCGCCGTTGACGTTGTAGATATCGTCGTCGAAGCCGAGTTCCCGCTGGCAATAGAGGACCTGGCTGGCGAACGCCTCGTTGAGTTCCACGAGGTCGTAGTCGTCGGTGTCCCGGCCGGTGCGCTCGCAGAGCTTGCGGACCGCGGGGACGGGGCCGACGCCCATGACCGTCGGGTCGACGCCTGCGACCATGTGGTCGCCCACTTCCGCGAGCACGTCCAGCCCGTGGTCGTCCGCGAACGCGCGGGACGTGACCATCGTGCCGGCGGCGCCGTCGGAGATCTGGGAGGCGTTGCCCGGCGTGACCGTCCCCTCGCTCTTGAAGACGGTCGGCAGGCCGGCCAGCTTCTCCAGGGAGGTGTCCCGCCGGATGCCCTCGTCGGCGGAGACGGTACTCTCCTCCGTCTCGACGGGGACGATCTCGTCGTCGAACCGGCCCGAGTCCGTGGCGTCGGCGGCACGCTGGTGGCTACGGAGCGCGTATTCGTCCTGTTCCTCGCGGCTCACGCCGTACTCCTCGGCGACCTTCTCGGCGGTCATGCCCATCTGGAGCTCGCCGATGTTGTAGAGTTCCGCCAGCCGCGGGTGGACGTTGTGGGTGTTCTGCCCGAGTTCGACGCGGCTCATCGACTCGACGCCGCCGGCGATGACGCAGTCGCGCTGGCCCGCGGCGATGGCGTCGGCGCCGCGCATGATCGCCTCCGCCGAGGAGGCACACCAGCGGTTGATCGTGGCGGCCGGGACTTCCTCGCCCAGGTCCGAGAGGAGCGCGACCACGCGGGCCATGTTGTTGCCCTGTTCGTCGCGCTGCTGGGCGCAGCCCCACAGCAGGTCGTCGACCTGCTCGCCCGACAGACCGGTGTCGGCGAGCATCTCGTTCACCAGCGGGACCGACAGGTCCTCGCTCCGTACGTCCGCGAAGGCGCCGTCCTCCTTTCCCTGGGGCGTCCGCCGCGCCTGCACGATGACCGGAGTCGCGTCGCTCATGGATCCGTGGAGGGGCCGCGACGTGTTAAGTCCTCACAAACGACGGACGCGTCGCGCGGAGTTTCTCGGGCGTCGCGACGACGGGCGGAGCGCCGAACTACAGCAGGTCGCCGACGACGAACAGGACGACCGGGGCGACCATCAGCAGGACGCCGACGACCATCAGGACCGCCGGGAGCACGAGCAGGCCCATGTCGGTGAGCAGCCACAGTCCCAGGCCGCCCACCAACAGCAGGAACCCGACGAGCCCCAGTATCAGTCGGAACACGCCCTCTAGTCCGAAATCGGCCGCGACTTCCGCGACTTCGAGGACTTCGTCCATGGTTCGTCCGGCGTGTCGTTTCCCCGGCGACATAAACGTGGCGAGACGTATCAGATTAGATACCGGATCGCCGGCAATATTCGGACGACGCGGACGGTTCGCGAGACTTATCCGGTCGGGGGACGAATCTCGGTGGGAATGAGCGATCCGGAGCTTGCGGTCGTGGAGTTCGTGCTGACGGCGCAGGCCTACAGCGACAACCGCGACTTAGACGCCGACGACCTGCCGCCCGCCTACCGGGCGGTGTTCTGGAGCGACGGGGAGATCGAGCGCCCGCTCTCGGCCACCACGACCACGGCCCGGGAGGCGACCGACGTGGACCGGCCCTGGGAGGCGATCTCGGGGCTGATGTTCACCGACCGCGACGACTTCTCGGGCACCATCACCTTCACCGACGAGGACATGGCCGAGGAGTGGTTCCTCGACCGGGTCGACGCTGACCGGCTCAACGACAACCCCGTCCTCGCCAGCGTCTACGAGGACCGGGTCGACGGCGCCGACTACGAACTCGCCCGCGAGGAGAACCGCCCCGTTCGGGCCGACCGCGTCTGGATCGACCAGCTCCTCGAGGAGTACTTCGACGAGGACGACGAGGACGAACAGGAGATGCTCGACCTCGTCGACATCCGCGCCCCCGAGGAGGTCGAGATGACCATGGACGACCTCGTCTTGACCCCCGACCAGGAGGGCGAGATCCACAAGATCGTCAAGGCCATCGAACACCGCGACTACCTCGCCCGGATCGGCCTCCGGGAGATCGGGAAGCTCCTGTTCGTCGGCCCGCCGGGCACCGGGAAGACCTCCGTCGCCCGCGCGCTGGCCAGCGAACTCGACCTGCCGTTCGTCGAGGTGAAACTGTCGATGATCACCTCCCAGTACCTCGGCGAGACGGCCAAGAACGTCGAGAAGGTCTTCGAGGTCGCCACCCGCCTGTCGCCGTGTATCCTCTTCATGGACGAGTTCGACTTCGTCGCCAAGACTCGCGCCAGCGACGAACACGCCGCCATCAAACGGGCGGTCAACACTCTGCTCAAGAGCATCGACGAGGTGAGCCTCATCGAGCACGAGGTCCTGCTCATCGGCGCGACCAACCACCCCGACCAGCTGGACGCCGCGGCCTGGCGGCGCTTCGACGAGATCGTCAACTTCCCCAAGCCCGACGACCAGATGCGGGCGGACATCCTCGAAGTCGTGACCCGCGACATGGAGATCGAGGACTTCGACCCGCTGGCGATCGCCCGCGAGACCGAGGGGCTGACCGGCAGCGACCTCCGGCTCGTCCTCCGCGAGGCGGTGCTCGACGCGCTGACCGAGGAGCGCACTACCCTCACCCAGCAGGATCTGCTGGACGCCGTCGAGGACTTCGAGGAGCGGGACAACCTCAAGAACATGGACATGATCGAGGGCGACCACGACGCCCTGGTCGCCGGCGGCGACATCTCCGGGACCGGCGACGCCGCCTCGGACGGCGGCCACACCCACGACCACTGACGAGTCGTGCCGACCCCGCCGCGCTGTCCGTCGACGGTGGGCGACCTCGTGGCGATGCGGAACGCGCCCGCTCGCGCTCGGAGGCGGACCGCGGAAAAGATGGGGACCGCCCGACCGTGCAGACGCCGCCGGCTGTCAGGAGCCGACCGTTCGACCGCTCGGGCCCGCGGGCGAGCCGGGCGGGCGGCGGTGCCACCCGAACCGGGAACGGGCCGTCGAAGAGGGCTCGGCGCACCGGAACTCCCCCATTGCACCGAAAGCAATCATCAAGGTCCAGAAGGCGAAACCTGTAAGCAATAGTGCCACTTCCCGCGGAGACGAGAGCCGAGCTGTCCGCGGTCCCGAGCTGTAGAGTCGCGTCCTCCGCTCGGGCGCCATCCGCCTGAGACTGACGGGGTCCTCTCTGAGGACGGCCTCGGCTGTGCTCAGTAGTTCGTTCAGTTCGGGCCGGAAGCTCATCTGTCGCGGTTCGTTGTCGTCTGCGCGCCGTTACACCATGTACTCCAGTTCGTCGCCGATGAAGTCGCGGAGAAACGCCGGCGCCTCGCCGTAGCCGCTGACTTCCCCGGTGAGCCGTACCTCGCCAGTGGGCAGTTCCGTGATCGAGTAGCTGACCCTCGCCCGTCCCTTCTTCGTGTAGATCCCGTAGACGTTGTGCTCGGCGTCCTGGGTCACGCGTTTGCGCTTGTTCATGATCGCCTCCATCGCCCACTCGACGCGGTCGCGGTCGGTGTCGAACGCGAACTCGAACGGCTCGGTCCGCTCGCTCGCGGACGCGTCGACGGGATCGAGCTCGTACGTCTCCACCTGGTCCTCGGGGACCTTCGAGACGAGCCGCTCGTACAGCTCCTCGATGTCGACGCCGACGACCCGCCGCGAGAGCCCGCGGACCGACTCGACCTCCCCCTCGTCCCAGTTGTCGAGCAGATACTCCGCTCGCTTGCGCTCGGTGTCTTCCGCGTAATCGACCACCACGAGGTACGACTCCTCGTCGGGACTATCTGCCATTGTGCCGTGTGTTTCCGCTCTCGTGTTTAATCTATCTAGCGCCTGCAACTGAACCCAGTGCCGTCTCGACTGGAGCTTTCGGCTGTGTCTCTTCCCTACTATGGCCCCATTGTACCTGGAGAGTTAATCAATTTTTTCCATATTGGACAATTGTCTCTAACGACGAACGGGAAACATGTAAGAACGATGCGCTTAACATCGGCAAGTGACCCTTGGGCAAGTTCTCGAGATCGCTGTCCGGGGCGGGGGCCGTACTGGCACGGCCCCAAACGCAGGTCACTGTCAACCGTGACGACGAACCTGCGAACCTCTCCGTGTCCGTGGGCTCCACCCCCAGTTGGACTCCCCCGCGGCTACAGCCTTGGGAGGATGCCGGGCCGACGGGACGCGCTCCCGGCGGACCGCCAGCGTTTCGGCGGTGACGGCCAAAGGGGCGACCATGTACGTCTCGCCAGCGGTCCGCACCATCCGCGACGACCCCGTCGAGGGCGAGTCGGTCGTCCTCCTGCTGGAAGTCGCCGACGACGCGGCGATCGACGACGTGGCCGCGGCCGTCGCGGACGCCGGCGCGACGGTCGAAGACGAACTGGAGTTCCGGACCCTGAAGGTGTCCGTCGCCCACGAGCGGGTCGGCGCGGTCTGCGAGGTCGACGGGATCGACCACGTCGAGACGGGGAACACGCTAGGGATCGACCCCGACGGGGCGGGCGAAGATGTGCGCCCGGAGAGTGCAGGCGAGGACGTGCGCCCCGACGGGTGACGGTCGAGGACGTGCGGCCGGGCGGGTGACGGGCGCGGTCGCCCCAGCGTCCGGAGACCGGCGGACGGGCCGCAGGGGCCGCGAACGACCGTTCGGCGGATCGAAACGGCGATTTCGGGCGCTGGCGGCGAGAGCGCAAGCGTTTACTTCGCCCCAGCGCTACTCGCCGTCATGCCCGACTGTCCACTCGCGGACGAGTGCCCCAGTTTTCAGGAGCGCATCGAGGGGATGGGCTGTACGCACTACGGCGACCGCGGCGGCGCCGAGTGGTGCAATCACTACAACCAGCCGATCGAGGACCTCAAGAGCCAACCCGTCCAGCCCGGCCAGGAGGTCGTGGTCACCGTCGAGGACATCCACGAGAGCGGCGCCGGCGTCGGCCGCACCGAGGACGGCTTCATCATCATGGTCGACGGCGTCCTGCCGCCGGCCCGCGCGAAGGTGAAGATCACCAAGGTCCGCTCGAACCACGCCCGCGCCGAGGAGCTCGAACGCCTCCCGGACGACCCCGACGACGAGGACGAGTCCGACGCCGACGAGGCGGACGACGAGGCCGACGAGGAGGACGAAGACGACCGCGAACGCCTCGGCAGCCGCGACAACTTCTGGGGCTCGTAACCCCGGCCGCGGCCGGCGCTCCCGACTGGACAGTCGTACCGCCGCGGCCGCCGCGACCGCGGCGGAACCGATCTTCCCCGCCGTCGCCTTCCAGCGGTTTTTTGTCGCCCGATCCGCCACGGTAGCTCAGTGGTCCCCGACCCGACGGCCCCCGACGAGTCCGACGGCGGCGAGTCGACGCCGACCAGCGACGGGAGCGGCGCGTCGACGGACTCCGCAGGGACAACTGAGCGGTCCGATGAGGCTGCCGAGCGGTCCGGCGAGCTCGCTGAGCGGTCAGACGGGACCGTCGAGCGGCCCGACGAGGGGGACGAGCCCGCCGACCCGGTCGAGGCGCGCCTGGACGACGCCCTGGAGCGGGTCGCCCACGGCGCGACGGTCTCGGTGCCGAGCATCCTCGTCCAGCGCGGGCTGACCGTCGCGTTCACCGCGGTCCTGACCAACGGGTTCGCGGCGAGTTCCTACGGCGTCTTCGCCGTCGCCCGCCGGCTCCAGCAGTTCCTGCTGCACGTCGCGCTGGGCTTCCGGAGCGGGCTGAGCCGGTTCCTGCCGAACGCCGACTCGCCGGCCGAGCGCGACGCCCTGGTGACGGTCGCCGGGCTGCTGCTGGGGACCGTCGCGACCGTCTTCGGCGCCGGGCTGTACCTGGCGGCGCCGCTCGTGACGTCGCTCACCGACCAGCGGCCGCTGTTCGAGACGACGCTTCGCGTGTTCGCACTCGGACTGCCGGCGACGGTGTGGCTGTTCACCGCGACGGAGGTGCTCCGCGGGCTGGAGGAGGTCGCGGCGCTGAACCTCGCGCTCCGGGTCGGCTTCCCGGTCGCGCAGCTGCTCGTCGGCGTCGTCGGCGCGGTGGTCCTGGGCGACCTCGTCGCCGTCGCGGTCGGCGTCGTCGCCGTCTCGGGACTGACCGGCCTCGCCGCGACCGCGTGGCTCGTCCGCGAGCGAGGGATCGGGCTCCGGTTCCGGAGACCCGATAGAGACGGCGGCGACACCGAACGAGCGGGGGACGCGAGCGGTCCCGACCTCCGCTCAGTGGGGCGGCGCTACGTCCGCTACACGGCCCCGCTGTTCGTCGGCGGGGTCGCGACGACGACCCAGCGGCTGGGCTTCTACCCGCTCATCGCGCTGTATCTGACGGACGTGGCGGGCGGCGTCTTCGCGGTCGGGATGGTCGTCGGGTCGCTGGTGCGGCTGCCGCTGATCGGGCTCAACCAGTTCGTCCCGCCGGTCGCCGCCGCGCTCCACGAGGACGACCACCGGGCCGCGCTCTCGCGGTTCTACCACGTCACCAGCCGGCTCGTCCTCGTCGGCGTCGTCGGCCTCTCGGTCCCGGTGGTCGTCTACCGCGAGACCGTGATGTCGCTGTTCGGACCGGCGTTCGTCCCCTACGCGCCGCTGCTGGTCGGGTTCGTCCTCGCGCAGTTCGGCGCCTGCGCCGCCGGCAGCGTCGGCATCCTCCTGATGATGACCGACAACCAGCGGCCATACCTCGCGGTCAACGTCTGTATCACCCTCCTGTTGGCCGCGATCGCCGTGCCGCTGACGATACGGTACGGCCTCTCCGGGCTCGTGGCGAGCTACGTGCTCATGTTGACGCTGAACAACGGGCTGGAGGTCGCCGTCCTCTATCACTTCGAGCGACTCCAGCCGTTCACGCCGCTGCACGGGAAGCCGCTGGCCGGCGCGGTCCCGCTCGGCGTCGTCGCCTGGAGCGCGAAGGCCGCGATCGCCGGGCCGGCGGCGCCGGTCGTCGGCGTTGTCGCCGGGCTGGCGGCGTACGCGGCGACGCTCCGCTTCCTCGGGTTCACGCCGACCGAACGGCGGCTGGCCGGCACGCTCCGCGACCGCTACCGCGCCGTGCTCTCGCGGGGCTGAGCCGGTGCGGTTCCGGACGGTGCGCTTCCGGCCGCCGGCGATCGGAAACCTCCCGGTTCTTTGGGGCGCCGGCCCGACCACCCGCGTATGGACCTGCAACTCGACGGCAGCGCGGCACTGACGACGGCGAGTTCGAGCGGCCTCGGCCTCGCGAGCGCGAAGGCGCTCGCCCGCGAGGGCGCGGACGTGGCCGTCTGCGGCCGCACGGAATCGCACCTCGAATCGGCCGAGGCGGAACTGGAATCGCTGGGCGACGGCGACGTGCTCGCCGTCCGGGTCGACCTCACGGACCGGGCGGAGGTCGAGGCCTACGTCGAGCAGGTGGCCGAGGCGTTCGGCGGGATCGACCAGGTCGTCATGAGCGCGGGCGGGCCGCCCAGCGGCGCGTTCCTGGAGATGGACGACGAGGACTGGTACGGCGCCTACGACACGCTCGTCATGTCGGCGGTCTGGACGACCCGGTTCGCCTACCCCCACCTGGCCGAGTCCGAGCAGGGCTCGATCACGGCGATCACCTCGCGGTCGGTCCGTGAGGTCATCGACGACCTCGTGCTCTCGAACGCGGTCCGCCGGGCGGTCATCGGCATGGTGAAGACCCAGGCGCGGGAGTTCGCGCCCGAGGTGCGGGTCAACGCCGTCCTGCCGGGCGCCCACGAGACGGCGCGCATGGAGGAACTCATCTCCGACGCCGTCGAGCGCGGCGAGTACGAGGACTACGGGGCCGGCCTCGACGACTGGGGGGAGGGCGTCCCGCTCGGCCGGATGGGCGACCCCGGGGAACTGGGCGACGTGGTCGCGTTCCTCGCCAGCCCGCGGGCGAGCTACGTCACCGGGACGGCCCTGCCCATCGACGGCGGCACGATGCGGAGCTGAAACGACCGACCGACGGTTCCGTCGGCCGCCGTCAGCGCGCGCCGGGCGACCCGCTGTCGGCGTGAGCCAGGCGACCCGCTGTCGGCGTGAGCCAGGCGACCCGTCCTCACCGCGCTCCCGGCGACCCGCCGCTCTGACTCTCGCTGTCGGCGGTCAGCGACCAGACCAGCAGTCCCAGCGAGATCAGCGCGACGAACACGGAGACGACGTAGCCGACCGAGTCGGCGGTCCCGAGGACCGCCCCCGGCAGGAACGCCGAGACGACCAGCAGGATCGACGCCGAGATCGTCCCCGCGAGCGCGAGGATCAGCAACCAGAACCGAACCGCCGGATCCATCTTGCCTGCCGGTTGCCACCCGCGAGATATGAGCGTTCCGGCGGCCGCGACGGATCGTGTTCGGTTCGCGTGTGAGTTGAGTCGCTGTTTCTGTCGGACATCTCGTGAAATGAATCCCTGCGAGAGTGAGCGCAGGAAACGGAGAGCGCTGAAAGCTCTCGGCCCGCTCGCTCTGAGTCGGATCGACAGCACTCGATGGTGAGCGCTGAAAGCCCTCGGCCCGCTCGCGGTCGCTGAGCGACATATCCTCGCGGCCGGAGGCCGCTTCGGATAGGGGTCGCTCAGGCGACTCCATAAACGCGAGCGCGCCTCGCCCTTTCAGTCCACCAGGACCGCAACCGCACCGCGACCACCGCGCACAGCACCGCAGACAGCCACACACCTCCCCAGCCGATTCGATGCTCGTCGCAGGCTCCTGCGCGTCTCATCCCTCGCGCGGCTACGGTCGCGCGCACGAGAGCGCGCGACAGCGCGCGCCGACAGCACCGCAACCGCTCACCGCAACAGCTACCGCCTGCACATAGCATCCGGCGCCTCCGGCGCCGGTTCACCGCCGGAGCGGGGCGGAGCCCCGCGGAGGCGGCCTTCCTCGTGAGCAACGCGAACGAGGGCTCGTCAGAGCTTGCTCTGACGGTGTTTTCACCCATGCTTTTGGCCGGGGGGTTCCCGCAGGGAGCGCAGCGACCGAGGAAACCCCCCGGCGAAAAAGATGGTGGACAAACCTTGATTTGGGCTCGCTCCGACGCTTCGCACATGAGCGAGGACTGCATCTTCTGTCAGATCGTGGCGGGCGAGATCCCGAGTCGCACCGTCTACGAGACCGACGACGTGCTGGCGTTCCTGGACGCGAACCCGCTCGCGCCGGGCCACACGCTCGTCATCCCGAAGGCCCACCACGAACACGTCCAGGATATGCCGAACGACCTCGCGTCGGACGTGTTCGCGGCGATGCAACGGCTGGTCGACCCGATCGAGTCGGCGGTCGACGCCGACGGGTCGACCGTCGCGTTCAACAACGGCGAGGCCGCCGGCCAGGAGGTACCCCACACGCACGGCCACGTCGTCCCGCGCTTCGAGGACGACGGTAGCCGTCCGATCCACTCGATATTCGGCGAGCGACCGGATCTGGACGACGACGAACTCGACGACATCGCCGCGACCATCGCCGACGGCGCCGAGTGAGGCGTCCCCGGGATCGACACCCGCGCCCGGTCGGACGCCGCGGAACACGTAGGTTTTTCAACGAGTAGGTGACACTCTCCCCACATGAACGGGACGCAGGGGCAGGGTGACAGCTACGCGGTCGTGGGCGGCGTCGGCGGGGCGGGCGCGACGCGGCTGTCGGTCGAGTTCGCGGCGACGCTGGCCCGGGACGGCCGCGACGTGGCGGTCGTCGACGCGGCGTTCGCGACGCAGGGGCTGTCGGCGTTCGTGCCCGGCCGGATCGACCCGGACGTGACGGGCGTGTTGACCGACGACCGGCCGCTGACCGAGGCGGAGACGCGGCTGGGGCTCCCCGCGCCGGGGTCGGTGACCGTCGCGCCGGCGCGGGCGCCGTTCGAGCGACTGGCCCGCGCGAAGACGAGCGAGTGCGCCCGCCGGCTCGCCGAGCGGCTGTCGGCGGCGACCGAGCGCTACGACGCGGTCTTCGTCGACGTGCCGCCCGTGGGGGCCAACCAGGCGGTCGCGGCCGTGACCGCCGCCGACGCGGTCGCGCTCGCGGTCCCCGACACCGAACGGGGGAGCGACGCCGTCCCCCGCCTGTGCGACCGGCTGGCCGACGTGGACGCCGGGGTCGACGCCGTGGTCGCGAACTTCGCGGACGGCGACCGGTCCGTGGGGGCGGCCGACGCGGCCGTTCCGACCGCCGAGACGACGGCCCTCTCGGAGGCCCCCGTCGCCGTCGAACCGAACGAGTTCGCCGTCGCCGTCGCGTCGGCGACAGAGGCGGTCACCGGCGCGGACCTGGACCTGCCCGAACCCGAGTCGTCGTCGATGTCCGACTACCTGCCGGGCTGACGCGGATCAGGTGCGCCGCGCCGACCCGTCCCCGCCGACCCGAGGCCGGATCCGGACACCCGTGCGGAAACCCTCGATATGTGTTTTAATTCTCCAAGGGTTAGGGTTTTGTATGGCGCGTATGGGCTAGTAGACGACAGAATGGTTTGCGTTCGTCTACAATATAGTGGAAGATCGGGACAAACCGGTAGCCGGCAGCGATCGGTGGTGACCGCGCCGTGAGCGACTGGGTACCGACGACGTGTATGCGGTGTGCGGTCGGGTGCGGCCACCTCCAGCGGGGGGCCGACATCGGGAACGGGATCGACGTGGTGCGCGGCGACGCGGCCCACCCGGTCAACCAGGGGCTGGCCTGCCAGCGCGGCGTGCGCGAGACGGCCGACCCCGAGGGGGAGTGGCTGACCCGACCGATGGTGCGCCGCGACGGCGACCTCGTCTCGACGACGTGGGACGTGGCGCTGTCGGAGGCGCTCCAGGCGTTCCAGGGGACCGTCGACAGCGACGGGGAGGTGGCCGTTATGGGTAGCGGCCAGCAGACCAACGAGGCCGCCTACGCCCTCGGCAAACTGGCCCGCGGCGGCTTCGGGACCCGCTACTACGACGCGAACACGACGCTGTGCATGGCCAGCGCCGTCACCGCCTACTACCAGGCGTTCGGCAGCGACGCGCCGCCGTGCAGCTACGACGACATCCCGGCGGCCGACGCCCACGTCGTCTGGGGCGCGAACCCGGCGGCGGCCCACCCGGTCATGTTCCGGTGGATCCGCCAGGCGGCCAGCGAGGACGGCGTCGAGTTACTCGCGGTCGACCCCGTCGAGACGGAGACGGCCGAGGCGGCCGACGCCCACGTCGCGCCCGAGCCCGGGCAGGACCTGGCGCTCGCGCGGGCGGTGCTCGCTCGGATCGTCGAGACCGACCGCGTCGACACCGAGTTCGTCGCCGAGGCGACCGAGGGCTTCGACGACCTGCGGGCGGTGCTGCCCGACAGCGAGACCGCCGCCGAGCGGGCGGGCGTCTCGTCGGCCGACGTGAACCGCCTCGCGGACGCCTTCGCACGGAACGCGCTGTGTTACTGGGGAATGGGCGTCAACCAGCACGTCCAGGGGACCGACATCTCGCGGGCGCTGATCGACGTCTGCCTCGCGACGGGCAACCTCCGGCCGGGCAGCGGCCCGTTCTCGCTGACCGGGCAGGCGAACTCGATGGGGACCCGGGTCTGCTCGTGCAAGGGGAGCTGGCCGGGTCAGCGTCCGTTCCAGGACCCCGACGAGCGCGCGTTCGTCGCCGACGAGTGGGGGATCCCGGTCGAGCGGCTCCCCGACGACGCCGGCCCCGGCCCCGTCGGGATGTTCGAGGCGTTCGACGACGAGGTCGAAGTCGCCTACACGGTCGCGACCAACCCGGTCGCGGGGATGCCCGACGCGAGCGCGGCGAAGGCGGCGCTCGAAGACACGTTCCTCGTCGCCCAGGACGCCTTCCGGACCGAGACGACCGAACTCGCGGACGTGGTCCTGCCGGCGGCGACCTGGGGCGAGTCCGAGGGGACCGCGATGAACATGGAGCGGACCGTCTCGCGCGTGCGGGCGGCGACCGAAGCGCCCAGCGGCGTCTGGACCGACCTGCGGATCATCGCCACGATCGGCGCGCGGCTGTTCCCCGAGCTGTTCGACGACCCCGACCCCGACCCGGAAGCGCTGTTCGACGAGTTCGCGGGCCTCACCGCCGGGAGCATCGCCGACATGTCCGGGATCACCTACGACCGGCTCGAAGACCTCAAGGCGCTGCGCTGGCCGGCGCCCGACGCCCAGACCGACGCCGGCTACCGCTACTACGACGGCGACGACGGCAACCGCGGGTACGTCCCGAGGGACGGCGACAACGGGGTCGCACCGGAGCCGGACACCGGCGAGGAGTCGTGGTCGTTCCCGACGCCCAGCGGCAAGGCGGGCTTCTCGACGGCCCGCCAGGAGGGGCTGCCCGAGCCGGTCGACGAGGACTACCCGCTGACGCTGACGACCGCCCGCGAGTCCGAACAGTACAACACCGGCGTCCGCACCCGGGACGTGGACGACCCCGACCCGGTGGTCGCGCGGATCAACCCCGAGACCGTCGCCGCCAGCGACGCCGTCTCCGACGGCCGGGTGATCGTCGAGACGCGCCGCGACGCGGTCCCGGCGACAGTCGACGACGACCCGGCCGTCCCCGAGGGGCTGGTGTGGCTCCCCATCCACCACCCGGCGACCAACCGACTCACCGTCGACGCCCTGGACCCCCAGTCGAAGGAGCCGAACTTCAAGCAGTGCGCCGTCCGACTCGTCGCGCCCGCCGACCGGGCCGCCGCCGCGGCCACCTCGCCCGCGCGCGCCGACGACTGACCCGCGACCGGACCCGATTTCTCCGCACCGATCTCCCCCGCTCGACCGCTTTCGAGGCTGTATTATACTGAACCGACTTCGTGGGGCCGGCGCGCGCCCGGCTCGCACCGCCGCGAGGTATCGACGGACTGACCGTCTCCCGTCCGGCGCCGAAATTCGACGCTCGTCCGGTTTTCGAAGTGCCGGTTCGACGTATTACAACCTTATATCTTCAGTATCCGTCCTAATATCTCCCGTTCGTCCAGCTGCCCAGGGTCTGGATTTATTTTCTAAACGACTAGCGTTATATGTTACGAGCATCCAACTGATATCCGTACAAAGGTGGACGTTCGATATGGGAAAAGACAAAATACTGGACGAACAAACGGAAATGATAGTTAATTACGGTTCGGCGGTCGTCGGTGTGGCCGCCGGTGGGGCGGGGGTGCCGGCATGGGACTGATCAGGATGACCAAGTGGCGGACGCTGGTGCTCGCCACGGTCGGGTTCAACTTCTCGTTCCTGATCTGGTTCTCGTTCGCCCCGTTCACGGGGCCGATGGCCGAGGAGTTCGGCCTCTCGCTGGCGGAGATCGGGATCCTGGCGAGCGCGGCCATCTGGTTGGCGCCGTTCGGCCGCATCCTGACGGGCTGGCTCTCCGACAAGTTCGGGGCGCCGGCCGTCTTCGCCATCGTGCTGACGTACGTCGGCGTGTTCTCGATCGCGAGCGCGTTCGCCCAGAGCTACGCCGTGTTCTTCGTCGAACGGCTCATCGTGGCGACGGCGGGGATCACGTTCGTCATCGGCATCCAGCACGTCTCCGAGTGGTTCGAGGAGGAGAACCTCGGGACCGCCGAGGGCGTCTACGCGGGCATCGGGAACGCCGGCGCGGCCGGCGGCGCGCTGATCCTCCCGCGGGTGTTCGGCACGAACTGGAGCGGGCCGCTGTTCGAGACGAACTGGCGGGCGGCGTTCTTCTACACGGGCTGTGTGTCGATCGTCCTCGCGGTCGTCTACTACACGCTCGGCGAGGCGGCAAAGAGCGACGAGAAACGGCAGGCCACCGCCGACAACGCGAGCTTCAAGGGCTGGTTCTACACCGCCACCCGCTACGGGACGGTCGTCCTCGCGCTCGCGTACGTGATGACGTTCGGCCTCGAACTGTCGATGAACGGCTGGCTCGCGACCTACTACCGCGAGGGCTTCGACACCGACAACCTCGTGCTCGCCTCGACGTTCGCGGCGACGTTCTCCGTCGCGGCCGGCCTGCTCCGGCCCATCGGCGGGTACGTCAGCGACGTGCTCGCCCGGAAAGAGAAGAACATCATCCCGCTGTTCGAGGGCCGCTACCGCGAGCAGTGGACGTTCGTGACGCTGTGTTTCGTCGTCCTGTCGATGTTCGGCATGACGCTGGCCGGCCTGTCGGGCCAGGTGCTCGTCGCCGTCGGCGCCGGGTTCATGGTCGGGATGGCCTGCGCGTTCGCCGAGGGGTCGATCTTCGCGCAGGTGCCGGCGATGTTCCCCAACAGCTCCGGGGCGGTCGCGGGGGTCGTCGGCGGCGTCGGCACGGTCGGCGGGATCGTCTACCCGCTGGTCTACTCGGCGCCGTTCCTGGCGAGCCTGCACATCGGCTACTCCGTCGTCGCCGTCTCGATGGTCCCGATCGTCCTGCTGGCGGCGTGGGTGTTCCAGCCCCACATCGCCGAGATCGCGACCGAGAGCGGCTTCGTGGCCGCGAGCGGCGGCTCGGAGTCGGCCGCCCCGGGGGACGACTGAGATGCGCTCCGCACTCCTGCTGACCGGTGTCGGGGACGTGTTCGGCGCGCCGGCGGCCGACGCGCCGCTCGGCCGGGTCGCCGCCGCGGTCGCGCCCGCGGTCGACGAGGTCGTGGTCGCCTGCTCGGCCGACGACCGGAGCGACGCCGCCGAGGCGCTCGGCGACCTGCCTCACCGCCTCGCCGTCGACCCCATCGCCGACGAGGGCCCCGTCGCGGCCATCCGGACCGGCGTCCGGGTCGCGTCGGGCGACGCGGTCGCCGTCGTCGCCGGCGACGTGCCCACCGTCGACACGTCCCTGCTCGACGATTGCTTCGAGGCCTGCGACGACACGGCGGCGGTACCCCGCAGCGACGGCCGACTCCACCCGCTGCACGCCGTCTACGACGCCGACGCGGCCCGCGTCGCCTGCGACCACACGCTCGCGGCCGGCTCCGGCCGGCTCTACGACGTGCTCTCGCGGCTCGACCCCGTTGTCGTCGACGCCCAGGCGCCCGACGTGGACGCCCACCCGCTGACCGCCGGCTCGCACGCGGACCTCGCGCCGGCGACCGACCGCCTCGGCACCTGAGCCGCGACCGCGACCGCCGCGTGGCCCCCACCCAAATGCGTTTAAGGTCATTGTATTTCGAGCGTTCGTCCGGATCCCGTATCGATATCGCGAATTATTAAACGATTATGCTTATATGCATCGCAGTCGGCTAGTTGAAACGTAAATCAGAAGACGAACGTTTGGGTATTTGCCGAAATTGCGGACAAAATCAAAACGAGGAAATCCATGCCACACAAGAAGGAAGCCTGGAAGGACGAGATGTACGGCGACGAGGTGCGCGAGAAAATCGAGGAGTTCGCGGAGAAGGGGTGGGACGCCATCCCCGAGGAGGAGCGCGACGAGTGGTTCTCCCGGTTCAAGTTCTGGGGGGTGTTCCACCACCGCGGGGGCCAGGAGTCGTACTTCATGATGCGGCTCACCAACTGCGGCGGCGTGCTCGAACCCGGTCAGCTGAAGGCCATCGGCGAGGTCGCCCGCGACTACGCGAACGGTCCCGTCGAGAACCCCGAGTTCGGCAACGGCTGGATCGACTTCACGACGCGGCAGTCGATTCAACTGCACTGGCTCAAGCTCGAGGACATCCCCGAGATCTGGGAGAAACTGGAAGCCGTGGGCGTCTCCTCGCGCTCGGCGGGGGGCGACACGATGCGCAACATCTCCGGCTGCCCGGTCGCCGGCAAGGCCGAGGAGTACGTCGAGTCCCGCGAGCTCCTGGACGAGATCCAGGCGGAGATCCGCGGCGACGACGAGCTGGCCAACATGCCCCGGAAGTTCAACATCTCGGTGACCGGCTGTCGCCAGGGCTGCGCCCAGGACTCGATCAACGACATCGGCCTCGAACCCGCCCACAAGTTCATCGACGGGGAAGAAGTCAGGGGGTTCAACGTCCGCGTCGGCGGCGGCCTCGGCGGCCGCGAACCCCGCGAGGCCCGCCCGCTCGACCTGTTCGTCACGCGCGACCAGGCCAAGGCGACCGTGCGAGCGTTCGTCGAGTACTACCACGAGGCGGGCAACCGCGAGAACCGCTCGAAGAACCGCGCGCGCTTCTTCGTCGACGAGCACGGCACCGACGCCATCCGCGAGGAACTCGACGAGCGGCTGGACTTCGAGCTGGAGCGGGCCGGCACCGATTTCCGCCGCGAGTACACCTACAACGCCGGCAAGCCCACCGAGCAGGGCGCCCACGACCACGTCGGGGTCTACGACCAGAAAGACGGGAAGAACTACGTCGGCCTCTCGGTCCCGGTCGGCCGGATGCCCGCCGAGGACGCCATCGAGCTCGCGGACCTGGCCTCCGCGTACGGCTCCGGGGAGATCCGGTTGAGCCGGCGGCAGAACCCGCTGATCACGGACGTGCCGGACGGCCAGCTCGCGCACCTCCTCAACGAGGACCTGCTCGAGACCTACCGGCCCGAACCGAACCCCTTCGAGCAGGGCGCGATGGCCTGCACGGGGACGGAGTTCTGCTCGCTCGCGCTGACCGAGACGAAGGCGCGGATGGCCCGGATGCTCCAGTGGCTCGCCGGGGAGGTCGAACTGCCCGACGACGTGGACCGCATCAAGATGCACTACTCGGGCTGTACGGCCGACTGTGGCCAGGCGATGACCGCCGACATCGGCCTGCAGGGGATGCGCGCCCGGAAGGACGGCGAGATGGTCGAGGCCATGGACGTGGGCGTCGGCGGCGGCATCGGCGAGGACCCGACCTTCATCGAGTGGGTGCGCCAGCGCGTCCCCGCCGACGAGGTGCCGGGGATGATCGCCAACCTCGTCGAGGCCTACGCCGCCCTGCGCGAGGAAGGGCAGACCTTCCGCGAGTGGGTCGACGCCACCGGCCACGAGACCATCGTCGAACTCGCCGAACCGGAGGAGGTCGAGGGCTACGAGGACCCCTGTCTCGCCGACGGCAAGCAGTCGTGGTACCCCTTCGCCGACGGCGAGAGTCCCGCGCCGACCGACGCCGAAGGCCAGCCGCTCTCGGCGGACGACTGACCATGGTCGACGCACCGACCGAGCGAGACGCTATCGCGGCCGAGTCGGCCGACACGGCGTCGGTCCCGGAGGCTGCCTTCGACGTGGCCCCGGAACTGTTCGGC
This sequence comes from Halosimplex marinum, assembly GCF_051414075.1. Taxonomy (NCBI): domain Archaea; kingdom Methanobacteriati; phylum Methanobacteriota; class Halobacteria; order Halobacteriales; family Haloarculaceae; genus Halosimplex; species Halosimplex marinum. The sequence continues at coordinate 829,829 of NZ_JBLKNY010000003.1, read as the reverse complement.
GCCGCGCCCGCGGACGCCGCGACCGAGGGCGGCGACTCCCGACCCGGCGGCGACCCTCGGCTTCCCGACGACACCGCCCTGTAGGGTGGGCGGTCGTCGTCCGGTTCCGTTCGTTTCCTCGTGCGGTTCGTTACGTTCCGTTCTCCGACCGGCGGCCGCCGCTCAGGCGACCGCGCGGACCGCGAGCGCCTCGAACAGCAACAGCACGTTGTAGGTCGCCGTCGCGAGCGCGCCGACGGCGAAGAAGACGACCAGCGGCCACCGCTGGGGCGCCACGTCGAGAAAGAGGCTGACGGTCGCCAGCGCCCCGCCCGTCGAGAGGACGTGGATCGCGGAGACGACCAGCGACGAGGGCGATCCCTCGACGGACATCTGCGTCGAGAACCCCTCGAACGCGACCGCGGCGAGCAGGGCGAACCCGGCGAGCGCGCCCGCGACGAACGACAGGATGCGCGCCACGCCGGGCACGCTGTATGCGTGGATCAACAGCGCCCCGCTCCCCCAGATGGTCAGCGTGTAGCCGTAGGCCTCCGACTCCGACGCGAGGTTCGCGGCCAGTCGTCGCCGGTACCTCATCGCCGGACGGTACGGTCGGCCGACCTATAAGTCCCGGACGGTCGCGGACCCCGACGGGCCGCGGCGCCGCCCGCTCGACCGCTACGCCGTCCCCTCTGTGAACGAGATCGCCTCGGCGGTCACCTCGATGTGCAGCCCCCGCGAGTCGGCCTCGGTGTCGGACCACTCGCGCGTCTCCTCGGGACCGCCCTCGACCGAGACGCTGACCTCGACGGTCTCCGCCCCGACCACCTCGTCGTAGCCGGTGCCCCCGCCCGGGTCGAGGGTGACCGTCTCGTCGAGCAGCGGGTCGCCGCCGTCGGTCGGTGTGACGACCAGCGTCACCGTCTGTTCGCCGTCGGATTCGTTGTCGAGCGTGATGTCGGTCACGCTCGACCCGAACCCGGCACAGCCCGCCGCCGCGACGCTCCCGGCGGCCGCGGCGGCGCTCGCGAGGACGCGGCGTCTGTGGAGGGCCATGGCGGTCGCCGGACCCGTCCACCGGTGTGAAGTGCTTTCTTCCGGCCGCCTGGGACGCCCGCGAACCGAGTCGCCCTTACGGCGACCGCGCCAACGAGTGACCCATGACAGTCGTCACGAACGGCGGGGTCGACCTCTACTACGAGGCGCGGGGCGACCCGCGGCCGCCCGAAGACGGGGACCGCGCCGCGGACACCGTGGTGTTCGTCGAGCCGGCGGGCTACGGCGCGTGGGTGTGGGGCTGGCAACACGCCGCCCTCGCCGAGGGCTTCGAGACGGTCACCTGGGACCTGCGCGGGACCGGCCGCTCGGACGCGCCCGCCGGCCCCTACGAGGTCCGGACGCTCGCGGGCGACCTCGAAGCGGTCCTCGCCGACCACGGCGTCGCCGACGCCCACATCGTCGGGGCCGGCCTCGGCGGGATGGTCGCGCTGGAGTACGCCGACCAGTACTCGCGGGCGGCGTCGCTGGCGCTGTTCGGGACCGCGGCCAGCGGCGACCGCGTCGACGCCGACGCGCTCGACTCGCTGTTCGCGCCCCGGGACGACCCCGGGGCGCTCCGGGCCTCGCTGCGCAACGCCTTCGCGGCCGACATCGACGCCCACGCGGACGTGGTCGACGAGATCGTCGGCTGGCGCCGCGAGGAGGACGCCGACCGCGCGGGCTTCGAGGCCCAGGCCGCCGCGATGCGGCGCTTCGACCGCTCGGACTCGCTGTACGAGGTCACGACGCCCGCCCGGGTGTTCCACGGCGCCGACGACGCGGTCGTCCCGGCCGAGGCGGGCCGAGACCTGGCCGCGGGACTCCCCCGCGGGGAGTTCACCGCCGTGGAGGGCGGGCACCTCTGCTTCGTCGAGGAGAGCGCCGCGGTCAACGACGCGCTGCTCGGCGCGTTCGAGGGGAGCGAGTGACGGGTCGTCGGCCGGAACTCGCAAGGCCCCGGTAGTTTTACGGCGGCGACAGTCGTCGTCGGGGATATGTCGAACGACGAGCCCGACGACCGGGACGGAGACCCCGGTAACACCGAGTCCGGCGAGGACAGCGACTGGCCGCCGTCGGACGACGGCGGCGACACCGAATCCGGGCAGGGCGGCGGACAGCAGCCGACGGACGACGGCGGCGACCGGACCGACGACGGGAGCGACGATAGCTGGGTGAGCGACAGCGTCGACGAGAGCGAGTCGACCGGCGCCGAGGGGGGTCCGGGCGATGCGGGCACCGTCGACGACGCGGGCGGTAGCGACGCCGGCGGCCAGTCCGCGGGCTCGGACGGCGGCCAGCAGAAAGGGCCGAACGAGAAGTTCTGCTCCGAGTGCGGCGCGGTCATCAACGAGAAGGCCGAGATCTGTCCGGAGTGCGGCGTCCGCCAGCCGGGGGCCGGGTCGAGCGGCGGCGACGAGCGGCTCATCGCCGCGGTCCTGGCGATCGTCCTCGGCGGTCTCGGCGCCCACAAGTTCTACATGGGCAAGGTCGGCCAGGGGATCGTCTACCTGTGTTTCTCCTGGACGCTCATCCCGGCGCTCATCGGCCTCGTCGAGGGGATCATCTACCTCACCAAGAGCGACGAGGAGTTTCACGAGCAGTACATGGCCGACTAGATCGGGCGGTTCCGGACGGCCGGACGCCCGGCGCGTCGCCCGCGCCCGTCGAGCGACCGGCGAACTCCGCACCGGCCTCGCGCGCACCGGTCGGTACCTCCTCAGCCACCACGAACCCGCCGAGTACTACCGCTGTCACCGCCTCCGTTTCGGCGGCCGGACGGTCCACCTCTGCGCCCGCTGCAGCGGCGTCTACCCCGGGATTCTGTCGGGTGTCGCGCTCGTCCTGACCGGCACCGCGCCGGCGGCGTGGCCCTGGCTGGTCGCCTGCGGGCCGGCGCCGGCGCTCGTCGACTGGGCGGTCACGACGTTCACACGGCGGCGAGGGGTCAACGCCGTCCGGACCGCCTCGGGCGCGCTCCTTGGGCTGGGATACGGGGTCGCAGTCCCGTGGTTTCTGACGGCCCGGCCGTCGTGGCTGCTCGCGGTCGCCGCGGGCTACGGCGGCGTCGCCGCGGCGCTGCTGGTCCGGTCGCGGACGGGCGGGGGTGGCGACGGTGGCGAGCACGAGCACGCCGGGGGGAGTGAAACCGACGACCCCGTCGGGAACGCGGACGAGAATCGATCGCACGGGACGTAGTGCTGCCAGTGTGGACAGGCTTTTGGTCGCCGAGCCGCTGGGATACGACGATGACACGGCCGCGCATCGCCCTGTTGAACGCAGCCCACGAGGCGGAGGGCAACCGGCGCAACTTCCGCCGGGAACTGGACGCCGACCTGACGGAGTTTCACCTCCCGACGGGACAGTTCCCGGAGACGTTCGAGTTCGACGGGTGCGTCGTCACCGGCTCCCGCGCCTCGGTCTACTGGGACGAGGAGTGGATCCCGCCGACCAAGGAGTGGGTCGGCGAGGCGATCGACCGCGGGCTGCCGCTTTTGGGCGTGTGTTACGGCCACCAGTTGCTCGCGGACGTGCTCGGCGGGACCGTCGAGGACATGGGCGAGTACGAGATCGGCTACCGCACCGTCGAGCACTCGGGCGACTCGGTGCTGTTCGACGGGATCGACGACGAGTTCACCGTCTTCACCACCCACTCGGACTACGTGGCCGAGCTCCCGCCCGGCGCCGAGCGGCTGGCCGCCAACGACTACGGCGTCCACGGCTTCCGCAAGGGCCGCGCCTTCGGCGTCCAGTTCCACCCCGAGTACGACATGGACGCCGCCGCCGAGGTGACGGTCGGCAAGGAGGGCCAGCTCTCGGAGGAGCGCATCCAGTCGGTCCTCGACGGGATCACCCCCGAGAACTACGACGCCGCCTGCGAGGCCAAGCAGGTCTTCGACAACTTCCTCGCCTTCGTCCGCGAGGTCGACGCGAACGGGACCGCCGGCGGTTCCGAGAACGCCGTCGCCTCCGACGACTGACCCGCAGACCGCCGTTCGACACCCGGCGACGACCGGACCACCGCCGTTTTTCACGCCGACGCGACACCGTACCGACAGGTACTGAGATGACCGACGAGCCCGACGAACTGGCGGCGCTGCGCGAGGAGATCGACAGGCTCGACGAGCGCATCGCGGACCTCGTCGCCGAGCGAGTCGACGCGGCCGAGGCCGTCGCCGACGTGAAATCGAGGGCCGGCCGGGACCTGGTCGACGAGGACCGCGAGGCGGTCGTCGAGGACCACCACGCGTCGCTGTTCGAGGAGCGGGGGCTGGACCCCGCCGACGGGCGGGAACTCGCCGAGTTCCTGATCGACGTGGCGCTCGAAGAGGAGCGCGAGGTCGCCGGGCGTTCCTGACCGAGTCCGGGCCTACGACCCGGTCCCGTACCGGCTGTAGTTCAGATGCGCGGGTCCCGCCTGGAGCACTTCCCCGTCGACGAGACAGGGGCTGTCGACGCCGCGGTCGAACCGTCCGTTCCCGTTGCTGTCGGTGTAGACGGCGACCTGTACCAGGTGCGGTCCGGTGAACGCCCGATCGAGATCGAACCCGAACCCGTCGACGTGGTAGTGGTCGGACCCGTAGTCCGCGTCGAACGAGACGCCCGCGACCCGCCCGTCGACGTAGGCCACCAGGAAGATGCTCGTGTTCGCGGGCAGGGTGTAGCTCACGCGGACGTTGCTGGCCGTCCACCCGCCCGTGTCGTTCTGCGGGCGCCAGAAGTCGATCCACAGGTCCTCGTCGCAGGGCCGTCCCGCCGCGCGGAGCGGGACCGGCGTGGCCGCGACCGGCGTCGGCGTCCTCGTCGGTGTCGCGGTCGGCGTTCCCGCGACGGTGGCGCTCGGCGTAGCGGTGCCAGCGGGGGACGCGGTCGACGTGGTGTCGACCGGCGACGCGGTCCCGGGAGCGTCGGTCGGTGCGGGCGAGGACTGTGTGCCCGGCGCGGCACAGCCCGCTGCGACCCCGAGGAGACAGACGAGTGCGGAACCCAGCGAGCGCATCGGTCGAAGGGCGGCCCCGTCAGGTAAGTGCTTTGTCGTGTTCGGCCGACCGACCCAGCGAGCGCTTTTCACGACCCGCGCCGAAGGGTCGCCATGCTCGACTACGTGGACCTGGAGGCGGACCTGACCGAGGAGGAGCGGCTGGTCCGCGACACCGCCCGGGAGTTCGTCGACGAGCGGGTCCGGCCGACGATCGGCGACCACTTCGAGGCCGGCACGTTCCCCGAGGAGCTGATCGCGGAGATGGGTGAGCTGGGCTTCTACGCTCCGAACCTCGACCACGAGGCGACGGCGAACCTCGGCGAGCGGGCCTACGGGCTCGTGATGCAGGAGCTCGAAGCGGGCGACTCCGGGATCCGCTCGATGGCCTCCGTCCAGGGCGCGCTGGTGATGTACCCGATCCACGCCTTTGGCTCCGAGACGCAGCGCGAGCGGTGGCTCCCGGATCTGGCGGACGGATCCGCCGTCGGCTGTTTCGGCCTCACGGAGCCCGACCACGGGTCGAACCCGAGCGCGATGGAGACGCGCGCCGAGCGGGCTGACGACGGCGAGGGCTACGTCCTGAACGGGTCGAAGACGTGGATCACGAACGCCCCCATCGCCGACGTGGCGCTCGTGTGGGCGAAGGACCGCTCCGCGGAGGGAAACCCGGTCCGGGGGTTCCTCGTCGAGACCGACCGGGAGGGGGTCACCACGAGCCACATCGACGGCAAGCTCTCGATGCGCGCCTCCGTCACCGGCGAGATCGGGCTGAACGATTGCTACGTCCCGGATTCGGCAGTTCTCCCCGACGTGTCGGGGATGAAGGGGCCCCTGTCGTGTCTCACGCAGGCCCGCTACGGCATCGCGTGGGGCGCCGTCGGCGCGGCCCGGGACTGCTTCGAGGCCGCCCGCGAGTACGCGACCGACCGCGAGCAGTTCGGCGGTCCCATCGCTCGCTTCCAGCTCCAGCAGGAGAAGCTCGCGGAGATGGCCACCTCCATCACGACCGCCCAGCTGCTGGCCCACCGGCTCGCCGACCTCAAGGAGCGGGGGGAGCTTCGCCCCCAGCAGGTGTCGATGGCCAAGCGCAACAACGTCGCGGCCTGGCGCGACGTGGCCCGCACCGCCCGGGAGACCCTCGGCGGCAACGGCATCACGACGGACTACTCGCCGATGCGCCACCTCGCGAACGTCGAGACCGTCTACACCTACGAGGGCACCCACGACATCCACACGCTGATCCTCGGGGAGGACCTGACCGGCATTCCGGCCTTCGAGTGACGCCCGTGTCCGAGCCGGTGGAATGGCGGGTAGCGACCGGCATTCCGGCCTTCGAGTGACGCCCGTGTCCGAGCCGGTGGAATGGCGGGCAGCGACCGGCATTCCGGCCTTCGAGTGACGAGCACGGCAGGCTCGACGGGATCACGGCCGAATTCGGTCGAAATCGCCGGCGAGCGACCCCGGAACTTATGCGAGGGCGCGCCGAGGGTTCGGCGATGGCAAACGGGTTCGTCGGGGCGGTCGCGCTCGTGGTCCCCTTCGGGCTGGTCGCGACGTCGCCGGTCCTCGCGCTCGGGGCGTGGGCGCTCTCGACGCGGACCGACTACTTCGGTGACGCCCTCGGCTCGGTCGTCGCGGTGGCGGTCGGGCTGGCCGCCGCCGGCGCGGTCGGACTGGCGCTGTTCGTCGACCCCGGTGCGGGGCTGACGTTCGCCGGCGTCGCCGCCGGCGCGGCGCTGGTGCTGGCGGTCTTCCCGGTGGTGATCGGCCGACAGCTACTGGGCCGCTGGACGCTGCTGGACGCCGACGAGGCGCTGGAGTACGCCACGCTCGGCTGGCCGGTCGCGATGGTCACGAGCGCCGTCCTCTTCGTCGCGCCCGGCGGGTTCGGCCGCTCCAACGTCCTCTTTCTGGAGGGGCTGGCCGCCGCCCTCGCGTGGCTGACGCTCGCGGTCGTCGTCACGCTCGGGCCGGCGGTGGCCGGGCTGGGGCTGTACAACGTCGTCGAGCGGTTCGCGTAGACGGTCCCGTAACGTTTTTGTCGGAAACGGTGCGATCTGACTCCGTGTTCTCGCGGGGTCAGAGCCGCAGCACCGGCACTGGCCGGCCGCCGCCCGTCACGCGGCGGAACCTATGACACAGGACGTACACCGGGCGCTCGCCGCACAGTTCGAGCGCCACGAGATCCGCGCACAGCTCCACGACGTACCGCCCCACGCGGTCTACGAGGTCCGCGTCGACGGCCGCCGGGCCGTCTGCAAGGTCGCCCGGGGGCCGACCGCCGAGCCCGCGACGGAGGCGGCCGTGGTCGACCACCTCGCCCGCCGCACCGACCTGCCGGTCCCGACGGTCCTCGCCAGCGGCGAGGGGTACTTCGTCGCCTCGTGGCTGGACGGGCTCCCCGCCGCGGACGAGTCCCCCGACCCCGGCGAAGTCGACGACGGCTACGCGCGAGCGCTCGGGGCCGGCCTCGGGCGGTTGCACGAGGCCACCGCCGGCACCTTCGCCCGGCCGGGATTTCCACGGCCCGCGGGCGGGACCCGCAGCGAACCCGAGGGGAACGAGCGCGGCCTGCGGGTCGACGGGCGCGGCCGCTGGCCCGAGGTCCTCCGGGCGTATCTGGACCGGGTGGCCGACGACCTCGCAGACACCGAGTGGGTCGAACCCGTGCGCGAGGTGCGCCGGCTGGTCGCGGACCGCCCCGACCTGTTCGCCGGCGGGGGCGCTCCCGTCCTCTGTCACGGGAACTTCCTGCCCGCCCACGTCGGGTTCGCGACCGACCCCGCGGGAGAGCCGGCCGACCCGGCTGGGAGGGCGGCCGAACTCGCGGCCGTCGTCGACTTCGAACACGCGCTGGTCGCACCCGGCGAGTACGACTACTGGCGGACCGCCACCCCGGTGTTCCGTCGCCCCGACGGCCCGCCGCGGCCGACGCTCTCGGCGTTCCGGGCGGGCTACGAGTCCGTCCGGCCGCTCCCCGACGGCTTCGACCGCCGGAGCGACGGCTACGCGCTCGTCAACCTGGCGTCGTATCTCCGGGCGTTGCGGGTGCAAAACGACGGCATCGGACCGGACGAGCGCCCGCGGGCCGAGGGGATGGCCGCGGCCGTCGAGGAGACGGTCGCCGCGGTCCGCGAGCGGCGGCCGTAGGACGGTCGCGCTCGGTCGACGGCCCGCGAGCGGCGGCGGGAGCGGCCGACTCGCGGCGGGTCCGCCGGCCGCGGCTCAGTCGAACCGGCCGGTCTCGGCACCGCAGTCGGTACAGCGCGTCACGAGCGACTCGCGGTCGTCGGCCATTTCGACGGTCCCTTCGGTGCGACCGCCGCAGTCGGGGCAGTCCCGGAGCATCTCGGTCCGGCGGTCGTCCTTCGGGGCGCCCATCGCGAGCGCGACGCACCGCTCGCCGCCGGCGTTGCGGCCCAGTTGCCACTCGCCGGGGGCGAAGCGGACGGCCTCGCCCGCCGAGACGGCCACCTCGCCGTCCTCCGTCTCGAAGGTGGCCGTCCCCTTCAGGACGTAGAAGACCTCCTCCTGTCCGGGGTGGCGGTGGTAGCCGAACCCGAAGCTGTCCCCGGGGTCCAGTTCGTAGTAGTTGACGGCCAGTTCCTCCGTGTCGAGGGCGGCGCCGAGCGCGCGCTTGTCGGCGGCCGGGCCCATCCGCCGGTCGACGTCTTCCCGGGCGACGCGTTCCATACCGGCGGCTACGGCGGCGAGTCAGTAAAGTCTCGCGGGGGGTGGCCGGGCGGATCGGCGATCCGATCTACGGGGGCGGACCGGCGGGCGAGCGAACCGGTGGGGCGGACGCGGGGACCGGAGCGGGCGGACGAGAGCGGCCGGCGGGTCGACGGCGGGAGGGACGGGAGCAGGGCGCGGCGGCGGTCACTCGGCGCGGTCGATGTCGAGGTCCTCCTCGATGCCGTCGAGCCAGTCGGAGTCCGCGATCTCCTCCATCTGCTCGCGGAAGTGCGTCTTGCAGACCCCGACCTTGACGCCGTCCTTCTCGACCGCGATCTCGGCCTCGCGGTCGCAGTAGTGACACTGCATACCCCCGCTTGGGTCCGCGGGGCATTGAACCCTGCGGCCGCGGCGACTGTAGCGACGGCGGCTGACGCCGCGGTCGCGCTACGTACCCACGAGGGCAACGGCCGCGCTCGCGGCGATCGAAGGGCGGGCGGTAGGCTGTCGGCGGCCGGTCACAGGCCGTCGTCGAGCGCCTCGCGGAACCGCTCGTAGGCGTCGGCCGACAGGCCCGTTCCGCCGAGTTCGCGCTCGTGGGCGTCGCTCCCGCCGGTGACGATCAGGTCGTGGCGGTCGGCGGCCGCGGCCACGTCGTCGACGGACAGTTCGCCGTTGGCACCGGTGTGGCCGCGGGCGCCGTAGGGGTAGTTGACCTCGACGGCGTCGAGCCGTGGCGCCAGTTCCAGTGCAGACGCCGGGTCCGGATACCGCAGGGGGTGCGCGAGCCCGACGACGGCGCAGGCCTCGTCCAGAAGTTCTCGGCCGCGCTCGAAGGAAGGGATGTCGCGGGCGACGTAGCAGGGCCCGTCGTCGCCGATGAGGTCGTCGAAGACGGCGCCGACCGACTCGTAGTCGGCGTCGCTTTCGACGACCGCGCGGGCGATGTCCGGCCGCCCGAGGCCGGGTTCGGGGTCGACCGGGAGCGAGACGCCCAGGCGGTCCTCGAGACAGTCGAGGATGGCGCGGCCGCGCGCGACGCGGTCGCGCTGGAGCCGCTCGATCTCGGCGAGCAGCGCGTCGGTCGGGCGGACGCCGTAGCCCAGCACGTCGACCCGCTGGTCGGCCGCCTCGACGCGGAGTTCGATGCCGTGGACCAGGGTGACGCCGTCGCGCTCGACGACCGGCGCGTCCAGGCCCGGGTGGACGCGGTCGTGGTCGGTGATAGCGACGGCGTCGAGCCCGGCCGCCCGCGCCGCCGGCGGGACCGCCGAGAGACGGAAGGTTCCGTCGGAGTTGTCGGTGTGAACGTGCAGATCCGCGGCGACCATAGCTGTCAGTCACGCCGGACGCTCAAGCCGGTTGCGGTCGACGCAAGACCGGGCGACCCGCGGACGGGTCGGGGCGGGCGACCGCGGATCGGTGACGAGTCCGCGCCGGCCCGCGGCGAGGGTCACTTGTCGAGGAAGTCGGGGCGGTCGGTCGCGTCGATCTCGTCGGGGTCGGGCCGCTCGATGGCCTCGAACTTCTCGACGGCCTCGGGGAGCCCGTCGCGGCCGCCGGTCGGGAGGTCCTCGGCGTCGACGGTGACCGTCTCCCCCTCGACGAGTTCGTCCCACACCTGCTCGTCGTCGTCGCCGCCCGCGGGGGCGGCCTCGCGGCCCTCGTTTTTCCCCTCGCGGAAGGCCAACTCGACGATGCTCTTGGTGTAGGCGGTGTCCATCTCGTCGTGGACGGCCTCGAACTCCTCGCGGTTGTACTCGCCGAGCGACTCGGCGACCCCCAGCGCGTAGGCCCGTTCGGTCGCCTCGTCCCGGTCCAGCGACGTCCACGACGTGCCGTACTTCTCCTCGTACAGTCCCATGGGTCAGGCCTCGACTTTCTCGCCCGGTCGCACCCGCAGTCCCCTGTCGGAGAACTCGATGGCGCGGATGTCGCAGTCGATGGCGGTGCCGCGCATCTTGATCACCTGGACGCCGCGGGTCATCCCGCCCTGTTCGAGGTAGTTGTGGAAGAAGATCACGCCGTGGGCGAGGTAGTGCTCGTCGGCGTACGACGAGGGGTCGGTCATCTCCGAGATGAGGACGGTGGTCGTGTCGGTCTGTTTCAGCGCGGAGAGAAAGCCCGTGATCTCGTCGGACACGTCGTTGAAGAAGTGCTGCAGGAGCATCGTCGAGTCGATGACCGCGCGGTCGATGTCCTGCTGTTCGAGGAAGGCGACGATGCGGTTGGTGAGTCCGCCCTCCGTGCCGAACTGGGTTATCGTCCGCTTGCCCCCCTCGGTCATGAGGTTGAGGAACTGCACCTTCCCGGAGGCCATCACCTGGTCGAAGCCGAACTCGTAGCCCGACATGTCCTGCATCAGTTCCTCCTTGGTCTCGTGCATCGTCACGTAGAGGCAGTTCTCCCCCGCCTTGGCGCCCTGCGTGATGAACTGCGAGGAGAAGGTCGTCTTGCCGCTCCCCGGGGGACCGCTCACCACGTAGAGCCTGTCTTTCAGGAGGCCGCCCTGGACGAGTTCGTCGAACCCAGGGACGCCGCTTGAGACGCGCATACCGTCGGATCGACGCTCCCGGTATAGACCTTTGCCCCTCGTTTTTCACCGCTGATAACGTGCGGCCGCGGACGGTCCGGGACGGGGTCGCGCCGGGACACCGGGCGCCCGCGACGGGTCACCGGAGCTGCGTCAGGCAGCTCCGGCAGTAGGTGTATGTCTGTTCGTCGGCGTTCTCCGTCCCGCACTGGTGACAGCGGACGCCGTCGGCCCCGTCGCGGGGCGCCTCCCGGCCGACCCCCTCGCGTTCCCCCAGCGACCGCCCCCGCTCGCCCGACTGCGGGGGCGAGGACTCGTTGGATTCCAGCGAGACGCCCCCGAGCGACCGGTCGTCGGAGAAGTACCGGACCAGCAACAGCTGCAGGAGGGTGAACCCGGCGAGGTAGACGAGGATCCAGCCCCACGGTTCCATACCGTGCCATACGTTGCCACGACACTTGGGTGTTTGGTCGGGGACCGAAATCCGAGTCGACGCCGCCGCGTTTCCCGTCCGGTTCCCCCTCCCCCGCGACGGTGCCGAAGTGACCGCGTCGGCCCGTGAGACGCGGAAATCGGGGCTGTGACCGTCACGCTTTTGCCGGACAGACGTATCGCTCCGAACGAACGATGTCCCCGTCCGCCCCGCCCTCCGACCGGCCGTCCGACCAGTCGCCCGAGCGCTCCCGCCGCGGGTTCCTCCGCGCGGGCGCCGGCCTCGTCGGCGCCGTCGGCCTCGCCGGCTGCGTGATCGCCGCCGAACCGTACACCGAGACCGTCGAACGGTCGTTCGACCCCGGCGACGCCGAGGAACTGGCCGTCCGGACCGACTCCGGCGACGTGACACTGTCGGCCGGGGACGGCGACGCCGTCTCGGGCACCGTCCGGAAGGAGTCCCGCTCCGGCGAGGACGCCCTCGACGAGGTGACCGTCGAGGGACGCGTCGCGGACGGGCGACTCACCGTCGCGCCCCGGCGACCGGACTCGAACGCGAACGTCTCCGTGAGCCTCGACCTGTCGGTCCCCGAGGGTCTGTCGGTCGCTGAGGCCCGAACCAGCAACGGCGACGTCGACGCCGACGGCGTCGCCGGTGACGGCACCTACCGCTCCGAGAACGGGGACGTGACCGTGACCGGCGTCGACGGCTTCGTCACCGTGGAGTCGACGAACGGCGACGTCGACGCCAGCGAGGTAGGAGGCCTGGATGGCGCCCGCAGCACCAACGGCGACGTGGCCGTCGACGTGCCCGCGCTCCGTGGCGACGCGACCTGCCGGTCGCGCAACGGCGACGTGACCGCCGCGGTCCCCGACGACCTCCCGGCGGCGGTCACGCTGGCGACGAGCAACGGCGACGCCGCCGTCGAGGGCGTCTCGCTGACCGTCGACTCGTCGGGCGACCGCAGGATCGAGGGCACGCTCGGCAGCGACCCCGACCACGCGCTCGAACTCCGCTCGACCAACGGCGACGTGACGCTACTGGGGCTCTGAACGCGCTTCGTCGCGGCGGGGCGCTCGACCGCTACTCGCCCGGCGGTTGCCGGTCGCGGCCGAACTCGTCGAACACGTCGAGGTTCTCCGGGAGGTCGTAGTCGAGTTTCCGTTCCTCGCGGCGGTCGACGTTCGCGTCCTCGAGATCCTCGGCGACCGGCTCCCAGCCGTCCTTGACGGCGATGGATTTCGCGGGCGTGCCGGCGGCGATGTGGTGGGCCGGCACGTCCTTGCCGGCGATGGACTTGGCGGCGAGCACGGAGTTCTCGCCCATCTTGACGCCCGCGCGGACCATCGAGTCGTAGGTGACCCGGGCGTCGTCCTCGATGATAGTGTGGTAGTTGTCGACGGCGGTCTGGTCGTTGATGTCGTGGTCGTGGCTGTAGACGTGGGCGTCGTCGGAGATGGAGACGCGGTCGCCGATGGTGAGCATCCCCCGGTCGTCGAGGTGCACGTCGTCGTGGATGACGACGTTGTCGCCGACTGAGATGTTGTGGCCGTAGGTGAAGGTGATCCCCTTGAAGAAGCGGCAGTCCTCGCCCACGTCGGCGAAGAGGTGGTCGGCGAGCATCCGCCTGAATCGCAGCGCGAACTCGACGTTGTCGGCCATCGGCGTGGCGTCGAACTGCCGCCAGAGCCACTGGAGGTACTTCGTGCGCTCGAACTCCCCCTCGTCCATCGCCCCGACCTCGGCGTAGTACTCGCTCTCCAGGGTGACGTTACAGGGGTCGTACCCCTGGAGGCGGACGCGCTCGGCGGGGGTGACCTCGCCGCCGGACTGCCAGCGCTCGTAGGCCTCCCGGTCGCCGAACAGGTCGACGAGCACGTCCTCGACCACGTCGCAGGTGTCCTCCTCGCCCGACAGCCGGTCGTCGACCTCCTCGATGAACGCGTGGATGCCCTCCTCGCCGCCGGGCGGCAGCGAGACGTGGCGCTTTGTCATACCGCGTTCGTGGGCCGCGCCGGCAATATGGGTTTCCTTCCCGGCGGCGTCGCCCACGTAGCCGGCGGAAGGCGTCCGGGCCGCACGTCCCCGAGGCTTAAGTCTCCGAGGGGTCATCGATGGACGATGGCCGGCCCGCACGCGTTTCGGGACCTGTTCTGGAACGTCCGCGAGCGCCGACTCCGCGCGCCCTGGCGGCTCGGGGTGGCGCTGGTCCTCGTGATCCTCTGCGGCGTCGGGGGTATCGTCGCGGCGTCCGGCGTGGTCGCGCTCGCACCGGAGACGGCCGGGTCGGTGCTGACCGCAGCCGTCGTCGTGGTCGTCCGGGCGCTCCCGACCGTCGGGTTCGTCGCGGGGCTTCTCGTGGCGGCCAGCCTGGTCGACCGCCGGGAACTTTCCGATCTCGGGTTCGACCGCTCGCCCGCGTGGTGGGCCGACCTGGGTTTCGGCCTCGCGCTCGGCGTCGCACTGCCGGCGCTCGTGTTCGCGGTCGAACTCGTTGCGGGCTGGGCCAGGGTGACCGGCACGGTCGTCACCAGAACCGACCCATCGCTCGCCATCGGCCCCGGCGTCGCACCGGCGGCCGCGCTCGCGCTCACGCTCGCGTACTTCGTCGGCGTCGGGGTCTTCGAGGAACTGCTCTTCCGGGGGTACCTGCTGACCAACGTCGCCGAGGGGCTGGCCGGCTGGCGCGGGATCGGCCTCGGTGGCGCGTTCGCCGGCGCGACCGCCGTCTCGGGCGTCGCCTTCGGCGTCGGCCACGGGCTGAACCCCAACGTCACCGCCTTGGCGCTGGGCAACATCGCGCTGTTCGGCGGCCTGTTCGCCGCCAGCTACCTCCTGACCGGCCGGATCGCCGCCGCGATCGGGCTCCACGTCACCTGGAACTTCTCGATCGCCTCCGTCTTCGGCTTTCCCGTCAGCGGCTTCACGACGCCGGTGACCGTCCTTGCCGTCGAGGTGTCCGGCCCGGCGGTCCTGACCGGCGGGTCGTTCGGCCCCGAGGGCGGGCTGGTCGCGCTGGGTGCCCTGGTCGTCGGGTTCGGGGCGCTGGCCGGGTGGGTCCGGTGGCGCGAGGGGGAACTGCGGTGGCGCGAGTCGGTCGCGCGGCCGGTACTCCGGAGCGGGGGAGACGGCGTCGCGGCGGCGGCCGACGACCCGGGAGACGCCGACGAGGCGACCGCCGAGTAGCCGGCGGTCGCCCGTGCTATCTCCCGTGGTGTGCCCCGCCGGTAACGAAAAGACGCGTTTCACCCACCGGAACGGCGATACGGGGACCCCCGCTACCACGGGGTATGGACCAGTCGAACGGGAGCGACGGCGAGCGCGCCGCCGGACCGACACCGCCGGGAGCGGTGTCCAGGCGGCGAGTGCTGGCGTCGGTGACGACTGCAGTCGGCGCGGGCGCGATCACCGGGTGTGCGTCCGCGACACCGGCCGACCGCACCGACGACGCCGGCGGGGCGGTCCGGGAGGAGGCCTGGGTCGAGACGGGCGTCGACACGGACGACGACGGGGCCGCCGACCGGATCCACGTGAGAGTGTCCCGCCCCGAAGGCGCGACCGACGGCGAGCGACCGCCCGTGATCGCGATCGCGAGCCCCTATCACGGCGAGCAGACCCACGGTGACGCGACCGCCGAGATGTACTACGACCGGTCGGTCGCGCCCGCTCCGGACGGCGCCAGTGGCGCCGGTGGCGGTGCGACGACGGCCGCCACGAGCGAACCGGCGACGCTCGGCGACCCGTCGGGCGCCGGAGAACCGGGACCCGCTCACTCGCCGGTCGGCGACCCGGCGGCGCTCCGACGGATCGAGCGGCGGTACATCCCCCAGGGGTACGCGGTCGCGCGGGTCTCTTCGCTCGGGACGGCCCGCTCGACCGGCTGTTACACCGCCGCGGGGCCGCCGACGGTCGCCGCGCTCGAATCCGTCGTCGACTGGTTCAACGGCCACGCGACCGCCTACGACGCCCCGGAGGGCGGCGCGGAGGTCGCGGCCGACTGGACCAACGGCCGGACGGGGATGATCGGCGGGTCGGCGCTGGGCGAACTCGCCAACGGGACGGCGACGACCGGCGTCGACGGCCTGGAGACCATCGTCCCCCAGTCCGCGAACGTCGGCCAGTACGGCCTCTTCCGCTCGAACGGGACGCCGGTCTCCGTCGTCCCCGACGGCAGCGAGGGGTTCACCGACATCGGCACGTGGATCCAGGCCAGCAACGCCAGGCGCGACGACTGCGGCCACTGGACCGACCGCGTCGAGGCGGGTCAGGACCTGGCGACGGGCGACTACAATGACTTCTGGCACGACCGGACCTTCCTCGCGGACGCCGACGCGGTCGACTGTTCGGTCCTGATCGCCCACGCGGTCGACGACCCCATCGTCAAGCCGAACAACGCCGCCGACTGGTACGAGACGCTCGCGGCCCGCGACGTGCCGCTGAAACTGTGGCTCTACGAGGGCGGCCACAGGGGCCCCGCCGGCGAGGCGTGGGAGCGGACGCTCGACCGCTGGTGGGCCCGCTGGCTGAAAGACGAGGACACCGGCGTGATGGACGAGGACCCGGTGACAGTCGTCCGCGGGGGCCGGTCGGCGGCCGAGGGGTCGATGGAGACCTACGCGGAGTGGCCGGCCCCCGCCGCCGAGCCCGCGACCGTACGGTTCGGGCCCGGCGGTTCGACGGTCGGGACCGTGACGACGGGCGAACCCGACGCGGCGGCGGAGTCGCTCGTCGACGACCCGTCGACGCCGGCGGCCGACTTGGTCGCCGCCGACGAGTCGCCCCACCGCCTGCGCTACGAGACGCCCCCGCTCGCGGAGCCGGTCCACGTCAGCGGCCGGGTCGTCCCGTCGCTGTCGCTGTCGCTTGCGGAGCCGACGGTCGTCAGCGTCGCGCTGGTGGAGTACTACGGCCGGTTCTCGGCCGACATCGTGACCCGCGGCTGGGCGGACCCGCTGAACCGGTCGGCCTACCGCGACTACGACACGCCGCTCGCCTACCGGCAGTCGCTCCGGGAGTCCGCCCCGCTGCCCGACGACGGGCGGGTCGGCGTCGAGTTCCCGCTCCAGGCGACCGACCACGTCTTCGAGGCCGACTCGCGGATCGGGCTGGTCGTCTACGCGAGCGACAACGAGTTCACGCTCCACCCGCCCGGGAACCGGACGGTCGAGCTGTCCCTGGCCGACAGTTCCGTCGAGTTGCCCGTCGCCGGCGGCGAGTCGGCGCTCGCCGGCGCGTTCGCGGACGAGCAGACCGACACCGCGACCGACGCGCCGGCCGGGACGACGGCGGCTACCGGGTCCGCGACGGCCTCCCCGGCCGGGACCGCGGACCCACCGGCAGAGCGGCCGGCCGGGACGACCGACGGACTCGGGTCGACCGTGGTGAGCGACGGCGACGCGACGGCGGACGGGACCACCAGCGGCGGCGGGCCGGGCTTCGAGATCGGCGGTGCCCTGGCCGCGCTCGGCGGGCTCGGCGGACTGCTCCGGCGGGACCCCGACGGCGAAGACTGAACGGCGGCCGCGAGGCGGCCGGTCCGCAGTGCCCGATCCAATTCTTTACTCGAACCCGACTCAGAGGGTGCTTATAAGCCCGTATGCCCACACTTCTGGTAATGACACACCTCTACGAGATCCAGCGGGAGATCCTCGAGTTCCTGGACGAGCGGGCCAGGGCGGACACGACCGCGATCCGGCGGCAGATCGCGTACACCGCCGACGTGACGGTCACCTACGACGCCCTAGAGCCGCACCTCGACCAGCTCGAGGAGTACGGCCACGTCGACGCCGTGGGCGCGGACGAGCCCGGCGCGACCTACTACCGGCGGGCCGACTCGGCGGCCGTCCAGCCCCAGACGGCCAGCGACTGACCCGACCGGGTTCGACGGACCGGCCGTCGCGGCGCCGGTAGATCGTCCTCGTCCCGGCGGCGCGCAACCGCGGCGGCTAAGTGCGACGACTCCCAACCGTCCGGGCATGAACCAGCGCGAACTCGGCGATTCGGGCGTCGAAGTCAGCGAGGTCGGTTTCGGCGCGTGGGTCGTCGGCACCGACTGGTGGGGCGACCGCACGCGCGAGCAGGCCGTCGAGATGCTCCACCACGCGGTCGACCGCGGCATCACCTACTTCGACACCGGCGACGTGTACGGCCACGGCGACAGCGAACAGCTCGTCGGCGACGCCCTCGGCGAGTACCGCGACGAGGTCACTATCTCGACCAAGGTCGGCTACGACTTCTACAACAACCCCCAGGCCGGCCACGGCGAACTGCCCAAGCGGATCGACCCCGAGTGGGTCGAGACGGCGCTCGACCGCTCGCTCGATCGGCTCGACATGGAGTACGTCGACCACCTGATGCTCCACAACGCCAACGTCGACGAAGTCGACGCGGACGTGCTGGAGACGCTCGACGCGCTCGAGGAGTCCGGCCGCGTCGACTCGGTCGGCTGGGCGCTGGGCCCCTCGATCGGCTGGCTCGCGGAGGCCGAGAAGGCCGTCGAGGAGGGCTTCGACGCCGTCCAGCTCGTCTTCAACGTCTTCGAGCAGACGCCGGGCCGCCACACTATCGAGACGATCCGCGAGCTCGACGCCGAGACGAGCGTCATCCCGCGGGTGCCCCACTCCTCGGGCCTGCTGAACGAGCAGGTCACCCCCGACACGGAACTCGGCGAGGGCGACCACCGCGCCCACCGGCCCGACGAGTGGTACGAGACGGGCTGGGAGAAGGTCGACGCGCTGCGGTTCCTCGAAGACCCGGAGGGCGTCGAGGGAACCCGGACGATGGGCCAGGCGTCGATCCGCTGGCTGCTCGGCCACGACGAGGTGGCGACGGTCACGCCGACCTTCCGGACCACCGACGACATCGACGAGTGGGCCGGCGCCGCCGACGTGCCGCCGCTCTCGGAGGCGGAGATGGAGCGCGTCGAGGAGCTGTATCAGGAGAACTTCGGGGTCGACCGCGACGACGGCATGGACGCGCTGCGCTCGTCGGTCGGCGGCGCCGACCTCGAAGGGATCGACAAGCAGGCCGCCGGGGACTGACGCGAGGCGCGAACGGGTGAGCGCCTCGGGGCGTGCGAGCGGCGTCGCCGCGAGCAGCGAGGTCGCGACCGTCGAGAGCGACCTCGGACTACCGAACGGCGTAGCCGCGAACCGCGCGACCGCCGAGCGCGACGGCGCGTCGCGCCCACACCTCGAACCTCCCTTTCGACACCAGATCGGAGAACCCCCTCGTTTCACCTCAAACCGCCGCTATCGCTCGATTTCTCCCGAACCCCTCCGTTTCACCTCGAATCCCGCCTACGTCTTGCGGTTCCCCGCCACGAATTTCACTTTCACTCCGCCCCGTCAGACGTACGTCACACTATCGCAGTCGTGCGGTTTCCGATCGCGGAGGTGGTTCGCGGAGGTTCCACGCGAAACGAGGGTGTGAAGTCCGGTCGCGAGAGCGGGGGTCGTCACTCCAGCCGGTCGAAGGTCTTCTCGGCCCACTCGACGGCGTAGTCGGCGCCGTACTCGCGGTAGGCGTCCGTGTCGAGCGCGCCGAACGGCGTGGGGGGTTCCGTTCCGTCCTCGCGAGCTTGCGAGGGAGGGCTCGTGGAGCTTTGCTCCACGGTGTGTTTCACCGCGGCGCAGGCGAGTTCGGCGGCGTCGCCGAAGCCCGTCTCGCCGCGGGCGAGTTCCGTCGAGAGGTCGTCGAGCCGGGGTTCGAGCCGCTCGCCGGCGTCGACCCAGGCGTCGAACAGGTCGGGGTGGTCGTCGGCCCAGCCGGCGAATGTCTCGCGGGTATGCAGGCCGAGGTAGGCGTCGTACAGCGCGGCGGCCAGCTGGTAGGTGCCGGTCGGGTCCAGCCGGTCCTCGGCGGCTACAGCGAGGTCCCGGTACCGTTCGCCGAAGAACCCGAGGAAGTGCTCGGGCAGGTCGAGGCCGACCTGGACGAGCGCCTCGGCGACGAGGAAGTCGACGAAGGGGTCGGGCGACCCCTCCAGGCGGGGCTTGACGAGGACGACCGGCGGCTCGGTCTGTCGGGTCCAGGCGACGCCGCCGTCGCCGGGCGCGCCGACGGTCAGTTCGTCGCTCGCGTAGCGTCGGAGCAGTTCGGGAGCGTCCGCCGGGAGCCGCGCCTCGGGGTACGAACTGGGGTCGAAGGCGTCGGTGACCAGCGCCAGGTCCTCGGCCTGGGCGGCCGGCAGCGTCTCGAAGTCCCGCGCGCAGTCGAGGACGACGGCGCCGGGCGCGTGCTCCTCGCGGACGGCGGCCAGTTCGGGCGAGAGGTCCCGCTCGGTGAACATCAGCGATACCCTCCCGTGGGCGGGGCCGCCGGAAGGTGGCATCGGTCGCCGACCGGCGCGACGCTCGGCGAGGTGGTCATACCTGTCGGCAGGGGCTGCCCGGGGTAAACCCCGTCGGTTCCCGCTGGCCGGGTCGGCCGAGTCAACTGCCGCGACTGCGGTCCCCAATTCGGGCGCGAACATTTAAAACAGATGACGGGTCCAGGCGGAGGTGTATGGTCGACGACGTTTCGCGGCGGGGCGTCCTGCTGGCAGGGGGCGCCGCGCTGTCGGGCGGTATCGCGGCGAAACTGGGGACCCGTTCTGCGGCCGCGCGGGGGGGCCGGGACGAGGCACCGCCGGTTCGGTGGAACAGAGCGATCGGCGGACAGGGCGTTCCGGTGGCCGAGACGGTGTCCGTTTCGGACGGACGTATCCGGGTCGATGGCTACACCGGGAAGGACTACGAGGCGGTCGACCCCTGGTCAGTCACGGTCGATTCGAATCACGGCGGGACTCACTCGACCTGGACACGAGCGGTCGACGGACAGTTTCTGACGGTCGATACAGTCGCCGGAACCGACGGCGGCCGCTTTTTCGCCGGCGAACGCACGGAGAACCCCGGCGAGGACGACGCGACGGCTCGGCCGGCGCTCATGCACACGGACGCGGACGGGGAAGTGGTCTGGGAGCGGTCGTACGACCCGCCGTACGATTCGTTCCTCCCGACCGGCGTGGCGCCGGACGACGGCGGCGGCGCGGTACTGGCCGGGTACGGCTCGGCCATCGAGAACCCGAACACGTGGATCAAAGGTATCGAACCGGACGGCGAACCGGACTGGCAGGAACGCCTCGACCAGTACTCGTACACGCTCGTAACCGGATTCGAGCGGACCGAGGACGGCGGGTACATCGCGTCGGGGACGGCCTACGACCGCAGCTACGACGAGTCCGCGGGGTCCCAGGAGGGGTACGTCGTGAAACTCGACGACGGCGGCGACCACGAGTGGGCACACACCTACGGCGAGCAACTCGACGGCGAGACCGTCGACCAGCAGTGGTTGCTCGCGGCGACCGAAGTCGACGACGGCTACCTCTTCGTCGGCTACGTCACCGTGGCGTCCGACGAACGGGAATACCGCGGCTGGGCCCTGGCGACCGACGCCGACGGTCAGAAACGACACAGTTCGGTGTTCCGGCCCGGCGACACCGAGGGGTACGTGGTCGAAGCCGTCGAGCGCGACGGCGAGTACGTACTCGTCGGCAACAGCTATCCCGGCGCCGGGACCGATACGACGAAACCGTGGATCCGGGGCTGTGACACCTCGCTCTCGGAGAACTGGGAACTGACGGACATCGTCGAGGGCTACGCGGAAGTCAGCGACGCGGTTGCGACGACCGACGGCGGGGTCGTCCTCGTCGGCAACCGCTACACCGCCGAGTCCGTCGGAGACGTGTTCGCGATCAAAGCCGGTGGCGACCCGGCGGAGACGCCGACGCCGACGGCCACTCCGACGCCGACCGCGACTCCGACGGCGACGGCCACCCCCACACCGACCGCGACTCCAACGCCGACCGCGACCCCGACTTCGACTCCCACGGCCACGGAGTCTCCGACGCCGACCGCCACACCGTCGCCGACACCGACTCCCTGGCCGACCCAGACGCCGACGGACACGCCGACTGACGCGCCACCGACGGAGACGGCCGCTCCGGACGCCACCCCGGCGGCGACAGAAACGGCCGAGCCGGCGCCGGCCGAGCGGCCGACGACCGCCTCCGAGGACGGGCCGGGGTTCGGCGTCGGCGCGGCGATAGCGGCGCTGGCCGGGAGCGCGCTGGCGGCCCGACTGCGCGGTGGGTCGGTCGGCGAAGAGTGACCCCGCGGGACGCCCGGTCGTCGCTTACGCCAGGAAGACGACGACGAGCGCGAGCGCGAGCAGTGCGGCGATGCCGATCGTTCCGAGCGTGAACTTCGTCGCGTAGCTCATGGGCGGCGATTCCGCGGCCAGCGACCTAAAGCCCCCGTTTGTCCGCTCGGCCGACCCCGGGTCGGCCGGCCGCCCTCGCCGCCGAATGGGGCGATTTATGGCGGGGCCGCCGCGACTGACGACTGTATGACAGATGATCTGTCGAGACGACGGGTGCTGACCGGCGCCGGACTGGTGGTCGCCGGCGTCGCCCTCGGGGGGACAGCCGGGGCGTCGCCGCGCGACGGCGCGGACGCAGACGAGTTGCCGCTCCGGTGGAACCGGACGTACTCGGACGCCACGTACAACGGCGCGGCGTCGGTCGTCGAGGACGACGACCAGTACGTCGTCATGGGCCAGTCCGGGGCGCAGCCGAGAGGGATCCCGGGGTGGCTGTTCGGCACGGACGCGACGACCGGGGAAGGGGAGTGGATGGCGGCGGTGGCCAGCGACGACCGCGAGCCGCCGACGTTCCAGACGCACGTCCCGGCCGCCGACGGCGACGGCTACGCGCTGCTCGGCGTCCGCGCCCAGTCGGGGAGGTCGTCTCTGGTCCGGACCGACGCCGAGGGGGCTATCCAGTGGTGGGAGACCTACGAGGGCGAGGCCGACGGCGACGGGAGCGCGCGCCTGCTCGCGCGCGACGCCATCGCGACCGGGGACGGATATCTGGTCGCCGGCGCGCACACCGGGGAACAGGGGACCGACCCCCGGGGGGTCGTCGTCAGGGTCGGGCCGGACGGGGACGAACGGTCGCGGACGCGGCTGTTCCCCGACCAGCGCTCGGAGATCCTGAGCGTCGTGCCGGACGGTGACGGCTACGCGGGCGCGGCGGCAGTGCGGTCGTCGTCCGGCGGTGGACCGACGGTCCGGGCGGTGCTGTTCCGGGCCGACGCCGACGACGAACTGCAGTGGCGCGAGGCGTTCACGGCCCCGACCGACGGCGACCCGTTCGTCCGGAACCAGCTGGTCGACCTGGCGGCCGACGGCGACGGCTACGTCGCGGCCGGGTACACGTCGAACACCTCCGTCGAGACGGTCGACGGCTGGGTGCTGTCGGTCGACGGGTCCGGGAACCAGCGGGCGACTCGCCGGCTGTCGCCCCGGCCGGTGACGCTGTTCACCGGCGTCGCGACGACCGACGACGGGGTCGTCGTCGCGGGCCAGGGCAGCGAGTCCACGTCCAGTCAGAGGGCGGTCGGCCTGGTCGGCGAACTCGGCGACGGCCTCGAAGCCAACTGGAGCAGGACGGTGTCGGTCGGGGCGGTCAACAACGTCCGCGACGCGGTCGCGACCGACGACGGCGGGGTCGCCATCGCGGGGATCACGCAGTACCAGTCCTCGAGCGCGGACCCGCGGAGCGAGGCGTGGCTCGTCAAACTCGGCGGCGAGGACGCCCCGCGGGTGACGGCGACGGGACCCGAGACGGCCACCCCGTCGCCGACCGCGACCCCGTCGCCGACCCCCTCGCCCACGCCGAGCGCAACGCCGTCGCCCACACCGACGGCGACGGCCTCGCCCACGCCGACCGCGACGCCCGAATCCACGGACGAAGTGACACCGACGCCCACGGGGACGGACCCGGCGGAGACGGCGTCGGACGATGGTCCCGGCTTCGGCGTCGGCGCGGCGCTGGCCGCGCTGGGCGGGACGGCGCTGTACGAGCGGGTCCGCGACGACGGCGACGACTGATCAGTCGTCGGCGCCGGCGCCGACGCCGGACGCGCGGGCCACGTCGCGCCACTTGCCCGACCGGAACCGGCCGGTGTTGACCGCCGCCTTGACGTAGAAGTCCGCGACGATGGCCGCGAACACGGCCGTGTACCCCATGCTCGCCCCCAGCGGGACCGACACGCCGAGGACGGTGACGGCGAACCCTGCGGGCAGCGCGAGCGACGCGACCGGGAGCCGGACGGCGTAGGTGCCCAGGACCGTCCCGTACAGCGGCCAGCGGGTGTCGCCGGCGCCGCGGAGGCTACCGCGCATCGTCCGCGAGACGGAGAACCCGGCGACGGCGAGGCCGAACACCCGGATGAACTGCACCGTCAGGTCGACCTCGTCGGTGCCGAAGGCGACGGCGACCGGGCGGGCTGCGGCGACGAGGACCGCTGCGACGAGCAGCTGGGTGGCCAGCGCGATCCGCAGCGTCTGCCAGCCGTACTCGGCGGCGTTCGCGTCGTCGCCCGAGCCGACGTACTGACCGACGAGCGTCGACGCCGCCGTCGAGTAGCCCCACGCGGGCATCAGCGCCAGCAACATCACGCGGCGACCGATGGCGTAGGCGGCGACCGCGCCGACGCCGAGCTGGCCGAGGATGAACAGGAACGGGAATCGCCCGAACGTCTGCAGCAGGCGCATCCCCGACAGCGGGAGCCCGACGCGGAGGATCTCCTTGCCGAGCCCGAGGTCGATCTGTCGGCCGCCGAGCGGGAGCGCGACGGCGTAGTCGCCCGAGACCAGTAGCGCGAGGAAGACCACAGCCGCGAGCGCGTTGGCGACGGCCGTCCCGATGGCGGCGCCGGCGATGCCCAGCTCCGGCGCCGGCCCGAGCCCGAAGATGAGCGCGGCGTTGAGGACGACGTTCGTCGGCAGGGTCGTCAGCCGGACGTACATCGGCGTCCGCGTGTCGGCGCTGCCGGCCAGCGCCCGCGAGGCGACCATCGACCAGAACCGCGGCGCCATCGACAGCATCACGATCGACAGGTACGTCGCCCCGTAGTCGATGGCCGCGGCGTCGTCCGTCAGTAGCCCGACCAGCGGCTCGGCGTACACCCACGCGACCGCCGTCAGCGGCAGCGATATCGCGAGTGCCAGCCACAGCGACTGCTTGACCGCCAGGTCCGCCCGGTCGGGCCGATCGGCGCCCTGGAGCCGCGAGACGACGCTGATCGTCCCCGAGGAGACCGCGAGCGAGAGGCCGAAGCCGATGAAGTAGTACTGGAAGCCCAGCTCCAGGCCGGCGATGGCGGCGTCGCCCAGCGCGATCCCGACCATCAGGAAGTCGGCGACGCGCAACAGGACTCGCAGCGCCCCGGTGACCATCACCGGCAGCGCCAGGTCGAACGCCTCGCCGGACTTCTCGCGGTCCGCGACCCCGAGCCTGTCCAGGAGCGCCGGGAACAGGAAGAGGGCGTCCCGGACCCGTTTTCGGACGGCCATGTGCCCGTCCGCAGGGACCGATCGCCCCTCTACCTTTGGGTTCCGGAACCGCCGGGCCGTCCGTCGGCTCGACCGGACGACGGCTCAGTTCGCGGCGTCCCGGTCGAAGACGACCTCGCCGCCGACCACCGTCGTCCGCACGTCGATGTCGGCGACCTCGCCGGGGTCGACCGCCCACGGCGAGCGGTCGAGGACGACGAGATCCGCGAGTTTCCCCGCCTCGACGGTGCCGAGGCGGTCCTCGTCGAAGCCCGCGTAGGCTGCGCCGCTGGTGTAGGCCCGCAGCGCTTCGGTGACCGAGAGTCGCTGGCGGTCGTCGGGCGCCGTGACGGCCTGTTCGACGCCGAACAGCGGGTCCAGCGGCATGCAGTCGCTCCCGAACGCCAGGTCCGCGCCCGCGTCGAGCAGGTCGCCGAAGCGGTTCGAGGCCAGCCGCCGCTCGTCGCCGAGCCGCTCGGCGTAGAGGCCGCCCTCGCGGGCCCACTTCAGGAAGTTCGGCTGCATCGACGCGACGACGTCGCTCGCGGCGAGCCGGTCGACCAGGTCGTCGGTCAGCACCTCGGCGTGTTCGATCCGGTGGCGGGCGCCGTCGGCGGATTCGAGGGCGTCCAGCGTCTCGCGGACCGCCTCGTCGCCGATGGCGTGGACGGCCACCTGCAGGTCCGCCGCCGCCGCGCGGGCGACGATATCGCGGAGCTCCGCCGGGTCGACGACCCACTGGCCGCGGTCGTCGCCGCCCGTGCCGTCGTCACCGGTGCTGTCGTCGCCATCCCCGTCGCCGGAGCCGCCGTCGGCGTACGGCTCGGAGAGCTTCGCGGTGCGGCCGCCGATGGAGCCGTCGGTGTAGGTCTTGATCGCACCCACGCGAACGCGGTCGCTCCCGTGGTTGGTCCGGAGACCGAGCTCTTCGACCGCGTCGAGGTGGTCGCTCCAGTAGTTCAGACGGACTCGAATCGGGAGTTCGCCCACCCGGTCGAGTTCGCGGTAGACCGCCGGCGCCTCCGACCGCCGCACCATGTCGTGGACGCCGACGACGCCGAGTTCGGTCGCCCGTTCGGTGGCGGCCTGGACCGCCCGCCGCATCGCGGGCCGGTCGGGCTCGATAGCGGTCCAGAGCGCGTCGAGGGCGTCCTCGACGACGACTCCCGTCGGCTCGCCGGCGCGGGTATGCACGTCCGAGTCGGGCATCTCCCCGCGCAGGCGGTCGAGGGCCGTCGAGTCGAGTGACGCGAGGTGCATGTCCTCGCGGACGGCGGCGACCGGCCGGTCCGTGTCCACCCCGTCCAGATCCGCGGCGGTGAGATATCGGTCGTCGTCCCACGCGCTCTCGTCGTAGCCGAAGCCAAGCACCCACTCCCGGTCCGGGCCGTCCGCGGCGTCGAGGTCGGCGGCGCGAGCCGCGAGAAGGTCGACCGCCTCCGCCGGCGAGTCGGCCGCCGAGAGGTCCGCGTTGACCAGCCGCCGCCCCACCATCGGCAGGTGCGTGTGGGCGTCGACGAAGCCGGGGAGGACGACCCGTCCCCCGCAGTCCCGGACCGTCGTCTCGACGCCCGCGAGGTGGTCTACGTCGAAGGCAGCCCCGACCGCGACGATCCGCCCGTCCCGAACCGCGAGCGCCTCGGCCGTCTCGTCGGGGTCGGTCAGCGCGTGTATCTCCGCGTTCGTGAGCACCAGATCCGCGGCCGCTGTCATGGTCAGAACTGCGGTGGTGTCGTTGGTAAGCGTTCGGTCGGTCGCCACTGGTGGCGACCACCGGAGCCGAGTGCGGCGAACGCCTTATCAGTCGTCCCACCGGTAGTGGGAACCATGGTGCGGGTCGACTCGAAGGGGCGGATAGTGCTCCCGAAGGAACTGCGCGAGCGGCTGAACATCACTCCGGGGACCGAGGTCGAACTCGTGGAGGACGACGGCGCGATCCGGGTCGAGCGCGAGCGCGACCCCGGCGACATCCTCGAACGGATGGAGCGGCTCATTGAGGAGGCGTCCGTGGAGCGCGAGCGAGAGTCCGACCCGACCGGCCGCGACGCCACTCACCCCATCGCGGAGAAACACCGGCGGACCGTCGAGCGAGGGGCCTCGCCGGACGACGGGGATTCGAGTCCGTCGGACGGCGGCGGCGACCGGACGGCCGGGCCGTCGGAGAACGGATGAGCCCGGACCGCGGTCCGTACCTGTTCGACGTCGGCGTGATAGCGGTCGGGCACGCGGACACGCTGGTCAGCGAGGAGTCGCTGTCGTGGATCCGGCGCGCCGTCACCGGCGAGATCGACGCCGTCGTCCCTCGGTCGGCGGTTTTCGGCGCCCAGATCGTCCTCTCGGAGTACTACGGCTTCTCGAACGCGGCCGCGAGCCGGCTGATGGAGAACTTCCTCGACAGCGAGCGGATCCGCTGGTATCCCGAGATCACGGACGCGCTCGCCGAGAGCGCACTGTCGACCGCGGGGGAGGCCAACGTCGACGCCTGGGACGGCTACTACGCGGCCGTCGCGGAGCGCGAGGGCGTCGGAACGGTACTCACCACCGACCACGACTTCCGCGACATCGTCGGCGACGACGTCGACGTACACGTCGTCCTCGACGAGGCGGACCAGCGGCGGCTGACGGCGTACCTCGATCGACTCTGAACGGAGCGTTCGCGGCCGACGGAGGGATACGCGTCACGAGACGCGCATCGAGCCGTACAGCGCGAGGGCGGTCACGACGCCGACGACGAACAGGTAGACGGCACCCTCACCGGCCGTCGACAGCGCCACGTCGGTCGAGAAGCCGGCGTCGACGGCGAGTTCGACGGGCGCGTGGCCTGGGAGGAGGCGGGCGTACTCGGGCGGGTCCGCCAGCGGGTTCTGGACGAGGAAGACGTCGAGCATCGTGCCGAACAGCGCGAGGTAGACGCCGGCCAGCCGGTCGACGACGAGGCCGGCGAGCACGCCGAGCAGGCCGTAGACGAGGGCGGCCAGTAGGGTCGCGCCGGCGAGGGCGAGCGGCCGCTCGGGGACGAAGACGGTCGCGGCCGTCCCCACGGAGACGCCGGCGACGACGGTCCCGACGACGGCCAGCAGGCCGAAGCGGGCGAGGAGGACCGACGCCGGGTTCGCGCCGGCGACGACGAGGCGGGCGTCGGCGTCGCGGGCCGTCTGCATCAGGAACACGCCCGCCAGCGCGCCGACGAGCGCGCCGACGAGCGGGACCATGAACACCGCGTAGACGCTCGCCATCTCGACCGTCTGCGTCCCGCCGCCCGGCACGTCCAGCGGTGCGGTCGTCGCGGGCACCAGCCGGGTGAACGCGCCGATCAGGTAGGCGGGGAGGAAGACGAACAGTGCCAGCAGGACGGGCGTGCGGGCGTACTCGCGGACGCCGCTCGTGAAGGCGGCCAGCGCGGTCGAGCGCCGGCTCCCGGAACCGGTCGACGACCGGGGAGCGCCGTCGACGCTCACCCACCCTCACCCCCGTTCGCGACGCGGACGTAGGCGCCGAGGACGAGCGCGAACAGGACCGCGAGGTACGCCAACCCCGCCAGCACGTCGTCGGTCGGGACCGATCCCTCCAGCACGGCCGAACGGAAGAGGGCGTGGGGGTAGTGCAGCGGGAGGAAGTTCACGACGGGGGAGTCGACGTCGACGATGCCGCTGGCGAGGAAGTCGTCGAAGTCCGCGACGAAGACGAGCACGAGCGACCCCTCCAGTTCGCGCGGGAGGACGGTCCCGACGAGCACGCCGATGAGGCCGTAGGTCAGCGCCGCGAGCGCCAGCGCCCCGAAGGCGGCCGCGGGCGCGGCCACGTCGACGCGCCACCACAGCGCGCCGAACGTGACGGCCGCCGAGCCGACGCTCACCGCGAGGACGGTCCCCAGCCGGGAGACGAAGATCTCGGCGCGGGAGAAGCCACAGACCGCGAGGCGGCCGTCGGCCTGCACGGCGCTGACGACCTGGAAGAGGCCGATCAGGCCCGCGAGGAAGGCGGCGGCGAAGACGGCGCCGTTGACCCGGCCGAGCGTCGCCGGGACCGCCGTCATGTAGGGGAACTCCGGGAACGAGGCCATCGCGCGGCCGTAGCCCTCGACGACCAGCGGCGGGAGCGCGACCAGCAGGACGACGTGGACGGGTTCCCGGAGGAACTCGCGGACGTGCGCGAGCAGGCCGGTCGCGAGCCGGTCGCGGCGGGTGCGACCGCCGGCGGGGTCGCCGGCCGCCCGGTCGCTGGCGGCGTTCGCGCCCCCGCCCATCTACGCCACCTCCGTCGGATCGGCGACGGGTCCCTCGTCGTCCCCGGTCCGGTCCGCCGGGCGGCCGTCGCCGTCGGCCTCGGGGTCGGTCTCGACGAGGTCGCCGTCCCGGAGCTCGTAGATGCGGTCGAAGCGCTCGCGCTCGCTGACGAAGTGGGAGATGATTGCGATGGCGGTCCCGCCGTCGGTCAGCTCCTCGGTCAGCTCCCAGAACGCGAGGTAGGTCTCCCAGTCGAAGCCGGTGTACGGCTCGTCGAGCAGGAGCACGTCGGGGTCGTGCAGCAGCGCGACCGCGAGGTTGACCTTCTGACGGTTACCGCCGCTGAGGTGGCGAACCTGGTAGTCGAGGAACCGTTCGAAATCGAGGCGGTCGGCCAGCCGTTCGCGCGCGTCGGCCACGGCTTCCTCGGAGAGCCCGTACGCGGCGCCGAACAGCTCGAACGTCTCCGCGACGGTCAGCCGGTCGTACAGTAGCGACTCCTGGGGACACCAGCCGACGCGGCCGGAGCGGTCGACCGACCCCGCGTCCGCGTCGAGCGCGCCGACGAGGATCTGCATCAGCGTCGACTTCCCCGACCCGTTGGCGCCGACGATCCCGACGATCTCGCCCGCGCGGATCTCGACGTCGACGCCGTCGAGCACTTCCACGCCCCGCCCCCACGGGAGCCGCGAGTCGTATGACTTCTCGATGCCGGATCCGCGCAGAACGACCGCATCATCCCCTCCAGCGTCGATATTCCGCTCGTCCTCGTCACGCACGTCCGCGTCGCCGCCGTCGGTCCCGCCGGGACCTCCGTCTCTGTCTATCGGAATATTCGGCATATACAAAATATTCTGCATGGAACGATTTAAACGTTGGGGGTCCCGAGGTGTGGACACGCCGCCGGCGGCCGGCCGCGGAGCGCGGGCCGCCGGCGACACACCGACACATGAGCGACACAGACTCCGAGGACCCGGTCGAGTCGGCGCGCGCGGCGGTCATCGACGCCCTGGAGCGCAGCGCGGAGGTCTACGGCGCCAAGCGCAGCTACGGGCGGCTGTTCGGCATCCTGCTGTTCGAGCCCGAGCCCGTCTCGCTGGACCAGCTCGTCGAGGAGAGCGGCTACGCTAAATCAACCGTGAGCACCGCGATGAACACCCTGGAGCGGTTCCACCTCGTCCACCGGCGGTCGCTGCCCGGCGAGGGCAAGAAGGCCTTCTTCGAGGCCGAGACGGACCTGTGGTACGTCTTCCAGCAGTTCCTGAGCCAGGAGGTCGCCCGCGAGATCCGGATCATGACTCGCGCGTTAGACGAGGCCGCCGAGCAGCTGGAGGACGCCGAGGGCGAGCGCGCCGCGTACCACCTCGAACAGGTGCGCAAGCTCCAGCGCGTCTACGACCGCGGCGACCGGCTGGTGTCGGTGCTGACGAGCCAGCCGCTGGACCGACTGACCGACCTGCTCGGGCTCTCCGGCGGGTCCGACGACCGGTAGCGACACCCGCCATCGACCGCGATCCGCTGACCGTCCGCTTCCCTTACAAAAACGCGGTTCAGCGAACGGTTTTGTGGGCGGCAGTCCCCGATCGGGTATGACCGACGAGCGACCGACCGGGTTCGACTGGCGCACCGCGGGCCCCGACGTTCGACTGACCGACCCCGACGCGGCCGAACCCGTCCGCGAGATCGCGCCGTCCGACGCGCAGGCGGGGGCGAACTTCGTCGTGTTCGAACCGGGCTGGCTCCCCGACGACTGCGAGGTCAGCGAGACGACGCTTCGGCCCGAACAGCCGCCGGGGCGACCCGACGGGCTGGACGGCGAAGACATCGGACAGACGCCCTACAGCGAGGGCAACCCGTCGGCGGTCCGGACCGCCGTGGCCGGGGAGGGCCGCGAGCTGCGGATCAAGCAGTTCCTGTACGACTGGGCGCCGCCGGCCGCCAGCGTCGCGCCGCTGTGGGGGACCGAGGACCCGACGCCGGTCGACGCGGGCGACGCCGTCGGCTTCCTGGGGACCGACTACAAGGGCAACCGGGGTGCCTGCGTCCAGCGGGCGCGCACGCAGGTCGAGGTGTCCGTCCTCGACGGCGAGTTCGACGACACCGAACTCGGAGGGCTCCTCGACGGGCTGGAGCCGGCGGTGGACGCTGACTCGGACTCGGCGGACGGCGAATCACCCGGCGTCCGGGGGATCCCGTTCCACCGGCTGAGCTACTGGGCTCGCTACCGGTGCGAGGCGGTCGGGGTGCCCCACGGCCTGTGGGCCCACGGAGTCGCCCGCCCGTACGACGAGAGCGTGCCGTGCTCGCCGGTGGCGCTCGGCGACGCGGACCCGCAGTTACTCGTGCCGGGCGACGACGGCGTCGGGGCGGCCTACGGCCTCGATTCGGCCGTGACGTTCCCCGACAGCGGGGCCGTCGAGGCCGTCTACCGCCGGGAGGCCAACGGGAGCGACCACCTGTGGATCACCGCGGCAGCGCCCGACAGCGAACTCGGACCCGGCGTGCCGCCGGAGCCGGCCGACCAGCCAGCGGAGGCCCGGGAGACGGTCGAACTGCGCGGCGAGCCCGTCCACTACGCGGCGCTGACCGAGGAGTTCGGCGCCTGGGAGGCGGTCTGGACCGAGGACGGCGTCACCTACGCCGTCGTCGCGGGCGCGTCGCGACACCTCGACGGCGACGCCTTCCGGCGGCTGGTCGACGGGCTGGATCCCGCCTGACCCGCACCCGCAACCACATCCGACCCGACCTCAGAACAGGCCCTCCTCCTCCAGTTCGGCGACGACCTCCCGCACTCGCTGGGCCTGGTCCTTCGGGACGACGAGCGTGCGGTCGCCGTAGGAGGCGACCACGAGGTCGGAGACGCCGACGACGCTGGCGTGGCCGTCGGTGGCGACGACGGTGTCCTCGGCGTCGATGGTGAGCGCGTCGCCCAGCACCGCGTTGCCGTCCTCGTCGGTGTCCGTCACGCGGGCGACGGCGTCCCACGCGCCCAGGTCGTCCCACTCGAAGGTCGCCGGGACCAGGGCGGCGTCCGCCGTGGCTTCCATGACAGCGTAGTCGACGCTGACCGGGTCGACGGCGTCGAACCCGCGGTCGGGGTCGCCCGCGTCGAGCGCGTCGACGAGGGGAGCCAGCTCCGTGTCGGCGGCCTCCCGGAGGAAGGCGTCGGGCGTCCAGGCGAACATCCCCGCGTTCCAGTAGTAGCCGTGGTGGCGGTAGCGCATCGCCGCGCCCTGATCGGGTTTCTCCGTGAACGTCTCGACGGGGTAGTACGTGCGGCCGCTGTCGGTCTCGGCGTCCTCGCCGGGCTTGATGTAGCCGTAGCCGGTCTCCGGCCGGGTGGGTTCGACGCCGACCGTGACGAGCGAGTCGGTCTCGGCGGCGACGGCGGCGGCGTCGGTCATCGTCCCGGCGAAGTCGCCCTCGATGTGGTGGTCGCTGGGCAGGCAGACCAGCGTGCAGTCGCCGACCTGTTCGCGGACGCGGTGGGCGGCGTAGGCGAGCGCGGGGCCGGTGTCCTTCGGTTCGGGTTCGGTGAGCACCGCGGCCGACGGGGCGTGTTCGCGGACCCCCTCGGCCAGGTCCGGGCGGGTGAGGACGTACACCTCGTCGGCGAAGCCGGCGCGGTCGACGGTCTCGGCCAGCAGCGAGCGGTCGCCGCCGAGCGAGCGGAACTGCTTCGGGCGGTCGCTGCGGCTGGCGGGGTAGAGGCGGGTCCCGGTCCCGCCCGCGAGGACGACCGCGACGACGGTGTCGGTCATGTGTGCGTCGTCGAGCGGGGCGGAAAAATAGCCGCCGGTCGCGGCGGAGAGAGAACCCAGGGGACGGCCGGCGCGCGCACTGCGAGGGTCAGCCGTCGAGGCGTTCGTCGAGGTCGAAAGTGGCGACGGTCACCTCGGTCGGATCGCGCTCCCGCGGCGCGGCCTCGCGGACGGACGCGTGACCCACGCCGTCTTCGCCCTGGTAGGGCGCGACGGTCGCCTCGCCGCCGACAGCGAGCGCGTTGAAGTCCGCGCGGGAGACGACGCCGTTGATTGGGGTCCCGTCGTCGGGGACGACGTTCGCGCCGTAGCGGACGGACGCGAACGCGTCCGCGAGCGTCTCGTGGAGGTCGTCGGGGACGGAGACGGTCGCGCCGTCGACCGCCGCCGCGACGTGGTCGGGGTCGTACTCCCCGTGGACCAGTCGGCGGTCCGGTTCGTAGCCGAGCAGGGCGGCGCGCGCGTCGACCGGCTCGCCGGTCCGCCGGGGGACCGCGACGGTGACGGCTTTCCGGGCGACGGTGCCTGCCGTCGCCCCGTCGGCCGGACACCCGGCGAGCGCGCCGACAGCGACGGCGGAACCGAGGCCGGCGAGCAGGTGGCGCCTGGAGGGCATCGCTCACCGTATCGACGCCGGCCGGCAAAACGGTTGGGGACCGACTTCAGCGGGCGTCGAGGAACGCCCGAACCTCGGCGGCGGTCCGCTCGGGTGCTTCGGAAGGACCGGAGTGGCTCACCCCGTCGAACTCGACGAATCGGCTCGACGGGAGCGCGTCGTGAACCGTCCGGGCGCTCTCGCGGAGGAACTCCGGCCCCTCGGTCCCCGCGAGGACGAGCGCGGGCGCGTCCACGTCGAGGCGCTCGGGGAGGTCGTAGCGCTCGACCGCGTAGTTCATCCGGACCACCTCCTCGGCCAGGGCGACGCAGTCGGGCCAGACCGGCCACTCGGCCAACCAGGCGTCCAGGTCCTCGACCTCTCCGCCGAGGACGACCTGCTCGACGTACAGCTTCATCGCGCCCTCGCGGTCGCCGTCGTCGAGGCGGGCTGCCATTCGGTCGGCCAGGTCCGCGTGTTCGGCGAACGGTTCCGGGAGAATCGCGGGTTCGTAGGCGACGACGGCCTCGATCTCGGCCGCCCGGCCGTCGGCAGTGAGCGCCCGCGCGGTCTCGATAGCGGTGAGCGCGCCGAAGGAGTGTCCCAGCAGGACCGGGCGCTCGTCGCTCTCGCTGTCGAGGTCCTCGACGAGCGCGCGGACGTACGCGACCTCCCGCTCCAGCACCTCGCCGGGACCGGTCTCGTCGGGGTCGTCGAGACAGGTGCCGAAGCCCGGACGGTGCGGGACGACGGCGGCGTGTTCCTCGAAGTGGGGGACCACGGGCTGCCAGTACTCGCGGGGCGCCATCCCGCCGTGGAGGAGGACGACGGGCCGGCCGTCGCCGTGGCGTTCGTACTCGACCTCGATACCGTCCGCTGCGGTCGTGGAGCGTGTCGTCGGCATGGGACTCTCCGTTGTGGGGTCGGGCGGCTACGTCTGACTCTCAGTCGTGCGGCGTTTCAAGTAGGGGCAAACGTTCGCGGTCGGCGGCGTCGACGTGCGTCTCGACGAGGTGGGTCTGAGCCCGGCGGAGCCGTTCGGAACACGACGACGCCGAGATGCCGAGTTCGGCGGCAACGTCGTCGAGCGTCGCGGTCCGCGGGATCTCGAAGTAACCCATTCGGTGGGCGGTCCGGACCGCCGCCCGCTGGGGGTGGGTGAGGCCGTCGTCGGCGTCGGCGTCGATGCCGGTACCGAATCGGTCTCTGGCGTCGTCGCCGACGGGAGTGAGCTTTCGGAGGTGGAAGGCCGTGTTGCGCTGCCAGAACTCGCGGAGTTCGTCGAACGCGGCGCGGTCGGCGAACCGACCCGCCTGGAGCCAGCCGGTCGGGGTGGCGCGGATGAACTCGATCTGGACGGGCGTCTCGTAGAGCGCGCGCAGGTCCTCCAGGTCGTCGAGGCGGTCGCCGAGCTGTTCGGCCATGCTCGTCCCCGGCGCGATGGTGTAGCGGCTGGTGTCGCCCTCCCGGACGACGAGCCGGTACTCGCCGACGAACGCCGTCGACTCGAAGGCGTCCTCGACGGCCGCGGTCGTCTCGGCGTCGGCGGTCACGACCGCGGTGAAGCGCGGCCGCTCCCCCTCGCCCAGCCCGATCGAGAGTTCGATAGTCGCGTCGGGGACCGCCGCGGCCACGTCGACCAGCGGGAGGGCCTCACAGCCGATCTCGTACTCGGCGCGGAGGGCCATACCCACCTCTCGAACCCGGATATCAAATTTCCGTCGAAAGTCGTCGGTCGGCGGTGGCACCCTCACCACGTCTCGATGTCGCCCGAGCGGATGTCCTCGACGCAGCCCCGGCAGTCCTGCGATTGGGGGTCGAAACAGCCGGGCTTGTGCTCGGGGTCGAGTTCGACCGCGCGGCGCTCGGCGTACCGGCGGCAGACGATCCGCGCACGCCCGTCGTCGCCGTGGGGGAGGTCGGCCTCCGCCGAGCGGCGGGCGTGTCTGTAGGCGCGCTTGGCCTCGCCGATCTGGCGGCCGGCCGACCGGAGTTTCTGTCGAAGGACTCGCTCGATGCGGTCGTCTGCCATCCGTTCGCGGGTTGGTCCGGGTGGCCCTTAGCCCCGTCGGCGGCGAGGAATTCGGGAACCGTTGAAGATACACGGGGAACGAGCGCCAACACCCAGTATAGAAACCCTATCAGAACGTCCATAGACGCGTTTTATACTTTCACTCCGCCGTACGAGAGTTTATATACGGGGGCGACCAAGAGAGGAGTGTCTCCCATCGAAACAACGCGGAGACAGGAACGACACAGATGACGGATTTGCGTACCCAGGCGACAGAGATACACGAACAGTTCGAGGACCAGCTAGACCTTTCCGTCGACGACGTGGAGGAGCGTCTCGACACGCTGGTCAACGAGTACAAGGTCCCTCTCTCGGAGGCCCGGCGGAGCGTCACCAACACCTACCTCGACGAGGCGGGGATGGAGCGCGACGAACTCGGCGGCGGCGGGTCTGGAAACGACCGGGTCCAGGTCGCCGACGTCGACGCCCCCGAGGAGTGGGTCGACATCAAGGGCGAGGTCACGGAGCTGTGGGAGGCCAACTCCGACGCCGTGGCGCAGGTCGGCCTGCTCGGCGACGAGACGGGCACGATCAAGTTCACCAAGTGGTCGAAGTCGGACCTGCCCGAGCTGGAGGAGGGCGAGGTCTACGACCTCCGGAACGTCGTGACCGACGAGTACGAGGGTCGGTTCTCGGTGAAGCTCAACCGCACCACGGTGATCGAGGAGCTCGACGAGGAGATCGAGGTCGGCGACGACGACGTGACCGTCGAGGGCGCCCTGGTCGACATCCAGTCCGGGTCCGGGCTGATCAAGCGCTGCCCGGAGGACGACTGCACGCGCGTCCTCCAGAACGGCCGCTGCAACGAGCACGGCGAGGTCGAGGGCGAGTTCGACCTGCGGATCAAGGGCGTGCTCGACGACGGCGAGGAGGTCCACGAGGTCCTCTTCGACAAGGTGGCCACGGAGGACCTGACCGGCATCACGCTGGAGGAGGCCCAGGAGATGGCGATGGACGCGCTCGACACGTCCGTCGTCGCCGACGAGATGCGCGCGGACCTGCTGGGGAAGTACTACCGCGTCACCGGGCCGACCTTCCGGCGGTACGTGCTGGTCGACGAGGTCGAGCGGCTCTCCGGGCCGACGGATGCAGAGGCCGTGCTGATCAAAGCGAGGTCGATATAGATGGCGACGACACCCACCCGCGAGGTCGCCCGCCGCGTGTTCGCGGGCGAGTTCAACGACGCGACCTACACGTTCAAGGAGAGCGACGACGAGCGAGCGCCGGTCTACCTGCTGCTCCCGACGGGCGAGCGGGCCAACCGCGTGTTCCTCGTCGGGACGCTCATGGAGACCGAGGACGTGGGCGACGACAGCGAGTACTGGCAGGGGCAGGTCATCGACCCCAACGGCGACCGCTACTACATGTACGCGGGCCAGTACCAGCCCGACGCGGCCTCGATGCTGCGGGAGCTGGAGCCGCCGGCCTACGTCTCGGTCGTCGGCAAGCCCCGCACCTACGAGACCGACGACGGCGAGGTGAACGTCTCCATCCGACCCGAGTCGATCACCGAGGTCGACGCAGCGACCCGGGATCGGTGGGTCGTCGAGACGGCCGAGCGCACGCTCGAACGGATCCGCCGCTACAAGGACGAGACCGGCGAGGACGGCGACGGCGCCGCCGTCGACGAGTACGTCGCGATGGCCGACGAGGAGTACGACCTGCCCGTCGAGAACTACCGCCGGCAGGTCGTCGAGGCCCTGGAGAGCCTCGAAGACGAGGAGGCCGTCGCCGCCGAGGCCGGCGACGCCTGACTCCCGGCCCGCGGTAGCGACCCCTCCGACCCCGATTCTTTGCGCTGAAACGACACGACCGGCGCCGATATCGTCGAGCGGCGGCGCAACACCGCGCCGACGGCGACCCCGGTTATCAAATCCGATTCCATCGGTCGGACAGAAACCGGCCGGTGCGGCGGCCGTACCGATTTATTTCATGGCGGCGGGGACTCGTGCCAGCGTCTGACAAACGATTAAGTGGGCCGAGAACGGACTGCGGAGTAATGAGCAAGAACAAGACGATCTCCTTCCGCGTGAGCGAGGACAAGTTCGAGACGCTCCGGGAGATCGCCGACGAGCGGGACCTGTCGCTGTCGGCGGTGTTCAGAGACTACGTCGACATGCTCGTCGCCCACGACGGGCAGGTGGAGGTGGTTCCGGAACACCAGCTCAACGAGTCCAGCGCCTCGACGAGCGACACCGAGAGCTTCCCGCCGAAGGTCGAGGTGCCCAAGAGCTTCGTCCGCGAGCACGAGCGGCTGGAACTGGAGGCCGAGCACCTCCGCGAGCAGCTCGAAGAGCACAAGCGCTACGTGACGAAGCTACGCCAGCAGCTCGACGAGCACGACCAGGAGGACGTGGTCCAGCTCGAGGACCTCGACGGCAGCGAGGACGACGAGGAGGCCTCCTACCGCCTGGGCAACTTCGAAGAGTCGATCTAGCCGTTCTCTCCGCTCCCGATTTCCTTCTCCACGCGCGTTCTTTCCCGGCCTTCCTTCTGCGCACGCCCCGTCTTCGGCCGTCGTAGTCGCGTTCCGCGCGCCGACCGAGTCGTTATGTGACTCGCGAGCGTGGAGTGCTACCGTATGACGTTCGACCCCGACCGCGTGTCGGCGCTCCTGTTCGACTCGTACAGTACGCTCGTGGACGTGGAGGCCGCCGAGCGGGCGCTGGCGGAGCGGGTCGACGAGCCCGGGCCCGTCTCGGAGCTGTGGCGGGCGCGGTCGCTGGAGTACACGATGGTCGCCAACCACGTCGACGCCTACCAGCCGTTCTACGAGATGAACCGGGACGCGCTCCAGTACGCGCTGGACGCCACGGACGCCGACATCTCCGCGGACGAGCGCGACGAGATACTCGCCGTCTACCACGAACTCGACGTGTTCGACGACGTGCGGGAGGGCCTCGAAGCGCTCATCGACGCGGGCTACGACTGCTACGTCCTCTCGAACGGCAACCCCGAGATGCTCGACTCGCTGGTCGACCACGCCGACATCGGTGACCTGGTCGCGGACACGATCAGCGCCGACGAGGTGGAACTGTTCAAACCGCACGTCGACCTGTACCGCCACGCCGCCGAGCGCGTCGGCGAGCCAGTCGAGGCACTGGCCCACGTCACGGCGCTGTGGTTCGACGTGATTGGCGCCCAGCACGCCGGGATGCAGGGCGTGTGGGTCGACCGGAAGGGCGACCCACAGGAGACGTTCGGGCCGGAGCCGGACCTGACCATCGAGACGTTTCACGACCTGGTCACAGCGCTCGAAGCGTGAGAATACGGAGACAGCGAAGCGCTACAGCAGTTCCTCGCGCTTGCGACGGGCGTCGCTCGCGAAGTCGGAGCGGCCGTCCACGTCGGCCAGCGTCTCGACGGCTTCGAGCGTGCGGACGGCGCCGTCGAGAAAGGAGAGCACGTCGCCGGGGTAGGCGTACAGCATGTAGTCGTCGCCCATCACGTCGACGATGGCGTCGGGCCCCATCCCCTGGGCGCGGAGGTCGAGGAGATACCGGACGAACTTCTCCTCGGGGTGGCCGCAGTGGGGATTGGCCTCGCAGTCGCAGTCCATGAAGTCCTGGGCGAAGTCGAGCACCCGGTCCTGGGTGGCGTCGTCGAGCTTCGCGAGGTTCTCCCCCTGGTAGAGGATGTCCAGCGTCGCCCCCTTGAACGCCCCCTTGGGGAAGGAGGTCTCTAACTGGGAGGCGATCTGCTGGTGGTTCTTGACGTAGATCTTGTCCGTGATGGCCACGGGTACTCGGAGGGAGACGCCCCGTCGGCAAAAGCGTCTCGGACGCCGGTCACAGGTCCGCGGTGTCGAAGCGGTAGTACCCGACTGCGAGCGGGACGACCAGCCAGCCGGCGAGGACGGCGAACCCGATCTCGGGGACGGCGTAGAAGGCGTCGATCCCCTGGCCGGCGAACGTCTGGGTCGGCAGCGAATCGGCCACGTCGGGCAACAGTGCGGTGAGCGCGGCGGTGTAGGCCGTCGACGGGGGCACCTGCATCACGAGGAACGTCCAGTCGGGCATCGCTGCCGGGAGCGCGAAGCCGTTGGCGACGTAGACGACGCCGATGGGGACCACGTCCCAGAGGAACTCGAAGACGACGAAGAAGCCGATGGCCAGCGTCGTCGCCCGCGAGGTCGAGCCGGTCGTCGCCGAGATGCCGACCACGACGGAGACGTACACCGCCGCGAACAGCAGCGTCACGGCCAGGAAGACGAGGACGGTCACCGCGTCCAGCGAGCCCAACATCGCGAAGGCGAACCCGAAGCCGACGGCCAGGCCGACCGCCAGCGCCAGCGAGAGGACGGCCGTCCGGCCCAGCAGCTTGCCGGCGAGTACGTCCCGCCGGCGGTGCGGGAGCGCGAGCAGGAGCTTGACGCTGCCGATCTCCCGCTCGCCGGCGATGGCCTTGTAGCCGATCACGATGGCTGACAGCGAGACGAACAGGCTGACGATCCCGGCCGTGAAGAAGACCAGCCCGCCGACCGACGGCTCGGCCCCGGGGCTGACCAGCTCCGGGAACTCGACGTAGGAGTAGGTGAGCAGCACTGAGAGGACGACGAAGACGGCCAGCAGTCCCCACAGCGCCCGCGACTGGACGGCGTCGCGGAAGTCCTTCTTCGCGACCGCGAGCGTGCTCATCGACTCGCCTCCCGGCGTCCGGTGCCCGTCGGGCGACCGGGACTCACTGTGGGACCTCCTGTTTCTCGGTCGTGTACTCGGCGAACAGATCCTCCAGCGAGGACTCGTCGATCGAGAAGTCGCGGATCTCGACGCCGCGCTCGTCGAGGGCCTTCAGGACCGCGAACTTCGAGCCGTCGCGGGTCAGCGTCACCTCCATGCGGTCGCCGTCGAGTGTCGCGCTCGTGACGTAGATGCGGTCGCGGATCGCCTCTGCGTCCCCGGCGTCGGCGTCCTCTACGTCGATCTCGAGCGTCGTCACCGTCTCGGTCTGCCCGCGCAGGCCGTCGATGGAGTCGACTGCGACGAGCCGCCCGCGGTTGATGATCGCCACGCGGTCGCAGATCGCCTCGACCTGCTCCATGATGTGACTGGAGAAGAACACGGTCGTCCCGCGGTCGTTCTCGGCCTGGATGATCTCCCGCATCTGCCGGGCGCCGTTGGGGTCCAGTCCGGTTGAGGGCTCGTCGAGGATCAGGAGATCGGGGTCACCGAGCAGCGCCATCGCGAGGACGAGCCGCTGGCGCATCCCCTTGGAGTAGCCGCCGGCCTTCCGGTCGGCCGCCTCCGCGATCGACACCCGTTCCATGATCTCGTCGATGTCCGCGCCGTCGATGTCCTTCGAGTCGACGACGAACTGCAGGTGCTGGCGCCCGGTGAGGCGGTCGTAGACGTGGTAGGCGTCGGGGAGGACGCCGATCCGCCGCCGGACCGCCAGGCTGTCGGCCTGGGCGTCCAGCCCCAGCACCGTCGCCGACCCCGAGGTCGGCCGGACGAAATCCAGCAACACGTCGATGGTCGTCGACTTCCCCGCGCCGTTGGGGCCCAGAAAGCCGAATATCTCGCCCTCCGCGACTTCGAGGTCGAGGCCGTCGACCGCCAACACGTCGCCGTAGCGCTTGGTCAGCCCGTCGAGTTCGATCGCCGCCATCAGCTACCGCCCTCCACGCCCGCCGCGTCGCCCGCGCTCGTTGTCCCGTTCACACCACTACTCCACCGCCGGCCACGATAAGTATAATTGAATTATTTACATATAACGGGTCGCTTACTCAAAGATATTTGAGCGGTATCGGCTCACAACGACGCCGTACGCCGGGGTTCTCGTGGGTTGGTCAGGGCGGCTCGAAGTCGTCGACCGGCGTGACGGCGAACGACTCGTCCATCGTGAGCGCGAGCCTGTCGCCCTCGAAGTCGAGTTCGAAGCGCGCGTCGAGCGGGTCGGTCGAGCGCACGTCGGTCGTCCACGTCTCGGAGACGAACAGTTCGAACAGCCCCCAGAGGGGTGTATCGGGCAGCGGGATACCGTGTTCCCAGAGGAAGGCGCTCGCCTGCGGGTGGAAGACCGCCGGGATTTCGATGGGGAGGTGGATCGTGAAATCGCAGGTCCGACAGACCGCGGCGAAGGTGTACCCGCCGGCGTCGCCGGGCGTCTCGTGGCCGTCGTGGGCGTCCACCCGGCGCTCGACCCGGCCGTAACACTCCGGGCACACGTCGCCGCGGATCAGGACGTACGCGCTCCAGATCCGGTAGCCGAAGCTCTCGGCGATTTCCCCCGGCGAGCGGGCGGCCGCCTGGCTCCGCGGGAACGAGTCCGAGAGCAGCGCGCGGTCGCAGGCGCGACAGCGGACGACGAATCGCTCGTCGCGGAGCACGCCGACCAGGTCGCTCGCCCCGCAGACGACGCAGGCACCCGCCATCGCGACCGGGTCGAACGACGGGGTCGTCTCGTACAGCCCCGACCGGACCGCCCGGACGATCTTGTCGCCGGCGTAGGTGAGGTGGTAGCCCCCGTCGGTCTCGGCGACGAACGGCCCGACCAGCTGCGAGAGGTGATAGGAGAACTGCGAGGTGCTCTCGACGGGGACGGCGTCGTACAGTTCCGAGAAGGTGAGTTTGAGGCCGTTCGTCCGCGTCGCCGACTCGCGGTCGCCCAGCGCGAGGAGGATCGCCAGGCGGTGCTCGTTACCCAGCGCGGCCAGCGCGTCGACCTGTCCGTCCGCTGGGCGGGACGTACGAGGCGCGTCCGTTGCGCTGTCGCCCGCGTCGATTCTGTCAGTGTCGTCCTGCGCCATGGCGTTCTACCGTCGGTCGACGCCACCTGGACCGTTAAGTGTACAGGGCGTTCGATAGGTCGATCCTATCGCCCCCGTCGCGGTCGTCTCCGCCCGGGGGGCTACACTCATAGCGTGGGGGGTCGCCCAGGGGCAACAGGCATTGAAGGGATACTTACCCCCGAACGGATCCTACCCGTCTCTGAAGCGCTCACGGGGCGACCACCCGTGACTGTCCCCTATATCCCATAATGACCGACACGACACACCACGACGCGACGCACGAACACGACGAACAGGGCCCCCAGCAGTACGTCACGACCCAGTACGGCCACGGCGACGACGAGATCACGCTCATCCACGACACCGAGAACGACCAGGCCTGGCTCCAGTCCGACGCCGCGGTCGCCGTCGAGCGGTAACCCGCCGCTACGGACACCCCGGCACCCCTCCACGATCCCCGTCGC
This sequence comes from Halosimplex marinum, assembly GCF_051414075.1. NCBI lineage: Archaea > Methanobacteriati > Methanobacteriota > Halobacteria > Halobacteriales > Haloarculaceae > Halosimplex > Halosimplex marinum. The sequence continues at coordinate 786,968 of NZ_JBLKNY010000003.1, read as the reverse complement.
TTTCGGCGCGATTTTCTCGGCTAATTCGCCGCTAGCGACGGCTCGGCGAGCGAGGGGACGCGTCGGGCCGCGAACGATGATTGTACCTGTTGGCGACAGCGGGGCGACTCGGGGTGTGTACTGTTCAGCGCCCCGGTGTTCGTAGACTGGTGCGTGGCGCCGCGTCACACGCCGGCCCCGGAGTCGTAACGTATTTCAATTCTACCCGGCTATCCCGATACGCCTCAGCGGAAGCGTGTCCGGGTTGGGGTAGTGGTTATCCTTCAGCCTTGTGGAGGCTGAGACGCGGGTTCGATTCTCGCACCCGGACTTCACAAATATCATACGCTTCTGAACCAGATAAGTGCTCCCGTAGAGATATTGAAGTGTCGAATCTAAGCGCTATAGAAATCATTCTGATATAGGGGACTCGCTACCTGAATCAGAGACCTTTGATCGGAGTGCATCTTCATCGATCGAGCCGAATTCGGCCTTCCGTTGGCAACTACTACAGAGAGTCACGTTCGAGGGCTGGTGGGCGTCGGTGAGTTCGTGGTCGTCGGGAGTCTACTCCGCTGAGCGCTTGATCGTACGGTTCGGTAGGGGCGCCTTCCAGTTCGAATACGCCGTGTTGCCCGGATGGGACGTGCCACGTTTTATGGTCGTTTCGACGCACTCGCAGGCTTTCCGGAAGAGCGCCAACTCCATGTGACGGTCTTGTGGTGGTGCCGTGGTGTCGTGTTTGCTCTTCGTGCGGGTCATTAGCTCGGTGTCTAGGCTGGAACTGCTTCGGTCCAGCAGTGGTTCGTATTTTAGTATCTCACAGGATATGCCATAGAGAAACCCGCATTTGATATCCGTGCTGAAGAAACGTTTCAGACACCTCTCAGAGTCTCTCTTCGGTGCGATCTGTCGAGTACAACACTCAGATGTCGCAACCGGAAGAGTGATGATTTCATAAATACAGAACAAAATAATCCTCATGTATCGGTCGGCAACGAGACGCCAAGTACTCCGAAAGGTGGGAACCGCCCTCATCAGTGGCGCTGCCCTCCCGGAGGTGTCAGACATTGCAGTGTCCCAGCAGGCGAGGGAAGAATGGCGCCAATTCGGTTATGACGATGTAAACACCGGCTATGCTATCGGCAATTCGGGGCCTGTTGAAGATGTCTCACGAGAGTGGGTATACGATGCAGGCGGGAGAACGAATACGAATCCGACCGGGGCACCGATAGTAATCGGTGACAGTATCTTGATCGGCACGCACGTATCGTTGGATGTGCTCTCGCAAAGCGACGGCTCTTATGCTGGGTCAATCGAATTGAACGGGGGAGGGCCAAATGGATCACCAGCACTGGATTCCGGAGCCGTATATGTTCACGGGGGCAACATCGTATCTGCATTGGACGCGAGTGACGGCACTGAACAGTGGACCTACCAAACAGACGACTACAGTGGTTCTTCACCGACGGTGAAGAACGGTACCGTATATGTCGGAAGCGGTGATAACAATGTGTACGCGCTGAACGCGGCAGACGGCACTGAACAGTGGACACACCAAACCGACGGTAGAGTAGACACGACGCCGGCAGTAGCTAATAGTACGGTATATGTCGGGAGCGAAGACAATAGCGTGTACGCACTAGATTCGAGCGACGGTACCGAGAAGTGGACCTACCAAACCGAGGATTTGGTGGAATCGTCACCAGCGGTGGTCGACGGCACCGTCTACGTCGGAAGCTTTGACAGTTCTATATACGCGTTGGACGCGAGCAATGGTACCGAGGAGTGGACCTCCGAACTCGGAGGTCCGGTGTTTTCGTCTCCGGCAATTGCCGACGGCAGCGTCTACGTCGCAGGGGGATCAACCGTGCACGCGTTTGACGCAAACAACGGGAGAGAACGGTGGTTATATGAAACAGACGGGGGCGTGCATTCTCCGCCGGCAGTAGTTGACGACACTGTCTACGTGGGTTGCTGGGACAATACTATATACGCGTTGAACGTGGTGGATGGCACCGAACAGTGGACGCACGAGATCGACGAAGCCGTGCATTCAGGGCCTGTGGTGGCCGACGGCACCGTTTACGTCGAAGACGGTGAAAGAAAGATTCACGCAATAACCGGACAGGGTCCCACACCGACGCCATCACCGACACAGACACGATCACCGACGCCGACACGGAGGCCATCACCAACACCATCACAAACACCGACACCATCACCAAAACCGGCGAATGCCGCTCTCGACACGCCGTCGCCGACTAGTTCGTCAACAACGACTGACGAGGGGGGGTTCCCGATGGTGGCACTCGGTAGTGTCGCAGTATTGTTCGGCGGCCTCGGTGGTGGGTGGTTACTCAGGCGAGACGGAGACGATTCGTCAGTGAGCGCTGCTAATTCGGAAGGCAACGACGCTTCAGTGTCGCAAGCGACCACATCAACGCCGGAGGTTACACAGGGCACAGCTGACCCCTTCGCCGAGGGTCAGATCAACGTACGAGAGACGATCGAGGCGGCGACGGATCGGGGCGACGGATTCCGTAACGAGGCCGACCGCGCCTCGGAAAGCGGCGACTATGAACGCGCGATATCGGCCTACGACGATGCACTTGATGCCTACGAGGAGGGACTCGACGAAATTCGAGAATCGGGTCTCGGCACGGAGTCGGAATTCGACACAGAATCGATCTACCGGAGACTCGCTGCTGTCGAACGCGACCGACAAACAGTTACGCGACAGTTTGTCCGCGAGGAGATTGAATCGGTTCGCAACCGACTTGATCAACTTGCGGAGACTGTTCAGGGTTCCCATCGAGATAACGCCGATAGGGCGGCTCTCGAACGCGTCAGAGACGACCTCGAATCCCTGAACGAGCGGATATCATCACTCGAGGAAACGGCCAACCATTACGAGTTCGAAGAGATCTGCGCCGATATTGGCCGACTCGCGGAGCGCCGAGAGGACCTCCTCAGGACCGTCACCGACCGACTTGGTCGGCAGCAGGGTCCGCCGGACCGCATCCCAGGCGCGCCCGCAGTTGCTGTCTCGTACGAGGACGTGACCAACGAGGTTTCTATCGGTAGCGGCGGTAACGCTGACGTGACGAGGGCGACACTCCCAACACCCGACGGCGACGTGACGCTGGCGATCAAGAGACCACGGATGAACGGCACGCTCCACGCCAGATATGTCGAGCGGTTACTCGCTGAGGCAGAGACGTGGAGCAAGCTCGACGGCCACGACCACATCGTCAGCGTCGTTGATTACGGGTCAGACCCGTTCCCGTGGATCGCCATGGAGTACATGGACGGTGGCGATTTGAAGGCGCGCAGTGATGAGATGGAGTACGCTCAGAAACTCTGGACCGCCATCGCTGTCACGAGAGGCGTCCGCCACGCTCATCAGCGTGGAATCGCCCACTTGGATCTCAAACCGTCGAACATCCTCTTGCGAGAAGTCGATGGCGCGTGGGACGTGCCGAAAGTAGCTGACTGGGGGCTCTCGAAACACCTACTCGAACACTCACAGAGCGTCGACGGAATGTCCCCTCACTACGCCGCGCCGGAACAGTTCGACGACGGATACGGTCCGACCGACAACCTCACCGACGTGTATCAGCTCGGGGCCGTCTTTTACGACCTGTTCACTGGTCGCCCGCCTTTTGAAGGTCGACCGACGAAGGTAATGCGCGCAGTTCTTGACGACGAACCGACTCCGCCGAGCGAACTCGTCGATGTCCCTGAAGCACTCGATGATACTCTGTTAACCGCACTAGCTAAAAGCCGGGACGACCGATACGAGGACTTGCTCTACTTCCGAGATGAATTGCGCGATCTGTTCGAAAACGATCCCTGATCTGCCGCCAATGGCGATATTAACGGCCGTGCCGCAACCAGTACTGTCACGGGAAGTCATATAGCGTGTCCGTAGATAAATCACCGATCGCCTAATTGGAGATTCCATCAGCCTCCTGGAGTCGGTTTCCAGACTCGTCAGTGCTCGTCGAGCAGTTCTTCGAGGGCGTCTCGGAGATAGAGTATGTCTTCGTAGCGGTCGGATCGGTCCTTGGCAAGTGCGGTCAGCAGCACCTCGTCTAATCCAGGTGGGACATCGGCGACATCGCTCGGTGGTTGGGGCTGGTCGGTCAGGACATCACGCATCACACTCGCCGGAGGCCCTTCGAAAGGTGGGTGACCAGTGAACAGGTCGTAGAACACGGCGCCCAGTTGGTAGATATCGGTGATGTCGTCCGTCTCGCCGTAGTCGTCGTCGAACTGTTCGGGAGCCGCGTAGTGGGGCGAGAATCCGTCGACGCTCTTGGAGTGGTCGAGCAACTGTTTGGAGAGCCCCCAGTCAGCTACTTTCGGCACGTCCCACGCGCCCTCGACCTCCCGAAAGAGCACGTTCTCCGGCTTCAGGTCGAGGTGGGCGACGCCGCGGCGGTGGGCGTGGCGGACGCCCTTCGTCACGGCGACAGCCACCCACAGTGCCTGGTCGTGGGGCAGTTCGCCCGTGCAACTGGTCATGTCGCCTCCGTCCATGTACTCCATCGCGATCCAGGGTATCGGTTCGGCGTCCCAGTCGACCACGTCCACGATGTGGTCGTGTCCGTCGAGACGGCTCCACGTCTCGGCCTCTGCGACGAACCGGTCTAATGTCTCGCTGTGGAGTGTCTCGGAGAAGCGCGGCTCTTTCAGCGCGAGATCGTACGACTCGGTCCCGACGGTCGTCTCTACCAGATAGACATCGGCGTTACCGCCCTTTCCGATCGCGTTTCGACGGTCGAGTCTATCGTAGTCGAGACTGACTTGGAGGACCTCCGGGACCTTCTCCGGTGGATCCGACGCGGTGTCCGGTACCCGGTCGAGACCGTCTTCCAGACGGTCACGAAGCTGTTCTCCTTCGGCTTCGATTGCTTCGAGTCCGTGGCTCGCAGTAATATTCTCGATGTCTGACAGCGCTTCGGCGGCGGCTTCGAACGCCGCGGTAGCGTCCTCGGCGCGGTCGTCTGCCAGCGAGCGTTCACCAGCTTCTATCTGCGCGCGGCAATCACTGACTGTCTCTTCGAGTTCTTCGACTACACCAATGCGCTCCCGCAAGGTTTCGACCCGACTTGCCGCTCTCTCGGCTGACTCGACGACTGCGTCGGCTCTGACCTCGGTCGCGGCCGATTTGACTTCGCGCTGGTCCCGATCCGCCTGGTCTAGTCGCTCGCGAAGCACGTCTATTGACTCCTCACCGACAGCCTCCTCGATACCGTCTAGCTCCGCTTCGACGTCGGCGATCCGCTGTCGGCAGGTCGCGATCACCTGCTCGCGGGAGTCGGCGCCCGCCTCCGCTAAACCGGTTTCGCATCGATCCCGAAGCGTTTCGATGTCGGCCTGCCGCACAGAAAGCTCGTGTTCGGTCGCACGGTCGGCCAACTCAGTCAGAGTGGCCTCGGCGTTGTGAAAGGGCGCGACCGCGTCGTCTACGTCGCCCGATTCGAGCGCACTCTCCGCGTCGTCGACCTGTGTTCGGACATCCGCGAGCGCCGCCTGGAGTTCGGCGTCGGCGGCTGCGCGCTCTTTTCCCCCCAAAGACTGCGCTCGTTGCTCTTCGCACCGTTCTTCGAGCGTCGAAACGCTTGCTTTCCCCTCCGTGAGGTCATGTTTCTCGGCAGTCTCTCGGGCGGTCGCGAGGATCGACGCTGCCTCGTCGAGTGCGTGGATGGTATTCTTTTGGCCGTCAGTACCGGTCCCGTTTTCTGCGGCGTTCAGTCGATCACGGGCCCGTTCCAGATCCGCTTCAAGTGCCTCGACCGAGTCAACTCGCGCGCGCTGGCGTTCGATATCTTCCCGGAGCGCGTCGATTCGTGCCTCGAGGTCGGGATCGTTTATATCGTCGCAATCCGTTTCGACCTCGTCGATGACGGTGGCGACTCGGTCCAATCGGTCTCGTAGTTCTGACGGTGACCGCGACTCGACCGCCGTCGCAAGATCGGTGAGGTCGCCTTCGCAGTCGTCGAGTCGAGCGGCCAACCGCTGGCTCTCGATGCTCTCGAGACCGTTTCGACACTGCGTTCGGAGGTCCCGGACGTTCTGAACTACCCCCTCTAGGTCGTGTCGGTTCGCCTCTTCCTCGTACTCTGCGAGCTCCTCGTCGAGGGTATCGAACATCCGTTCCGCCTCGTCGAGATCGTTAGCATACAGCGTTTCCTTGGCGTCGTTGATCCGGGGTCGGAAGTCGTCCAGTTCCGCGTTGAACTGTTTACGGTCAGTTCGCTGTATCTGCTGGTTCGCGGTGGCCCGTTTCCCCTCTGCCTCCTTGCCGTCCAGATCATGGGTTTCGGCCAATTCCAGCGCCCGTTCGGCAGCATCACGTCCCTCCTTGAACACCGACCGAGCGTATCCATAGCCTCCCTCCTGATACAGACTCTGTCCACGAGCAAGGGCGTCGCTTGCCTCGTCAAGCAATTTGTCGTACTGCTCTTCCGGCGAAACCTCTTGAGTGTCGTCCTCGTCCCCGTCGTCACTCTCTCCGCCGGATCGGCGCCAGAAGGCCATCGTCACACCCGGACCCAGTACCGCGCTGAATTCGGGGGGCAACTGTCCCAACTGCAGTCGGTCGGGTGCCCTGATGGCGCACTAGAGCTCCCCGCTGAGGTCACGCCGACCCCGTGTCGTCCGCACCGACTGGTCCTGACCGATCTCCGATGGACGGACAGCGGGTCCTTAGTCTCCCGGTCGGTCACCGCGGACTTGGCCGGTCCCACCCGCAGCATATCCCCTCTGGTGATCGGCCCCGGCGAAGCGAGAAACCGTCGCCGTCCGTGTTCCTCTGACATTTACTATGGACAATGCGAATCGCTGTCAAAAAACTACTGGGAAGACAGAGAGGATGCCCACCCTGTTCTGCTCTCCGAACGTGTAGGTGGCGCTGTCGCATCGCGTTTAATTAGTGAAGTTGTACCATCGAGCGAAGGCTTGAAGTCATGATTCGGCGGTTTCTGGTTCGTGGGCACAGTCGGGAGCGTACGCAAGGGCGGACGAATCGGCCGGTAGATCCGGAACTCCCTACCGAGGCGGGATCGATGGTTGGGGTTTCGAAGACGATACTTAGACTAGTCGGAACTTGAACGGAACGACCTACAGTCAATTCCCGATCGAGTCTCGAACGGCGGCGCTCGTCGCGGTCGACGCTCACTCCTCGAAGAAGGAAACACGAGTATCCGCTCGTCGGCCTGTACGATTTCGCGTTCGTGGCTCGTAGCGAGTAGCGAACTCGTCGAACCGCTGCTCGATCTCGAGTGTGTTCGTGGCAGCCCACTCGAACTCCGTCAGCTGAACTTCCATGCACGGGAACCTGACGAGTCGACGATACCGATCCGGGTCCAGTCAGACATCGGGCTGTGACTTCCCGCAACTGGAACACACCTGCGCCGCCCCCGGGATGGATGTCCCACAGTAGATACAGAACTTTGTCTCGCTGTCGCCGCCAGTCGGGGAACCGGTCGACGGTCCGCCCGACGCGCTCGAGTCCGTGGGTCCATTGGCCTCGCCGCCGTTCACGCACTCCGGACATTTCTCACCACTGTAGGTCCGTTGGTGCGTCGAACAGAACGATGCCGTATCGGTGCGGCTCCCCTCACCGACCGAGGCCCGCGGACCGACGACGCTGTCGGTGACATCCGCCTCGCCGACGTTGGCGTCCGGGCCGACGACGGAGTCGTCGACGTTCGTCACGCCGCCTCCGTCACCGCCACTGTCGCTCCCGATCCTCGCGTCCGGGCCGACGACAGCGTCGTCGACTTTCGTGCCACCGAACATGACATCACCCTCGACGTGCCCGAACCGCTCCTCGCGCTCCACCGTCAGCTTGAGTCGTGTCTGGTACCCAATCTGGAAGACGGTCGTATCCTGAATCCGACGGGCGTAGCCCTCCTCTATCTCGCTGTCCTGCCCGCCCGGATCGACCGAGATGCCGTTCGAATTCCCTCGGTTCTGTATCTCGATCGCTTCCGACTGTGGTACGAGTAGGACCGGCGCCTCGCCGCCTTTCTTTCGGGACACAGTTGGGTCGGACACTCCGAGGGAAACCGTCCGGCCGTCGTACTTGACTACGACCTCCTGTGTGTCACCGGAGTCCCTGTACACCTCGGTGACCGATTCCACCGGAATCTCCGAATCCCGACCAACCGGAGAAAGATACCCACGCATTAGTTCAATTGGTTACTGTTTATACTACATGTATGTACTGGATGCATGCTGACATATTCCAAGACGTCGAGTCGCGGACAGCCTGTCTTACCGACCACACAGATCGAGAGCGGCCCGCGGTCACAGGTCGATATCTCGAAGCGCGTCGCGGACGTATAGCACCGATTCGTATCTGTCTCCCTTCTCCTTGGCCATCGCGGTTAGGATGATATCGTCCACTTCAGGCGGGAGTTCGGGATTGTGCTCGGTCGGTGGGGCCGGATCGTCAGAGAGTATGGCAGTGATAGTGCCCGCCGGGTTGTCGCGGTCGTACGGCACGGCCCCAGTCAACAATTCATACGCCATGACGCCGATCTGGTAGACGTCGGTCTGGTCGTCGACGCTCCCGTACTGATCTGGATCCAACTGTTCCGGCGCGGCGTAGGTGGGCGTCATCCCCTCGATACTCTTGGAATGTTCCAGCAAGACTTTGGCAAGGCCCCAATCGCCGATTTTGGGCGTGTCGCCGTCGAAAAGGACGTTCTCCGGTTTCAGGTCGGCGTGAACGATACCGTGACGGTGGGCGTGACGGACTCCGCCACAGAGCGCGAGGAGCACGTCTCGGCCCTCGCCCGGAGCGAACGCCTGCCCGTTCCGGTCGAGGTGGGTGCGGAGACTGCCGTCGGGCATGTACTCGAGGAGAATCCAGGGGTACGGCGTCGCCCCGCTGCCCAACACATCGATGATGTGTTCGTGGTCGTCGATGCGCGCCCACGTTGCGGCCTCGCCCTGAAACTCGTCGATGGCCGACTCCGAGAGGGTTCCCTGCCAGCGCGGCACTTTCAACGCGGCAATTTCCTCCGTGCCGGAGAGTCGGACCTTTTTTACGTCGGCGTTCCCCCCGGACCCGATCGCTTCGAGGACTTCGTGGTCGGGGAGTTCACTATCTGACTCCTCTCCGGATGTGACCGTTCCCGGTGCGTCGGGTTGTGGGATACGCGACTGGAGTGCGTCGGCGTCCACGGTCTGTTGATGTTGTCGACTTTCCACCTCTTGAACGACTGTCTCTTCACTTTCCATGTCTCGAATGAGATCTTCTAGATCTTCTTTAATATCCTTTGATTTCTGTTTATTAGGTGGTGGTAAAGAGACATCTAGATCCGGATTGACCGCTTTGATTTCATATTCTCCAACATATGTTTTATAAATAATATAGATCGGGAACACTATACAGAATCCGACCCATAAAAAAAGCAAAAGGGCCAGACCGTTATTCCCTCTTGCTCCAAAGAGGAGGATCATCCCAATAATATATGCTACTACGACGAAAACTATGAGGCCGAGAGCTCGCCGCCAGACACTTCCCCTGATATGTTCTATCGATATTATGTGGTTTAGAGGTATTTCTTCTACTGAGTTCGGTCGAAAGTTGTTTATCTTTTGCCGAACTATACGTTCTTCGGTCAAATAATAGATCGACCTGCCCTTAATTCTCGGATTGAATTCGTGTTTTTCGATTAAATTCTCATTTTCCTCTAATATTTTCTCTGGCATTCAGCGGTCAGGGATATCGTAATAAATGTATTTAAAAATTGTGGAGGGGACCAATATCGCCAACTTAGAGCTCTATTGGTCACACAAGCATCTACCAGAATCAGTACCTCACAAAGCATCACCGGTTAGCCCGACCTGAGCCATCTGTTCTGATGAGTCGTCGACCACGGTTGAGCAGGTGACTCAGGTCAGGCTAACCGGTGATGCTTTGTGAGGTACTGAAGTTAGGTGAGGGCGGCAATGCAGATGTTCATAAAGCATCAGTTCACACCGAGAGCGAAGAGTATACAGTCGCACTCAAAGAACCGCGATTCCAAGGAACGATCCACGCTGAAATTATTGGCCGGTTTCAGGATGAAGCCGAGACGTGGGCTAAACTTGACGGAAACGACTATATTGTCGGCCTCATCGATTGGGATACTGAACCACTCCCGTGGCTGGCACTAGAATACATGAATGGTGGCTCTCTGATCGAACGAGTTGGGACGATGGATACTGGGCAAGCGGTCTGGACAGCACTCTGTATCACACGCGGTGTTCACCACGCCCACGAGTATGGTATCGTTCACCACGACCTGAAACCCGGAAATATTCTGTTCCGCAGTATGGAGCCATATGAATTCGATATCCCGAAGATCGCAGACTGGGGGCTCGCGAAACTCCTGTTGGAACACTCCAAGAGTGTCGACGGACTTTCGCCACAGTATTCGGCGCCCGAACAGTTCGACGACGAGTACGGCGCGGCCGACAAACAGACCGATATCTACCAACTCGGTGCCGTCTTCTACGACCTGTTCACTGGTCAGCCGCCGTTCGAGGGCAGCGGGTCGTCGGTGATGTACGATATTCTGGAGAGCGATCCCGACCCCCCGACCGCCATCGAACCGTCGCTACCCGACGAGATCGACGAGATCGTGATGCGATGCCTGGCGAAGGAAAAGAGCGAGCGATACGAGACGATCGTATACCTCCGAGACGACCTAGAAGAATTGCTCGGGGAGTAGACGACCCCGCATTGGTCTGGAGAGTAGGTATCTTCGTTCTCTTCAACTTTCAGCCGCTACGCTCGCTGCCAGCAATCTCTTCCCGAGAGCGATCAGGCGATCCCCGCTGAAAGAACCACTATCCGTTGAACACGTCTTGGAGCGCATCTCGCAGGAGGATGACATCCTCGTAGCGATCAGGTTTCTCTTTGGCGAGTGCCGTCAGGAGGACATCGTCCAGTGCGTCGGGAACCGCCGCGACCTCGCTCGGCGGTTGCGGCTGCTCGTCCATCACGGCCCGCATGACGTGTGTGGGCCTCCCGTCGAACGGCGGACGACCGGTGAACAGCTCGTAGAAGACGGCGCCGAGCTGGTAGACGTCGGTGACGTTGTCCGTCGAACCGAAGTCGCTGTCGAACTGTTCGGGGGCGGCGTAGTGCGGGGTGAAGCCTTCGACGCTGTTGGAGTGGTCGAGCAGGTGTTTCGAGAGGCCCCAGTCGGCCACCTTCGGCACGTCCCACGCGTCTTCCACAGTTCGAAACAGGATATTCTCTGGTTTGAGGTCGAGGTGGGCGATTCCCTTCCGGTGTGCGTGACGAACGCCTCTCGTGATAGCGATCGCGGTCCAGAGCGCTTGCGAACCGTCCAGTTCACCACTGCGAGCGCCGAGGTGACCGCCGTCCATATACTCCATGGCGATCCACGGAAGCGGTTTGGAACCGTACCCGATGACGCCGACAATGTGGTCGTGGTCGTCGAGTTTGTCCCACGTCTCGGCTTCCGCGAGGATGCGCTCGACCTGCTCGGAGTGGAGCGTCCCGCTCATCCGCGGTTTCTTCACCGCTAATGGGACACTCCCATCGGGGGTGGACAACGTGACTCTGGTCACGTCGGCGTTGCCGCCCCCGCCGATCGGTTCCTCGTCGCCGATGGAGTTATAATCGACTGATACGTCGGGTGCACGGGGAATCTCTTCGGGTATGGAGTCGGACCCTAGTTGCTCGCGTGCTGTAGTCAGGCGTTCCTGTCGCCGTTCTTCGAGTGATGCGATCTCGTCGCGGAGGGTAGTGAAATCGTGTTCGACAGCGGTTTCTCGTGCGACATTGATACGAGATGCAAGTGCCTCGAGTCGGTCTTCAGCGGGTTCCTGATCACCGACACCGACGAGTTCGTCGACACGCTCGATCTCGGAGCGCAGCGATGCGACCTCGTCTTGGAGTCGGGTCCGACGGACCTCTCGTTGGGCTTCGTTCACTTCGGTGAGTTTCTGGTTGATATCGCCCGCCTCGACGCGTTCGCTGTCGTTGGCCTTCGAGAGGGCGTCTTCGTAGGCGGATCGGGATTTATCATAGGCGTCGATGGCGCGGTCGTACTCGTCCGCGCTACGATACTCGGCAGCATCGTTCCGGTAGGCGTCGCCCTTCTGTATCGAAGACGTAACTGCTTCGACTCGGGTGTTGTCAACGGAACGATCGGATACGCCGGATTCTGTGGGATTCGAGTCAGAACGTGGGGTGGTCGAACGGGTGTCAGCTCGGGAGGCATTCGCAGCGTGGGACTCGTCAGCCGGTTCGACGGCTGATGAGGGGGATCCTGTCGGGGAGGCTCCGGTCGGTGGGGTAGTTGGACCATTCTCAGCGCTGTCGCCCTGCGCTGTGTTGTCGTCCTGCATATACCACCATCCGCCAGCGCCACCAGCCCCGACGAGGCCGAGAGCCGACAACAGAAGAACAAGTCCCATACTGTCCTGATCCCCGTCAGTGCCCTCGGTCTGTTCCGGAGAGGGTGTGCCGGGTGTCCAAGTCGGAGTCGGCGATGGCGCTGGAGTCGGCGATGGGGTTGAAGTCGGTGATGGCGTTGGAGTCGGCTCCGAAGTGGTTCTCCGATCGGGTGTAGGTGTCGGCTGGGGTTCTGAAGCTCTGCCAGTCCATGCATACACGGTACTATCATCACTCACGAGATAGACGGTAGCATCGGCCACCGCTGGCGATGACCTTATGGGGTCTCCCGTTTCGACGGTCCACTGTTCGGTACCGTCTATCGCGTTCAGTGCGTATACGGTATTGTTACTGCCGACGTAGACGGTGCCATCAACCACCGCAGGCGCTTCCATCGACCCTCCCGTCTCCAGAGTCCACTGTTCGGTGCCATCGACCGCGTCCAACGCGTACATAGTACTGCTATCTCCGATGTAGACAGTACCATCGGCTACCGTCGGTCTAGAAGATGCCGCCTTCTCGAAGGCCCACTGTTCGGTACCGTCAACCCCATCCAGCGCTACAGTACGGTCACTCCCTGCTATGTAGACAGTGCCATTGGCTACCGCCGGCGCTGAAGGGTACCGCAGCCTGAAAGACCACCGCTCGGCGCCATCAGCTGCATCCAGCGCAAGTACCCTGTATTCTTGATTTGTAGCGTCAGTACCGTCGATATCTATGACATCAAGACATGGGACATAGACAATACCATCGGCCACTGCCGGTGGTGAGTGCACACCTGGTTTCTCCATAACCCCCCACTTTTCGGTGCCGACGGACCACTTTTCGGTGCCATCGGCCGCATCCAACGCATACATCGGGCCAGCTAACCCCCCGACGTAGACGGTATTGTTGATTACTGTCGGCGGAAGTGCATACTGGCCCCCCCTCTCAGTAGCCCACTGTTCCGTGCCATCGTCCGCATCGAGAGCGTATATCGTAACTGTAGTGAAGTCATGACTCGTGACGAAGACGGTGCCACCAGCTACTGCCGGCGATGAGTGCACTGAACCTTTTGTATCGACGGTCCACTGTTCGGTGCCGTCGATCGCGTCCAGTGCGTACACGGTATTGTCATTACTGCCGACGTAGACGGTGCCATCGACCACCGCCGGCGATGAGTGTACCACGTCTCCTTCCTCGACAGTCCATTGTTCTCGAATATTGTAGACCGGGCCAGTGTTCTCGGGCGCATAGCCGGTATTGGCAGCATCGTATCCGAACTGCGACCACTGTTCGGAAGACTGTTGAACTGCAGTGCTTCTGTCGACCTGTGAGAAGAGACCGACGGTGGTGACAGCACTGGCCGTCGTTCGGAGAAACTGCCGCCGAGTCGTCCCCTGCCACACCATCTGACATCGATATTAGAATCGAATTACAAAAACGTTCCGTAGTGCTTGAATTCTACCATGTCAGCACGGTGTAGTTCTGAATTTGCTCCGATAGATAGTGTCCATACATCGGATAGTTACTCCGACCATCCACCAGGGTACAAGGGTCGTTCCGCTGTTTCGTACTACGCTGGTTGTTTCGCTAAATCAATATCGTACGTAGGTTGATTATACCTCCCTTCTTCGATTTTGATGTCGTAGACAGAAACGAGTGTGCTGTCCATCTGCGGGAGTGGTCGACTCACTGCCGATGAGCGAGCGAAGGTGTTGCTTCGAGATCTTGCCGTAGTCGGCTTTCCGGTGACGGGCGCCAGTCGTCGGCCTCGCCACAGTCCGAACAGTCAGCCCGTTTCATAGTCGGTAGTCGTTTGTCCGGTCTGACCGTTTGTCTCACGTCGAAGGACGTAGAGCAGTACTTCCGGCCGAACGCGGCGTGGAATCGTTCGTCGCACGCCTCACATTCGTACCGGACGGGAGTAGTCAGTCATCGGTATCGCGAGCACGCTGAATGGGTCTGTGCCCCCCGCGGGGCACGAAAAACCGGACCGTTGCTCCGAATCTGTGATTTGGAGCGGGTCATCCCACCAGGGCTGGTTCGTTCTCGTCCGAACATTCGGATACACAGTCGCAGCCCGGTATCTCGACAGTTCGGAGGGGATGGTCCGCGAGCGCTACACACATATTGAGGCCGGTGAGCTAGATGACGTAGCGACCGAGGCCTCGGCAAGGTTGGCGGTAGTTGTGTAGCTGGTCAAAATTGACACCGACATCCTGTTCGCACTGGCTCTATCGCACTCCTCGTTTGGACTTATTAGCGGCAGTAGTGCAGAGATCTCCGGAGCCTGAACTACCAGATGTTGAGTGAAGAAAGATTCCACCCAGCTATGAACCGTAATTGGCCTGCAACATCGCTTCAATCTGTACGAATGTAGCGATAGAAACGCTATGGATAATATCTGAGCAACAATCTCGATTGGCGCATACATAAGATAATTTATAATATTCGGATATCACGGTTGACCGACCGAATATTTCGCGAAAAACCTTCGGATCCTCCGAAAATGTAGTGCCTGCACCCTCCAGATCCTGAATATATTGCCGGTATGACAATCCGTATTCTCGGAACGTAATTAGGACGCGTATGGATACTTCCGAATTTTATTACTATGGGGATAAAGAGATCAACGAGATCAGTAGTAGTTCCAATTCGACGAGGCTGGCCATTCCTCAGTCCGTGTACGAGGATGACCGGGTCGCTCCGCTAATTAGAGGTACCGAGGTCCAGTTTTTCAGGGACGAGGAGTTTTTCGACCACGTTATCATCGGACCGCTGGCCTACGATTCTGAACGGTTCGACCCTTTAGTGAAGTTCAACGAAACGTTCAATCTCGGCGATCGAGTGACGATCACGCAGATCTCGAACCAGGTCGCCGAGTTCACCACCGATCAACGGGTCCACCTGCTTTCCGACCCGGAGCTACTTGACTCGGGTGAGCGCCACATCTATCTCGTCACTTCCGAGCAGCTGAACCGGCTAATCGATAGGGGGTGGCAACCCAGTAGTTGGCTGGATATCTCTCGGATGGAGAACGTGGAAAAGAAGGACGAACTCACTCCGGTCGATGCCCCTGTCGAGGTAGATCCCATCGATAATTCCGGTGAGAGAATGAGCGTCTCGGAGGTGAGAGTGGAAATATTGGGCTCGACCCAGGGCGGGGGTATTCCGCATCTGGACTGCTCGTGTGCGCAGTGTGACAAGGAGTGGAGCGAGCTGCGACGGGGGCGCATGATCAATTCCATGCTCATGGAACACAACGGGGACCCCGAGACGTTACTGTTCGAGGCGACGCCCGATATCCGATACCAGATCAAGACCATTCCCGACCATATCTTCATCTCGCACGACCTCGCGGGCCACCTTTCGGGACTCCTCGCTTTTTCGGTGGAGTCGATCAATGCCTCGGGGATCGAGGTCCACTGTCACCCGGAGGTCGCGGACCTGTTGGCCGGCAGCGGGGTGTTCCAGCGACTGATCCAAGAGGAGAATATCATCCTGGAACCGCTCACGATGGACGAGTCGCTGACGATATCGTCGATCGACATCACTGTCTCACAGGTCCCGTACACGTGGGGGGAGACGGACCCGCTCACCTACACCATCAGCGGCCCTGATCGGAACCTGTTCTATGCGCCGCATCTGATGGAGTGGAGCGAGGATCTCGTCAGCGACATTGCGGACGCCGATATCGCGATCATCGACGGTCTGCTGTGGACAGACCGAGAAGTGAACGCGGAGAACGTCCCCCACGTCCCGATTCCGGACGTACTCGATCGACTATCCGAACGGAACATCGATACGGACATACGGTTCACGAATCTCAACCATTCGAACAAGGCGCTGCGTGACGAACGAAAACTCCAGACTATCAAGGAGAACGGCGGCGGGATCGTCGAGTACGGCGGGAACTACTACCTCTGAGGTACAACCCTATCAGACTCCTGTTGGAACGCCGGTCCGAGTCAAAGATCGGCCACCCTGTCGGGCCGCTGGACGGCGTTTCGGGTCGCCCCGTCCTGTCCGTTTGCCACTCCCATGGTGTTGATACTCGCCCTGCAAAGCTAGAAAAATGAATAGATTCTGCCGACTGGACCTACACATGAGTGTGAAATAGACCCCACCCAGCCGTCGGGAGTACAGACTAACTGTCACGTGGTGATAGCCGCCGGCATCTACCGACCCGGGGGCGGAAGCCGTCACCACGCTTCGATCAACGGTGATACTCGAGTTGACGGACTGGAAACGGAGTCACATTTCGGTTGTATCGACAGCAACTTACCCGACCTGATGATTGTACTTCGGGAGTCGGTCCTTGCGGTCCCTGAATTTGCGCTGCTCGCGGCGCTCGATCTGGCGTGCCCTCCGTCTGTCGTTTGTCACGATACAGCGGTAGGAGTGGAAGTGTTTTGACGGGTCGCGAGCGTGGGTACGAAGCCGGTCCCGGATCACCCCGGAACCGATGTAGACGATAGCGTCGTCGCCCCACGCGAGTTCGTAGACTCCGATCACACTAGAGGGGCGGTCCGGACGGAACCGGTGGAAGCGAGTCTGGAGCGGCATGGCTATCGTCAGGGGTTGATGTGGCTGTGAACGTCACTTGGCTGGCGGTCAGTCGATGATCTCTATCGACCCCTGGACGACGACCTGGCCGCGGTCTGTGGTGTACTCGTTGAGTGATCCGATATCCCCGATGTACCGCGATCCGTGGTCGGAGACGAAGTACTCGTTCTCGAACCAGGTGTAGGTCCGCTTCTGATGGGGGCCGTGTTCGCAGTAGTAGCCGTTGAGTGAATCTGTCACCATCCGCGGCGTCCCGGGGAACGCGACGGCGGCGGTCACGTGGCCGCTGCCGCCGCCCTCGAGGGCGACGAGGCGACACCGAAGGCCGACAGCATCGAACAGCGAACACAGGAGGATCGAAAGGTCGACGCAGTTCCCGCCCTCGCGGTAGATCGTTGCGGGTGCACGGTTCCCCGGGTCGACGGAGCTGTCGTGCGCGACGCGTTCGCGGACGTGGTCGTGAATCGCGGCTGCGACCCACACCTCGTCGTCCGAGTCGACCGTGTCGACGATATCTTCGGCGATCGCCGACACCCCGTCCGGGTCAACCGTGTTCAGGTAGCTAACTAGGCGGGACGGCATGGTCAGTCTCCTCGACTGTTGCGGTACTCCCGCTCCTCTTCGAACCAGGTCTGCTTGCTGACCGAGGGCTCGGAAGCCTCGTACGCGTTCACCAGGTCTGTGTCGGTGATGTGGTCCCTGTCGTCGCGGTACGCGGCCCACCCGGCTTCGTTGACGATGGCCCCGAGGTCCGCGAAGGAGTACCAGGCCGTCTCGCCGGCGACCCGGTCTATCACGGTGTCGCGAACGGAGTGTTCCGCGTCCGCGAGTTCCTCGCGTAGCATCTCCCGCCGGTGGGGTTCGTCCGGGAGGGGGACGTACGTTTTCCCCTCGAGACGACCGGGTCGCGTGGCGGCGTTGTCGAGTTCCTCCTGCTGGTTCGTCGTCCCGACGATGAAGACGTTGTCCTCGGCGTCGAGTTCGGACGTCTGCGCGAGGAACTCCCCGACCATCTTGTCGTGGCCGGGTGAGGTGTCGTCCTCGCCCCGCGACTTGAGGAAAACGTCGATCTCGTCGAAGGCGACGATACAGGGAGCGCGCTCGCGTGCGGCCGCGAACAGGCGGTCGATGTTCTGCTCGGGCTCGGAGACGTACTTGCTGAGGATGTCGCTGCCCTTGACCTTCAGCACGACCGCGTCGAGTTCGTTGGCCGTCGCCTCGCAGATGAACGTCTTGCCGTTGCCGGGCGGTCCGTAGAGGACGGTCCCGTTCGCCGGGTCGATGCCGAGTCGGTCGAGCGTCTCGGCGTCCTTGAACGGGGCTTCGACCTTCTCGCGGAAGTCCTGCTTGACCTCCTCCAGGCCGACCACGTCGTCGAACGTGGCGTCGGGCTCGACGATGTCGAACACGTCTTCGCCCGTCTCCTCGTCCGACGTGTCCCCGCTGGACTCCGTCCCCTCGTCCACCGCGCCGGCGTCGTCTTTCTCGTCGACGGTTCGGATCTCTTCGTCCGAGCCGTCGCCGTCGAGGTCGTCGGTCTCGGGAGCGCCGCTCTCCGTCGGCGAGTTCCCGGAGCGCAACTGCTCGAGTTCGTAGAGCCGGGATTTGCACTCGTCCGGGACCCCGCCCCACTCGTAGGCCTTCCTCGCGGCGAGGTCCTCCGTGAGGTCGAGCAGTTCCCGGTAGGCGTCCTCGAGCTCGTCGAGGCGCTCGGGGCTCGGGTCGTCAGCGAGCTCGTCTTCCAGCTGGGGGATCGTCTCGTTCAACAGCCTGTTCGCACGGGTTTCGGTGGTAATAGACATCGGTGAACTCCGGTTCGTGGGAGGCTAGAGCAGCTCCCGCTCCTCGTTCTCGGTTTCCGACTCCTCGTCGAGCCAGCCGTTCTCGAGGTTGATGTTCTGGTTGATGCTCTGCTGGACCTGCTGGGCCTTGTCGTCGCCGGCGATCTCGCGGACCGCGGACATATCGGGCTTCTCCGTGTCCGTGCCCTGTTCCAGGTCACTGCGGGCGGCCCGGACGCCCTGTTTCTGCCGCTGGCGGCGCACCCGGTCCTCGCGCTGGCGCTTGCGGGCCTCCTCGCTGTTGTACTCCTGCCAGTCGACGGTGTCCTGCTCGGCCTCCCGCATCCGGCGGCGGATCTTCCGGGCGGCCTTCGCCTTCTTGCGGCGGAGGATCTGGTACTTCGCGCGGACCTCGTCGCGCTCGTCCTGGAGTTCCTCGTAGTCGTCGTTGGCCAGCTGGAGGTCGAACGCGAGCTCCTCGCGGGCCTCGCCGTCGAGACCCTCGAACTCCCGGGTCAACACCTCGATCTTCGAGCGCTTGTCCCGGATGCGCTTGTTGAGCTCCGAGAGCCAGTCACGGTAATCGTCGACGGCCTGCTCCATCTCCTCGTAGGTCATCTGGAAGCCGGCGAGCGTCTCCGTGAGCAGTTCCTCCGGGACGGAGTCCTTGTCGAACTGCGACTCGGTCCGGAGCACCGTCTCGTCGTCCGGGAGGTCCTCGTCACGCGCCGCGGCGACGAGGCGCTCGACTTTTCGCCTGATGTTGTCTTCTATCTTAACCATCGTTGAGCGTTCTGGGACTGCGTTCGTTCGGGATCAGTTCTCCGTCGATCTCGGGTTCGAGCACGGTCGCGGCCAGCGCGAGGCCGACGATGCCGGCGATCACCGAGACCACGATGAGCCGGTTCTGGTCACTGACGGACAGCGCGAACAGAACCTCTCCGAGCCGGTACTGTGCGAGCACGACGGCAGTCGGGACGGAGACGAGGGTCAGCACGCTCGACACGAAGGACCGCTCCCGTGCCCAGTAGACCGCGTAGATCGTCGCGACGGCCAGCACGAACTGGCCCAGACCGACGCCCGCGAACACGTACGGACCCACGTCCGTGACCACTGCCGTTTCCAGTAGCGGAATCATACTTTGATTTCCTGCCGCCTCTCAGCGGACACGCAGACGTAGACCCCCAATGTGTATAATAGGTGACCAGTTACCGAACACCGGGACTTGCCGAGCAGACTGAGGTCGGTGCATTTCCAACAGCAAGGCAAACCCGATAGATCCGTAAGGTTCGACGGCACCAGGCCGAAATTCCGTCGCCAGCGCTACGTGCGGACGTAGACGGCTCGCACACGCGGTGACGGGGTCAGAACGAAAGGTCCACCGGCTGCCGGGACCGAGACATATATCTCCGAACGGTTAGTCCATCCTCTATGAGCGATACGGATCCCGCGTCAGATGCCGACCCCTCGTATGCGGACGATCCCGTCTCGTTGCTCCAGGAGCTGATACGGTTCGATACCTCGAATCCGCCGGGTAACGAACGGGAGTGTATCGAGTGGATAGCGGACCTTCTCTCCGAAGTCGGCTTCGACACCTCGCTGTATGCCAGCGAGGAAGACAGGCCGAACCTGGTCGCGACGTTCGGTGATACCGGCGACTCCCCGCTCATGTTGTACGGGCACGCCGATGTCGTCCCGGTGAACGAGGCCAAGTGGGACCATCCGCCGTTCGGCGGGGAGATCGAGGACGGGTTCGTGTGGGGCCGAGGGGCGCTCGACATGAAAGGCGGTGTCGCAATGTTGCTGGCAGCGGCGATGCGAGTCGCCCAGAGCGACGTGGCACCTGACGACGGTTTAGTGGTCATGATCGTCTCCGACGAGGAGGGCGGTGGGGACCTTGGAACGCGATACATGGTCGAGAACCACCCGGAGATCTTCGCGGACGTGAGCTACGCCATCGGGGAGTTCGGGGGGTACAAGACCACCATCCTCGGTCAAGAGTTCTATCCGATTCAGACGAACGAGAAGATAATCTGCTGGTCTGAACTCACGTTCACCGGCACGGCGGGACACGGTTCGATGCCGAGTACGGAGAGCGTGATGTTGGACATGAGTCGCGCGGTCACGGCGATCGAGTCGTCGAGATTACCGGTGCATATCGTCCCGGCGGTGGAAATGATGATCGATCGTATCGCCGATGCTTGCGAGGGCGAGACGGCGACAAAGATCAGACAGCTCCTGGACCGAGATCAAACGGACGAGGTCCTCTCTAGCCTGGGTGAGTCCGCAACCATGTTCGATGCGCTGCTTCACAATACGGCTAACACGACCGGGATCTCCTGTGGCGACAAGGCGAACGTCGTTCCCGATGAGGTCACAGTGACACTCGACTGCCGTCTGTTGCCCGGACAGACGGAAGCCGACCTCGAGTCGGAGCTCCGTGACGTGATCCCCGACGACATCCAGTACGAGTTCGATACCGTCCGGTACGAACCGATCGACTCCGAATCCGACCTGAATATGTTCGATATGCTGTCGGAGATACTGACGGAAGCGGACCCGTCGGCGACGCCGTTCCCGTTCGTGCTGTTCGGAGCCTCCGACGCGCGACACCTGACGAAGGTAGGCGTCCAGTCGTACGGGTTTTTACCGATGAATATCCCCGAAGACATCGAATTCCTGGAGCTAATACATTCGGCCAACGAACGGATTCCCGTCGAAGCGGTCGAATTCGGGACCGACCGGTTAGTCGAAGCGATCGAGCGGTACGACAAACGGGAACTGAGCGACACGTGACCGAACTCCGGTAGACTCGGCGGGGTCAGTGTGACCTTCGACGTAGCGTTCCGGTCCCTGCTCTGATCCTGTCTCACGGATCGACGACTCGGCCGGCCCGCGTCGCTGGTCTAGAATACGGACGACGGCTCGGTACTGTTCGGGCTGGAACTCCTCGCCGTACTGGTCTCTGAGGGTTGACAGTGCGTCCTGTCTGGGGTCATTTCACGCTCATATTCCGGGATTTTCTCGCTACCTACTTAGCTTTTCAGCGGCTGGCGTCACCTCGGAATTACCACACGGCCGGCAACGGCGTTCTGTGGTGTCGGACGCTCCTCACTGGTCGCCGGTCGGAGCGGGATGCCGACGGTGAACGGCCGTACGGCTACGTGTCGTACGGCCAGTCACCGGTCACCTGCATCGCTTCCTTGTATCCATTCTGACTGAGTCGGTCGGCGACGTCGGCCGGATCCTGGTGCGCGATCTCGACCTCGGGGTCGCTCAATCGACAGACGAGTTCAGTCAGGAAAAGCGCCTGTTCTCGCAGATCCCGAACGTCCAGCTTCTCGAGCGTGTCCACCGGCGTGTGGGCCCACCCTCGACCTGAGCGGTCCGATATGCTACTGACGAGGTATCCCGGCACCCCCCAGCGGGTGAACGGCCAGTGGTCGCTGTGGGGCTTGTCGACGGGAGCCGTCAGAGCCGGATGGGAGAATCTGTCGGCGACGGACTCGACGACCGCTTCCAACCTGTCGAATCCGTGCGTGTAAAACTGCAGGTCGCGCCCGGAGAGCACCCCATCGAGGTTGACGATAGCCTTGATGGACTCCAGGTCGGTCTTGTCGGACAGATACTCCGACCCTTTCATCCCGACTTCCTCGGCGCCGAAGCCGACGAACTCGATCTGCGTCCCGACGTCGTCCTCCCGCATCGCCAGCAGACGGGCGATCTCGACCAGGACCGCCGTCCCCGCTCCGTTGTCGACGGCCCCCTCGGAGATGTCGTGGGCGTCGATGTGGCTCGTGACCAGGATTCGCTCGTCAGTTTCCGGCCCCATCCTAGCGTGTACGTTCTGACTCGTCGCAACCGGCGTCTCACAGTCCACGGCGACCGTCACCTCTTCACCTTCGTACGTGGAAGTGAGGTCGTTCCCGGCCCTGTACGAAACACCGATCGCGGGGATCTCTCCGAGCGGGGTATCCGGTGTTCCGACACTGCCGGTCACTGGCAGGTGTCCCTCGTGGCCATTTTGGAAGACGAAGGCCTCGGCTCCGGCTTCGACCGCCCGATAATACTTTTCCCGCCGATGAATACTGCGACGATACCAATCCGGAGTGCCCGATCGGACGACAACGACCTTCCCGCTGAGATCCGTGTCTGCGACATCTCTCGGCAGACCGAAACCGAGGTCCACTAACTGACCGCTGGCCCGTCCGGCGGGCGACCGCGGTAACGCAACCATCTCCCAGTTATTCGTGAGGAGGGTGGTCCCGTCGGCTGTAATATCACTGTTCGCTCGTTCCCACCCCTGAATCTCGAACGGTTCGATATCGGTCTCCCGAACGTGCGTCTCGAGAGTGTCTGCCGTGAACGTTGCGGCCTCTCGTTCGCCGTCACTGCCGGCCATTCTATCCCCGATATCTACAAGATCCTCCAGGAAGTTCCATCCAACCTCGGACGTAGCACACGCTTCAATCCATTTAGAACTGGACATATCTTACCAACTGGGGCGAGAGATATATTTTAATTTCGCATTCGTATACGAAATTTTGGATGTGGTTGACGAATGAAGCCGACAGTAGGGGAAACAAACCATTCACTGTCGTCCGTTGGTTCGCGTGTCGGCACGAGGGCAAGGCTCCCAAACCCGCTGTCCTCGTCGGGAGCGGTACCGGGTCGGTTCCCAACCGAACCACCACGGGTTCGGAACACCCCGGAAGTCGCGGGTGAACTCGGGATAGTCTCGCTTCGTCGGCAGATCCGTATCAGAGGGTAAGCGAACCGGGCGGCCGCGCTACGACGGTGACCAGCCCCTGTCCGCTGGCCTCAGTCGTCCTGTCCGGTCTCGGGGGCGCAGGCGTCGCGGTGGTCGTGGAACGTCTCCACCAGATCCGGCAGTTCCGCCCCGGAACAGAGTTCAACGGCGGTTTCGCACCACTCCAGAGCGGCGGCCTCGTCGCCGGCCGCCCGACAGACCTCGATCAGGTCGTCCATCCGCTCCGCGGCGCGACGCCGGTCGCCGACCTCGCGATACGCCTCGACGCTCTCGCGATAGCGTTCCCGTGCCCGTTCGAGCGCGTCTCGCTCGCACGCGACGTCGCCCAGCCCGGCGGTCGCGTCCGCGACGCCGCGCCGGTAGCCAAGGTCCGCGTGGATCGCTCGCTGGTCGCGGAACCGCTCGGCGGCAACATCGAGGTCGGCACGGTCGAGGGCGAGGCGGCCCAGTCCACCGAGGACACGCCCCTCGTGGCGGCGCATGTCGTTCTCCTGCGCGAGTTCCAGGCCCCGTTCGAAGGCCCGCTCGGCGGCGTCGGTATCGCCGCTGGAACGGACGAGGTCACCGAACCCGTAGAGGGCCTTCGCCAACCCCTGGCGGTCGCCGACTTCGCGCTTGAGTTCGATGCTTCGACGGTAGTAGCGCTCGGCGCGGTCATCGCCGCCCCGCTCCGCCGCGATTTCGGCGAGCAGCTTGAGCGACGACGAGATGTTCTGTCGGTTGCCGATCCTGCGATCGAGGGAGATGGTTTCGGTGAGTCGCTCCTCGGCGCTGGCCAGGTCGCCGCGGGAGCGTTCGAGGCGCGCCAGGTAGTACAGCGTGTCCGAGTAGTCGCCGCAGGGCCCGAGGTCTTCGGCGATAGCGAGCGCCTCGTCGAGGCGTTCCCGTGCGCGCTCGTAGTCGTCGTCGGTCATCGCGACCCACGCCAGGGAGTTCAGCGCGCCGACCTCGTGCCGGGGGTCGGCCCCGTCGCGGGCGGCTGCCAGGCTGCGTTCGAGGAACTCGCGCGCGGTCTCGGTCTCGCCGCGGTCGACGACGACCTCCCCCACCCCCCGGTATCCCTCCGCGAGATACGTCGAGCGCGTCTCCTCGTCGGCCGCCTCCGCCGCGCGGTCACAGAGTAGCGACAGCTCGGTCTCGCCGCGGTCGGCGTCGCCGTGGTCGTACCACATCTTCCCGCGACAGGAGACCGACTCGAGGCGGGCCGCCGTCGAACAGGCGTCCGGCAGGTCGATGCCCGAGTGTTCGGTCGTCCCGAAAAGCGGGGCGAGCGTCGAGCGGGAGAACGCGAGGCCGAAGAGCGATTCGACGAGTTCGTCGACCGATTCGGTCTCCGTCAGCCGACTGACCGACGGCGGTTCGAAGCCGAGCCAATCGGTGACGTGTGCCCGCCGTTCGGGCTCGTCCGCGAGCGCGAGCACGGCGTTGACCGCGCGTTCGAACAGCGCGACAGTCTCGCGTTCGGCCCGCTCGGTCGCGTGTTCGAGAAACCGGATAGCCCACCGGGGGTGTTGGGTCCGGTAGGCGTCCGAGTCCTCGCGCCCGAGGAGCAATCGCCCGTCGAGGTCGTCGAGCACTTCCTCGACGCGACGGTGGGCCCGGTCGGCGCGCCCGGCGTCGGCGCGGGCGGCGGCGACCGCGTGGACGAGCCCCGGCGTGACGGACCACTCGGCGGCGGTGAGCGTCGCCACGAGGAGTCCCGCCTCGAGCGGGAGCGTCTCGTCGTCTCCCTCGGCGGCCCCCTCTGGCGGTGCGAGCGCGTCGTAGACGGCTCTGACGTCGCCCTCGAGCGCCGACGGCGCTGTCGCGTCGTCGAGCCACGGCGCCGAGACGGCGTGAGCGACGATCTGGTAGCTCAGCACGTACATCTCGCCGATCCCGTCCTCGGTCGTCACCCGGTCGTGGAGCGCGGCCGGTGAGAGCGGGACGTCCCGTCCGGTCGCGGCTTCGAACGCCGCGATCGCCCGGCGACACGTCCTCTCGTCGATGTCCGGGAGCCGGTACGTCCCCAGCACGCGCCGGGCGAGATCGCGCAACCGGGGGTCGGCGATCTCGTCGACAGCACCGCGCCACGCCCCTTCGCGCCCTTCGAGGAGGACGCTCACCGCCGGGTCGTCCCGTACCGCCCGCAGAAACTCGAGCGTCGGCTCCGTCACCGGGCCGGCGGCGTCCTCGACGACGACGAGCGCGTGGCCCTCCGCCGTCGTCACGACTCGCTCCAGGTCCGACAGGTCGCTCCCGGAGGTGTCCGCCTCCCGGTAGAAGACGGGGCCGTGACCCGCCTCCACCCACCGGCAGGCGACGAGGCGACAGACCGTGCTCTTCCCGGACCCGGGCGGGCCCAACACGATACGGTCGTCGCAGGCCGCCAGTCGGTCGACGAGCGCCGCGGACACGACCGAACCGCTCGAACTCGCCCGGGGTTCGCCGGGTTCGCCATCGCCTTCGCCGGCGCTTACCCTCCCGTTCTCGCTCCCGGCGTCGATAGCGACGCCGTCTTCGGATTCGAGTCCTTCCGGCCCCGGGACATCGGGTGGGGTCGGTAGCGACCAGTCGCCGCCCGCTTCGGGACCCACATCGGTTTCGGGTCGGGGGAACTCGCCGTCCGCGCCGCCGGGGTCTCGCTCCCGGTTCGGGGCCGCGTCGCCGTTCGACGCGCTCTCGTCGAGAGACGGGTCGACCCGCTCGACGGCGTACCCGTAGTAGGCGTCGACGAGGTCGAACCCCAGTCGCCAGGCCGTCTCGGGTTCGCTGGGCGTGCGCTCCGTGAGATGCGCGCGGTCGAGGCGGGTCATACCGGCGTCGGCGAGGGCGCGGTGGGTCTGCATGTCGTCGGCCGGGAGCGGAGTGCCCGTCTCCCGACCGGCGGGCGGACTCACGAGGGGGCTGGCGTCCTCTCCGAGGGAAGCGAACAGCGCGTGCGCTCGGTCGATCGCCGCGTCGGCGTCGTTTTCGATTGTCCCCGCCAGCGCCCCGTCGTCGTGGGTAGCGACGATAGCAGTCACGTCGCCGTCCCGCGTCGGTTCCGCCGTCTGGGCCGCCGTCGCCGGGTCACTCGTCGAGAGGGCGACCGCGAACGGCGGGACGTCGGCGCGACGGATCGTACACGACTCCGCGGCGAACAGGTCGTCGACCAGCGCGGGGAACTCCTCCCGGAGGCGGTCGGCCAGCGCGGGCGCGACCAGCAGGTCGGCGTCCATGCCGTCGGAGACGACCCGGGCGTGGAGCAGGCGGAGGTGTCGCGAATCCGCGAGCGACGGCAGCGCGACCCGGTAGCGACCGGCCGCGCGGAGGTGGCGCGCCAGGCGTTCGAACAGCCGGTGGGGGCGGTCGTCGGCCGTGGCGACCGTCCCCCCGGCGACGAGGTCCGGCGGAACGTCGCAGTCGGGCGGGAGGACGGAGAGGACCGCTTGCGCCTCGTCGACGGTCCGCTGGTCGGCGACGTACGACCGATACCGATGGGCCGCTACCCGCCCGGTCGGCGTCGTGACGTAGCCGTCACCGACCCGGTCGACGAGACCCGCGGCTTCCAGCCGTCGGACCGCACGGTCGATAGTCGACCGCGAACAGTCGAGGTCCGCCTCCAGTTGGGGCTTGTGAGCCGGCGACTCCGACAGCCGATCGAGAAACGCCAACCGCTCCTCGACGAGGGCTATCCACGGCACCTCGTCCGGATCCATGCCGTCCGAATGGCGATGGGGCTCCTTAATGACAGCGGTCGTGACACTCGTCTCGGACGGGTGGACGGTCCCGCACGAGGGCCAGCGCTTCATCGGTGGTCCAGGGCTGTTGGCGGAGTCACGGCCCGGTTCGGTCGACCGCGATCACGGCGTCTCCTGCGTCCCGGTCGAACTGACGCTGTCGATCTGTGACTCCGTGCAGGCGAACGACTCGTCGTCCGCCTCTTCGACGCCGCCGGTGAACGTCATCGTCCCCGTCGCCGCGGCGCGCACGTCCTCGCCCTGCCCGAGGTACTCGAACCGGAAGTCGACCGACTGGTCGGTGCAGGCGGTCTCCTCCGTCAACCCCTCGGACCGATAGAGGCGCGTGGAACCGATCGTGAACGTCCCGCTCGACCCCGGCAGCACGACGTGTTCGAGCACCGGCCTGCCCTCCGTCTTGCGGAGCTCGTGGTCCGGCGAATCGGTTCGCTCTATCCCCACTCTCGTCCGTAGCTGTTCCCTGGAGTAGAACTCGCCCGCGGCGGTCGTCGCGGGATCGGTCGGTTCGTACCGCAGCGCCCGTGCGCGGATCAGAAACTGCCCGGTGTTCTCCACGGTCACGGCCACGTCACCGTCCGCGATCTCCACGGCGCTGATCTCGGCGCCTCGCTCGACTGACACCGTCCGCCGACCGACCTCCGTCGGTCGCTCGGCGTCGTCCTCGGGGATCCGGATCGCGACGAGGTCGTACTCGCCGTTCGGAAGACGTACCTCGAACTCCTCGCAGGACCCGCAGTCCCCGACCGTCGACACCGGAATCTCCGCGCTCCCGCGCATCACCTCGACCTCCAGGCGGTCCTGTCCGCTCGCGTCGACTACCTTGACTGCGTCGACAGTCGCGTCCCGCTCTATCGTCGCGGTCATCGTCTGGTTGTCGGCCTCCACCGAACTGAACGGGTCAGAGCCGCTGTCGGCGTTGCCGGCACCGCCGCTGGTGGCGCCGTCGCCGTCGCCGTCGCCGCCGGATCCGCTGGTACACCCGGCCGTTGCGCCCACCGTGACGGCGCCCGTGAGCGCGAGGTACCGGCGCCGGCTGAGTCCCTTACCCGAGCCAGTCGCGTCGGTCGATCCGTTCGCCTCTTCCGTCGGATTCGCGTCTACCATCGACCGCAACGTATCCCTGTACTGTCCTTTTCTCACCGGCTGATGCCGTCGCTCACGGCGTGAGGTATATCCCGTGAGTGTCGGCGCTCGCCCAGGGTCCCCGGCCGGGGCGCGGATCGCTTCGACGGCCCCTGACCTGATGTCGTGCCCCCCGTCGTCGCCAGCCTCGCCGCGTTCGGTCCGTCGCCCGTCTCGTCCGGCGAGCGATGCGTCGGTGCGGCCACGGGCGAAACGGGGGACAGCCGTCCCTTCCGGTTCGATTCCCGCACCCGGGCCGTCTACAACTCGCGAGCGGCGCGGTCGCGCCCCACCCGGTCCGGAGCGACCGTCACCGCGAGCGGGAGCCGTCGCCGGTGGTCTCCCCGCCCGGCGTCGCCGTGACGGTCGTGATGATTCCGAAGAGGGCCGTCGAACTGCTCTCGACGGTCAGTCCGGCCTCGTCGACGAGCGCGAGCGGTTCCTGCGTCCACCGACAGCCCATCTTCTCGTAGTGGGCGTCCGCGCGCCACTCCTGGAAGCGGGCGAGCGGACCAACGTCGCTGCGGCCGTGTTCGACGAGGCGGATCTCCCCGCCCGGGCGACAGACCCGCGCCATCTCCCGCAGCGCGGCGACGGGGTCGGGGAACGTACAGGTCGACAGCGCCGAGACGACCGTGTCGAAGCTGTCGTCCGGGAACTCGAGCGCCTGGGCGTCCATCCGGCGGAGCGTTCCGTCCCTGTCGAGTCCGGCGAGCGTCTCCTCGGCCTGCGCCAGCATCTCGGGGCTGATGTCGACCCCGACGAGGTCGACCTCGGCGGGGAGATACCGGAAGTTCGTCCCGGTGCCGCACGCCACGTCGAGCACGCGGCCGGTCGCGTCGCCGAACTGCCGGCGGCGGAACCGGCCGGTCACCAGCCGGTCCACCGCCTCGAAGCGGGCGATCCGGTCGGCGTACGTCGCGTACACGTCCTCGATGTCCGCGGCCGACATCGAGCGCTCGCCGGCGGGGTCGTCGACGGGATCGCCGTCGAGCGAGCGGTCGGAGCGGTCGGGGGAGGGCTGTTCGCGGCGACCGACGGGGGCGGTTTCGCCTGCGTCCATGTATAACGGTCGCGCCGCTACCGGCATAAGTATTATCGAATCTTTGATGAATTAACGGCGCCGTTTCAAAACGGAGGTTGAGTGGCCGACCGGGGTCGGGCCGGGGTCGAGCCGGGTTGGCGCTGCCGGCGGCCCGGATCGGGGCGGTTCGGCTCAACGACGTTTTCGTAATCGTTCCGAGAAGTTCCGCGGCGGCGGGTCACCTGCGGCGGACGCGTTCGGTCCGCTGGACGGTCGCGGACTCGTCGAGGCGACAGCGGAGCGCGTCGTCGTCGTGGCGCAGGACGACCTCGTACTCGGCGGGGTCGGCGGCGACGCGCTCGGCGGTCCACCGCCCCTCGTAGAGGTGATCGTTGAATTTCCAGAGCCCCCGGGTCGCGATGTCGACGCCCCGTTCCCAGTGGAACGCGACCGACGCGGGGTGGTAGGCAACGCCGTAGGTCAGCAGGGCGTTGTACCCGCGCAGGCACTCCCGACAGCGGTCGACGGCCAGCAGCGAGTCGGCCTCGGGGAACGGCGACTCGTCGATGGCCCGGACCTCGGTCGACAGCGGCCCGGCGCACTGGGGACAGACGCCCCGGCGGACCTGCGCGTAGTCCATGGCCTGTTTCCGCTCGACGCTCCGGACTAACTCCTCGCCCTCCAGCGACCGGACCTGGGCCGGCGTCACCGCGTAGTTCGAGACCGGCCGCTCGCAGGCCGTACACTCGACGAGGAAGAACTGGTGGTGCAGCCGGGCCCGGAGCGACCGCTCGCCGCAGAACGGGCACCGCCCGTCGGTCTCGACGGGGTCGAACTCGGCCGGCCGTTCGTAGTTCCCCGAGACGACGAACCGGACGACCCGCTCGCCGGCGTGGGTCAGCGAGTAGCCGCCCTCGCCCTTCCGGAGGAAGGTCCCGGCCAGTTCCCCGAGGTGATAGGAGAGCTTCGATGTGTTGTCCACGTCGACGCGGTCGTACACCTCCGAGAACGTCAGTTCGGTGGGCCCCGCGTTCACCTCGTCGAGTTCGGCCTGCGCCCTGGCGACGGCTCGGAGGATCGCGACGCGCGTCTCGTCGGACAGTAGCGCGAACGCGTCCGCGGCCGACGCCTCAGAACCCATCCGTTTCGGTGGAGAGAGGGCGGCCGGACGGAAAAAGATGCCAGCCGGCGGGCCGCTCCGTCGGGGGCCGGCGACCGCCGAGGTTTTCCCCGGTCGCGCTTCAGTTTCGGTATGGATCTCTCCGCCGTCGACCTCTCGCCGGTCCCGGAGGGCGGGACCGCGACCGAGGCCTACGAGCAGACCGTCGAGGCCGCACAGCAGGCCGAGCGACTCGGGTTCACTCGGTTCTGGGTCGCGGAGCACCACGGCCGCGCCCGGACGCTCGCGGGGACGACCCCCGAGGTGTTGCTCGGGCACCTGGCCGCCGAGACCGACGCCATCCGGCTCGGGTCGGGCGCCGTCCTGCTCAACCACTACAGCCCGCTGAAGGTCGCCGAGCAGTTCGGCGCGCTGGACGCGCTCGCGCCGGGCCGGGTCGACGCCGGGCTCGGCCGGGCCAACGAGTCGCCGGCGGTCGACCGGGCGCTCGGGACCGACCGCCGGGTCGAGGACCCCGACGCGGACCACCGCGAGAAGGTCGAGGCGGTCGCCTCGCACCTCTACGACGACTTCCCCGCGGACCACCCCTACGCCGACATCGAGATCCCGGGGTCGGCCGAGGGTCCGGCCGTCCCGTGGGTGCTCGGGTCGAGCCCGTCGAGCGCCGAGATCGCGGCCGACCTCGGCCTCCCGTACTGCTTCGCGGCGTTCATCCGCCCGGGGTACGCCGTCCGGGCCTTCGAGACCTACCGCGAACAGTTCGAACCGTCGGACCTGGCCGGCGGGGTCGACGAGCCGCGGGGGATCGTCGCCGTCAACGCCGTCTGCGCCGAGACCGACCGGGAGGCCGCCCGACTGCGCGCGGTCGCCGAGGCGGTCTTCCGTCGAATGGCCCGCGGCGAGGTCGGGACCCCGCCCACCGTCGAGGAAGCGGTCGACGAACTCGGCGGCGTGCCCGAGCCGACGCCGGACCGGCTCGACGACGGCGAGTGGCCGCGGGCGATCTCGGGGAGTCCGGAGCGGCTGGCCGGCCTGCTCGACCAGCTCGCCGGCCGCGCCGGCGTCGACGAGGTGATGATCCAGCACTCGATTCCCGACCACGACGACGCGTTGCGCTCCCACGAGTTGCTCGCCGACGGCGTCGGGCTCTCGGGGCGGTAACCGCGGCGGCCGGTCGCCGCTACCCGGTTACGTCGGTGTCGCCTGAAATACATACGGACGCGGGCCTAACGGTCGGGGCATGGACGACGCTCCCGAGCGCGACGGCCCGGTGATCCCGGCGACGGCCCGGATCGGGCGGACGGCGCTGACCGTCGCGGACCTGGCGGAGACGGTCGCGTTCTACCGCGACGTCGTCGGACTCACTGTTCTGGTCCGGAGCGAACGGGCGGCGACGCTCGGCGCCGGCGGGCGGCCGGTGCTCGAACTGCGCCGGGACGCGGACGCGCCGCCCAGGAGCCGGGCGCAAGCGGGACTCTTTCACAACGCGTTCCGCGTCCCCGACCGGGCGGCGCTCGCCGCCGCGCTCGAACGGATCCGCGACCGCGGGGCCCTCGACGGCGCCTCGGACCACCACGTCAGCGAGGCGCTGTACTGCACCGACCCCGAGGGCAACGGCGTCGAGGTGTACGCCGACCGACCGCGGGCGGAGTGGCCCCGCGCCGACGACGGAACCGTCGAGATCGGGACGGTCCCGCTCGACCTGGACGCCCTCGCGGCGGAGTCCGACGGCGCCGACACGGTCCCGTCCGGGACCGACCTGGGCCACGTCCACCTGGAGGTCTCGTCGCTGGACCGGGCGCGGGCGTTCTACGCCGACCGGCTCGGACTGGGTATCCAGACCGAGGCGCGGGGCGCCTCGTTCCTCGCAGCGGGCGACTACCACCACCACGTCGGCGTCAACACCTGGAACAGTCGGTCGGAGCCGGCGGGCGGCCGCGGGCTGGCGTGGTTCGAGTTCCTGCTGCCCGACGCCGAGGCGGTCGCGGCTACGCGACGCCGACTCTCGGCCGCCGGCGTCGCCGTGACGGACCGCGAGGGCGGCTTCGAAGTCACCGACCCCGACGGGATCGCCGTCCGGTTTCGAGCGACGCCGGAACCGCCGACCTCCCCGGAGCCGTAGGCGGCCGTCGGCACACCCGACCCGACAAGACTTATGACTGACTAACCGGTTAGTAATCCCATGGACCGATCCGTCTCGCGGAAGCGGCCGTGGCTCGCCGCGGTGCTCGCGGCGCTGGCGACGGGGCTCGGACACATCTACCTTCGCCGGCTGCGCCGCGCGGCCGGGTGGCTGGTCGCCCTGCTGGGCGCGACTTTCCTGTTCGTCGACGGAGCGGCGCTGACGGCGCTGGTCGCCGGCGACCCGGTCGACCCGCTCGCGGTCGCGCCCGTCGTCTCCGTCGGCGCGCTGAGCGTGGTCGACGCCTACCTCGTCGCCCGGGCGCACAACGCCGTCGCCCGGATCACCGCCGCGCCGGACGGCCGGGTCACGCACTGTCCGAACTGCGGCCGGGAGCTGGACCCCGGCATCGACTTCTGTCACTGGTGTACGGCGGACCTCTCGCACCTGGAGATCGAGTCGGTCGACGGGGCGGACGATTCGGACGACTGATACGGATTATTGCAAGACATCCCGGGATCGACCGCGCGACTGCGTGCGGTCGACCCGATAAACGCTTGCAATAATCCGTATGACTGGCCCCGTCAGGTCAGCGTGGCGTCGACGTACTCCTGGGCGGTCCGTCTCGCGGTGTCGAGCGCCCCGTTCTCGTCGAGGACGACGGCCCGGGTCCGGGCGCCGTCGACAATCGTCATCAGGCCGCGCGTCACGTGGTCGGCGTCGACATCCGCGAACTCACCCTTATCGATCCCGTGGTTGATCACCGCCTTGATCATGTACCGGATGTACTCGTCGTTCTGCCGGAAGCGCTCGCGGAACCCCTCCTTGTACGGGGCCTGCGACCGCATCTCCAGCATCGCGACCGCCAGGTCCCGGTGTTCCTCGGACGCGAATATCAGCTCGTCGAGCAGCAGGTCCAGACGCTGGTGGGGGTCGGTCGTCTCCACGTCGCGAATCGTGTCCACGAACCGTTCGAGCAGGTAGTCGAGAAACGCGACGAGCAGCTCGTCTTTCGTGTCGTAGTGGTAGTGGACCGCGGCGGTCGACTTGCCGTACTCCGCCGCGATCCGCTTGACCGTGAGGTCGGCGTACCCGTGCTCCCGGAGCGCCCGATACGTCGCCCGCATGATCTCCGTTTCCGACTCCGAGAAGCTCCCCTCCGTTGGATCGGCCATCACGATCACATTCGCGCTGGCCCGGTTAACAGTTGTGACTACCTCGTCAGTCGACCCGTCCGGATACCGGTCGATCAGTTCCGCATAATCGTCCGCGTCCCCGTTCGGAGCCGATATTCGGCGGTTCCCGAGTCCAAAGCCTTTTGACTAACTAGTTAGTAAGTCCGGTACCGACCGATGGACGACGACGACGCAGCGACGGAGATCCTGGCGGCGACGTATCGGGCCCTCCGCGACCGGGGCCACGCCGACATCACCCTCGAGGACATCGCCGCCGAGGCGGACACGAGCACGGGACTGATCCACTACTACTACGACGACAAGGGGACGCTGTACGCGGCGTTTCTGGACTTCCTCTACGACCGCTACGCCGAACGGATCGCGGCGGTCGAGGGCGGGACGCCGCGCGAGCGACTCGCCGCCCTGTTCGAGACGGTCCTCGCCGACGGGGAGGGGACGGCCGGCGAGCAGTTGCGGACGGCGATGCTGGCGGCGAACGCGCAGGCGTCCGGCGACGAGGCGGTCCGGGCGCGACTCGAACGGTTCGACGAGGCCCTCTACGAGCGGGTGCGGTCGATCGTCGCCGACGGGGTCGAGGCGGGCGAGTTCGACGACGCGGTCGAGCCGGCGGTCGCGGCCGAGTTCCTCGTGACGGCGATCGCCGGCGCCCACGCGCGGCGAGCGGCCGTCGACCGTCCGGCCGACCGGCTCGCGGAGACGACGGCCCGCTCCGCCGAGCGTCACCTGACCGCCGACCCGACGGAGGTCCCCCACTGATGGGGCTCCGCAGCCGGCTCGACGCCCTGTTCAAGGGCCCCGAGGATTTCGACCTCACGTCGGGCGGGATCGGCAAGCCCCTCTTTTTCCTCGCGATGCCGATCGTCGTCACGAACCTCTTCCAGACGGCCTACAACCTGGCGGACACGTTCTGGCTCGGCCAGTACAGCACGGACGCGCTGGCGGCGATCAGCTTCGCGTTCCCGATGGTATTCCTACTCATCTCCTTCGGGACCGGCATCTCCGTCGCCGGCAGCGTCCTCGTCGCGCAGTTCACCGGCGCCGGCGAGCCCCGCGAGGCCGAGTACGCCGCCTCCCAGACGGTCACGTTCGCGGCTATCGTGTCGCTGGTCCTGGGCGTCGTCGGTTACTTCGTCGTCGGCGAGTTCCTCTCGCTGATGGGCGCCTCCGCGGACGTGCTGCCGCTGGCGTCGAGCTACATGGAGGTCATCTCGCTGGGCCTGCTGTTCATGTTCGGTTTCTTCGTGTTCATCGCGCTCATGCGGGGCTACGGCGACACGGTCACGCCGATGCTCGTGATGTTCGGGTCGGTCGTCCTCAACATCGTCATCGACCCGTTCCTGATCTTCGGGTGGACGGTCGTCGAGAACGCCCCGCTGGTCGGGACGGTCAGCTTCCCGGAGCTGGGGATCCAGGGGGCGGCCGTCGCGACGGTGTTCTCCCGCGGGCTCGCGCTGGTCGTCGGGCTGGCGATCATGTTCCGGGGCCACCGCGGCGTCCAGATCCACCTCCGCGACATGGTCCCCGACCTCTCGTATCTCCGCCGGCTGGTCCGGATCGGCCTCCCGGCGTCCGTCGAGGGGATGGGCCGGGCGCTGTCGATGAACCTGCTTTTGTTCGTCGTCGCGATGTTCCCCGACCCCGTCGTCTCCGCCTACGGGATCGGGACGCGCGTCTTCTCGGTCATCGTCCTGCCGGCCATCGCCGTCGCCCGCGGCGTCGAGACGATGACCGGCCAGAACGTGGGCGCCGACAGGCCCGACCGCGCGGAGGCGGCGGCGAACCTCGCGGCGAAGGTGCTGTTCGGGATCCTCACCCTCGCAGGGGTCGCCGTCTTCCTCGCGCCGGAGCCGATCGTCTCGGTGTTCGTCGGCGCCGACCAGACCGACGCCGACCGCGTGGTCGAGGTCGGCGCGCAGTTCCTCCGCTACGTCGCGCTGACCTTCGGGTTCATCGGGGTCACCCGGGCCTACACCGGGAGCTTCCGCGGCGCCGGCCGGACGCTCACCGCCGCGGCCATCTCCGTCCTGATGCTCGGGGTCGTCCGGTTCCCGGTCGCCTGGTTCGCCGCCGGCCCGCTCGACGAGGCGGGCATCTGGGTCTCCTTCGCCGTCTCGAACGTCGTCGGCGCGGCGGTCGCCGTCCTCTGGTACCGCCGCGGCACCTGGAAGGGGACCGAACTGACCGAGCGGAACGTCGACACGGAAGCGACGGCCGTCGAAGGTTCGACGGGCGACGACTGACGCTCATGGGCGGGAGTGTCGTCCCGCGGTCGGCGATCGAAGCGCGGCTCGAATCGGCGCTGGACGGCCCCGGCGAGGACGGCCCGTCGGTCGCCCGGGAGGCGGTCGACGCCGCGGACGACCGCTGGTACGGCCGGCTGGTCGGCGGCGCGTATCGGTCGCTGGCGGACGGTCCGGACCCCGACCGGGTCGTCCCCGCCGCGGCGGCGGTCGAACTCCTCCGGGGGTACTGTCGGGTCCGGAGCGAGCTGCTCGTCGACCTCGCCGGAGCGGGACCGCGAGCGCTGGGCCGCGACGAGGTCGCCGCCCTCCTCGCGGGCGATCACCTCCCCGCCGCGGCGTACGCGACGCTGACCGCCGCCGACGACCCGGCGGTCGAGGACTGCGTCGAGACGCTCACGGACGCGTTCGGTGCCGTCGCCGTCGCGTTCGCGACTACCTTCGTCGAGCCGACCGAGCCGTCGCCCGACCCGGCCGCGGCCGTCGAACGAACCGCCGGTCGGATCGGCGAGTGCGCCGTCGTCCTCGGCGCGCGGCTGGCCGGCGCCGACGAGCGCCACCGCGACCCGGTCGCGCGGGCCGGCCGCTGTTTCGCCACGGCGCGAGCGGTCCGCGACGCGTTCGGAGACGGTGCCGGCCCGGCGACGGTTGCCGTCGCCGAACTCCCGGCGGAGCGACTCGACGACTACGCGGCCCGACGACGTGCGGACGGATACCGCGCGCTGGGCGAACTTCCGTCGCCCGTGGACGCGTCGCCGCTTCGCCGGTTGGCCGGCGCGCGGACGGACGGCTGACGGCGAGGCCGACGGCGGGTTCGCACCCGACGGTTTCAACAGCTATACAAACGCCGCAGGGGAACAGGACGGTCATGAGTTCCGGATCGGTCCCGACGGGGTCCCCACTCGGTACCGCCGCCGGGTGGGTGTCCGAGCGGGACCGGCTCCCGCTGTCGCTGCGCGCCGTCGCCCGCTTCTACGCGCGGACGGGCGAACTCGATCTCACGGCGTTGCGGATCAAGGCGTGGGTCGACGACACCCTCGACGAATTTCTCGCGGACGCCTACGGCGCCATCGAGACCGAACTGGAGCGCGAGCTCGGCTACGAGGACGTCGACTTTCGCTACGAGACGAAGCTGACCCTGCCGGTCGAGCTGACGCTGGGGTATCTCTACCGCCGGGCGATCGAGGAGAGCGACGGCTACAACCCCGTGACCGACGAGCCGACGCGGTCGGCCGGGGACGCCGTCCGGTCGCTCGTCGGCGGAGCCGACCCGGCCCGGCGGGAGCGACTGCGGCGCGAGGCGGCCGAGCAGGTCGAGTTCGTCGGCCGCATCGAGCGAGTCGCCCGCCTCTGTACGGAGGCGCTGCTCGACGGCGATATGCGCGACGCGATCAACGACGAGGAGTTCGAGGACTTCGAGACCGACCCGCCGCTGGGCGACGCCGAGCGCGAGCGGGCGGCCCGGATCGCCCAGTCCCGGCTGCGCGAGCGCGTCGAGGCTCAGATGGCCGGGTTCCCCGACGCGGTCCGCGAGGCCTACGAGGCCGCCGTCGCGGAGTCGAACGCCCACCAGGCCGACGACGAGCACTTCCGGGAGCTGATGGCGCGGGCGCTCGGCGAGGGCGGGAGCGACGGCGAGGCGGCCGCCGACGGCGGGACGAACCCGGTCGCCGACGATCCCGCCGAGGCCGTCGAGCGCATCGAGGCGGAGTACAAGTACGCGGAGTTCGAGGGCGAGGCGGGGACGCTGACCGCGGAGGAGCGGGGCTGGCCCTACTGCAAGACCCAGTACGAGCGGGTCGGCGTCATCTACGAGGGGATGATCGAGATGTTCCGGGCGGCGGACATCCGGATCGAACCCGCCTTCGAACACGCGGTCGTCCTGGCGATCATCGGCGCGCAGGTGTGGCTCGACGACGTGGACGACTTCGCGGCCGACCGCGCGGAGACCCAGCTGACGCCGGTCACCGCCGAGTACGTCGTCGCAGACTCCGAGCGGGCGGCCTACGACCGCGTCGTCGACATCTCCTCGCTGTACCTCGACCGGGCGATCGAGTACGCCGTCGACTCCGAGTCAATCCTGACGGGGATCGCCGCCGAGTACATCTACCTCTCGGGCGACCCCGGCGTCCTCCCCGGGAGCCCGGACAGCGGCGACCGATAGGGTCTCCCGCTGCTCGGTCCGGTCCGCCGCGCTCAGCGAGATACCGACAGTTTCGAGAGACTCAGGTGGCGGAGCCGCCGTGGCTCGGGGTCGGCGGCCGACAGCGCGGCCGCGACCCGCGTGGCGTAGTCGTCGAGGGCATCGTCGCCGTCATCGGCGAGCGCGGCTTCCAGGCGACCGGTCGCGTCGGCACCCATCCCCGAGAGCAGCGCTCGCGTCCGCTCGGCCGGCGACTCCGCCGAGCCGTCCGACTGGTCCCCGCCAGCCCCGACGACCGCGGGGAGCGCGCCGAAACAGAGCGCGAGCGCGGTCAGCAGGCCGCGCTCGGCGGCGGCCTCGGGGTCGTCGACGGCCGGCGTCGTCCGCAGATACCGGGCTGCGGCCGTCCCCGCAGGGTCGACCTCCCCGTCGAACCACGACCGGATTTCCTCCGCGGACGGCGTGGCCCCGAGCGCTTCGACGGCGCGGGCGCAGATCTCGACCTCCTCGTCGGCCACGTCGTGGAAGCAGTCGCCGACGACGACCGCGTCGGCGCCCGCGTCGAGCATCTCGACCGTCTTCTCGCGGTCGTCGATCCCGCCGCCGTACCAGACGCGGGCGCCGTTGACCGAGTCGGCGACCGCCCGGAGCACGTCGGCGGCCTCGTCGCCGCCGTAGGTGCCCGAGTACTCGACGTAGACGACCTCGCTGTCGAGGTGGCGGTCGGCGACCATCGCGCGCTCCCTGGCGGTGGCCGGCGAGAGCACGTCCGACTCGTCGACGCCGCTCCGGCGAGCGGCCGCACTCGCGGGGTTCTGGACGATGTACGCCTCGAAGACGGCCGCCTCCAGCAGCCACGAGGTCGCGAAGTCGGCGAGCGGGTCACCGACCGCGCGGTAGACCGGGCCGGGCAGTTTCTCGCGGAGCAGGTCGGGGACCAGCTCGTCGCGGAGGTAGGCCAGCCCCTCGCCGAGCGTGCCGACGAGCGCCTCCGTCTCGCCGTTGAGCACCTCGGGAAGCGCGAGGAACGCGGCCAGTTCGCGGGTCCGCTCGGTGACGTGGCGGGCCTCGCTGGGCTCGTGGAAGGCGGGGACCGGCGCGCGGGCCAGCAGGCGGAACGTCTCCTCGGTGTTCTCGGCGGTGACGGCGCTCGACCCGCCGACGGAGACGGCGTCGGTGTGCCGGAGGTACAGGGGATAGGCGACCGGCAGCAGCTTCGCCGTCTCCGGGTCGACCTTCGTGACGTGGCGCCAGTCGGCGGGGACCGGGTTGGCGTCGACCGAGAGGAGCGTCTCCGCGCCGATCC
Source organism: Halosimplex marinum (assembly GCF_051414075.1). Classification (NCBI taxonomy): domain Archaea; kingdom Methanobacteriati; phylum Methanobacteriota; class Halobacteria; order Halobacteriales; family Haloarculaceae; genus Halosimplex; species Halosimplex marinum. The sequence goes on along the minus strand of NZ_JBLKNY010000003.1, from coordinate 747,458 downwards.
CGGCCGCGGAGACCGCGGTCCGCAGCGAGCGACCGAGCGACGAGCCGAGCGACATACCGACGGGATGGTGGCTGTCGCAGGTTAAGGTCCCGGTTTCCGGGGCGCCGCGGGTCGAACCCGGAGGCGGTCGTCGATCGAGGGAATCACCACACCGCGGCGTTCCGGGACAAAGCTTATGCCGGAAAGCGTCCCAGTCAGTCGTGTCCGCACACACGGACACTGAAGCCATCCACTCCGTCCGGGCGACCACCCCGCCCGGACCCGCCCACCCCACCGTTCGTTGTTTCGCGGCGGGCCCCGCCCGGGCCCGCCGGTTTTCGATGCTTCCAGCCGTCGCACCGCCGCTCGCTGGCGGTGTCGAGTCCCCGTGGCCGCCGCGGTCGCGACCGGAGACCGCTCGCGTCGGCCGACACACGATAGAACCAAGTGCGCCGGCCGCTTGCGTGCGAGATAGACGATACGAATGGAGATCTCCGATCAGCTTCGCTGTCTGTTTTCCGCGCGAGTCGAGGAGCAGGACGGGTCCTACGTCGTGGAGGTCCCGAAGCGAGAGGTCCGGACCGGGTCGGTCGCTGCCGGCGACACGTATCGCGTCGCGCTGGTCCCGTCGCCCGCGAGCGGTGACGACGGGGCCGGCGGGGGATCCGACGCCGGCGACGCGGGGGCCGAGCGCCGCGAACGGGAGACCGAGCCCCGGTCGGGTCGGTCGCCGCCGGTCGAGGAGGGCGAAGAGCGCACCGTCGAGATCGAGGACATCGGCGAGCAGGGTGACGGGATCACGCGCGTCGAGCGTGGGTTCGTCGTCATCGTCCCCGACACCGAGCAGGGCGAGCGGGTCACCGTCGAGATCACCGACGTGCGCGAGAACGTCGCCTTCGCCGAGGTCGTCGAGCGGCGCAGCTACTACGAGTGAGTGCGGACGCGCGGCTCCGGTACGCGCCGAGCGTTCGACGGGCGAGAAACGGGAGTTCGGGGAGTGCGGCGAGCGGGCGTTCCGTCGCCGGCACGGTGGGACCCGGAAAGGGTGGGTTCCTGCGCTCCCCCGAGCGCGGGAACGGGTGGGTGTGGACGGGGTGGGTCGCGGGTGAGGCACATCCGTGGTGGGATGGGGCTCGCGGTCACACGAGCCACTTCGTAGTTGGGGCCGGAGACGGAAGTTCTCAGGGCCTCAGCAATTAGGCATCGAGCGAGCGCCGCCGAGCGGTCGGGCGGTCGAGGCGACGGCGCGGGTGGCCCGGAACGGAGACGCCACGGCGCGGGGCGAACGGACAGCGACGCCCACAGTTAACCCGCGTCGACCCGTGTGTCCGACCGAGATGCGCGCAGTCCGCCTACACGACCACGGCGGCCCCGAGGTCCTCGGGGTCGAGGAGACCGACCGTCCGACCCCCGCGTCGGACGAACTGCTCGTCGAGGTGGCGGCGGCCGGCGTCAACCCCGTCGACACCTACTTCCGCGACGGCTCCTACGAGCCCGTCGGCCTGCCGTTCACTCCCGGCGTCGACTTCGCGGGGACCGTCGCCGCGACCGGCGACGGCGTCGACGGGTTCGACGAGGGCGACCGGGTGTTCGGCACCGGGATCGGCAACGCCGGCCACCAGGGCGCCTACGCCGAGTACGCGACCGTCCCCACCGACCGCGTCGTCGCCCTGCCCGACGGCGTCGACCTGGCGGAAGCCGGTGCGGCGGGCGTCGCGGCCGTCACGGCGTGGCGCGCGCTGGTCGACCACGCCGCCCTCGACCCCGCCGAGCACTGCCTCGTCCACGGCGGATCCGGGGGCGTCGGCCACGCCGCCGTCCAGGTCGCCGACGCCGTCAGCGCCCGCGTGATCACCACCGCGAGCGAGGGGTATCACGACGACCTGGCCGATCTGGGTGCGGAGACGGTGCTGGACTACGGTCGCGAGGACCTGGCCGACGCAGTTCTCGACGCCTCCGACGGCGGCGTCGACGCGGTGCTGGATCACCGGCTGGACGATTACCTCCAGTTCGACGCCGATGTGGCCGCGCAGGGCGCCCGCGTGGTGGGGATCGGCGAGAACAGCCCCGACCCCGGGTTCACGAACGACGGCGCGGCCCGGTCGAAGGACGTGTCCTACCAGTTCATGTCGATGTTCAACATGCCGGACCTGCGCGTCGGGCTGGCCGGCGTCGCCGACCTGATGGAACGGGACCGGCTGTCGGTCGAACTCGCCCGCACGTACGACCTGGAGGAGGCCGGCGAGGCCCAGCGGGCGGTCATGGAGGACAGCTTCCTCGGGAAGCTCGTGATCGAGCCCTGACCGCCGGACCGTCCGGCGACGGACCGTGTGGTGTCGGACGGACGCCGAGGCTGTGTCGGACGGACGCCGAAGGGGTTCCGCCGGCGGAACCCGCCCGCGGAACCCACCCCGGCGGCGGGTTCAGACGACGCGGTTGACGGGCTCGTCGCCGTCGGCGACCCGGCGGACGCTCTCCGCGACGATGGTCCCGACGCGGCGGTAGTAGTCGCGCGTGTAGGCCGCGCAGTGGGGGGAGACGATCACGTCGTCGAGGCCCCACAGCGGCGAGTCGGCGGGGAGCGGTTCGGTCTCGAACACGTCGAGGGCTGCGCCCGCGATCTCGCCGTCGCGTAGCGCTGCCACGAGCGCCGGCTGGTCGACGACGCCGCCCCGGGCGACGTTGACCAGGTAGGCGTCCTCGTCCATCGCCGCGAGCTCGTCGGCGCCGACCAGACCGCGGGTCGCGTCGGTCAGCGGGACCGCGAGGACGACGAACCGGGCGTCGGAGACGGCCTCGCGGAGCCGGTCGGTCGTGTACACCCGGCCGACGCCGGGCTCGGGGACGGGCGTGCGCCGGACGCCGTCCACGTCGAGGCCGAGGCCGGTGAGCCGGTCGACGATCCCCCTGCCGAGGCCGCCGAGACCGACGACGCAGGCCCGCTCGCCGGCGACCGTCCAGGCCTCGTCCCACTCGGGCCGGTCCCACTCGCGGTCGGCCTGGTTGGCGGCGTACTCGTGGATCCGCCGCGCGAGCGCGAGGACGAACCCCGCGACCGTCTCGCCGACGGCGTCGCCGTGGATGCCGGTGCTGTTGGTCAGGACGACCCCCCGCTCGCGCAGGCGGTCCTGGGGGAAGCGATCGACCCCGGCCTGGACCGAGTGGACCCACTCGAGGTCGAGGAAGGCGTCGCGGTGCTCGAAGGTGACGACGGCGTCGCAGTCGGCGAGCGAGGCCGGCGAGCCGTCGACCGCGGCCACGTCGACCCCCGCCTCGTCCGCCGCGTCCGCGAGGCGCTCGACGAGCCGCTCCGGCGGGAACACCGCCGCGACCGACTCGTCGACGCCGATCCGGTCGAGTCGCATGAGCGCGTCTACGCGGCGCTCCGCGGTAACTCTTGCTCCGAACTCGGCCCGACCCGGCGGGCACGAGCCTCCCCGGGGTGGGAGCGGGCGCCGCTCCCCGCACAGACCGCCGCTGTCGCCCGGCCCCGGCCGCGACTTCCGGGCGATCCTTCATGTAGTCGCTGCCCCAACGGGCGGTCGTGTCCCGCAGTCCGACCCTGACGCTGGTCGCCGCCTTCGTCGTCGTCTTCCTCGTCCAGCGTGTCGTGGCGCTACTGCAGGTCCCCTTCACGTTCGCGCTCGCGCCGCCGGTCGGCGCCCGGCCGTGGACGCTGGTGACGAGCGTCTACGCCCACCTGTCGGTCGGGCACCTGCTGGCCAACGTCGCCGTCCTCCTGCTGGTCGGGCTCTACCTCGAACGGCAGACCTCCCGGTTGCGCTTCCACGCGTTCTTCCTCGCCACCGGCGCGCTCTCCGGGCTCGTCCAGGTGTGGGTCAGCGACCTCGTCGGCCCCGGCGTCGCCGTGCTGGGCGCCAGCGGCGGCATCGCCGGGCTGGTCGGGTACGTCCTCGCGGGCAACCGCATGAGCGACACGCTGCTGGACAAGACACCGCTCAGCCCGCGGGCGCAGTTGGGCGTGTTCGTCGTCGTCGCCGGCGCCGTCACCGTCGCCACCGCCGGCCCCGGCGTCGCCCTGGTCGCCCACTTCGCCGGGTTGCTGATCGGGCTGGCCGCGGGGCGGCTACACCTGTTGCGGCCGTCGTGAGGGGCGGCGGCGTCCCGGGCCGGACATAGCAGGTCCCCCGTTTAATCGCCGGGGCGTCCCCGTTCAGGGTATGCGATTCGAACTTACGGCCGACCAGCGGGACCTCAGAGCGGACGCCCGGGCCTTCGCCGAGTCCGAGATCAGGCCGCGGGCGATCGAACTGGACCGCGGGGAGACGTATCCGGCCGAGATCCTCGACGCGCTGGGCGACCGGCGATGGACTGGGTTGACGCTGCCCGAGGAGCACGGCGGCCGCGGCGAGGGCCTGGTCGAACTGGCGCTGGTGGTCGAGGAACTGGCGGCCGCGCTCATGCCGGTCGCGAGCGCGCTGGCGCTCCATCTCGGCGTCGCGACGGTCGTCGAGCGGTTCGGCTCGGACGCCCAGCGGGCGGACCTGCTCGACGACATGGCGACCTACGACACCGTCAGCGCGCTCGGGCTGACCGAGGCCGACGCGGGCAGCGACAAGTCGAGGCTGGAGACGACCGCCGTCCGCGACGGCGACGAGTGGGTGCTGAACGGCCACAAGCAGTGGGTGACCAACTTCCGCCACGCCGACCTCGTGCTCACCTACGCGAGGACGGGTTCCGGGGACGGGGTCAGCGCCTTCCTCGTCCCGACCGAGGCGTTCGAGGTCGACGAGGTGTGGGACACGCTCGGCGCGCGCCCCGTGAAGTCCCCGCGGGTCGAGCTGTCCGACGCCCGCGTCCCCGACGACCGACTGGTCGGCGCCGAGGGCGAGGCCCTGACCCAGCGGGGCGAAGTCCACACCGGCGTGAACGTCCCGGCGCGGGGCGTCGGGGTCGCCCGCGCGGCCCTCGACGACACCGTCGAGTACACGAGTTCGCGCGAGCAACACGACCGGCACATCAGCGACTTCCAGGGCGTCCGCTGGCGGATCGGCGAGATGGCCCGCCGCGTCGACACCGCTCGACTGCTGACGCTCCGGGCGGCCGACCGCGCCGACCGGGGGCGGGACGTCGACCGGGAGTTCGCCATGGCGAAGGTCCACGCGACGCGGGCCGCCGTCGACAACGCCGACGAGGCCGTCCAGCTCCACGGCGGGATGGGGTACACGACCGAGCGCCACGTCGAGCGGTACCTCCGCGACGCGAAACTGCTCACCATCGCCGGCGGCCCGAACGAGGGCCACGAGGACGCCCTCGCCGAGGCCGTGATCGAGCGCCGGCAGAGGTAGCCGCGCGCCAGTGGGTCACGGCGACCGGTGGTCCGGGCCGGGGCGGCCGACAAGCCGAATATCCCGGGGGGAGTACGCGCCCACGCCCATGACGGAGCCGGACGGCGCGAACGGCGCGGACAGCCCGGACGGCGCGGACGATGCGGTGTACGTCTCGCTGGACCTGTGGTACCCGGACTGCTGGGAGATCGAGGCGACCGAGCGGTTCGACGTGGGGATGCTCGGGTACGGGATCTACACGACCGGCGAGCGGGTCACGACGCTGTTCACGCTCTACGCCGACGAGCAGGCGACTATCGACGCCGCGGTCGACCACGTCGCCGCTTCCCCGCACGTCCACGAGGTCTCCGAGATCCGCCCCACGTACCGCCACGCGACCGCCCCGGTCGCGGGCAACGCGATGCGGGACCTGCTCGTCGACCACGACGGCCGCACCCAGATCACGCCCGAACTGACCTCGCGGGGGTTCGTCTGCGCCGAACCGATCGACATCCGGGACGGCCGTGAGTACTGGTCGCTCGTCACGAACCACGACCGCGACGCCGTCCGGACGAAGCTCGACGCGGTCAGCGACGCGAAGGACGCCGTGATCGACATCCGCCGGATCACCACGTCGCACTGGCAGTCGGCGGCCAGCGGGCTCCCGACCGACCGGCTGACCCGCCGCCAGCTAGAGGTGTTCCGGCTCGCCCGCGACAGCGGGTACTACGACTGGCCCCGGGAGGCGACCGCCGGCGAACTGGCCGCGGAACTCGGTATCTCCACGTCGACGCTCCACGAACATCTGCACAAGGTAGAGGCGAAACTGCTCGGACAGCGCCCGCGAGGGTAGCCCGCTACCCCCGGATGATCCGTGGCGGTCGACGGCCGCGACGGCCACCGGCATCCGGCCCGTCTCACCGCTTTTCGAGCGCGACCTCGAACAGGTGGTCCCATCCGTCGTCGCCGTATCTCACGTCGGCGACGCGCCAGCCGGTGCCCGCCGTCGCCTCCCGAACGCGGTCGGGCGAGAACAGCCGATAGAGCCACGGTTCGCCGAGCGTCCCGTCGTACTCGAGTTGCATCACGCGGTAGGCGAGGCCGTCCGACGGGTCCTCGTAGTAGTCCAGTTTCCCCCGCGTCCGCTCGTGGTCGGGGTCGAACCCGTCGATCACGGCCGTCCCGTCCGGCGTGGTGACGTGGGCGAGGTCGCCGAGGAACGCCCGCAACCCCTGCATCGACCGGGCGAGACTCGCCTGGGTGCCGACGGCGAGCGCCGACCGGAAGCGGTCGCGCTCGAAGTGCTCCCGGAGCGCGAACATGTCGGCCCGTCGGGCGTCGCGCACCCCGCGGTCCTCCATCACCTCGACGAGCAGGTCGCTGCGCTCGACCGCGACCGTCTCGTGGCGCTCCTGGAAGGCGAGCGCGTGCCGACCGGCGCCCGCGCCCAGGTCCACGAGCGGCCCGTCGAGGTGCGCGGGGAGCCAGTCGTCCGGTTCGGGCGCGGCCTCGTCGAAGTAGATATCGACGCCTGGTTCCTCGATCCCCTCGCCGTTCCGGTAGCGGAGCGGTCCGGACTGTTCGCCGAAGTGGTGGTCGTAGAGCGCCTGCGCGAACGGGCTCGGCATGGCTACGGAACGCCACCGGGCGGTCGGGCAAAGCCGCTGTGGTGGTGTGGGTGTCGTTGGCGTGGAACTGTCGGACAGGCGGGAGATACCGGCGACGAGTCGACCGGCTTCGGGGCCCGTTCCGAATTATAATTTATCCGGCTGTATAGGTTATATACAATATTTCGATTATTTCGTCTCCGATCGAGTCGATTCTCCGCCGCTCGCACGGTAGCGAACGGTTCGGCGGCGCAATCACGTGGTATACCCCTCGAATTCCCGGAGATGGCGGAATCGTGGTCCAGCGGACGGTTCAGCTTCGACGATATCGGACCGGAACTCAGAATCAACGGATATGGCCGCTCAAAGGCGGTAATCTGCGGGTCTGGGTGCTTGAGGCGGTGTGACGTTCGCTATCGCGATCGTTATCTATGCCTACAGTCATACCGGTATATATAATATACTCTGATACAGGTAGGTTCTTACCAAAAATCGGTTCACCGATCCGGCGTCCGGTCGAGGTCGGTGCCGTGGTCGGTCCGGCGGTCGGGCAACTTTTACTACGCCGCCGTCGTTCCAGCGAGTATGGTGCTCGACACGCACACCCACGCGTGGGGGCCGGCGAGCGACGACCACCCGTGGGTCAACGGCCCGCTGACGGAGGCGGTCGGCGAGTTCGACGTCCACAGCGTCTACACGGCCGACAGGCTCCTCGGCGACATGGACCGGACCGGGGTCGACGAGGCCGTCGTCGTCGGCTACCCGCTCCCCGAGTGGACGGACAACTACTACACCCGGGAGGTTGCCGCCGAGCGCGACCGCCTCTACGGGATCGTGATGGTCGACCCGTTCGCCGAGGGGGCCGCCGACCACCTGCGCGAGTGCATGAGCGTCGACGGGGTCGTCGGGTTCCGGCTCGGGGCCGCCTGTCCCTACGACCGGATGTGGGAGACGTTCGACCCGAGCGTCACGTGGCTGCGCGACGCGGTCGAGGAGACGGCCTTCTGGGAGGCCGCCGTCGAGACGGACGCGGCCGTCCAGATCCTCTGTGACCACGGCCAGCTCGACCAGGCGCTCGAACTCGTCGAGGCCTACCCCGAACTGACCTACCTCTTCGACCACTTCGCCCACGCCGGGCCCGAGACGCCGACCGACGAGGGGACCTTCGCCCGCTTCGCCGACCTGGCCGAGTACGACGGCGTCGCGGTGAAGGTCTCGGAGACCCCCCACGCCTCGGACGCGTCGTTCCCCTACGGGGACATGCACGACCACGTCCGGTGGCTCCTCGACCAGTTCGGCCGCGAGCGCGTGATCTGGGGGTCGGACTACCCGAACGTCAGCGACGTGGCGACCTACGGCGAGAGCCTCCGGTGGCTCCGCCGCGTCGACGGCCTCTCCGAGGCGGACCGGACCTGGCTCACCGGCCGGTCGTTCCGCCGCCACGTCGGACTCGACTGACGGGCGTCGAGCGGACGCCCCCAGCGAGCGCAACTTACATTCTCCCCCCGTCGCAATAGTCGGTCATGGCCGCTTCGGCGCTAGATTCGTTCGTGTCGGCGTGTGACTCGATGGATGTGCCGTGTGAACATGCGGCGGGCGGGGAGTTCGAGGCGGTGCTCGCGTCGCACCTCGGCGACCCCGCCGTCGGCGTCCCGCTCGACGGGGTGGACGCCTCGCTGTCGGGGACCGACGTGACGGTCGACCCGACGCCCGCGGCGCTGAAACGCGCACACACCGGCGTCACGCCGGCGGCGTTCGCCGTCGCCGACTACGGCTCGGTCGTCCTCCCGTCGACGCCGGCGGGCGCCGAACTGGTGAGTCTCTACGTCGAGCGACACGTCGCGGTCCTCGACGCGGACCGCGTCGTGCCCGGGATGGCCGAGGCCTTCGAACGCTTCGGCGAGCAGGCCCGCGACGGCGAACTGGGCAGCAACGTCGTCGCGACGGGGCCCAGCGCGACGGCCGACATGGGCGACCTCGTCCGCGGGGCCCACGGGCCGAGCGACGTGCGCGTCGTCGTCGTCGGGGCGGCCGACGAGCAGGGGGCGACCGATGAGTGACGCGACCGAGCTCCGGCGCCTGATGGCGACCGAGGGCGACGCCGTCGGCGAGAACACCCGCGGCTTCAACCGGGGTCGCTACGAGTCGGTCGCCCGACTGGAGGACTACGAGGATCTGAAGGCGGAGGCCCGAGCGATCAAGGAGGACGCCATCGAGCGGCTCCCCGAACTGATCGACGAGCTGCGGGCGGCCGTCGAGGCGAACGGGGGGACGCTGTACCTCGCCGACGACGCGGCCGACGCCAACGAGTACGTCCGGTCGGTCGTCGCCGAGCGCGACGCCTCCCGCGTCGTCAAGAGCAAGTCGATGACTTCCGAGGAGATCGACGTCAACGAGGCGCTCGAAGCCGACGGCGTCGACGTGGTCGAGACCGACCTGGGCGAGTGGGTACTGCAGGTCGCAGACGAGGCGCCGAGCCACATCGTCGCGCCGGCGATCCACAAGTCCAGGGAGGCCATCGCCGACCTGTTCAACGAGCGGTTCGACCCCGACGAACCCCTGGAGACCGCCGAGGAACTCACCCGGTTCGCCCGCGAGAACCTCGGCGAGCGCATCGAGGACGCCGAGGTCGGGATGACGGGCGCGAACTTCGTGACGGCCGACACCGGGACCATCGCGCTCGTGACCAGCGAGGGCAACGCCCGGAAGACGGTGAGCGCGACCGACACGCACGTCGCGGTCGCGGGCGTCGAGAAGGTCGTCCCGAGCGTCGCGGACCTGCGGCCGTTCGTCGAACTCATCGGCCGCTCCGGGACCGGCCAGGACATCACCTCCTACGTGTCGCTGCTGACGCCCCCAGTCGAGACGCCGACCGTCGATTTCGCCGACGACGAGACGCCGCTGTCGGAACTCGACGCCGACCGCGACTTCCACCTCGTGCTGATCGACAACGGGCGGATGGCGATGCGCGAGGACGACGACCTCCGGGAGACGCTGTACTGCATCCGGTGTTCGGCCTGTTCGAACTCCTGCGCGAACTTCCAGGAGGTCGGGGGCCACGCCTTCGGCGGCGAGACGTACTCGGGCGGCATCGCCACCGGCTGGGAGGCCGGCGTCGAGGGGCTGGACACGGCGGCGGAGTTCAACGACCTCTGTACCGGCTGTAGCCGGTGTGTCAACGCCTGTCCCGTCGGGATCGACATCCCCTGGATCAACACGGTCGTCCGCGACCGGATCAACCGCGGCGACGCCGGCGACGGCCGGTTCGACTTCCTGGTGGACGGGCTCACGCCCGACGCGGAGTCGGAGAGCCCGCCGCTGGGGAAACGCTTCTTCGGGAACTTCGAGACGGCCGCGCGACTCGGCAGCGCGACCGCGCCGCTGTCGAACTGGCTCGCCGACACGGGCCCCGCGCGGCTGGCGCTCCGGCGCGTGCTCGGCGTCGACCCGCGTCGGGACCTCCCGACGTTCGAGCGCGAGACGCTGGTCGAGTGGTTCGCCGACAGGGACAGGACCGTCGAGGACCCCGAGCGCCGCGCCGTCCTGTATCCGGACCTCTACACCAACCACGTACAGGTCGAGCGCGGCAAGGCCGCCGTCCGGGTGCTCGAAGCGCTGGGCGTGGACGTGGTCGTCCCCCGGGCGGCGTCGAGCGGGCGCGCGCCGCTCTCCCAGGGGATGGTCGAGACGGCGCGCGACCACGCCGAGCGGGTCGCCGACGCGCTCGTGCCGCGGATCGAGGCCGGCCGCGACGTCGTCGTCGTCGAGCCGAGCGACCACGCCGTGTTCCAGCGGGAGTACGAGCGCCTGCTCGACGGGGACGCCTACGAGACGCTGGCGGCCGACAGCTACGAGGTCCTCGAGTACGTCTTCGGCCTCGTCGAGAACGGGGCGTCGACCGACGCGCTCCGCGACGGGGCCGGCGAGCGGGTGGCCTACCACAGCCACTGCCAGCAGCGGACCCTCGGACTGGAGGGCCACACGGCCGCCGTCCTCGAACGCTGCGGGTTCGACGTGACGACCTCCGACGTGGAGTGTTGCGGGATGGCCGGGAGCTTCGGCTACAAGTCCGACTACTACGAGGTGAGCGTCGCCGTCGGCGACGAACTCGCCGACCAGTTCACCGCGCCGGACACCGCCGACCGGACGGTCGTCGCCAGCGGCACCTCCTGTCTCGACCAGCTCGACCACCTCCTCGACCGCCCGTCGACCCACCCCGTCCAGCTGCTCGACCCCGGTTCTCACCCCGACTGAGCCGTCTCCGGCTCTCCCGGAAAGGTTCCGCCATCGCCGGAAGCCTGACCCGGCTCGCAGCCGCAAGTGCTGTCGCGATCCGCGCGAGCGGGTCGACTGGACCCGCGGCACGCGACATCTTCCGGGAGAGCCGGAAATTTGGCCCGCGACGGATTACAATCGTAATGTTGTAATTTGATGGCGACGTTCCGACGGACTCCCGATCGGAACGGGCGAGCGGGCGCGAACGGCGGATATCCGGGTTTCCGACATGGCCGGAAACGTGACGGCGCTGCGGGACGGCGGTGTCGGGCCCGTCCGGGAGTGGGGTACACTTATGTGCGCGAACGGGGCAACTGGTAGTGATGACCGGCGAGAGAGTCACACCGACAGCGCTTCGCGTCGAGTTCAGACCGTCGCCCTCGGCCGTCTCCGCGGACCGGCCGCGGTTCTCCTGGAGGGTCGCCGAGGCGGACTGGGGCGACGGCCAGGCGGCCTACCGGATCCGGGTCGCGTCCTCGGCGGGCGGGCTCGACGGCGACGCGCTGTGGGACAGCGGGCGCGTCGACTCCGACCGGTCGACGGCCGTCCCGTACGACGGGCCGCCCCTCGCGGCCGACGAGACGTACCACTGGACGGTGACCGTCTGGAACGACGCCGGCGACCGCTCCGCGCCGGCCGAGCCGGCGGCGTTCGCGACCGCTCCGGACGACTGGTCGGGCGACTGGATCGCCGCCCAGCCCGGCGGGGGCGACTCCAATGGCTACCGGAGCTGTTGGCGCGACCCCGACGACGACCCGACCGAGTGGGTCGGGGTCGACCTGGGCGGCGAACGCGAGATCGACGCGGTCGAGCTGTATCCGGCCGAGCCCTTCACCGACACCGAGACCCCGGACGGCTGGACCGTGACCGCCGACGACACGGAGGAGACGTACCTCGACTCGACGACGGCCCGGGGCCCGGTCGCGTTCGGCTTCCCCGACCGCTATCGCGTCGAGGTGGCCGACGACCCGTCGTTCGCGGACGCCCGCACCGTCGTCGACGCGACCGACGCCGACCGGCCGGGCCCGCGCCGCGATCCCGTGGTCCACGACATCGGCGGCGAGACGGCCGCTCACGTCCGCGTGGTCGCCACCGCGCCCGAGGAGATCCGCCCCGACGACGACGGCCTCAGGGAGTCGTTCGACGCGTGGGCGGTGTTCGCGCTCGCGGCGCTGTCGGTCCGCGACGGGTCGGGGGAGGACCTCGCCCGGGGCCGGCCCGTCACGGCGTCGTCCAGCGTCGAGACGGAGACGTGGGGGGCCGACCGGCTCACCGACGGCAGGGACGAGTCGACGATGACGGGGACCTCGCCGCTGTTCCGGACGGAGTTCGACCTGGAGAAACCGGTCGCGAGCGCCCGGGCGCGGTTCGTCGGGCTCGGCTACGGGGAACTGTACCTCAACGGCGAGCGGGCGTCCGAGGACGCGCTGAATCCGGGGTGGACGCAGTACGACGAGCGCGTCCTCTACTCGACCTACGAGGTCGGTGATCACCTCTCGGAAGGGGCAAACGCCGTCGGGATCTGGCTCGGCCGCGGGTGGTTCGCGCGGTCGGCGCGCCAGTGGCTCTCGTTCGGGTCGCCGCGGGCGCGGCTCGACCTCACCGTCGAGTATGAGGACGGGACGACGACGACCGTCTCGACGGGTCCCGACTGGCGGACCGCGCCGAGCCCGGTCGTCGAGAACGACATCTACGAGGGCGAGACCTACGACGCCCGGCTCGAACGGCCGGGGTGGGCGCGGGCGGGCTTCGACGACGCCGACTGGGAGGCCGCCGCCGTCGCGGACCCGCCCGCGGGGACGCTCGCCCCCCAGCGGACCGACCCGATCCGGGTCACCGAGACGCTGGAGCCCGTCGAGATCCGCGACCACGAGGACGGCCCCGTCATCGACTTCGGGCAGAACCACACCGGCTGGCTCTCTATCGACGTGACGGGCGGCGACCCCGGCGACGAGGTCGTCCTCCGACACGCCGAGGCGCTGGACGAGTCGGGCGGCCTCCGGACGGTCGATCTGCGGTCGGCCGACGCCACCGACACCTACGTCGTCGGCGAGGGCGACGCGACCTACGAGCCGCGGTTCACCTACCACGGCTACCGCTACGCGCAGGTGTCGGGGTACCCGGGCGAACTCACCGCCGACGACGTGCGCTCGCGCGTGGTCCACACCGACTTCGACGACGCGGGGGCGTTCGCCTGCTCGAACGAGGACCTCACCGCCGTCCAGTCGAACGCCCGCTGGGGGCTGCGGAGCAACGCCCACAGCGTGCCGACCGACTGCCCCCAGCGCGACGAGCGGATGGGGTTCACCGGCGACGGCCACATCGCCGCCCGCGCGCTCCAGTACAACTTCGACGCCGCCCGGTTCCACGGGAAGTGGACCAGGGATCACCGCGACGCCCAGTCACGGCACGGCTACGTCCCCTCGAAGTGCCCCCACGGTCGGCTCCCCGCCGACGCCGACCCCTCCTGGACCGTCTCGCTGCTGGCGGTCCCCTGGCACCGCTACCGGTTCTACGGCGACGAGAGCGTCCTCCGGCGCAGCTACGAGTCGTTCCGCCGCTACGTCGAGTACTGGGAGTCGGTGGCCGAGGACGACCTGCTCCCCGACGACCGCGCGGGGTTCGGCGACTGGGTCGCCCTCGAGAACACGGACGGCCGCCGGGGCGAGCCGACCGACTTCTTCACGAACGCCTACTACTACCGCAGCGTCTACCTGCTCGCGAAGATCGCCGGCGCGCTGGGCGTCGACGAGCACGCGGGCCACTACGCCGAGCGGGCGGCCGCGATCGCCGACGCGTTCAACGACCGGTACTTCGACGCCGACGCGGCCGCCTACGAGGCGCGGACCCAGGCCGCGTACGCGCTCCCGGTCTTCTTCGGGATCGCGCCCGACGACCGCGTCGACGACGTCGTCGCGAATCTCGTCGAGAAGGTCCACGCGGACGGCCGGAAGCTGAAGACCGGGTTCCTCGGGACGCGCCCGCTGCTTTCGGTCCTGAGCGACCACGGCCACGCCGACGTGGCCTACGAGGTCGCGAGCGACCCCGCGTTCCCCGGCTGGGTGTACATGCTCCGCGAGGGCGCGACGACGGTCTGGGAGCGCTGGGACAGCGACAGCGACGAGCACATCGGCGGGCGGATGAACTCGCTCAACCACTCCCCGTTCGCCTGCGTCTCGGAGTGGTTCTACGAGCACCTCGCGGGCATCGACGTGCGCCTGGGCGCCGACGCCGACCGCGTCGAGGTGGCCCCCACCTTCGTCGACGACCTCGACTGGGCCGAGGGCAGCGTCGAGACGCCGCTGGGGCCGGTCGAGTCGCGCTGGGAGCGGACCGACGCCGGCCACGAACTCGCCGTCGAGATCCCCTGGAACGCCGAGGGCCGCGTCTCCGTCCCGCTGGGCGCGGACGCCTCGGCCGTCCGTGTCGACGGGGAACTGCTCTGGAGGGCGGGGGACGAGGGTAGCCCCGCCGAACGCGACGGGACCGGCCGCTCGGGCGTCGAAGCGCTCGGGCGGACCGGCGACCGCCTCGAGGTCGCCGCCGGGTCGGGGTCCTACCGGTTCACGGTCGAGTGAGCGGTCCGCCGGCCGAGAAGGCGTCGCGAGCGAGGCGGACGCGGACGGGCGACCGCCGCCGCTCGACCGTCGCGGCGTTACTCGCCGTCCGCGACGACGTGGTTGGTCAGCGCCCCGATCCCCTCGACCTCGACCTCGACGGTGTCGCCGGGTTCGAGCAGTTGCTGGGGCTCGCGGAAGACGCCGACGCCGCCGGGCGTCCCGGTCGAGATCACGTCGCCGGGCCGGAGCGTCGTGCACCCGCTGATGTACTCGACGACCTCCTCGACGCCGAAGATGAACTCCTCGGTGTTGGAGTCCTGGAGCGTCTCGCCGCTGACGCGAGTGGCCACGTCGAGGGCGCCGGGGTCTATGTGCTCGTCCGGGACGAGCGTCGGGCCCATCGGCGCGAACGTGTCGTAGCTCTTCCCGCGGAAGAACTGGCCGTCCTCGAACTGCGCGTCGCGGCCGCTCACGTCGTTGACGACGGTGTAGCCGGCCACGTAGTCGCGGGCGTCCGCCGCGGAGACGTCCTTCGCGGTGCGCCCGATGACGACGCCGAGTTCGACCTCGTAGTCGACCTCGTCGAGTTCGGGAGGGTGGACGATCGGGTCGCCCGGGTTGGTGACGGCCGTGCCGGCCTTCCCGAACAGGAGCGGGCGCTCGGGGACCTCCTCGTCCTGCTCCTCGGCGTGGTCGTGGTAGTTCAGCCCGACGCAGACGATCTTGCCCGGCCGGGGGACCGGCGCGAGCAGGTCGGCCTCGGCGGCCGGGACGGCGCTGTCCGCGGCGGCCTCGACCGCGTCCTCGACGACGCGGAGGAAGCCGGGGTCGGTCAGTTGCTGGTAGGTGACCTCCTCGCGGAGGCCGGCCAGCGGGACGATCTCGTCGTCGCGGCGGACGCCCCACTGCGGGGCGCTTCCCGTCGTGTATCGTACGAATTGCATCGACTACCCGTTCCGACGGCGGGTGCCTAACTGTTACGCTCTCGGCCGTCGCGCCCGCCGCGCCCGGCGCAGGGCGCCCGCGGCGGCCGTTCCGCCGCGGAGCGGCCGCCCGGGCGACGCAGTGGGTTCTTCCGCTACCCGCACCTTTAGGTCGCGGGCGGCGTCTCTCCGAACGATGTCGTCCGAAGCGACACTGCGAGAACGAGCGAAAGCGCGGGGTATCGAGTTCGGGGCGGCGCTGTCGGCCGACCCGCTGCGCGAGGACAGCAACTACTGGAACACGGCGCGGACCGAGTTCACGAGCGTCACCACGTCGAGCGAGCTGAAGATGGGGCCGCTGCGGCCCTCGCGGAAGACCTACGACTTCACCGACGCCGACGCCATCGTCGACTTCGGGAACGAGTACGACATGACCGTCCGCGGCCACACCCTCGTCTGGCACACCCAGAAGCCCGACTGGTTCCAGGAGTGGGACTACTCCGGCGACCAGGTCCGCGAGTTCCTGCGCGACCACATCCGAACGGTCGCGGGCCGGTACGGCACCCGGATCGACGCCTGGGACGTGGTCAACGAGGGCGTCCACGAGGACGGGTCGATGCGCGAGTCGGTGTGGTACGAGGGGATGGGCCCCGAGTACATCGAGAAGGCCTTCGAGTGGGCCGACGAGGTGACCGACTCGGACCTCTTCTACAACGACTACGACCTCCCGACCGAACCCGAGAAGGCCGACGCCGTCTACGACCTCCTCGCGGACTTCCTCGACCGGGGCGTCCCCGTCGACGGCGTCGGCCTCCAGCTCCACGGCATCGGGAGCCAGGCCGACCCCGAGGACGTGGCCGAGACCGTCCAGCGGTTCCGCGACCTCGGCCTCGACGTACATCTCACCGAACTGGACGTGGCCTACGAGGTGGGGTCGGTCCCAGACGACCCGCTGGCCGCGCAGGCGGAGTACTACCGCGACCTGGTCCGGGCGTGCGTCGACGCCGGCGTCGACTCGATCACCACCTGGGGCGTCAACGACGGCAACTCCTGGGTGCGGGACTTCTACAAGGCCGAGGAGCGGTTCACGATCGACCCGCTCCTGTTCGACCGGAAGTGCGACCCCAAACCCGCCTACTACGCCGTCAAAGAGGCCCTCGCCGAGGAGTGACCGCCACGCCGTCCGGACCCCTTGGCGGAACCGACTGCCGACCGTCGACCGTCGACTGCGACCGTCGACCGCCGACTGCGACCGTCGACCCGACCGACCTGTCGGGGACCCTTCGAGTCGGCCTAGATTTTTATACCAGGTAAGATAGCACTACCCGTGGACATCGTTACCCCAGACCGCGATCCGGACACGCCCAGCGACATGGACGACTACCTCTTCGACCTGCGGGGCTTTCTCGTGCTGGAGGACGCCCTCTCGGCGTCGGAGGTCGACGACCTCAACGAGGCGGTCGACGACCTGTTACCGGTGGAGCCGGACACGTGGCACGGCCACGTCCACTCCACCGGCGGCGCCATGGGGGAGACTCGGCTCCAGCAGGTGTACGAGCTCCCTCCGTTCGAACGGCTCATCGACCACCCCTCGTGGGTCGAGTACGCCCGGCGCTACGTCGGCGGCGAGGGCACGTTCGACTACAACCACGGGCCGCTGTACATCGACGAGAACTTCTTCGGCGAGTACCCCGAGGGCGAGGGGACGCCGCTGCACTCGGGCGGGACGCCGCCCACCCAGCGCACGCAGTTCGGCTACCACGACGGCGAGTTCCGCTGCGGGCAGGTGAACGTCCTCGTCGCGCTGAACGACATCGGCCCGGGCGACGGCGGGACGATGGTCGTCCCGGGGAGCCACAAGTCGAACTTCCAGCTCCCGAACTGGGACGACCTCACCGGCGACACGCTCGAATCGGTCCCCGAGGCGCGGGAGGTCTACCTCGAGGCCGGCGACGCGCTGCTGTTCGTCGACAGCATCACCCACGGCTCGGCGACGCGGACGAACGACGGCGTCCGCCGGATGTGCGTGTTCCGCTACGGCCCGTCGTGGGGCGTCTCCCGCGGCGGCTACGAACCGTCCGAGGAACTGCTCGACCGGCTCACCCCCTACCAGCAACAGCTCGTGAAGACGTTCGGGACCAAGGAGCGCAAGACGCCGCCCGAGAGCGAGCAGTGACCGCGTCGCCGCCGGGCGGCCGCCCCTCCCGCCGAGACGGCGCTATTGGGTCGGCCGGAACCCCTCGGAGCGGACGGTCCAGCCGTCGGGGAATCCGGGTGCGCGTTCGTCCGGGACGCCGTCCCAGCCGGCGATCATGAACGCGAGCGCCCAGAGGACTCCGCCGTTGCCCGGGAGGTACGCGCCCTCGGTCGGCGTCGCCTCGTCGTCCTGCATGACGTTGATCCCGTTCGTCTCGTACTCGTTTTGCGGGTGGTCGTGGAGGAGGATGTCGACCGCCTCCCCGGGATGGCCGAGGCGGGCGGCCGCCATCGCCAGCGCCGGGAAGTTGGCGCCCCAGAGCTCCCACTCGTCCAGCGCCGACACCACGCGGTCGTAGGTCGCCTCGATCTTCGCGGGGTCGACGTTCGTGCCGGGCATGCAGCCGTAGGCCTGCAGCCACGCCGGATTCGCGCCGATCCCCTCCATCTCGGGGTGGGTCTCCAGCGGGACGTACTCCCCGTCGACCGTCGGCGGCTCCGCGAGGTTCTCGAGGACGTCGTCCCACTCCGCCTTCCGGGGTTTCCCGAGCCGCTCGCGCCACCGCTGGGCGGTCTCCAGCCCGTAGGCCCAGTAGGAGAGCTCGATGGTCGGGTTGGCGGCGTCGAGCCCGTCGGTCCCCTCGGTCCCGGTGATGACCGGCGGACCGAGCACGTAGCGCTCGGTCTCGGGGTCCCACGCGGCGAAGTCGGCCATGTAGTCGGCCGTCTCGAACACCAGGTCCGCGTACCGCTCTAGCGTCTCCCGGGCGGGCCGGATCCGGTAGCACTGTTCCGCCCAGTAGATGGCGTGGCCCTGCTGGTTCTCGCGGAAGGGGTTGATCGCGCCCGGGGACTGCCACTCCGCCGAGGGGTCGACCATCTTCTGCCAGCGCGCCCCGTCGAGGCCCACCCGCTCGGCGTTGCGCCTGGCGGCCGGCAGCCCCGTCTCGAGGAACCAGTCCAGCCAGCCCTCCAGCAGGTACTCCCGGCCCCAGAGCGCGAAGTGGAGCCCGTTCCAGAGGGTCATCTCCAGGTGGAACTTGCCGAACCAGGTGTTGTTGACGAGTCCGCTCTCCTGGGACGGGGACGACCCCGCGGCGTTGACCGCCATCACGTACTGCGAGAGGACGGCCCGCCGCTCCAGTTCCTCCCACCGCGGGTCGTCGCTCTCGGACAGGTCGACTGCCGCTCCCGTCCGCCAGAACGCCGGCCAGTGTTCCGCGCAGGTCCGCCGCGTCCCCCCGAACGTCGGTTCGGGCGGCTCGGCGCTCCCGTCGGGCGAGAACGAGCAGACGAACGACAGCTCCGAGGACCCCTCCGGGACGAGCGCGTACCGGTGGTCGCCGCGTCGCTCGACGGCCGCCTCGCCCTCCCAGGCCAGCGCCGCGCTGTACGCGTCGTCGTCGAGGGTCCGCTCGAAGCCGACCGCGTCGTCCCCCAGTCGCCGCAGTTCGGTCGCGTGGTCGTCCGGGCTGTCCCAGTCGCCGACGTTCGTCGCCATGTAGGACGCGTCCGGCCCGGGGAACGCCAGGGCGACGCCGAGTCGTCCCGAGGCGACCAGCGGGGACTCGACGCGGACGGCCACGGCGTCGCGGTACGGGTGACAGCAGGTCTCGACGGCGACCCGCTCCCCGTCGAGTTCGAACTCGCTCGCGACGACGCCCGACCAGAGGTCGAGCGTCTGGGAGACGCCCTCGACCGCGTCCGGGTCGACCGACGGCGCCCGCTCCCCGAGCCCCGCGAACCCGATCCGGCCGAGGTCGATCCGGTGGGGGTTCGCCCGGAGGTACTCGACGGCCTCGTCCTGCCCCTCCCCCGGGAGCATGTACTCGAGTGCGCGCCCGTGGCTCTCGACCGTCTGCCGCTCGTAGCCGTCGAGCCCCCCGTCCTCGGGCGGGGGCGCCGTGTGCCATCCCCAGTCCGAGAGCGTGTTCGTCCACGCCTCGTCGAACGTCTGGAGTCCGGTCTCGTCGACCCCGACGGCCAACGACCCGTTTCCGACCTGGAGCGGTGCCTCCGGTTCGAGCGCGTCCTTCTCGGGGTTGTGCCGCGTCACGACGGCTCGACGGTCTATCGGTGCCGTAGCGTCGGCTGTGTCGTCCGGCATCGACCCGGGGTACAGAGTGCACCCCCTTATATTCTCGCTCCGCCCGTCCCGGACTGCCGTGTCGCCCGTCGGAGTAACCGGTGGTTTTTATTAATCAGAAGGTTATATTCGTCCTATGTTGATCCCTGTCAATGGTGACTGATGCATGGCGACCGAAACATCAATGAATAATAGTGACGATTCGGCGGCCGAGGACACCATCCTCGAGATCCGGGACGCGAGCGTCACGTTCGACCTGAGTCGCGGAGTGTCGCGAGTCCTCGACGGCGTCGACCTCGACGTGAAGCGAAACGAGGTTCTCGGCGTCGTGGGCGAGAGCGGGAGCGGGAAGAGCATGCTCGCGAACGCGCTGGTCGACGCCGTGCCCGAGGAGGGCGACCTGGCGGGGTCCATCCGCTACCACCCGCCGGGCGGCGAGGAGATCGAGGTCCTCGACCAGGACGCGGAGGGACTGCGCCGCCTCCGGTGGGAGGAGATCTCGATCGTGTCCCAGAGCGCGTTGAGCTCGTTCAATCCGACGATGAAGATCCGGACGCACTTCGAGGAGACCCTCGACAACCACGACTACGACATGCTCGAGGGGATGGAGCGGGCCGGACAGCTGCTCTCGGACCTCTATCTCGAGCCCGACCGCGTGCTCGACTCGTACCCCCACGAGCTGTCCGGCGGGATGCGCCAGCGCGCGCTCATCGCCCTGAGCCTCATCCTCGAGCCGGAGGTCGTCGTGATGGACGAGCCGACGGCGGCGCTGGATCTCCTGATGCAGCGGTCGATCCTCAACCTCCTCGACGAGATCCAGGACGACTACGACCTCACGGTCGTCTTCATCACCCACGACCTCGCGCAGCTCTCGGACCTCGCCGACCGGCTCGCGGTGATGTACGCCTTCGAGATCACCGAGGTCGGCCCGACCGAGGAGATCCTGGAAAACTCCGCGCACCCGTACACCCGGAAGCTGTTGCGGTCGACGCCGGACCTGGAGGGGCCGCTCAACCAGATGGAGGCGATCGAGGGGGCGGCGCCCGACCCGGTCAACGTGCCGGAGGGGTGTTCGTTCCACCCGCGGTGTCCGATGGCCACCGACAAGTGCAGAGAGCAAGACCCCGGACTGTACGACGTCACGGACGAGCACACGTCCGCGTGCCACTACTGGGACGAGGTCGACGAGAACGTCGACCTCCGGTCGTCGGCGCCCGAGGACCCGTCGGCCGAGGTGGCGACGCCCGAGCTGGCGTCCGAGCGGGGCGGGGACCCCCTGCTGTCCATGGAGGACGTGTCCATCCACTTCGAGGAGACCCAGGGGTTCATCTCCCGGGAGACGGAGACCGTCCACGCGGTCGACGGCGTGGACCTCGACATCTACGAGGAGGACGTCGTCGCGCTCGTCGGCGAGTCCGGCTGCGGGAAGACGACGCTCGGCAAGGCGTCGATCGCGCTCCAGCGGCCGACGGACGGCGAGATAAACTACCGCGGGACGGACATCTGGGAGGCCCACGACGACCGGGGGTCGCTGCTGTCGCGGCTCACCGGCGGTATCGGCGCGCCGGACCCGTCCGACGCCGACATCGACTTCAGCGAGATCCGCCGGGCGCTGCAGATCGTCCACCAGGACCCCGCGAGCGCGCTCAACCCGAACAAGCGGGTGATCTCGTCGCTCCAGAAGCCGCTCAAGAAGTGGAACGCCGAGATGGACAAGGAGGCCCGCGAGCGCCGCATCTACAGCCTCCTCGAACTCGTCGGCATGGAGCCGCCGGAGGACTACGCCGAGCGCTATCCCCACCAGCTGTCGGGCGGCGAGCAACAGCGCGTCGCGCTGATCCGCGCGCTGCTGATGAACCCGGACATGATCCTCGCGGACGAGGCCATCTCGGCGCTGGACGTGAGCCTGCGGGTCGAGACGATGGACCTGCTGCTCGAACTCCAGGAGATGTTCGGGACCTCCTTCCTGTTCATCAGTCACGACCTCTCGAACGCCCGCTACCTCGCGGAGAAGGCAGGCGGCCGGATCGCCGTCATGTACCTCGGGGAGATCGTCGAGATCGGTCCCGTCGACTCGATCATCTCCAACCCCGAACACCCCTACACGAAGGCGCTCCGGTGGGCGACGCCGGACCTCGACAAGGAGGAGATCGGGACGCTCCCGATGCGGAAGATCGACATCCCGGACGCGACGAACCCGCCCAGCGGCTGTCGGTTCCACACGCGCTGTCCGGAGGCCCGCGAGGCGTGTACCCGGGAGAACCCCGAGCCGATCGAGACCGAGGACGGCAAGCAGGTCGCCTGCTTCCGGGCCGACCCCGACCACGAGTACTGGGAGAGCGAACCGATCGCCGCCGAGGAGGGCGACTCGCGGATCGACCCGACCGGCAGCAACGCCGCGACGGGGGAGTCCGATGACTGACCGCCGACGGCGGCCGGGACGGGACCGCTCCCCGGTGAACGCGGCGGACACGCGCGGTATCGACACCGACACCGACACCGAAATCGAGCAAGGACAATGAGAGAAGGCATCCTCAAGTACTACGCGAAGCGCACCGGTCAGGCCCTGTTCACGGCGTGGGCGACGCTCACTATCACGTTCGTGATCATCCGGTACATGCCGGGCGGACCGATGGACTTCCTGCTCGCGCAGCTGATGATGGGCTCGATGGGCCCGGGCCAGGAGTTCAACTCGCCGACGGACCCAGAAGCGGTCGAGGCGTTCCGGGAGATCGCCCAGCTGTACATCAACATCAACCCGACCCAGCCGCTACACATCCAGTACATCGACTGGTTCGGAAGCGTCCTGCAGGGGGAGCTCGGCCGGTCGATATACTACGGCGAGCCCGTCATCGAGGTCATGGCGCCGGTGATCCCCTGGACCGTGTTCATCGTGTCGCTGGCCGTCGTCATGTCGTTCCTGCAGCAGATCATCTTCGGCGGCCTGATGGCCAACTACGAGGGGTCGGCGCTGGACACCCGGGCGACGACGCTGTTCATCTGGGTCCAGTCGATCCCCTACTTCGTCTGGGCGATCCTCCTGCTGTTCGTCTTCGCGTTCCAGTACGGGATGTTCCCGATCAGCGGGAAGGTCAACCCCTCCGCGTCGGTCGGGCTCAACTGGCCGTACGTCGCCGGTATCCTCAACCACGCGGCGCTGCCGGTCATCTCGCTGGCCATCGCCTCGCTCGGCGGCGGCGTGCTCGCGATGCGCGCCAACTCGATCCAGGTCCTGGGCACCGACTACGTCAAGAACGCCCGCCTGCGCGGACTGGAGACGGGCCGCATCTCGGTCCGGTACATCGCGCGCAACGCCTTGTTGCCGATGTACACGAACTTCCTGCTGTCCATCTCGTACGTCTTCGGCGGGTCGCTCATCCTGGAGACGATCTTCCAGTACCGCGGGATGGGCTGGGTCATGTACAGGGCCCTGCAGTCCCGGGACTTCCCGCTGATGATGGGCGGGTTCATCCTGTTCACGTTCGCGACGGTGACCGCGATCTACATCGCGGACATCACGTATCCGCTGATCGACCCGCGGATCGAGGAGGGTGAGAGCAGTGAGAGCTTCTGAACCGCGTCCGGGCGGCGGGTCCGTCCCGGGGAACCGCCAGCGACCGCGACGACAACAGGGTGAGATCTGAATGTCCGACAAAGAGGCCAACGTCTTCGAACGTATCGAGAGCGAATCAGTCACGCCGATGTCGAGGCGCGAGCGCTGGAGTGAGACCTTCGACGCCTGGGTCGTCACCCCCTTCGAGATCATCTGGGAGGACTCCCGCACGAAACTCGGGTCGATCATCCTCCTCGGGTACGTCCTGATGGGGACCGTCGGCGTCTGGATCACCGAACCGCCGGAGCTGAACGAGGGGCCGGCGTACCTCGGTATGTTCAACTCCGACTACGTCGTCCAGCCGTTCGGGATCCCGGAGTTCACGATCCTCGGCTGGACGTACACGGGCATCTGGAAGTTCCCGCTCGGTACCAACAACTGGGGGGTCGGGATCATGGAGCAGGCGGTCCACGCGACCCCGGACATGCTGCTCATGGCGCTCGCCGGCGGCGGGTTCATGACCATCGTCGCGGTGCTGACCGGCACCCTCGCCGGGTACAAGCGGGGCGCCATCGGACGGGTCATCCTCACCGCCATCGACATCCAGATCACCATCCCGGGGCTGCCGCTGCTCATCGTCGTCGCGGTTGCCCTCTCGCCCAGCAACCCGATCCTCGTCGGCATCCTGCTGAGCATCGACGGCTGGCCGAACCTTGCCCGGTCGCTGTACTCGCAGGTCATCTCGACCCGCGAGGAGTCCTACGTCGAGGCCTCGCGCACCATCGGGCTCGGGTCGGGGTCGATCATCCGCGACGACATCCTCCCGAGCGTGATGCCCTACGTCATGATCAACTTCATGCGCAACACCGTCCGCGTCATCCACGCGTCGGTCGCGCTGTACTTCCTCGGCGCGCTGCCGCTGACCCGGAACAACTGGGGGATCATGCTGGACAAGTCGTTCGACTACGTGTCCCTGCTCACCCTCAACAACATGAACTGGGTCCTGACCCCGATCATCCTCATCGGGGGCCTCGGGTTCGCGACGATCCTGCTGTCCCAGGGGCTCGACCGACTGTTCAACCCCCGCGTCCGCGCCCGACACTCCGACGAGGGCGACGGGATCACGTCCTACGACTGACCGCGACCGCCCGGTAACTCTCTTTTCGGCGCTGTCCGCTCTGTCCGCTCGCGTGTGCCGACGCTCCCGACCGACCGACCGGTTCCACCGCCCGGGGAGCGTCCGGAGCGCGAGACGCTCGCGGTCGCTCGTTCCACAGGATACATGATTGTCGGGGCTGATCGGGTCGTATGAACGACGACCTCGCCCGTCGCATCTGCAAGTACGCGCCGATGTGGCCCGCGTACCTCGCGATAAACCTGGTGTTGCTCGTGTTGCTCGGTATCTCGCTGCTGGTCATCGAGTGGTCGCTGGACTCGCCCCCGTTCGTGATCTCCGTGCTCGCGCTCGTCGTCGTCGTGGGGAGCATCATCCTGTTCAGCGGGATGATACTCTGGTGTCGACGGTACCGCGGCGTCAGGACGGTCGACCCGGACGAGCGTCAGGCGGACGACCGCCAGTAGACACGGCCGCGCGAACGGCGTCGCGGCGACGGCCCCCTGCGGCGCAGCCGGGTGTCGCCGGCGCGACGGCCGGCCGAGGGCGGGCGGCCGGGCGAGCACTGGTCGCTCTCGCGTCGCTGCACTCCCGGGCCACCGCGGTGGGGCGGTGCGGCGGTGGGACCGGGCTGTCGGCCGCTCGCCGGCGTCAGCGCCGAGGAGAGGTCGAGCCACCGGTCCGGGCGGTCCGTCGTGGCGACTGCGGAGGGTGAGACACCGACGGACTGGACGCGGGGGCACACCAGTGGGTGACGCCGTCGGAGAACACCGCGAAGAACGGCCAACTGCGAGAGGGGAAGGGAGGGGTCGGCTCCGGTCGCTACTCGTCGGTCGGGACGTACTGGCCCTTGAGGCCGCGGATGGCGTGGCGGCCGCGGACGCCCAGCGAGACGGGGCTGTCCTCGGTGGCGGTGAACAGGGTGTCGTTCGGGCCGGGCCACTCGAAGTTGTCGTAGTTGAAGCGGTCGATCGAGATGCCGGGCAGGAGCGGGATCCCGGGCAGGTGGTACGAGGCCGTCCAGATGGCCTTCTTCCCGAGCGTCGCACGGTCCTCGTCGGCCACCATGCCGCTGGTCTGGATCGTCTCCTGAGCCGAGTCGGCGTTGAACGTCTCGACGACGTCGCCGGTCATGTCGCCGACCTCCGGGATCTCGTACTTTCCGGGCGGGTTGTGGCGCTTCCACGCCCAGGAGTTACCGTACGAGCTCAGCATCTCCGCGGACTCCAGATCCGGCGCCACCATCCCGGTGAAGACGTAGTTGTGACAGATGCTGTACGCGTAATCGAACAGGTCGTTGATGAACTTGTTCGAGTCCTCGGAGGACACCTGGGCCTGGATGCCGATCGACTGGAGGTTGTCCCGCATCGTGATCCCGAAGACCGTCTCGGTGTTGGGCACCTGGATCTGGGGGGTGAACTCGTCGCCGCTGGGCGTCACCCACGTGTCGCCGTCCTGTTTGAGGCCGCCGGCGCGGAACGCCTCTTTGGCCTTCTCGGGCTGGCTGGTGGACCCGTAGTCCGGGAGCGACTCCCACAGATCCGGGTAGTGCTCCTGGATCAACGACGGTTCACCGTAGGTCGTCTTCTCCAGGGTCCCGACCTGCTCGGCGAGCCGCTCGCCGCGGAAGTTCTTGAAGATCTGCATCCCGTCGACCGCGTACGCGAAGCCCTGTCGGAGCTTGGCGATCTGCTTCGACGCGGTGTCGCCCTCGACGCGCATCAGGTCGTTTATCTCGCCCTGGTAGTTGATCATGAACCCGCGGCCCTGCTGGCGCGACTGCACGCGGGCCGTGAGGTGGTCCGGGATCGACTCGAGGCTCCGGGAGGCGGGGTACTCGTCGTTGGCGTAGTCGATGCGGTTCTGCTCGAGCCCCTGCTGCATGGCGTTGCCGGTCCCGGTCGCCTTCCTGACCTCCGCCTTGTTCCAGTTGTTGTTCATCTCCTCGGACTCGGCGAGCCAGTGGCCCTCGACCCGCCGGAGTTCGAGGCTCTGGGGCGACGCGTTCTCGATGTACCAGGCGCCGGCCGACACCGCGGTCCCGTCGGTCGGCTTGCTGTAGTTGATTATCTCCTGTTTGAGGCTCTCGGCCTCCTCGCCCGACGCGTCCTTGAGGTCGTCCCACAGCGAGGCGAGCTCCCCGTTGCGGTAGACGTACGTGAAGTTGTTGCCCGGCGGGAACAGCTCGATGTTCTGGGAGTGAGCGGTCCCGATGTTGAAGACGATCGTCTTGTCGTCGGGCGTCTCGACGCTCTCGACCGCCGGGGCCGAGAGGCCGAGCAGCTTGTCCGAGTGGCGCATCTCGAACTGCAGTTTGATGTCCTCGGAGGTGAACTCGTCGAGGATCTCACCGCCGCGGTGCCAGTAGATGTCGTCCCTGATGTTGAACGTGTACGTCCCGGCCTCGTTGTCGTACTCCACGCTCTCACAGTCCATCCCCTCGGTGACGATCTCGCTGTGGGTCGTGCTCGGCTCGTAGAGACACGCGTGGAAGGGGTATCGGAGGGTGTAGCTCCACCGGGGGTTGAACGGGCTCATCTCCATCGACGAGAGGTCCTGGTCCGTTCGGAACCAGCGGAACGTCGCGTCCGTGTCCTGGAGTCCACCCGTCGTCGAGGTCCCGGTCCCGCCGTCGCCGCCGTCGCCGCCGTCGCCGCCGCCGTTCGTCGGCGTTCCGTCGCCGTTGCCCGAACAGCCGGCGAGGCCGCCAGCCGCCGTCAGGGCCGTCGTGGCCAGCAACCGTCGGCGTCCTCTGTCGACGCCGTCGTCGCTGCTGGTACTATCGTCTCCGGTACCGCCATTGGTACTATTGACCATGACATACGTGTGTAACAGGGCATTGAAAAAACTTTCGTCAGAGTCGAGATACGATCGGGTCACGGTGGCCGGCGGGGTCGGAACGGCCGGAACTGTCGCGCGGACGGGT
This sequence comes from Halosimplex marinum, assembly GCF_051414075.1. NCBI lineage: Archaea > Methanobacteriati > Methanobacteriota > Halobacteria > Halobacteriales > Haloarculaceae > Halosimplex > Halosimplex marinum. Next base: position 719,951 of record NZ_JBLKNY010000003.1, on the reverse strand, counting down.
GTCCGCCGGGTCGAACTGCCGGTCGGGGCCCGCAGTGACGCCGACGGCCCCGGTGGCGCCGACCGCGGTCGCGCGCCGGTCCGGCGCCACGTCGCTGTGAACGTCGGCAGGGAGGGGGCTCGCTCGGAACCACCGCCGGGCGGCGGCGTTGCAGATGCGAGACAGCAAAAAGTATTAACCACAGCAATAAGTTATTACCCGATAGTCGACCGCCACGACCTAGAGCATGAAAGCAATCATTCAGACCGATGCCCATTCGGTCGAGACGCAGGAACTGGAGCGCCCTTCGATCGCAGCCGACCAAGTACTCGTCAGGGTCCATTCGGCCGGTGTCTGCGGGAGCGACGCGCACGCCTTCGAGTACGACGGGGGCTACGAGTGGATCCCCATCCCGCGGATCATGGGTCACGAGTACTCCGGCGAGGTCGTCGAGGTCGGCCCGGAGGTCACCGGGTTCGCCGAGGGCGACAAGATAGTCGAGGAGCCGATCCACCACTGTGGCGACTGCTTCCAGTGCAAGAACGGCCAGGCCAACGTCTGTCAGAACTTCTCGATCACCGGGATGCACCGCGACGGGGCGTACACGGAGTTCGTCGCCGTCGACCCGGACTACCTCCACGCGGTCCCCGAGGAAGTCCCGCTCCGACACGCCGCGATCACGGAACCGACCAGCATCGCGACGCGGGCCGTCCTCGACCAGTCGGTGACGACGCCGGGCGACGACATCCTCGTCGAGGGGCCCGGCCCCATCGGCGCGCTCGTCGCTATCGTCGCCGACTCGCTGGGCGCGAACGTCGTGGTCTCGGGGCTCGCCCAGGACGACGAGTACCGGCTCCCGCTGATCGAGGACCTCGGTATCGACACGATCAACGTCGAGGTCGACAGCCTCGAAACCCGGGCGGAGGCGATGACCGACGGTCGGGGGTTCGACGTGGTCTTCGACTCGACCGGCCACCACAGCGGGATCGGGACCGCCGCCGAACACGTGCGCAAGGGGGGACAGATCGTCGTCGTCGGCATCCCCAACGAGCCCAGCGAGCTGTCGCTCACCTCGCTCGTCCGCGGCGAGGTCGACATCAACACCTCCTACGGGTCGACGTGGACGAACTTCGAACAGGCGCTGCGCCTGATGGAGCGCGGCGAGATCCCCGTCGACGACATCATCGACACGTCCTACAGCACCGCCGACCCGGCCGCCGCCTTCGAGGCGTTCCTGGCCGGGGAGACCTGCAAACCCGTCTTCCACTTCTCCTGACGGGCCGACCGCGCCGGAGCGGGCCGGACGCACCGAGTCCCCGCGACCGGGCTGACAGAAAGATTTTAACGGCGTTGGCTGGACGGTAGGGACACCGCCATGGAGATAACGGACGTATCAGCGACCAAGATCGGGAGCGAGTCGTGGGGCGAGTTCGTCGAGTTCCCGCTCGTGACGGTGATGAGCAAGTACGAGGAGTACAACAACGCGACCGGGGACAACCCCGACGCCCGCCGCGACTGGATGGGGCCGGTCGGCGACGTGGTCGTCGAGGTGGAGACCGACGCCGGGATCACGGGCGTCGGCCACGGCAACTGGGCGACCGGCGCCATCGAGACCATCGTCGACGAGACGCTCTCGAAGCTCGTCGTCGGCGAGGACCCCCGCGAGCGCGAGCGGCTCTGGGACATCATGTACCGCGCGACGATCCCGTTCGGCCGCAAGGGGGCGGCCGTCGAGGCGATCAGCGCCGTCGACCTCGCGCTGTGGGACATCGCCGGCAAGGAGGCCGACAAGCCGGTCTACGAGCTGCTGGGCGGTCCCACGACCGAGGAGATCCCCTGTTACGCGAGCAACCTCCACCCCGTCGACATGGAGACGCTCGAACGGGAGGCCCAGGAGTACGCCGAGGCCGGCTTCGACGCGATGAAGCTCCGGTTCCGGCACGGTCCCGAGGCCGGCCGGGCGGGCATGAAGGAAAACGAGGAGATCGTCAGGACCGTCCGGGAGGCGGTCGGCGACGAGATCGAGATCGCCGCCGACGCCTACATGGGCTGGACGGTCAAGTACGCCAAGCGGATGCTCGACCGTCTGGAGGAGTACGACATGGCGTGGGTCGAGGAGCCGGTCATCCCCGACGACATCGACGGCTACGCGGAGATCCGCGAGGCCGCGCCGATGCCGATCTCCGGCGGCGAACACGAGTTCACCCGCTGGGGCCACGAGGAACTGCTCGAACGCGAGGCCGTCGACATCCTCCAGCCGGACGTGCATCGCTGCGGCGGGCTCACCGAACTCCAGCGCATCGACGCGATGGCGAGCGCCCACGACGTGCCCGTGATCCCCCACACGGGGACGAACCCCCACCTGCACTTCATCGCCGCGTCGACGAACGCGCCGATGGCCGAGTACTTCCCGATCCCGCAGTGGTACCAGGAACAGCAGGAGGAGAAAGACTCGACGTACGCCGACGCCATCTACGCGAACCCGCCGAACGCCGAGGACGGGACGATCCCCCTGCCCGACGGCGTCGGCCTCAGCGCGGAGCTCAACCGCGAGGCGGTCGATCACTACGCGGTCGAGTGACTATGCCCGAGATCAGCTTCGAGTACAACGCGCCGGTGTTCGCCGGCGCGCCCGAGGCGGGGAGCGAGCCGGTCCACCGCGACACGCCCAGCTACGAACGGCTCGACTGGGAGCAAACGAAGGCCGGGGTCCTGAAGGCCGAGGAGCTGGGCTTCGACGCCGTCTGGGCGCCCGACCACCTCATGCTCGGCCGCGACCGCGCCGAGTACGAGTGCTGGACGCTGCTGTCGGCCATCGCGGGGTTCACCGAGGACGTGAACGTCGGCTCGCTCGTGCTGTGTAACGACTACCGCAACCCCGCGCTGGTTGCGAAGATGGCCGCCACGCTGGACGTGATCTCGGATGGTCGACTCGAACTCGGCCTCGGCGCCGGCTGGCACGACCCCGAGTACGACGCCTACGGCTGGGAGTACCGCGACGGCTTCGAGCGGCTGATGCGCCTCGACGAGTCGATCCGGCTGATGAAGCGGATGTGGGCCGCCGGCGGCGACGGCGCGACGTTCGACGGCGACCACTACCGGATCGAGGACGCCCCCTGCGCGCCGGCGCCGGTCCAGGACCCGCACCCGCCGGTCCTCGTCGGCGGGCAGGGCGAGGAGGTCACCCTGAAACTCGTCGCGAAACACGCCGACGTGTGGAACACGGACGTGTTCAACGGCGACGTGGCGACGCTGGAACACAAGATCGGCGTCATCGAGGACCACTGCGAGACGGTCGGCCGCGACCCCTCGGAGATCGAGTACTCCTGGGACGGCCACGTCATCTGCACGCGCGACGAGGACAAACTCGACGCGCTGCTGGACCTGATGCTCCCGATCCAGTTCGAGGAGGAGTACACCGACCAGCCGGACATCGAGACCGAGGAAGACGCCCGCGAGTACTTCGTCATGGGGACGCCCGAGGAGTGCGCGGCGGCCATCGAGGAGCGGATCGAGGCCGGCGTGACGAAGTTCCAGGGCTGGTTCGTCGACTTCCCGGACCACGACGGCATGGAACTGTTCGCCGACGAGGTCATACCGGCGTTCGCCTGACCGCGACCGTCGTCCGAGCGGCGTCGACCCGTCGGGCTCGTCCGGCCCACCGAAACAGTTATTGTGAACTGTGCACACGTATCTGAGAGATGAGTTCAAGTGTCGACCTCGAGCGGTACCGCGGGAACAACCGCGTCCAGAAGTTCGTCAACGAGTACAGGGCCCTCGTCGGCGTGGCCGGACTCCTCGTCGGACTCCTGGTGCTCGCGGCCGTCGTCGACGCCGTCGGACAGGCCGAGATCGCGGGGATGATCGTCGCGTGGAGCGTCCTCGTCACGGGCGTCCTCTTCGTGTTCGCCGTCGTCCCCATGTACGGCATCCGCTTTCTCCCGTCGTACCACAAGTTCTAGCGCCGCGGCGGGAGCGCCGGCCGCCGACCCCGCGAACGCGCTGCGGCCGTCCCGGACCGCCCTCCGCGGTCGATACCTCCCCTCGTCCCGCCGTGACCGCCCCGTCTCGCCGTGACCGCCCCGTCTCGCCGTGACGACCGCCGGCCCGGTCGGTCCGCCCCCGCCGGCACGTCGGGTTCCGGAACAATCGGTTTTAAGCCGATGTATTCCGACCAGCGAGTATGCACGACCTCAGTGGTGACCAGCACCGGCAGGGAGAGTCCGTCGTGATCGGCTTCGTCGGCGGCGGGAGCCGCGACTGGGCGGAGAAGCTGATGAACCTGCTCGCGCTCACCGAGGAGTTCGGCGGGACGGTCAGGCTGTACGACCTCGACTACGAGAGCGCGCGGACGAACGCCGAACTCGGTCGGACGATTCAGGCCCAGGAGGAGGCGGTCGGCGACTGGACCTACGAGGCCGTCGAGACGCTGGAGGCGGCGCTCGACGGCGCCGACTTCGTCGTCTGTTCGACCCAGGACCCGCCCGCCGAGACGTTCGCGCACGACCTCGACATCCCCCAGGAGTACGGCATCCACCAGACGGTCGGCGACACCGTCGGGCCCGGCGGGACCTTCCGGGCGCTGCGGTCGATCCCCCAGTACCGCGAGATCGCCGCCGCGGTCCGCGAGCACTGCCCCGACGCGTGGGTGTTCAACTTCACCAACCCCATGACCGTCTGCACGCGCACCCTCTACGAGGAGTTCCCCGGCATCAACGCCATCGGCATCTGCCACGAGGTGTACCACGTCCAGGAGTGGCTCGCGGACCTCGCCGTCGAGCACCTCGACGTGGACGAACCCGCCTACGAGGAGGTCGACGTGACCGTGAAGGGCATCAACCACTTCACGTGGATCGACGAGGCGACCCTGCGCGGCCGCGACCTCTTCGAGGCGGTCGACGCCGAACTCGCCGAGCGGGACCTGCCCTCCTACGAGCCCGGCGACGTGGCCGACATGAGCGTCTACGGCGGCAACAACGAGGTCACGCTCGATCTCTACCGTCGCTACGGGATCCTCCCCGCGGCGGGCGACCGCCACCTCGTCGAGTTCGTCACGTGGTACCTCGACCCGATCGACGAGCCCGAAGACATCCACCGCTGGGGGATCAAGCTGACGCCCAGCGAACACCGCGTCGAGAGCTGGCCGGAGGCGATGCGCGAGCGCGAGGCGATCCTGTCAGGCGAGGAGCCCGTCGAGATCACCGACCCGGGCGAGGAGATGGTCGAGCTCATGAAGGCCCTGCTCGGCCACGGCGCGGTCAAGACGAACGTCAACGTCCCGAACCGGGGCCAGTGCCCCGACCTGCAGGACGGGGCGGTCGTCGAGACGAACGCCCTGCTCACCGAGGACTCGGTCACGCCGCTGGCCGCCGGCCCCCTCCCGGCGCCGGTCCGCAGCCTCGTCGAGACGCACGTCACCAACCAGGAGACGCTGATCGAGGCCGGCTTCGACGGGGACCTGGACCTGGCGTTCCGCGCGTTCCGCAACGAGCCCCTCGTCACGCTCGACCCGGCGGAGATCGAGTCGCTGTTCGCCGACCTCGTCGAGGCGGAACGCCCGTACCTCGACGACTACGACATCGCGGGCGCCGACGTGCTCTCCTGACGCAGCGGGTCGGTCGCCCCCGGCACCGGACCACAGCTTTATTTCTGCCCGTGGTGCAGACGGTAGTGTATGACCTTCATGGGAGACGGCTATCTCCTCGAGACAGCGGCGGCCGAACGACTGTACGACGGGATCGCGGACCTGCCGATCGTCGACCCCCACAGCCACGTCGACGTGGACGAACTCGCGGTGAACGAGCCCTACGCCGACATCTGGGAGGTCGAGGGCGCGACCGACCACTACGTCTGGTCCATGATGCGCAAGCGCGGCGTCGACGAGGAGCTGATCACCGGCGACGCCGCCAACCGCGAGAAGTGGGACGCGCTCGCCGAGATATTCCCCGAGATCGCCGGCAACCCCACCTACGAGTGGGTCCACCTCGACCTGAAGCGGCGGTTCGGCATCGACGCCCCCATCTCCGCGGAGACGGCCGACGAGATCTGGACGGAGACGAAGGCCCAGCTAGAGGACGACGGGATGCGTCCCCAGGCGCTCCTGCGTGAGATGAACGTCGAGGTGGTATCGAGCACCGACGACGCGACCTCGCGGCTGAAACGGCACGAGCAACTCGCCGAGGACATGGACGAGGTGACCGTGCGGCCGACGTGGCGGCCGGACGCGGCGATGCACGTCGACGCGGCCGGCTGGGCGGACCACGTCGACCGGCTCGGCGAGGTGACCGACACCGACGTGAGCGACCTCGACGGGTTCAGGGCGGCCCTGGCGGCCAGCCACGCCTACTTCGACGAGCGCGGTTGCGGCGCGAGCGACCACGGCGTCTTCGAGCCCGTGACCCGGCCCGTCAGCGACCGGCGGGCGGCCGACGTCTACGAGCGTGCCCGCGCCGGCCAGTCGCTCTCGGAGGCGGACGCCGGCGACTTCATGGCCTGGATGTTCGACGTGATCGGCGAACTCAACCGCGAGGCCGGCTGGGTCACGCAGTTCCACGTCGGCGCCGTCCGCGACTACCGGGACGCGCTCTACGACGAACTCGGCCCGGATTCGGGCGGCGACATCTCCACGGGGGACGTGGAGATCGCCGACAACATCCGCCACTTCTGCAACCGGTTCGACGGCGACCTCGATATCGTCCTCTACTGCGTGGACCCCACCCACTACCCGACGGTCACGACCATCGCCCGCGCCTACCCGAACGTCTCGGTCGGCGCCGCCTGGTGGTTCAACGACAGCCCCCACGGTATGCAGAACCAGCTGGAGTACGTCGGCACGGTCGACGTGCTCTCGAACTACGCCGGGATGGTCAGCGACTCGCGGAAACTGCTCTCCTTCGGCTCCCGGTTCGAGATGTTCCGCCGCTCGCTGGCCAACAGCGTCGGCCGCATGGTCGAGCGCGAGCAGATGCCCGAGGCGGTCGCGGAGGACCTCGTCCGACGGGTCGCCTACGACCGCCCGAACTCGCTCTGGTTGGACTGAGCCCCGCGCCTCTCCTCACCCGCTTCGCGGGCGGACCCTCGCTCGTTTCCTCACTCGCCGCGGTCGGCCCAGTACCGCCAGGCGTCGGCCGTCCAGCCGCCGTCGGCGGTCAGGACCTCGCCGGTCACGTAGTTGTCCCGCGAGACGAGAAAGAGCGCGCACTCCGCCATCTCGTCGAGCGAGCCGTACCGGGCCATCGGCGTGCGCTTGCGCACGTCCTCGTCGGTGTAGCCCGCCGACCCCTGGGTCTGGTCGGTGATGTCCGTGTAGATGAACCCGGGCGCGAGCGCGTTCACCGCGATGTCGTCGTCGGCCCACTCGACGGCGAGCGTCTGCGTGAGGTTGTTCACGCCGCCCTTGGCGGCGCAGTACGGCGCCCGCATCTTGAACCCCATGTCGCCCATCATCGAGGAGATGTTGAGGATGGCCCCGCCGTCGCCCTGCTCGATCATCCGCTTCCCGGCGACCTGCGCGCCGAAGAAGACGCCGTTGAGGTCGACGTCGATGACCTCCCGCCACGTCTCGGGGTCGAACTCCTCGGCGGGCTGGATGTCGGTGATGCCGGCGTTGTTGACCATGACGTCGAGGCCGCCGAACTCCGCGACCGTCTCGTCGACGAGCCGTTCGACGGACTCGTAGTCGGACACGTCGGCGGCGATACCGGCGACCGCGCCCGCCTGTTCCGGGGCTTCCTCGGCTGCCTCGGACTCGACCGCCTCGGCGGCCGTCTCCGCGCGCTCGGCCGACCGGGAGTTCACGACGACGTTCGCGCCCTCCGCCGCGAACCGGGTCGCGATCGCCTTGCCGATACCCTTCGATGCGCCAGTCACGATAGCCGTCTGACCGGATAAACGAGTCATTGGTGGAATTCGCGTGTGTGCCGTCGGTGCTCTCCCATTTCAATGTTACTCACGGCGGTGCTTCCGCGGTCCCGAAACCGGGCGGTGGTGAGCGACGCGAGGGGGACGGCTACACGACGGCGGTCCGGAACCGCGTGACCGCCGTCAGCACGGGGTAGGTCCAGTCGGCGTTGCCGTAGACGTAGGTACAGAGGTCGTGCCCGTCGGTCCCGGAGGCGGGGTCGCGCCGCTGGACGAGCGCCTGACGCTCCTGCGCGATGTCGTCGAGTTCGGGCTCCAACCCGGCAGCCGCGGGGCTGGACCACGACTCGTCGTACTCCCCGACCAGTTCGTCGAGGGCCTCCCGACTCCGCTCCAGCGACGACTGCTCCGCTTCGAGCTGTTCGCACAGCCGTTTCCGCCTGTCGACGGCTTCTTCGACCGCCGTCGCCAGGGTCGACCTGTAGAACTCGGTGAACGCGGCGCCCGAGTTCCGGCGGAACCCCGCCGCCACGTCCGCCGAGAGCTCGGCCGCGACGTGTTCGACCAGCGACTCGTCGTACCGCTGTTCGTAGTGGTCGACGCTCATCACCGACTCGCGGAAGGCGCTCCGGAGCCGTTCGGTCCGGTTCGAGGACGTATCGACCAGCATCTGTCGCTGCCCCTGCCCGGCCGCGCTCGGCGCCTCCGTCTCGATGCCGGCGACGCGCTCCCCGAACCGCGCGAACGCGCGCCGCTCCGCGTCGACCTCCGCGCGCTCCCGCTCGACGATGTCCGCCGCCGTCGACAGCGGCTCCAGCACGTGGTCCCGGAGCGACCGGACCACCGGGTCGTCCGCACGGTGGGAAGTCTCCATCGGCGTGGGATACAGTCGCACGGTAGAAAGGTGTTCCGGCGGTCGTCCCGGCCGGCGGTTCACCGCGCCCGGACGGCCGGGGCGGCGTCGCGGGCTACCGCTCGCCTTCGACGCGCACGTCGCTGAACAGCCGCCGGTCCGCCCCGTCGAGCCGCCGTTTCTCGCCGGTGATCTCGAACCGTTCCGTCGCCCGGACGTCCGCGGCGGAGTGGCCCGCGCGGAGTTCGTACGCGCCGGGGTGGACGGCCAGCTGCTCGGCCTCGTCGAGGAACGAGAGCTGGGTCGCCCCGAGCTCGAGCGAGACCCGCGCGCGCTCGCCCGGTTCGAGGAAGACCCGCCGGAAGCCCCGCAACCGCTGGACCGGCCTGACCAGCGGCGGGTGTTCGGCGTGGCTGTACCACTGGACGACCTCGTGACCGGCCCGGTCGCCGGCGTTCTCGACCGTCACGCTCGCCTCGACGGTCCCGTCGGGTTCGACCGCGTCGGTCGACAGCTCGAGGTCGCCGTACTCGAAGGTCGTGTAGCTCTCGCCGTGGCCGAACGGGAACAGCGCGTCGCCGGGCGTGAAGACGTAGTCGTTGCGAACGTCGTTCGGTTTGCGGCTGTAGTGGACGGGGAGTTGCCCCGCGTCCCGCGGGAGCGACACCGGGAGCCGGCCGCTCGGGCTGTGGTCGCCGAACAGCACGTCCGCGACGGCGTTGCCGCCCTCCTCGCCCGGGAGCCACGCGTGGACGAGCGCCGACGCGGCGTCGGCGACCGGCTCCAGCGCGTGGGCCTTCCCGCTCAGAACCACGGCGACCACGGGCGTCCCCGTCTCGGCGACGGCCTCGACTACCTCCTCCTGAACGCCGGGCAACCCCAGATCGGTCACGTCCCGACCCTCGCCGCTGATGGAGACGGCGGGGCGCTCGGTGACCGACTCGTCGGTGTCGCTGTGGTCGATCGTCGAGTTGCCGCCGACGAACGCGAGCGCCACGTCGGCGTCCGCCGCCGCCTCGACCGCCGCGTCGACGCCAGCGGTGTCGGGACCGGTGAGCGTGCATCCCGGCGCGTGCGTGACGGCGTCCGCGCCGAGGCGGGCTTCGAGCCCCGCGAGCGGCGAGACGATGTCGATCCCGGCCTCCTCGTCTTCCAGCTCCGGGAAGTGCGCGAGGTAGGCGTAGTCGCCGAGTAACCCCTCGGTCGCGTCGGCCTTGGGACCGACGGCGGCGACGGCGGCGTCGTCGTCCAGCGGGAGCAGGTCGTCCCCGTCGGCCAGCAGCGTGACCGACTCGCGGGCGGCCCGCCGCGCGAGCGCCCGCTGGTCGTCGGTCTCGAAGGCCTCGGCGGCGGCGTCGGGGTCGACGGGGTCGGCCTCGAAGAGCCCCTTGCGGACCTTCGTCCGGAGCACCCGCCGGACGGCCTCGTCGACGACCGCCTCGTCGAGTTCGCCGTCCTCGACGGCGCCGACGAGTTCGTCGTAGGCCTCCACGTTCGCGAGTTCCACGTCGATCCCCGCGCGGAGCGCCGCGACCGCGGCCTCGCGGTCGTCGGCGGCGACGCCGTGTTCGGTCCGGAGGTTGGTGACGGCGCCGTAGTCCGAGACGACCAGCCCGTCGAACCCCCACTCCTCGCGGAGGCGGTCGGTGAGCAGGCGCGTCGAACTCGCGCAGGGGACGCCGTCGATGTCGTGGTACGCGTTCATTATCGACTCCGCACCGGCCTCCCGGACGGCGGCCTCGAACGGGAAGAGGTGCTCGCGCAGGTCGCGCGGACCGAGCGAGATCGACCCGCGGTTCTTCCCGCCGCGGGGGGCGCCGTGGCCGACGAAGTGTTTCGGCGTCGCGGCCACCCCGTCCGCGGGGTCGTCGCCCTGGAGGCCCGAGACGTAGCTACAGACCATCCGGGCGACGAGGTACTGGTCCTCGCCGAAGGTCTCCTCGGTCCGGCCCCACCGGAGGTCGCGGGCCAGGTCGGCGACCGGCGAGAGGGCGTGCGCGACGCCGATCGACTGGAGTTGCCGGCGGATCTCGGTCGTGATCTCCTCGACGAGGTCCGGCTCCCACGTGCTCGCGAGCCCGATCGACTGCGGGAACGTCGACCCGCCGGGACCCATGTACCCGCTGAGACACTCCTCGTGTGCGATCGCCGGGATCCCCAGCCGCGTGTCGTCGAGTATCGACTGGGCCTCGTTGACGGTCGCGGCGCCCTCCCGCGGCATGAAATCGCCTTCCCCACAGAGCCGGGTGAACTCGCCGATCCCGTCGGCGAGCTGGGATTCGGCGTGTTCCCGGTCGAACTCGCCGTCGTCGAACAGCCGCGACGGCGCCAGCCCGCCGAGCTGTGCGACCTTCTCCGCGAGGGTCATCCGTTCGAGGAGGTCGCTCACTCGGCGTTCGGTCGACAGCGACGGGTCCTGGTACGGCGGCCTCTCGGAACCTGTCATGGCCTACTCGGGGATGCGCTGTAGCAAAAGTGATCTGGTAGCGGTCCGGAGTCCGCGAGGGCGGGAACGGTATCCGGCTGTGGCGGAAAGCTTTATCATCCACAGAGTTCGATCGTGACGTATGGCAAAAACTGGCGGGGTCAACGCGGCGAAGATATCCTTCGAGATCGTCGAGGCGCTCCGCGAACTCGACGGCGCGGGCGTCTCCGAGGTGGCCAGGTACCTGGACAAGCCGACGAGCACGGTCCACGACCACCTCCAGACGCTCGAAGAGGAGGAGTACCTGGTCAAGGAGGGGAGCACCTTCCACGTGAGCACGCGCTTCCTGCAACTGGGGGAGCACGCCCGCGACAGGAAGAAGGCCTTCGAGATCGCGCGTCCCGAGGTCGAGGACCTGGCGGAACAGACCGGCGAGCACGCGAACCTGCTCGTCGAGGAGCACGGTCTGGGGGTGTTCCTCTACAAGGCCTGCGGCTCGGAGGCGGTCCAGCTCGACACGCACGCCGGGATGCGCGTCCCCCTCCAGACCACCGCCCTCGGCAAGTCGATCATGTCCCAGCGACCGAGGGAGGAAGTGGAGGCGATCCTGGACAGACACGGCCTCCCGGAAGTGACCGAGAACACGGTCACCGACCGCGACGAGCTGTTCGAACAGCTCGAGGAGATCCGCGAACGGGGGTACGCGTACGACGACGCCGAGCGCGTCAAGGGGATGCGTTGCGTCGCGGCGCCGATCACGGACGACGAGGGCCGCGGGATCGCCGCCGTCAGTATCTCCGGCCCGAAAAGCAGGATGCGCGGCGAGCGGTTCACCGAAGAGGTCCCGGAACTGGTCCTCAGAACCGCGAACGTCGTCGAGGTCAACCTCACGTACTCCTGAGCGGGCTATCCGCCCTGTCCGGAACGCCTTCGAGATCGCTCCTCCCGACCAGTACTTCGATCCCCGGTAATTCCGACCGTTTCCGTCACCCGATTTTGACGCCGTGAGTTCGATCCAGCGCGATCAGGGTTCGATCCAGCGCGATCAGGTGTTGTCTCCGCGTACTAGACGGTGGCCTGCTACACCGGTAGCGCTTCCGCTATGGCCGGAACCAGTGGGGGACATAATTACAGTTGTAGTCATGTAATTAGCCACTCGCGACAACGGCGATACCGTTCATATCGGTTCTTACCGCCGCCGAGATCCGCTCAATAGCCTTCTAACACCGTTTTCCGGCAGGTGCGGAAGCAAGGCCGGTGATACCGGAACCTCCGGGCGGAGAGCGGGTTCGGTCTCACTGCCGACTCCGTCGAGAGAAGTCTGTAGCGGTCCCTGCGAGGTCGGGCCGTCGGCGTGGCGGTACTCCGATACTCCGGCCGAGATATCGTCTCTATTCGGCCCAATATATAAGAATCACAGTATAATTTGTATTCAGTAAATTCTATTCTAGTTTACCCATCCGGCCCGGTCCGCTGGAGACGCACGTCAGTCCACCGTCGAACACCGTATCCAAGGGATTTACACTCTCTACAACGGTTCAGCCGCCGCCACGAGATCTGGAACGATGCCGAGACGGTTTCCGGCGGACGCCTCTGCGAGTTCCCGTGGAAATTCCGGAAAGAGACGTGTGGAATGTCGTATCTCCCGCCGAAGACACGGGATCGACGAACGTCGTCGGTCGCCGGCGGCGTCCCGCTCGTAGAATCCTCGGATTCGGGATCCGGTGCGAATATGAATATAATTTATCTTACGAAAATACGAATATATGCGTACCATTATCTTTCAGATCGGGTCGGTCTTGGACCCGGAAATCGGGTCCCACGAACCGTCGGGAGCCACTCATCCGGTCACGACTGATCCGTATCCGTCGGGCGGGTCGTCGCGCAGGTCGAACCCGTCGTCGTTCTCGAACTGCTTCGGCCACGCTGGCCCAGAAACCGCCGAATCGCGGCTTCGGCCCTCCGCTCGACGGCACGATTCACTAACTAAGCGCCGCCTACTACCCCGCCCGAACCGTTTTCCGCCCGGCGCGACACCACGAACCGTGACGCCGACTCGCCGGAGCCTCCTTCGGACCTTCGGAGCCGGCTCGCTCGGGGGCCTGGCCGGCTGCGGGGCCATCGGCGGACGGACCGCCACGCCGGACTGCGACGCGGCCTGCTTCGAGGCGGACCTCGAACGTACCGAGGACGGCCCCGACAGCCTCACGCTCACCCACGTCGCCGGTCGGGACCTGTCCGCGGGCGCGGTCGCCGCTTCCGGGGTCGCGTTCGACTGGCCGCCCGCCCGCGAGTCCGGCTTCACCTACTCGTGGGCCGAGTTGAGCGACCTGGACCCCGAAGCGGGGATCGCCGGACGGTCGCTGACCGTCGAGCCGGCGCTGGTCGACGCGGTCCGGCTCTCGTGGACCCGCGACGGCGGGCCGGTCGAACTCGGGGCGTTCCGCGTGTCGGACTGCGAGCGCGGCGTGGCCTGTTTCGAGTGCCTCCACGAGGGCGCCGACGACGCGCTGGACCGGCTGACCGTCCGCCACGTCGACGGTCAGAACCTGCCCGCCGAGGAAGTGTTCCTGACCGGCGTCGCCGACGACTACCCGCCCGACCCCGAGAGCGGGCGGACCGTCCCGTGGCACGAACTGGGCGACCTGGCGCCCGGCGACGGCGTCGCGGGCGCGACGGTCCGGGCGACGCTCGGTCTCGTCGAGCGCGTTTCCGTGCTATGGCGCCGCGGCGGCAGGGAGTCCGTCGTCGAGTCCTTCGAGCTGTACTAGTCGTGGGTGGTGGCTCCGCTATGTGATCGAGTGGTGAGGATCGCTCGCCAGGGGCTGTATCGACCACAGACGACAGCAAGTGACGAAACCCCTCGACGCGCTCGCTAGCAGTTTCTGCGACTGCAACCGACAGCAAACGATGAAAGCCCTCGACCCGCTCGCGGTCGCTGAGCGGGATACCCTCGCTTCGCTCGGGTAGTGCCCGCTCAGGCGACTAAAGTGGACGCGAGCGAGCCTCGCCCTTTCAGTCCGCCAGGAGGATCGCCCCGCATAGCTCCGCAGACAGCCACAAGCCTCCCCAACCGATTGCGTTACTCGTCGCTATGCTCCTGCGTTACTCATCCCTCGCACGATTTCGTCGCGCGCATGAAAGCGCGCGACAGCGCGCGCCACCGCGGAAAGTTCGTCAGTACAGCTGCTTCTCCTTCTCTTCGCGCTCCTGCTCGCGTTCCTGTTCGGCCTTCGACTCCCGGCGGCGGGCGAGCCAGCCCTTGAACCCCGGAACGTACGTCCGCCGGCAGTCGCGGGCGAACGCCCAGATGCCGTAGACCCAGAAGAAGAAGAGCAGGGTCCCCATCCCGAAGTACAGGAGCGTGGCGGTCGAGACCATCAGGTCTCCTCCCGGGCGCTGCGGTGGCCACCGCCCATCGCCTCCGAGCGGAGGATGTCGTGGCAGACGGCGTCGCCCGTCTCGGTGTCGAAGACGTGGATCTTCCGGCGGTCGAGGACGACCTCGATGTCCTCGTCGCCGGCCAGGTCGCTGTCCGGCTCGACGCTCATCAGGAGTTCGTCGGCGCCGCGGGCGGAGGCGGCGCCGCTGGTGCCGGTGTCGTCGCCGGCGGCGTCCTCGCCGCGCAGGACGAGGTAGACGAAGATCTCGTCGCCCATCGGTTCGAGCACGTCCGTCCGGGCGCGGATGGGACGGGTCGGGTTCGCGAGTTCGTCCGCGCTCTCGGCGGGGTAGACGTCCTCGGGACGGACGCCGACGGTCACGTCGTCGCCCGCGGCGAGTTCGGCCACCTGCCCGGGGTCGAACTCCACGTCGAAGCCGGCCGTCCGGATCTCGCCGGCCTCGACGGTCCCCTCGACGAAGTTCATGCTGGGCGAGCCGATGAAGCCGGCGACGAACAGGTTGGCCGGCTCGTCGTAACAGACCAGCGGCGGGTCGATCTGCTGGAGGTGTCCCTCGTTCATGACGGCGATGCGGTCGCTCATGGTCATCGCCTCGGCCTGGTCGTGGGTGACGTAGATGATCGTCGTGTCCAGTTCCTTGTGGAGCCGCTGGAGTTCCGTGCGCATGTGGACCCGCAGTTTCGCGTCGAGGTTGGCCAGCGGCTCGTCCATGAGGAAGACGGCGGGTTCGCGGACGATGGCGCGGCCGATGGCGACCCGCTGGCGCTGGCCGCCCGACAGCTCGTCGGGCATCCGGTCGATCAGCTCCTCGATCTGGAGGATCTCGGCGGCGCGCTCGACCCGGCGGTCGATCTCCTCGTCGGGGAAGTCCCGCAGTCGGAGCCCGAAGCTCATGTTGTCGTGGACGTCCATGTGGGGGAACAGCGCGATGTTCTGGAACACCATCGCGATGTCGCGGTCCTTCGGCGGCTTGTTCGTCACGTCTTGCCCGGCGATGGTGATCGTCCCCTCGCTGGGGATGGTGAGGCCGGCGATGGTCTCCAGCGTCGTGGACTTGCCACACCCCGACGGGCCGACGAGCGTGACGAACTCGCCGTCCGCGATGTCGAGGTTCATGTCGTCGACCGCCGTGACGTCCGCGTAGCGTTTCGTGACGTGTTCGAGTGTTACGTTTCCCATGGTTACTCCTTGAGTGCGCCCGCGGTCAGTCCGCTCACGATGCGCTCCTGGGCGACGACGACGAGGATCACGACCGGCAGCACGCCGACGATACTCGCCGCCGCCATCAGGTTGTAGAACGCCTGGTACTGGCCCTGGTAGTTGACGACGCCCCAGACGATGGGCGCCCAGTTCTGGGCCTGCCCGTCGGTCATCAGGAAGGAGATGAAGAACTCGTTGTAGACGCCGATGAACGTCAGCACGCCCGCGGTGGCGACGCCCGGCGCCGACAGCGGGATGATCACCCGGAACAGCGCGCCGATGCGGGTCGCGCCCTCGACGCGGGCGGCGTCCTCCAGCCCGTCGGGGATCTGACTGTAGAACGTCGTGAGGATGAAAATCGAGAGGGGCAGGAACAGCGCGCTGAACGGCGTCACCATCGCCCCCGGCGTGTTGAACCAGTTCGGGCTCTGGATAGTGCTGACCGCCGGGAGCGTGAGTATCTCGACGTTCCCGGTGAAAAACTGGAACAGGGGGATGATGAACGCCGCCGGCGGGAAGTAGGAGATGGCGAGCAGGACGAGCAGTAGCGCGGTCTTGCCGCGGAACTCCAGGCGGCCGAACGCGTAGCCGGCGAAGCTCGCCACCAGCAGGACGATGACCGTCGTCGTCAGCGCGATGACGATGCTGTTGAACATGTAGACGTGGAAGGGTAGCCGCTGGAACATCTCGACGAACGAGTAGGGGTTGAACCCGTTGGGCAGCAGCCCGACGTCGGTCATCCGGTCGCCGGGCGTCAGCGCCAGCACGAGCAGCCAGTAGAACGGGAAGAGGGTGGTCACGAGGAAGAAGGCGGTGACGACGTAGAAGAGGAACTGGTAGGCGTCGCCGGGGTTGCGGATGGCCTCCCGCGTGCGGCGGGCGATGGGGCCGTCGTCGTCGCTCTCGCCCTCCTCGACGGTCTGGGAGGCCATCAGGTGCCCACCTCCAGGTCGGCGAACTTGACGATGTACACCAGCGCGACCAGGGCGACGATGCCGGCGGTGATGAACGCGACGGCCGCGGAGGTCGCGTACCGGCCCGCGCGGAAGGTCGAGACGACCATGCAGGTCAGCGACGGCAGGGTCGAACAGCCGCCGGTCGTCTCGATGATACCGTAGACGCGCATCGACTGGATGGTGCGGAACAGAAGCGCGACCAGAAGCGCCGGCAACACGAGCGGGAAGGTGATGTAGCGGAACTGCTGGACCTTCGAGGCGCCGGCGACCTTCGCCACGTCGTAGAGGCTGCGGTCGACGCTCTGGAGCCCGGCGAGGATGAGCAGGGCCATGAACGCCGAGGTCTTCCACACGTCGGCGACGATGACGATGATCAGCGTGTCGGTGGTGTTGATCAGCGGGTTCGCCGAGAAGATCCCCAGGTCCTGCATGAACTGGGTGCCGACGCCGATCCCCGGCTGGAAGAACAGCCAGAAGATCAGCCCCTGGATGGCGATGGGGACCGCCCACGGGATGAGGATCGCGACGCGGACCCACCGGCGGCCGCGGAAGCTCTGGTCGAGCACGAGCGCCTGGCCGAAGCCGATGATCGTCTCCAGGGTGACCGCGATGGCGACGTAGACGAGCGTGACCGTCAGCGCGCTCTGGAGCGGCTGACTGAAGTCGACGAACGGGCTACCGAGGACGGCGTTGCGCTCGCCGGTCAGCAGCTCGACGTAGTTCTCGAGGCCGACGAACTCGCCGACGTAGTCCGCCGAGAACAGCGCGTCGGCGCGCAGCGACATCTCGAAGGTGCTGACCAGCGGCCACAGCGCCATCGTCGAGACGAGTAGCAGCGTCGGCAGCAGGAGGACGTACGCGAACCCCTGCTCGGAGAGTCGCTCGGTCCAGTTGGCCGGCGCGACGGCCGCCGACCGCAGGCGGCCGCGGGAGTGTTCGTCGCTGGTCGCCATGTTAGACGCTCTCTTCGAGCTCCTGCAGGCTCTCCGCGAGCGCGGACATCGCGGGCTCGGGCTCCTGCTGCTGTGCGATCACGGCGTTGACGCTACCGGCGATCTGCGACGACTGGTCCGGCCAGACGACGGTCACCGGCCGCGGGATGGCGTTCTCGCCGGCGATCCGAAGCGTCTCCAGGTGCGGGCCCCACGGGTCCACGTCGCCGACGTTCTCGGGGTCGAACAGCCGCCGGTCGCCGGTGAGGTAGCCGAGTTCGCTGAACTGGAACGTGCGGAAGCTCTGCTGCATCGTCGCCTCGATCACCTGGACCGCGGCGTCGACGTTCTGTGAGTTGGGGTTGACCGTGAGGTGCCACCCGCCCAGCGCCGAGGCGGTGCCGCCGATACCCTCGTACTCGGATTCGTCCTCGCTCACCGCGTAGGGGATCGGCATCGTCCCGAGGTCGTCGGGCGAGAGGTCCTCGGACTCCTCGAAGGCGGTCGCCGCCTCGAAGATGCCGCTGGGCCAGTAGCGCAGGGCGACGGCGTTGCCGTTCGTAAAGGGCGACAGCGACGGTCCCTCAGTCCACTCGAGGACGGCGTTGGGGGAGATCTGCTGGTAGCCGTCCAGCGCGAACTCGTCGTCGGAGCCGTGGATGAGCGTCCGGATCATCCGCAGCGCCTGGTGGACGGGCTCCTCGTTCACCGTGACCGGGCGGTCGCCGACTGGGCCGAACAGCGTGTCGCGGCCGCCGAAGTAGGCGCCGCCCCAGGTCGACATGAACTCGTTGAACGTGCAGCAGGAGAGGCCGACGTAGTCGGTCCCCTGCCAGTTGAAGCCGTACTCCACGTCGGCGTTGCCGTGAGTCTCGGCGATGACCTCCGAGAAGCGCTGCCAGGTCATCGGCTCGGTCGCCCAGCTCTCGCCCTCGGGGTCGAAGCCGGCGTCGGTCACCAGGTCCTTCCGGTACTGGATCGTGGGGAAACCGACCTGCCAGGGGACGCCGTACAGTTCGCCCCGCGGGCCGCCGCCCCCGCCGGCCTCCGTGTCGGTGTCGGTCGCGCCGCCGCCGACCGCCTGGGCGGGGGCCCGCGCACTCTCCAGCGGCGCCTCGAAGTAGTACTCGTCGAGCATCGACTGGGCGTCCTGGGAGAGGCGCTCGCTGAGGTTGACCAGCTGGTCGCGGACGATGAAGGGGATCGTCCACCCGCTGTCCATCCGGAAGATGTCGGGCGTCTCGCGGCCGGCGTTGAGCCAGCTGCGGTACTGGGCCTGCACGTCGCCGGAGATCTCCGAGGTCGAGAGGAAGGTGACCTCGATGTCCTCGGAGAGGCCGGCGTCGTACAGCGCCTGGCGGGTGTCCTCCGCGCGGTCGGTGACGTTCGACGGCATCGCCATCTCGACCGTCGCGCCGTCGCCGCCGTCGCCGCCGTCGCCGGTGCCGTTCGTTTCGTTGCCCCCGCCGGGCCCCGCGCCGTTCTGACAGCCGGCGAGCCCGACCGCGCCGGCCGCGCCGACGGCCTTGACGAAGCGCCGCCGCGAACTCGACGGTCCGGCCCCGCTCTCCGCTCCCGACGATGAGTCGTGCGACATACCTCCCACGATCGATCCTGCGAGACTAAGGTATAGTCCGGCATCCGCTGACACGCTCGGAATAACCCCGGGTTACCGCCGCTCCCGCTGTCGAAACGGTCGCCGCCGACTTGATGACGGGAGTCCGACACACACCATGGAACTCGTCGCCCACCGCGGCTCTCCCGACCACGGCCCGGAGAACACCGCCGCGGCCGTCGCGGCGGCCGCCCGCCACCTCCCCGCCGTCGAGGTCGACCTCCGGCGTTGCGGGTCGGGCGAACTCGTCGCCGCCCACGACGAGCGCGTCGACGGCTTCACCGACGGGACCGGCCGCGTCGCCGACCTCGATCTGGACGCACTGCGCGAACTGCGCGTCGCCGGGTCCGACGAGTCTGTCGCCACCTTCGCCGAGATCCTCGACGCTGTCCCCGCCGCGGTGACGCTGCAGGTCGAGCTCAAGGAGCCCGGACTGTGGCGCGACGTGCGGGCGGCGCTGGCAGCGGACGACCGTTCGAACGCCCGGCTCTCATCGTTCTCGGCGCCGGCGCTGGCCGAGATCGCGCGCTCCGACTGGGACCCCGAGGCCGGTCTCCTGTTCGGCGCCCACCCGACTGCGAACCTGGATCTCGCGACCTGCCTGGACTGTGCGAACGTCCACCCGCACGCGCGACTGTGCCTCGACCCCGGCGGCCGCGCGCTCGTCGAGCGGGCCCACGACGCCGGATTCGGCGTCTACGCGTGGGGACTCGAAGCGGCGGCCGACGAGCGCGCCGGCGACGGAGCGGACCCTGCGGCCGACGACCGGGAGCGCCGCGCGACGGTGGTCCGGGCGCTGGCCGACCGCGGCGTCGACGGCGTGACGACCGACACCTGGGACCTCCCCGAGCCATAGCGACCGCCTACGCCCGGTAACTGTCGCCTACGGGTCGAAACCGACGACATCCTCAAGCGACCGACCGCCCAATCGCGGGCCATGCGACGACCCGGGGAGACCGACCCACAGATGCGAGCGGCGCCCGCGGACTCGGTGTCGGGAACGGACGACGCGAGGGGCGACCGGCCGGCCCCGTCGACGCTCGCCGACGCGACGACGGCCGACGGCGAAGCGGTCCTCGCCGACCTGGTCGACGCGGGCGTCGTCGAGGGGACCGACGACGCCCGACTCGCCGACGGGTTCGACGAGCGCCGGCGGGCGGAGATCGAGCGGCTCCGTGGGCTCCCGTCCGAGGAGCTCGCGGCCGCGACGCTGGCGGTGGCGCCCGCCGCGACGAGCGCGACGGCGGTCACCGAGGGCGACCGCGCGTTCGTCGTCCTCTCGGACGGCTCCGGCGAACCGGCGGGCGAGGTGTGGGTCCGCCGGCCGGTGGCGGTCGCGGAGACGGCCGCCGCGCGGGCGCTGGCCGCGACCACCGACCTCGACCCCGGGCGCCGCGCCGTCGCCGCCCACGGCCTGTCGGTCTTCCTCGACGCCTGCCCGGTCTGCGACACCGACCTCGAAGCCCGCAAGGCCGGCGGTTGCTGCGGCCCGCCGCGCACCGACGCCGAGGGCCACCCGCTGCGGGCGCTCGTCTGTACGGACTGCCGGGCGCAGTTCGTCGCCTTCGAGTAGGCGCGGCGCGACTCGTCGGGCGTGACCCGCTACCTGCTCGCGACCGCGTCGGTCCACACGACCGCCGCGGCCGCCGACTACCTCGCCGACCGGCTCTCGGCGGACGACGAGGTCGTCGTCCTGACCGTCGACGAACCCGCTCTCGACGGCCGGGACGCCGGCGACGCCGCCAACGTCGCCCGTTCCCGACTGTTACCCGCGACCGTCGAGGTGCTGGAGCGCGAGGGCAGGCCCGCCGAGGAAATCCGGACCGTCCTCGCCGAGCGAGACGCCGACGTGCTCCTCCTCGGACCGCGGCGGGGCGACCCGGCGGCGAGCGGCGAGGGCGACGACTCGATCATGGGCGCCGCCCCCGGCTCGACGGTTCGCGCGCTGCTCGGTCGTGTGGGCGTGCCGGTCGTGGTCGTGCCGGTGCCCGAACTGTCGGAATCCGCCTGACGACGCGGTTCCCCTAGCCCCGTCGATCGTCGGGCGAGTCGCTCCCAGCGGCCGCGCCGGTCAGCGGGCAGTCGCTCCGTTCAGTCGTCCTCGGCCGCGGCCCCGATGTCGGCGCCGTCGGCCTCGATGCTCCCCATGTCGGGCGCGGTCCGCTCGCCGCGGGCGGACTGGACCTTGCCGACCGCGACGGCGCAGACGTAGATCGCCACGGCGAAGAGGACGATGACCCCGCCGGCCGTGACGCCGCCGTAGTAGGCGGCGGCGATGCCCAGCAACACCGCCAGCTCCGCGAGGACGACCGAGACCACGAGCGACTCGGAGAAGCTCCGGGACACCTGGGTCGCGCCGGCGACCGGCACCACGAGCATCGCCGCGACGAGGATGACGCCCATGATCTGCATCGCGCCGACGACGACCATCGCCGTCAGCATCACCATCACCCGGTTGTACCAGTTGACGGGGATCCCCGAGACCTCGGCCGCGGTCTCGTCGAAGGTGACGTACAGCAGCTGGTTGCGCGTGACCGCGACCGTGCCGACGATGACGGCGAACAGCACGAGGAGGATCGCCGCGCTCTGGGGCGACACCGTCGAGAGGTTGCCGAAGAGGAACTGGTTGACGCCGACGGCGAGCCCCCCCGCGTTGAGGCTGATGAGCGTCGTCCCCAGGGCGAACCCCGTCGAGAGGACGATGGCCATCGACACGTCGTTGTAGGCGTCGGTGACCTCCGAGATGAGTTCGATGCAGAGCGCGGCGATCATCGCCACGACGACCGCGGTGAGGTAGGGCGATACCCCCAGGTCGATGACAGCGTTGAGGAACAGCCCGACGGCGACACCGGCGAACCCGGTGTGGGCCAGGGCGTCGCCGATGAGCGCGAGCTGGCGGTGGACGAGGAAGGTTCCGATGAGCGGCGCCATCACGCCGACGCAGAGTCCGACGAGGATCGCCCGGTGCATGAACCGGTAGCGCGGGTTTAGCATCTCCAGCCCGGTGAAGTAGTACACCCAGTCCATCAGCCAGTACCACTGCTCCAGGACCCACAGGAGGACCCCGAAGACGAGCTCGCCGACTGCGCCCAGGCCGCCCTGCAGGGGAAGGACCACCGACGGGTCCGCGGCGGCGAGGACAGTCGCCAGCAACGCGGCCGCCACGTCCGCGCTCATTCGGACACCCCCGCGAGCGACCGCGCGCCGGTCCCGAACGCCCGGGCCAGCGCGTCGCTGTCGACGAACTCGTCGGTCGGGCCGTCGAAGTACACCTCGCGGTTGAGGCAGACGACGCGGTCGGCGTGCTCGACGACCGCCCCGAGGTCGTGCTCGATGAGGAGGACGGTGATCCCCTCGGCGTTGAGCGTCGCCAGCAGGTCGTAGAAGGCGTCGACCGACTCGGCGTCGACGCCGACGGTCGGCTCGTCCAGGACGAGCAGGTCGGCCTCGCCCGCCAGCGCCCGCGCGATGAACGCGCGCTGGCGCTGGCCGCCCGACAGCTCGGTGATGCGGCGGTCGGCGAACCCGCTCATCCCGACGGTCGCCAGCGCGTCGTCGACGACGGCCCAGTCCTCCCTGGACAGCCGGCCGAACCCGACGTGGGGGAACCGGCCCATCTTCACCACCTCGCGGACGGTGATGGGCATCCCCGTCGCGGCGCTGGCCCGCTGGGCGACGTACCCGATCCGCTCGCCGTCGTCGAAGCGGTCGGCGCGGTCGCCGAACAGTCGAGCGGTTCCCGCGTCGGGTTCGAGCAGCCCGAGCATCAACTGCATCAGCGTCGACTTGCCGGAGCCGTTCGGTCCCACGATAGCGACGTACTCGCCCGCCTCGACGGTCAGCGACACGTCCTCGACCACGGGCGTCGCCGTGTAGCCGAAGGTGACGTTCGCGAGGTCGACGACCGGCTCGCCGGCCGTGTCGTCGGTCCCGGTGGTCGTTCGTTCGTCCGCGTCGGTCCCGCTCACCGAATCGGTGTCCTGCGTGGTCATACTGGTTCGAAGTTCCGCCACTGTTCGAGCCACTCGGCCGACGGGGCCGCCTCCTCGGGCATCTCGTTGCCGAGGACGATCTCGAAGGTGGGCATGTTGATGTTGTAGGCGATCTCCTCGTAGCCCCAGTCCTCAGCGACCCACTCCTCGCGGACGCCGGCGTACGGCGTCACGGGGAAGTACGCCGCCACCGCCGTCTCGCGGACGAGCTGGCGCGCGGGCCGCTGGGACTCGAAGACGCCGTTGGCGATGTAGCGGATGTCGTTCTCGCGGATGACCCGCTCGGCCTCGCGGATGTCGGCCGGCTTCACGTCCCCGCTGGCCGCGAGGTTCGTCACCAGCGGCCGCATCTCGACGCCGTAGCGCACACCGAGGTACTGGAAGGCGTTGTGCGCGGCCAGCTGGACGATGTCGCGGTCGGACCGGCCGAAGATGGCCTCGTAGTCGGCGTCGATACGGTCGAGCACGTCCGACTTGTACGTCTCCGCGTTCTCGCAGACGGCGTCGGCGTGCTCCGGGACGATCTCCGCGAACCTGTCGGCGATGTTGTCGACGGACTGCTTGGCGCGCCGCGGGTCCAGCCAGAAGTGCGGATCCTTCCCGCGCTGGGCGCCGACGCCCTCCTCGTCGCGGTCCAGCGACGCCGCGAGGTCCACCAGTTCGATCCCCTCCCGGACGTTGATCAGCGCCGTGTCCACGTCGTCGCCCTCGATGGTCTCGATGGCGCGGTCGGCCCACGGCTGGAAGTCCGCGCCGACGTGGACGAACGCGTCCGCCTCGATGATGCGCTGGGTGATGCTGGCGTTTGGCTCCCACCCGTGGCCGTGCAGCCCCGCCGGGACGAGGTTCTCCACCGTCAGCGGGGTCCCCTCGGCGACCTGCCGACCGAAGTCGAAGAAGCTGAAGAAGGACGCCACCGCGACCGGGTCGCCCCCGTCGTCGCCGCCCCCGGCCTCGACCGGCGCGCTCGGCAAGGCCGTGCAGCCGCCCAGCCCCGCCGCCAGCGCCGCACCGCCGGCGCGGAGCGCGTCCCGCCGCGTTACCCCTCGTCTGTCGTCTGTATCGAATGACATAGTTTGGCACCGAACTCGAAGATTAGACCCGTCTAATCTCTAGTTTGCCGACACCGTGTTTATAGGTTGCGGTCGGAGAAACGGCAGTGGCGAGGCACGCGACCGCGCGGAGACCGGTATCCGGTCTCCCGCGTGGACGGCCGAACCGACGCCTCGGTCGGTCTCACCGTTCGGAGAACGCTGGGGTGGCCGGCTGGCCCGTTGCGCCGGGCCGCTACAGCCGTTCGAGGACCGCGTCGGCGTCGTAGTTGAGCGTCAGCTCCCGCGAGCGGCCCCGCCCGTCCACGTCGGCGTAGCTGGCGGTGATGATCCCCAGCTGGTCGAGCTTGTTGGTCACCTCGGAGTAGCGGGTGTACCCGAGGCCGGTCTCGTCGTTGAACACGTCGTAGATGTCGCCCGCGCGCTTGCCGTCGTGTTCCGCGATCACCTCCAGCAGGGCGCTCTCGGCGTCGGACAGCTCCTGCAGCCGCCGCGAGAGGTGGACGTACTTGGACTTGTCGTAGGCCTTCTCGACGTCCTGCATCTCGATCTCCTTGCTCGCGCGCATCTCGGCGTTGAGCCCAGCCCGGCGCATCAGGTCGATGCCGACGCGCAGGTCGCCGCCCTGCTCCTCGGTGAACTCGGCGACGCGGTCGAGCACCGGCGCGGACATGACCCCCTCGTGGAACCCCCGGTCGACCCGCTCGTCGAGGATGTCGACGATCTCCGACTGGTCGTACTTCGGGAAGTACACGTCCTCCGGACGGAAGACGCTCTGGACCCGGGTGTCCAGCGCGTCGATCACGTCGAGGTCGAGGTCCGAGGAGATGCAGACGACGCCGATCTTCGCGCCGCCCTGCTCCTCGTGGGCGCGCAGCAGGGAGTAGAGGGTGTCGGAGGCCTCGTCCTCGTAGAAGAGGTAGTTCACGTCGTCGAGCGCCACCGCCAGCACGCGGTCGTCGGCGACCAGCTGGTCGGTGATCTGCGAGAACAGCTTCTTGAACGAGATGCCCGAGGAGGGCGGCTCGTAGTCGAACACCCCTTCAAATAGCCGCGAGAACACCGAGTACCGCGTGGAGTTGACCTGGCAGTTCACCCGCACGGTCTTCACGTCCGTCTGGGCGCGCAACTCGCCGAACAGCTTCTGGACGGCCGTGGTCTTCCCCGTCCCCGGCGGCCCGCGCGCGACGACGTTGAGCGGCCGCGACCCCCGGACCGCGGGACGCAGAGCGTACTTCAGCGTCTCCATCTGCGTGTCGCGGTGGAGAAACGTCTCCGGCAGGTAGTCGATCTCGAAGACGTGTTCGTCGCGGAACACCGACTCGTCCCACGACAGCATCCCCTCCTCGGGGTCCTCCGTCATTACTTTCACCACGCTCCCCGCGCCACTTAACCGTTTGCCAGTCGGGGCGAAAGTGGAACGCACGCCGAACGAACCGGTATCTTTCCGTGAGTTCCCGGTCGAAAACTGGTCGGTGTCCGGGAGTACTGCGCTCGGCTCGCCGGAAGTGAAACGGCGGGCGGCGGCCCGGCGGGCCGTGTCGGCGGCAGTGGATTGAAGCCGGTCCGGTGGGTGGGTCTCCCGGTATGGAGGCGACCGAGGCGACGCTCTGTCACCCCGTCGTCGACGGCGAGTTGTTGCTCATCCGGAAACAGCGCGGGCTCGGCGCCGGCAAGCTGGTGGGCCCCGGCGGGAAGGTCGAGGACGGCGAGACCGTCCGGGAGGCCGCCCGTCGAGAAGTTCGGGAGGAGTTGCGGGTCGAGCCGGTCGGCGTCGAGAAGCGCGGCGCGTTCGACTTTCACTTTCGAGACGGACGCGTCGACGACGACTCGATGCACGTCCACGTCTTCGTCGCCGAGGGGATCGAGGGAGAACCCGAGGCGACCGAGGAAGCGGCCCCGGAGTGGCACCCGGCGGACGCGGTGCCCTACGACGAGATGTGGGTCGACGACCGGGTGTGGCTCCCACACCTGATCGGCGGCGAGACCTTCCGCGGCGAGTTCGTGCTGAGCGACGACGGCGAGTCTCTGGTGCGCTACGAGATGGAGATCGGCGTTGCCGTGGAGTGAATCGCGGGGACCCGTCTCGCCCCGCTGGCGACTCGCCCGCGCCGGCGGAGGTTTTTTATATTACCTACGGTTATTCCGCGGCATGGACCTACCGACGCCGGCGGACCTGCGGGAGCGGCGGAACGAGCTGGGGCTGACTCAGAGCGACCTCGCCGACAGGGCGGACGTCTCGCAGCCGCTGATCGCGCGCATCGAGGGCGGGGACGTGGACCCGCGGCTGTCGACGCTGCGGCGGATCGTCAACGCGTTGCAGGAGGCGGAGGGGGCCATCCTCCGCGCGGAGGACCTGATGAACTCGCCGATCGTGAGCGTCGGGCCGGACGACTCCGTCCACGAGACCCAGGAGCTGATGGGCGAAGGCGGGTACTCGCAGGTGCCCGTCATCCGCGACGGGACGCCGCTGGGGCTGATCAGCCACTCGGACATCCGCCAGCGCTCGGGCGACTCGGAGGCCGACAACGTCGGCGACTACCCCGTCGACGAGATCAAGCGCGAGTCCATCGCGACCGTCGAGCCCGAGGCGACCATCGACGAGATCAACGACTACCTCAATCACAACGACGCCGTCCTCGTCGTCAAAGGCGGTGAGGCCGTCGGGATCATCACCGAGGCCGATATCGCCGCTCACCTCAGCTGAGTCCGCGCCGCCCGCAGTCCGGGCCGTCGCGTCCGCTCCGTCGCCCGGGGTCCCCACCGGCCGCCGTTCCTACTCCTCGTCCTCGTCGTCCGCCCCGACGTCGACGGGGATCGAGGTCTGTTCCGCCTCGCCGAAGCCGGCGCTGAGCACCCGCGTCAGCGCCTCCTCGACGCGCTCGTTGGTCTCCGTGTAGGAGTCGGGGTCGACCTCGACGACGAACCCGGTGGTGATGTTCGGCGCGGTCGGGAGAAAGAGCACGTCGCGGCCGTCGTCGGTTGTCTGTCCGGTCTTGAACGCCGTCATCCGCATCCCCTGCCAGGTCTCGATCTTCACGGGTTCCTGGAGCTCGTCGGCGCCGGAGACGACCGTCTCGACCGCCATCTTCGAGGCGTTGTAGACCACGCGCAGGCCGGGGAGCTGGTTCATGACGCGGTCGATCCCGCTCTCGATCACGTCGCCGAACGTCGTCCGCATCAGGTAGCCCAGCGAGAAGACCACGAGCACGAAGATGACCAGCGTCAGCGCGACGCGGAGCGGCTCCTGAACGTTCAGCGAGAGGTTCCAGAGCTCGATCTCCTGGCTGTCGACCGGCAGCGGCACGGCGGTCAGCGCCAGGTACAGCCAGACGATGATGTAGGCCGTCACCAGCAGCGGCACGAGGATCACCAGCCCGCTGGCGAAGTCGCGCTTCCACGATGCCGAACTCATCTGCGGGTATCTGCCCGCCGAACCGTAGTAAGCGTGTCCCTTCAGGCCGCGGACACGAACGGCCGGCGACCGGACAGGTGCCGAGGGCCGGCGGCCGGACGGCCGGCGACTGGACGAAGGGGACCGGTGGGGAACGGCCCGGTTCTCAGCCGCTCACGACCGCCCGTAGCGCGAACGCGAGGTTCTCCTTCCGTTCGAGCACCCGCCGGTAGAAGTAGGAGAGCCACTTCGAGCCGTAGGGGGCGTACTGCCACACCTCCCGCTCGTCGGACAGATCGTACTGGGCGTCCTCGCGGACGCCCATCAGCATCTGCACCTCGTAGGGCGTCCCGTGCTCGTCGTGCAACTCCTCGGCCAGCGCGATCATCTCGGGGTCGTGACTCCCCACCGCCACCCCGTCGTCGAACGCCTCGAACACGTATTCGAGGCAGTCCCGGTAGGCCTCGTTCACCCGCGACTTCTCCCGGTAGGCCACCGCCTCCGGGGGGTCGTAGGCTCCCTTGACCAGCCGGACCTTTCCCGGCAGGTCGGCCAGCCGTTCGAGGTCCTCGCGCGTGCGCCTGAGGTTCGCCTGGACGCAGACGCCGACGCCCCCGCCTGTTTCGCGGGCGTGGCGCTCGAAGGCGTCTAACGTCGCGTCGGTGGTCGTGTGGTCCTCCATGTCGATCCAGACGAACACCCCGCGTTCGTCCGCCCGTTCGACCACTCGTCCGAGGTTCTCCCGGAACACCTCCTCGCCCACGTCGAGGCCGAGCTGGGAGGGCTTCACCGAGATGCAGGCTCGCAGGTCCGTCCGCGCCAGGTCGTCGACCAGCTCGCAGTAGGCCGCGGCGTCCGCGTCGGCCGGGTCGCGCTCCTCGTAGTGCTCGCCCAGGAGATTGAGGATCACCCCGACCCCGCGCTCGTTGGTCTGGCGGGCGTGTTCCAGCGCCGCCGGCGCCGTCTCCCCGGCGACGAAGCGACTCGCTATCGGCGGAAGCATACTGGTAAGTATTGCCGCCGATGTGAAAGGGATACCGGCGTCGCGTCCGGCAACGGGCAAGGTACTCGAACGCGGGCGCGGAGCGCCGACGCGAACCACGGCGACTTAAGAAGCGCGGGACTGTCGGCGTCGGTATGGATCTGGTCACGGTGGTCGTCACGGCGCTGTGGGCGATGGGGCCCGCGTACGTGCCGAACAACGCGGCGGTGCTGGCCGGCGGCGGCCGCCCCATCGACGGCGGTCGCACCTGGGGCGGCCGGCGCGTCCTCGGCGACGGCAAGACCTGGCGCGGGACCGCCGCCGGCACCGCCGCCGGCGTCGCGCTCGCGCTCGCCCTGAACGCCGGGTCCGGCGCCATCGCGGACCTGCTCGGCGTCCCCGCGGTTGAGTTCCCGCTGGCGGCCGCCGTCGGACTGGCGCTTGGTGCGATGCTCGGGGACATCGGCGCCTCCTTTATTAAGCGCCGGAGCGGTCGCGAGCGCGGCGCGCCCTTCCCCGGCGTCGACCAGCTGGACTTCGTCGTCGGCGCGCTCGCGCTGGCGGCCGTCCTCGACTTCGAGTGGGTGACCGCGACGTTCACCCCGCCGGTGCTGGTGACCGTGCTGGTCGTGACGCCACTGTTGCACGTCGTCACCAACGGCATCGCCTACCTCATCGGCGCCAAGGACGAACCCTGGTGAGCCGATACCGCCTCTTTCCGGCTCTGCGCGCGATTTTTCTCGCGCCTGCGCCGCTGCGGGCACCCCGGGTCGAAAACAGCGAAGCCGGATGCGAGGAAGCGACCGAGTTGCCAGTAAATCAGGGTTTCCGACGCGCGGACACCCGGTGAAATCAGCAGACGGAGAGGATGACCGCGGCCGTCCGAACGTCTCGACCGACCGGCGGCGGTCAGGTGTCAGCGTTCGCTTCCGGGACAGTGACCGACTCGTCGGCGCGCGCGTCTTCGAGAATTGACTGCACGCAGTCCGACTTGGCGTCGTTGTAGCCGTCGATGTTCTCGGGGTGGGCGGCCGCGGCCTCGCGTTTGACCGACTCGTACTCGGCCCTGGCTTCCGGATAGCGCCGGAGGTACTCCCGGAAGCGCAGGTTTCGCTGCCACTCCTCGCGCGACTCCGGGATCAGATGCAGGTTGTACGCCTGCCCGTCGTCGTCCTCGCGCTGCAGCAGAAGCCAGTCGCCCGGGACGTGGCTGATCTCGTAGCCGAACCACGTCGAGAGCCGGTCGACGTTCCCGACCAGCCCGTCCGAATCACCGACGACAGCCATGCAGTCGACGATCGGTTTCGCGGCCAGCCCCGGAACGGACGTGCTTCCGATGTGGTCGATCCGGGTCGCGTACTCCTCGACGAGTGGACCGATGCGGTCGCGTTCCGCCCGGAAGCGGTCGCTCCACGCCGGGTCGTGATCGACGATCTCGATCGGCGTCTCGTCCATCGGACGGCGTACTTGTGAGACAGTCAAAGGTTTTCTGCATCCTGGCGTCGGCGCCGTCCGGCGGGCAACGCGGCGGGTCCGCCGGAGTTCGGAGTCGAGGGCGACCGACACAGGTGCCCCGAACGGGCGCTACTCGTCGCTGCGGCGTCCGGGTGTGGAGAGACAGGAACTGGGACCGAGCGATCCCGGAAGTGGTGTCCTTTTCACGGCGGGCCGACCACTGAGAGGTAATGAGTACGACGCTCCGGCTGGGGACGCGCGGGTCCGACCTGGCGCTGCGCCAGGCCGCCAGTATCAAAGAACGGCTGGAGAACCGCCGCTTCGACGTGGAACTCGTCGAGGTCGAGACCACGGGCGACCAGATCACCGACGAGGCCATCCACGAGCTGGGCAAGACCGGCGCGTTCGTCCGCGCGCTCGACGAGGAGGTGCTCGACGGCGACTGCGACGCCGCCGTCCACTCGATGAAGGACATGCCCACGGAGATGCCCGAGGACATGGTCGTCGCGGGCGTCCCCGAGCGGGCCGCGCCGCGGGACGTGCTGGTCACCCGCGACGGCGCTTCCCTCTCGGGGCTCCCGGAGGGCGCGACGGTCGGCACGTCCAGCCTCCGCCGGGGCGCGCAGTTGCTCGCCGAGCGCGACGACCTGGACGTGCAGCCCCTGCGCGGGAACGTCGACACGCGCATCCAGAAGCTACTCGCGCCGCCGCTGTTGGCCGAACACGAGCGCCGCGTCGCCGCCGAAGCCGACGAGGCGGTCGAGGAGCTGGCCGAGTACAAGCACCTGAACGACGGCGACGAGGGTGACGACGAGGACGGTGACGACGATGACGACTCCGAGTACGACCGCACGGTCGAGGAGTGGTTCGAGGACCTGACGGAACTGGAGCGGCGGGCGCTCGAACAGGACCCGGACGTGGAATACGACGCCATCGTCCTCGCGGAGGCGGGGCTGGAGCGGGCGGGGCTGCTCCACCACGTCGAACACCGGCAGCTGAACCCCGACGAGTTCGTCCCGGCGCCGGGCCAGGGGACGCTGGCGGTCACGGCCAGGGACGGCGACCTCGCGGCGGACCTGCGGAGCGTGCTGGACCACCCGCCGACGCGCGTCGAGGCGACCGTCGAGCGAACAGTGTTGGACGAACTCGGCGGCGGTTGCGTCGCACCTATCGGGATCTACGCCGTCCTCCAGGGGTCGGTCGTCCGGGCCTCCGTCCGGGTGCTCGACCGCGAGGGCGACGAGGAGATCCGCGAGACGCGCGAGTTGCCCGTCCAGCGGCACGCCCGGGCCGCTCGCGAGTTCGCGGCGGACCTGGCCGACGCGGGGGCCGCCGACATCATCGAGCGCGCCCGCCGGGACGCCGGCGAGGAGAGCGGCGCCGCCAGCGCCTCGCCGGACACGCCCGACGGGGACGGCGACGGGAAGGGCGCCGACGACAGCGCGGGTGAGAACGCGTGACCGGGACCGTCTACCTCGTCGGCTCCGGCCCGGGCGACCCCGACCTGCTGACCGTCAAGGCCCGGCGCCTGCTGGAGGAGGCCGACGTGGTGTTGCACGACAAGTTGCCCGGCCCCGAGATCCTCGGGCTGATCCCCGAGGAGAAACGCGAGGACGTGGGCAAGCGGGCGGGCGGCGACCGGACGCCCCAGTCGGTCACCAACGAGCGGCTGGTCGAACTCGCGGAGGACGGGAAGACCGTCGTCCGGCTGAAGGGCGGCGACCCGTTCGTCTTCGGCCGCGGCGGCGAGGAGGCCGCCTACCTCGCGGACCACGGGGTCCCCTTCGAGGTCGTCCCGGGCGTCACCTCGGCCATCGCCGGCCCGGCGGTCGCGGGGATCCCCGCGACCCACCGCGACCACGCCTCCTCCGTCTCGTTCGTCACCGGTCACGAGGACCCGACGAAAGAGGAGTCCGCGGTCGACTGGGACGCGCTCGCGGCGACGGGCGGGACCATCGTCGTCCTGATGGGCGTCGGCAAACTGCCCGACTACACCGCCGCGCTCCGGGCGGCCGGGATGGACGCCGATACGCCCGTCGCCCTGGTCGAGCGGGCGACCTGGCCGGACCAGCGGGTCGCGACCGGCACGCTCGACACTATCGTCGACGCCCGCGACGAGGCCGGGATCGAACCGCCCGCGGTCACCGTGATCGGGGAGGTGGCCGGCGAGCGCGAGCGGGTCGTCGAGTTCCTCCGGGGCTACGGGAGCGACGCGCCCGGGGACGGCAACGGCGCGCCTGACGGCGACGCCGCGAGGGCGGCCGACGGGGTCGAGTCGAACGGAGGGAGCGACCGATGAGCGCCGCCGACCGCCCGCGGGTCG
The DNA here is from genome assembly GCF_051414075.1 of Halosimplex marinum. Taxonomy (NCBI): domain Archaea; kingdom Methanobacteriati; phylum Methanobacteriota; class Halobacteria; order Halobacteriales; family Haloarculaceae; genus Halosimplex; species Halosimplex marinum. Next base: position 687,529 of record NZ_JBLKNY010000003.1, on the reverse strand, counting down.
CCGTCTTCCGGCCGCCCGACGAGCGGATCGACGCCGCCGTGGAACTGCTCGAATCGCTGGGCGCCGACCCCGTCGCGGACCCGATGCTGGCCGTGGACCCGACGGGCGCGGCCCCCCGGACGGACGCCGACTACGTCGTGTTCACCAGCAAGACCGGCGTCGAACTCGCGGCCGGCGAGCGCGCCGACGAGGGCGGCCCCGCGGAGCGCTGGGAGCCCGGCGACGCGACCGTCTGCGCCATCGGCGAGCCGACCGCCGACGCGCTCCGGGCGCGCGACTACCGCGTCGACCGGGTGCCCGCGGAGTTCTCCTCGTCGGGACTCGTTGCGGAACTCGAAGCCGAGGTCGCGGGCGCCCGCGTCGAGGTGGCCCGCTCGGACCACGGCTCGGCGGTCCTGCTCACCGGGCTCGAAGACGCCGGCGCGTACGTCCACGAGACGGTGCTCTACCGGCTGGAGCGGCCCGCCGACGCCGGCGACTCGGCGGAGCTGGCCGCCGAGGGGCACCTCGACGGCGCCCTCTTCACCTCGTCGCTGACCGTCCGGCACTTCCTCGCAGCGGCCGACGAGCGGGGCGTCCGCGCTGAGGCCGTCGAGGGGCTTGCCGACGCGGTGGTGGGCGTCATCGGCGACCCCACGGCCGACACCGCGGCCGACGCCGGCGTCGCAGTCGACGTGGTCCCCGAGGTCGCCGACTTCGAGGCGCTGGCGGAGGCGGTCGTCGACGCGGTGGACTCGTAGCCCCGGCCTCCGCGCGTCCGTTCGGTCCGGGCAACTGTCTCAATAGCCGACAATACCGCTCCCGCCGAGTACCGAACGGTGTGTGCCGAACGGACGGCGACGGACGGAGATATAGAGGTCTTAGCAACCTCTTTTCGGGGGAGACTGTCAGACTGACCTGTATGTCACGGTCACGACGCGAGTTCCTGACGGGTGTGAGCGCGAGCGCCGCCGCGGCCGCCCTGGCCGGCTGTTCGGTCTCCGGCGGGTCGGGTGGAACCCCCACTGCCGACGGCTACGAGGTGGGCTACGGCGACTACCGGACGACGGTCAGCCCGTCCAGCTTCCCGGAGACGCTGTACATCTACGCGGTCCAGACGGGGTGGTCGAACTGGGAGGCGATCATGGAGTCGTTCGAGTCGGAGTACGGCGTCGCGCTCAACGACGACCAGCGGTCGTCGGGCGAGGCGCTGGAGGACATCCGCGCCAACGCCCAGGACCCGACCCACTCGGCGTACAACGGCGGGTACACCTACGGCATCATCGCGATGCAGGACGACTACACCACCGACTACAAGCCCGCCAACTGGGACAAGGTGCCCGAGAAGCTCAAGACGGACAACGGCCACATGACCGCAACCCGGCAGATGACCACGACGGTCACCTACCGGGCCGACATCTACGAGGAGCGGGGCATCGAGCCCCCCGAGACCTGGGAGGATCTGAAGAACCCCGACATCGCCCAGGATCTCGTCTTTCAGCCGCCCCAGGCGGCGGTCGGCCTCGCCGGCGCGCTGTCGATCAACAACGCCTACGGCGGCTCGCTGGACGACGTCCAGCCGGTCGTCGACTACTACAACGAGCTCCAGGAGATGGGCGCGACCTTCCGGGGCAACCTGGAGGGCGACTTCACCTCCGGCAACGTCGTCACCTTCGTCGAGTACGACTACACCGGGCTGGACCTGAAGTACAACTCCGACGCGGTCGGCGAGGACCAGGTCGGCGTGCGCCTGCTCACCGGGCCGGACGGCGAGCCCGGCGCCATGCAGAACCCCTACGGCTACGGGATGCTCGACGGCGCCCCCAACCCGGAGGCAGCCAAGCTGTTCATGGACTACGTGCTCTCGCTGGAGGGCCAGCGGCAGTTCCTCGACGCCTACGTCCGGCCGATCCGCGCCTCCGAGCTGGACATGCCCGACGAGTTCCCCGCCCAGAGCCGCTACGAGGAGACCCAGTTCGGCGTCGACTACGAGCAGCTGGTCGACAACCAGGAGAGCATCATCGAGGAGATCGGCAAGGGCGTCGGCCTGACGGGCTACTGATGTCGACGCTCGACGACCGAGAGCTGGTCGGCCGGCTCGTCGACGGGACGGGGCGGCTGATCGGGGCGCCGACCGAGCGCGACCGGGAACGGCGGCGGATCGTCGCCCTGACGCTCCCGTTCCTCGCGCTGGCGGTCGTCGGCGCCGCCGTCCCGCTGGTGTACCTGGTCCGGATGAGCCTCTCCGAGTCCGCCGGGGCGATCCAGGGCCTCCAGTTCGAGAGCTACCGGACGCTCGCGCTGTCGGTGGCCGCGTACCTGCCTGTCGTCGGGAGCGGCGTGAGCGCTGACCCGGTGTACGGCGAGGTGATCTGGAACTCGCTGTGGTTCGGCGCGGCGACCACCGTCGTCAGCGTCGCCGTCGGCGTCGCGATCGCCCACGGCCTGGAGAACTACGACCTGCCCCACGAGGGCCTGCTCGTGACGCTCATCTCGTTCCCCATCAGCCTCCCGGGCATCGTCGTCGCCTTCATGATCATGGTGTGGTTCGCCCGGACCGGCGTGCTGACGAACTTCTTCGCCGCCATCGCCGGGATGGACCCGGTCGCCCTCGCGCTGACCGGCCAGCCGCCGGGGACCGCGCTGGCGGTCGCCGGCCTGTTCCTGGGGTACTGCTACTCGATGATCCCGCGGGCGACCTTCCTGTTGCGGGGGAGCTACGCGGAGGTCAACACCGACGCCGAGGAGGCCGCCCGCGCGCTGGGGGCGACCCCCTGGCAGACGTTCCGGTACGTGACGCTCCCGCAGATCCGCCCCGGCGTGGTCGGCGCGCTCATCCTCACGTTCCGGACGGCGCTGGCCATCTTCGGCACCGTCCTCGTGCTGAAGGCGCTGTCGGTGGTCACCTTCCGGTTCGACCAGGAACTGGCGACCGGGTTCAACCTCCCCATCGCGTCGGCGCTCGCGGTCGTCTTCTTCGCGTTCACGGTCCTGTTCACGTTCGCCGGCCTGCGCTACACCAGCGCGGAGGTGGCCGGATGAGCACCGACACCGGGCGGGCGGTCCCCGACCGCGACCCCGGCCGCTTCGGCCGCCTCTCCGGGGCGATCGGTCGCCGCGCCGTCACCGCCCTCATCGCGGTGACCGTCGTCTTCCTCATCGCGCCGGTCGCGCTCACGCTCGTCGCGTCGTTCGCCGGCGACTGGACCGGGGTCCTCCCGCAGGAACTGGGCACGCTCGACAACTGGCTGCACGTCCTCGGCCTGCAGGAGTCGGTCGGCGCACAGCGCGCGCTCGGCAGCGCGACGATCCAACTCCCGGCGGGGTACTCCGTGACGATCATGGGTGCCTCGCTGGTCTTCAGCCTCGTGATCGCGCTCTGCGGGGTGCTGATCAACCTCGTCGTCGGCGTCCCGATCGCCTACGCGGTGACCCGCTACGACTTCTACGGCGTCGGCTGGCTGAACACGGCCGCCGTCCTCCCGCTGGTGCCGGGCGTGATCCTGGGGATCGCCTTCCTGCGGACCTACCCGAATCTCCCGAGCGCGGCGGCGCTGGTGATCGGCTACTCCCTGCTGAAGATCCCCTACATGATCCTCGCGGTCCAGTCGTCGTTCGAGTCGATGGACCTGCGCCAACTCGAGGAGAGCGCCCGCTCGCTCGGGGCCTCCTGGCCGCGAACCTTCCTCACCGTCATCGTCCCCAGCGCCAAGCGGGGCATCCTCTCGGGGGCGATCGTCTGCTGGACGCTGGCCGCCGCGGAGTTCAACTTCTCCTATATGGTCTACTCCCGGGGCCCGCGTCCGTTCTCGATCTTCCTCTACAACAACATCACGAACAGCAGCATCCTGCAGACGGCCGCGGCCGTCTCGCTGTACTTCCTGATCGTGGCCGGCGTCACCGTCGCGCTGCAGGCGACCGGCCAGCGCGGCTTCTCCGTCGGAGGTGTCAAATAATGGCAGAACGAGTGCGACTCGACGACGTGACCAAGGCGTTCGGTGAGACGACCGCCGTCGACGGCGTGTCGCTGACGGTCGAACCGGGCGAGACGCTGGGGCTCGTCGGGCCGTCGGGCTGCGGGAAGACGACGACCCTGCGGACCGTCGCGGGCTTCGAGACGCCCACGGACGGCGCCGTCCGCTTCGGCGAGGAGGACATCACGCACGTCCCGCCCGAACAGCGGTCGGTCGGACTGGTCTTCCAGTCGTACGCGCTGTTCGACAACATGACCGTCCGGGAGAACGTCGAGTTCGGGCTGAAGATGCGGGACGTGCCCGCCGACGAGCGGTCGACGCGCGCGACCGAGCTGCTGGAGCTGCTCGACATCGGCGAGCTCGCGGACCGGGACCCGACGACGCTGTCGGGCGGCCAGCAACAGCGGGTCGGCCTCGCGCGGGCGCTGGCCATCGAGCCGCGCGTGCTCCTGCTGGACGAGCCGATGACCGGCCTCGACGCGAAGCTCAAGACCCGGCTGCAGGAGGAGATCGGCGCCCTGCTGGACGACCTCGACGTGACGGCGCTGTACGTCACCCACGACCAGAGCGAGGCGATGGTGATGTGCGACCGCATCGCCGTCATGAACGACGGCCGGGTCGAGCAGGTCGGGACGCCCGACGAGGTGTACGAGCGGCCGGCCAACGCCTTCGTCGCGGACTTCGTCGGCACGTCGAACCGCCTGCGGGCGACCGCCGACAGCGGCCGCCTCGACTTCGGCCACGCGACGGCCCCCGCGCCGAACGGCCACGAGGGCGAGGTGACCGTCGTCGCCCGGCCCGAGGCGTTCGAGGTGGGCGAGGGCCCCTTCGAGGCGACCGTCCGCGAGCGGTTCTACCTCGGCGAACACGTCCGGGCGGTCGCGGACCTCCCCGACGGCGAGTCGGTCACGCTCCGGGTCGACCCCGACGACGCGCCGGCGACCGGCGACCGGGTGTCGCTCGCCCTCGACACCGACCGCGTCCACGTCCTCCCCGAGTCATGAGCGGCGGGGACCGGGGCGAGGGCGGGGTAGCGAGCGCCGGCCGGGTGGCGAGCGCCGACGGGGAAGCGGGCGGGAGCCGCGAACGGGAACCGGCGCCCGGCCCCGTCTTCGCCCGGCTCGACCGGCCGACCAGCGACCCGCCGGCGACGCTTTCGGTGATCGCGGACCCGCACGTCGCCGTGACCGCCCGCGGGACGTGGAAGGTGTACCACCGGACGCTCGACCGCCTGCGGACGGCGGTCTCGCTCGCGAACGACCACACCGACGCCGCGCTGCTCGCCGGCGACCTCACCCGGGACGGCCACCCGGCGGAGTTCGACGCCGTCGACGGCGCGCTCGCGGATCTGTCGGTCCCCTGGCGGGCGATCCCCGGCAACCACGACGTGCCGAAGGCCTTCGACGACCACGCCAGTCCGCCGGTCGAGCGGTTCGCCGAGCGGTACGGGCCGCTCCCGTTCGCGTGGGAGGTCGGCGGCGTGACGCTGCTGGGCGTCGACACCGCGACCGGCGGTGCCGGCGACGGTCGTCGGGGGACCGACGTAGCGTCGGCCGACGGTCCCGCGGACCTGCGGGAGACCTGGGGCGGGCGGGTCGGCCCCGCCCAGCGCGCCTGGCTGGCCGAGCGCCTCGCGGACTGCGAGCGGCCGGTGGTCGCGCTCCACCACCCCGCCGCCGGGCTCCCGGACTGCCCGGACGGGCCGCGCTGGCGGAACTTCCGCCTCTACGACGACGAGGCGGTCGCGGCGCTCCTGCGCGAGCACGACGCGCCGCTGGCCCTCTCGGCGCACCACCACGTCCCGGCGCTGGTCGACCACGGCGACACCGTCGAGGCGCTCGCGCCCGCTGTCTGCTCGTTCCCCCAGGCGTCGCTGCACGTCGAGGTCGGCCCCGACGGGACGACCCTCCGGCTCGTCCCGCTGGCCGAGGCCGACGGCGTCGCGGAGGCTCACGGGCTCGCGCGCGACGGGAAACCGCTGGGGCGGACCGTCTGCGAACTCGCCGAGCGGCGGCTGGCCGGCGGGGTCGGCGAGTGAGCGGTCGGCGTCGGGGGCGCTCGGGGCCGCCCCGGGGCGCCGGGGACCGCACGGGGCGCCGGCAAACCCATGGCTTTTCGCCGTCGCCGGAGTCGTGGGGGTATGCGCGTGACCGAGGGCGACGTGACGGTCGAGGTTCCCGAACAGGCCGACGCCGGCGTGGGCGAGGACGTGTTCTTCAACCCCGTCCAGGAGCTCAACCGCGACCTGACCGTCGCCGTCCTGCGCGCGCTCGAAGCCGACACTGATCGCGAGTCCGACCGCACCCTCAGCTACCTCGACGCCACCGCCGCCTCCGGCATCAGGGGCGTCCGCGCCGCGGCCGAGGGGTTCGAGGCGACCTGTTGTGACGTGGACCCCGACGCCGTCGACCTCGCCCGCGAGAACCTCGCGCGCAACGACCTCGACGGGCGCGTCCTCCACCGCGACGCCAACGCGCTCATGCACGAGGAGACGTTCGACGTGGTCGACGTGGACCCGTTCGGGACGCCGATCCCGTTCGCTGACGCTGCGTTCAGGGGCGCGAGCCGGCTGGTCTGTATCACTGCCACCGACACCGCCCCGCTCTGCGGGGCTCACTTCGAGAGCGGCGTCCGCCACTACTCGACGGTCCCCCGAAACACCGAGTACCACGCCGAGATGGGCCTCAGAGTACTGCTCTCGGCGCTCGTCCGTACCGCCGCCCGTTACGACCTGGCCGCCCGCCCGGTCTTCAGCCACGCCACGAAACACTACGCCCGCACCTACCTCCGGCTGGAGTCGGGCGCGCAGGCCGCGGACGCCCTGATCGACGAACTCGGCCACGTCGACCACTGTGAGCACTGTCTCTACCGCGAGGCGACGCCCGGCCTCATCGCGGACCCCCTCGACTGGTGCCCCGAGTGCGGCGAGGCGATCCAGACGGCCGGCCCGATCTGGCTGGGGCGGACCTGCGACCCCGAATTCGTCGAGGCGGTCCGCGACGCGGTGGACGACGGGATGGGAACCGCCGACGAGGCCCGCGAGCTGTGCGAGACGGTCGCGGCGGAACTGGCGGAGCCGACCCACTACGACCAGCACCGCCTGTGCAAGCGCTGGGGCGTCGGCGCGGTGGCGATGGACGAGTTCATCGGGCGACTGCGGGCGGCCGGCCACGACGCCTCGCGGACCCACTACGGCGGGACGACGTTCAAGACCGACGCCGACGTGACCGAGATCCGCGCCGCTGTCGTCGAGGAGTGAGCGGCGCCCTGACTGTCGAACGAGCGACGAGCACCGTTCACAGCGACGCGACGCGGCGGGCGATGCCGTAGACCAGGTGGTAGAACGGGCGCAGGAAGTAGTTGAGCATCCCGACGAGCCCGAGGAGCCCGCCCAGCGCCTGCACCTCGCCCGGACTCGCGCCGAGGTAGGCGCCGACGACGGCGGCCGCGAGGAACGGGCCGAGCCACAGGTCGGCCGCGACCGCACGCGGGTCGAGGGCGCCCGAGGCTCCGTCCGGGTCCGCGGACGCGTCGAGTCGCTCCGCGGCGAGATAGAGGGCGCCGCCGGCGGCCGCGAGCGCGACGACGAGCGCGAGCGAGCCGGCGACGCCGGCCGTCCCGGCGGCGACCAGCGGCAGCCCGCCGGCGAGCAGGACGACCGTCCCGCGCATCACGACCTCGTCGAGTCCCCGGTCCATACCGGTAGGGGCGGCGGACGCGTCTTGGTCCTTTCGTCACGACGAGCGCGCCCGGGAGCGTCGCCGGGTCGGGTCGAGCGGGACGGCCGGAGCCCGCGAGTGCGGTCGGCGGAGACGCGAGCGCGGTCGCCGGAGCCCGCGGCTATTAGTGCGCGAGGCACGCAGACGGGAGCGTGCAACCGGAGTCGGTCGGCGGGCGGGCGCGAGCGGGCGGCCGGGAAGCCGTCGCCGTCGCGCGGGCGGTCGTCGCGCTGGTGCGCGAGCGGGAAGTGACCTTCCTGGCGGCGGGCATCGCCTACTACGCGTTCGTGTCGCTGCTGCCGGCGCTGATGTTACTGCTGGTCGTCGCGTCGACGCTGGGCGGGCCGGATCTGGCCGCGGAGGTCGTGGCGGCGACCGGAAACGTCCTCTCGCCGGTGGGACAGGACCTGGTGCGGTCGGCGCTGGTCGACGCCGCCGGGGCCGCGCCGGCGACGCTCGTCGGCGTCGGCCTCCTGGTCTGGAGCGCGCTGAAGGTGTTCCGCGGGCTGGACATCGCGTTCTCGCGGATCTACGGGACGGAGACGGCGGAGTCGATGGTGGGTAAGGTGCGCGACGCGGCGGTCGCGCTCGGGGCGGTGGCGGTCGGCCTCGCGGCGCTCGTGGCCGTCGGCGTCGCCGTCGGCTACGCCGGCGTCGCGCTCGTGGGGCTGCTGGGAACCGCCGCCCTCGTCGTCGTGCTCACCGTCGTCTTCTTCCCGCTGTTCGTGGTCTTCCCGGACACCGACGCGGGGCTCGCCGAGGCGCTGCCGGGGACCGTCTTCGCCGCGGTCGGCTGGACGCTGCTGGGGACCGGATTCCGGCTCTACGCGGGGATGGCGGGCCAGTTCGACGTGTACGGGGTGCTGGGGGTCGTCCTCCTGCTGGTGACGTGGTACTACGCGGGGGCGACGGTCCTGCTGGTGGGGGCGGCGCTGAACGCCGTCCTGGCCGACCGTCGGACCACCAACACCAAGGGGGAGCCAGGCGACAGTCGAGGTACGCGCCCATGACCGCCGACACTGGTGCCGACGACGATTCCGCCGCGGGCGACGAGCGCACCGCCTCCGCGGGCTCGACCACGAGTCCGAGCCCGGGCTCGGAGGAGGCGGGCGTCGACGCGGAGGTCGCGGAGCTGCGGGAAGAGCTGGAGTCGCTGCGGACCCGCGTCGACGAGAAGACGGTCCACCGCGACGACATCCGCGAGGAACTCCGCCGGTACGTCCGCAAGCGCCAGCGCCGCGGCCACGCGACCGGGTGGGGCCCCTATCTCGTGCTCCTCTACGGCACCGCGATGACGGTCGGCGCCTTCTACTACCTGAACAACTGGGCCGCCGTCGCCGCCATGCTCGTCGTCTGGCTCTCGACGCTCGGCCTCTACGTCTTCATGGTGGTCCTCGGATCCTTCCTCGCCGCCGGCCGCAAGGCCGCCGGGCTGACCGACCTCCTCGGAAAGTTCCGGTAACCGCGGCGGTCGGGACCCGTCCGGCGGCGGACGCGCGGACACAGTCGCCCGACGGCGCGCTTCCGGGCTTCGTAACACATAAAGTCCGGCTTGCGTAGTTCGTGGCATGGCTCAGGGCGGCGCGTCGACCGACGGGGAGTCGCGCGTCGACCTCCACGTCAAGGTCCTCGACGAGGGGGTCGTCCGCCGCGCCAAGGCCGTCGGCCTCGACGCCATCGTCTACGCCCCCCACTTCACCCACCTCTCGACGGTCCGCGAGCGCGCCGCCCGCTTCTCCGACGAGGACCTCCTTGTGGTGCCCGGCCGCGAGTACTTCACCGGCAAGTGGTCCGCCCGCAAGCACGTCCTCGCCGTCGACCCCGACGAGCCCGTCCCGGACTTCCTCACCCTCGACGACACCATGGCCGAGATCGCCGGCCACGACGCCGCGGTCCTGGTCCCTCACCCCGAGTTCCTCACGCTCAGCATGACCGAGGCGGACATCGCCACCTACGCCGACGCGGTCGACGCCGTCGAGGTGTACAACCCGAAACACTGGCCGTGGGACGACCGCCGCGCCCGCGAGATCGCCCGCGAGTCCGGCCTGCCGACGTTCCTCTCGTCGTACGCCCACCTCACGACCACCGTCGGCGAGGCCTGGGTGGAGTTCGACCGCCCCATCGACTCCGCCGGCGACCTCGTCGACGCGCTCCGCTCGGGCGCGCGCCGCCGGATGTACCACCGGAACGGCCTCGCGCACCTGCTCAAACGCCGCGTCGAGTTCGCCCACCTCGGCTGGGAGAACTCCTACGACAAGTTCAAGCGCGTCGTCCTCTCGGGCGACGAACCCACCCACCCCGCCGGCGACTACCCCGACCGCTTCGCCGACATGAACGCCTACGGACCCGACGGCGGCCTTCTGTAGGGGTTTACCGATCGAAACGCCCTCACGCCGTGAGCGTCGCGAGCGCCGCCAGCGCCTCGGCGAACTGGTCGGCCAGCAGTAGCCGGACGACGGCCGCGAAGGCCGCGGCGACGGCGACGGCCGCGACGGCGACCCCGCGCCAGTCGTGGACCCACGCGCGGTCGGTCTGCTCGCGCGCGACGAAGACCACGTAGTCGGTGATCGCGACTGCCGAGGCGACGCCCAGCGCCCACAGCAGCGCCTCCGTCGCGGTCGCCGCCGGGACGAGCATCCCCACCATCGCCAGGAACTGCAGGTTCGTGACGACCTTCCCCGGCAGCCGCGCTTTCACCTTCTCGGTCTCGAAGGCGAGGACGGGCACGAGCGGTACCATCGCCACGACGAAGGCGTCCCGCGCGAAGAAGAAGGCGAGGTACGCGAGGTCCAGCCCCGTCGCCGGGTAGAGGGCGGCGACGAGGACCAGCGCGGTGAGTTTGTCCAGCGCCGGGTCGAGCAGGGCGCCGAGTTCGGTGGTCTGGTCGAGCCGGCGGGCCACCCAGCCGTCCACGCCGTCCGAGAGGACGACCAGCGCGAACAGGACGTAGCGGACCGGCGACTCGGGGGCGAGGACGATCCCCGCGACCAGCGGCAACCGCGAGAGGGAGATCAGGTTCGGGACGGTCCACACCTCGCCCGCCCGCGCCCGCCAGTCGATGTCCATCTCGTGGGTGGATGCTCCGGCGTCGCTCATGTGTCCACCGGTTTCTCCCGTGACTCCTCGCCGTCCGATCACCGAACCTATACGTTCGGTGGGGGTGGAACGTCCGGAGCACGATGGACCTGGACGGACTGAGTACCCCGGAGGTCCGGGCGCTGGCGGACGACTGGTATCCCGACCGCGAGTGGGCCGAGATAGAGGCGCTCCCGGAGGGGGATCCGAACGAGAAGGGGTTCAAGGTCGAGGCGTGGACCCGGAAAGCCGTCGCCGAGGACGCCCTCCCGGCGCGACTCACGTATCTCCGGGAGGTGGCGCGGGACGACGACTGGCGAGTCCGGGAGCGGGTGGCGCAGGCGCTCAAGCACGTCACGGAGCACTCGTTCGACCGCGTCGAATCCGCGCTGGACGAGTGGGTCGCCCACGAGGACAACTACGTCCGGCGGGCCTGCGAGGTCGGACTGATGGGGACGCCGCCGGAGCGGGTCGACGCCGCTCTCCGGATACTCGACGGCCTGATGAGCGATTCCGACGACTACGTCAAGAAGAGCTGCGGCGCGTTCGCGGTGACACACGTCGCCGCGAAGGACCCGGCGGTCGGCCGCGAGTATCTGGACCGCTGGAGCCGGAGCGACGACCTGCGAACGCGGTGGAACGCCGCCAAGGCGATCGGCGGCGCCTACGGGCGCGGGAACGACCACGCGCTCGACCTCGCGTACCGGCTCGCCGGCGACGACGAGTATCGCGTTCGACGGGCGACGGCCGCCTCACTGCGCGACCTGATCGAAGACGACCCGGCAGTGCGTGAGCGGGTCGACCAGTGGGAACAACGGGACGACTTTCGGTCGAGATTGTAGCGGTCGGCGACAGACCCGCGACCCGCTCGCGACCGGCCGCGAACTGCAACCGACAGCGAGCGACGAGAGCCCTCGCCGCGCTCGCTAGCAGTAATCGCAACCGTCACTGACAGCAGGCGATGAAAGCCCTCGCCGCGCTCGCGGTCGCTGAGGCGGGATATCCGCGCTCTCGGCACCGCCCGCGCGGATAGTGGCCCGCTCAGGCGACCAGGCAAGCGCGAGCGCGCCTCGCCCTTTCAGTCCGCCAGGGACAGCACAGCACGGCACCGCGACCGCCCCGCACAGCACCGCGGACGGCCACGAACCTCCCCAGCCGATTCGTTCACTCGCTTCGCTCGTTCCCTCATCCCTCGCGCGATTACGGTCGCGCGCATGAACACGCGCTCCAGCGCGCGCCGGTTCGGAAAGTCAGTCCTCGGAGTCGTCAGTGTCGTCCGCGTCGGGGAAGGGCACTTCGAGTCGCTCGCCGTCGTCGGGGATCCAGGCGTCGCCGTCGAAGTGCTCGCGGGCCTCGCGTTCGATGGGGGAGGGGTCCCCGGCGTAGCGCGTGGAGATGTGGGTCAGCGCGAGCCGTTTGGCGCCGGCGCGGTCGGCGATGGCGGCGGCCTCGCGGGCGGTGGAGTGGGCGGTCTCCCGCGCGCGGTCGGCCCAGTCGCTGGCGAAGGTGGCGTCGTGGACGAGCAGGTCGGCGTCCTCGGCGGCAGCGGCGACGGCGTCGGTGGGACGGGTATCGCCGGTGTAGACGAGAGTCCGGCCGGGGCGGGGCGGGCCGACGACCTCCTCCGGCCGAACGATCCGGCCGTCGTGTTCGACCGGCTCGCCGCGGTGGAGCTTCGAGTACTTGGGGCCGGGCGGGATGCCCAGTTCCTCCTCGGCTTTCTCGCGGTCGAAGCGACCCTTGCGGTCGTCCTCGACGAGGGCGTAGCCGACCGACTGGGTGCGGTGGTCGGTGCGGACGGCCCGGACCTCGTACTCCTCGCGGTCGAGGACGGTGTCGCCGGGGCCGACCTGGTTGATCCGGACGGAGAAGGCGGGGTCGTTGCCGGCGGCGTGGACGAGGTCCTCGATCTGACCGCGGGTGCCGTGGGGCGCGTGGACGGCGAGCGGGCGCTCGCGGTCGTTGAAGTCGAAGGTCTGGACGAGGCCGGGGATGCCGAGGACGTGGTCGCCGTGGAGGTGCGTGACGAAGACGTGGTCGACGCCGAACCCGGTCCCGAAGCGCATCATCTGACGCTGGGTGCCCTCGCCGCAGTCGAACAGCAGGCGGTCGCCGTCCCTGTTGACCCCCAGCGCGCTCGTATTGCGCTGGGTGGTCGGGACCGCGCCGCTCGTGCCGAGAAACGTCACGCGCATACCCGCTCTTCCGGCGTGACCCGGTAAACGCGTGTCGGATCCCCGCCCCCGGGCCGCGCCCGACGGTTCGACGCCTGCCGCCCCAAACTCCATATTTAAGCATTTCGCCCGTTCACGCGTGTTCGACGGAAACGGTCGCGAGCGTGTCGTTACGCGGCTCGAAATCCGGCTTAATCCGCCGAAATCCGGCTTCGACGACTCCCTTTTATATGGGTATGGGGCCGGAAGAGGGGGATACGATGTCACGGAACCACCGACCGACTGCGACGGCGGAGCGACCGACCGGGCGAGCGAGTCCGCGAACGGGGGTGTCGCGATGAGGCGCGCGGTCGCCGTCGTGGCGACGGCGCTACTGGTCGTCACCGCCGGCTGTGCCGGGACGGTCGGCACGGCGACGCCCGGGAACGGAGCGGGACCGGGCGCCGACGGCGGGAGCGCGGCCGACGGCGGCGACGCCGGGACGGTCAACTTCTACGTGAGCGACGAGCCCAACGACATGGACGACTTCGAGCACCTGAACGTCACGATTACGACGGTCAGGTTCCACCTCGTCGACGCCGCGAACGGCTCGGCTGACGGGAACGTGTCAACCGCGAACGCGACGGCGACGCCGGACAACGAGACGGTGGCGCCTAACGGAACGGCGACGCCCGCGAACGGCACCGCGGCCGACGAGGCGGAGGCCGGCGAGGAGGTCGACGCTGACGAGGACGAGCGAGAAGACGACGAGGAGCGTCAAGAGCGAGAGGACGACGAGCGCGACGAGGAGATGGACGACGACGAGGGCGAAGACGACGAGGCCGGCGAGGGCGACGGTCGCTGGGTGACCCGCGACGTGAACGCCACGTCGGTCGACCTCTCGCAGCTGCGCGGCGCGAACGCGACGCTGCTCGAACAGTTCGACCTCCCCGCGGGCGAGTACGACAAGGTCCACATGGAGGTCAGCGAGGTCGAGGGGACGCTGACGAACGGCGACGACCAGCGCGTCAAGCTCCCGAGCGGGAAGCTCCAGCTCAACGCGGAGTTCACCGTCGAGAACGGCTCCGAGGTCGACTTCGTCTACGACGTGTCCGTCCACAAAGCGGGCAACAGCGGGAAGTACATCCTCAAGCCGGTCGTCAGCGAGTCGGGTACCGAAGTCCCGATCGAGCGGGTCGACGACGAGGACGACGATGACGACGACCGCTCGATCGACGCCTCGTTCGTCGGCAACGTCTCCGCGGGCGAGAACGTCACCGTCCGCGTCACCGAGAACGGGTCGGCGCTCGCGAACGCGACGGTGGGCGTCGACGGCGGCCCGACCGGCACCACTGACGCCGATGGCGAGGTCGTGGTGCATGTCCCGAGCGACGCCGAGGAACTCGAGATCGAGGTCGAGGACGGCGACGCCGAGGCCGAACTCGAAGCGGAGTTCGAGGACGGAGATGATGACGACGAAGACGACGATGACGGCGGCCCAGGCGAGGGCGGTCCGGGTGACGGCGGACCCGGTCAGGGCGCCGGGAACGGCCAGGGCGACTGACGCCGCGACGACGACAGCGAACGGCGACCGCGCCAGTGTTCGCAGTCAGCTCCTGTTTACTCGCGGTCAGTTCTCGTCCGCGCACGGCACGTCGCGCTCGGTGACCTCCACCGTACGCGAGGCCGTGGCGACGGTGGTGTTCTCCGTCGTGACGGTCGCGCGGACGGGGACGGTGTCGCCGCCGTCCAGCGACGGCGGCCGGTCGGCTATCCTGAACAGGACCAGCCGCTCGGAGCCGCCCGTCGAGAGCGTGACGGTGCGGGTTTCGACGAGCGCCCCGTCGTCGACGGACACGTTCACCCGGAACGAGGGTTCGGGCGGCCCGTCGTCGCGGAGCGGGCGTTCGACGACGAGCGACCCGCTCAGCCCGGCGTTGCCCGGCATGGGCCCCTGGTCGTTGCAGGTGGCGACCCCGTCGGAGTCGGGGTAGGGGTCCTCGGACTGGTTGCCGACCGCTACCCGCGGTTCGAACGTCGAGACGGTCGCGTTCGCGGGGCGGTCCTCGGAGGTGAGCGCCGACAGCGCGACGGTCGCGCCGCCGACGATGGCGAACATGAGCACGACGCCGGCGATGGCGAAGCGGCGCATACTCGCCCGTGACCCGGACCCGATATGTGTCTTGTCACCGACGGGTCGGGGTGGGACTCGGGCCGAGCGGGAGCCAAGCGGGGTCGAGCGACCCGCCGGAGCCGACCGGGGACCGGGGACCGACCGGAAGAGTTCGGTCCGTCCGGCGATCCGCCGCGAGTGTCCGCGAGCGCCGTGCGAGCGGGGATCGCACCTTCGGAACTGTTTTAGGCGCCGCTGGGCCAACTAGCAACGAATGAGCGACCTCGAACAGGAGTATCGACTCGACTACTTCGAGGAGCACGGCTTCCACCGGAAGGAGTGCTCCGAGTGTGGGGCCCACTTCTGGACGCTCGACGGGGACCGGGCGACCTGCGGCGAGCCGCCATGCGAAGAGTACGGCTTCATCGACGACCCCGGCTTCGACGAGGAGATGTCGCTCGAAGAGACCCGCGAGACGTTCCTCTCGTTCTTCGAGGATCGGGGTCACGAGCGCATCGACCCCTACCCGGTCGCGGCCAACCGCTGGCGCGACGACGTCCTCCTCACGCAGGCGTCTATCTACGACTTCCAGCCGCACGTCACCAGCGGCGAGTCCCCGCCGCCGGCCAACCCGCTGGTCGTCTCCCAGCCCTGTATCCGCATGCAGGACATCGACAACGTCGGCAAGACCGGCCGCCACACGATGGCCTTCGAGATGGGCGGCCACCACGCGTTCAACGCCGACGAGGGCACCGACTACGCCTACGAGGGCGAGGTCTACTGGAAGGACAAGTGCGTCGAGCACTGCATGGATCTCCTCGCCGAAGTCGGTGCGCCCCGCGAGGACGTGACGCTCATCGAGGACCCCTGGGTCGGCGGCGGCAACGCCGGCCCCGCCTTCGAGGTCATCTACCGCGGGCTCGAACTCGCGACGCTCGTCTTCATGCAGTTCGAGCAGGACCCCGACGGCGACGTCGAGATGAAAGACGGAAACACGTACAGTCAGATGGACCGCCGGGTCATCGACACCGGCTACGGCATCGAGCGCTGGACGTGGATGTCCCAGGGCACCCCCACTGTCTACGAGGCCGTCTACCCCGAGGCCATCGACTTCCTGAAGGACAACGCCGGCCTCGACTACTCCGAGCGCGAGGAAGAGATCGTCCACCGCGCCGCGAAGCTCGCGGGCCACATGGACATCGACGAGGCCGAGGACATGGAGTCGGCCCGCGACAACATCGCCGACCAGCTCGACGTGTCCACGGGCGAACTGGCCGACCTGCTCGAACCCCTCGAAGACATCTACGCCATCGCCGACCACTGTCGGACGCTCGCGTACATGCTCGGGGACAACATCGTCCCCTCGAACGTCGGCACGGGCTATCTCGCCCGGATGGTCCTCCGGCGCACCAAGCGCCTCGTGGACAACGTCGGCGTCGACGCGCCGCTGGACGAACTCGTCGACATGCAGGCCGAGCGGCTGGGCTACGAGAACCGCGACACGATACGGGACATCGTCCGCACCGAGGTCGAGAAGTACCGCGAGACGCTCGACCAGGGCGGCCGCCGCGTCCGTCGCCTGGCCGACGACTACGCCCAGCAGGGCGACCCCATCCCGGTCGGCGAACTCATCGAGCTGTACGACTCCCACGGCATCCAGCCGGACATGGTCGAGGAGATCGCCGCCGAGAAGGGCGTCGACGTGGAGACGCCCGACGACTTCTACGCGCTCGTCGCCGACCGCCACGGCGGCGGCCAGGCCTTCGAGGAAGGCGAGGAGCGGCCCTACGAAGACAGGCTGGAAGAGCTGCCCGACACCGACCGCCTCTACTACGAGGACCAGCAGCGCACGGAGTTCGAAGCGGTGGTACTGGAGGTGTTCGAGCGCGACGGCGAGGGCTACGACGTGGTGTTAGACCAGACGATGTTCTACCCCGAGGGCGGCGGCCAGCCGCCGGACCACGGGACGCTGTCGACCGACGACGTGACCGCCGAGGTCGACGACGTCCAGATCGTCGACGGCGTCATCCTCCACACGACCGACGAGGACCCCGGCAAGGGTGAGTTCGTCCGCGGGCAGATCGACGGCGCGCGCCGGCGCCGGCTCATGGCCCACCACACCGCGACCCACATCGTCATCCACAGCGCCCGGCAGGTGCTCGGCGAGCACGTCCGCCAGGCCGGCGCCCAGAAGGGGACCGAGTCGTCCCGGATCGACGTGAGCCACTACGAGTCGGTCTCCCGCGAGGAGGTCAAGGAGATCGAACACCGCGCCAACGACATCGTCCGGTCGAACGGGCCGGTCAAACAGGAGTGGCCCGACCGCCACGAGGCCGAGGACGAACACGGCTTCGACCTCTACCAGGGCGGGATCCCCGCCGGCGAGAACATCCGGCTCATCCACGTCGCCGAGGACGTGCAGGCCTGCGGGGGCACCCACGTCGCCCGCACCGGCGACGTCGGTGCGATCAAGATCCTCGGCACCGAGCGCGTCCAGGACGGCGTCATCCGCATCGAGTTCGCCGCGGGCGACGCCGCCGTCCAGGCCACCCAGGACACCGAGGACGCCCTCTACGAGGCCGCCGAGGTCCTCGACGTGGCGCCCGAGGAGGTGCCCGAGACGGCCGAGCGCTTCTTCACCGAGTGGAAGGAGCGCGGCAAGACCATCGAGCAGCTGAAGGAGGAACTCGCCGAGGTCCGCGCGGCAGGCTCGGGCGGCGGGGAGGAGGTCGAAGTGGACGACGAGACCGCCGTCGTCCAGCGGCTGGACGGCGACATGGACGAACTGCGCGCCACGGCCAACGCCCTCGTCGAGGAGGGGAAGATCGCGGTGCTGGGGTCGGGTCGGGACGGCGCGACGTTCGTCGTCGCCGTCCCCGACGGCTCGGCGGTCAACGCCGGCGAGGTCGTGAGCCAGCTGGCGCGGAAGGTCGGCGGCGGCGGCGGCGGCCCGCCGGACTTCGCACAGGGCGGCGGCCCCGACGCCGACAGCCTCGACGACGCGCTGGACGAAGCGCCCGACGTGCTCCAGCAGGTCGCGAACGCGTAGAAATCGAAACTGCGGTCCGCGCTCGCACTCGTCTCGTTCTCCCGGGGATTACCCGCCGCTGACCGGCGGGAACAGCGCGAGTTCGTCGCCCTCCTCGACCGGCGTCTCGAAGCCCTCCGCCTCGGCGAACGGGTCCCGGCCCTCGTGGAGCAGGCGGACGTGGTCGTAGAGGTCGCCCTCCTCGTCCAGCACTTCGGATTCGAGGTCGGGGTGCGCGTCGAGGAGCGCGTCGAAGGCGTCGCCGACGGTCTCGGCGTCGGACTCGACCGCGATCTCGGTGTCGCCGGCCGTCTCGGCGAGCGTGGCGAACAGTCGCCAGTGCATACACGAGGGAGGGCACCGCCTCCCAAAGAGCGTTCCGCACTCCGCCGACGGGCGACCCGAACGGGTTCGCTACTCGTCGTCCCCGCGGCGCTGGTCGACCGCGACCGTCCAGTCGCTCGACCCGTCGGTGTCGTCCCCGTCGTCGCTGTCTGCGTCCTCCCGGCCGTCGCTGTCTGTGTCGCTCCCATCGGCTTCGCCGTCGGTCTCCTCCACGGTGTCGTCCGATTCAGTTACGTCTTCGCCGGGGTCCGGTCCGGTCGCATCTTCGCCGTCGTCCGGCCCACCACCGCTGTTCGGCTCGGCGAGGGTCTCCCAGTCGTCGCCGACGGCCTCGTCGGTGTCGGCGGATGTGTCGCGGTCGTCGCCCGGGTCGGCGTCGGCGGCCGACGAGTCCGACGCGTCGCCGGTCGCCTCGTCAGCGCCGGTCAGCTCGTCCACGTCGGTCCCCGGGAGGTCGGCCAGGTCCTCGCGCGTCGGCTCCGCGGGCGGCTCGTCCGGTGTCCCGTCGGTTCCGGGGCCCGCGTCCACGGACTCGGCGCCGTCGACGGCCGCAGTCTCGTCAACGGCCGCGGCCTCGTCGGCGGTCGGGTCACCGTTCGCCGACTCCGTCCGGTCGGCTTCGAGCGCCTCGATGCCGGGGGCGTCCGCGTCGGCGAGCGGGTCGGCGGCCGACTCCGCGGGCGGCGTCTCCCCGCCCGCGCCTGCGTCCGACCCCGACGGCGCCGCTCCGGACGGAGCCTCGGCGTCGTCGGCCCCGTCACCTGTCGACTCCCCGCCGACCGTCCGCCCGGGGTCGACCTGCTCGTCGGGGGACAGCGCCGCGCCGGTGGCGGCGGGACCCTCCGGAGCGGCGCCGTCGCGGGGCCCCGCGGCCGCTTCGACCTTGCGGATGGCCTCGGGGGCGGCGACGACGTAGACCGCGTCGCCGGCGGCGAGCGCGCGGTCGCGGCCGGGGAGCGGTTCGACCGGCCCCGACTCGGGGCGGACGGCCACGACGGTCACGTCGAGGGCGCCGACGGGCTGGTCGACCAGATCACTCCCGGCGGCGACGGTGACGGCGGCCATCGTCTCGTCGGCGGCCCGGAGCACCGACGCGAACTCCCTGTCGGGGCGCGTCTCGACGGGGAGGGTCACCAGCTTGTAGCCCTCCTCGGCGTCGAGCTTGCGCGTGTCGGCGGCGTCGATGGCCAGCGTCGCCACGTCGTCGACGGTGCCGCGCAGTTCCGCGGTGAGGACCCGCTCGAAGGGGTCCGTGCGCCACACCTGGACGAGGTCGCCGGCGCTGGCGGCCAGCGCGGGGTCGGCTTTCACCGCGACCGCGGCGGTCTCCGGCGGGAGCGTCGGGCCGATGCCCGCTGCTCGGGAACCGACGGCGAGGTACTCGACAGTCCCGTCCGCAGCGAGTTCGATGTCGACGTGGCCGACGGCGTAGTCGGCCTTCAGCCGGGTGACGAGCCGGTCGCGCAGCTCCTCGACGGTCAGCCGGCGCGGGAAGACGAACGTCTTGCCCGCGAGTTGCTCCTTGGTCTCCGCCGGGACGGGGTCGTAGCCGACGATGTCGTCGACCTCCTCGGGGAGTTCGACGGTGATGACGCGGCCGACGGCCTGGACGACGCGGCTGACCTCCGTCTCGACGGCCCGTTCGCCGGTGGCGACGGCCACGTCGCTCCCCAGGCGGTCGCCCACGTCGGTGCCGAGGCGGGTGGCGGCCAGGGCGACGAGGACGACGGCGATGTTCGACAGCACCGCGACCTCGTCGAACGGCACCCCGCCGGCGTCGGGGTTCATCACCTCCCGGAGCAGCTGGTTGGCGCCCACCAGCGGGACGACGGCGCTGAGCCCGAACAGGGCCGTCAGGCTGCCAGGGGCCCGCTCGCGGACGTACCAGCGGTAGACGAGCGCGACCGCCGCCGCGACGCCGGCGGCGACCACCGAGACGCCGAGCACGCGCGCCGCCCCCACGAGCGCCCGCTCGGTGAGCGACCCGCTCTGGGCGACGACCGCGCCCACACCGTCGGCGAGTCCCGTGGCCGCGACCCCCGCGAGCCCGCTCACGCCACCGCCTCCCTGAAGGTGTCCAGTTCGCCGCGGGTCCCGACGGCGAACACCTCGTCGCCGGCCGACAGCGTGGTCGACCCCTTCGGCGCGACGACCCAGCCGCTCGCGCCCCGGACGGCCATCACGGCGACGCCGTAGGCGCTCCGGACGTTCGCCTCGCCGACCGTGGCGCCGTCGAGCGGCCCGCCGGCGCCGACGGTCACCCGCGCGAAGCGCCGGCCCGCCCGCCGCAGCAGGCTGAGCAGTTCGTACTCCCGGCGGACGCCGCGGGACTCGACGACCACGCGGGCGCGGTCGGCCTTCAACAGCGGCTCGGCGTCCGTCCGCGTGACCGCGACCGTGACCCGCCCCTCGCCGCCGGTCGTCGTCGGCGCCCGCACCGGCTGGGGAACGCCCCCCTCGTCGTCGGCGTCGTCTCCGTCCCCGTCCCCGTTGGCGCCCGACTTCGCCTCGGGGTCGGGCCCGGCGGCGCTCGCCGTCCCCGACTTCGCGCTGACGACCGTCCCGCGGACCTGCGCGTCGGGGGTGATGAGCGTCACCTCGTCGCTGCGGGCGACGCCCGTCGGGACGAGGGCGTTCACCGAGACCGCCCGCTTCCCGTCGGGGACGCGCTTGGAGAGCCCGGAGAAGGGGGGCGCGGCGACGACGGCGGCCCGCCCGCGCTCGTCGACGGTGACGGCGGCGTCGCCCAGGTCGTACTCGGTCTTCAGCCGCTCGGCGAGCCGCGTCTCGAGTTCCGAAATACGCAGGTCTGCGGGGAAGGTCCACTCGCTGTCGCGGATCTCCGCCCGGAGGTCGTCCGAGAGCGGGGGGTATCCCTCCATGTCGGCCACCTCGCCGACGACGCGGACCCGCGCCTCGTCGCGGCCGGCCAGCGCCCCGCGCACGTCCGCGGCGAGCGTCCGCTCGCGCAGTTGCTTCAGCGACAGCCGCTTGGGGAACGTCGCGCCCATCTGGTCGCCCCGCGAGTGGGCGTACAGCGAGATCATCAGGACGACGAGGATGGCGGTCGTGACCGTCACGGCGTTGGCCGACTGGGTGATCGTCGGGTCCGCGAGCGCGAGCAGGCCGCCGTTGACCCCCGCCAGCGCGACCGAGAGAACGACCACACCGAACCCGGGGATCGTGACGCCGGTGAAGTACTTGAAGACGAACCCCAGCGACCACGAGACCAGCCCGGGGATGATCCCCGTCAGGATACCGAGGTAGATACCGAAGAGTAGCTCGACCGGGAACGATGCCATGAGGGGGTGTGACGGTAGCCTCTCGTAAACCCCTATCGGCGCCCGCGGCGGCCGCCGGTCGGACTACTACCCGTGGTGACACGACTCGCCGCGGGTCGGTGGGATTTTAGCCGCTCGGCCGCCTCGAAGTGGGTATGGACGCGAGGCGGGTGTTGCACCATCCGCGGGCGGTGTTCGTCGGGACTCGGGCAGCCATCTGGTTGCCGACCGTCGTCGCCATCCTCTCCTTTGCGACCGGCGTGGCCAACATCAGCGCCACGTCGGTCAACCCGCTCATCGAGGCGTACATCCGGATCCCCCGCGAGGTGCAGCGCGCGGCCGGCTTCACCGGCGCGCTGACGGGCTTCCTGATGCTGTTGAGTGCCTGGGGGATGCGCCGGCGGCTACGCGCGGCGTGGTTCTCGACGGTCGTCCTCCTGCCGGTCACCGCCCTGCAGGGGGTCGCCCAGTCGAGCCGCTACTCGCTGCCGCTGATCGCCCTGTCGCTGCTATCGCTGCCGCCGGTGCTGGTCAACTACCGGCGGTTCGACCGCCGGGCCGACCTCTCGACGACCCAGCTGGCCGCGACGGCCGCGCTGTCGGGGACGCTCGTCTACGGCACCGCCGGCGCCTACCAGCTGCGCGAGGAGTTCAACAACCTCTCGACGCTGACCGACGCGCTCTACTACACCATCGTTACCGCCAGCACCGTCGGCTACGGCGACGTGACGCCCGCGAGCCAGCAGGCGAAGCTGTTCGGGATGTCCGTCCTCGTGCTCGGCGTCGCCAGTTTCACCGTCGCGCTGGGGTCGTTGCTGGGCCCCGCCATCGAAGCCCGCCTTTCGCAAGCACTCGGTACCATGAACGACTCAGACCTGGAACTCCTGGACGACCACGTCGTCGTCCTGGGCTACGGCGACCTGACCGAACCGCTGCTCGAAGAACTCTCGACCGCCGCCGAGTTCGTCGTCATCACGCCCGACAGCGAACTGGCGGCCTCGCTGCGGACGCGGGACCTCCACGTCGTCGTCGGCGACCCCAGCGACGAGGACCCCCAGAAGCAGGCGGGGATCGAACACGCCCGCGCCATCATCGCCGCCACGAACGACGACGCCCAGGACGCCCTGTCGATCCTCACCGCCCGGCAGTTCCACCCCGACGCCCGCATCGTCGCCGCTGCGACCGACCGCGAGAACACCGAGAAGCTCCGTCGGGCCGGCGCCGACGCCGTCATCAGCCCCGCTGTCATCGGCGGCCACCTCCTCGTCGAGTCCGCCCTCGGCGACGCCGACATGGAGGGGCTCGCGGAGCGACTGCTCGACGCCGAGTCCGAGGGCGACACCCCCGACGACTGACCGGGCGCGGCCCGCTCGGCCGCATCCGCTCACGAAGGAGTCGAACCCGCGTCCGCCGGGGTCGTGCGGCGTCCTCCGTTCGCATCCGTCCGATCAGAGCCGCGTGGCCGCCTCCAGCGATATCTCGATGGCTCGCTCGACGTTGTCCTTCGCCTTCTCCGGCAGTTCCTCGTCGTCGGTCTCGCCCTTCTGGGTGCCCTCGACGAGGTTGCCGTCGACGGTGCAGATGGCGCCGGCGCGCAGGCCCTTCCGCCGGGCGAGCGTGAAGACGGCCGCGGCCTCCATCTCGACGGCCAGCAGGCCCGCGGCCTCCCAGTCGTCGACGTACTCCTCGGTCTCGGCGTAGAAGGCGTCGTCGGTCGCGATGGGGCCGACGTGTACGTCTTCGCCCCGCTGCTCCGCGCTGCGGACGAGCGTGTCCAGCGTGTCGTAGTCGGCGACCGCGGGGTACTCGACGTCCTCGTAGCGCTTGGTCGTCCCCTCGTTCTTGGCGGCGCCGGTCGCCACGACCATGTCGCCGATCTCGATGTCCGACTGCAGCGCGCCCGTCGTGCCGACGCGGACGAACGTCTCCACGCCGACGTTCGCGAGTTCCTCGACCGCGATGGTCGCCGACGGGCAGCCGATCCCCGTCGAGCAGACCGTCAGGTCCCGCCCCTCGTAGGTCGCGTTGACCAGTTTGTACTCGCGGTTCTCCGCCACGTGCTCGACGTTCTCGCAGTGACTCGCGATCCGGTCGACCCGTCCGGGGTCGCCCGGGATCAGCGCGATGTCGTGTACGTCGCCCTCCTCGACAAGCAGGTGCGGCTGTTTCGCCATGGCCGTCCCTGGGACCGGCGGCGGCAAAACGGTACCCGTTCCGGTCGCTCGCGCCGCCGCCGTGCGCACACGCGGAGCGCGGACTCCCGAGCGCTCCCCTGCGATGGGTATCCCTCCGGAGCCGAACGGGGGACCGTTTCGGCAGCGATCCGAGGGCCGAAAACCGGGGGATGACGAAGGGTTTCGACCCGAAACGAGGGGGTTCGCTGGCGCGGGCGGGTTCGACCCGAAGCGGGGGTCTGGGGCGGCCGGTGCCACGGAGCGACCGGGTGTCACGGGGCGACCGAGTCACCCGCTCAGATCGCGGGGCCGATCAGGAACAGGAAGAGGTTGTTGGCGGCGGGGCCCATGCCGACGGCGGCGACGAAGGCGAACAGGACGTTCCCCTGCGTGGGTTCCTCCTCGACGAGGTCGGCCAGCAGGACGACGATGCCGGCGGCGACGACGAGCTTGACGACGGCGAACAGCCACCCCTTGCCGATGTAGGGGTAGGTGGGGAGCGTCTCGGCGAAGTCCATGATCCGGCGGGGGATGGGGGTGCGCTCCCCGGTCCCGACCACGTCGACGCCGATGGCCGTCGAGAAGCCGTCGAGCGCGTGGGCGAACACGACCAGCGGGCCGGCGACGCCCGCGCGGTCGACCGCGGCCGTCCACTTCAGCGCGACCAGGTAGTAGACGGGCGCGGTGAGCACGGCGGCGCCGAGGAAGCCGAGCGGGAGCCACACCAGCGCGGTCGTCGAGTCGACGCGGCCGGCGGCGAAGGCGTAGGCGAGGGCCGTCAGCGCGAGCACGAGCGCCCCGCCGACGATCCCCAGATAGCGGGCGATCGGGGCGGGGTCATCGAGCATCTGGGCACGGATAACCGCGGGGATCCAGACGCCGGCGGCGAGGACGAAGGTCGTCACGTACACCGCGGGCGCGGCGAAAAAGGGTTCGAGCGGGTCGAGAATCAGCCCCGCCTGGTACAGCGCGTGGAAGGCGCCCCCGGCGACCATCCACGGCGAGAGCGCGAGGGTCTGCCGGGCGGTGACCGGCGGGTCCAGCAGGTAGAGGGCGGCGACGGCCGCCACCGACAGGACCGCCAGCGTGATCGCGTACGGCAGCGGCGGGACCACGAGCCCGCTCGGGAGGATCTGCATACCCTGTGGCGCGGCGTCGACCGACGAAAGGGTTGCGGTCGCGTGGATGTCGGCCGACAGTCGGGTCTCGGCCGAGCGGCGGTGTTCCGGTCAGGGCGGGGGAGGGCGCGAGGGCGACGAGCCGACGCGACCGCTCCCGCGGCTTGACGCGGCCGATCCGGACGGGCTTTAGTGGTGGGGGTGCGAGGAGTGAGCCATGACCACGGACGCGGCGGCCGTGACGGGCCGCATCGAGCACACGGTCCTCGGACCGGAGACGACGCCGGACGACGTGATCGCCGTGCTCGACGCCGCCATCGAGTACGGCCTGCGGGCCTGTATCCCGCCGTGCTACCTCGACCTGGCGGACAGCTACGCACCGACGGTGCCGCTGTCGACCGTCGTCGGCTTCCCCCACGGCCAGCACACGACTGAGACGAAGGTCGCCGAGGCCGAGGACGCCTGGGAGGCGGGTGCGGACGAACTGGACATGGTGATCAACGTCGGGCGCCTGCGGGCGGGCGAAGACGACGCCGTCACCGACGAGATCGAGGAGGTCGTGGCGGCCGTCCCGGTCCCGGTGAAGGTGATCGTCGAGACGCCGCTGCTGACCGACGAGGCCGAGAAGCGCCGCGCCGCGGAGTGCGCGCTCGAAGCCGACGCCGACTACCTCAAGACCGCCACCGGCTTC
Organism: Halosimplex marinum; assembly: GCF_051414075.1. NCBI lineage: Archaea > Methanobacteriati > Methanobacteriota > Halobacteria > Halobacteriales > Haloarculaceae > Halosimplex > Halosimplex marinum. The sequence goes on along the minus strand of NZ_JBLKNY010000003.1, from coordinate 661,879 downwards.
TCGGAGGGCGGTGCGACCGTCCCCGACGTGGAACTGCTCGCCGAGTACCTGCCGGTGAAGGCCTCGGGCGGCGTGGGGTCGTGGGCCGAGATGGAGGCGATGCTCGACGCCGGCGCCGAGCGGATCGGGGCTTCGAGCGGGGACGCCATCGCTCGCGAGTACCTCGACCAGCACGGGACCGCCGAGCGTTCGGACGTGAGCGGCTGGGACGACTAGCTCCGGTCCGTCGGCGGACGCGGCGGACACTGCGATCCCTGCCCCGATCCGTCGCGCTTTTGGCCGCGAGCGCCAAGAGTGGAGTAACGCGATGGCCCGCTATCACATCGAGACCTACGGCTGCACGGCCAACCGCGGGGAGAGCCGACAGATCGAGCGGGCGCTCCGCGACGGCGGCCACCACCCCGCCGACGGCCCCGAGGAGGCCGACGTTGCGATCCTCAACACCTGCACCGTGGTCGAGAAGACGGAGCGCAACATGCTCCGGCGGGCCGAAGAACTCGACGCCGAGACACCCGCCGATCTGGTCGTGACGGGTTGCATGGCGCTGGCCCAGGGCGAGGAGTTCGAGCGGGCCGACCTGGAGGCCGAGGTCCTCCACTGGGACGAGGTGCCCGAGTACGTCCGCAACGGCGAGTGCCCGACGACGACGCCCGACACCGAACCCGTCCTCGACGGCGTCGTCGGCATCCTCCCCATCGCTCGCGGCTGTATGAGCGACTGCTCCTATTGCATCACCAAGCACGCGACCGGGAAGATAGACTCCCCCTCGGTCGAGGAGAACCTGGAGAAGGCCCGCGCGCTGGTCCACGCCGGCGCCAAGGAGATCCGGATCACCGGCCAGGACACCGGCGTCTACGGCTGGGACGAGGGCGAGCGCAAGCTCCACGTCCTGCTCGACCGGATCTGCTCGGAGATCGACGGCGAGTTCCGGGTCCGGGTTGGGATGGCCAACCCCAAGGGCGTCCACGGCATCCGCGAGGAACTCGCGGAAGTGTTCGCCGAGCACGACGAGCTCTACAGCTTCCTGCACGCGCCGGTCCAGTCCGGCAGCGACGACGTGCTCGGGGACATGCGCCGCCAGCACCAGGTCAGCGAGTACGTCGAGGTCGTCGAGACTTTCGACGAGCACCTCGACGAGTGGACCCTCTCGACGGACTTCATCGTCGGCTTCCCCACCGAGACCGACCGCGACTTCGAGCAGTCGATGGCCCTCCTCCGGGAGACTCGCCCGGAGAAGATCAACGTGACTCGCTTCTCGAAGCGACCGGGCACCGACGCCGCCGACATGAAGGGGCTGGGCGGCACCGTCAAGAAGGAACGGTCGAAGGCCATGTCCGAGCTGAAGATGGACGTGATGGACGAGGTCTACGAGTCGATGGTCGGCGAGACTCGCTCCGTGCTGCTGACCGAGGACGGCACCGACGACTCGCTGGTGGGCTACGACCGCGCGTATCGGCAGGTGGCCGTCCCCGACGCGCAGAACCAGGGTGTGGAACTGGGCGACACCGTGGACGTCGAGGTCACGGGCCACAACACGGTCTACGCGCTGGGCGAACTGGCCTGACGAGCGGGATCACGCGTTTCAGAGTCCGAAGTGGCCGGCGAGGTCGGAGACGTACACCAGCAGGAGCGTGACCGGGACGGCGACGGCCGCGGCGGCCCGTCGGGAGACGCCCGCGCCGCGGCCGACGGCGCCCGTCCAGAGGAGGCCGCTGACCAGCGTCGCCGCCGCGCCGACGGCGTGGGTCGCCGCGGTGAGCGCGGGGGCGCCGTCGACGACCGAGACGAGGTGGCCCGCCGGCGTCACCCTGATGAGGCCGTCGGCGGCGTCGGCGCCGCCGGCGAGCGCGGCGACGAGCGCCGCGCCGGTGAACAGCGTCGCCGCGAACTGGGGGACGAACCCGAGCGCTACCAGCCCGTAGGTGCGCGCGAACGACCGCGCCTGCCGACGCGTGACCCCGATCGGGTCGCTCGCGAGTCCGCCCGGGACTGACGCCTCGCCGCGGCGAACGGCGGCGACCGCGCCGAGGACTGCGGTCGGGACGTAGGTCAGGACGGTCACGTAGAGGCAGAAGACGAACGGTACGGCCAAGAGAAGCAGGACGGTCTCGACGAGCCGTCGGGGGAACGTGACGACCTGGTCGCCCAGCGCGTAGGTGACCAGGGTGTCGTCGGGCAGATTCCCCGGGCCGACGAACAGGACCGGCGCGAACGCGGCGACGAGCGTCGCGACGCCGAGGCCGAACAGCACCAGCGCCGGTCGGCCCAGTACCGGGTGGCGCTCCGCGGCCTCCCAGGCGGCGGGTTCGGCGGGGGCTGTGACCAGCGCGCGGACCGTCCGGAGCATCCGTAGGTCCCGCCTTCGATCAGGACGGGCTTAAACCGGTGGGGTCGATCGCGGACTCAGTACTCCTCGGCGTCGAGCCCGTCGACCCGGTCGAAGTGGCTGTCGCGGGTGACGATCCGCGCGCCGTGGTGGCGACAGACCCCGGCGATGAGCGCGTCACCGAGGTTGATCCGGTCGCCGGCGTCGAGCAGTTCCGCCTCGACGAGCGCCGCTTCCCTCGCCGCGGACTCCGACAGCGGGAGCGGTTCCACCCAGTCGAGGCCGGACGCGACCCGCTCGATCCCCTCGCGGCCGTCGGTGCGGGCCGCGCCGCGGTACACTTCGAACAGCGCCAGCGACGGCGCGAAGAAGGGTTTGTCTTCGCGGGCTTCGAGATACGTGGCCGCGGCGTCGACGCCGTCGAGGTAGTCCAGCAGGAAGCTGGTATCGAGAGCGATCATCGCTCGGTGCGCCGCCGGAGGTGGTCGTCGAGGTCGCCGCGCGCGCCGTCGACGGCCTCGCGGAACCCATCCACGTCGCGCATGGTTCCGAACCCTTTCATCAGGTCCCGCTCCTCCCCGGTGAGTCGAAGGATCGTCTCCGTGAAGCTCTCGTCCTCCCGCTTGTGCGCCTTCAGCTGCTCGTAGGCCTCCTCCGTGATCGTGAGGCTCTTCGTTCCCATATGTGTACGTCTGGACGTACGTCTACAAAAATCGTCGGCCGCCATCACCACTCCGGGAAGTACCGCCCGTGGAACCCGAACGGGACGGCGTGGGGCAGCGGTGCCCGCGCTCGCTCCGCCAGCGTCTCGCCGTCGAGCACCAGCAGGTCGGTCCGCTCCTCGTTCGTGTTCAGCGCGGTCACGAGCACGACCCCCTCGTCGCTGGGCCGCTCGGCGTCGGGCGCGCGGACGAACACCGGTTCCTCGACGAACAGCCCGGACTGCTCCCAGCGCCGGGAGTCGCCCGACTCCACGTCGACCTTCGCGACGTGGTTGCCGTCGCGCTCGGCGGCCCCCTGGGCGTAGGCATAGCGGTACGGTTTCGTCCGGTCGCCCGGGGTGACCCGCGGGAGTTCCAGCCCGTCGTAGATGCGTTCGCTCGTCACCGGGCGGCCGTCGAGCGGGACCCGGAACCGCCGGAGGTGGCCGTCCCGCCCGCTCTCGAACCAGTCGGCCGCCTCGGAGAGGTACAGCCCCTCGACCACGTCGGCGTCCGGGTACGCGACGAGGTCGACGACGAGTTCGTCGGCGTCGCCGGCCGCCCCGCCAGTCGTGGCGTCGCCCGTCGCGCTCTCCGCCTCGGCCTCGAAAGCGTTGACGTGGTGGAAGACGAACCAGGCGTCGGTCACGCGGGCCGCGACCACGTCGCCGGTGTCGCGGTCGACGACACGAAAGCGGGTCCCCCGCTCGGGTTCCCAGTCGTAGTTGTCGACGAAACTGTCCGACCCGGGGAGGAGAAAGGAGGCGGGGTTCGTGACGAACGGGTGTTCCGTGAGGACGACGTACCGCTCGGTCAGCGCGAAGCTGTGGACGTACGCCGGGTCCTCGGCGGCCAGCGTCGCGATCCGCTCGCGGGAGCGCGAGCCGTCGGGGAGCCGGTAGAGCGTGTACTCGCTGGGCCGGCCGAAGGTGGTGAGGAGGCCGACCGTCTCGCCGCGGTGGGGGTCCGGGAGGACGTGCGCGCAGTTGACGTGGCCGGTCAGCGCGTCGGCGAAGGCGAACTCCCCGCGAGTTTCGAGGGTCTCGGGGTCGACGGAGCGAAAGCGGGGGACCTCGGTCATCGCGACCAGCGAGTCGTCCACGCGGGCGACGTGGACGTTGCAGTTGTCCGTCGGCTCGCCGAACAGGAGTTGCCGGACGCGACGGAGGTAGCCGCCGCCCGTCGCGAACTGTCCCGATATCTCGCCGGTGGCCATCGCGCGGCGGTAGGTCTCCGAGCGCAACGCGCGGTTGGTGTAGCGGATCCCGTCGGAACTTCCCTCGAAGGAGAATCGGTGGAGCATCGCAAGCCCGTCGAACCAGTGGGCGACGCGGTCGCCGCCGACCTCGAAGATAGCGGGACCGTTGCGGACCAGCGCGCCGTCGAGCCAGTCCGGCAGCGACCCCTCGACCGCGAGCGGGCGGTCGCCCACCTCGTCGTCGAGCGTCGCGAACCCCAGTTCGAAGCCGGCCTCCATCGACATACCCGCTCGTTGGGCGGCCAGGGGGGAGTGGCTGGCGGTGGGACCGTCCCGGCGCTACTCTTGCTGGGAGCGCCAGCGGTCGTCGGCGAACTGGTCGACCTCCTCGTCGGCCTTCCACTCGTCGAGTTCCCGCGGGTCGACGTGGACGAACACGTCGTCGACCTCCGGGAGTTCGCGGATCGAGTCGACGACGGCCGACTCGATGTCGTGGGCCTCGTAGAGCGTCCGCTCGCCCTCGACCTCGATGTGCAGCGACACGTCGATCTCCGGGCCGACGTAGTGGGCGATCACGTCGTGGGCGCCCTCCACGTCCGGGTGTTCGAGCGCCCGGCGGATGATCTCCCGGCGCAGCTCCTCCGGCGGCGCGCGCCCGAGGAGGTAGCCGAGGTTGTCGCGGACGACCTCGATCCCCGTGTAGACGATGCCGACGGCGACGACCATCGCGGCCAGCGGGTCGAGGATCGGGTAGCCGGCGCCGGCGCCGAGGACGCCGACGATGGCCGCGCTCGCGGTCAGGATGTCGTTGCGGTTGTCGACGGCGGTGGCGGTCAGCGCCGGCGAGTTGTGCCGGTCGGCCGCCGCGAGGACGTACCGATAGAGGGCGAACTTCGCGACGGCGGCGACGGCCAGCACCGCGACCGCAGTCGGCCCGCGCGAGACGGTCACGTCGCCCGAGGCGAGCGCCGTCGCGGACTGGTACAGCACCGTGCCGCCGGCGGCGAAGATGCCCAGCGCGACGAACAGTCCGACGAACGGCTCGATGCGCTCGTGGCCGTGGGGGTGTTCGAAGTCCGGCGGCCGCGTGGTGAGATAGAGGCCGGCGACGGTGACCAGCGAGTAGACGGCGTCCGAGGCGCTGTTGACCGTCTCAGACTGGACCGCGAGGCTCCCCGTCGCAAACCAGGCGCCGCCCTTCAGCAGCGCGAGGGCGACGTTAGCCCCGAGCAACAACAGGCCCACCCGCCGGAGCACCCGCGGCCGGTCGTCTGTCATCGGCGGGGATTGCCTCCGGCGGGTCAAAGCGGTGTCGGCCCGCGACCTGTCCGGCGGCGCGGTCACTCCCGTTCGACCGGCCGCGCCGGCGTCGTCCCCGCGACGAAGACCAGCCCGTCGAACGCGAGCGGCAGGCGGAACTCGTCGTGTAGCCGGTCGTGTTCGTCCTCGGGGTCGTAGATAGCCCCGACCGACCGCACGGGGCGTTCGCACTCGAAGTAGTCGGCCAGTCGTTCGTCGTCGACATCGTCGAAGTCGAGGAACCACGGCGGGTCGTCGACCGCGGCGAACAGTCGCGTCGCGGCGTCCTCGGGCGGCGGGCCGAGCGAACACGCCCGGAGTTCGTGGCCTTCGCTCACGTCGAGCGCCCGGAACTGTCCGCCGGCGAAGTCGAACCCGAGCGCGTAGTAGTCGTCGCCGTATCGGTCGGCGAGGTGGGCGCCCATCGGCGTCCCGGTCCCCCAGTGTTCGTCTCGACCGTCGCGCTGGACGTGGGCGCTGTGACCCCAGACCGCGACCCGGTCGTGGGGTTCGCGGTCGAGCGCCCACGAGAGGTTCTCGGCCATCGCGCGGTCGCGCCGGCGCGCCTTCGCCTGGAGACCCTCGTCGCGCCCCGCTCGCGCGCTCTCGATGGTCTGTTCGAGCGTCCGCAGGTGCCGCCGGTGCAACGCGAACGCCCGCTCGTCCCCAGCCGTCGCCTCGCGTTCGAACCACCCGTCGAGGGCAGCGACGGTCTCCTCGGCGGCCGCGAGCCGTGGCTCGTCGACCTCGGCGGGCGCCTCGTCGACATCCAGCCCGTCGCTGGCCAGCGCCGATAGCGTCTCGCGGTGCTCGGTCGGCCAGTCGGCGTCCCGGTCGTCGAAGAAGTCGAGGAGCGCCCCGGCCGGTCCGGCCGTGAACTGCGCGTCGACCCCGTAGAACCGCACGCGGTCGCCGAGCGGCCGGCCCTCGTTGAACTCGCACAGCCACTCGACGAGCGCGAGCACCTCCCGGGTGTCCCACGTCCAGAAGTAGATGCCGTCGAGCGCCTCCTTTGGGTCGCCGCGGCCGTGGACGACGTACTCGTCGATGGCGAGCGTCTCGGTGAAGTTGGCCTCCAGCGCGAACAGCCGGTAGTCGAGTTCCTCGACGAGCAGGCGGACCAGCCGGTGTTTCAACCGGAAGAACTCCCGCGTCCCGTGGGTCGCCTCGCCGAGGCCGACCACGCGGGCGTCCGCGAGGCGGTCGGTCACCGGCGCGAGGTCGTCCGGGTCGTCCGCGGGGTCGGTCGTGTCGATCGGTATCGTGTGGGCCGCGAGGCGGTCGGCGAGCGGGTGGGTCGCGTCCGCCGGGAGCCAGTCGTCGGCTGTCGATTCACCGTCGGTCGCTCGGTCGGTCGTCGTGTCGTCTGTCATGATGGTCGTCACTGGTCGGTCAACGGGCGAGGCGGGCTCGGGGCGGCGGTCAGACGCGACCGACGAGTTTCATGCTCGTGGATCAATTAGCCGACACTTATTCGTTGCGACGGCTCACCCGTCGAGAGCGAGCCGGACGGCGTGGTCGTCCCCCTCGGTCGCGGCGTCGTCCTGTTCGGCGAACGCCTCGTGCAACCGCTCGTAGGTGTCCTCGACGGCCTCGACGATGACCTGGGTGTCGGAGATGACGGGCATGAAGTTAGTGTCGCCCTCCCAGCGCGGGACGACGTGGGTGTGGAGGTGGTCGTCGATGGAGCCGCCGGCGGCGCCCCCGCCGAGGTTGAGCCCGGCGTTGTAGGCGTCAGGGCCGAGCCCCTCGTCCAGCGCGTCGAAGGTCCGCTGTTTCAGCCGGGCGTGGTCGAGCAGAACTTCGTCGTCCAGTTCTCGGTAGTCGCCGGTGTGGGCGTGGGGGATGACCATCACGTGGCCGGGGTTGTACGGGTAGTTGTTCAGGAGGACGAACGAGTGGTCGGTGCGGGCGACGACCCGCCGCTCGCGGTCCTCGGCGGGGTCGCCCTCCGCGAAGGCGCAGAAGACGCAGCCGTCGATGTCGTCGTTGCCGCCCTCGCGCTCGACCCACTCGATGCGCCACGGGGCGAAGATCTGGTCCATGCCGGCCCTGCGGGACCGACCCACTAAACCCCGACGGGCTCGCGTTCGCGGCCCCGACGGAACCGATAATAAAAACCTATTGACCGGGGCGAACGATGCGGGAGGTATGTCCCCCTCCCTCCGGACCCAGCCCCTCCGGGCGGCCGCGGCGGCGTTCGTCGCCGGCGCCCTCGCCGTCACGCTGTTCGGCGTCACCGTCGCCGGCGACCCCGTCGAGCGGGCGGCGCTCGGCAGCCTCGGCTACGCCGTCGGCGCCGCCATCGGCGTCTACATCGCCTACGCCGGCCCCGACATCGGGCTATAATTCGCGCTCCATCACCTGCCCCCACACCTCCAGCCCCCGGGACTCGTAGAACTCGCGGCCGGCGTCGTTCCCGTCCCAGCACGCCAGCGCGAGGTTCTCGCAGTTCCGGTCGCGGGCCCACTCGTCGAGCCAGTCGAGCAGTTCGGTTCCGTAGCCCTCCTCGCGCCGGGACTTGTCGACGACGAAGTCGTGGACCCAGAGGTGCCGCTCGTGGTGGAGCACCCGCTGGACCGAGACGCCCGCGACCGCGACGAGCGTATCCCCCGCTGGGCCGGAGTCGTCGGGGTCGTCGGTCCCGCCGCTCTCGTACAGCCCGAACAGCCGGTAGTCGTCCTCCTCGCGCCACCCGCGGACGAACGCGTCGTCGACGTGGCTCCACAGCTGGCGGAGTATCGGGACGGCCTCGTCCCACCCCTCGTCGGTCGTCACCTCGCGAACCTCGGTCGGCATGGACGACTCGTCGCTTCGGGCCGGCAAAACGGTTTCTGGGGCGTGGTACTGCGGCACACCACCGGCGGACGGTCAGCCGCCGGGGGATGGCGAACGGCCGGACGGCCGTCCGGACCCGCCGGAAGGGCTATCGGCGACCCGCGCGTCCCCTCGCTCATGGGACTGCTCGAAGCGATCCTGGTGTTCGCCGTCGGCTACGTCTGCGGCGCGGTCACGCGTATCTTCGCCGGGATCGCGGCGATACTGGCGCTCGTCCTCGCGGTCCTGGGTGTCGCGCTCCCGGCCTCTATCGTCGGCATCGTCGACCCGATCCTGGGGGTGTATCTGGGCAACGAACTCCTCTTCCTCTCGGGGTTCCTGTTCGCCATCGCCCACGACCCCGCCGGCGGCGAGGAGGAATGAGCGCTCGACGCGACCGCGTGACCGCCGCGGTCGCTCAGACCGTCGGCTCGTCCGCGTCCTCCTCGGCGGCGTCGCGCCAGGAGTGGGCGGGCTCCCACCCCAGCAGGTCGGCGGCCTTCGCGTTCGAGATGGACGAATCGTCCCCCGACAGGTCGCAGGGATCGGGCACCGACCCGAACTGCTCCTCGAAGAGGTCGGCGGTCGGGCGGTCGGCGTAGTTCTCGTCGGCGACGGCGAAGACCGCCTCGTGGCCCTCGACGTCGGCGTCGAGCGCGGCGACCACGATGGCGGCGATGTCGCGCACGTCGACGTAACTCCAGAAGTTGCCGACGCCCTCTGCCGGCGGTTCGTTGCCGAGACAGACGTACTCACCGGGGTACTGGATCCACGAGGGGCGGATCGAGACGACCGGCACGTCGTGACGGCGGACGGTCGTCCGGGCGAGGGCCTCGCCGGCTTCTTTGGACGCGCCGTAGGGGTCCTCCGGGCGGAGGGGGTGGTCCTCGTCGACGGGCAGGTAGTCCGGCGGGGGCGTCTCGGCGGCGAAGGGGAACCCGAGCGCGCTCTCGGAGGAGGCCCAGACGACGCGGGCGCCGGTCCGGCCCGCGGCTTCGAGGACGTTGTACGTCGAGACGACGTTGTTCTCGAAGACCTCGCCGCCGGGGTGGTCCAGCGGGTCGGGGATGGCCGCCCAGTGGACGACGGCGTCGGGGTCGAACGCCCCCACGAGGTCGAACACGTCGCCGCGGTCGGTCAGGTCGGCGACGCGCACGTCGACGCTGTCCCGTTCGCTCTCGGCGGAGCGCTGGTCGACGCACATGACGTCGTGGCCCTCCTCGGCGAGTCGGTCGACGATCCAGCGGCCGGAGCCGCCGAGACCGCCGGTGACGAGCAGTCGTGACATGGTCGATCCCACGGCGTCGACCCGCATAAAGCCGGAGAAAGCGGATCAGACCGGAACGAGCAGGACCGGCACGTCACGCAGGTCGAGGACCGCCTCGGTGAGGCTCGGCAGGACGAAGCTCTCGACGGCGCCGTGTTCGACGTTGCCCATCACCACGTAGGACCACTCGGGGTCGCGCTCCCGGATCGCGTCGACCAGCTTCTTCTGACTGGAGACGTTCGTCTCGTCGGACCGGCCGCGGCCCTCCTCGACGACGACCTCGGCGGCCACGTCGGGCGCCACCTCGTCGAGGACCGCCTCAACCTCCGAGCGGACGGTCTCGGCCGCCTCGTCGGCCGTCTCCTGGTAGTGGTAGACGAACAGGTCGTCGCCGCTCGCCCGCGCGCGCTCGGCCGCGAACGCCAGCACGTCCTCGCGGCCGTCCTCGCCGTACGCGACGAATATCGTTGCCATGCCGGACCGATTGCGCCGGCGGCGCCTTCAGTGCGTCGGCGAGCGGTTGCGTCGCCTCGGAGGGGTCCCGCCGTCGCCGACCGACGTATCCCGCAACCACTCGCGAACAAACCCCACCCGTCCCGCGCGCCTATGGACAGTCATGTCCGACGGACCCGACGATGGCGACCCGCCGGCGCGGGACGACCTGTCAGAACGGATCGACGAGAACCTCCCCTCGCTGCTCGGTCACCTCTACCGCGGCGAGGTGGACCGGACGACCACGTGGCGCGGGCGCCTCGACCAGACGACCAACTGGGCGGTGACGATCATGGCCGCGCTGTTGACCTTCGTGTTCTCCAGCCGCAACACTCCCCACTACCTGTTGCTGATCGGGATGGTCACCGTCGAGGTGTTCCACCTCGTCGACACGCGCCGGTATCTCACCTACGACGTGTGGCGCTCGCGGATGCGCCTGCTCGAGGAGGACGTGTTCGCGGCCGCCGTCGACCCCCAGCAAGAGGTCGAACACGCCGAGTGGCGGCGGGAACTCGGCGACGACCTCCGCAGGCCCGCGCTGAAGATGCCCTTCGGCGAGGGGTTCGCGCGGCGCCTGCGCCGGGTGTATCTCCCCCTGCTGTTCGTCCTGCTGGCCGCATGGATCGCGCGGATCACCGTGTTCGCGTCCGGGTCCTCCCCGACCGCCGCCGCGGCTATCGTCTCCGTCCCCGGGACGGTCGTCATCGGGGCGGTCGCGGTCTGCTTCCTGGCCGCGCTCGCCGTCGCCTACTGGCCCCGCGACCGCCAGGCCATGGGCGAGATATACGACCGCGACAAGGAGGGCGACTGGAAGACCGACGAGGAGTGAACGGGACTGCTCGCCCCGCTCGCTGCGAGTACCGCTCGTCGAAAAACGTGGTCCTGCTGAGCGAAGCGAAGCAGGGCTCGGGAGAGTCTGCTCTCCCGGTGGCGAAAAAGCGCTCGCTCCGCTCGCGATCGACCTACCGGCTCCGCGTCGTCACTTCGCAGCCGTCCTCGGTGACGATGATCGTGTGTTCCTTCTGACTGACCATCCGCCCCTCGTCCTCCTTGAGGACGGGGTAGCCGTGGACGATGTCCTGGCGCTGGAGCCGTCGCAGGGCCATCTTCGGGCGGCGCACGTCGAGCCAGCGGGCTGCGAACGGTAGCGTCCGGAACTCCTCTGTGATCTGGTCGAGCGCCTGGCGGGCACTGCGGTCCCGGACCGACCCCTCGCGTTCGAGGGCGAAGATCTCCTCCTGACTGCCCTCCTGGACCTTGCCGCCGCCGTCGGTGGCGAACGGCTCGACCGCGACCACGTCACCGACCTCCAACTCGGCGCTCTGCTCGACGGCGCGGTTCGGGATGTTCGGCGTGGTGTGTTGCTCCCAGTGGCCCAGGCCGTGGCCGGTGAGGTTGACGACCGGATTGTAGCCGTAGCCCTCGATGGTCTCCTCGATGGCGGCGCCGATCTCGCCGGTCTCGACGCCCGGCTCGACCACGTCGAGCGCGGCGTCGAGCGCCTCGGCGGCCGCCTCGGTGAGTTCCGACTCGCCGGCCAGGTCGACCGTGACGGCGGTGTCGGCGAGCCAGCCGTCGATGTGGACGCCGATGTCGAGCTTGACCAGGTCCTCGCCGATCTCGCGGTCGTCGTCGGGGCCGGCGGCGCCGTGGGCGGCCTCCTCGTCGACGCTGACGTTGACGGGGAAGGCCGGTTCGCCGCCGAGTTCGCGGATGCGGTCCTCGGCCCACTCGCTGATCTCCAGGTAGCCCGTCCCGACCTCGACGCGCTCGGCGGCCTCGTCGCGCACCTGCGCGAGGATCTCGCCGGCCTCCCGGCACTTCTCGTACTGCTCGGAGTCCAGATCGACGCTCATGGCTCGCGGTTTGCGCCCTGCGGTCAAAGGGTTTCTGTGTCGCGGGGCGGCCCCGCGGTCGCCCCGACCGGGCTCGGCCGCCGGTCCCGGTTGAAATAGGTTACGGCCAGTCGCGCCGCCTGCGGTCGGCCGCTGCGACTTATGTCCCCGGCGGTCGAACGTTCGGATATGACGCCTGCCCTCCCCAGCGGCGCTGTATCGGTCGCGCTCGGCGGCGCGCTCGTCGTCGTCGGGTACCTGATCGCCGTCCGCGGCTGGACGTTCCTGATCGCCGGGTTCGACCGCACGTCTACGGCCGACCCCGACGCGGTCGGAAACGTCGTCGGCAACGCCGTCATCCGGGTCGGCCTCGCCGTGGCCGTCGTCGCCGGGGCAACCGGCGCGGGCTACCTGCCCGACGAGGCGAACCTCGCGCTCACCGCGGCGATCCTCCTCGTCGTCGCGCGGTTGCTCTACCGCGTGAACGTCGTCCTCCCCCGCCAGTCGGCGGAGGGCAACGGCGCGTGACCGGCGCGTGTCGGGATCCGACTGTCCCCCGGTCACGGCGCCGCTCCGGGCGAACGCCCGGTATTTAGTGAACCCGGCCCGCACGCCCGGACCGTGAGCGCGGACGACGAGGTCGAGTCGGTCGCCGCTCTGCTCGCGGACGACACCGTCCGGTGTCTGCTCCTGGCGACCCGCGGGGAGCCGCTGCCGGCCGCGGAGATCGCCGACCGCTGCGGCGTCTCCGAGACGACGGTCTACCGCCGGATCGAGGACCTGGCGGCCCGCGACCTCGTGGTCGAACACACCGAACTCGACGACGGCGGCCACCACAGCACCTACGAGGCGACGCTGGAGCGGGTGACCGTCGACGTGACCGACGACGGGTTCGAGGTCTCCGTCGAGCGCCGCGACAGCATGGCCGACGCGTTCACCCGACTCATCGACGAACTATGACAGCCACATTGCCCGCCACCGCGCTCGCGCCGCTCCAGACCAGCTTCGCGTGGGCCGAACTCGCCCTGCTCGGCATCGATCTGTCCTCGGCGCTGGTCGGCGTCCTCATCAGCTACATCGCCTACCGGGGGTACCGCCGCACCGGAAGCCGCGCGATGGCGTTCGTCGCTGCCGGCTTCGTCCTGATCATGGTCGTCCCGTGGCTCGGGTTCGTCGCCACCCTCGCCGTCGGCCCCTCGCGCCCGTTCGAACTCGCCGTCGGCGCCGTCTCCGAGGTGAGCCAGCTGCTCGGCACGCTCGCCATCCTCTACGGGATCCGCCTGGAGACGGGCGGGTGACCGGCCGGACCGACCTTTTTTCCGTGTCTGTAAACGACGTACACGTATGGGGACGAAGACGGTCCGGCTCGACGACGACGTCTACGAGCGGATCAAGAGCCGAAAGCGGCCGGACGAGACGTTCTCCGAGGCGATCGACCGGCTCACGAGCGAGTGGACGCTGCTCGACTACGCCGACGACGCGTCCCCGATCGACCCCGACCGGCACAGGGCACTCGTCGAGCGGTCCGAGCGCGAGGGTTCGGGGGAAACCGAGGAACGCCTCGAACGGCTCGGTGTCGACGCGGACGCCGGCGAATGATCCTGGACACGGACTTCCTCGTCGCGCTCGACGAGCGCGACGACGCCAGGGAGAAAGCGCTCGAACTCGAAACCGCAGACGTGCCGTTGCGGGTGCCGGCGATCGTCCTGCAGGAACTGTACGTCGCGGTCGGTGCCGGTGAGAACGCCAACGAGAACGCGAGGAAATTCGAGGCGCTCGTAGCGAACAAACCGATCGTCGATATCGACGCGAACGCCGCGCGTCGCGCCGGCGTGCTGGAGGGACAGCACCTCGTGAGCGACGACAAACCGACACTCGGGCCCGGCGACGCGCTCGTCGCCGCGACGGGCCTCCAGTTCAACGAGCCAGTCGTCACCTCGGACGGGGATTTCGAAACTGTCGACGGGCTCGCCGTCGAGTCGTTCTAGTCGTTCACCCGCGCCGTCTGCATCGCCGGGCTGTTGTACGCCTCGCCCGTCCCCCCGTCGGCGTCGAGCACGACGATTCCGGCGTCGCCCTCGGCGGCCTCGTCGAACTCATCGATCGCCAGCCGCGCGGCCGCCTCGGCGTCGGCGCCCCGTTCGAGGAGGCCGACCGCCCGACGAGCCAGCCCCTCGCGAGCGATGTCCTCGCCCGCGCCGGTCGCGCTCGCCCCGCCCGCCTCGGAGGCGTAGAAGCCCGCGCCGACCTGGGGCACGTCGCCGACCCGGCCCGCCAGCGCGAGCCAGCGCCCGCCCGTGGAGGTCGCGGCGGCGATCTCGTCGCCCGCCCGAGTGACCGCGCCGACGGTGTCGTGGTCGTGGGGGTCGGCTCGCGCCGGGCGGTCATCCGTTTCGGGATCGCTGTCGCCGCCCTCGTCGCCGCTCCCGTCCCCGTTCTCGTCGCTCGCGAAGTGCTCGCGGACCCACTGGAGGTGGGCCTCGGCGTCGTCGGTCGGCGGCTCGGCCTCGCCCCACCGCTCGCGGGTTCGGTCGGCCCACAGGTCGAGGCCGGTCTCGACGCCGACCGCGCCGGCGAACGCGACCGCCCGCTCGCCCGCGAGCATGACGTGGGGCGTCTCGGTCATGACCGCCCGAGCCACGGAGACAGCGTGACAGACCGCCGGCATCGCGCCCGCCGCCCCCACCTCGCCGTCGGCGGTCATCAGCCCCGCGTCGGTACGGACCGTGCCGTCGCTCTGGACGGCCCCGCCGACGCCCGCGTTGAACGCGGGGTCGATCTCGAGGACGCGGACGGCCGCACAGACCGCCGCGACCGGGTCCGACTCCTCGGCTCCGCGGGCGACGGCCTCATCCAGCACTGCCTGGCGGTCGGCGGGCTCGTCGGGCGGCGACCCCGCCCCGCCGTGGGCGATGATCTGCATGTCCCGTCCTGTCGCCCCCGTCGGCATAAGTTCGGTGTCCCGCGCTCGCCCGAACGTGCTCACCGCACCCCCGGGCCCCTGATTCCCGTTTCCGCTGTCGGCTCCACGGCTGTGCGGGGATCGTCGACACGCCCCTCGGGCATCGTCGAAATGTCGTTCGACGATCCCGAACAGATTCGGACCGCGGTCGGATCCGATCGGGGGAGATCGCCTCACGGAAAGCGGCAGTCCTTTAGGCACGAACGTGGAATGGCGCCGTATGGGCTACGAGTACGACAAGGTTGAGGTTCCGTCTGACGGAACGCCGATCGAGGTCGTCGACGAGGACGCCGACGAGCTCGACATCCCCGACGACCCGATCATCCCGATCATCCACGGCGACGGCATCGGCCAGGACGTGGGGCCGGCCGCCCAGCAGGTGCTCGACGCCGCCGCGGCGGCGACGGGCCGGGAGATCAACTGGATGCGCGTGTTCGCCGGCGAGTCCGGCCGCGAGCAGTACGACGAGAACCTGCCCGAGGACACCGTCAACGCCATCGACGAGTTCCGCGTCGCCATCAAGGGCCCGCTGACGACACCCGTCGGCGCGGGTTTCCGCTCGCTGAACGTCGCGCTGCGACAGACCCTGGACTTCTACTCGAACGTCCGGCCGACCTACCACCTCGACGGCGTCCCGTCGCCGGTGTCGAACCCCGGGCAGATGGACATGGTCACCTTCCGGGAGAACACCGAGGACGTCTACGCCGGCATCGAGTGGGAGGAGGGCACCGAGGAGGTCGAGCAGGTCCGCGAGTTCGTCGAGGACGAGATGGGCTTCGACCAGACCATCCACGACGGTCCGGTCGGCATCGGCGTCAAGCCGATCTCCGAGTTCGGCTCCAAGCGGCTCATCCGCAAGGCCATCGACTACGCGCTGGAGAACGACCGCGACTCGGTCACCCTGGTCCACAAGGGTAACATCATGAAGTTCACCGAGGGCCAGTTCGCCGACTGGGGCTACGAGGTCGCCGAGGAGGAGTACGGCGACGAGGTCATCACCGAGGACACCCTCTGGGAGGAACGGGACGGCGAGCCGCCGGAGGACGCCGTCGTCGTCAACGACCGCATCGCCGACAACATGCTCCAGCAGGTGCTGACCCGCACCGACCAGTACGACGTGCTGGCGACGATGAACCTCAACGGCGACTACATCAGCGACGCCTGCGGCGCCCAGATCGGCGGCCTCGGCATCGCGCCGGGCGCCAACTTCGGCGACGCGCGCTGTCTCGCCGAGCCGGTCCACGGCTCCGCCCCGAAGTACGCCGGCCAGGACAAGGTCAACCCGACCGCGATGATCCTCTCGGGCCGCCTGATGCTCGAGTACATGGGCTGGGACGACGCCGGCCAGCTCGTCCGCGACGCCGTCGAGGAGACCATCTCCGCCGGCAAGGTCACCTACGACCTCGAACGCCAGATCGAGGGCGGCGAGAAGCTCGCCACCTCCGAGTTCGCCGAGGCCGTCGTCGACAACGTCCACGACCTCGCGTAAGCCGGTCCACGGGACTTCCACTCCGTCTTTTCGCGCCTTCGGTTCGCCAGCGACTGCGCTCCGCTCGGCTGCTGGGATCGCTCTACGCCCCGCTCCACGTGAAGTGGTGGGCGACGTGGAGCGTCGAGTCCGGAACCACGACGTCGACGCCCGGCGCGTCCGAACCGTCGCCGACCGACAGCAGGTAGGGGAGCCACAGCTCCCCGGCAGCGGCGTCGCCGCCGAACGCCCGGCGTTCGTCGACCGGGCGCAACCCCCCGTCGACACTCCCGTCCTCCGCGAACACCCGGACCGAGCGGCTGACCAGGTCGAGGACGAACAGCCGGCCGTCGCGGGCGGCGACGGAGATGGGCAGGAGGAACTCGCGGCCGCCGCCGTAGCCCGGGTCCCCGACGGGGTGCCACTCCTCGCCGTCGAAGCGCTGGAGGCGGTTGTTGTTCTCGTCGGCGACGTAGACGCCGCGGTCGCCGACGGCCACGTCCGAGGGGTTCCAGAACCCGCCGTCGTAGTGGCCGAACCCGCCGCGGTCGCCCAGCGGCTCGGCCCCGTCGAGGACGCGGTCGTAGTCCCAGACCGCGACCCGACCGTTCGCGGAGTCGGCGACCCACACGCGTGCGACGCCGTCCCCTCGCGGGTCGACGGCGACGCCCCGCGGGAGCTTCACCTCGCCGTCGCCCAGGCCCCACGAACCGAAGGAGTCGACCAGGGTGAGCTCGACCGACTGGCAGTCAGTCCCGTCGTCGGGCGCCTCGTCGACGGCGTAGACGTGGACCTGACCGACCTCGTCGGCGTCCCGGTAGTGGGCGGTGTAGTCGGTCACGAACAGGCGTCCGCCCCCGCCGGTCCCGGCGGGCCAGTAGGCCAGCCCGAACGGGAACCGCGTCGCCGGGAGCGCAACGGGGTCGACCCGGCCGCCCGCGCGGGCCCCGTCGCGGTCGCGCTCGGCGTCGGCGACGTGGCCGCCGTCGGTCGCGGCGGCCGGGTCGTCGGTGTTGGTGGTCGCGTCGGCCAGGTCGATACACCCGAGCCGGCCGTTCGCGCCGTCGCCGACGAGCGCGCACCCGTCGAGCGGCGAGTCGGGGTCGGCGACGACGACCGACCCGGTCGGGACGGCGAACTCGCCGGGCCGGTCCCGCGGGGCGCCGACCGACCCCAGCCGCCGGGCGTCCTCGGCGTGGATGTCGACGGCGTAGGCGCCGACCCGTCCCGCGAGCGCCTCCGCCGTCAGCACCGGGAGCGTCGGGTCGTCCGCGTCGGCGTCGGGCACCGACACGCCCGCGAAGCCGTCGATCCCGACCGGACCACGGAAGCGCTCCTGGCCGCCGCCCTCGCCCGGGACGGGGTCGTCGTCCGAGATGGCGGCGGCGTCCGAGATGGGGTCGTCGTCTGAGATGGCGTCGTCCCTCCGCCGCCTGCCGTCCCCCCGTCGACTGCCCCCGTCGTGTGGGATCCCGACCCCGTCTTCGAGCGCGGCGTTGCCCCGGATGTCCTCGCCGTCCTCGGGGACGACGCCGTCGGGGATGCCGACGCTCGTGTAGACGTGGACCCGCCCGGTCGCCGCGTCGGGGACGAATATCTGCGCGTCGACGCCCGACCCGACGACGGCCACGTCGCGGGGCATCGGTAGCTCGGCGAGCACCTCGTCCGACCGCCCCTCGAAGGGCGCCGCCGCGCCGGTCCGGTCGCAGCGGACGACCGTCGCGAGCTTCGGCGGGCCTGTCGGCCCGTCGTGGAGGACGCCGTATCCCGTGTTCGCCACGTAGATCCGTCCCTGGTCGTCGACATCGAGCCCCTGGGGCCAGTACAGCGGCGTCGGGTTGTCGTCGCCGACCGCGCGGACCGACCGGCGGACGGTCCCGTCCTCGTCGAAGACGACGAGCCGTCCCCGCAGGTCCGTCCCCTCGCGGTAGAACTCGTCGGCCGCGATTACCCGGACGCCGTCGGGGTACTCGTGGGCGACGACGCCGTTCGGGTGGAACGGGTCGCCCGCGCCGAACCCGTCGACGGCAGTGACGCGGGGGCGGTCGCCGTCGTACGCGTAGTCGAGACGCTGGATCCGGCCGTTGCCGGTGTCGGCGACGTAGACCGCCCGAGCGGTCGGGTGGTGCGCCAGCCGCATCGGGAGGTCGAACCGTCCCGGCTCCGACCCGGCGCCGCCGACGACGGCGAGTAGTCGGCTCAGGTCGTCGTCGACGACGAGCAGCCGGTTGTGCCCGGTGTCGGCGATCCAGACGTTGTTCCGGGCGTCCTGTGCGGTCCCGACCGGCGACGCCAGCCGGGGGGCGACGGCACCCAGCGGCGCCGGAAGCGACGAGGTGCCGTCGGTCGCCGCCTCGTCGGTCGCCGTCCGGTCGGTCGCCGCCTCGTCGGTCGCCGCTCCGCCGCCGAACCGTCCGGAGAGCGGTCGGTCCGTCGCCCGCACCCCGTAGTACCCGTGGAAGGTGAACCCGGCCATACAGATCGATCAGTTGCCACGTCTATGTGATTTGCTATCGGGCGTCGGGCGGCCGACCGCGTCACTCCGCCGAGGACGCGCCGGCCGGCGAGTCGTCCGTGGCGGGCAGCGAGACGACGACAGCGCGCCGGTCGCCCGCCTCGTCGAGTCGGGCCTGTCCCGCGGACCGGTCGAGGACCCGGGCGAACAGCCAGGCGCCGGCGTCGCGGTGGCGGTCGAGAGCGGCCTCCGGGTCGGCGACGAACGGTTCGAGCGTCTCCCGGGAGCCGCTCCCGGCCGCGAGCGAGACGCGGAGGGCGACGCGGCCGTCGGCCTCGGTCGCCCGGACGTACAGCGTCGGGCGCTCGGCGTCGCTGTCGGCCGCGAGCGCGCCGAACAGCGCTTCGAGCGCCGCGACGAACGCCCCCGGGGCGCGGACCGACGGGTCCCCGCCGACCGACGCGTCGACCGACAGCGGTCGGCGGTGCTCGGCGGCGGACTCGGCGGCCGCGTCGACGGCGGCTGTCACCGACTGCGGGCGTTCGGGGTCGCGCCGTTCGAGCGCCCGCTCGGCCGCGCGGGCGGTCGCGGCCGTCGCCGCGAGGTCGTCGCTCGCCCGCCGGATCGACCGCGCCAGCGCGAGCGGGTCGTCGGTGTCGGCGCCGCCCTCGCCGGCGCCAGTCCCACCGGGCGCCCCGTCAGCGTCGTCGGGCTCGTTGCCGCCGGCGACGGCGTCGGCGATGAGCTGGGCGTGGCCGGTCACGAGCGTGAGCTCGTTGCGGAGGTTGTGCCGGAGGACCCGACCGAGCACCCGCTTCAGGCGGGCGAGCTCCTCGGCGCGGCGCTCGCGGGCCGTGACCTCCCGGCACGTGCAGACGGCGCCGTCGAAGCCGTCGGGGTCGACGACGGTCACCTCGTAGCGGTGGCTGTCGCCGTCGGCGCCCCGGACCCGCACACAGCAGGTCCGGTCGCCGCCGGCGGGGCGCCACCACTCGTCGCCCCCGTCCGCCCCTCGGTTGCTCCTGCCCGCCTCCCGGTCGCCCTCGTCGCTCGCGTCCCGGTCGCTCCCGTTCGCGTCCCGTTCCACGTCGACGGCGCCGACGCCCCCTTCGTCGTCCGCGGCGGAGACGGTCGGGAAGGCGTCCCGGACGTGCGCGCCGCGGAGCGCCGACCGGGAGCGGCCGAGTAGCCGTTCGAGCGCCTCGTTGACCAGGGCGAGCCGGCCGTCGCCGTCGACGACGAACATCGGGTCGCCGGCGCTCTCGACGAGCGTCCGGTAGCGTTCGAGCCGCGGGTCGGCGGCCGCGCCGGTCACGTCGCGGGCGACGTTGACGACGCCGGCGTACTCGCCGTCCTCGCGGCGGACGGCGAAGCGGACCGCCAGCGTGACCCGCTCCCCGTCGGCCGTCTCGAAGGCCACGTCGAGGACCTCGCTGTCCAGGTCCGGCGTCGCGAGCAGCCGCTGGACCGCCAGCTGCCCCTTCTCCAGTTCGCCCGGCGCCATGTACTCCGCCGAGTGGACGCCGATCATGTCGTCGTAGCCCAGCAGGTCGGCGAACGCCTCGTCGTGGTAGACCACCTCGCCGTTCGCGTCGACGACCGAGACGCAGTCGCGGGCGCGGTCGACGAGCGCCGACAGGAGCGACAGCCGTCGCTCGCGGGCGACTGCCCGCGTCAGGTCCCGGGCGTAGCGCACCCGCAGGTCCTCGCCGGCCGCCGTCAGATCCAGGACCCACTCGCCGACCCGGCGTCGACTCCCCGCGGCGGTCGCGGTCCGGACCGTCGCCTCGCCGTCGGCCGACTCGTCGTGGCCGTCCCGGGCGTCGGGCGCGTCGACGGCGTCGGACGGGTCGGCGGTGTCGGGTTCGTCGCCAGCGTCGGATGGACTGGAGGCATCGGACGCGTCGCGCCCGCTGGCGAACCCGGGGTGGTCGGCCGGGACGTGCGTCCGCGTGCCCGCGTCGGTCTCGACGCGGACGGCCCCACCGGCGGATGAGTCGGCGTCCGCGCCGGTCGCGTCGCCGGTGTCGCCCGCGGGCGCCGAGCCGTCGGCGGTCCCCACGGGCTGGGGGTCGGCGGCTCCTTCGGAGTGGGCGTCTGCGGCCCCTTCGGAGCGGCTGTCGGCGTCGGCGCCGACGAGCGCGCGGACCTTCTCGACCAGGAAGGCCGCCGGCGCGGTGCCCGTCCCCTTCTCGACGACGCTGTCGACGGCGGCGAGACGGTCCGAGTCGACACCGGCGTGGGCGTCGCCGGCGTAACAGACGACGGGGGCGTCGGCCCCGGCGGCCGCGTCGACGAGCCGGTCCCAGTCGGAGTCGTCGAGGCGGTCGGTGACCAGGCAGTCGACCCGGCCGGTCGCCAGCGCGTCGACGGCGGCGTCGACCCCCTCGGCGCGCTCGACTGCGACGGTCGGTGCGACGCCGGCCGCGGCCTCGCGGATCCGCGCCGTCGCCGAGCGGTCCGGGTCGAGGTGACAGACCCGCACGTCGGCGCCCGAGTCGGGGGCGGTCCCGCCGGCGCCGGCAGCGTCGGACCCGCTCAGCGGCCCGCTCGCGTCGTCGGCGCGGTCGAACCGGACCGTGACACGGGTACCGCCGTCGGTGTCGAACGAGAGGTCGCCCCCGGACTTGGCGACGACCCACTCGACCAACCAGAGGCCGACGCCGCTGCCGTGGTCGAGCGGCGTCTCCGCGCCGCGTTCGAGCGCCGCCAGCTCCACGTCGGGGATCCCCGGCCCGTCGTCGGCGACCGAGAGGGCGACCGACCCGCCCTCGACCGCCCCCGTCACGGAGACGGTCGGCGCCTCCCCCGAGTGCACGAGCGCGTTCTCGACGAGGTTGCGGACCGCGAGGTCGACGACCGGGACGGCCCGAACGTCGACCGACGGGGCCGCCACGTCGAGGGTCGCCGCGGGCGGGGGGTCGGCGGCGGCGACCGCGCGGTCGACGGCCTCGTCGAGGGCGACCGCCGTCGGCTCGGGGTCGGCGTCGACGATCCGCTCGACCGCCGCGGTCTTGGCGACCAGGTCCGCCAGCGCGTCGGTCCGCTCGCCGATCGCCGCCGCCAGCGTCGCGGGCCGGCCGTCGACCCGCTCGGCCAGGCGGTCGGCCAGGTCGCCGATCTCCCGGACGCCGTCGGCCACGTCCGTCCGGACGACGCCGGAGAGCAGCCGCCGGAGCTGTTCCAGCTCCCGCCGGCGGCGCTCGCGCTCGGTCACGTCCCGGAAGGTGCCGACCGTCCCGACGACGCTCCCGCCGGTCCGCACCGGGCCGAAGGTGACCTCGAACTCGCGGGGTCGCCCGTCGGCGTCCGGGAGCCGCAGCTCCGTGTCGTGCCACCGGCGGCGCTCGCCCGCGCGCACGGTCTCCAGCGCCGCGGCGATCCGGTCGGCCGCCTCGGCCGGGACCGGGTCGGCCACCGGCCGCCCCTCAAGATCCGCGGGGTCGGTGCCGAGAAAGTCGCCCATCGCCCCGTTGGCGAGGGCGATCCGGTCGTCGGCGTCGACGACGAACATCGGGTCGCCGGCGCTCTCGACGAGCCGGCGGTACCGCTCGACGCGGTCGGTTCGCCCGGCGTCGCGGCCGGGACGGCGCGTCGCCCCGAGGACGCCCCCGCCGGGCCGGCCGGTCAGCGCGACCGACAGCTCGACGCGCTCGCCGCCCCGGCGGAACGCGAACTCGCGGGTCAGCTCGTCGCCGGGGGCGAGGTCGGCAACCACAGCGGTCCAGTCGTCCCGGTCGCGCTCGGCGACGAGCTGTTCGGCCGGCCGCCCGACGAGCGCCGCCGGGTCCGCGCCGAGCCGCGACGCGAACGACTCGTCGCAGTAGGCGACCCGCCCCGCGTCGTCGGTCGCGACGAGCCCGTCGCGGGTGCGCCCGGCCAGCGTCTCGAACAGGTCGAGGCGGTCGGCCCGCTCGCGGAGCCGGGTCACGTCCTCGAACAGTTCGACGCGGTCGACCGCCGAGTCGGCCGGACAGGGGACGCCCGCGTGGCGGTAGGTCCGCTCGCCCGCGTCGGTCCCGAACCCGACCGCGGCCCCGTCGGTCGGGACGCCGTCGGCGGCGGCCGCCGCGACCCGCTCGACCGGCCCGCTCTCGGTCGCCGCGGCCGCGAGCCCCTCGTAGAGGTCCGCCTCGCCGGTCGCGGCCGCCGGGTCCAGCCCCAGGGCGTCGTCGAGCGGCGCCGTCGCGTCGACGGCGCGGCCGTCCGCGACCGCCGCCGCGACGCACCGGCGACCCTCGACCACGTCCGCCGATTCGGCCCCGGAACGTCCGGTATCGACCGACCCGGTACCCGCTGGAGGCTCCGATCCGCCGCCCGACCTCGAACCCTCACCCGTCATCGTCGGTTCCGAACCCGTCGAGCGCCCGGCGCGGGCGACCGTCGCTGCCCGCCGTGGGTCTCCCGGCGCCACGCTCGTCCGTTAGTTGACACGATCGCGGGTAACGGGGCGTGCGCGATAAAAGTACCGTCGTCCCGGGGTGAGAACCGCGGCGGCAACCACGGTCGGCCGGGTCAGAACGTTCAGGGCGCTCCGGACCCAACGGCGCGACGTGACACGGACGCGTCGGGCGGACCGGCGGTCGACCGCTCCGCGGTCGCCGGTCGAGGTGACGGCGTGAGCGCGGCGCTCGACCTCGAAGCCGGGCCGGTCGCCGTCGGGGCGCTGGTCGGCCTGGCGGGGGTGACCTTCCTGCTCGAACCGCTGGTCGGCCCCCTCCCGGTCGGCGGCCTGCGCGTGCGGCCGGTCGCGCTCTCGGCGGTCGTCCTCGCGGCCGCGCTACTGCTCGGCGCCGTCGTCTTCTACCGGCGGGGCCGCCGGCTGTTCGCGCTGGCCCACGGTGTCTTCGGCCTCGCGTGGGCGAGCGTCGTCCTCGGAACGGCGACCGGGAACGGGGTGTTGCTCGTCGGCGGCGTCGTCCTCGTGATCGCCGGCTGCGGCTTCCTCGTCGGCCAGGCGCGCGAGCGGTAAACGGACGGTCGATAGCGGAGCGGCGATCGACGGCCGCTACGTCGGCCTGACGCGGCCGCCGAACCGCGACTCCGCCAGCGCGAACGCGAAGGTGCTGGCCAGCCCCAGGAGCGTCGCGCCGGTGAGGGTAAAGGCGAGGTACGACAGGTCGCCGTACGCGAGGACGAAACTGGAGACGCCGTGGAGGATGAAGGCGATGGCCAGCACGTAGACGGGCGCGTTGAGGTGGCGCCACTCGAACTCGCCGTCGATGTAGCCGTCGACGACGCGGCCGAGGCTGCTGGTGACGCCCGCGGCGGCGAACCAGCGCAGCGACCCGTAGACGAGCGCCGCGATCACCTCGATCACCGTCAGCGCGTCGCCGGTGTCGGCCTGGAGGCCCTGGACCGTCTGTGCCCCGGTGAAACCGCCGATCACCAGGAGCAGGCCCGCGACGAGGTAGGTCACCAGCGAGACGCGGCCGGCGTACAGCCCCTCGCGGACCCGGTCGACGAACGCGTCGAGTCGCTCGCCCAGCGCCAGCCCGCGCGACAGCAGGTAGAACCCGATCAGCGCCGACGTGACGCCGAAGACGGCACCGGGCATATCCAGCCGCTCGGCCAGCAGCGACAGCGGGTAGATGAGCAGGAGGATGCCCATCGGGATGAGGATCGTCCCCCGCGTCTCGGGGTCGTCGAGCACCTGCTTGATCGTGTAGTACATCGACTCTAAGTCCTGGGCCTGCCGGACGACGACCCGCTGGACGCCGTCGATGGGCACCCGCGAGCGGATCACCGGGAGGACCGACTCGTCCTGGGCGCCGTCGGTGACGACCATCGCGCGTACGTCCTCGCCGGTGGCCAGCCCGGCGAGCACCTCGTCGAGTTCCTCGCCGACGGCGCGGTTGGCGGCCACGTCGCTGCCGTCGACGCCCGTGACCGCCGCCACCTCGACGGACTCGTCGTCGACCCGGTCGGCGATGTGTAGCCCCTCGAAGAGGACGTTCACGTCGCTGTCCTCGGGGTCGGCGGTCGCCAGGTCGACGGCCGCGGCCTCGACGGCGTCGCGGCCGACCACCGGCGTCTCGACGCCCGTCTTGCGCCCGAGGTCGTCGTCGAGGTCCACGCACAGGACCAGCAGCATCGATCGGGGGTAGGCTACGGCCCTGTATCAGTCTTCGGGGCTCGGTTGCGCCGATGGCGCTGTATCGGGACGAGCGTCGACGGTCAGGGGATCCGGTCCGTCACGTCCCGTAACTCCTCGGGGTCCGTCCACGGAAGACAGCGCCCGTGGAGTTCGAAGAGTCGAAACTCGTTCAGGTGGACCCAACTGTAGGACACCGCCTCGCCGTCGGCGTCAGTCCGCCCCTCGATCCGGTCTACGACTTCCTCCCGCGAAACCTCGATATCGTTCCGCTGGGCCTGTGTGACCAGCGAATCCAGCTCCGCCTCGGTCTCTTCCTCGTCGAGGTCGTCGTTGAAATAGACGTTCACTGCAGCAGCGAGGAGATCGGCTACGGTTTCGATGTTTCTGTCGGTCATCCAGGCGTAATCTCGGGGGAGAACCGTCGACCGATCGAAATACGGGGTCGCGCTGATCTTCCCGAGTTCGGTCACTTCCCCGCCGGCGTCCTGTTCGTACACCGCGACGATGTGGTCAGCGTAGGTGGCCAACAGGGTGAACCGGATCCGGAACACCGGGAGACGGTCGATATCGATCTCCGGCAGGTCCCCCATCAGGAACGGATAGGTGCCGAGGCGTTTGTCCAGTTCGTTCTCGACGATCCGCAACCGGCGGACGTACGGATCCCGGTAGCTACCCAGAATGAAATACGAGTCCTCCGGGGTCTGTAGGTGCGGCACTTCCCGGTTGGCGAAACCGAGGATCTCGGCGGTCTCGTGCGGTTCGAGTTCGAGGCCCTGCAACGCTTCGTCCACCGCTTCCATGATCTCGGCGTCGTCCGCCGGCGTCTCCGACCCGGTCATCGACCGCTGTTTTTAGCTACGGTAACAAATACCTTCCCGACTAGTATGGTCAAGTGGCTTTTCAACCAAACCAGTCATCCCAAAGTGTTTTGCGCGTCTGCGAGGATTATCGAGTATGAGCGATGCACCTGCCGCGGAGGATGGGGGGCCATTCGAAGAGCAGCGGCAGATCTACGAGCTACTGTCTCAGGAGACTCGCCATCTCGTGTTACAGTACATCCTGGGGCATCCGGCGCATCTCCCGTCACTCGACGAGTTCGCGTACCTGATTCCGAAAAACAAGGCCGCTATCCGCGACCAGTTACAGGTTCTCGAAGAGGCGGACGTGGTCGCGTGTTACGAGCATCCCCCGAACGAGAGCACCCGCGGACTCCCGTCGCAGTTCTACGGCCTCACCGAATACGGCGTGGAGGTTCTCTCCGAGTACAACTACCTGCGAGGGTTGCCCGTCGCGCGAGCACTGTACGAGAACACGCGCCTGTCGGAGAAGGTCGAACGCCACCTCGATGCGCCGCGCCCGGACCTCCCGCCGAGCGTCGACCGGGCGCTTACCATCGGGGACGGATCGACAGATCTCGACCGAGTAGAGGGCTACATCAGGCAGCGAAAGGGGACCGCTCCCAGTGTCGACGACCAGATCGCGCTCGTGGAGGCGTTCTTCGACGCGGGGATCGGTCCCGAGCACGAGGGGATCAAACGAACCGAGTTGCTCGACGAGTTCGAGGTCGAACTGACCCACCGCCCGGAAACGGTTCTCGATAACCTCGTCGAGATGGGTCTGCTCGAACGGACGAAACCACCAGGGCCGAACGTTTTCGTGATCAGCGAACGGGTCGACGAGATCGTCAACGGACGCGTCACCGAGGAGGCCCGGGACAATCTCGACGCGCTCGTCGCCCACATCGACGATGAGCTACAGTCGATCGAACTGGACGACGAAGCCGCCGAGCTCGACGGCTCGCAGACGGCGACGGCGGAGCCCTCGCTCGCACTCGCAGACGGGGCCGGGCGCACGATACGGAGTATCCTCGCGAGCGAGTTCGGTGTCGCACCGGAACGCGTCGTCGAGTATCTCCATTCCGGGGATCCGGTCGACCGCCTCAACACGGCCGTCGACGCTATCGAGTCGTCCGAAGAGGTGGCAAAGTCCGAAGAATACGGGCGAATCGTCTTCCTGAACCAGGCGTACCGCTACCGGCTGACCGAGCGTGCGATGGACTTGCAGTAGCGATTCTCCAACGGTGGCTCGAACGGAGTCGACTGCTCATTCACCTACGTCGGCGCGCCGCGGCGCGCCTGGTACACCCGCGTCACGCCGGCGACGACGAGCATGGCGACCAGCAACGCGGGCAGGATCCCGAGCGCCGCGCGGAGGCCGACGCGCTCGGCCAGCAGGCCGACGACGGGCGGGACCAGCGCGATGCCGACGTAGCCGGCGCTCGTCGAGATGGCGTTGACGGGGCCGCTGTACTCGGGGGCGGCGTTCATCCCGAACGCCGAGAGAGTGGGGAAGGTAGCGGAGATCACCAGCCCAAGCGCGAAGACGGCGACGAACAGCCAGCGGCCGTCGGCGAGGTAGATCGTTGCGAGCAGCGCGGGCATGGTGAGCGTCAGCGTCACGAGCACCAGGTCGAGCGTGCGGCCGGTGCGGTCGGCGAGGTAGCTGTAGGCCAGCCGGCCGGGGACGTACGCCGCGAGGAACGTCGAGAGGACGAGGTTCGCCTCCGCCGCGGGGAGTTGCCGGGCGGCGAAGTACGGCAGCCAGGTAAAGAGGGTCCCCTCGATGCCGCCGTTGAACACGAGCACGCCGGCCATCCCGGCGACGGCGGGCTCGCGGAGGACTTCCCGGAGGTCGTCGAGGGTGAGTTCCCGCTCGGTCGCGACCGACTCGGGGAGGTCCAGCCGGACGAGCAGGACCGTCGAGACGAGGAAGCCGACGGCGACGACGCCGTAGGCGAACCGCCAGTTGCCGGCCGCCAGCGCCGCGGTGACGACGAGCGGGCCCGCGGCGGCGCCGGCGGCCCAGACGAGGGCGTAGCGGTTGAAAATGCGGGCGCGACCCTCCGGGTAGAGGTGGCCCAGCACCGCCCGGTCGAGCGCGCGGAACGGCCCCGTCGCGACCCCGCGGAGGAACAGGGCCGCGAGGAAGACGAGGAAGACCGGCGCGATCCCCGTCAGAACGGCACCGACGGCGACGACGGCGGCGCTACCCACCAGCGCGCGGTAGATGTCGATGCGGCCGGCGACCAGGCCGACGACCAGCACCGAGGCGACGAACCCGAGCGTGCCCGCGGTGGCGACGAGCCCGAGTAGTCCCTGCGAGACCTCGAAGCTCTCCTCGATGCTGGGTAGCAGGGCGCCCCGCAGTTGAAAGCCGACGGCGTCGGTGGTGACGAACGCGAAGATGGCGACGGTCCACAGCAGGCGCTCGCGGCGGTCGGTGGTCTCGGCCACGTCAGTACCTCGTCGGGGTCGGCGGCTCGTCCTCGTCGCGCGACTCGGTCCGGCTCACTGGCCGAGTCGAACGGGGCGACCCCTAATAGGCTCGCGCTCGCGGCCGGGGTTTCCGGTTCGTGCTACGGTCCCGGCTTCCGACTCGCGTGGCGGTCCCGGCTTACGGGTCGCGCGGTCAGCGGACGCCACCGGTTCACACTCCCGGTCGGGAACGCACGACTTTTCCCGCTCGACGGGATAGGTAGGGCCGATGATATCCGAGGGCTGCGAACAGTGCGCCAAGGGCGGGAAGATGGTCCTGTTCGTCTACGGCTACTGCGACCAGCGCGACTGTTTCTACTGTCCCCTCGGCGAGAACCGCAAGAACGTCGAGCAGGTCTACGCCAACGAGCGGCCCGTCGAGTCCGACGAGGACGTGCTCGAGGAGGCCGAGCGCATGGACGCGCTCGGAGCGTCCATCACCGGCGGCGAACCGCAGGAAGCGATGGGCCGCACGACTCGCTATCTCTCGCTACTCAAAGACGAGTACGGCGAGGACTTCCACACGCATCTCTACACCGGCATCACCGGCGGCCGGGAGAACATGCGCCGGCTCTCGGAGGCGGGCCTCGACGAGATCCGCTTCCACCCCCCGCTCGAACAGTGGGGTGACCTCCACGGTACCGAGTGGGAGGACATCCTCTACATCGCCCGCGAGGAGGGGCTGACCCCCGCCTTCGAGATCCCCGGCATCCGGGCCGAGGAGGAGTTCATCGAGTTCCTCGACGAGGGCGCGGCCGACTTCTGCAACATCAACGAGTTCGAGATGTCCGACGGCAACTACCGCCGGATGCAGGAGGAGGGCTTCGAGTTGCGCGAGGGCCACATGAGCGCCGTCGAGAGCCCGCGCGAGCAGATCCTGGACGAGATGGGCGACCACGAGAAGGTGTACTTCTGCACGAGCGTCTTCAAGGACGCCGCCCAGCACCGCCGGCGGATGAAGCGGATGGCCCGCACCCTGCGCCGGCCGTTCGACGAGATCACCGACGACGGCACCCTCGTCTACGGGAAGACGTGGGTCGACGCCGCGCGGCTCGACGAACTCGGCGTCCCAGAGGAGTACTACACCGTCAAGTCGAACCACGTCGAGGTGGCGTGGTGGCTCCTGGAGGAGATGGTCGAGGAGGGCGACGTGCCCGAGGGCGAGATCGTCGAGCAGTACCCGACCTACGACGGGACGGTCGTCGAGCGCACGCCGCTGTCGGGCGGGAGCGGGGGCGGCGACGGCGGCCAGCCCGCGGCGGGCGACTGAGGTCCGGCGCCGGAGGTGTCGACTCATCGCAGCGGACCGGATGGATTCTTGACACTCGGGTGAGAACGGTCGCGTATGGCCCTCCGACTCGACCGCTACGACTGGCTGTCGCTGGCGCTGGTCGCGGCGACGCTGCTCGCGGGGCTGGCGCTGTGGGAGCGACTCCCCGCGGAGATGGCGATCCACTTCTCGGCGTCGGGCGAGCCGGACAACTTCGCGTCGAAGCCGGTCGCGATCCTATCGCTGCCCGTCGTCATGCTCGCGACGATGCTGATCATCGAGGGCGCCGGTCGGGTCGACCCGCCGGAGGATCCCTCGGTGCTGGGGGTAGTCACCGTCGCGACGATGGCGCTGATGGCCGCCGCGCAGGGCTACATCTTCGCCGAGAACCTCGGCTACACGGTCCCGTTCGGGCTGTTCATGGCGGGGATCGCCGTCTGGGTGGTCGTCGTGGTCGGCTACACGGTCGCCCGCGAGCGGCGGGTCGGGCTGAGCTGACAGGCACCCGAGCGCCTTCGGTGCTGGCGCCGGTACGGCGAGTATGGCCTGGCGATTCGTCGGCGCGAACTTCGACCAGATGCACCAGAACCGCAACCTGGAGCGGGTGCGCGACCACCCCGACGCCGAACTCGTCGGCGTCTGCGACGAGCGCCCCGAGACCTCCACGGGGTCGCTGGACCGGGCGGTGGCGGACCTCGGCGCGCCCGACGCGGCCGTCTTCTCCGACCTGGACGACTGCATCGCGGCGACCGACCCCGACCTGGTGCTGGGCTGTCCGCGCACGGCCGACCACGCCGCGTTCGTCGAGCGGGTCGTCGCCCACGACGTGGCCGGGCTGGCCGTCGAGAAGCCGATGGCCCACACGCTCGCCGACTGCGACCGGATGCTCGACGCCGTGGGCGACGAGCTGTTCGTCGTCAACTGGCCGTCGACGTGGGATCCCGTCAAACACACGGTGAAGCGCCTCGTCGACGAGGGAACCGTCGGCGAGGTCCGCGAGGTGCAGTACTACGGCGGGAACGCGGGCGCGCCGCCGGAGGGGTCGTGGTTCTACGACGCCGAAGACGGCGGGTCGATGCTGGACTACCTGGGGTACGGCGCCACCTTCTCGACGTGGTTCCGGGGCGGCGATCTTCCCGAGCGGGTGACCGCCGAGCGGTTCGTCCCCGACGACCTCGCGGTCGACACCCAGAGTTCGACGGTCTGCCGGTACGACGGTGGGCTGTCGACGCTACAGACGAACTGGCGGCTCCTCAGCCACCCCTGGGAGACCGAACCCCAGCCGCCGACGGGCTACGAGGTCGTGGGTTCGAACGGGGCGATCAGCACCCGCGAGCGCGGGGCGCCGATCCGCGTGACGACCGCCGAGCGGCCCGAGGGCTACGCCGTCGAACCGGACGAGTTACCCGAGCGGTACGGCGATCTCGTCTCGTACCTGATCCACTGTCTGGAGACCGCCGAGCGGCCCGAGGGGCCGAGCGACCCCGCGTTCTGTCGGGCGGCCCACCGGGTCGTCGAGACGGCCCGCCGGAGCGCCGACGCCGGCGAGGCGCTCCCGCTCGTCGAGTGACGCCGGACGCTCGCTGTGACACTCCCCCGCCCCGTCGCGCTGTCGCAGGTGTTTAGTGGGTCTGACATGAACCCGGGGATGTGCCTGCAGTGTCTCGCGACCGGCGGACGGAGGTGCGTCGATGAGCGACCGGACGCTCGGCCGGCGGGTCGGTGAGTTCGTCGCCGCCCTGGTCGTGGTAGCCGGGGTGGCGGTGTTCGTCCGGCAGGTCGGGCCCGATCTGTCGGTGACCGTCCAGTCGGCGCTGTTCGCGCTGGGCGCGACCCTGGCGGTGGTCGGGGGGGCGGCGACTCGGTTCCGGCAGGGGATGCTCTTCCTGTACGCCGCGCTGCTCGCGGGGACCGTCGGCTACGCGGCCTCGACGCACTCGCTCGGGACGGCGGGGACGTTCGCAGCCGTCGGACTCGCGCTGGTCGCGCTGTTCGGCGCGGTCTACGTCGTCGAGGAGCGCCGCTACCGCCTGCGCCGCGGGGAGGCCGTCGCGGCCGTCGTCGTGGTCGCCGTCGCGGGCGGGGCGCTCGTCGCCGCCGACCTCGGGACGAGCCCGCTGACCTACGAGACGACCGTCCACGGGTCGGCGGAGATGCCCGCCGACCCCGACCAGTCGACGGCGGTCGTCGTCGGCTCCGCGACGGTCGACAACGACTTCGTCTACCGCGAGCAGGTCTCGTTCCCCGCCGCGCGGGCCTGTGTCTTCAACGGGACCGCCCGGTCGGACGTGGCGGTCCTCTACGGGAGCGGCGGCTCCTACTTCCCGTCGAGCGTCGGCGGGAACGGCCGGATACGCGCCAACATGACGGTCCTCCCGTCGCAGGCGACCGTCGAATCGCTGAACGAGACGGTCCCCGTCGAACGGGCCGACGACTGTCCGGCCGAGAGCGAGCGCGAGCGGATCGTGGTCGTCGTCGGCGAGTAGCCGGCGGCGAGTACGGCCGGACAACGAACTCGGACGGCGCGGCCGAACGGTGTGGCCGGACGGCGTGACCGGACCCCGACCACGGCGGCCGGGGAGTTGGGGCGATCCTCGCCGGGAAACGCGCGTTCTTGTCAGTGGAAAGTGGTCAACACATATGGCAGTCGAGATCGGCATCGTCGGCGCTGGCAACCGCGGAGGGGCCCACGCCGACGCCTACGACGAGGTCGACGGCGCCGACGTGGTCGCGGTCGCTGACATCGACGAGGAGGCGGCGACCGCGCTGGCCGGTGAGCACGGCGCCGACGCCTACGGCGACGTCCGGGAGATGCTCGACGACGCGGACCCCGACGCGGTGAGCGTCTGCGTCCACAACAACCTCCACCGGCCCGTCGCCGAGGCCGCCGCCGACGCCGGCGCGCATATCTTCACCGAGAAGCCCATGGCCGCCACCTACACCGACGCGAAGGCTATGGCCGAGGCAGCCGAGTCCGCGGGCGTCCGAATCGGCGTCCAGAACTACGAGCTGTTCAGCGACGAGACGCGCGCCGCCAGCCGTCTCGTCGACGACGGCGAACTGGGCGAGCCCTACTACGCCCGCGGGGTCTACTCCCGCCGCCGCGGCCGCCCGTACATCGACGGCTACGGCACCCCTGGCTTCGTCTCGAAGGAGTCGGCCGGCGGCGGCCCGGTCATCGACATCGGCACCTATGTCCTCGGCCAGCTGCTCTACCTGCTGGGCAACGCCGACGTGGAGCGCGTCGGCGGCGCGACCTTCGAGCGGACCGACGACGCCTACGCCGAGGAACTGGTGGGGGAGAATCGCGACACCTACACCGGCCGGCTCGAGGAGTCGGGCTACGACGTGGAGGACGCCGGCGTCGGGACGGCCCACCTCGCAGACGGGTCGGTGCTCGAACTCCGGGCAGCCTGGCACATGTACCTCCCCGACCGGCCCAGCGTCGTCGCCGGCTCGCAGGGCGGCCTCCAGCTGGACCCCTTCGAGTTCTACACCACGACCGGCGACTACGAGGCGACCGTCTCGCTGGATCTGGACGAGTACGAGCGCCGCCAGGGGCTCATCGCCGGCGACGGTTACGAGACCGCCGAGACCGACGACCAGTTCGCCCACTGGATCGACACGATCGAGGGCGACGTGGACGGCGAGCCGATCCCGACCGGCGAACTCGCGCTCAACTCCATGCGGATCATGGAGGGGATCTACCTCTCGCAGGAAGCCGGTCGGGAGCTGACCGCCGAGGAGATCGCCGAACGGTCGGAATCGACCGCTGTGGAACTGTAGCTGGTCGATCTCTGTAGTCGGCGCGCGCTGTCGAGCGTGCCCGCCTCTTGGCGGGCCGCTCGAAACAGCCGCGCGAGGGATGAGTAGCGCAGCTTGCGAGCAACGCAATCGGCTGGGGAGGTGAGTGGCTGTCTGCGGTGCTGTGCGGTCGCGGTGCCGTGCCTGGCGGACTGAAAGGGCGAGGCGCGCTCGCGCTCGTGTAGTCGCCTGAGCGGGCACTACCCGAGCGAAGCGAGGGTATCCCGCTCAGCGACCGCGAGCGGGCCGAGGGCTTTCAGCGCCTGTTGTCGAGTGCTGTCCCTAGCGGTTACAGCCACTCCGGGTAAGCAGGTCGTGGACGAACCGAAACGAACGTCTCGCGCTACAACTCGACGGTATCGAGACTCTCCGAAATCTCCTGCACGTGCTCGTTGAACGCGTCGACGAACCCGGAGAAGTCGTCGGCGTGGGCGCGCAGGTCCTTCGGGGCGGGCGGCTGGTACTGCGAGAGGAGATACACCCCGCCCTCGCCGCCGACGCGGAGGTAGCTGGCCCGCCCCTCCTCCCACTTGAGTTCCCAGCGGGAACTTCCCACGCGAGCCGAAAACGTGCCGTAGTCGTTGCCCTCGACCCGGTGGAGTTGCTGGGCCATCTGATCGCAGGCCTCGCGCATCCGCGAGAGGATGCGCTCGCGGGCCTCCACCACGGAGTCGACGGACTCGATCTCGGGGAGGTCGTCGGCGGCATCGTCGAGGACGCCGTCGAGCGAGCGGACGTAGTCGTTGAACGATTCGACGAACGCGTCGTAGTCGGCCATCGCCGCGGCCAACTCCTCGGGATCGGGCGGTTGCTGGGTCGAAACGACGTAGGTGTCGGCGCCGCGGCCCTCGAAGCGCAGATACTGCACGTCGCCGGCCTCGTACTTGAGCGTCCACGTCCCCCGGTCGGTGTCGAACTCGCGGGTGCCGTAGTCGCCGCCCTGGAGGCGGGCGAGTTCGCGCGCGATCCGGCCGGCGTGGTCGGTGACCGCGGCGACCACCTCGTCCCGGCGGTCGGCGGCCGCGTCGGCGCCGACCACGTCCGCGTCGAGCCCTGCTGTCATCGGCGGATCCACGGGCGGGATGGGCATAACACCCGCGTTTCCACCCGGGCTGGCGGTCCCGTGTCGGGGGCGAACCGTCGCGGGTGGGCCGCCGCCTCGTCACATCGTATCGACACCTACTTTCGCGCCTGGGGCCGACCACGGTCTATGTACGTCGGACGTTTCGTCGTCGTCGCACCCGAGGTGGGCGCCTACCGCGTCTCCTCGCGCTCGTTCCCGAACCGCAAGGCGACCGGCCGCGAGCCGGGCACCGTCACCGTCGGCCCCACGCCCGAGGCCCCCGAGACGGATAATCCCTACGTCGAGTACAACTGCCTGCGGCTGACCGACAGCGGCGCCGTGGTCGGCAACGGCTCGCACGTCGACCCCATCGCAGAGAAGCTGGCGCTGGGCTATCCCGCCCGCGACGCCCTCGCCGAGCCGCTGCTGGCGCTGGACTTCGAGAAGGACGACTACGACACGCCCCGCGTCGCGGGGGTCGTCGGCGTCGACGCCGCCGACCCGAGCACGAACGCCGACGGGCCGGGCGCCGTCGTCGGGACGGTCCGCCGGGACGCCCTGCTGGTCGAGGAAGTGACGGAGCCGACGCTGGTCGCCACCTACGAGAAGGACAGCCCGGAGCCCGCCGACTTCGCGGCGACCGACGCCGCGGCGGCCGCCAGCGAGGCCTACGGGATGGAGTTCGAACACGAGGTCTGCGCCGTCGGCGTCTCAGGCGACAGCGTCGCCGGCTTCGAGACCGCCATCTACAACGGCGAGGCGTAGTCCGACCCGTCGGCGTCGCGTTTCTGACAGGAGTCTGCCGTACTACTAAGAGCGAGGAGCGCGCACGGGAGGCCATGAAAGTGGGCGTCATCTCGGACATTCACGGGAACCTCGTGGCGCTGGAGGCGGTCCTGGAGGACATGCCGCCGGTCGACCGGCTCGTCTGCGCGGGCGACGTGGTCGGGTACAACCCCTGGCACGCCGAGTGCACGGCGGCCATCCGCGGCGAGGGCGACCACGGGCTGAGCGACGAGGCGGCCGCGATGTTACCCGACGGCGAGGTGCCGACGGTGATGGGCAACCACGACCGCGCGGTCGCGTTCGACCAGGCCTACGGGTTCAACGACATGGCCGCCGCGGCGGTCGACCACGCCCGCGAGACCTGCGGGGACGACCAGCTGGAGTGGCTGGGCGACCTCCCCGAACAGCGGGTCGTCTGCGACCGGCAGATGCGGCTCGTCCACGGCCACCCCGACGACCCCGACCGCTACACCTACCCCGAGGAGTACAACCCGGGGATGCTCGGGGACGAGGACGTGCTCGTCATGGGCCACACGCACGTCCAGGGCCACGAGTTCTTCGACGAGGGACTGATCCTGAACCCCGGCGCCGTCGGCCAGCCGCGCGACGGCGACCCGCGGGCCGCCTACTCGCTCGTGGACTTCGACAGCCGGGAGATCGAGGCCCGCCGCGTCGAGTACGACGTGGACAGGGTCGTCGACGCGGTTCGGGAGGCCGACCTCCCGCTGCGGATCGGGACGCGCCTGCGCTCCGGGCAGTGAGCGGCGGTTCAGGACGAGGAGGCGGTCAGGCGTCGCTGTCGCCCGGACGCGCCTCCGTCGGCAGCGAAACCGAGGAACCGACGACGACCGCGAGCGCGCTCGCGGCCACGCCCGCGGCGACCGGCGGGACCAGCGACAGCGGCGGGGCGACCGCACCGGCGACCGCGGTCAGGACGTGCCAGCCGACGACGGCGGCGCAGCCGACGACCACGCCCGCGACGCCGCCGCCGGTTGTAGCGCCGTCCCAGTGGAGCCCGAGCACGACGGGCGCGAACAGCGCGCCGGCGACCAGCGCCGAGTACAGCGCGACGATCACCTGGACGAGCCCGCCGATGAGCCCCGGTCGGAGCGCGAGCGCGACCGGCACGACCGCCGCGACTACCGTCGAGAGGCGAACGGCGGCGAGCACATCGGCGCCGCCCGCGTCCCGGTCGTTGCCCTCGCCGGATCGGACCACTCCGGCGTAGAGGTCGTAGGCCAGCGCCGACGAGGAGACGAGCAGGACGGAGTCGATCGTGCTGATGACGGCCGCCAGCACGGCCAACAGGAGCAGCCCCCCGGCGACGGGACCGAGCAGCGACTGGGCCAGCGTGGGGAGCGCGGCGTCCGGCGTCGCGAGCGACGGGTAGCGGACCCTGGCGACCAGACCGAGAGCGGCGACGCAGACCGCGATGACCGCCTGGATCGCGACCGACCCGCGGATGGCCCGGGAGACCGTCTCCGGGCTCTCCATCGCGTAGACGCGGCTCACTTCGTAGGGGGCGACGGTCACCCCGAGGCCGAACGCCAGCGCGAACCCGAGGATGTCGACGGGGGACATCCCCCACCCGAACAGCGCCGGGTCGGCGGCGACGGCCCGCTCGTACAGCGCGGCGGGGCCGCCGACTCGCGCGAGCCCGAGCGCGACGGCCGCGACGAGTCCCGAGACCATCACGACGACCTGGACGGCGTCGGTCCGCACGCTCGCACGCATTCCGCCGGCGAGCGTGTACGACAGCGCGAGCGCGGCGAGCGCGGCGATCCCGACGTAGTCGGGCACCCCCAGTACCGTCTCCAGCACCACGCCGCCCGCGACGTACTGGGCGGCGGTGTAGACGAGGTAGATCGCCGCGACGAGCGCCGCGACGAGCGCGCGGACCCGGCGGCCGTTCGCGCCGTCGGCGTCGAACCTGGCGGCGACGAACTCCGGGACCGTCACGCCGCCGAACCGACGCAGCTGCGGGGCGACGTACAGCATCGAGGCGAGCCAGCCGAGCCAGATCCCCGGCCAGATGGCGATGAAGCTCACGCCGACCGCGTAGTGGATGCCGACCGTCCCGACGAACGTGCCGGCGCTGACCTGCGTCGCCGTCAGCGAGGCGCTCCCGAGGACCCAGTTCACGTCCCGGTCGGCCACGAAGAACTCCTCGACCGCGGAGCGCCGCTGGGACGCGTCCGCCCGTCGGTCACGACGCTCGGACATATCCGGATCTCAGTGTGAACGACGTACCACCCCATGAACTAAATGATTCTGCCCTGAACAGTGTCTCATGGCCGGTGGATCGGGCGGTATTAGGGTTCTCTGCGTCGACGACGACGAGGGGTTCTGTTCGCTGTCGACGGCGATGCTCGAACAAGCCGACGAGCGGATCGCGGCGGAGGGTGTCACCGGGCCGGTCGCCGCGCTCGACCGATTCGACACCGGGGACGGCTACGAGTGTCTCGTCAGTGACTACGATATGCCGGGAATGGACGGTCTCGAACTGTTCGAACGCGTCCGCGAGATCGACTCTCGCGTCCCCTTTATTCTCCACACGGGCAAGGGGAGCGAGGAGATCGCCAGCGAAGCGATCTCGACGGGCGTCACCGATTACCTCCAGAAGGCGGGCGAATCGGAGCACTTCGAGCTGCTCGCCAACCGGATCGTCGAGTACGCCGAGCGCTACCGGGCCGACCGGGAGCACGCGCTGACGGAACAGCGCTACCGGCGCCTGGTCGAGCAGTCGGTCGTCGGGATCGGTCTCTCGCAGGACGGGGTCTTCGAGTACGTGAACCCGGCGTTCGCGGAGATGTTCGGCTACGAGCCCGACGAGATGGTCGGCGAACCGACGCTCGCGTTCATCGACGAGTCCGACCGCGAGCGGGTCCGGCAGGCGATCGAGCGCCGCGAAGCCGGCGACGTCGAGAGCGTCCACTACGTCGTCACCGCCAGGGGAAGCGACGGGGCGCGGTTCGACATCGAGGTCAGCGGCAGCCGCGTCGTCCACGAGGGGGAGCCGGCGGTCCTCGGCGTCGTCCGGCGCGTCGACGCCCGGCGGCGGGCGACGGCGGCGCTGGGCGACGACGCCGTCACCGAGCTGGCGGAGCTGCTGGCGTCCGCCCGTGACGCGCTCGGTGAGAAGGGGACGGCCCCGGAGGGAACCGATCTCGCGGCGGCCCGCGACGCGGTGACGACGGCGCTCGACAGGGTCGACACGGACCGGCGCGACAGCGGAACCGAACACGGGACCGACCTCGGCGAGCGCTGCCGGGCGGTCTGGGACCGCTCGGGGCCGGAGGCTGCAACGCTCGCGGTCGCGTCCTCCCGCAAGGTCGCCGCCAACGAGGCCGTCGTCGACCGCCTGTTCTCCGAGCTGTGGAGCGCCTGGGCCGACGCAGGCGGTCGGTTCGGGGTGACGCTCGCCGCGGACGACGAGGGGTTCACCCTCTCCGTCGAGCCCGCCGACGACGCCGCGGCGCTGGAACCGCCGCCGGAACCGCCGATCCTGAGCCACACCGCCGAGTCGCTCGGCTGGGACGTGTTCATCGCCGAGACCGACCGGGGCGGGGTGGACTACTCGTTCCGCGGCGTCCGGGATACCGACTGAACGCCGCCTCCGCCGGACCCCGCCCGGCCGCCGGGGCCGTCCGCGGCGGCCGACTCCCGGGCGTTGCGACAGCGGTAGTCGCCGAGGCGGCGGCCCTCTAGCGTCGCGGCGGAGCAATCCGGGTGGCCTGTCGCCGCTCAGAACACGTCCTGGATCAGTTCGAGCGTCTGCTCGCGGTCGTCCCAGGGGACGAACACGGAGACGGAGGTGGCGGAGGTGATCACGTCGTAGAGGTGGATGTGGGCTTCCGAGACGGGGTCGATGGCCCGCTTGACAGTGCCGGGCTGGTTGGGCAGGTCGCTGCCGGTGACGCGGACGACGGCGATGTCGTCCTCGACAGTGACGCTGGAGAGGGCGTCCTCCTCGACGACGCGGTCGTGCAACAGCGCCTCGGCGTCCTCGGCGTCCTCGGCGTCGACGTAGAAGGTGATCGAGTCCATCCCCGAGGAGTTGGCGTCGATGTTGATGCCTTCCTCGCCCAGCGCCGTCGCGAGTTCGCCCAGGATGCCCGGGCTGTTGCGGATGGCGCGGCCGGCGATGGTGACGCAGGCCAGGCGGTCCTCCTGGAGGTCGATGAGGTTCTCGAACTCCCCCTCGATAGCGGTGCCACCCGTGAGCAGGTCGTCGTGCTGGTAGTGGACGACCCTGACCCCGAGGTCGCCGTCCTTGTAGGACAGCGCGGAGGGCGCGACGACCTCGGCGCCGCGGAACGACAGCGAGCGGAGTTCGTCGACGGTGATCTCGCCCACGTTGCGGGCGCCCTCGACGACGCGGGGATCGCCGGTCATGACGCCCTCCACGTCGGTGACGATGACGACCTCGTCGGCGTCCATGAACTTGCCGAGCATGACGGCGGAGGTGTCCGACCCGCCCCGGCCCAGGGTGGTGACGTTGCCCTGGTGGTCCTGGGCGAGGAAGCCGGTGATCACGGGGACCACGTCGGAGAGCTGGCCGCCGAGCGCGCTGGCGCGTTTCTTCGTCTCGTCGACGTCGACCTCGCCGTACTCGTCGGTGATGATCGGCCAGCCCTCGCTGCCGGGCTCGAAGAAGTCGGCGTCGATGCCCCGCGCCGCGAGCGCCCCCTTGAGCATCCGGACGGAGGTGCGCTCGCCCATGCTGACGATCTCCGCGCGGTCGGCGTCCTCGGCCTCGTAGTTGATGTCGTCGAGCAGGTCGTCGGTCGTCGACCCCATCGCCGAAGCGACGACGGCGACCTCGTGACCGGCCTCGATGGCCTCGGCGATGGAGTCGGCCGCGCGCGTGACGCGCTGGCCGTTGCCGAGGCTCGTGCCCCCGAACTTCACTACGACCCGCATCGGATCACCCGCATCGTGTGTGCGTGACGCATAGCTGGTGACGTGGCGTTACACGTCTCCCCGAATAACTGTGTCCATCTCGCGGCGCCGAAACTACGCTATCGTTCGATTTCCGCGGCAATTTCTGCGACGGCGGTGGGCACCTCGCCGCCGTTCCCGTAGACGACGGCGTCCTCGCGGTCGGCCAGCAGGTCGAGATACTGCCGCTGGCGCTCGGCGTGGCGGTCCGCCACGGCGCCGTCGTCGAGCAGGTTCGGCCGGTGGGCCGGGAACCGCTCGCGGCGGGTCTCGTCGTCGACCGTCAGCAGGACGGTCAGGTCCGGTTCGACCCCCATCGCCGCGCGGAACTCCGCGAGCGTCGCGTCCATCGACACCCCCTCGCGGGCCTCGACGAGCGGCGTGTTGTAGACGGCGACGCTGTCGAGAAAGCGCTCGGTGAGGACGATATCGCCCTCGTCGAGCGCCGGCCGGATCACGGTCTCGGCCTGGTAGGCGAGGCTCGCGAGCGTGTCCGCCGTCAGGGTGACCGCCCGCTCCCGGGACGCCTCCGGGCCGTAGTCGTCGTCGGACAGCATCCGCGCGAGGTACTGCCCCACCTCGGCGTCGGCGAACTCCCCGGCGGTCGTGACCGACTCGCCGCGGTCGCGCAACTCCTCGGCGAGCGCGTCCAGGAGCGTGGACTTGCCCGCCCCCGCCGTCCCCTCCAGCACGACGAATGTCCCTGTCATCGCCCGTGGGTGCGAGCGGACTGTGTATCAACTGTTTGGACCGATGGGAACGGTACCCAAGCGTCGACCGCGCCCGTCCCCCCGGCCAGCGAAGGTTTTTGAACGATGAATTCCCAATAAATTCACGTGAGCCGGACATCGATACCGGTCGACGAGGAGACCAAAGCGCGGCTCGACGCCCTGAAGCGGGACGACGAGACCTGGGACGAGTTTCTCCAGCGGATCACGAGCGACCGGGAGCCGATGACGTTCGGTGCCTGGGACGACGACGAGGCGGACGAAGCCATGGAACGCCTCCGCGACGGGCGGGAGCGCCCCGAGCGATGACGTTTCTCGATACGTCCACCATCATCCAGTACCTCAGCGGCGACGAGCGCGTTCGGGAGTACATCGAGGGCCGCGAACCGTGGCTCACGTCGACGATCTGCGTCTTCGAGGTGATCAACGGCCGTCTCGGGAGCGGCGACACGGACATCGTCGCGATCCGGCAGGATTTCGCCGGCGTGCAGGCGATCGACCTGAACGAATCCATCGCGATCGAGGCGGCTCGGTTGCAGGACGAACTGATCGACGACGGTGACCGACTGGCGACGGCGGACCTGCTGATCG
Source organism: Halosimplex marinum (assembly GCF_051414075.1). Lineage (NCBI taxonomy): Archaea > Methanobacteriati > Methanobacteriota > Halobacteria > Halobacteriales > Haloarculaceae > Halosimplex > Halosimplex marinum. The sequence goes on along the minus strand of NZ_JBLKNY010000003.1, from coordinate 620,465 downwards.
CTGCGACCGCTCGGTCGACCGGGGACGAACTGGTCGTCGCCGACGGCGATTTCGAGACGGACGCGCTCGAAGCCGTGATGCAGGTCACGAATCTCCGGGCGTAGTCGCTCCGACGACGGGCGCTATCGCTCGAACCGCGCCGCGAACCCGCCGTTCTCGGGGACCACGACATCGAGGGCTTCGTCGCCCGAGACCGTCCACCTCTCCGATTCGAGCGTCCCGTCGGCCTCGTCCCGGACGACGTGAGCGGTCCACTCGTCGCCGGGGTCGGCGTCGCCGCTCGCGAGGAACGAGCAGTCGACGGTGACGATGCGCTGGGGGCCCGCCGTAATCGACCCGAGGAACCACTCGCCGGATGCGCCGCCGTCGTCGCGGGCGCGGCGGGCGACGGTCGCCTCGACGCCCGGATACCCGCCGACGAACCGTGTCTCCTCCCACGCCGCCGGGACGCGCTCCAGGAACCCCTCGGCGTCGGGTCGCGCGGCGTACTCGTCGATGGAATCCGCGAAGTGCTGGAGCGACGACTCGAAGACGACCGACAGGGCGAGTTCGTGGCCGGGCGTGGTCTGCGCCGCGTCGGCGGAGAACGTGACGGGCGTATAGTCCATCGGACCGACGACGTTGCGGGTGAACGGGAGCGTGCAGTTGTGTTCGGGCGTGACGGTGCTCCACTTGTAGTACTCGGCGCCCATCACGCCCTCGTAGGTCATGACGTGGGGGTAGCGCCGCTGCAGGCCCGTCGGGACCACGGAGCCGTGGAAGTTCACGAGGAGTTCGTGCTCGGCGGCCGCCTCGGCCAGGTCGTCGTAGAACTGCATTCGACCCTGGTCGTCGGCGTCCATGAAGTCGACCTTGATCCCCGCGGCGCCCCAGTCGGCCCAGGTCGGCAGGCGCTCGGCGCGCTTGGACTCGGTGTTCACGTCCGTCCAGTGGGTCCAGAGGACGACGTCGACGCCCCGCTCCGCCGCGTAGTCGATCAGGTCGGGCATCTCCGACCGGCGGCGGGGCCACCCGGCGTCGACGAGGACGTACTCCCAGCCGCGGTCGGCGGCGTAGTCGATATAGTCGCGCTGGCGTTCGAAGTCGTCGGGGCTGTCGGACTCGGACCACCACGACCACGCGACGCGACCGGGGTCGACCCACTCGTCGTCGTGCTCGGCGGGGCCCGCGAGGTCGGTCACCAGCGTCGACTCGACGACGTCCCCCAGGTCGCCGGTGACCGCGACGCGCCAGGGCGTCTCCAGCGGGAAGTGGGCGTTCATCTGAGTCTGCGGGAGGCCGAACGTCATCCCCGACTCCTCGGCGACGAGGCGGGCTGCGGCGTAGTCGCCGTCGGCGCCCGCTTCGGCGAGCAGGAGCCACTCGTCGTCTACCCGGAAGAGGCCGGGCGTGCAGTACTCCCCGTCGGTCTCGACGATGGGCTGCTGGCGGGCGCTGGCCTCGTGGGCCTCGTCGAAAGGGGTCTGCCACGAGACGGTATCGCGGGGCAGCGACAGCGTGGTCTCGTCGCCGGTGTGTCGCTGCATCGCGGTCCCGGTGGCGCGGAATCGGAAGGCCACCCCCTCGGCGGCCGCGCGCAGATCCACCTCGACGACGCCGTCGGCGTCGGGGTGGTCGTAGGTGATCGTCCGCTCGACCGCGCGGTGGCGCCGCTCGCGGGCCTTCCCCTTCGGGAGGGCGTAGTCGTCGGCCACTTCGGTCGCGTCGTCGACCGACACCGCCGCGCCGGTCCAGTCGACGCCGTGGAGCTGGCGAGCGAGTTTCCCGACCGGCAGTTCGGAGGGCGTCACGAGCGTCGTGCCGTCGCGCTCGACGGCGAGCTCAGCCGTCTCGGGGTCGAACTCGACCGCGTTCGCGTCGGCGGGACCGATAAGGCGCATACACGTGGGGCTCGCGGGCGTCGCAAAAAGTTGCGGGTGGCGGAACGGGTCACCCGATCCGACGGGGGTCGCGGACCGCCGGCCCGCGACCGCAAACCGTATCGACCTCGCCACGCGCCCCAGCGGCTGCGGGACCGCGCGGAGCTCTCCGCCGCAGAAGTGAGTCCGCACGCTCTCCGACCGCTGTCGGGCCAGGCCCCGGCGGCGTTAACTCGGTCCGGGCCGAACGGCGGGACATGACAGGCGCAGTCGACGACTCGATGCTCGGGGAGGGGCACGTCGTGCTCGTGACGGGGTCGACGAGCGGGATCGGCGCGGAGACGGCGCGCAACCTCGCCGCGACCGGTGCGACGGTGGTCGTCCACGGTCGGGACCGCCCGGCGGGCGAGCAACTGGTCGCCGACCTCCCCGACGAGGGACACGCCTTCTACGCAGCCGACTTCACCGACTTCGACGCGGTGCGGGCGTTCGCGGACGCCGTACTGACCGACTTCGACCGGCTGGACTGCCTGGTGAACAACGCCGGCACCTGGCAGGGCGAGCGTCGCCTCGTGGACGCGCCGGGGAGCGACGACGGGGTCGAGATGACCGTCGCGGTCAACCACCTCGCCACCTTCCTGCTGACGAACCGCCTCGCGGACCGCCTCGCCGCGACAGGCGAGCGGCGGGCCGAGGAGCGAGGCGGTGACGGAGAGCGAGGCGGTGACGGAGAGCGGGAGACGGAAGGCGCCGACCCGGCCGCCGACCCCGCCCGCGTCGTGACGGTCTCCTCGGACCTCCACCGGCGGGCGGAGCCGGATCTCGACGCCGCCGTCGGCCCTGAGGGGCCGAGCGGCGTCGCGGCCTACGGCTATTCGAAGCTCGCGAACGTCCTGTTCACGTACGAACTCGCCCGGCGGCTGCCCGGGTCGGTGACCGCGAACTGCTGTCATCCGGGCGTGTCGCCGTCGACGGGACTGTCCCGAAACGGGTCGCTCCTCGCCGGGCTGGGCTGGAAGCTCTTCGGCGTCGTCGGGCGGTTGACCGGCGCGGTCGACACCGCCGCCGAGTCCGCCGAGACCCAGACGTACCTTGCGAGTTCGCCCGAGGTAGCCGGCGTCACCGGCGAGTACTTCGACGACTGCGAGGCGGTCCGCTCCGCCGAGGCGGCCTACGACCGCGACGCTCAGCGGGACCTCTGGGAGGCGAGCGTCGAGTGGCTGGCGCTGGACGACAGCGAGGTCGTCGGGGCCGACGGCGAGCGGGCGCCGGAGGCGTAGGGCCGCGGCGGCGACGCCGAGACTCCCGGAGAGTCATACGGATTATTGCAAGTCATTCCGGGATCGACCGCACGACTGCGTGCGGGCGACCCGGGAAACGCTTGCAATAATCCGTATCAGACCAGATTGCCCCGGGCGACCGGCCGGACCGCGCCGCCGACTTCGACGACGATGTCGCCCCCGTCGCTCTCGCGGGCGCGGAGATCGAGCAGCGACGGCCGTCCCATCTCGTAGCCCTGCTCGACGCGCACGTCGACGGGGTCGGCGCCGAGATAGGCGTGGCGGCGGAGATACGCCGCGAGACAGCCGTTCGACGAGCCAGTCGCGGGGTCCTCGGGGACGCCGTAGTAGGGCGCGAACACCCGGACGGCGAGGTCGGTGTCGTCGCGCCGCGAGTCGGGGCAGACGGCGAGGACGTTCTTCGCCTCGCGGTCGCCGGTGACGGCGTCGTAGGCTGCCCGATCCACGTCGATCGACTCCAGAGCCGTGCGGTCGGTCAGCGGGACGACGACCGTCGGGAGTCCGGTCGAGACGATCTGGACCGGGTACTCGCGGTCGAGGTCGCCGGGGTCGAGTCCGAGCACGGCCGCGAGGTCCTCGCGGGCGAGCCGGTCGCCGAACGTCGGTGGTTGCTGGGTCATCCACAGCGTCTCGCGGCCGTCGCGCTCGCGGACCTCGACGGGGACCCTGCCCACGTCCAGATCGAGGACCACCTTATCGGGCCGGCCGTCCGCAAGGTGTTCGCGGATCACGTGGGCCGTCCCGAGCGTGGGGTGGCCGGCGAAGGGGATCTCCGCCTCGGGCGTGAAGATGCGGACCGGCCACGCGTCGGGGTCGCCGTCGCCGGACGACGGGACGGACGCGGCGTCGGTCTCGACGTAGGTCGTCTCGGAGAAGTCGATCTCGGCGGCGAATCGCTGCATCTCGTCGTCGCTCAGGTCGGCGGCGTCGGTGAGGACCGCGAGCTGGTTGCCGGCGTAGCGCTCGCGGGCGAACACGTCGACGAGGTGGAGGGGCTGGCGCATGGTTCGCCCGACGTTCTCGGCGGCGGCCGAAAGCCGTTTTCCCGGTGTGCGAGTGGTCCCCACGGTCCAGCACCGCTCCAGCCCGGCCCGCCGCGACCCTCACGAACGCAACCCTGATTGGGGGACGCCCCGAGACGCGAGCATGGACGAGACCCACTCCGGTTCGAGCGGTCGGTTGCTGAACGGTGCCGAGTTGCGCGTCCTCGGCGGCGTCCTCGTCGGTATCGGGGTCGGACCGCTCGTCGTCGGCGCGCTCACGCTCCCCCTCGGCGCCGTGTTCGACGCCGAGGTCGTGCCGCTGTTCCGGTTCGCGGTCAACCTCCTGCTCGGCGTGCTCGGTCTCGTCGTCCTCCACGCCGTCCGCCTGTTCTACCCCGGCGACTGGCGCTCGCTCGACGACTGAACGCGGGCCGCGGTTCGGCCGCTACCGGTTCGGTCGCTGCCGGTCCGTTCGGCCTCTACCCCACGGTCGCCACCGCCGAAAAGCGTCGATGGCGCGCGTCGCTACAGGTCCAGGCCGCGCACGGCGACGGACTCCTCTCCCTCCGCGACGCGACCGATGACGCGGCCGTCCTCGGTGGCGTCGACGACTGTCTCGGCGTCGTCCTCGGGCATGGCCGCCACGAACCCGGTCCCCATGTTGAACGTGCGGTGCATCTCCTCGTCGGTCACGTCGCCCTCCCGCTGGACGAACGCGAAGACGGGCTGGGCGTCGAAGGGGTCGGTGATCTCGTAGCGGAACGCGCCCATGCGGGTGAGGTTCGTCCAGCCGCCGCCGGTGACGTGGGCGGCCGCGTGGGTCTCGACCTCGCGCAGTGGGCCGAGGAGGTCGCTGTAGACGCGCGTGGGTTCGAGCAACTCGCGGCCGATCGATCTATCGGAGTTCGGCGGGAACGGGTCGGTGTACTCGTGGTCGCGGGTGACGGCCTCGCGAGCGAGCGTCAGGCCGTTGGAGTGGATGCCCGAGGAGGGCCACCCCACCACCACGTCCCCGGCCTCGGCCTCGCCGGGGAAGATGGCGTCCTTGGGCGCCAGCCCGGCGCAGGTCCCGGCGATGTCCAGGCCTTTGATCACGTCGGGCATCACCGCGGTCTCGCCGCCGACGAGCGCGACGCCGGCCCGCTCGGCGCCCTCGTCGAGGCCCTCGCCGATGGCCTCGGCGGTGGCGTCGTCGGGCTCCTCGACGGCGAGGTAGTCGACGAAGGCGACGGGGTCGACGCCCGCGGCGACGAGGTCGTTGGCGTTCATGGCGATGCAGTCGATGCCGATGGTCGAGTAGTCGTCGAGCGCCTCGGCGACCAGCAGTTTCGTCCCGACGCCGTCGGCCGCCAGCGCGAGGTAGCGGTCGCCGATGTCGAGCAGGCCGGCGTAGTCGCCCTCGAAGTCGCCGGTTGCGCCCACGAGCGCCGCCGTCGCTGCCTCCTGGCCGGCGATGTCGACGCCCGCCTCCGCGTAGGTCAGTCCCTCGCTGTCCTCGTCGGTCCCCTCGGCCGCGTCGTCGGCGTCCCCGTCGGTCATGGTGGATCCCCCGCGGAGCGCGAGCAAAAGGCCACCGTTTCGGGTGGAGCGCGGCGGCGACACGCCGCGTCCGCTCTCACCCCCGGAACGGCGGCTCGTAGTCGTTGCGGACGTAGTAGCGCACCCAGTTGCCGTAGGTGCGGTCGGCCGGGGTGTCGGAGACATCCTCGTACCGAACGGTGCCGCTCTCGTCGATCACGTAGGTCGCGGCGAGGCCGGTCAGGCCGTGGCTCGTCTCCTCGGTGCCGCTGTAGCGGTCACAGACCTCGCCGTCGGGGTCGGCGAGCAACTGGATCGACAGGTCGTAGCGGTCGCGCATCTCCGTGACCTCGGGGAGCGGGTCGGGGACGACCGGGACGACGCTCACGTCGTCGTGGAACCACATATCGTAGGACACCTCGCCGAACGTCTGGAGCTGTTCGGCGCAGAACGAACACCAGACGCCGCGGTTGATCAGGACGACGGCGGGCCCCTCCTCCAGTTCGTCGGCGAGAGCGACGGTGTCGCCACCGGTGCTGGGTAGCTCGAACTCCGGCGCGGATTCGCCTTCGAGGCTCATACCGGACGGAGGGGCGCGAGCGAAGTAAATCGGCGGCCGGCAGTGTGCGGGTCGCGCACGCTCCCCCGGCGGACCGGGTGTAGCGGCCGTCCGCCGGGCCGACCGCTCACTCCCCGTCGGTCCGGGTGCTCTCGTCGATGGCCATCCCGGTCGTCATGACCGCCTGCATCCCCTCCTCGACGGACAGGTCCACGTCGAAGACCCGGTCCTCGGGGAGGTTGACGAGGTGGCCGCCCATGACGGGGTTGGGGGCCATCGGGACGAAGACGGTCTCCATCTCGTCGTGGTCGGCGGCCTCCTCGATCGTGGCCGGCGCGCTCGCGGTGAGGAAGGCCAGCGCGAAGCAGTCCTCGCGGGGGAACTCGACGATCTTCACCTCGCGGAAGCTCTCGGTGTCGCCCTCGACCATCACGTCGCTCATCCGCTCGACGCTGGTGTAGATCGAGCCGATCCCCGGCAGGTCCTCCATGAGCACGTCGAACCGGCGGGCGATGTGGGTCTCGGGGCCGTGCTGGGCGGCGAAGCCGACGGCGAAGACGAGCCCGAACACGACGGCGCCGGCCAGCAGTTGCACGACCCAGGTGCTCATCTCCCCGCCGGGGCCGACGGCGACGATCACGTCGGCAAGCGGCGACAGCAGGCCGGAGACGAACCCCAGCGCCCAGACGAGCACCAGCACGGTGATCAGGAACGGGACCGTCAGCGCCAGCCCCGACAGCAGCGTCTGTCTGAGGTCCCGGCGCACCTCCCTGCTCTCCTCGGCCGCGACCTCCGCGATGTCGTTCACGTTCGGTCCGGACATGCGACCGGTTGGGGCCCGAGGCCGAAGTGCCTTGTTCGGATCGGGGCTTACCCGACTTTCCACCGGACCCAGTCTCTCAGAAGAACGTCCGCAGGTACACCCGCTCGGGCGGGAACAGCGCCGCGAGCGCGTCCGCGACCGACTCGTCGGCCACGCTGAGCCCGCCGACGCGACGGGCGGCCGCAACGTCGTGGTAGCCGACGACAAGCTGCGAGAGCGTCCCCACGTCGAGGGTCGCGTCCGCCTCGGCCGCCGGCTCGTCGACCGCCGCGCACTCGGCGTCGCCGCCCGCGACGCCGAGGCGGAACACGTCGTCGTTCCAGTCGGCCGTCCCGTCGGTCACGGCGAGAGTCAGGTCGGCACTCGCGCCCTCGGGATAGGGACAGGCCTCCAGCGCGTCGGTCACGTCGACGACGCGGGCCATCGGGCCCGTCTCCACCTCGCAGTCGACCGCCTCGGGGTCGTCGACGAGGTCGAGGAGATCCGTCCGGCCGTCGCGCTCGAACCGCACCTCGGTCGCCTGGGAGTCGTGGTCAGCGAGGAACCCAAGGAGGCCCAGCCACGCCTCGTGGTCGACGGCGGCCGTATCGTCGACGGTGAGCCGGCGCTCGTCGACCCCCGGGCCGGTGTCCGCGAAGCTGTAGACCAGATACCCCACCGGGTCGCCCGCCCGCTCCCAGACGTACGCCCACGGTCGGTCGTCGCTCCCCTCCGACAGGACCCGCTCGCGCCACCACGTCTCCGAGCGCCGCTTGAGCGCGAGCGTCGTCGCCTCGGCGGCGGCTTCGTGGACCGACTGGAGGGTCCGCCACTCGTCGGGGCCGGCCGGTCGCGCGCGCCCGTCGGCTACCCCCCGGGCGAACGAAAGCTGGTTCGGTGGGCAGGTGTACGTGGTGTACGTGTCGGCGGTCGCCCAGCCGAACCGCTCGTAGTACGACCGGGAGAAGGGCCACAGCGCGGCCAGGGGGTACTCGCCGCGCCACCGCTCTAAGGCGTCGTCGACCAGCGCCTGGACGTACCCCTCGCGGCGGTGTTCGGGCGGCGTGGCGACGGCGGCCAGCCCCGCGAGCGGGACCCACTTGCCGCGCAGGGTCGCTCGGAAGTCGTAGTGGCCGCAGACGCTCACGAGGTCGTCGCCGGCGAACGCCCCGTAGCGGTCGGCGATCCGCTCGGGCTCGTCGTCGTAGGTCTGTGGCCCAGCTTCGGGCGAGAAGGCGTAGTCGACGGTCCGGCGGAACTCGGCGAAGCGGTCGGCCGACAGCGGCCGCACCGCGACGCCCGCGTCCTCGGTCATACCGCCCCTCGGGCGGCCCGCCCCGATATACCTTCGGCTACCCGGGGGGTCGCCGATCCGGGCCCCACGGTTCCCAGAGGGGCCGGTCGCCGGCCACCGACTCGACTCACTCGCCGACGAGCGCCGGACGGCCTCGCGCCGCCGAGGCACACCACGAAAAAGATGGGGTTGAACCGTCTCGCGCCCCAACCGACGGTCCCATGCAAGTGTACTGCACCGACGGGACGGTCGTCGACTGCGCCAGGTACGAGGTCAACGAGTACGGGCTCGTCCTCTACGGGACGGAGGACCAGCAGGACCGGGAGCGCTACGACACGAGCGACCCCCAGCAGGTGGGGTTCGTGCCCCACGACCGGCTGTGGTACGTGCTCCCCGAGGGAGTGACGCCCCAGGCGGGGCTGTCGGCGCCCAGTCAGGGCCAGCCCGGCGCGGGGACGCGGCCACAGCCCCAGCCGCGGCAGTGAGCGGTCGCCGGCGCCGGAGGGTCGTCAGGGCCGGAAGCCCCGGCGTTCGATCTCGTCGGCGAGCGGGACGGGCAGGTACTCGTCCTCTCCGGGGGTGATCGCCGGGGTGAGCCAGCCGCCCTCGCAGTAGTGGTGGGGGTCGTGCCGGCAGGCCCCGGGCGAGCCGATGCGGCCGACGACGTTGTGTAGCAGTTCGTGGACGACGACGTGGCGCTGGGTCGGCTCGGCGGCGTCGGCGTCGACGAGCGAGAAGCGCCCGCCGACCTCGCCGTAGCCCACCTCGTCGGCAGCGAAGTCGGTCACGACGACGTGGTGGTAGACGCCCGCGCGCCGGCCGAGGCGGTCGCGGTAGAGGTCCGACCGGAGCTCGTGGAAGTTCCCGCCGGTGAAGACCGCGCTCTCGTTGACGCGGCCGCCCTCGCGGACGTGTACGTCGATGCCGGTCCCGTTCGCCCGCCGGATCGGCATCTCGGCGAACTCCGCCTCGACGCTGTCGTAGAACTCGGCGGAGGGCGCGTCGACTCCGCGGGCGTAGTCGACCTGTACGTACAGGTCCATCGCGCGCGGGTCGCTCCCGGGGAGCCGCGCGCCGTCGGCCGTCCGCTCGCGGACCTCCCACCCGTCGCGGAGCCCGTCGCCGTCCGTGTCGGGGTCGGTCGGGTCCGTGCCGACCTCAAGCTCGTGCCAGTCACCGAGGCCGTCGTCGTCGGTGTCGGGGTCGAACGGGTCGGTGCCGAGTTCGAGTTCGCGCTCGTCGGTGAGCCCGTCGGCGTCGGCGTCGACCGACCGCGGGCTCGTCCCCCGTTCGAGCTCCCTGGCGTCCGAGACGCCGTCGCCGTCCGTGTCCGGGTCCAAGGGGTCGGTGTCGAGTTCGACCTCCCGGCCGTCGGAGAGCCCGTCGCCGTCCGTGTCCGGGTCGAAGGGGTCGGTGCCGAGTTCGAGTTCGCGCTCGTCGGAGAGCCCGTCGCCGTCGGAGTCGACGCCGTCAGCGCCGTCCGGTCCGTCGGCTGAGGGCTCGGCCGCCGGGTCGGACTCGTCGCTCGACGCGTTCGGTCCGTCGGCCCCCGCCGTCCCGTTGGTGGCTCCGGCCGGCGCCCGTTCGGAACCGATCCCGAGCTGGTCGATCTTCTCCAGGAGGATGTCACTCGCGCCCCCGTTCCCGAGCGGGGACCGGCCGTCAGCGTCGCCGTTCGGCGTCGCCGGACTCCCGTCGCGAGCATCTACCGTCTTCGCCCCCAGCGCCCCGACGCCCGCGACGAGGACCATGCCCAGCAACGCCATCGCCAGGACCCGTCGCACACGCGCCGTGTGAACCCCCTCCGTGAAAATAGTTGTTCATACGAGGTGAACGCGAGGCCGGATCGTTCAACGGCCCGGCGGGCCGGGAGGCGTGCTAACAGACGGGTTTCGGGTTGACGCCCAGCTCCTCCAGCGTCTCGAAGTAGTCCTCGTAGTCGGCCTCGATGGCGGCGGTCGCCGCGGCCACCGCCGCCTCGGGGTCGTCGGCCTCGGCGGCCAGCAGGTCGCTCGCGCGGTCGACGTACTCGTCGTAGTCGTCGCCGAACGAGCGGAACGTGCTCGCCGTCCGCGGGCTGGCCTGGCCGACGAAGTAGCCGACGACCTGGTCGGCGTTGTTGCCGGCCGCGAGCGCCCAGCCGACGAACGCGGCCAGCCGTTCGACCGTCCCGTCGACCGTCTCCAGGTGGGCGACGACCGCCGGCGGCTCGCCCGGCTCGTACTCGCCGCGCTCGTCGGCGGCCGCCTCGGCGTGGTCGCGCTCGGTCGACGCGGCGTCGGCGAACAGTTCGCTCGCGTCGCCCGATTCCTCGTCGGCCCACGCGTCGAAGCGCTCGGCGGCGAAGTGCGCGCGGTCGGCGGCGGCCTGCAACACGGCGTCGTCGTCCATCTCGCCCTCGGTGTCGGCGTACAGCGCCTTCGACGACCCGAGCCGCGACAGCGGGGTCGCCGCCTCCTCGCGGACCGTCTCGACGAACTCCTGTGGATCCATGTGGTGAGCGTCGGCCGGCGAGGGCTTGTAACCATCGTCTCCCGGCGTGGGCGTCGGGTTCGGTGGCGTTCCTCGCGGTTGCCCGGCGGCCCCGTCCACCGGAACGGCTCGCCGCGAGACGCCCCTTCATGGCGGGATCGGCCGATACGGGGGTATGGAGATCAGACACCTCGACGCCGTGGTGACGCGACCCGGCCGCAACTACGTCCTCGTGCGAGCGGAGACGGCAGATGGACTCGTCGGCTGGGGCGACGCCACCCTCAACGGCCGCGAGAAGGCCGTCGAGGCCGCACTCGACCACCACATCGCGCCCGAGCTGGAGGGGCGCGACGCCGCCCGCGTCGAAGACATCTGGCAGTTCCTCTTCCGCGGCACCTACTGGCGCGGCGGGCCGGTCCTCAACAGCGCGCTCTCCGGCGTCGATACGGCCCTGTGGGACCTGAAGGGGAAGGCCGCGGGCGCGCCGGTCTACGACCTGCTCGGCGGCCGCACGCGCGAGTACGCGACCGCCTACACGCACTGCGGTGACGAGGCGGTCGACGCCATCGTCGCCAACTGCGAGGCGGCGGCCGAGCGCGGGTTCGACCACTTCCGGGTCAACGTCGGCGACCCGGCGGGCGAGTACCTGAACCTGGACCGCGTCATCGGCGGCGTCGGGGAAGTCCGCGAGCGGCTGGGCCCCGACCCGGAGCTGATCGTCGACATCCACGGCCGGGCGACGCCGCGGGAGGCGAGACGCGTCGCCGCCGGCCTCGAATCGGCCGACCTGTACTTCCTCGAAGACCCCCTGCGACCGGAGAACCGCGACGCGTTCGAGGGGCTGCGGGCGGCGACGACTGCGCCGCTGGCGATGGGGGAGCTGTTCACGAACCCCTGGGAGATGCGTCCGCTGATCGAGGAGGAGCTGGTCGACTTCCTCCGGGTCGACCTCTCGCACGTCGGCGGGGTCACGGCCGCGCGGAAGCTCGCGACCGTCGCCGAACACCACTACGTGGAGACGGCCTTCCACGGACCGCCGGACCTCTCGCCGGTGGGCCAGGCCGCCACTGTCCACGTCGACATCGCGGTGCCGAACTTCGGCGTCCAGGAGTTCACCGACCACGAGGCGGTCTACGGCGAGCCCATCGACGACGTGTTCTCAGGCGGCGCGACGCTGGACGAGTCCGTCGGCGGGCTCGACGTGCCGGACGAACCGGGGCTGGGTGTCGACGTGGACCGCGAGGCCGCGCTGTCCTACGAGTACGAGCGCAGTCACCTCCCGACCGTCCGCCGCGACGACGGCAGCGTCGCCGACTGGTGAGCCGCGACGACCGCTCGCGGACCCGAAAGCACTTGGGTCGGACTCGCCGATCACGACTGATGCCCTCCCCTTCGCGTCGCGAGTTCCTGGCAGCCGCCGGCGTGGCCGCCGGGACCGTCCTCGCCGGCTGCGGCGCCGTCGAGGGGCTCTCCGGCGAGCGACAGCTGACCTACACGCTCGACGCCGGCCGGATCGGAACGTCGCTGGCGCCGCTGGCGCTGTGGGAACCGCCCGGGGATCCCCGCCCCTGGACCGCCGACTACGCGGCGAACGTCGACGCCGCCGTCGCCGGCGAGCGCCCGACCACCTACGGCTACCCCCCGATTCCCGACGGCGAGTACGTCGAGCGCGACGGGACGTACTACCGGCTGTCCGTCGTGACGACCGGCCTCGAACGGACCGAGCGGCCGGTCCTCCGGCTGAAGTGGGTCGGACGGCTCGACGAGCTGGACGATCCGCCCGGTCGGGTCCGGTACCCGGCCCTGACCCGGCTGGACCGGCGCGCCGTCAAGATCGCCTACCTCGCCGCCCGCCACCGCGAGATGGGCGGCTCCCCGCCCGGCAACGTCGCCGAGGCCGGCGGCTACGTCTACCGACGGGGCTACGATGGGCCGTCGAGCGGGCTGGCGCCCGACCCGCTGCACGACTACGTCGAGTACAACGGAACCGTCCTCGAAGTCGCCGTCGAGCGTCGGGAGTTCGCGGAGCCGGCCAGGACCGGCGTCGCGATCCCGGTCGCCGACTCCGAGGCCGGGTTCGAGCGCGCGCTCGACGGCGAGCTGGTCGACGCCCGCCTCGACCCCGACTCGCTCTCGGAGGACCAGCGGCTGATGCTGTACCGCGACGGCTACGAGGAGACGACCCCGCTCTCGGAGGGGTACCGCGAGCTGCTCGCGGACCTGGGGCTGGCCGATGCCCTCGACGCCGCGGGCGAGCCGCCACCGAGCGCCGAGAACGGCCTGTTCCTGGCGCTGGGCGAGGAGTACTACCGCTACGGGCTGTACGTCAACACGGCGGACTGACCGGGACTACCGCGACCGGGGGCGGACGGTGACCGCGACCGAAGACGGTTGGCGACCGCGACCGGGGGCGGACGGCGTCGCGGTCAGTTCGCGTCGGCCCACTCCACGGCGTTGCGCAGCAGGGCGACGAACGAGTCGTTCGCGAGCGCCTCGTCGGTGTGACCCAGCGAGACGTAGGCGACCCGCCCCGCCGACTCGTTGGTCCAGACGACGGGATACGCCTCCAGGTCCGGATGGTCCATGCGCGCGAGCACGTTCACGTCGTCGTCCGCCTCGACCTGGTAGGGCTCGTCGTAGACGGTGAAGTCGTCGACGCCCTCGGTGATCGGGTGCTCGCCGACGACGTCGACGCCGAACTCGGACTGCTCGGGGTGGGTGAGGAAGTGCCCGCCGATCAGCTCGCGCAGTTCCGGGAACGGCTCGTCGCGCGGGTCGAGCAGTTCGTCGGGGTCGTCGGCGGCGGTCGAGGTGAGGTCCGAGGCGCAGTGGACGCCGACGTAGCCGCCGGCCGCGACGTGGTCGAGCAGGGCGTCGAGCTGCTCGTCGGACAGCGTCGAGTCGGTGAGGTAGTCGACGAGCACGTCGTACTCGCCGGTGAGGGCGTCGCGGTCGGTCGTGATCGTCACGTCGTAGTCTTCCAGCGCGGCCGCGAAGGCGTCGCGCTTCTCGTCGATGGCGTGGAACGGGAAAGTGTTCTCCCCGAGCACGAGCACGCGTGTCATGTCCGGGCCGTCGGCCCTGTCCGGGTTAGCTCCACCGGTCCCGGAAGCCGCGTGGGGAACCGCGACCGAGCGACCGGACGGCGGGCCGCTCAGGTTCCGGCGGTCCCGCGTCTACGAGACCCGTTCTCGCTGATCGTATGTCACGTCAACACGTACCGGATAAACAATTATTAACGTCCGGTGCGAACGGAGAGACATGGCGACACGCCAGTCCACGTCGGACGCGACTCCGACATACCACACGTGCAGCTGTGGGAAACAGTTCGAGACCACAGAGGAACTGCTCGAGCACGCACGAGAGTCGCACGGGCTGAGCGTATTCTGACGAGCGCGCGCCGGTCTCGGGCTGGCCCGGCGCCCGCTCAGTACACTCGCACCTGGAACCGCTCGTAGCCGCCGTGAGAGAGTTCCAGCGAGCCGACCCACCAGTTCCACCGCTCGACGAGCGAGTGGTCCGCCGGCGCGTCGGCGAGTTCGTCCACGACGGCGTCGACGGTGAGTTCGTACCCCAGGTCCTCGGCGACCCGCCCCGAGTCCGCCAGGTCCCGCGCCTGCCGGGCGACCACCCGCCGCGCGTCCGCGTCGCCCTCGAACCGTTCGAGTTCCGACTCCAGGCGCTCCCGGTTCACGACGCCACGATTGCACCCCGACGCCCTTGAAGCACCGCCATCGCGGAAGTACCCCACCACCTTTTCGCCGCCCGGGTTTCCTCGCGCGCCGGCGGCGCGCTGCGGGGAACCCGGGCGGGGAAAACGTGGGCGAAAAAGCCGGACGACTCGCTCACTCCGTTCGCTCGCGTCCGGTGTCCGCAGGAGTGAGCACCGCGAACGACTGCGGGCTCGTCAGAGCTTGCTCTGACGGCGAATCGGCGCCTGTGGCGCCGAACGGTCACGCCAACCAGGCGTCCTCGATCTGTAGCGTCCCGCGAGTGCCGTCCCACTCGGTTTCGTACTCCAGTTCGATCGCTCGCTCCATGTGCGGCCCGTCGGTCACTAGCGTCTCGAACTCGCCGCCCTCCCCGAGGATGTGGACGCCGTATCGCTCGTTGAGGGTTTCCAGTTCGTCGAGCGCGTCGGCGTCGAGCGTCCGACCGAGCCAGGACTCGTCGAGGCCGCCGGCGGCGACGCGGACGATCCGGATCTCGAAGCCCGCGTCGAGCATCGCGTCGGCAAGCTCTCGGGGCTCGCGCTGCCACAGCGGCGCGAACACCTCGGCGTCGAGGCGCTCGGCCATCGCCTCGATGCGGGAGGTCTGGTACTCGCTCTCGACCGCGCCGGCGGTCACGCCCGCGAGGCCGCCCGGGAGGTCCGCGTCGAGGTCCCGCAGGGCCCCCTCCAGCGGTTCGAGTTCGGCGTCGCCCTGCGCGCCCGAGTCGGTCGTCTCCGCGGCCGCGAAGTCGTCGGGCTCGACCTCGACAAGCGGGATCCCGACGCTCTCGGCAGCGAGGCCGGCCAGCCGCGTCGCCGGCACGTGGTACATGTAGGAGTCGCCCTCCGGGTGGACGGTCACCAGTCGCTCGACCGGCAGGCCGCGTTCGAGCGCCCGGTACAGCGCCCACGAGGAGTCCTTCCCGCCCGAGAACAGCGAGACCCAGCTCCCTCCGCCTGCGTCGTCTGTCATACCGCTCGATAGGCGCCGTGGCGCACATAAACCATCGTCTTCGGCCGGACCCACTCACCGCTCGCACAGGTGCTCAGTGCAGGCGGTAGCTGTTGCGGTGAGCGGTTGCGGTGCGGTTGGCGTGCGCTGTCGCGCGCTTTCATGCGCGCGACGAAACCGCGCGAGGGATTCGCGACTCGCGTGTCGGGAATCGGTGGGGGAGGCTCGTGGCCCGTTGCGGTGCTGTGCGGGGCGGTTGCAGTGCTGTGCGGTGTGTTCCTGGTGGACTGAAAGGGCGAGGCGCGCTCGCGCTTGCTTGGTCGCCTGAGCGGGCACTATCCGCGCGGGCGGTGCGGAGAGCGCGGATATCCCGTCTCAGCGACCGCGAGCGCGCGGAGGGCTTTCACCGCCTGCTGCCGAGTGTGGTCGATCCGGTTCAGAGCGCGCAGAGGGCTTTCAGCGCTCGCTGTCGAGTGCGGTCCCCCGGTACGACTTCGTTTCCCGACACCCCAAACAGAAACAACTGAGACACTCGCACGGAATCGAACGCGACGGTGGCCGAACGCACGACTCCTAGTCGCCGCCTTCGCGGCCGTGGGCGAACTCCTGTTCGACCGTGGTCCCGCTGAAGTACGCGGCGAAGCGGACGCCAGCGAGGCTCACGAGGACGCCGGCGAGGATGAACAGCGCCAGCCTGGTGCCCGGGGGCGCGAGGGTGGCGCCCTCGAAGGCGACGGGGCCGGCCTCGAAGGGCCGGACCCGGAACGGCTCGAACACGTCGGCGAGTTCGAGGAAGTACGCGGAGAACCCGCGGACGACGAGGCCGACGGCGACGGCGCCGAACGGGAGGTTGAGGTAGGCGCTGCGGACGCCCTCGCGGCGGATGAGTTCGTCGAGCAGCCGACCCGTACTCGCGGCCAGCGCGGCGCCGGTCAGCCAGGGGATGGCGTCGAAGGCGAAGCGGCTGGCGAGGATGAGCGGGCCCTCCGAGCCGAGTTCGGAGACGCCGATGGCGCCGGCGAACACGCCCACCAGCGAGAGGCCGGCAGCGACGACGTAGGTGACCAGGGCGACCTGGCCCGAATAGAGCGCCTGCTGGACCTGGCCGGGGAGGGCGGCGAGGTAGGCGTCGACGCCGAGGCCCTTGTAGAGGAGGAAGAGGCCGACGACGGCGACGATGGCGCCGGTGGCGACGCCGGGGCTGGCGAGCCACCAGAGGACGGGGTAGGCGATGAGGGCGACGCCGATGGGGACGAGGACGGTCTTGCGCAGCTCCTCGTCGGCGAGGAACTGCTTGAGCAGGTAGTAGGTCGACTCGATGTCGCGGGCCTGGCGGACGACGACGCGGTCGACGGCGTCGACGGTGAGCCGCGACTCGACGATGGGGACCAGCCGCTCGTCCTCGGCGCTGTCGACGACGACGACGGCCGAGTCGGGGTCGTGGTCGTCGATGAGTCCCTCGACCTGGCGGGCGATGGCGCGGTCGGCGCCGATGGTGTCGTCCGTCCCCGCCAGCACCGCGACGAGCGTCTCCTCGCCGCCGTCGGACAGGTCGCGGGAGACGCGGAGGGCTTCGAGCAGGCAGTTGACCTGGCTGTCCTCGGGGTCCTCGACGCCCACGTCGACGACGAGCGACTCGACGGCGTCCCGCCCCACGACTGGTGGGTCCGTCCCGGCAACGAGGTCGCCCGCGCGGTCGATACAGACGACCAGCGTTGTCACGGATCGACGGAGGCGGTCACGGGATAAAAATCCTCGCGACCGTTTCCGCCCGGTCGCCCGGCGGAATCGCCCGAAAGCTCCCCGCCGAGCGGCCCTCGCGGCTACAGCGCCACAGCGTCGAAGTCGCTCCAGATCTCGAACTCGCCGGGGGCGTCGAGGTCGTCGGTGTGGCGTTCGAGCATGTGTTCGGAGACGTTCGTGGCGACGACGCGGTCGGCGTCGAAGCGGCGGGCGCCGTCGCGCAGGTCGTCGGCGTCGCCGTGGAACTCGGCGCCGAGGACCGACCCGTCGAAAAAGAGCAGATCGGCGCCGGCACAGAAGTCGGGGACCGCGTCGACGCCGTCCACGTCGGGCGCGTAGACGACGGTCGACCCCCCGGCGGAGACGGCGTACCCCTGGGTCGGGAAGGCGTTGGTGCCGTGGTCGAGTTCGAACGCCCGCACGTCGAACGCGTCGGTGCGGACCGCCTCGTCCGGGTCCAGCGGGACGTACTCGACGTGGTCGAGGATGTGCGGGAAGGTGTCCTCGGTGAACGTGCGGACCGGCCGGGAGCCGTAGACGGTGACCTCCTTGCCGAAGGTCGGGTGGTCGAACGCCGCCTCGTTCTGGACGTGGGTGTCCATCGCGGCCTGGTTCAGCTCGTTGATCCCCCAGTAGTTGTCGAAGTGGGCGTGGGTCGCGAAGAAGCCGTCCACGTCGTAGACCTCCATCTCGTGGAGCTGGCCGGCGATGTCCGGACCGATGTCGAGGACGAGCCGCCGGTCGTCGACCTCGACGAGTACCGCCGGCCGGCGGCGGCGCTCGCTGGCGGCGCAGTACTCGCAGTCACAGAGCGGTGCGGGCACGCCGACCGCGTCGCCGGTCCCCATGAGGGTGACGCGCATACCCCCGTTTGGGCCGACCCGCCGTTACCCGTTTCGTGTATCAGATCCCGAACCGATTCGGACTGCGAGCGCGGCGCGAGTACCCGGTCCGAGGACGGCGGCCGGTCGGGGTTCTCGGGGCCTCACCGTTCGACACCGATCCGCACGGTTCGAGAATTTTATTACGAACCGCAACCGATCGTCGAGCGGAATCGAGGGCGTCAGCGATGGCGTCGACCGCTGACACCCGTTCTCGTCGCAGTGGGTCGCGGGCCACAGTTCTGCGCGTTCGCGGAGGCCCGCGAGCATCCGTAACGGACGTGTCCCGGAGCGGTGCGACAGCCGCGGGCCGCGGCGTCCGCGGCGGAGCCGAACCTCCCAGTCCCGGGACGTGACGCCGTTGGAGTTCGGACGTGACGCCGTTCCCGGAGGTGATGACAGTGAACGTGCTCCTCGGACTCGCGATCGCGGTCGCGGTGTTCGTCGGCGTGAACATCGGCGGCTCCTCGACGGGCGCGGCGTTCGGGCCGGCGACCGGCGGGGGCGTCGTCTCGATGCGCCAGGCGTCGGCGCTGATGGCGGCCTTCGCGCTCGTCGGCGGGTTCACCGTCGGGACCAACGTCGTCGACACGCTCGGGACGGGCTTCGTCCCGGGATCCTACTTCACGCCCGCCACGTCGGCGGTCGTGTTGCTGTTCGTCGGTCTGGGCATCCTGCTGGGGAACGTCCTCGGCGTCTCGACGAGCACCAGCATCACGGCCGTCGCGACGGTCGTCGGGATGGGCGCCGCGCTGGGCGGGCTCGACTGGGCGACCGTCGGGACCGTCGTCGTCTGGTGGCTCGTCGCCCCGGTCGTCGCCTTCTGGGTGTGCGCGTTCCTCGGCCGGTACCTCTACGACGACGTGGTGGGCCGCCTCGACGGCCTCGCCGGCGACCGCGACGGACTGGTGGAACTGCTCGTGATCGGTATCGGCTGTTACATGGCGTTCTCGGCGGGCGCGAGCAACGTCGCCAACGCCGTCGCGCCGCTGGTGGGCTCGGGGGCGGTCGGGATGACACCGGGCGTCGCGCTCGGCGGCGCGGCCATCGGCGCCGGCGCCTTTCTGCTGGGGCCGCGGACGATGGAGACGGTCGGCGACGACATCACCGACCTGTCGCTGGAGGCGGCGCTGGTCGTCGAGACCGTCGCAGCCACGGTCATCACCGGCCTGAGCTGGGCGGGCATCCCGGCGAGCCTGGCGATCATGCTGACGACCTGCGTGATCGGCCTCGGGTGGGGCCGGGCCAGCCGCCGGGTCCCGCTGTCGGCGCTGGTCCGCCCCGAGGGCCTCGGTGAGCCCGAGCGCTCGACGTGGGCCAGCGACCAGCTCGACCTGTTCGACCCGCGGACCGTCAAGCGGGTGGTCGCAACCTGGGTCGCCTCCCCGACGGTCGCCGGGCTGGTCTCGTTCGCGACGTTCGAGGCCGGCCAGCGGCTCCACCTCGTCGGGTGAACCGGACCGTCACTGCTACCATGATCGGACCGCTATCGCGACGCGGCGAACGCACCGAGCGCGAGACACAGTTCTACGTCGAGCTGGCCTACGGCCTGCTGTTCATCGGCGGGTTCGCGTTCCTCGCGGTCCGCGTCGACCCGCGCGTGGCCGCCTTCGAGGGCGGGCTCGTCGTCGGCTACCTCCTGCGGGTCTACGAGAAGATGGCCATCTACGAGCGCGTCCTCGAATCGGCCGTCTCCGCCGAGGCCGAGAGCCAGGTCGCCGACGCCGTCGACGACCAGGTCGGCGACGCCGTCGCGGATGAACTCGACGACCGCGTCGAGACCGAGGTCGCGGCCGAAGTCGACGACGCCGTCGCCGAAGAGGTCGAGGATGCCGTCGCGGCGGAGGTGGAAGACGCGGTCGAGGCCGAGGTGGAAGACACCGTCGAGACCGAAGTCGAGGACGCCGTCGCGGCGGAGGTCGACGCCGAACTCGACGACGCGGTGGAGGCCGAAGTCCGGGCGGAACTGGACGACGCCGTGGCCGAAGAGGTCGAAGCGGAACTCGACGATGCGGTCGCCGAGGAGGTCGAAGCGGAGCTAAACCGACGCGACATCGAGGGGGACGGCGCCGAAGCGGAGACCGACGACGCCGAAGGGGCGGACACCGAAGCGGCGGAGGCCGAAGGGGCGGCGAACGGAGACGGGTAGCTCAGTCGCCGAACGGGCCGCCGCCACCGCCGCCGCCCATACCGCCCATACCGCCCATGCCGCCACCGCCGCCGCCCTGCATCTGCTTCATCATCCGCTCCATGTCGGCGTCGCCCATGCCCTGGAACTGGTCTAACATCTGTCGCATGGCGTTGTACTGTTCGAGCAGCTCGCGGATCCGCTCCTCGGGCTTGCCCGAGCCGCGGGCGATGCGCTCGATGCGGCTCTTGCCGACGACGCGCGGATTTTCGAGTTCCTCGTCGGTCATCGAGTCCATGACCACCTCGAAGTCGTGCAGGCGCTCCTGGGTCACGTCCATCGCGTCGTCGGGCAGCTGGTCCATGAGCCCGCCGCCCATCCCCGGGATCATGTCCATCACCTGGTCGAGCGGCCCCATCTTGTTCATCGTCTCCATCTGCTTGCGCATGTCGTGGAGGGTGAACTTCCCCTCCATCATGTCCTCGGGGTCCCACTCCTCTTCCTCCTCGCCGGTCTCCTCCATCGCGCGCTCGACGCGCTCGGTCAGCTGCTTCAGGTCGCCCATCCCGAGCAGCCGGGAGATGAACCCCGACGGCTCGAAGCGCTCGATGTCCTGGACCGTCTCGCCGGTCCCGAGGAAGGCGATCGACGAGCCCGTCTCGTTGACGGCCGCGAGGGCGCCACCACCCTTCGCCGTCCCGTCGAGCTTCGTGATGACGACGCCGTCGATACCGATCGAGTCCTCGAACTCCTGGGCCTGGTCCTTGGCGCTCTGTCCCATCGCCGCGTCGAGCACCAGGAGGTCACGGTCGGGCTGGACCTCCGCCTCGATGTCCTCGATCTGGTCGATGAGCTCCTCGTTGAGGCCGTCGCGGCCCGCCGTGTCGACGATGCGCACGTCGGCGTCCTCGGTGGCCTCCAGGCCCTCGCGGGCGATCTGCACGGGGTCGTCGGCCTCGGGGTCGCCGTAGAAGTCCACCTCGGCGCGCTCGGCCATCTCCCTGGACTGGTCGTAGGCGCCGGGGCGGTCGGTGTCGGTCTGGATGATGGCCGGCCGGAGCCCCTTCTTGGAGAACCACCACGCCATCTTGGCGGAGGTGGTGGTCTTCCCCGACCCGTAGAGGCCGGCGAGCATGATCGTCTGCGATTCGAGCGGGAGTTCGGTGGAGTCGCCGACGAGGTCGACGAGTTCGTCGTAGACGACCCGGAGCACCCAGTCGTGGGCGGAGGTGCCGGCAGGCGGCTCCTCCTCCAGCGCGCGGGTCTTGATCGAGTCCGACAGCTCCATCACCAGGTCCACGTCCACGTCGGCCTGCAGCAGCGACCGCTGGATGTCCTTGACGACCGCCTCGACGTCCTCCTCGGAGATGCGGGACTGGCCCCGGAGGTCGTTGAGCGTGCTCCGGAGCGACGTGCCCAGATCGTCGAGTACCATTTGCGAGCGAGTACGCGGCCGGCCCGGTAAAGGCTTCGCCCTCGGCGGCGCCGACGATCCGTCCCCGCCCGGCCGGCCCGGTCGTGACTTCGAACGGATACGTCCGTGGGTTAATGTGTGCTCGATAATAGCATACAATGCAGAACGTACCGATGGCTGTCATCAACCTGGACGGGGTGACCAAGACGTACGGCGGGACGACGGCGGTCGAGGACCTCGACCTCGAAGTGGAGGCCGGCGAGGCCTACGGCTTCCTCGGTCCGAACGGCGCCGGCAAGTCGACGACGATCAACGTCATGCTGGGGTACGCCACGGCGACGGAGGGCAGCGCGACGGTGTTCGGGCTGGACGCCGGGCGCGAGTCGACGGCCGTCCGCGAGCGCACCGGGATCCTCCCGGAGGGGTACGCCCTCTACGACCGGCTGACGGGCCGCGAGCACATCGAGCTGGCCAACGACCTCCAGGGCGCCGACGACGACCCCGACGCGGTCCTGGAGCGGGTCGGCCTGGCCCCCGAGGACAGGGATCGGCGCGTCGGCGGCTACTCGACGGGGATGACCCAGCGGACCGCCCTCGGGATGGCGCTGGTGGGCGACCCCGACCTGCTCGTGCTCGACGAGCCGTCGTCGGGGCTGGACCCCAACGGGATGGTCGACCTGCGGGGAATCGTCCGCGAGGAACTCGACCGCGGGACGACCGTCTTCTTCTCCAGTCACATCCTCGACCAGGTCGAGGGGCTCTGCGACCGGGTGGGCATCCTCCGCGACGGCGAGCTCATCGCCGAGGACACCCTGGCCGGGCTGCGGGGGTCGCTGGGCGCCGAGTCCCGGGTCGCGGTACACGTCGACGAGGTCCGGCCGGTCGAGTTCGACGACATCGAGGGCGTCACCGGGCGAACGACCGACGACGGCACCCTCCGGGTACGCTGCCGCGACCCGGCCGCGAAGGCGGCGGTGATCCGGCGGGTCGAGTCGGCGGGCATGGCGGCCGAGGACGTGACGGTCCGGGACCCGTCGCTGGAGGACCTGTTCGCCGCCTACACCGACCGGGAATCCGGGAGCGGGACCGCGGTCGCGGAGGGACGGCCGTGAACGCGCTGACGGTCGCCGGCAAGGAACTCCGCGAGGCTCGGCGGTCGCGGCTGGTGTGGGCGCTGGTCGGGCTGATCGGGGTCGTCACCCTCCCGCTGGTCGTGCGGGCCTCGGAACGGCTGTTCGCCAACTCCTCGGCGGACCGGATGGCGCTCGTGTTGCTGAACGGCTTCGAGCGGCCGGTGGCCCTGGCGGCGATACTGGTCGGCGCGCTCGCGGTGGCCGCCGAGCGCGAGCGCGGCAGCCTGCGCGTCCTCTCGGGGGTCTCGCTGGCCCGGCGCGACCTGGTCGTCGGGAAGGTCCTCGGTCGGGGCCTCGTCCTGGCGGCGGTCGTCCTGGCCGCGAAGGCGCTGGCCGTCGGGATCCTCGTCGTCCGCCTCGAAGGGGTCTCGCCGTCCGCGCTCGCGCTCGCGACCGTGCTGACGCTCCTGTTCGCGCTCGCGTACTTCGGCATCGCCGTCGGCGCCTCGCTGGTCACGAGTACGCGCCTCCGCGCGCTCGCGCTGGCGCTTGGCGTGTACGTCTTCTTCGCGAACTACTGGGAGCGGGTCGTCGTCCGGCCGGTCTTCGGGCTCCTGAACGGGCGTCCCCCGGTCCAGGGGGAGCTGGACTTCGTCATCGCGGCCGACCCGGGGACGATCCAGTACCTCCAGGTGCTCAACCCGAACAACGCCTACAGCGGGGCCAACTACTTCGAGGGAGCCATCGACTGGTTCTCGCTCGGCGTGCTGGTCGCGTGGGGCGTCGTTCCGGTCGCGGTCGGCTACCTCCGGTTCCGGAACCAGGACCTCGACGCCGGGGCGGGCGGCCGACTCGCGGCGCTCCGCCGGCGGCTCGACGCGGTCTCGGTGTCTCGACCGCAACTCCCGACGCCCTCGCTCCCGGTGTCGGTCCCCGAGCGCCCGGCGCTGAGCTACGCGCTGGCCGACCTGGCCGCGATCGGGCGGTCCTGGCTGGTCCCGGCGCTGGTGGTCGTACTGGTCGGCGAGTTCGTCCTGGCCGCGCTGAGCGTGCCGGGGCCGAGCGCGGCTGGGGAGGCGTCGCTCCCCGCGCTGGGGACGGCGTACGGCCCGCTGTTCGGTGAACTCGGGACGCCGTATCCGGTCGTCATCGCGACGGTCCTGCTCGGCGCGCTCGCTATCGTCGACGAGACGGAGACCGGCCGTCTCAAGGTCGTGACCGAGTATCCGGTCACCCGGCGAGACGTGATCGTCGGGAAGCTAGCCGGTCGAGCCGCGCTCTACGTCGCCGCGGTACTCGTCGGCGCCCTCGCCGCGGTGGCCATCCTGTGGGTCCGGCCGACGGCGGTCGACCCCGGGCCGCTCGCGCTGGGGGTCGCCGCCATGGTGGGGGTCGGGCTCTCGGTGTTCGGGATCTCGGTCGGTATCTCCGCGTTCGCCGGCGGGCGGATCACCGCCATCGGGGCGTCGTTCGGCGCGATCCTGCTGATCACTCGGCTGTGGCGGACGCTCGTCGGCGTCCCCTACTGGCTGGTCGAGGGGGAGTTCCCGCGAGGCGGCGACCTCGCGTACGCCCCCGGGTCGCCGGCGGAGTGGTACCACTACCTCCAGTGGGCCAACCCCGCGAACGCCTACGGCTCGCTGGGGGTCGTCTCGGGGTCGCGCCGCCTGCTGTTGGCGGGCGTGCTCGTGTTCTGGTTCGTCGTCCCGGTCGCCGTCGGTTACTGGCGGTTCCGGTCGCGCGACATCGAGTGAGACCGCTCGCAGCCGCCGGCCCCGGAGCGTCCGGGCCACCGACATCGCCGGCGACTCGCACACGAAACCTCGAAGTAGGGAGGGTCCGAACGCTCGCGCATGGTGACCCTCGCAGAGTCGGCGACGCAGCTGGTCAACAGTATCATCGAGATGCCGAGCCACTTCCAGGACGTCGCGGCCCACGACCCCCTCAACTACGTCCTGATCGCCTTCGGCGTGCTGTTCGTCGCCGGCGCCTCCGCGGTGTTCGGCTACCTCTCGCTCGGCGCCTTCTTCTCGCTGTTCACCGGCGCGAGTTCGCCGCCGCCGGAAGCGCGATAGCCCGATAGCCGTCGCGGCCACACGGACCTTCTCCCGCCTCAGTCCATCCCGCCGAGCAGTTCGATAGCCCGCTCGGCGTCGGGGCCGAGCGGCGACGCGGCGACGAAGCTGTCGGCGTACTCCAGCACGGCGTCGACCTCGGCCTCGACCTCCGCCGGCGAGCCGGCGATGCAGAAGGCGTCGAGCATCGCGTCCGTGACCAGGCCGGCCGCCTCGCGGAACTCGCCGGCCGAGACGGCTTCGCCGACCGCTGCGGCGGCCTCGCGGTCGATGTCGTGGCGTTCGAGCACCGGCGCGGGCGCGCCGCCGGCGACGAACGCGACCGGGAAGCGCGCTTCCTCGCGAGCCGCCTCGCCGTCCTCTGCGACGCTGACGGCGGCGTAGGCGGCGAAGTCGAACTCGCCGCGGGCGTCCGGCCGTTCGTCCAGTCCCTCCGTGACCCGCTCGCTGGCCCACGCGTAGTCGCGCGGGTGGGCGCCGTTGTAGAGGACGCCGTCGGCGTGTTTGGCGGCCATGCGGGTCATGTGCGGCCCCTGCGCGCCGACGTAGACAGGGATGTCGCCGGCGTCGTAGTTGAGGCCGGCGTCGTCCGCCCGGAAGGTGCCGTCGTGGTCGACGCGCTCGCCGTCCCACAGCCGCTGGGCGACCTTGAACGTCTCCAGCACCCGGCGGAGGGGGCTATCGGGGTCGATGCCGAGGTTGGCGAGCGTCGAGGCGTCGCCGGGACCGACGCCGAAGACGCCGCGGCCGCCGCTGTACTCGTCGAGCGTGGCCATCCGGGAGGCCAGCGTCACCGGGTGGGTCTCGTAGGGGTTGGCGACGCCCGGGCCGACCCGGATCTCGTCGGTCTCGCCGGCGACGGCCGTGAGCGCGGCGAACTGGTCGCGGTTGTTGTAGTGGTGGCTGACGAACGCGGCGTCGAAGCCGACCCGCTCCGCGGTCGCGCCCAGCTGTGCTATCGTCGAGACCGGCCGCTCCGGCGTGAGTTCTATCGCTCTCATTCGGTGTCCCCTCCGCCGTCCCCGTCGTCGCCGTCGTCGTCTCTGCCGGCCCGGTCGTCGCCGCCCTCGCGCAACCGCGCCCTGTCGTACTCCCACTCCCGCAGCGCGTCGCGGACGTAGTCGCCCTCGGGCGAGCGGAACAGGCCGTCGTGGGGCTCGTGGTCACCGAACTCGAAGCCCCGGACCACGACGACGGGGAGGCCGTCGTCGCCCTCGCCGGTCAGGAGGTTGGCGGCGGCGGCGAGTTCGTCGACGACCGCCTCGACGGTGACGCCGAGTTCGCGCCCGTCGCGGTCGGTCTCGCCGCGCCAGTCGCGGGCCGCCGGCATGCCTGCCCAGCCGATGGCGACGCCGCGCTGGCCCTGGCGGAACGGTCTCCCGGAGGTGTCGGTGACGACGACCGGCGCGTTCAGCGTCTCCGAGACCCGCTCGGCGCTGGCCGAGGGGTCCTCGGGGAGCAGGAGCAGGTCCGAGTCGGGGACGTTCGAGCGGTCGATGCCGGCGTTGACGGAGATGTGACCGAACCGCGTGACGGCGAGCATGAGCGGCTCCTCGGTGAGCAGTTCCGCGCTCTCGTCGAGGACCGCCTGGGCGAAGCGGGGGTCTTTCTCCTCGCCCGCGAGGTCACCGATGCGTTCGGCGATGCGTTGGGCCCGTGGTCCGGGGTCGAACTCGTCGAGGTCGGCGCCCCGGTCCTCGGCCTTCGAGACGATGGAGTGAGAGACACAGACCACGTCGCCCTCGCGGAGGTCGACGGCGTCGGCGACGAGTTCGCCCACGTCGTCGCCTGGACGGACTTCCGGCAGTCCCTCGACCGCGAACAGTTCCATACCTTGAATGGGTCGTGCCCCGTCAAAAGCGCCCCGTTACGAGCAGGGATCGCCCGAGTCGGTGACGGCCGGCCTACCGGTGCGGCGCGGCCACGGGTCACCGCGACGCCGCGGCGGGACCGACGCCGACAGGCGCCGATCCGAAACGCTCGTAGGACGGCGGTCCACACGCCAGGCTATGCCCGACGACTCCGCAGGCGCCGACGCAGGTGCCGACCGCGCCGGTACGGTCGAACCCGACGCGACCGACGACGATCCCACTGTCGACGCCGACGCGCTGGCCGACACCGCCCGCCGCGCGGTCGAGACCGGCGGCGACTACCTCCGCGAGGCGTTCGCGGACGGCGGCACGGCGGCCGACTACACGGCCAAGGACGTGAAAGCCGAGGCCGACCGCGAGGCCGAGCGACGCGTCCTCGACGCGATCGCCGACGCCCACCCGGACCACCGGATCTCCGCCGAGGAGTCCGGCGACCACGACGGCGACGGGGCGTACCGCTGGGTGGTCGACGCCCTCGACGGCACGAACAACTTCGCTGCCGGCATCCCGACCTTCGGCGTCGCCGCGACGGCCTGCGACCGGGCCGGCCCGGACGGCCCGGAGAACCGACCCGTCGCCACCGCTGTCCACGTGCCGGTTCTCGACGACACGTACGTCGCGACCCGGGGCGGCGGCGTCGAGTACAACGGGACGCCGGTCGCGGTGACCGACGGGCCGACGCTCCCGGCGGAGAAGGCGACTGTCGGGATGATAATCGGCCCCGAGGTGGTCTCGGGCGGCGCCGAGCGCCGCGAGTGGGACGCCATCACCGACGCGGTCGAGGAAGTCCCCAAGCGGGCCATCCAGATGTGGGCGCCCGTGGTCTACTGGGGGCTGCTCGCCCGCGGAAAACTGGAGGGGTTCGTCTGTTACTACCCCGCCGAGCGCGAGCAGGTCGCCGGGTCGCTGCTCGCCGGAGAGGCCGGCGCCGTCGCGCACTCGGGGGGACCGCTGACCGTCTTCGGCGCCGACCGGGAGATCCGCGACGCCCTGTTCGACGCCGCGACGGGCGCGCTGGCCGAGTGACCGGCGGGCGCTCCGGTTCTCTCGGCGCCGTTCAGGCCTCGTGGACGGTCACGTTCAGGTCGCCGTCGGCCGCGTCGACGGTCATCATCGTCGCCCGGTCGGCCGGTGCGGCGCCGGTCGCGCTCCCGGGGTTCAGGAGCCGGACGCCGCCGACCCCTCGGTCGAACACCTCGTGGGTGTGACCGGCGACCCCGACCCGCGGTTCGTCCGCTTCCTCGCGGACGGCGGCGGCGACGCGGTCCTCCCAGCCGTGCTTGGAACCGGTGCCGTGGAGGACGACGAAGGTGACGCCGCCGAACTCGACGGTCGCCCGTTCGGGGAGGCCGACCCGGGGGTCCATGTTCCCCGCGACGGCGGTCAACTCGGGCGCCAGGTCCTGTACGTCGGCGAGCGTCCCCTTCGAGTCGAAGTCCCCGGCGTGGACGACGTGGTCGGCCGCGCGGATCCGCTCGCGGAACGCGTCTGGGATCCGACTGGCGCGCGAGGGGATGTGCGTGTCGCTGACGAGGGCGATCTCCATACGGCGGCGTTCGGCCGGGACGCCCAAGTCGGTTCCCCCTCGCGGACCGGCGGGTCGTGCTCGGAGACCGCCGCGGCGCCGTCGCCGACCGCCCGGGGCCGACCCCCGAGGCTGATACGGCCGGCGCGCGAACGTGTGGCCCATGACCGGAGAGAGCGGCGGGGACGCCGACGGAGCTCCCGAGGACGCTCTCGACGAGACCCACGTCGTGACAGTGTTTCTCCGTAACGAGGGGGACGTACTGCTCCTGCGGCGGAGCGGCGCGGTCGGCTCCTACGCGGGGCGGTGGGGCGCCGTCGCGGGCCACGCCGAGGGCGACCCCGCCGCTGCCGCCCAGGAGGAGGTCCGCGAGGAGACCGGAATCGACCCAGGCGCCGAGACCGCGCTTGTCCGGCGGGGCGACCCCTTCGCGGTCGTCGACAAGGACCTCGGCCGGCGGTGGGTCGTCCACCCCTATCTGTTCGACTGCGAAGTGCGAGCCGTCGAACCGAACGAGGAGACCGACGAGTTCGAGTGGACCGCGCCGACGGCGATCCTGCGACGCGAGACGGTGCCGGACCTCTGGACCTCCTACGACCGGGTGCGACCGACCGTCGAGACCGTCGCCGAAGACGCCGAGCACGGGTCGGCCTGGATATCGTTGCGCGCGCTGGAAGTCCTCCGGGACGAGGCCGCGCTGGCGGTCGAAGGGGCGGGCGGCGAGGACGCGGACAGCCCTCCGGCCGCCTGGACGGGCCTCGTCGCCGTCGCCCGCGCCCTGCTGGACGCTCGGCCGTCGATGGCCGTCGTCGCCAATCGCGTCAACCGGGCGATGGACGCGGCGAGCGAGGACGCCACCCCGGCCGCGCTCGAAGCGGATGCCCTCGAAGGTATCGAGCGTGCGAGCGCCGCTGACACCGACGCGGCCGCGCTCGCCGCCGACCGGGTCCCCGGCCGCGTCGCCACGCTCTCGCGGTCGGGGACGGTCGCGGCGGCGGTCGAGCGGGCCGACCCGGACGCGGTGGTGGTCGCCGAGTCCCGGCCCGGCCGGGAGGGTGTCGGGACGGCCGAGCGCTTCGCCGGGACGACCGACGCCGCGGTGACGCTGACGACCGACGCGGCGCTGGCCGACCGGCTGGCGGCGATGGACGTGGGGGCGGTCGTCGTCGGCGCCGACACGATCCTGCCGGACGGACAGGTCGTCAACAAGGTCGGGACGCGCGGCGCGGCCGCCGCGGCGGCCGCCGAGGGGATCGACTGCTACGTCGTCGCCGCGAGCGACAAGATAGCGGCCGCGAACGGTGGGGACCAGGCGGAGGCGACTGCCGACGTGGACCGCGAGGAGCGCGACCCCCGCGAGGTGTACGACGGCGACGCCGCCGTCGGGGTCGCGAACCCGACCTTCGACGTGACGCCGCCGGAACTGGTCGACGCGGTCCTGACCGAGCGGGGCGCGCTGGACGCCGACGGGATCCGGGCCGTCGCCGACGAACACCGCTCGCTGGCCGGGTGGGACGGCTGAGCGGAGGCCGCCGCGTTCGGCCGGCCACCGCACCGGACCGCGCAACCGTTTTCACCGAGAACCACCTCTGATAGACCAGTGACAGCCGACGCCACCGCCGACGGGGTCGCCGAGCGCGTCGTCGTCCGGTACGCGCCGGTCACCGACCGGATCGCCGAGGAACTCTCGAAGTCGCGGTACAGCGCCTACCTCCGGCGGGCGGAGTCGGGGCCGGTGGCCGCCGGCGACGAGTGGGAACACTTCGTGAGCCGCGGTTGCGGCGCGACCGCGGACGTGACGCTCACCGTCGAATCCGTCGAGGGCGGCGGCCGCGTAGGTGAGGGGACGGAGCTCGCGTTCCGACCGGCCGAAGACGGCGACCCCGAGCCCCCGTCGGACGACAGCTGATCCCGCCGCTCAGCGCTCGTCGAGCGCGACGGGGACGCCGGCCTCGGCTACGTCGGCGGCGAACCCCCGCGAGTCGGTCTCCAGCGTCGAGAAGGTGTTGTAGTGGACCGGGACGACCAGCTCGGGCTCCATCGCGGCGGCGAGCGCGGCGGCCTCGTGGCGGTCCATCGTGAACCGTGGACCGATGGGCGGGCAGAACACCGACACCTCGACGTTCTGGTGGGGGCCGAGCGCGTCCGTGTCACCGGGGTAGAGGGCGCGCTTGCCCTCCACGTCGACGACGAACCCGCAGCCGAACCCCTCCGGGTGGAACGGCGTGCCGTCCGGGCGGGTGTGGGGGCCGTTCTCCTCGTTGTACGCCGGGACCGTCCAGAGCGGGACGCCGTCGACGGTCAGCGACTCCCTGTCGCCGACGGTCACCACGTCGTACGGCAGCGAGTCGAGCGGCGGGAGTTCGCGGTCCTCGACGCCGTCCTCGATGGCCTCGAACGCGACGATGGTGGTGTCCGGCCCCGCGACTCGTTCGACGCCGTCGGGGTCGTAGTGGTGGACGTGGGTGAGACAGACCACGTCGGCGTCCTCCGGGCGATAATCCTGCGCCGGCGGGTGGCCGACGCCTTCCGTGTCCGGTTCCCACTCGCCGGTGAGCACGCCGTATCGCCCGGGATCGGTGTAGACGACGGTGTCCTCGCCCGCGAACCGCAGCGTGGCGTAGCCCAGCCACTCGACGGTGATCCCGTCGTGGCGCACGGTCATTGCTCCACCTACGCGACCGAACCCACATAAGTCGGGTGCTTGTCGACCGAACGTGTACGTATGCGCTGACTTCTATCGTATACACTTCTTCTCCGCGTTCACGGAGAATCGATATCGATGTCGGACATCAGACCGCCCACGAACCCCATGCGTTCCACCGAGCGTTTCGCGCTCTCGGCGTGCTCGGCCTTCTCGTCGGGGAGGGTGTCGGACAGGTCTTCGAGCGCCTCGACCAGCGCCGCTCGCTCGGCGGTGAGCTCCGCCGCGTCGAGCGCGACGCCGAGCGTGTCGAAGCCGTCGACTGCGGCCGTCCGGACCCTGCCGTCGTCGTCTTCGAGCGCTTCGAGCAGGAGTTCGACGAGTCGGGTCCTGATCTCGGCGAGATCGTCGGTCGTGTACCCGTCGACGCGGTCGCCCTCGACGGCGGCGATCTGGAGTTCGAGCATCGGGTAGGCGTCCCGCAGGAAGCGGACGACCGCCTGTCTGACGTAGCCGTCGTCGCTCCCGTAGACCGGATAGCACTCGTCGAACAGCGCCGGATACCGCTCGACGCGCTCGGTCGCGTCGACGGCCTCGACCTCATCGATCGCCTCGTTCACGCGGTCGGTGTCGCCAGAGGCGAGCGCCTCGGCGAACGACCCGGGAGCGCGGTCCATAGTCGCGATACACAGGCAGGTCCTCTGTCAGTTTCGGTCGGTACGACGAGCGGCGGGTCCGCCCGTGCTCGCAGTCCGGCCGAAGCCCGGTCAAGGGGCCGAGCATTCATACGGATTATTGCAAGTCATTCCGGGATCGACCGCACGCAGTCGTGCGGTCGACCCGGGAAACGCTTGCAATAATCCGTATCAATCGAGTGAACCGAGCAACTGTTCGACGTAGGGACTGTTGTCCCAACTCCGGTGTGGACCGATCGTCCGAATCAGTGCGCGTGCTTCCTCGACGCTCATGTGACCGTCGCGAGCGTAGTCACAGAGCAAGCGAGGCGTCGGAACGATCCGTGGTCCGGTTAGTGCCGCGTGGACGAGCGCGAAGTTGTTGCCGCCGAACTCGTCGGTCAGAAACCCGTCGACTTCGAGCGCGTTCGCCAGAACGATGCCGTCCGTCTCGCCGTCGTCGAGCCCGAACGTCGGACGCGGTTCCGGTGTCGCGGTGCGCTGGTACGGGTCCTCGATATCGTAGTGGGACCGTGCGGCAAGGACGTTGTCGGCGGCCGCCGCGTGGATGTCGCTGTACTGTGCCAGTTCCCGTAGTTCCGTGACGACCGACGGTGGAACCGAAACGTCACAGGAGGTGAGCACGTACTGTAGCGGGTCCGGTTCCGTCTGCGTGTCGTACGTCCGGTCGGCGCTCGGGACGGCGAGACTCACGAGCGCGCTCGTGTCCGCGACGACCGCCCGCAGGCGTGTGCGACCGCTCATCACTCGTCTGTCGACTCGTCAGCCGCGTCGGGCGTCACGGAACGGCGGTCGTCGTCGTAGATGTCCGTATCGTCGGGCGCAGCGAGGTCGTACGGCTCCTCGTCGAGGTCGGCCTTGAGAAGTCGCAACCGCTGGGCGGTTTCGGGGTCGACAAGCCGCTTGACCGTCTCGAAGTCGAGGTCGTCCTCGTAGTAGCGGCGGGCGACCAACTCCTGAAACCGCTCGTCGCTGGCGGTGTCTTCGATGTACTCGCGCATCGCCTCGACGAGGAGATCCGTCCGATCCGTGCCGAACAGGTCCGCGATGGCGTCCAGGCGCTCGACGAGGGATTCGGGCGACTGGAAGTGGACCCGCTTGGGGTCGTCACTCGCGCTCATCTCGTATGCACGTTTTGCACATAGCGTGATAAGTGCTCCGCCCGGCACACAGAACTTGCACATGGTGGTGGGGACGTAGTTGATCCGCCCGCCGCGAACGAACGGGCTTTTGACTGGTGCCGGACTACCCACTCGTGGTGGCGATGACGAGCAGTTACCCCCACTGAGCCCCTTGTGACGAGGACTTTCACCGAGCCACCGTCTCACGTCCGCCAGCGGCGGCGCTGTAGGGCGGACCGACGGAGGTGACCGAGGCACAGCGACAGCGTCAGAACGGCGCCGATCCGTCGCCGGACTCGCCGGCGTCGGCGGCCGCCAGCGGACCGTCCCACTCGCTGAGCCCGCCGGCGAGGCTCTCGACCGGGCCGTCGACGCCCTCGTAGGAGCCCACCAGGCGGGCCGCCTGGACGCTGGACTTGCCCTTCGGACAGACCGTCACGACGCGCTCGGCGCCGTCGAGTTCCTCGACGCGGTCCGTGAGTTCGTTCGCCGGGATGTTCTCGCTGCCGGGGATGTGCCCGCGTTCGAACGACCCCGGGTTCCGGATGTCCACGATCCGGAGGGCGTCCGCGGCTTCGCGGTCGCCGTCGTCCAGTAGCGCCTGCAGTTCCTCGCAGGAGATCTCGCCGTCCATCGTTGAGTCGGGATCGGGGGCCGGACGGCATAGGTTCGTCGGACTCCGGCGGGTGTGCAACGATCCCTACAGTAGCCCCTCGTCGCGGGCGACCAGCAGCGCGGCGAGGCCGGGTGGACTCCCCGCCGTCGGTCACAGGTGCCCCTCCGCGAGCGCGAGCAGCAGCGGCGTCAGCTGCGCCCCGTGGACGACGTCCGCGTCGAGGACGGCGTCGAGCGCGTCGGCCACCGGGACCGTGTGGACGGTGACGAACTCCCCCTCGTCGGGGTCGCGCTCGACCGGGTCGAGGTCGTCGGCGAGGAAGACCGTACACTCCATCCGGACCCACTGCTCGGGCCGGTACGCGAGCAGCGCCGTGGGGTCGGCCGCGAGATAGCCCGTCTCCTCGCGCAGTTCGCGGACCGCGGCGTCGACGGGCGACTCGTCGGGATGGACGCCGCCGGCCGGACAGCCGAGGACGGTCCCGCCGAGCTGAGGTTCGTACTCCTCGACGAGGACGACCTCGCCGTCGTCGGTGACGGGCACGACCGCGACCACGTCGGCGGGGTCGATCCAGTGGTAGCGCGCGGTCGTGCCGTCGGGTCGCCGGACGACGTCGTAGCCGGCCGCGAAGTACTCGTTCTCGTACTCGACGACCGACGACTCGACGCGCCAGTCGCCGCCGGTCACAGCAGCCCCTCCTCGCGGGCGAGCAGCAGCGGCGTCAGCGAGATGCCGTTCGCCGGCCCCTCGCTGCCGCGCAGGCGGTCGACCGCCTCGTCGGCGGGCACCGTCTCCCACTCGACGAACTCGGCGTCGTCGAGGTCGCGCTCTCCGCGGTCGAGGTCCCGGGCGACGAAGACGTGGCGGGTGTAGCGCGTCCACGGCGTCGGGACGTAGGCGTCGAGTTTCCGCAGGTCGCCGGCGACGAAGCCGGTCTCCTCGCGCAACTCGCGGGCCGCGGCGGCCCCGGGATCCTCCCCGTCCTCGACGCCGCCGCCGGGGAGCCCCAGCGAGTAGCGACGCAGGCGCGGGCGGTACTGCTCGACGAGGACGAGTTCGTCGTCGGTGAACGCGACGACGACCGCCGCGTCGCCCGGTTCGAGCCAGTAGTACTCCGCTCGCTCGCCGGTGGGCCGCTCGACCACGTCGTGACCGGCCTCGAAGAAGTCGGTCTCCCAGGTGACTTCCCGGTCGTGGACGGGCCAGGCGGGGTCCTCGCGCTCCCAGGGGTGCATCGCGGCTTCGCCCGTCGGGTCGGCCCCCGAGTCGCCGTCACCGGTCACAGCAGCCCCTCCGCCTGCGCGAGCAACACCCCTTCGATGGTGGCGTCGTTGGCGGGCTGGCGCCGCGCCACGGCCAGCGCGTCGTCCACTGGTACCGTGGTCACCGAGAGGAACTC
The DNA here is from genome assembly GCF_051414075.1 of Halosimplex marinum. Taxonomy (NCBI): domain Archaea; kingdom Methanobacteriati; phylum Methanobacteriota; class Halobacteria; order Halobacteriales; family Haloarculaceae; genus Halosimplex; species Halosimplex marinum. The sequence goes on along the minus strand of NZ_JBLKNY010000003.1, from coordinate 585,828 downwards.
GTTGCCGTCGAGTTTCCGCTCGACCGGTTCGAGCCCCTCGGCGAAGACGATGCCCCGTCTGTGTCGCAGGACGCCGGTCGAACACCAGAACTCCTCCAGCAGGGAGACGCCGGCGGGGTCGAAGCCGGTCTCCTCGCGCAGTTCGCGGGCGCCGGCGGTCGTGAACGACTCGCCGTCCTCGACGATGCCGGCGGGGAGTTCGAGACACTGCTCGCGGATGACGGGGCGGTACTGGTCGACGAGGACGAGTTCGTCGCCGGTGCGGGCGACGACGACCACGGCGTCGGGAAGCTCCGCCCAGTAGTAGTCCTTCTCCGAGCCGTCCGGCTGTTCGACGCGGTCGTAGCCGCCGGTGTACCAGCCGGTCTCGTACTCGGCCTCGCGCTCGGTGACCCGCCACTCGTGGCCGGGGTCGCGCGCGGGACCGTCGCCGTCGGTCGCCGGTGACTCCGCCGCGTCGTCGCGGTCGCTCATGGTCGCTGTCCGACCGCGACGCGGTAAAGCGTGCCGTTGTACGAGACGAGCACGCCCGACTCGGAGACGGCGCTCGCGTTGCGCGCCGCCAGCGCCGACCGCTCGTCGAACGGCGAGTGGGTGAACGCCTCCTTCAGCCCCCACGGTCCCTTCCGGTAGGGGTCGGAGGTGCCGTTGCGGAGCGCCTGCGTGGTGTAGGGATAGCGCCGCTCCGAGAGGGTCGAGCCGTTGACGGCGGCGCTCTCGTTGACCGCCGCCGCGCCGGAGCCGTCGGCAGACCCGTTCGCGTCGACGGGGTCGGCGGTGACGTAGTAGGGGTCGCCGCTGGCGAGCAGCGACGGGAGGGCACCGAGCGCGAGCAGCGCGACCACCGTTCCGAGGATCAACAGGACGGCGTTGCGAGTGACCCGACGCATACCCCTCGCTACGGCCGAGCGCGTGAAAACGACACGGATACGCGACGGCGGCGCGCTACTCGGCGTTCGACTCGTCGGCTGCCGCTCCTCCCTCGTCTGCCTGTTCGCCGCTCTCACCGGCGGCTTCGTCGCTCTCGGTCACCAGGTCGCGGTAGATCCGACCGAACGCCTGCCTGCGGAGGGTACCGACGGCGGCTTCGCGCTCCTCGTGGAACGTGGCGGCGACGACCGTCTCGGCGGCCGGCGCGGCGTGCCAGACGACGCGGTCGACGTTCTCGCTGCCGACCTCGTGGACCTCGTAGCCGTCGCGGTCGGCGACCCACTCGTCGAACTCCTCGCGCGACCCGACGCTGACCTCCAGCATGGAGGCGAACAGCGCGTCGCGGGCGGTCTCGACCACGTCGCTCGTCACGCGGTCGCGGTACTCCTCGGCGTCCATCTCCATCGCCTTCGCGGTCTCCTTGACGACGACCTGGGCCGTCGACCCGAGCGCCTCGTAGCGCTCCCGGGCCGCGGCGGCGGTCGCCGGCGCGAGCGTCCCCTCCGTGTCCATACCCACCGGTTCGGCCCCCGCGACTTAGGAACCGTCGGTTTCGTCGTCGGCCGCGTCCCCCTCCGCGGCGCCCTCGTCGCCGTCCGCAGCCTCGCCGGCCCCCTCCTCGTCATCGGTCCCGTCGGCGTCCGCGCCGTCGTCGGACTCGTCGTCGGCCGCGTTCGCGCGGCGCCGGCGCGTCAGTTCCTTCGCCTCGGCGAGCACGTCGTCGGTCTCGCCCTCGAAGTCGTCGAGGTCGGCGACGCCGCCGGGCGCCGCGTTCTCGACCGCGTCGGCTCCACCGGGCATCGGGCCGCCGGCGCCCTGCCGGCCGCCCCCGTGCTGGTGGTCGTGGCCGTGGTCGTGGTCGCCGCCGGTCGTGTCCTCGAAGACCTGCGGGAACTCCTCCCCGTCGGCGTGGTCGACGACGCGCTCGGCGAGGTCCGGCGGGTCCAGGTCGGCCCAGTCGTCGACGCGGTCGTCGAGCCACGCCTCGTGGTCGCCCCCGCGGAGCATGGCCGTGAAGGCGAGGTGGTTGGCGAGGTGCTCGGCGTCGGCCTGGGGGTCGCCGCAGACGGGACACGCGTAGCCCATACCCGCCCCGACGGCCGCGAGGCGCATATGCCTTTCACGAGCGGCCGAGCGCGGTGGGCGAGGACGGCCGACGACCGCGGCGGATCCGGGCCGTGACCTCGCGGTTGGCCGGGAAGCCGACACACGTAAGGACCGGACGGCCGTCCCCTCGGGTGATGTGGCCCTGGGGACACCTCGCGCTGGCGTATCTCGCCTACAGTCTCTACTCGCGGGTCGGGCGGGGCCACCGCCCGACCGCCGCGACCGCGCTGGTCGTCGTCTTCGCCTCGCAGTTCCCGGACCTCGTGGACAAGCCGCTGGCGTGGACGCTGTCGGTCCTGCCGTCCGGCCGGTCGCTGGCCCACTCGCTGCTCGTCCTGGCCCCGCTGGTCGCCCTGCTGTACTCGGTGGCCCGGGTCCGGGAGGAGGGCGAGGAGCCGCTTGCGGTCGCGTTCGGCATCGGCGCGGTCGTCCACGCGTTCGGCGACGCGCTGTACTCGCTGGTCGCGCTGGAGTTCCGCGAGGCCGGGTTCATGCTGTGGCCAGCGGTCCCGCCGCTGGAGCACGAGGTCGAGCAGAGCTTCACGGCCCACTTCGCGCTGATCGACGCCTCGCCCGAGCTGTACTTCGAGTTCCTGCTCGTCGCCGTCGCCGCCGTCGTCTGGCGGGCCGACGGCTACCCCGGCCTCGCGACCGTCCTCGCGCTGCCCGCCCGCGCCTGGCGCGAGGCTACCGGCGCCGAGTGAGTTCCCGGTATCCCGCAACCGATCGACTATGCCGACGTTTCCCGACTCCGACGACCGGAACGCGCTCGCCGACGACTGTCGGCGTTGCCCCGCGCTGGCGGAGTGCCGCGAGCGCATCGCCTGGGGGAACGGCCCCGGAGACGCCTCGGTCGTGGTCGTCGGCGAGGCGCCCGCCGCGGGCGACCCCGGCGCCGACCGCTGGCGGGGCGGCAACCTGACGGGACTGGCCTACACCTCGCGCCGGTCCGGCCGGAAGATACGCGAGGTCATTGCCGACGCGGGCTACGCCGGCGACGCCTACTACACGAACGCGGTCAAGTGTTTCCCCGCGGACCCCGACGACCCGACGGACAACCGCGAGCCAACCGCCGAGGAACGAGCCAACTGCCGACCCTATCTGGTCGAAGAGATCCGGGAAGTCGAGCCCGCGGCCGTGCTCGCGACCGGGAAACACGCCACGAAGTCCGTTCTGACGGTCGAGGGTCGAGAGCTGGACGGCTTTCTCGATTCGGTGCTGGAGCCGGTCGACTGCGAGCGGCTGGGGACGACGCTCGTGCCGCTCGTGCATCCGTCGTATCAGGAGGTGTGGATCGGCCGGCTGGGCTACAGCCGGGAGGAGTACGTCGAGGCGATCCGTGAGACGGTCGCGGCGGTCGACGAGTAGCGCCGCGATAGTCCACGGACGGGGTCGCGTCACGATCCGGCCACCGGCCCGCCCGTCCACTTCCGCCCCGCTTGCCGAACGTTGATACCGGCGGGGGCGATACTCCGGAGTAGATGTACGCCGTCGTGGGCTGTAGCGACTGTTCGATGCTCTGGGTCGTCGAGGGACGGCCGGAGACCAGCCAGTGTCCCCGCTGCGGGACGACCCGCCAGTACGCCAAGCGCAAGAAGTTCGTCACGACCGAGGAGGAGGACCACGCCCGCGAGGTGCGCGCGTCGATGCTCGCCAACCGGCAGGGCCACGGCGACGCCTTCGCCGAACTCGACTCCTTCACCGAGATGGAGGGGCAGATCGACGACGCCGGCCCCTCCGACGAGGAGTACCTGGAGCGGTCGGGGATCGACGCCGACGCGGTCGCCGAGGCGGGCGAGGCGGCGATGGACTCGGGCGGGTCCACGAGCCGGAAGGAGCGGGTCCGCGAGGCCGTCCGCGAACTCGACGAAGCGACCGAGGACGCGGTCGTCGACTACGCCGCCGAGCGCGGCGTCGACCCCGAGTACACCCGGACGGCGCTCGAGAAGCTCGTCCGCGCCGGCGAGGCGACCGAAAATCGGGGCGTCTACCGACTGCTGTAGGCCCACACCAGAGAGGTCAATCGAACGGAAAGACACTTGCGGCGGACGGTCTAACTCTCGGCCGATGGATCCCGAATCGCTGCGGGCGCTCGGTCGGCGGTTCTGGTACGCGTGGGGGGCGGCGACGCTGGCGAGCCTCGCCGCGGTGGTCGGCGCGGCGGTCGTCATCGCGCCCGAGGACGCGTGGGTGGTCGTGCTCACCGGGGCCCTCGCGGTCGTCTTCGTCGCCATCGCCGCGGTGTCGCTGACGCAGGGAGACGGGCTCGACGCCGCCGGGATGGTCGTCGCGGCCGTCGGCTGGGCGGTCTGGAGCGTCGGCGCGGCGACCGGGTTACTGGACCAGACCCTCTGGACGGGATGGACGCTCATCGCGGTCGGCGGCGCCGTGAGCCTCTGGGCCGACCACGGCCACCGCGTCCGGGGAGCGGTCGGCGGCTGAGACGGGACGCCGCGGGCGCTCAGAGGATGAACACGACCGCGAATACCGGGACGCCGACGAGGTAGACGAGGCCGTAGACGAACAGGTTCGTGGGGATCTTCCCCTCCTCTTTCTCCTCGTCGAGCGTCTCGTGGTCGATGGCGTCGTGGAACTGCGCGGGGATGTCCTCGCGGACGGTGGCCCGCGAGCGGAACCGGTCGAGCGGGTCCCACCCCGTGAGGCCGAGCTTCCAGGCCGCCGAGACGATCCAGACGATCCCGAGCACGGGGCCGAGAAAGAGGAAGACGAGGCCCACGATCGGGTGGAGGACGCCGGCGTCGACGGCGCCGCCGACGAGGCGGACCGTCGCCACCGGCGCGACGACTCCCGCGGCCGCCGCGTAGATCGGCGCCTTGTCGTCCATCGTCGGATCGAGGGAGGCGACCGCAATAGGCGTTTCTCCGGCGGCGGCGCCGGCGACGCGTCCGAGCGGCCACGCGGTCGTCGGCCGACGGCCGGCGCTCAGACCAGCCCGATCGCCTTCGCGGCGCCGGCCAGTGCGGCCAGCGTCGTCGCCGCGAGCTTCACCAGTCGCATGATCCGGGTCGGGCGGCGTACCGACGGGTTGTCGCCCCCATCGGTGGCGCGCTCGTCGCCGTCCCCCTTCCCCTTTCTCTCCCCTTGCGCCGGGGGCTCGCCTCCGGCCGTCGTGCGGACGCTGCGGTCCGCGGTGCTGTCCGTGTGCATGGGTATGGGCGCGCCCGCCGGGGCTCCCGGTCGGACGCACTCGAACTACCGGGGGGGAGGCAGGTAAACGCCAGCCGTCCCCGGGGCGGAAGTGAAACCGGGTCCGACGCTTCGGACCGAGAGGATCTGTGGTCGTCAGGTGGACCCTATCGCCCGAGTTCCTCGTGGGCGCTGGAGAGGTGTCGCGAGGCCAGCGCCGAGACTAAGGAGAGTTCGCCGGCGAGCGCGCCGGCGGCGATGACCTCCGCGAGCGCGTCGGCGTTCGAGCCGACGGGGTCGCCGCCGCCGCCGACGCCGATCACGTCGAGCATCTCCGACTGGGTCGCCAGGTCGGTGCCGCCGCCGACGGTGCCGACCTGGAGGCTGGCGAGGTTGACGCTGGCGTACAGTTCGTCCTCGCGGGCCTCGACGGTGGTGATGCAGTTGGAGCCCTCGACGACGTGGGCCTCGTCCTGGCCGGTCGCGATGAAGACGCCGGCGACGACGTTGGCCGCCTGGGCGTTGAACCCCAGGCTCCCCGCCTTGGCACTGCCGATCAGGTTCTTCCGGGTGTTGGCCTCCTCGATGGCCTCGGGGGTGGTGCCGAACCGCTCCTCGACGACCTCGCGCGGGATGGTCACGTCCGCGGTGACGGTGTGACCCCGGCCCTCGACGGCGTTGATGGCCGCGGGCTTCTTGTCGACGCAGAGGTTGCCCGACAGCGCGACGAGCGAGGCGGGGGTCTCGTCTTCGACGATCTCGGCGGCCGCCCGCGTCGCGATGGTCGCCATGTTCATCCCGTTGGCGTCGCCCGTGTCGTAGGAGAATCGCAGGAACACGGAGTCGCCGACGAGGTACGGCGTCACTGACTGGAGGCGGCCGTGGCTCGTCGTCGATTCGGCGGCCTCGGCGAGCCGCTCCTCGTTGTCCTCGACCCACTCGGCGACCTCGGCGCCCTCCGCGACGCCGTCGACGCGGAAGACCGGCGCGCGGGTCATCCCGCGCTTGGTGACGCGGGCGGTCGCGCCGCCGGCTGCGGAGATGGCCGAACACCCGCGATTCACGCTGGCGACCAGCGCGCCCTCGGTGGTGGCGATCGGAAGGTAGAAGTCGCCGTCCGCGGCCTCGCCGCGGACCGCGACGGGGCCGGCGACGCCGACGGGGAGTTGCGTCCCGCCGACGAGGTTCTCGATGTTCGACTCGGCCGATTCCGCGGCGAACGCGTAGTCGCCGGTCGCCGAGAGGTCGACGCCCGCCTCGCGCTCGACGACCAGCCGGCGGGCGGTCGCCGCGGTCTCGGCGTCGGCGTGGTCGTCGAGTTCGTAGAGCCGCAGGTCGCCGTCGGTGACGCGGTCGGCCAGCGCCTCGGGGTCGGCGCCCCCGTCGGCCCTCGCGTCCCCGGCGTCGGAGTCGTCGGTCATGCCCGGAGCCTCGCGGTCGACGCCCCTAACAGTTGCTGTCGCGAGTGAGTGGACTGTTCAGTACAGGTGACGGCTGTTGCGGTGGGTGGTTGCGGTGCGGTCGGCGCGCGCTGGAGCGCGCGTTCATGCGCGCGACCGTAGCCGCGCGAGGGATGAGGGAGTGAGTGGAACGAACGAGCGAATCGGCTGGGGAGGTTCGTGGCCGTCTGCGGTGCTGTGCGGGGTGGTCGCGGTGCGGTTGCTGTGTGGTGCTGGTCCTGGTGGACTGAAAGGGCGCGGCGCGCTCGCGTCGATAGTCGCCTGAGCGGGCCACTATCCGCGCGGTGCGAGGCGCCGTGCGCCTCGAAGCGAACGGCTGTGCCGTGAGCGGGCGGTGCCGAGAGCGCGGATATCCCGCTTGGTTCGAGAGAGCTTCGCTCTCTCGTCACTGAGCGAATCGGAGATTCGCGAGGTCCGCAGGAGCTCCGCTCCTGCGAGATCCCGAAAATCTCCGATTTTCGGAGACAGCGACCGCGAGCGCGCCGAGGGCTTTCATCGCCCGCTGTCGAGTGCGGTCGCGTCTACCTCCGTTTCTTCCACGAAGGCCCAACTCGAAACCACTACTCAACTCGCACGCACGTCCTCCCAGAACACCACCTACGCTTAGGTGTGCACGCGCCCACGACCGATCCATGCAGGTCGAAGCACACTCGGCGAACGAGACGGTCGAAGTCACCGACGGCGTCCACCTCACGCAGCTGGCGGTCGGCGACCGGATGAGCATGCAACACGTCCACATCGAGCCGGGGGCGGTCGTCCCGGAACACAGCCACGAACACGAGCAGGTCGGCTACATCACGAGCGGGTCGGGCGTGTTCGTCGTCGACGGCGAGGAGTTCCCGGTCAGCTCCGGCGACTCCTACCACCTCGCGAGCGAGGAACCCCACAGCGTCGAGGCGACCGGGGACGAGCCGCTGGACGGGATCGACGTGTTCGCGCCGCCGCGGGCGAACCCCGACTGGATGGATTGAGGCTGGACGGGGCGCGGCCGCGCCCGGCGATCGGTCGCGCGACGAACCAGTGAGTCCAAAGGTCTAAGCCCCGTCGTCGCCAACCACGAGGTACTATGAGCACAGAGACCGAGGACGGCGACGACCTGCGCGAGCGCATCTCGAACTTCCTGCGGCGGAACTTCCCGCAGATCCAGATGCACGGCGGGTCGGCGGCCATCGAGGAGATCGACCGCGAGAACGGCTCCGTGACGATCCAGCTGGGCGGCGCCTGCTCGGGGTGTGGCATCTCCCCGATGACGATCCAGGCGATCAAGACGCGCATGACCAAGGAGATCCCCGAGATCGAGACGGTCAACGCCCGCACGGGCGGCATGGGCGGCGAGGAGGGCATGATGGGCGCCGACACCGGCCCCTCGATGCCCGGCGAGTCCCGCGGCGGCGAGATCGGCGGCGACGACGACGAAGGCCCCGAAGCGCCGTTCTGAAGTCGTCCCCTCGGTTCACCTTCTCCCGTTTTTCACTGCCCCCGAGTCGCGACGCCGTCGGTCGCACGTGCCGGAAACCGAACGCCTACAGTCCCAGCGCCGTCGTGACCGGGACCCCGGCGGCGACGGCGCCGACGAGGTATCCGCCGAGCACGCCGGCGTTCAGCGGCGGGAGGCCGGCGTGGGCGCCCTCGACGCGGTGGACGAGATAGAGGAGCCCGCCCATGCCGACGAGGCCGCCCAGCAGCGCGCCGAGCGCGGGCGCGTTGGCGTTGAGCGCCGGGACGAGCGTCGGCGCGTCGAGGAAGTGGCCGGCGCTCACGGCGAGCATCCCCGGGATGATCGCGTCACCGAGGCCCAGCAGGGCGACCTCCGAGCGGGCGGGGCGTTCGGTGGCTCCCTCCGCATCCCCGTCGTCGGTGTCGGTCCCGGCACCGTCGGCGTCGGTCGAGTCTTCCCCGCCGCCCATCAGGTCGAACTCGGGGTCGCGCATCGAAAAGGAGAGCGAGTGAGGGACGACGAAGACGATGGGGGCCTTCAGGTCGCCCAGGCCGGCGGCGAGTTCCTGCATGTGGCCGGAGACGTAGACGGCGTAGGCGTCGTAGCCGGCCCACGCGACCAGGAGGACGACGACCGGGAGCGGCCCGAAGCCGAGGCCGAGCATCGGGATGGCGGCGGCGCCGAAGACCACCGCCGCCAGGTCGTTGACGTACCACTCGGGGTAGCTCCAGAGGACGGCGAACGTGACGGTGGCGACCGCTATCGAGGCGGGACTCGTCGGGAGCCCCATCGCGAGGCCGCCCGTCGCGATCTCCCCGAGGCCGGTCAGGGCGGCGACCGCCGCGGCGGTGAGCGTCCCCGCGGACCCGAGCAGGAACGCGCGGACGAGCGCCTCGCCGTACCCGTAGCGGAAGGCGGCGACCATCCCCCCGGTCGCGACCAGCAGTATCGCCGCGAAGACGCCGACGTTGCCCACGTCGCCGGGGTCCTGGAACATGACCAGCCCCAGCTCGGCCATCTCGTCGGTCAGCGACAGCCCCAGCAGGATCGTCGCCGCGTAGAGCGCGACGATCCCGGCGTAGGCGTAGGTCCCCGACGGGATCCCGACCCCCGACTCGGTCGCGTCGGTCTCGGCGGCCGTGTCGGCGTCGACGGCGGGGCCGGTGTCGTCGGCGTCGGTGTCGTCGAAGCCGGTGTCGTCGGCGTCGGTGTCGTCGAAGCCGGGGTCGTCAGCCCCGGAGGCCTCGACAGTTCGGTCGCTCACGGTTCGGCCCCCCGGGCGGCCCCGGTCGTCGGCGACGCGCGCGCCGGCACCCGTTGCATGGTCTGCGACGAGGGCCACCGCCGGCAAATACTTCCCGGAGTCGGTCGGGTGACGGGAGCGGGGACCGTCGGTCGGATTGCGGGCCGTCCGCGGGTCAGGACTCGGACCGACCCTCGGTCCGACCGGCGGTCGTGCCCTCGCTCGCGACGAACCGCTCGGTGCCCTTCTCGACGAGCCACGGGAACCGGCGTGCGACCGCCAATCCGATCCGCGTCGCCCAGTCGGTCGTGACGACCGGCCCCCTCGCCTCGATCCTGTCGGCCAGTTTCCGGCCGACTTCCGCGGGGTCGGTCAGCAGCCAGTCGGGGTAGCCGATCCGCGCCGCCGACCGCGTGGCCGTCAGCGGCGGGTAGACGACCGTGCACGCGACGTCGTAGTTCCGGAGTTCGAGCCGCAGCGACCGGGTCAGCGCCTCGACCGCCCCCTTCGTCGAGGCGTAGCCGGAGAGGCCGGGGTGGCCGACGAGGGAGACGCCGGAGCTCACGTTGTGGACGATCCCGGCGTTGCGGGCGCGCATGTGCGGCAGGACGGCCCGGATCGTCCGGACGTAGCCGAAGTAGTTCACCTCGAACTCCCGGCGGGTGTCTTCGAGGGTCCCGTCCTCGAAGGGCGCGAAGTTGAACACGGCCGCGTTGTTGACGAGGATGTCGACCCGTCCCCACTCGTCGAGCACCGCGTCGACCGCCGTCCGCACGTCCTCGTCGCTGGTGACGTCGCAGCGGTGGTAGGCGACGCGGTCGGGGAACCGCTCGGCGAGCGCGCGGACGCCCTCGCCGTTCACGTCGAAGCCCGCGACGCGGTGGCCGTCCGCGGCGAGCGCCGCGGCGAGGTGCAGTCCGATCCCCTCGTTGGCGCCCGTCACGACGACGACGCGCCCGGTGGCGGCGTCCATGCGAACGGTAGGCGCTCCGGCGTACATGACCGTGTTGGCGCCCGTTCGCACGCCGTCGGTCCCGTCCGCAAGCGCGGACGGACGAGGGGCGGACCCGGGATCACGGAGTTTAATTCCGTGCGTCGCGCTCACCCACCCATGAGCGAGACAGACGGTCCGGGGAACGTCCTGTTCGTCGTCATGGACACGGTCCGGCAGAGCCACCTCTCGGTGTACGGCTACGACCGGCCGACGACGCCGAACCTGGAGGCCTTCGCCGACGACGCGCGGGTCTTCGAGGAGGCCGTCGCCCCGGCGCCCTGGACCCTGCCCGTCCACGCCTCGCTGTTCACCGGGCTCTACCCCACCCAGCACGGCGCCACCCAGGAGAACCCCTACCTGGAGGGCGCCACCACCCTCGCCGAGTCGCTGTCGGCGGCGGGTCACGCCACCGCCTGCTACTCCTCGAACGCCTGGATCACCCCCTACACCAACCTCGCCGACGGCTTCGACGACCAGGACAACTTCTTCCAGGTCATGCCCGGCGACTTCCTCTCGGGCCCGCTGGCGAGGGCCTGGAAGGCGATGAACGACAACGAACGGCTCCGCTCGCTCGCGGATCGCCTCGTCGAACTCGGCAACACCGCCCACGAGTACTTCGCCGAGAGCGGCGGCGGCGACACCAAGACCCCCGAGATCGTCGACCGCGTCCAGGCGTTCGTCGAGGAGAGCGAGCAACGGGGCGACGAGTGGTTCTCCTTTATCAACCTGATGGACGCCCACCTCCCCTACCACCCGCCCGACGAGTTCGCCGAGGAGTTCGCCCCCGGGGTCGACTCCACCGAGGTCTGTCAGAACTCCAAGGAGTACAACTCCGGCGCGCGGGACATCGACGACGACGAGTGGGAGGATATTCGGGGCCTCTACGACGCCGAGATCGCCCACATCGACCACCACCTCGGCCGCCTGTTCGACTGGCTGCAGGAGACGGGCCGCTGGGAGGACACGCTGGTCGTGGTCTGCGCCGACCACGGCGAACTGTTCGGCGAGCACGGCCTCTACGGCCACGAGTTCGGCATCTACGACCCGCTCGTGAACGTCCCGCTGCTGGTCAAACACCCCGAGCTGGACGCCGAGCGCGACACGGAGACCCAGGTCGAGTTGCAGGACCTCTACCACACCGTACTGGACCACGCGGGCGTCGACGCCGACGCGGACGGCGAGCCGTTCGACCGCGCCCGGTCGCTGCTCGACGCCGACTACCGCGAGTTCGCCGCCGTCGACGCGCCGCGCGGGGCCGAATCCCGCTTTTCAGCACACGACGACGGTGACCTCGACGGCTACGCGTTCGTCGACTACCACCGGCCGGTCGTCGAGCTGAACCAGCTGGAGAGCAAGGCCAGCGCGGCCGGGATCGAACTCGATACCGACTCCCGGTTCTACTCGCGGATGCGCGCCGCCCGCCGGCCCGACGGCAAGTACATCCGCAACGAGCGCATCCCCGACGAGGCCTACCGGCTCGACACCGACCCCGACGAACTGGACGACGTGTCCGGCACGGACGACGAGGTCGTCGCCGCGACGGAGGAGGCGCTGGTCACGTTCGAGTCGGAGATGGACGGCGAGTGGGCGGACGTGACCGACGAGGACGTGCTCGACGACATGGGCGAGGAGGCCAAAGACCGGCTGTCGGACCTGGGATACATCGAGTAACCGTGAGCGAGTCCAGTCGGGACCTGTTCGACTTCGTCGACCGGCAGACGGCTATCAAGATCGTCGGCGGGTTCGCCATCGCGCTCGTCGCGCTCGGGCTGATCGCCTACGGCATCGGCATCGAGAAGATCCGCGCGGAACTCGCCCGCGCCGACCCGGCGTGGCTGGCCGCCGGCTGTCTCTCGACGGCGGTCGGCCTCGTCGCGTGGGCGAAGGCCTGGCAGGTCGTCCTCCGGGTGGTCGGCTACCGCGTTCCCTTCCGGAAGCTCGTGGTCACCTACTACGCGGCGACGTTTGCCAACTACGTCACCCCGCTGGGCCAGGCCGGCGGCGAACCGTTCATTGCCTACGTCCTCTCGCGGGACACGGAGGCCAGCTACGAGGACTCGCTGGCCTCGGTCGTCACCGCCGACCTCCTGAACCTCCTGCCCTTCTTCACCTTCGCCGCGATCGGCACCGTGGTCCTCGTCGTCCAGACGACGCTTTCGGACCAGATCCGCGGCGTCGCCGGCATCCTCGTCATCTTCGCCGTCGGCGTCCCCGTCGCCGCCGTCGTGGGGTGGCGCTCGCGGCGCCGGCTCGGGAGCCTCGCCCTGCGCGTCGTCGCGCCGGTCGCCCGACGGATCCGCTTTCTCAGCGTCGAGGGACTTCGCGAGCGGCTGCGCGAACTCAACACGGCCTTCGAGCGCATCGCCGCCGACCGGGCGGCGCTGGCCCACGCGCTCGTCTACTCGTTCGTCGGCTGGCTGTTCTTCGCGCTCCCGCTGTACGCCGCCGTCCGCGCGCTCGGGGAGTCGATATCGATCTTCCTCGTCTTCTTCATCGTCCCCGCGAGCACGCTCGCCGGCCTGACTCCCTCACCGGGCGGTCTCGCCGGCGTCGAGGCGGCGCTGGCCGGCCTGCTCGGGACGCTCGGTGGGTTCTCCTTCGCCACCGGCCTCTCCATCGCCATCGTCTACCGGCTGGCGAGCTACGTGTTCGCGGTGCTGATGGGCGGGGCCGCCGCGGTGTACGTGGTCTCGCGGAACTGAGCGGGGTCGCGGCGTCCCAGCGGTCGGAAGTGGCGGCCGAACGGCGTCGCTCGGCGGGACAAACCGGCAGAAACGGCCGCGCGATCTCCTCAGAGGTCGCCCAGGCGGATCTCGTCGTCGGTGACGGACTCGATCCGCTCCTCCTGCAGGGGGTACGTGTCCTCGTCGCTGTCGCCCCAGCCCAGCTTCGACATGATCGCGTCCGCCATGCTCGGGTCGGGGTCGACGTACGCCGTGCCGTGGCGCACCTCGGCGACGCGACCGAACTCGTCCCCGTTCGGACCGACGACTGTCTTCCCCTCGTCCGCGTCCGTGACTTCGATATCAGGCGTCATAGCGGACGAACGTAGGGGCTTCGAGCGCCTGAGCCCGGGCCTTGCGACTGCAGGCCGACGGCCGGCGCGCTGTCGCCGTCCCCGCTCGCCCGGCCAGCGTGCCCCTCTCTGGCGATCGGTCCGTTCGGATCCGGTCAGCTGGCCTCAGAGAACGTGAGTCGGCGGGGTTCGACGGGTCGAGACAGCGGACCCCGGCGTCAGTCGGCGGCGACGGCGTCGCCGGCCTCCTGGGCCTCGGCGAGCACGTCGTCGACGGAGTCGCCGGTGGGTTCGTTGTTCAGGAGCACGTCGATGGGGAGCGTGGGGGCGCCGTCGACGAGGTTCTCCATGATGACCAGCCGTTCGCGGGCCCGGGACATCCCGACGTAGAAGACGCGGCGCTCGTTGTCGGTGAGCGTCGGGACCGGCGAGGTGCGCTTGGTGAACTCCTCGTCGCCCGGCACGTCGCGGTCGGACTGGTCGACGGTCGCGGCCATCTGCTCGACGACCTTCTCCGTGAGGTCGGTGGCGACGAAGACGTGGTCGGCCTCGCGACCCTTCGCGCTGTGGATGGTGCCCAGGCGCACGCGGTCGGCCTCCATGCCCTCGTACTCGCCGGCGAAGTACGCCTCGACGGAGCGTTCCTGGAAGCTGGTGACCTTCCGGAGCATATCCCCGGCCGCCCGCGGGTCCGGGACGAACGGGGCGTAGTCCCGGACGGTGTCGGGTTCGACCGACAGCTCTTCGAGGTCCTCGACGTCGGCAGCCTCCTCCATCGCGTCGAGCTCGTCGAACAGGTCGTCGCGCTCGCCGGACCCGAACGCGGAGTCGGCGAGCATGTCCGCGAGCCGGCGGGCCTGCAGGCCCGTGACCGGCTCGTCGGCGTCCAGCGCCTCGATGGCGCGGACGTACTGGGTGAGCCGGTCGGTCCACATCCGCTGGTCGGTCAGGCATGTGAAGGGGATCCCCTCGCCGATGAACTCGTCGATGAACTGGAACATCTGGTAGCGCGCCCGGAAGAGGATCATCGCGGTGCCGTCCTCGTCTTCCTCGATGGTGGTGCGGACGTTGCGGACGAGGTCGATCATCGAGGGGTTCTGGACGCCCTCGACGCGGCCGCCCTCCTTGCGCGGGTTGAGGTCTTTCTCCTGGCGCTTGTCGATGTGGCTGACCTCCCGGTTGACGACGTTGAGGATCCGGGAGGGGAGTCGGTAGGAGTTCGGGAGGATGTTGTCGTCGGTGACCTCCTCCTCCAGCAGGAGGTCGGGGTCGGCGCCCTGCCAGGCGTAGACGACCTGGTCGTCGTCGCCGGCGATCAGCACCGTCTCCATGTGCGGGCGCCACTCCTGGTACACGTCGTACTGCAGGGTCGTGATGTCCTGGAACTCGTCGATGACGAGGTAATCGACGCTTGGCAGTAGCGACCGCTGGGCGACCCGCTCCAGCATATCGGCGAAGCCGACCACGTCGTTCTCGCCCTTGTACTGGCGCCAGGCGCGGATCGTCTCGGGGACGCTGATGCGGTCGTCGTCGCTGGGCCACGTGGGCGTGTACTTGTTGCCGGTCTGGGCGTTGTCGTCGATCTCCGGCGGGAGGCGCACGACCTCCTCGTCCCACTTGAAGGGCACGTCGTACCAGTCGGCCACGTCCCTGCGGGTGCGCTGGAGCCACTGGCTCGTGGCGATGATCTTGTTGCCGATGGTCGTCGAGCGGGCCGTCCGGCGGCGCGAGCCCTCGTACTCGTCCTCGTACTCGATGCCGTACTCCTCGCAGAACTCCTCCTTGTCGGACTCGCCGACCACGTCCCCCCGCGAGAGGTCCAGCAGTTCGTAGGCCTTCGCGTGCATCGTGCAGACGTTCCCCTTGAGCGCGCGGGGGGACTCGCCGAGTCGCTCCGCGAGGCGTTCGCGGATCTCCGCGGCGGCCGCCCGGGTGTACGACACCACCAGCACGTCCCGGAACTCCAGGTCGTCGTTCTCTTCGAGCAGGGTCTCGACCCTGTCGAGCAGTGCCGTCGTCTTCCCGCTCCCGGGACCACCAAACAGGCGCGTCACCTGGGTGGACGGTTCAGTCATTGGACCACTAGTGGGGCCCGTGGGTCATAAACGGCGTGGCTTGGAGTCGCCGTCGCACTCGGGCGTCTCTGTGAGTTCTCAGTCCCGGTACAGCGAGACGTACAGCATCGCGAACCCGATGATGAAGGGGATGGCCTCGGTTATCCGGAAGAACAGGCGGACCGCTTCGGTCGCGTTGCGGGCACCGATCTGGGCGATGACCGTGCTCGCGACGCCCATGCTGATGAACGCGAACCCCATGAAGGCGTACTGCAGGCGCTCGGAGGGGCGCTGTCGGTACGCCTGGAAACTGATCACCGTGATCCCGAGCGAGAGCCCGAACACCGCCATTCGCATCAGCGCGAGGACCCCCCGCATGACCGCGACGACTTCTACCATTCGTCGTCTGTCCGCCAGGACGCACCGACATATAATTTCGCCGGTCCGGCGCGCGGAACCGGGCGGGTCGCGGTCGAGGACCGAACGGCGACGAGCGAGCACGGCGCCCGCAGCCGGCGACGGAGCGGGCGGCCCGGTGCCGGGCCGTCCGTGCCGGTCACTCCGGGTTCAGGTCGTCCCAGAGCTGGCTGAACCGGTCGGGGAGGTTCTCCTCGCGGTAGATCCGGACCTTGTACTCGTCGTCCTCCAGGGAGATGACCGTCGACTCGAAGTTCGACTCGTAGACCTTGTAGTGGTTGCCGTCGTCGGCCACCAGCGTCTGGTCCTTGACGAGGTCGTACTGGCTGAGCATCTCGATACGCCGGTAGACCGTCGGAAGCGACAGGTCACACTCCTCGCTGAGGTCCTTGGCCGACCGGGGCTCGCGGCTGATCGCGGCGAGCACCCGGCGGGCGTGTTCGTCGCCGATGGTATCGAGGATCTCCTCGATGGCCCGTTCGTCGTCCACTACTGGTGTGATCTCTCGAGGTGTTACAAAGACCTTTCGAGCGGGCGGCTCTTTCAGGCTCAGAAAACGCGCCTCCCCCATTATAGGAAACCCCTCGCTACCACCGAGTGCGGACCAAGTACGAGCCCGGACGGCCCATCGCACCGTGCGCATCCGTGTGTGCCTGTGGTGGGGTGTGGGTTCGACCGGTCGCGGCGGGGACCCGGCCGCGCCATCCGGCGCCCGGCGTTCCCCCGCGGTCCGGCTCGGGCCGCCCGGGCTCGTATGCGGTCCTCGCCGGCACGAGCGCACTGCCGGAGGCCGTTCCCGGCGCCATTCCCCCCAACGCGTCTCCCCCGACGCGGCCAGGGAACGGACGGGTCTTCGGACCCGCCGGCTCTCCCCCTGCCGGCCTCCGTTGCCCGCCTCCCGGTGGACTTCCCCCCCTACTTTCCCCCAACGTTCCCCCCTTTCTGACCGTCCGGTCACCGTGACGAGCTGCCGGCCCGTAGATCGATAGCGCTCGGTTCGTGGTGCGAACCTACAAATCGGCCAAGGATTGCGGTCACGGGGCCCCCGCGCCCAAGTGCTGCATTCACGCGCGAACCCAGGTGGTCCTCGCACTGTGGCTTTGCCTCGGCGTCGTAATTACCAACTACGAACGTGGAGACAATCCGGGAAGCAGCATCATCACGATGTGAGACCTCTTCTATGGCTCCCTCAAGCATTTGCCATCGTGAGCGGAATACGGCTCGTATGAGCGACAGTGATGGAAGTCCTCCGAGCGACACGATGCGGGAGCGCGTACCGGAGAACAGTCGAAAGTTCTGGTTGCTGTTGAACGCGAACCGGTGGCTAGTCGCCGCCGGCATCGCGGGCGGCGTGTTCCTCACGCTCGCCTTCATCGGGCACCTCCACCCGACCGGGACGCCGGCGCTGTTCAGCCAGGAGGACCCCATCGAGACGCTGTTCCAGGGGCTGCTCACGTCCATCATCACGGGCGTCACGCTCGTGCTCACGCTCAGCCAGCTCGTGCTCTCCCAGGAACAGGGGCCGGTCGGAGACCAGCGCGAGCGCATGGAGGGCGCGATGGCGTTTCGGAAGGACGTCGAGGACGTCATCGAGGAACCAGTGAGTCCCGCCCAACCCTCGGCGTTCCTCCGGTCGCTCGTGAAACTCACGAAGCGCCACACGGACGCCCTCCAGGACGCCATCGCGGACATCGACGACGACAACCTGAACGATCAGGTAGCCGCGTTCACAGAGAACGTGAAGCGGAACGCGGACGCCGTCCAGAGCAATCTCGAAGGCTCCCAATTCGGGGAGTTCGACGTGGTGTTCTCCGCGCTGAACTTCAACTACTCGTGGAAGTTGTACGCGGCGCGCCGCATTCGCGCAGAGAACGAGGACGTGCTCACCGAGGAAGCGCACCACGCGTTCGACGAACTCATCAACGCGCTCGAACTGTTCGGGCCAGCGCGCGAGCACTTCAAGACGCTGTACTTCCAGTGGGCGCTCATCGACCTCTCCCGGACGATGCTGTATGCGTCCATACCCGCGCTCCTCACGGCGGTCGCGGGCGTCGTCTACCTCGAACCGGCGCTGTTCCCAGGGACCGTGTTCGGCGTGCGCCCGCTCGTCGTGGTGGTGAGCGCGGGCGTCGCCGTCTCCCTGCTGCCGTTCGCGTTCCTATTGTCCTACATTCTTCGCATCGTCACCGTGACGAAGCGTACGCTCTCCATCGGACCGTTCATCCTCCGAGAGACCGACCGGTCCCGCGATCTCGACTGGGGCGAACCCGAAACGAAGAGTGATGAGAGCGCGGATGTCGGCGACGAGGGCGAGTAGCGCGAATGTCGGCAACCAGAACGAGGAGCGCGGCCCGAGACTCACATAGTGGTGTCGCGTCCAGTACCACGTGTACGACGCGGTGCTCGTCCCGACCGATGGCAGTAACGCCGCGAGTCTTCCCCATCCAGTGATCTCGCCGCTTCGGAGCTATCGCCAACTTATGGACTCCGGATGGAGCGGTGGCCGGTGTCCCCGACGCTCGACCAGCGGACGCTTGCGACCCTTGTTCGAGAGGAACTCAACGAGTTTTTGCCGGACACCGGACTCGCCCTTCGTTCTCGTTGTCTGGCGACCGTAGATCGTACTGGCTGACCGGTGGAGAGGCGTTCGCTGAACCTGCTTTTCGAAGTCTATCTGTTACGTTCGGGAGCACCCGTCACCGCCCACAGGACTATCCGACCAGAGAGCCAACACCAAGACATGGCAGAGGATAGACAGGGGCGAGAGGAGCACGCGGATCGTGAAGAGGAACGCCAGCAAGAGCGAATGCAAGAGGAGGCACGTAGCCGCACCGATGAAGAAGAGCCGATACGCGCCGATTCTGGTGAACGGCTCGGTGACCTTGATGAAGCACTCGAAACCCACGACTATCCGACGACAACGGATAAATTGGTTGAGGCCTATGGCGACTATGAGATCGAAACGCAGGGTGGGACGGAAACCCTCGATGAAGTACTTGCTGCAACCGATAACAAATCGTACGACTCCGCCTACGACGTTCGAAGGCAGCTACTGGAATTGATACATCACTAGCGAGGGGTCCTAGAACCATTCACAGGGTGGTGGTTTTTCATCGGCCATTTTGCTGAAGAAGCTGACAAGCAGATCTCCCTATATATCGTTAGCAGTCTGCTCTTGAATCAGACAGATCATCGTGCCGTCCTCCGTGTGGCTGAGGGCATGATCGACTTGAATTGTTCATCAGCGATGAAATTCTCGAAACTCAATTCGAGCAGTTCGTCCGCTCGTAGCCGAGCATCTCACAAAATTCTTCGTTGGCGTCGAGGACTGAGCCATCCTCAGCATCGTGAAGCGTTACGCCATCAGGAATCTTCTTGAATAGCTCCTGATAGTCAGTCATTGACAAT
Organism: Halosimplex marinum; assembly: GCF_051414075.1. Taxonomy (NCBI): domain Archaea; kingdom Methanobacteriati; phylum Methanobacteriota; class Halobacteria; order Halobacteriales; family Haloarculaceae; genus Halosimplex; species Halosimplex marinum. The sequence continues at coordinate 566,614 of NZ_JBLKNY010000003.1, read as the reverse complement.
TGATAACATGCAAAAATAAGTAGCCCCAAATGTGACGCACCGCTATGGGTGAGTCTTTCGCCTGTACTGAACGAACCGAACGTGGCGCTGTCTCGTCGTGCCGAGAGCGACGACCGTCGAGGCGGCGACGGAGCGCCGGTCCGCCGAGCCCGTGTACGGCCGGACCGCCGTCGGCGAGCCCGACGAAAGAGATGGTTTGATACGCTTCTGTTCCCTAGCTCCGACGAATGAGTCAGGGGACGGCCGACTGGCGGGCACAGGTGGACGCCGTCGACGCGGCCCTCATCGACGGGTGGCAGAGCGGGTTCCCGGTGCGAGAGCGGCCCTTCGAGGCCGTCGCGGCGGACGTGGGCGTCGAGGAGAGCGAGGCGCTCGACCGGGTCCGGCGGCTCTACGACGAGGGGATCTTCCGGCGGTTCGGCCCCGTGTTGAACCCGCCGGTGATCGGCAGTTCGACGCTGGCGGCGGTGCGGGCGCCGGCCGACCGCTTCGAGGAGGTCGCCGCCGTGATCAACGGCTACGAGCAGGTCAACCACAACTACGCCCGCGACCACGAGTGGAACATGTGGTTCGTCGTGACCGCCGCCTCGAAGGAGCGCCGCGACGCCATCCTCGTGGAGATCGAGGAACGGACCGGTTGCGAGGTCCTCGTCCTCCCGATGCTGACGGACTTCTACATCGACCTGGAGTTCCCGGTGGTCAACGGCGACCGCTTCGCCCGGGAGAGCCTGTCGGAGACCGGCGTGTCGGCGACGACCATCAGCGAGCGGGCGGCCGCGGACCTGTCGGCGCTGGACCGGCGCGTCCTCCTCGAAGTGCAGGGCGGGTTCCCGCTGACTGCGACCCCCTACCGGGACGTGGCCGCGGCGGTCGACGCGCCGGTCGAAGACGTGCTGGCGAGCGTCGAGAAGCTGCGCGCCGACGGTTGCATCAAGCGGATCGGTTGCGTCGTCAACCACCTCGTGACCGGGTTCGACGCCAACTGCATGGTCGTCTGGGACGTGCCCGACGACGAACTCGACGACCGCGGCGTCGACGTGGGGAAGCTCCCGTACGTGACGCTGTGTTACCACCGGCCGCGCCGGCCCGACCGGGAGTGGCCGTACAACCTGTTCACGATGATCCACGGCCGCGAGCAGGACGCCGTCGACGCGAAGATCGACGAGCTGGCCGCCGAGTACCTGCCCTTCGAGCACGAACGGCTCTACTCGACGGAGACGCTGAAGCAGACGGGCGCGCGTTACGAGGACCTCGTCGACGAGCGGACCGACGAGTGACCGCCGAGACCGCCGAGATCCGGGCTCGGAACCCGCGTGCGAACCGACGGAAGCTTTTTGCGCCCCCTCACTCCATATGTCCACGTTCGTATGACGGGTCCTGAGCGGGCTGTCGTGCTGATAGCCGACGACGAGGAGGCGGTCGCCGACGCCTACGCCGCACACGTCCGCGACACCTACGACGTGCGGACGGCCTACGGGGGAGAGGAAGCGCTGTCGAAGCTCGACGAGGACGTGGACGTGGTCCTGCTGGACCGTCGGATGCCGGACCTTGTCGGGGACGAGGTCCTGGAGACGGTCCGCGAGCGGGGGCTGGACTGCCGGGTGGCGATGGTCACCGCGGTCGACGCCGACTTCGACATCGTCGACATGGAGTTCGACGACTACGTCGTCAAGCCGGTCAGCGGCGAGGAGCTGCTCGACACCGTCGACCGGCTCCTGCGCTGCGCCGAGTACGAGCGGCGACTCCGGGAGTACTACCGGGTGACGCGCACCTACGTCGCGCTCCGGTCGACGAAAGACGACGCCGAACTGGCCGACAGCGACGAGTTCCGCCGGCTGGAGGACCGCCGCGCGGAGCTGCGCGACTCGCTGTCGGACGCCGCCGAGCGGCTGGCCGACGACGACTTCGAGGCGCTGTTCCGCGACCTCGAGGAGTGACCGGGCCGGCAGCGACCGCTGCCGTCGCCGGGTGTCGGCGGCGACGGCGACGCCGAGGATGACCACGGACGACACGGGCGGCCGCCGACGGACGCGCTCGACACGGACGGCCGCCGTCGAGGAGGTCGCCCGGGTCGGCGCACCCCGCGACAGCGGCGCGTCGTCACCGAGCGAGGCGGGTATCGAGCCTTTCGTAAACACTATTCGGGGAAGGTCCTAAGCCGGGCGCAATGACTCCGCAACTGCCGGACGTCCAGGCGTCGAGCCCGGACGTGACCGTCGGCCTCAACCGCGTCGGCGTCACCGGCGTCGAGAAGTTAGTCGAGATCAGCCGCGAGGAGAAACGCCCCTACGTCCTGATGGCCGAGTTCGAGGTGTTCGTCGACCTGCCCTCCTGGCGGAAGGGCGCCGACATGAGCCGCAACATGGAGGTCGTCGACGAGACGCTGGAGGAGGCGGTCAGCCACAGCGACCTCCGGATCGAGGACATCTGCGGGGCCGCCGCCGAGCGCCTGCTCGACAAGCACGACTACACCGAGCAGGCGGAGGTCCGCATGGAGGCGGAGTTCGTCACGCGCGAGCGGACGCCCGAGAGCGACCTCCCGACCCAGTCGACGGCCGACGTGATCGCCTCGGCGACCGCCACCGAAGACGGGATCCGCGAGGAGATCGGCGCCGAGGTCACCGGCATGACCGTCTGCCCCTGCTCGCAGGGGATGTCCGCCGCCCGCGCCCGCGAGAAACTGCGCGAGCAGGGCGTCGACGACCGCACCATCGAGGAGTTCCTCGAGGAGGTGCCCCAGCCGGGCCACTCCCAGCGCGGCCACGCCACCCTGACCGTCGAGAGCGAGGGCGGCCCGGACGTGGATCTGGTCGAACTGATCGAGGTGGCCCGCGACTCGATGAGCGCGCGCATCTACAACCTCGCCAAGCGGCCCGACGAGGACCACATGACCTACCAGTCCCACCTCGACGCGAAGTTCGTCGAGGACTGCGTCCGCGCGATGGCCGAGGGCGTGGTCGAGGAGTTCCCCGACCTCGACGACGGCGCCGTCGTCCGGATGGAGCAGTCAAACGACGAGTCCATCCACCAGCACAACGCCCACGCCGAGCGGGTCGCCGAGGTAGCGACCCTGCGCGAGGAAGTCAACGGCGACGACTAGCGGCGGTTCTGCGGCCGTCGGGGCCTGGGACGCTCGCTCCGCTCAGGACGCCGCGTCGGCGTCGGCGCCCTCGGGGTCCTCGCGGTAGACGAGCAGGTAGAACAGCGGCAGCGTCACCAGCACGGCGCCGAAGGTGTTGCGCGGCTGGGCGAACACGTCGGGCGGCGAGAAGGCGGTGCCGGCCATCATCGCCGAGAGCAGCGCGAGCAGGACGGTCAGCGCGGCCCGCTCGCGGTCGGACGGTGCGGCCGTTCGCTCGGGCCGGTAGACGACGTACGCGACCAGCGCGGGCGGGAACACGGCGACCGTGAGCGTCGAACGGACCGGGTGGTCGCCCCCGCGAGCCCGGGCGTCCAGGTACACCCAGACGACCAGCGCGACCCACGTGAGCAGCGGGAACGCGGCCGCCGCGGCGTAGGTCGCCGCCGACTGCATCGGCGCGGCCGCGAGCACGGCCCCGGTCGACTGCGGCGGCGCCGCGGCGAGCGTCTCGAACACGTCATCGCGTAGACCGGGAGCGACCCTAAGGGTTGTCGGTCCGACGGTGGCCGCTCGGGTCGGTCGCCCGCCGAAGATTGAAGCCCTGGCCGGGTCGTACGTGGGGCATGGGCAAGCGCATCCTGGTCCCGGTCGACGGGTCCGAGCAGGCACACAGGGCGTTCGAGTTCGTCGCCGAGGAGTTCGGCGGCGCGGAGGTGGTGCTGTTGCACGTCGTCAACCCCGCTGAGGCCGGTTACAGCGCCCAGGCCTCCATCCCGAGTTTCTCCGAGGAGTGGTACGAGAGCGAGCGGGCCGCCGCCGAGGAGCTGTTCGACGAGATCGCCGACCTCGCCGACGGCACCGACCTGTCGATCGAGCGGGAGATCGAGGTCGGCAAGCCGATCCGCGTCATCGTCGAGTTCGCCGAGGAGGTGGGGGTCGACCAGATCGTCATGGGGAGCCACGGCCGCTCGGGCGTCACCCGCATTCTTCTCGGCAGCGTCGCCGAGGCGGTCGTCCGGCGCTCGCCCGTCCCCGTCACCGTCGTGCGCTGAGGCGGCCGTGACGCGCCGAGGCGCGGTGCCGGTCAGTCTGTGTCGGCGTCGTCGACGTGGCGGACGATGTGTACGTCGTAGCGGGGGTCCTCGGAGACGGGCGCGCCGACGCTGGAGACCGGCGTCGAGACGCGGCCGGCGTTCTCGCTGCCGATGAAGACGATCTCGGCGTCGACCTCCTCCGCGACCGAGCGGATCGTCCGGACCACGTCGGTCGTGATGGAGGCGACCGAACTCACGTCCTCGGGGCGCTCGCAGCGGAACGTCGCGTCCGGGGCGACGGCGCGGATCGTCGCCTCCAGCGCCGACTCGATCTCGTCGGGGTCGTAGCGCTCGTCCTCGTCGATCCAGCCGCGTTCGACGGCGAAATCGCGCTCGTCGAGCGGGATGACGACGAGCGCGACGACCTCCGTGTCCGTGAGGTCGCCGAACTCCGTCGCCCGCCGGAGGGCGGCCTCGGCCAGCGCCGACCCGTCGAAGGGCACCAGATAGGTCATGTCTCGTGGTGGGTCCGCCCGCGTCTTATAGCCGGTGGGGGACCCGTCCCGGCGGTCGGCTGCGGAGCCGGTGCCGGCCGGCAGCCGGCGGCCGGTCGAAGACTCGCCCGAAGCGACAGACGAAAGGTCCGTCGCCGCCGATCGGACCGTATGGCAGAGGACGGTCCCGTCGACCCGGCCACGATCGGCGAGCGCGACGCGCCCCCCGTCGAGGAGAAGCCCTACAAGATCATCTTCGAGGCGAACAAGTGCTTCGGCGCCGGGAAGTGCGCGGAGGTCTCGGACAACTGGAAGCTGGACATCTCGACGGGGATCGCCAGGCCGGAGGCGTACTTCATCGGCGAGGACGACCTCGACGAGAACGTCCGCGCCGCGGAGGCCTGCCCCGCGAAGAAGGATCGGGGCGTCATCCACGTCGTCGACCGGCGCACCGACGAGGAGATCGCGCCCGACCCGAACGGCGACGGCACCCTGTCGGTCGACTGGTGAGCGGGCGCCGCGGGGCCGACCGGGCGTCGCGGTCGGCCGGACGGCGGTAACGCCCGGACGCTCACCGACTGGCCGGCGGCGACCGCCGGGCTCCGGCCCGGTTCACATCCTGATACCGTCGCCGTCGTTCGATCCGTCGGCTGCGCCGATATCCGATTGCAGAGCGCCCGTCGCGGTTGAACTGACCGGACGTGTTTTGTAGCTCCCCGTGCAACGGTCGGGGAATGGCGACGGCGACGGCGATCGTGGGGGTCGCGTACCTCCTGACGGGGGCCGGGCTACTCGTCCTGTTGCGCGAACCGATCCGCCGCCCGGACAAGCCCGGGAGCACGGGTTTCGCGCTGGCCGTCCTGGGGATCTCACTGTGGCCGCTGAGCCAGGGGGTCAACTACTTCGTGGCTGGGGCCGGCCCCTCGCTGGGGCTGTGGACGCTCCGGCTCTCGGCGGCGTCGATCATCTCGGTCGGCTGGGTCCTCGTCGCCGGGGAGGTGACCGGCCGGCTGTCGCCGTCGCTCCCCGTCGCGGCCGCGTCGGCGGCGTACGTGCTGGTCGAACTCCTGCTGGTGGTGACCAACGGCGCCCACGGCCTGGTCTTCGGGCCGGCGACGACTCTCGACGGGACGATCCCGGTCGTCGCGTACGGCCCGTGGTTCTGGGTCCAGACCGCCGTCAACTACGGACTGATCGCCGTCGGGACGGGACTGCTCGTCGTCGAGTGGTCGCGGTCGAGCGGGCTCAGACGGCGTCAGACCGCCGTCCTCTCGGTCGCGGTGATCCCACCGATCGTCGCGAACCTCGCGACGCTCTTTGGCCCGGTCCCGACGGTCCACGACCTGACGCCGTTCGGCCTCGTCGGCAGCGGCCTGCTGCTGTCGTGGGCGCTGTACCGCGCGGAGTTCCTCGACATCGTCCCCGTCGCCCGCCAGGTGGCGATGGCCGAGATGCAGGACGCCGTCGTGACGCTCGACGACGAGGACCGCGTCGTCGACTGCAACCGCGCCGCCCGCGCGCGGTTCGACATCCCCGCCTCGTACGCCGGCGACCCCGTCGAGCGGTACCTCCCGTCGCTCGACGGGCTGGGCGCGTCCGACGGCCCCGTCCCGACCGACAGCGGAACGGTCACCGCCGACGGCGACGGCTCCCCGACTGACGCCGAATCGCTCGACCCGGCGGTGGTCACCGCGACCGTCGACGGCGAGAGCCACTCGTTTTCGGTGTCGGTCTCGCCGGTCGTCGAGGGCGGCAGCACCGTCGCCCGCGTGGTCGTCCTCAGGGACATCACGCCGATCAAGCGCCGCGAGCGCGAGCTGGAGGAGCGGGAGGCCGAGCTGGACCTGCTCAGGCAGATCCTCTCGCGGGTGCTGCGCCACAACATCCGCAACAAGCTGACGACGATCCGCGGCAACGCCGACCTGCTCGCGGAGACGGCGACGGGCGACGACGCCGCCCGCGTCGACCGCATCGTCGAGGCCAGCGACGAGCTGATCGCCCTCAGCGAGAAGGCCCGGACCATCGAGGACCTGGTCGAGCGGACCGACGAGACCGCGACCTACGACTTGCGTGTCGTGGCCGAACGCGTCGTGGGGCGGGTCCGCGAGCGGTACCCCGGCGCGACCTACACCGTCGACGGCGCCGAGGCCTGTACCGTCGAGACGGGGTCCGGCATCGAGTCGGCCGTCGAGTGTCTCGTCGAGAACGCCGTCGAACACAACGACGCCGCCGACCCGACCGTCCGCGTGACCGTCGGTTGCGCCGGCGGCGGCGCGGAGATCCGTGTCAGCGACGACGGCCCCGGCATCTCCGAGCACGAACGGGAGGTCATCGGACGCCGGGAGGAGACGCCGCTCGCCCACAGCAGCGGCATCGGCCTCTGGATCGTCTCCTGGGTCGCCGACCGCTGCGACGCCGACCTGTCGTTCGACGTGGACGAGGACGGCAGTACCGTCTCGTTCCGGTTCGCCGACGCCCGGTGACTCCCCGCGGGCGAGGGACCGCGAGTGCGGCCCCGTGAGTGGTGGTCTCCCCGTCTCGGACCGGACGGTTCGGGCGGCTAGCTGTTTTGGGAGACGAGTTTTGGTTCCCGACGCCGTACCGCGATCCGGGGATCGATATGTCGCGCTCGGACGACCGACCCGACGAACGTTCGGACGACCGACCCGACGAACGTTCGGACGACCGACCCGACGAACGGTTCTGGTCGGCCCGCAACGTCGGGGTGCTGTTGCTCGTCGCGGCGCTGGCGGCGGTCTGTCTGTACGGGTCCAGCGGGAAGTGGCCGGCGGGGTTCGACGGACTTGTGGTCGGGGTGTTCGCCGCCGCGGGGATCACGCTCGTCGGCTACTCGCTGCGGTCGACGGTCGCCTCCCGGGACTCCGCCCGACAGTGAAGCGACGACTCCGGCGATACCCAGATTCCGAACTGTCGGACGTGCGAGTTGAGCGAGTGGGTCCATCAATATCTCCTGAAAGGCCAGTTCTATACGGGATCAGCTAAGATCGTGTGTCAGTGTGGATGGACAGTCGATAAATTCGGAGGAGATCGGTCAGATCTACGCAGATCTCGCCAAGGACGTGTCTGTTCGAGAAGAGCGTCTTCGAGAGGAACTCCCGATTGAGACGACCGCGGAGATTCATACACACCTGCATAGTACCGTCGATGACTGGGAAACGGGACGGAAATCGCTTCGGACGGCCCCAGTCTGTACGGCATATGCTCATGAACTCGACAGGCCGATTGAAGAGTCGTTGAAAAAATTGCTCGCGGGGCTTGATGCCAATGTCAACGTTCTCGATGATGTCATAGATACACGGGATCTTTCCCCACAACTCAGGATCGGCCTGACGGTCAACGCGGCGTTTTCAGCAGTTCTCCTCGCTGAGCACTGCCCGTCAGACGCACGTGACGAGATCCGCGACTTGCTACGTGATTACTTCACCGCTCTGTTCCAAATTCCCCTGGTTGAGCAGCGTCTATTCGCGTCCATGGCAGCTGCAACAGACGAAGCTCAGCGCCACGAAGCGGCCACACAGATCTATGCATATCGATCCCGGGATATCGATGCGTTCACAGACATTGCCGCTGTTGTAACTGAGCTGAATACTGAAACCAAGCAGCGACTTCGCCGCGATCTCCGCACGTACCGTGCGCGTCGCCTCCTGTTCAAAGATATCCGTGACGTAGAACGAGATCTACGAGACGACGACACGACGCCCGTGATTCACCTCCTACAGCACCACGATACGACAGAGCTAGTCTTTGACGCGGTGACGGACCTGTATCATCGCTTCTCCTATTCGGAGGCGGGATCCGAGCAATATGGACAAATCCTCCGTGAGTTAGAGACAGCACCAGACGATCTTCACTCGCTACTGGGTGAGGCGAAAGACCATCTCGATGCGGCTGAGACCTCGTGATAGGGAGTTCTCTTGCACTATGTGTCACGTCTGTTCGCTATACTGAGCGAAGACCGGGAGCGGCAGACGGGTGCGAGACCCGTCGTACAGCGCACTCGGAAGACGGTGAGGGCGGGCCGTCGTCTCAGAGCCAGTCGATGAACGTGCCCTCCAGCAGGGTCTCCTCCTGGTGGTCGACGTAGGCCGACTGCATCCCCCAGATGGCCTCGGCGAGGGGAGCGTTCCCGTCGACGGCGGCGGCGACGTGGTCGTGTTTCCAGCGGGCGGGGGTGACCCGGCGGTCGGCCCGCTCGCGCAGCGGCCGGACGTAGCGGCGGGCGGCGTCGGTCGGGAGGCCCTGCCGCTCCAGGCCCTGCCGGGCGGCCTCGAACAGTTCGCCGTAGATGTGGTCGAGGTCGGTCGTCTCCTCGCCGTCGGTGGTGATCCAGGTGAGGTCGGCCTCCAGGCCCTCCCGGCTGGCGGCGTAGAAGTTCTCGCGCGCGGTCTCCCACTCCATCGCGCGGACGGGGTGTTCGATGCTGACGAGCGCGGCGAGCAGGCCTGCGAAGACGGCCTGGAAGCTGACGGCGTCGCGGACGGTCGGCTGGCCGGGCAGCGGGCGGAACTCGATGCGGGCGTTGGCCTGGGCCTCGGTCGCGCCGTCGAAGACCGGGCGGATCCACCGCCAGTAGCTGCCGTGCTTGTGTCGGAAGTGGGCGAAGGCGTCGTCGAAGCGCTGGCCGGCCTCGACCTCCATCGGGACGATCGTCTCGTCGGCGACGATGTCGTCGATAGCCTCCTCGACGCTGTCGAAGTCCGGCGGGAACCGCACCTTGTCCGGCGCCTCGTCGCCCGCGGGGTTGAGCACGTCCTCGAAGACGGTGATGCGGTTCTCCATCCAGGCGTCGGCGACGATCTCCTCGTCGTCGGCGTCGTCGTACAGGTCCGGCGGGAAGAAGGGGGCGTTGACGCCGAGCGCGAGCAGCGGCCCCGCCACCCGCAGCGCGTAGCGGAAGTACTCCGGCAGGTCCGGGGCGTGGGGGATCTGGTAGTGGGGCTGGATGGAGGTGATGAGGCTCTCGGGCATGACGGTGTCGGCGCGCAGGGAGACGTGGGGCGCCTCGACCCGCATCCCGGTCGGGTAGTCGGTGTTGGCCATCGTGTGGTAGCGGGCGGCGTCGGACATGTTGGTCGCGATGCGGACGCCGTCCTGTTCGACCGAGTCACAGAGGTACTCCGTCGAGGTCTCCCCCGTCGGCGGGACGGTCCACATCCCGTCGCTGACCAGTCGGATGTCCTCGCGGGCGGTCCGCTCGAGCGCGGGCGCGAGGTTGGCCTTGAGCTCGTGCTCCTGGGCGGCGAGGCCGTGCTCGTTGAGCGGCTGGGGGCTGGTCTGCATCTCGGCGTTGTGTAGCCCGAGTTCCTTCTCGAAGCCGATCAGATCGAGCAGGCCGCGGGGGACCCGCCGGAGCGACCCCGAGCGGGCGTCGACGGCGTACAGTTCGAGTTCGAGGCCGACGATGGCCTCCGTGTTGTCGAAGGTGCCGTCGCGCACCTCCGTCTTGAGCCGGTCGGCCTCCTCGGCGGCCCGGCGGTCGAAGTCCTCCGGATCGACGTCCTTGGCCGATCGCACGCGAGCCGCGAGTTCGGAGCCGGACATACCACCTCGTTCGGCCGCCCCGGTACTTGAACGTGCGGCACTCGGGCGCAACGTGGAGCGTGGACACTCGGGGGCGGTGCGGACCGTGGGACACCCGAGCGCGCCGAGCCACGAGATATTTACCGCCGAGTGCCGATCCTGGGACCGATGCCCCGACTCACTCGCCGCCGCGCCCTCCAGGTAGCGGTCGGACTGGCCGCCGGCCTGGCCGGCTGTCCCGACGGCGAGACCGACGCCGGCCGCGGCGACGCCGGTACCGCCGTCGGTTCGCCGACGCCGCCCGCCAGCGGGGGCGACGAGGGCGCCGACGACATCGAATCCGTGACGCTCCGCGCGGACGATGCCGGCTACGACGACCCGCTCGCGTGGTTCGTTCCCGACCCCCGCGACCGGGCGACCGCCGGCGGCACGGTCGACCCGTCCGACCGGGCGTTCGAAGGACTGATCGGCGACGCCCCGACCGCCGAGACGCTCCGGGTGACCGACCGCGCGACCGAGACGGAGGCGTCGGTCGCCCCCGAGACCGCCCGACGGTTCGTCGCCGGGACCGACTTCGACAGCGAGACGCTGCTGGTCGAGGGACGCTCGGTGGGGGAGTGCTACCGCCTGGTGCTGTGCTCCGTCTTCTGGGAGGACGGCGAGGTCGAGACCCGCTACGGCCGCTTCCTCCGCGACGCCGACGCGGCCTGCGAGGCCGACGCGCGCGACGCCCACGTCACCATCGCCCGCCTCCCGGTCTCGCTCGACCCGGCCGAGTTCGAGATGGGCGCGACCGGCGTCGCCAGCGGCCGGTGTTTCCGGCCGGAGGCCCCCCTGGGGACGCCGAGGCCCCGTTCGGCGACCGCGACGGCAGGGAGGACCGACGCCGCGTCCGGGACAGAGGCCCCCTCCGGGACCGCCGGAGACGCCTCGGCCGACACTACCGACCTGACGGACACCGGCGGGGGGTCCCGATGACGGACGACGACTCGGCGCCGAACGGCCCGCGTGTCACTCGCCGCGGCGCGCTCGCGCTCGGCGGCGCGACGCTGCTGGCTGGCTGTGGCGCCCTGCCCAACCCCCTGAAGCCGGACCCGGTGGAGCTCGACGGGGCGGCGCTCGGACGGGTGGCCGACCGCGGGGGACCGACGGTCGACCACCCGCTGCCGGTCGCGGTGGCCGACCCCCACGTCGCCGACTCCCGGGAGCGCGCCCACGCGATGCTCGACGCGGCGCCGCTCCCGCTGTCCGCCGACGAGCTCCCCAACGGCGCGATGCGCGAGGAGATCGCCGAGCACGCCGAGCACGCCCGCGAGCACCTCGCCGAGGCGGTCCGCGAGACGGACACGCGCGAGCGGCTCGAACTGCTCGCCCACGCCCGCGGCCCCGCCCGCGCGGTCGAGGCCGCGTGGGCCGCCGTCGAGGACGACCTGACCGCGGCGGACGTGCGCTCGGCCCGGGCGTCGGTCCGCGAGGACATCGGGGAGTTCCGCGACGGTCAGGAGCTCGTCGGCGACCCCGAGGACCCGGTCCGGGCGGCGATCGTCCACGCGATCGTCGGGGAGTGGGTCCGCGAGGCCGAGCGCCACGCCAGCGACGGAGCGAGCGACGACCGGGCGCCCGTCACGCCGCTCGTCCTCGGCGAGCGGGCGAGCGAGGTCGAACAGGCCCGGGCGGCGCTGGGTAATGCCCGCCACGTCGACGAACAGTTCGCCGCCTCGCTGTCGGACCCGCGGTCGCTGGAGTCGACCTTCGCCGGCGCCCGCGACTCGCTGGCCGACACCGTCGACTCGCGGATGGCCGACAAGCCCGCCGAGGACGCGGACCTACCGGACCTCGTCGACGGCGGCGGCGACCTGGAGGGGACGGTCGCGGGCTCGGCGCTCCGGCAGTTGCACTCCGACCTCCCCTACGAGGGGCAGTTCGTCCCGGAGACCGACCTGCCCGGGCAACTCCTCCGGCAGGTCGAGACGCTCGCGGGGATCGGCGCCTTCGAGACGCTCCGGGACCGGATCGCGGCCGACGAGCACCGGACGGTCGAGAGCGTCGACGACGTGAGCGAGTTGCGCGATGCGGCCGTGACGGCCGTCGAGGACGCACTGGCCGACAGCGCCGACGAGCGGCTGGCGCGGACGGAACTCGCATCGCTCGCGGGCTGGTTCGACTACGCGGCCCGCGACATCGACCGGTCGGCCGGCGACGACCCGATCGAACTCGAGTGGGTCGCCGACGAGATCGCTCTCTACCTCGAGATCGAGGTGATCGCCGGCGCCGTCCCCGCCGCCGTCGACGAGGCGCTGGCCGCGCTCGACGCCGCGTAGCCGCGCCGTCGCCGCCCACGTGCGGTTTCCGGGGCGGTCGGTTCGCTTTCTCAGGCGCGCCGCTCGACCGACTCGACTGCCGCTTCGGCCGTCTCGACGTGGTCGATACCCTCGACGCCGTCGATTCTGTGAGTCCCGATACCGGCGACCGGCCTGTCGACATCCAGCGCGTGACCGAGTTCCGAGAGCGTGCCCGTGCCGCCGTCGACCGCGATCACGGCGTCGCCGTTCATGACGACGAGGACGTTGCGGGCGTTGCCCATTCCGGTCGCGACGGCCGTGTCGACGTAGTCGTTGGCGTCCGCGCGCCGCTCCGTCGGGAGGATCCCGATGGTGTGGCCGCCGGCCTCGCTCGCGCCGCGACAGGCCGCCGCCATCACGCCGCCGAGGCCGCCGCAGACAACTTCGTGGCCCCGCTCGGCGAGTTCCCGGCCGAGTTCTTCCGCCGTGGCCGCCTCCTCGTCGGTGACCCGTCCGCCGCCGATGACGCTGACTCGCATACCGGAGAGTGGCGCGCGGAGTTACCTAAGTCGCTCCCGTTCGCGGCGGCGCGCCTTTCGGACGTGCAGTGAATATCAGGGACAGTCCGTCGCAACGAACTTGTATACGCGTCTGTATACAGTAGGGCATGAGCAAGAGCATCCGCGTCGACGAGGAGACCCACGCGGCGCTCGCGGCGCTAAAAGGGGACGACGAGACGTTCGACGACGTGCTCTCGCGCCTCATCGAGGATCGACGGGAGCGCGTTCGGGAGGGCGCCGGCCTCTGGGAGGGCACCGACGCTGCCGAGAGAGCGCGCGAGGCGAGAGAGGAGATGAAACGCGCTGTCGGCGACCGATGACCGTCTACGACAGCAGCGTCCTCATCGACTACCTCGCCGGCGAGGACGAGGCGGTCGACTACGTCGAGCGCCGACAGGATAAGCGTGCGATCGCACCGCAACTGGTGCTGTTCGAGGTGTATCAGGGAGAGTTATTCAAATCGGGCACTCCCGATTTCGACGCGGTCGACGACGCGCTCGGTTGGCTCTCGGTCGTCGAGGACCCGTCCGGAATCGCTCGCGCGGCCGCGGAACTGCAGGACGAACTTCACGACTGCGGCGACCTGCTCGCCGCTCGCGACGCGTTCGTCGCCGGAACGGCGAAACACCTCGGCGAACCGCTCGCGGTCGCCGACTCCGACTTCGACGTCGAGGGGATCGACGAGCTACTCGACGTCGACTTCGTCTGAGCGAGTCCACCGAATCGCGGGAAAAAACGAAACGGAGAGCGAGTTACTCGACCTGCTCGAACCAGTCCTCGACGCGCGAGACGGGCGCGCCGGTGACCTCGGCGACTTCCTCGACGTCGCTGGCCGTCAGGTCCGCGACCGTCTCGATGCCGGCGTCGCGCAGGCGGTCGGCGTAGGTCGGACCGATGCCGTCGACGCCCTCGATGTCGGGACTGTCGGGCTCGCCCTCCGCGGTCGTCTCGGCGACGGCCTCCTCCTCGGCGGCCGGGCCGTCCTCGGCGGCGTCTTCCTCCACGGCCTCCTCGGCCGCGGTCACGTCGTCGGGGTCGGCCGCGTCGGCGGCCCCTTCGGCTTCTTCCTCGGCGGTTTCCGAGCGGTCGGCGTACCACTCGCAGACCTCGGGCCAGACCTCCTTGTGGGACGACGAGGACACCGAGAGGCCGATGTGGCCCGTCGAGTACTCGATGGTAGTCACGTCGTCGCTGCCGACGACCTCGTTGAACGGCTTCGAGGCGTCGGCCGGGATGAGGTGGTCGTACTCGCCCATGATCTGCAGGACGGGCATGTCGATGTTCTCGATGTCGACGTGCTCGCCGCCCAGTTCCATCTCGTTGTTGTAGAGCTTGTTCTCCTGGTAGAGGTCGGTGAGGAACTGGTCGTAGGCCTCGCCGGCCACGTCGATGCCCTCGGAGAGCCACCGCTCCATGCGGCCGAAGTTCTCGACGAAGTCCTCGTTGTCGAGGTTCTCGTAGAACCGGACGTACTTCGAGACGTAGTTGTCGACGGGGTCCATCAGCGCGAAGCCCACGTCGAGGAACTCCGCCGGGACGTTGCCGAACGTGTCGGTGACCTCCTCGGGGTCGTAGTACTCGTCGGACCCCCACTGTTCGAGGACGCCGCCGGTCCCCTGGAAACAGAGGCCCGCGGCCATCAGGCCCAGCGCGTTGACCTTCTCGGGGTGCAAGGCGGCGTACATGGCCGACATCGTGCCGCCCATGCAGTAGCCGAGGACGTTGATCTTGTCCTGGCCGGAGCGCTCGCGGACTTCGTCGACGCAGTTCTCGATGTAGCGGTTGACGTAGTCGTCCAGCGTGAGGTGCTGGTCCAGCCGCGAGGGCTCGTTCCAGTCGATGAGGTAGACGTCGTGGCCCGCCTCCAGCAGGCGACGCACCACCGACCGCTCCTCCTGCAGGTCGAGGATGTACGGCTTGTTGATCAGCGCGTAGACGATGAGGATCGGCACGTCGTGGGTCTCCTCGGGCTCGATGCCGGCCTCTTCGGGCTGGTAGTGCAACAGTTCCAGCTTGTTCTCCTCGTAGACGACCTCGCTGGGGGTCCCCCCCACGTCGACGCTCTCGACGGTCGCGAGCGCCTCGGGGAGTTCGGCGTTCTGCTCGGTCGCGTCAGTCATCGTCTCCAGGGCGGTGCGCTGGGCGTCCAGTGCGAGCGAGATGGGGTTGAATGGGTCTCCGCGTTCGCTGGCCATGTTACTCCTCCAGGTGCTCGAGGATGCGGTCGAGCTTCTGTTCGACCTCGTGCTGGCGCCGCTCCAGCTCGACCAGTCGCTCGCCGACCTCGTCCACGTCGTCGCGCGTGGGGAAACCCAGCTGGGCGATGGTCTCCTGGCTCACGTCGTCGGCCTCGCGGCGCATCTCCATCATGCGCTCGACGAGCTGGCCGTTGGCGGCGGCGAACGCGCTCGTGGACATGACCTCCTTGAACGCCTCGTTGGCCGACTGCAGCCAGATGTCGCGGTACTCCGAGGGGGCCACGTCCTCGCCCTGGGCGGCGTCGGTGGTCCGCTCGAACATCTGCTCGGCGGCGTCCATCCACACCTCGTAGGCGCGGTTGTACCCCTGGATGCCCTCGGCCATCGCCTCGTCCTCGGGCACCGAGTCCTCGACGGCCTCGGCCCACGACTCGACGAAGGCGGCCTGGGCCTTCATGTTCTGTTCGAGGGAGTCGGCGACCGCGTCGTTCATCTCCTCGACCATCTCCGTCCACTGCTCCTGTATCTCGTTTGTGTTGCTCATGGGTATGTCTCGTGTGTACTGAAAGAAAAACCGTGTTCCTACGCGTCGACGGCGGCCGCGGCCCGCTCCTGCACGTCGCTGACCTGGTCCTGCAGGTCCTCGACCTGGCCCTGCAGCTCCTCGAGCTGGTCGCCCCACTCCTCGGCCACGTCGACCGACTGGGCCTCCAGCTCCTCGTGGGCCTCGACCAGCATCGCGACCTGCTCGTCGACGGCCTCGACGTAGTCCTCGGTCAGCTCGTCGTAGGCGTCGGCGCCCTGTTCGTACTCGCCGGCGACGGTCTCGAAGACCTCCGCGTGGTTCTCCAGCAGGAAGTCGTACTGCTCGTCGACGGCCGCGCGGACCTCGTCGACGGTGCCGGCGGCGCCGGGCACCGAGGACTCGATCACGTCGAGGTAGCTGTGGACGAGCGTCTGGGTCAGCTCGACGCCGCGCCGCTGGGCCGACTCCTGGCTGTCGAAGCTGTCGACGACGGCCTCGTTCATCGTCTGCTGGAGCTCCAGCGTCTGCTCGAAGGCCTTCTGGCTCTGCTCGATCGTCGCGCGCTGCATCTCGAACGCCGTGGTGATGGGGGTCGTGTATGCCATGTGTATCACTCTCTGTTCCGCTTGACCGGGATGACGACGGTCTGGACGATGTCGCCCTCTTCGATGTCCAGCGCCTCGCGCTCGGCGTCGGGGATAGATATCCGGCCGCCCGACTGGACGCGCGTCTTGAACGTCGCCGTCTGACTCATCGCGCCGAGCTGGTTCATGTCCAGCCCGCCGGCACCGGCCTGTAGCATCTGCTCCATGAACTCCTGCTGGCTCTCCATCGCCTGCTCGCTCATCTCCTGCATCCCGCTGAACATCGGCGGCCACGTCGGACCGTCGCTCTCGTCGGTCATCGGTCGAGTACACCTACACCCCTCAGTTACATAAGGGTTGCGCTCAATACCATCAGATACCATTCGATACCACTGCATGGATCGAAGCATCTCGAGACGGTCCGGGACGGTGCGGACAGCGGAGTCGTCCGGGACGGTCCGAAGCGGTCCGGGGCCGTTCGGAACCGACCCCACCGCGTGCCGGTGACGGGTTCGGACGGCGGTGCGTCGGGGCGAGCCGGCGACGGCGACGCGATCACCCAGCGGTGGCGGTAACCCGGTGCTACCGTCCGGCTGCGGCCGGTCCGATCCGGTGGAGGGTCGGCGGTTTCCCTCCCCGCGAAAACTGCCGAGAGTAAGCGGCGCGTATCCCGCGTAGAGGGTCGAGAGGGCGCGTATGGGCGGGTTTCGACGTTCTCGTACCACTACGTTTTAATAGCATCAAACCTAAACGCGGGTATCGATGAGTTCCCAACCGCACCGGAACGCGCTGCTTGACACGTGGGCGGAGACGTCCTCGCACATGTTCAACAGCGTCGTTGCGGCCAATCGGGCGGCGTTCGCGGCCTTCGGCGTCACGCCGTCGGACGACGAGGAGGGCGTCGAGGCCGTCGACCGCATCGAGGCCGACGAGGACCTGCCCGAGTGGCACGTCGAGCTGACGGAACACGACCGCGGTCGGCTGGGCGTCGGCGACCGCGTCGAGTTCACCAAGACCATCTCCGACCGGGACGTGCAGTCGTTCGCCGCCGCCAGCGGCGACACCAACCCGCTGCACCTCGACGACGAGTTCGCGAGCAAGACGCGCTTCCGGGGCCGCATCGCCCACGGGACGCTCGTCGGCGGCCTCATCTCCGCCGGGCTCGCGCGCCTGCCCGGGCTCACGATCTACCTCTCCCAGGACCTCGAGTTCCACAACCCCGTCCGCCTCGGCGACCGCCTGACCGCGGTCTGCGAGATCGTCGAGGACCTGGGCGACGACCAGTACCGCCTGACCACCCGCGTCGTCGACGACGGCGAGACCATCATCGACGGCGAGGCCGTCGTCCTCGTCGACGAACTGCCCGACGAGGAGTAAGCCGCGACCGCTCCGTCTCCGTTTCCGCCGACCGTCTCCGTTTCTCCGCCACCGGGCCCCCCGTTCACTCCTCGCGCTCGGAGGCGCCCGTTTCCTCCAGATCGTAGACCCCCTCGCTTTCGAGTCGAGCGCGCTCCCGGACCACCGAGGGCGTCCGACAGACCCCGGGCGCGCCCGTCACCTGCGGCACGGTGCAGTTGTTACAGCTCTCACAGAGCGCACGCGCGTCGCCGCGCTCGCCCGGTTCCGCGTCCCTCCCCAGCAGCCGCGCGCCCAGTCGCGGCTCGGCGTAGAACGGTCGACCCATCCCCACCAGATCGCAGGCGGGTTCGCCGTCGGCCCCGCCGCCCAGCAGGTCCTCGCAGGTCTGCCGCTCGCGGATCCCGCCCTCGCAGAGGACGGGCACGTCGACCCGCCGGCGCACCCGCCGGCAGAGCGCGGCGTTCCACCCGGGTTCCTCGGGGAACCGTCGGCTCTGTAGCCGGTTGAGCGCGGCCACGGCCCTCGCTTTCAGCGGGCCCCCGAACGCCCCGGCGTAGCCCGACTGCAGGTCCGCGTGCTCCCACGCCCGCTCGGGGTAGGCGCCCCGGACGACGCTCATGTCCCAGAACGTCGAGACCTCGACGGGAACCACGGCGTCGTAGCCGATCGCCGCCACCCGCTCGCAGATCCGGACGGCGTCCGCCCGCGAGAGGTGCCGGCGGACGAACCGCGGTGCGGCGGTTTCGGCCGGCACCTTCGTCACCAGCGCCAGGTCGCCGGCGTGCTCGCGGACGGCGTCGTGGACCGCTTCGAGGAACCGCACCCCGCCGCTGCCCGGCGGTTCGTCGGCTCCCGTCCCGAACTCGTCGTCCCGGCGGTTGTAGAACGGCGAGCAGAACTGCTGGACGATCCCCATGTTCGCCCCGGAGAGGTGGACCCCGTCGTAGCCCGCGTCGGCCGCGTAGCCCGCCGCCTTCCCGAACTGCTCGGCGAGATCGTACACTTCCCCCGTCGTCAGGACGCGGGGCTGGAAGTCGACGAGGCCGAGCGCGTCGAGCGCGCGCAACTGCGCGGGCGGACGCGAGACGGCCAGCTCCTCGTGGTCGGGGTTCTGGGCCCGGTGTTCGGTGTGCCAGACCGCCAGGCTCCGCAGGCCGCCGTGGCCGAGCTGGACGAAGATCCGGCCGCCGTGGTCGTGGACGGCGTCGGTGAGTCGCGAGCAGCGCTCGACGAACGCGGGGTCGTGGAAGCGGGTCATGTTCGGGGCGGCGCAGCCGCTCTCGGCGGTGACGATGCTAGCGCCCTGGAAGATCAGCCCCACGCCCGACGCGGCCGTGGGTTCGAGTTCGTCGAGGAGGGTGTCGACCGCGTCGGGGCCGTTGCCGGCGCATTCCAGCAGCGGCGCGCGGTAGAGGCGGTTCGGAACCGAGACCCCGCCGACCGAGACGGGGTCGTCGAGCGTCGGCATACCGCGGCTAGCCGAGCGGACAAGTAAAGCCTACCCCCGGCGTGTGGCAGTGACTACCGTTCGCTCGGCCGCGCGAACCGTCTCGCACCTATTTACCGCCCATACGACTCCCTCCGGACGATGACCGAGCGCATCCTGCTCTCGCTGGACGGGAGCGCGACCGCGGACGGGAGGGGAGGAGAGACCGAGGGGGACCGAGCGGGGAAAGTCGACCGGGCGATAGACCACGCGCTCGACCTGGCCGAGCGAGGCGGCGGGACCGTCCACGCGCTGTACGTCGTCGACACGGGTCGCTACGGCGAGCCGGCGCTGTCCAGCGCGGAGCTGGTCGTCGACGGCGTTGAGGACGCGGGACACGACCTGCTGGCGGTCGTCGACCGCCGCGGCCGCGAGCGCGGCGTCACGGTCCTCACTCGCTGCTGTCACGGGCGACCCAACGAGGAACTGCCCGCCTACGCGGCCGAGATCGACGCCGACGCGGTGGTCCTCGCCGGCCGTCGCCGCCCGGGTCGCGTCCGCCGGGAACTCGAACGGATCGCCGACACCGTCGTCGCGCCCGGCGCCGTCGTCGGGCGGTGAGCACCCGCGCGCCGTTTCCCGCGCAGGCGTGAGACACTTCTCGCCCGCGCCCGAGGGACGGGTATGCGCGTCGCAGTCGCCGGCACGTTCGGACCGATCCACGACGGGCACCGCGCGCTGTTCCGAAAGGCGCTCGAACGCGGCGACGAGGGCGTCCTCGTCGCGCTGACGGGCGACGCGTTCGCCCGCGGCAAGCGCGAGCGCCCGGTCCCCGACTTCACCGACCGGCGCGAACGGGTCCGGCAGGAACTCGAAGCGCTCGACGAGTGGGGACGGGACGTGGAGATCCGGGAACTGCACGACGAACACGGCATCGCGTCGACCGACCCGACGCTCGACGCGCTGGTCGTCTCGCCCGAGACCGCTCACGAGATCGCCGACATCAACGCCGAGCGCGCTCGTCGAGACCTCGACCCGATCGAGGGGTTCGTCGTCCCGTTCGTCCGCGCTGCCGACGGCGAGCGCATCTCCTCGACCCGGCTCGTCGCCGGCGAGATCGACGAACACGGGGAGGTTTCCCCCTCTAAGGAGGCGAGCGACGGCGCCGGGTCCGAACGGTCTGCCACCGAGTGAGTCAGCGGACGACGGTCACCGGCAGCGACGACCGCTCGACGACCCCCTTCGCGACGCTGCCGAGCACGCGCTCCTGGGCCTCCGAGAGCCCGCGGTGACCGACGAAGACGCCGTCGTAGCCCTCGGCCGTCGCGAAGTCCGGGATCGTCTCGACCGGGTCGCCGTACAGCAACTCGGCGTCGACCTCCAGCCCGGCGTCGGCCGCGCGCTCGACGGCGTCGTCCAGCAGGCGCTCGCCGCGCCGCTCGGCGTCGTCGACGCTCTCGACGATCAGCCGGTCGTCGTACTCGCTGGCGGAGGCCGGCGGCTCGGCCCCGCCGGCGTCGTACACGTCGGGGTCGACCGAGTGGACGGCCGTCAGCTCGGCGCCGGCGGCGGTCGCCATCTCGACGGCGTGGTCGAGCGCCCGGTCGCTCTCCGCCGAGCCGTCTATCGCCACTGCGAAGCGCATACCCGGTCCTACGCGGCCGACGGCCCTGAGCCTTTGTCCGGGCGGTCCGCTCGCGCCCGACCGTCGCTACTCGCCGGCCTCCTCCGTGTCCTCGGCGTCCGACTCCTCCTCGCCCTCGCCCTCGTCCGCCCGGACGGTCAACACCGGCACGTCGGCGGTGCGGACGACCTTCTCGGTGACGCTCCCGAGGAGGTACCGCTCCAGCCCGGTGCGGCCGTGGGTGCCCATGACGACCAGGTCGATCCCGTGGTCGTCGGCGTAGTCGAGGATCTCGCGGTGGGGGCTCCCGGCAGCGACCGAGCCCGTCGCCTCGACGCCGGCGTCGCGCGCCCGCGTCGCGGCCGCCTCCGTCGCGTCCTCGCCCATCTGCTCGAACGACTCGACCAGGTCGACGGTGCCGACCTCGGTGCCGACCGACGCCACGTCGACGACGTACAGCGAGTGGACCGTCGCGTCGAACTGGGTTGCCAGTTCGATGGCCTCGTCGAGCGCCGCGCTCGCGCCCGCGCTCCCGTCCGTCGGAACGAGGATGTCCTCGTACATGCGCGACGGTTCGGCTCCCGGAGGTAAACTGCTGGCGGCCGTTCCCGCCCGCCGGGAACTCACTTCTCCACGTCGAGCAGTGCGACCCGCTCGCGGACGGCGTCTGCCAGCGTCCCCTCGACCGCCGCCAGCTCCGCGTCGCTCACCTCGAAGTACTCGCGGACGCGGTCAGGGTCGTACTCGCCGAGCGTCGCCCCGGGCTCGATCCGGCCCGGCCCGTCCAGGTCGCGGACGGCCGCTGCCGCTCGCCCTTCGGCCGCTACGGGGTCTTCCGACTCCCCGTCGGTCTCGACGAGGACGACCGCCGGGCACTCGCCCTCGTCGACGCCGAGTTCGAGCGCGCGGTCGATCTGTCGCGTGCCGGCGGCGTACAGCAGGATCTCCACCGCGCGGTCGCGGGCGACGTTCTCGCCGCGGGCCAGCGCCCGGTCGGCCAGCTCGACCGCCCGGGCGAGGTGCGCGCGGTCGACGACGTAGCGCGCGTCGAACGCCTGGACCGTCACGCCGTGCTCGTCGCCGATCTCGCCCAGCCGAGCGGCGAACGCGTCCAGGTCGTCGACGGCCGCGACCCCCTCGATCAGTTCCATCGAATCTCACCCCACCGCGGAGTACCCGGGCCACTCTCTCCGCCCATCAGAAGTCACCCAGGCTCGACTGGTCCTCCTCGTCGGCCGGTTCGACCCCCGCGTCCGCCGCCCCGCCGTCGCCGCTCGCGCCGCCGTCCTCGTCGGGGCGGGCGTCCGAGTCGGGGTCGACGTCGTCCATCGACGGGTCGCGGTGGCCGGCGTTCTCCAGGACCGTCTCGGCGGTGCGCTCGCGGCCGCGCAGGGCGCCCAGCACGACCGACTTGTCGGCCTCCCGGAGGTCGGCGCGGTCCTCGATACCCGCCTGGTAGAGCCGGCGGGCGCGCTTGCGCCCGACGCCGCGGACGCCGGCCAGGTCGGTCAGCTCCTCGCGGACGCCGTGCTCGGCCCGGACGCGCGCCTCGCGGATCGCCGGCGCGAGCCCGAGGCCCAGCTCCCCCGCGAGCGACTCAGCCGCGCCGAGCAGCCACTGGGCGGTCTCGACCTTGCCGCGCACGTCGCCGGGGCCGACGTCGTAGCGGTCGGTGATCTCCTCCTCGTCGACCTCGCTGGCCCAGTCTTCGAGCATCCGCGCGGTCTTCAGCGCCGAGAGCCAGTCCTCGAAGGCGGGGTCGAACTCGCTGGGCATCGACCCCAGGAACTCCTCCTCGCGCTCGAAGGCCAGCATCTGGTACTCCTCCTCGTCGCCCGAGCGCAGGTACAGCTCGTACATGTCCGGCGTGCGCGCGACGAGGTGGTACAGCCCCATCGCGGTCGGGTCCGGCCGCTCGGCCCCCTCCTCGTCGCCCTCGTCAGCGAGGTCGCTCGCGGTCGTGAATCCCGGCGGCTCCTCGCCGTCGGCGAGCGCGTCGGCCTCGGCGTCGCCGGCGGCCGGGCGCTCGGCCGCGTTCGGTCCGTCCTCGGAGCGCGCTCGCCCGTCGCCGCGCTTCCAGGCGCGCAGGCCGTCGATGATCTCCGCGGCGCTCATCGGGTCGAGGTAGAGCCGCGAGACGGTGTGGCCCAGCGAGGTCGCGGTCAGGTCCCCGCCGTCGCGCTCCATGAACTCGTTGCGCTCCAGGTACTCGATCATGTCGTCCATCACGCGCTCCAGGCGGCCGCGCTCGGTCGTCTGGGAGGCGTACAGCGTCCCCTCGAGGAACTCCAGCAGCCCCTCCCGGGAGTTTGCGAACCCGGATGCGACGGTGGCGAGGATGTGGGTCCGCAGCGCGGGTTCGGCGGCGAGCTTCGACTCGACGGGCTCGGGGTCGGCCCAGACGTAGCGCTCGAACAGCTCGTCGAGCTCGTCGTGGCTGTTGGCGATCAGAAGCGCCTCGCCGTAGGGGTCCAGGCCGGGTCGGCCCGCCCGGCCCATCATCTGGTGGACCTCCAGCACCGACAGCGGCTGCATCCCGCCGGCGGTGCCGTCGTAGCGGCGCCAGTCCCGGACGACGACGCGCCGCGAGGGGGTGTTGACCCCGGCCGCGAGCGTCGGCGTCGCCGAGACGACCTTGACGAGCCGGTCGCGGAAGGCGTCCTCGACGAGCGAGCGGTGCCCGCTGGCGAGGCCGGCGTGGTGGAACGCGGCGCCGCTCTCGACGGCGTCGGCCAGGTCGTCGCTGGTGTCCGTGTCGCTCACCTCCCGGATCTCCGCCGCGATGTCGGCCAGCCGGTCGCGCTCCTCGGCCGTGAGGTGCGGTTCGACGGTCGACGCGAGCCGCCCGGCCGCGGCCTCGGCGTTGCGCCGGGAGTTGACGAACACCAGCGTCGACCCCTCGTCCTCCAGCGTGTCGCGGACGATGGCCGCGGTCGGTTTCTCGGAGTTGCGGACGGGGAGTTCGCTCTGGGACCCGTCCTCCAGGTGTAGCGCCTGCCCGTAGTGGACCCCCTTCTTCAGGTCGATTGGCCGCCACTCGGAGTCGACGAGCGCGGCGTCGAGCCACTCGGCGAGCGCCTCGGCGTTGCCGATCGTGGCGGAGAGCGCCACCGTCTGCAGGTCGGGGTTGAGCTGGCGCAGCTTCGCCAGCGTCACCTCCAGCGTGGGGCCGCGCTCGCCGTCGTCGACGAGGTGGACCTCGTCGGAGACCACGCAGGTCAACTCGTCGAGCCACGGCGCGTCGTTCCTGACGAGAGAGTCGACCTTCTCGCTGGTGGCGACGACGATGTCTTTCGTCGCCAGCCAGCCGCCCTCCGATTCGTAATTGCCGGTCGAGACGCCCACGTCGAGTCCGTACTGCTCGAACTGTTCGAACTCCTCGCGCTTCTCGCTGGCGAGCGCGCGCAGGGGGACGATGTACAGCGCCTTCCCCCCGCGCTCGACCGAGGCGAGCATGGCGAGCGTCGCCACGAGCGTCTTCCCGCTGGCCGTGGGGACGCTGGCGACGAGGTTCTCGCCCTCGGTGACGCCGGCCTCCACGGCCTCGGCCTGCGGGGGGTACAGCGACTCGATGCCGTCCCCGCGCAGGTGGTCGGGCAACCACTCGGGCACGCCCGGGATGTCCGCGACGTCCATTACGAGCGTGGTAGTGCGCTCCGTGATTTAAACTGTCGGGACCATCCTTCTGCCACCCGGGTTCCCCGCGGTCTCCCGCGCCGGATGCTCAGTACAGAGTCTCTATTCAACAGATATTCACCAACAGCGGCCCCTCATTGTCTGCTATCTATTGATATTATTAGAATTGAAAAACTGAATGAAAAACGAGGGTGTCTTTATTGTTGAGTTAATACCAATTCCTAATGCACTCCTTGCCGCTATTGAACGAGAAACAAC
Source organism: Halosimplex marinum (assembly GCF_051414075.1). NCBI lineage: Archaea > Methanobacteriati > Methanobacteriota > Halobacteria > Halobacteriales > Haloarculaceae > Halosimplex > Halosimplex marinum. Next base: position 542,010 of record NZ_JBLKNY010000003.1, on the reverse strand, counting down.
TCGATCTCCTGGTGTGCTACTCGCTCAGTAGTGGAGAGGAGATGAGTGTGGCCATAGTAAACGCCTTCCACGCGGCCAACATTGATGTATTTGAGAAATCGACACGGCTTGATGATTGGGTCAACACTGACGTGTTCGAGTCCATTCACTGGACCTCTGACCACCCGCTGTATCTAAGTACACGGATTTGGGGCTACCGAGTCGTCATTACACCCGAGGAGGTGCGAATCTACACCACCATGGATCTCAATCAGCGTCTGTAAGTTGAGGAGAACTACGTAGCAACCGGTGCTGCAAGAGAGGTCAATGATGATTGTTCAGCAACAATATTTAAATAAATCTGATGGTTGATTACCATGCATGGGGGTTCAGCGACGATCAGTTCTCCGTCTTGGAATCTGTCTTGCGGGTTTGGGATGTGCTGGATGCTCAAATCGTGATGCCTGTAATGCAGAAATCGCTTGTTTTTCATTCGAGCATGACGGCTATGATGATAATCCAGATATACTATCAATTGAGCATATTGGTGGGGATAATCTCCCTGCAAACGAAGTGTATATCACAAATGTAGCTGTTGATTACCGAGAAGATCAGATTGAGACGGTTGGGTGGCACGAATATGATGACGAATCTGATCAGGACGATGGTATCGCCGGGAAATCGCTTCAAGTTCCGATAGCGTTTCCTGACGTTGTGAAGGTACTCTGGCGTCACAACGATGATGAGAGGGTGATCGGTGAAACGCGAGCGTTCCGGTAACTGATTTTAGGCTGAACGGTACGCAGACGGAGGATCCCCGCAGCGGCCCGCAGGGCCGCGAGGAGCTCTCCGCCGCAAAAAGTGGGTTTGCAAACGAATGGTACACTCTCGCGGTCGGCCGCGGGCTTAACCCGACGGGACTCCTATCCGGCGACATGACCGACGAGACGCCGGGGGTCTCGCCCGAGTCGCTCCAGCGGCGGATCGACGCCGGCGACCCCGTGCGCGTGCTCGACCTGCGCGACCGCGACGAGATCGAGGAGTGGCGCCTCGCCGGACCGGACGTGACAGTCACGGGGAAGCCGTACAACCGCTTCGTCCAGGCGACCGTGACGGGCGACCTGGAGGGGTTCGCCGCCGATGTCGACGGGGAAGGGCCAATCACCGTCGTCTGCGCGCGCGGCGAGGCGAGCGCGGAGGTCGCGCGGGAACTGGCCGCCGCCGGCGTCGACGCGCGCAACCTCACCGGCGGGATGGAGGCGTGGGCGCGGCTGCTGGTCGCGACCGAGGTCGAGGGCGCGCTCCCCGGCACGGCCGGGGCGACGCTGGCCCAGTACCGCCGCCCGTCCAGCGGTTGTCTCGGATATATGCTCGTCTCGGGCGAGGAAGCGGCGGTCGTCGACCCGTTGCGGGCGTTCGCAGACCGGTACGTCGCCGACGCGGCCGAGCGGGGGGCGGAAGTCACGACCGTCGCGGACACGCACGTCCACGCCGACCACGTCAGCGGCCTGCGCGCGCTGGCCGAGCGGACCGGCGCGACGCCGGTGATGCCGGCGCCGGCGGTCGACCGGGGCGTGACCTACGACGTGGAGACGGTCGCCGACGGCGACGCGATCGCGGTCGGCGACCTGACGGTCGAAGCCGTCCACGCGCCGGGCCACACCACCGGGATGACCGCCTTCGCCGTCGGCGACGCGTTACTGACCGGCGACAGCCTGTTCGTCGACGGCGCGGTCGGCAGAGCCGACCGCGACGGATCGAGGCGGCGGAGCCGCCTCGCAGGGGTCGCCCGGCCGGACCTGGAGGACGGATCCGGGGAGGCGCCCGCGTTCGCCCGCGAGCTCTACCGGACGCTCACCGAGCGGTTCGCTCGCTTCCCCGACGGGACGCTGGTCGCACCGGGCCACCACGGCGAGGGCGCCGCGCCCGGCGAGGACGGTGCGTTCACGGCGCGGCTGGGCGACTGTCGGGACCTGCCCGTCTTCGAGTTGAGCGAGGCCGAGTTCGTCGAGCGGGTGACCGAGCGGACGCCGCCGCGGCCGGCCAACCACGCGGAGATCGTCGCCGTCAACCTCGGCCGCGAGTCGGCCGACGACGCGTCGGCGTTCGAACTCGAACTCGGGCCGAACAACTGCGCGGCGGCGCCGGCCGACGACTGAGGGGACGCCGGGAGTGGGCGCCACCGAGAGCGGGCGCCACTGAGAGCAGACGCTGCCAGGAGCAGACGCCCCGGGAGCGGACGCCGGCGCTCGACGGGAGCGAGGACGGTGTCACTGGGGGGAACCACCGGGCGCTCGGAGCGGGACGACCACGGGACGACCGCGGGACCACCGACGGTCAGAACGGGAGGCGTTCGCGGATCTGACCGAGGACGGAGTCGTCGTCGGGGTCGACGGGGCCGACGACGCCCTCCTCCGGGACGATGACGGTGCGGCGCTCCTCCTGGTGGGCCTCGATGAGGCCGTCCTCCTTCAGGTCGGCCAGCGCGTCCTCCAGGGTGTCGATGTCGGCGTCCACGCGGGACCGGAGTTCGAAGACGGTCATCCCCTCCTCGCGCCGGTCGGCCAGCGCGTCCAGGACCGCGACCTCGGCCTCGTCGCGGTCGCGGTACTCCGGTTTCGCCCTCATACCGTCCCCTTCGGCTGGCCGGGTCTTACGTGTATCCCCCGGTCGGGGCCCCGCGGCGGCGCTCGAACCCGTCGGACCGCGCGACTGCTCGGCGTTCGGACAAACAGCACGCTTATGGTCCGCACGGGTCGAACACGTGGTAATGAGTATCAAGTGTTCGCTCCTGGGACACAGCTTCGGCGAGACGACCGTCGAGCGGGAGCGCGAAGAGGAGGGGACGGAAGTCGTCATCACCATCACCGAGATGGAGACCTGTTCCCGCTGCGGCGAGACCCGAGTGGTCTCCGAGAACAAGGAAGTGACGACCCTCGAGACGCCCGAGGGCGGCGCCGACGAGTTCGAGGCCACGCCGGGCGAGGAGCCCGACGAGGGGGGCGACGCGACCGGGGCGAGCGAGCCGGCGGAGCCGAGCGCGACGGCCGACGCGGGGGAGTCGGCCGCGACCGACGACGCGGTCGGCGGGAGCGACGCCACCGACGCGGTCATCCTCGACGACGACGGCGGCGGCGAGTCCTCGGCCCAGGCGGAGGCCCGCGGCGCCGAGACGGCGATCCCCGACGCCGAGGGCGACGCGACCCCCGCGGCCGAGGGCGGCGCCGACGAGGACGACGCGGTCATCATCGACGACGCCGGGGACGACCGCGACCCCGGCGAGTGGCCCGACGAGGACGACGAACCGGGCGGGTCCGACGGCGAGGTGGGCGACGATGGCGGGAACGACGACGAAGGGAGTACAGACCGCGAGGGAAGCGTGAGCGACGAGGCGGACCACGACCGCGACGCGGAGGCGGACGGTGACGACCGCGACCCCGGGGAGTGGCCCGAGGAGCCCTCGGACCCGGCCGAGCGGGCCGGCGAGACGGCGGAGGTCGAGATCCTCGGGGACGACGACGGCGACAGCGCCGATACCAAGGGGAGCGCCGACACCGCCGGGAGCGGCGGGCGCTCCGGGTCCGGGGAACCGGCCGCGGTCGACGCGGAGGCCGACCCCGCCGTCGACGCGGCTGCGACGGGGGCGGCGGACGCCGCGGAGAGCGGGACCGGCGGGGCGAGCGGCGACGCCGTCGGCGCCTGGCCGGAGGAGGAGACGCCGTCGGCTGCCGGCGAGTCGATGGGCGACTGGCCCGAGGAGACGAAACGCGACCAGCCGACCGACCCCGGCGCCGCCGGCCCGTCGCTCGACGGCGAGGAGACGCCGTCGATCACCGTCCCCGAGGGGACGTTCAAGTGTTCGAACTGCGACTTCTCGACGGAGGCCGACGCCACCTCGCTGCGCGCCGGCGACTTCTGTCCCGAGTGCCACCGCGGGACGCTGCTCGAACACGCCGACACCGTCGACGAGGAGTGACGACCGGCCGCGCGGTCGCACCCCTCGATCCGCGCTCCACTGCTCCCTCGGTCTGCGCTCCACTGCTCCCTCGGTCCGCACCTCACTGCCGCCCGCGAGCGGCAGCGCCGTCGCGGAGTCGGCCGGGACGCTCCGGCGCGCTCGAAAAACGTAAGAACGGTGCTCGCAAAGGGTCGCCCATGCGGGAGTACAAGATGCGCCGGGGAGAGCACCTCGACGAGCGTATCGAAGACATGGAGGCGACGATCGAGGACTACTTCGGAACCATCTCGACCACGGAGGAGTACAAGGGGAGTGACCTGCACGTGGTCGAGGACCCCGACAATCCGGTGTTCGAGCGCATCACGGCCGGCGCGGTCGAGTACAGCGGCAAGAAAGACAAACTCGCGGTCGACTTCGTCGAGCGCGACGCCGAGGACGTCATCGCGGAGGGCAACGCCGACGCCGCCGCGGACGCGGTCGACGCGAAAAACGACTTCCTGCTGGAGGCCACCGGCCGCGACGCCAAGAGCCGGCGCGACTCGATGAAACGCTCCGTCGAGGACAGCCCCGACGAGGCCGACCAGGTCTGAGACCGTTCTCACCGCCGCGAACCGGCGCGGCAGACCTAAATGCGTGTGTGACGTAGTGGCACACGTCGCCTGCCCGGAGGCGAGTACGAAGTATCCCGGCCTGAGCCGCCGGAACTGTGGTCATGGGTAGGGCCGACCCACAGTTCCTGTCCGGACCACCTCCGACGAGGCGGTCACACTCGGGATCCGGCGGTTCCGGTAAATGCTTTCCGTCACCTGACAGCGTCGGGAGAAAGATCCACATCGACCGCCGGGTCGTCCCCTCCCCTGCGCGCCCGGCGGTCGTGAACGCGGGCGGCGGCGTGCGGTCCCGGGACACCGCGCGCCGGCGGTCGGTTCCGACGACCGAGTTACTGACCGAGCGGGTCGCGGTTGATGGCGACGCCGTTGGGCGTGATGATGAGCTGGTCGTCGCCCTTCTGTGCGATGTCGCCCCCGACCTCGGTGACGACCTGCTTGAGTTCGTCCGTGATGTGTTCCATCTCCCGGTCCTGGGTCGAGTGGCGCGTGATGTCGGCGATCACCACGTCGCCGTCGTAGACGGCGTCCTTGATGTCGATGACGTCCTGCTTGTCGCCGATCTTCGCGATCCGAACCTGACGGGCGGCCGCCGTCGTCCCCGTGTCGACGCCGTCGCTCTCGATCTCGACGTAGTCCTCCTTCTGCCGGCTACCCCCGGACTCGCCGAGGATCTTGCTCATTAGTCCCATACACTCCCTCCCGGTCGCTGTGGCTTTGTATTTTACGTCAGACATCCCTCGCCGGGCGGACACGCCTCGCGGGCCCGGGCGGCGGATCAGTCGTCGGCGACCCCGTCGGCGTCGAGGTCCACGTCGCCGGCGCTGGGGCTGTCCCCGCCGTGGGGCGTGTCCCGCCGGCGGACGGTCGCCGCGTGGACCGTCTCGGTCGCGTCGTCGACGACGACGGCCTCGCCGGGACTCGTGGGGAGTCGCTCGGTCAGCGAGTTCGACATATACGTCGGCCGAGCGGCCTCCAGGGCGTCGAGATCGGCCTCCGAGGTGAGCCGGTGGGCGACCACGAGGTCCGACTGCGAGACGGCGACCGCCGAGACGGCGCTGGGTCGCTGGGTCGCCAGCACGAGACTGACACCCGGGGCGCGCCCGCGTGTGAGGATAGTTCCGAGGGCGGCCTCGCCGACGCCCCCGAAGAAGGCGTGGGCCTCGTCGATCACGTACCAGGGGAGCCGGGCGACCGTCCCGTTCACCCGGGCGCGGTACAGCGCCTCGCCGATGCCCCGGACCACGGCGTTCATCGGCGCCGCGTCTATCCCCGACACGTCGACGACGGTCACCGCGCCACCGGCGAGGTCCGCCGCCGAGAGCCCCTCGGGGTCGAAAATTCCCCACGAGTCGGCCAGGTCAAGGTGGTTGACCGCCGCGCGCCTGTCGACGCTCGGCGCGTCGGCCGCCTCGACGTGCCCGCGCATCGCTGCGAGCGTCGACGCTTCCCGTGCAGCCCGCCAGACGAGCCCGCCCGCGCCGCTCTCGGGCGACAGGTCGAGCAGCGCACACCACGACCGGGGGTCCAGCGTCGTCGCCGCGATCCGCGGGTCGTCGATCACCTCGGCCGGCACGGGCTCGCCGTCGGCGGGCCGGGCCAGCGTCGGGAACACGCCCATCGGGTCGACGACGACGGGCGCGACGCCCCGGGTCCGCGCGAGCCCCTCCGCGAGCACGCCCAGCGTATAGGACTTCCCGTAGCCGCGCTTGCCGACGACCAGCGCCGCGTGGGGGCCGTCGAAGTCGACGTGCAGCGGCGCGCCGCTGGAGCCGTCGCGGGCCCGATACGAGCCGAGCCGACCCGCGGGCGCGTCGCCGTCCGACTCCGGCCCGCGTCCGATGACGAACGTCACGGGGACCGGTGGCCCCGGCTTCGGACTTGAACCTTCGGCCGACGCCCGGCCCAACACTGACGGTCCCCGCTCCCTATCCCCCGCTCGTGACCTTCAGCATCTGCGTTCGGGAGGCCTACACCGACGAGTCGGGCGAACCACAGACCCGCTATGGGGTCGCGGTGACGACGCGGCTGGCCGGCGTCGGGACGCTGTGTCCGTTCGCCAGCGAACACGGGGCCGTCGCCACCCAGAGCCTGGTCAACGTCGACCTCGGGCGGAAGGGCGTCGAGTACCTCGCGGACGGCCTCGCCGTCGAGGACGCGCTGGAAGGCCTGCTCAACGCCGACGACGGGCGGCCACAGCGCCAGCTCCACGGCGTCGGCGCCGACGGCGAGTTCGCCTTCTCCGGGGAGGAGTGTCGGCCCTGGTACGGGGACATCGTCGGCGACAACTACACCGTCGCCGGCAACCTGTTGACCGGCGGCGACGTGGTCGAGGCGGTCGCGACCGCCTACGAGGCGACGGCCGCCGATGACCCGGACGACCCCGAGAGCGACCCGGAGACGCCGCTGGCCAAGCGGCTGGTCGAGGCGCTCGCGGCCGGCCACGAACTCGGCGGCGACAAGCGCGAGGACCTGCACGTCCAGAGCGCGGCGCTGCTGGTCCGCTCGACCGAGGACCGCGAGATGGCGCCCTACTACGACGACCTGCGCGTCGACGCGACCGAGACGCCGATCGAAGACCTGCGCGAGACGTACGAACTGGCCGCCGAGGGGTACGAGATGGCGATGGCCCGATACGAGGAGGAGTACGCCGACGACGAGGACGCGGGGTAGAAACGCCCGACCCCCCTCCGATTCACGGAGGTCTATACCGTGAACTCGAAGAGGTCGTCGCCCACGTGGTGGATCGACTCGACGACCTTGCCGGAGTCGCCGGTCATGTCCGACCCGTCGGTCTTCGCGCGGCCGACGGCGAGGAACTTGCCGTGGCTCTCCTCGTTGATCGCGACCAGGTCGCCGGCCTCGATGGAGTCGTCGGCGGAGACGATGCCGGGGCGCATCACGTCGGCGCCGTCGGAGACGAACGAGACGGCGCCGGCGTCGACGGTGACGACGTTGCGCTGTGGCGGGTAGGCGTTGGCGCCCTGGACGGTGAGGAAGGGTTCGTCCTCGCCGGCCTCGTCCTCGATATAGAGCACGAGGGGGTCGCCGTCGACGAGCACGACGTTCCAGTCGCTGTCCTCGAACTCGACTTTCTCGTAGCTGTCGGCGTCGATCTCGACCCCGAGGCTGTCGGCGACGGCGTCCTCGATGTCGGCGATCGCGTCCGCCCGGAGGTGGTGGCGCGACTTCACGTCCATACCTCGACGTGGGCCGGGTGACGGGATAAATCGACCGCTCCGCACCGGACCCGGCCGCACCGACGGGGCGTGATCCGGCGGGCCGCACGGATGGGAGGTGACCCGGCGGCCACACGGACGAGCGTGGCACCCGGCGGACCGAGGGGCCGCTACGGGTCGGTCGACCGCTCGGGGCGGTCGCGGCGGTCGTCCGCCGCGCCGTTGCGTCGAGCGCGCCGGTCGCGCTGGTCGTGGCGCTCCTCGGGGCTGTGGCGCCGACCGGCGAGCAGGGCGGCGGCGTGGAGCGCCCAGAGCGCGAGGAGCACCGGTGTGGTGTCGGGCGTGACGCCGTAGACCGCGAGCAGCGGCAGGTGGAGACAGGGGAGGGCGACGCCGGCCCAGAAGGCCAGGCGCTCGGCGACGGCGGCGGCGTCGGCGACCAGGCGGCCGAGACGCCGACGGACGGCGAGGGTAGCGGGGGGTGCGCTCATCCGTACACCTCCTTCGACGGGCGTCCCCCAAAAGTCGACGAACGCTCAAACCGGGATTTGAGCCTCCGCGCGAACGGTCGCCACGCGGGCGTGGTCGGCCCGTCACGCATCGGCGGCCTCCGTCTCTCGCTCCGCCCCCTCGCCGCCGGGTCCGGCGCGCTCGTCGCGCTGGATGACGCGGCCGCTGACGTAGGTGAGGATCGTCAGCAGCACCAGCGGGACGAACGTCAGCACGTGCGCCCAGAAGACGAACCACAGGTCCCACCCCCACGGGTTGTAGACCCAGAACATGATATCGAGGACGGCCAGGATCCCGATCGGGATGAGGTTCACCGTCAGGTCGAGCCAGGTCTCCTCGGTGAGTTGCAGGAAACTCATGGGTGTGGGCAGGTCGACTAGAGAGAGGGGTGGACAGCGCATAGCGGTCGGGCTTGCCATGCAAAGGCCGACCCGTCGGGTCCGGGGAGTCGGTCAGGAGTCGGCGTCGAGTTCGCGGAGCGCGGCGTCGTAGGCGTCGGGACCGTCGAGCGAGCCGACCACCTCGTCGAGTCGCTCGTCGAGTTCGGCGAGCCGCTCGTCGAGTCGGTCGCGTTCCTCGGGGTCGGCGTCGGCGCGCTCGCTGGCGAGGCGGTAGTACCGTTCGAGGGTCGTCCGGTAGGTCGCCCGCCGGCTCAGCCGCTCGACCGTCTCGGTGAGGTGGTCGGCCGCGACCGGCTTGACGAGGTAGTCGTCGAAGGCCGTCGACTCGACGTCGAGCGGTTCGTCGGTCAGCGCGGCGACCTGGCAGTCCGCCTCGTCCGTCCGGACCCGGTCGACGACCCGCCGCGCCGAGAGGCCCGGGATCTCCGGGTCGAGCAGCGCGACGCTCACGTCGGGGTCGAGACTCGCCAGCGCGTCGGCGCTGTCGTAGGCCGAGCGGACGGTGAACCGCTCTCTGAGCACGCCGGCCAGTCGGTCGGTGACGGCCGGGTCGCGGTCGGCGACGAGTACCACCCGCTCGGCGAGGCGCCGCTCGCGCGGGCTGTTCCGCCGCGCAGCCCCGTCGGTCCGTTCGTCCCGGTTCATCTGGGGCGGCTGGCCGGGTCGCTCACTCGTCGGCGACATTGGCGGTCCGGAGGTCGACGACGCTGTCGAACAGCACCTCGAACGTCCGGACCGTCTCCGGGTCGTGGACGTCCGGGTTCATGTGGTAGTGGGCCACCGCGCCCGCGCGTTCGACCGTGCTCGTCAGCACCTTCAGGAACTTGAACACGGCCTCCTCCTCGCCGCGCTGCAGCAGGTCCGACACCGAGTGGACACAGACCGCCGTGTCGCCGTCGGCGGCGAGCGACGAGAGGTGCCGGTCGACCACGTCCCCGAGGCCCGCCAGGTCGGTCTCGGCGTCGACGGACTCCACCATCGCGTCGGCTGCCCCGTTCGCCCCGGCGACTGTCCCGTCCGCCCCGGCGGCCGCCGTCGACCGGGCGGCGGTCTCCACGTCGACGACGGTCGCGTCGGTCGCTCGTCCGTCCTCGTGGTCCGTCCAGACCGCGATCCGGTCCGCCGGGGACTCCATGCAGGTGACCAACAGCGCGCGCTCGCGCTCGTCGGGCCCGTGCAGTAGCTCCCCGCAGACCTCGTCCTCGTGGCTGCCGACCGACGGCGCCAACAGCAACACGTTCATCGGCGTCCCTGTACTCCCGCTGTCTTCGGGTGTCGTACTCATGGCGATGTCCCCGGAGCCCGTTCGTCGTAACTCCGCTACCTGAGACAGGCGTGTTCGCTACGCAAGTAAGTTCCGCTGGCGTTATCAGTACTGAGATGTCGTCTGTATGCTCAGTACCAGTGAACGACAAATTTCGGGTGACATCACCGGCGGTTGGTTCGGGCCGTGGTTGAGCCAACAGCGGCGAGAGTCACGTCGCGGCGTGGCTTGACGTGCCACGGGGGCGGCGTTTGGAAAGTCTTAAATTCACCTCCGGCAAAGCGGTGAATGCGTGCCCGGGTGGTGTAGTGGCCCATCATACGACCCTGTCACGGTCGTGACGCGGGTTCAAATCCCGCCTCGGGCGCTTCTCTGAATCCAACTGGCAAGCGGCGCGTTTCATCGCGCCGCGTTCTGGATCCAGTGTGCGCCGTCGTGGGATTTGAACGCTATCGATCGCGCACAGGGAGCGCGGCTATAGATCCCGCTCGAAGGAGTATCTGCGAAGTAAACCGACTTCGCGCCGGAACCTCGGTTCGGGCGGTACGAAAAGCGTCGAAGCCTAGGCCGGGATTTGAACCCGGGCTCTCGTCCTTACCAAGGACGCGCTTTACCTCTAAGCTACCCAGGCGCGTTTCCGAGTTGCCGTGATTCGTCTTTAGGCGTTTCGATTCACCCCCGCCGTGTGGCTCGCCCGCACGGCGAGTCGGGGACGGCGCGGCGACCGTTCATACGGATTATTGGGAGTCATTCCGGGGCCGACCGCACGACTGGTACGGTCGACCCGGGAACCGCTCCCAATAATCCGTATCAGATCCGCTCGGCGAGGGTGGCCGCCGTCCCGTCGGTGAACAGCGACGCTGCGAGCGGTAGCGGACCGTCGGTCCGGGCGAGGCCGCCCACGTGGGCCCGCAGGTCCTCGGTGACCGACCCGCCGGCGGCGGTCGTGCCCGCGACGGCGGCGAGTTCGAACACGTCGGCCTCCAGGTTGCCGTCGAGGCGGTCGTCGCCGGTGGTGCGGCGGCGGGTCTGGTCGCCGCCGAACGAGCGGACGACGGCGACGGCCTCGCCGGCGGCCTCGGTGCGGGCGAGCAGGTAGAACCCGCGGGCGACCATCACGTCGGCGACGAGGATGTCCATGTCGGCGTCGTCGGCGTCCGTCGCCGCCGCCGGGCCGGCGGTCACGCCGTCGGTGACGGCCACGTCGCCGCCGTCGGTCCGCTCCCGCTGGTCGCTGTCGGCGGCAGTCCCGCCGGCCGTGCCGCCGTCCGTGCGCTCCTCGTCGGGTTCGCCGGCGAGCGCGGCGTCGCGCTCCCACGGCGGGTCCCGCGAGAGCGCGCGCGTCAGGCGCAGTCCCTCGTAGATGAGCTGGACGCCGGCCCCGCGGTCGGCGACGGCGTCGGCGTCGACCGCCGGGTCGTCCGGCTCGCGGTCGGCGACTGCGCGGGCGCTCAACACCGTCAACACGCCCGGTGCCATCGACCCGTCTTCGAGGCGTTCGCGGATCCGCTCGCGGAGGCGGTCGGGTTCGACGTCGCCCACGGCCTCCAGCGCGGCCCCGCGGACCGCCGCGGCTTCCTCCATTGCCGTCGGCTAACGGTGGGAAGGGCAAAGACCTTTGGAAACGACTCACCGAACCGTCCGATATGACCGCGTACACCGCGAGCGAGTGGCCGTTCGACCCCGTGCAGGCGCCGAGTCGCCCGCCGAACTCGGAGGCCCGTCCGTGATCGAGACCGGGTCCGACGGCGACGTCTGCGTCGTCACGTTCGACCGCCCCGACCGCCGCAACGCGCTCACGCCGACGGCCCTCGACGACCTCGAATCCGCCGTCGAGAGCGCCGACGCGCCGGTCGTCCTCCTCCGCGGCGCCGGGTCGGCGTTCTGCGCCGGCGCCGACCTCGACGCGGTCGCCGACCTGCCCGACCGCGAAGCGGCCGAGGCGTTCGCGCGACACGGCCAGCGGGTCGCGGCGACCATCGCCGACGGCGAGTCGGTCGTCGTCGCGGGCGTGGACGGCGCCGCCCGCGGGGGCGGTGTCGAACTCGCGCTGGCCTGTGACGTGCGCGTCGCGACGCCCGGGGCGACGTTCGCCGAGTCGGGCGCGGCCATCGGCCTGTTCGGCGCCTGGGGCGGGACCCACCGACTCCCCGAGGTCGTCGGCCTCGGAGAGGCGATGGACATCGCCCTCTCGGGTCGGGTGCTCGACGCCGACGAGGCGCTCCGGTCGGGACTCGTCTCCCGGGTCGTCGACGACCCCCGCGCGGTCGCAGACGAGATCGCCGGCAACGACCCGGCGGCGCTGTGCGTCGTCAAGGAACGACTCCGGGACGGCGCCGACCGCGCGATCCGGGAGCGCCGCGAGGCCGAGGCGTTCGCCGACCTGCACGCCGACTTCGAGCGGTAGTGGACGCGCGGCCGCGAGACGGACCCGATACAGCTACCACGACCGAAACCTTCGAGAGCGGTGACCCCTCATAGGAGGCTAATGCCGGACTGCGACTACTGCGGGGCGACCGTCGACGGCGAGGACGCCTACCTCGACCACCTCGCCGCCGAACACGAGGGGGAGCTGGGGCCGATCGACGAGCGGCGCGTCGCCGAGCGCGACGGCGACGACGGCGGCGGGATCCCGGTCGGTCCGGCGATCCTCGTCGGCCTGCTCGCGCTCGCCGGCGGGCTGGTCGTCTACGTCACCTTCCTCATGGGCGGGTCGGGCGGGACCGCCGCGGCGAGCGGCCTGCCGGACAGCGGCGACCAGTCGGTCATCTCGGAGGTCCAGACCGAGGAGTCCAACGGGCTCGAACACCGCGAACAGGGCACGGAGATCGACTACGAGCGGGTCCCCCCGACCAGCGGCCCCCACTGGGGCGGCACGTGGGAGAGCGCCGGCTTCTACAGCGAGCAGCCGCCCCTCGAGTCGCTCGTCCACTCGCTGGAACACGGCGCGGTCGTCGTCTACTACGACCCCGCCGAGCTGAGCCCCCAGGCCGAGGAGAACCTGCGCGGCTGGGCGAACAACCAGACCGGAAACTGGCAGAGCTTCATCGCCGTCCCCCACCCCGAGGACGACCCCGAGTCGGCGTACGTCCTCACCGCCTGGACCAAGCGCATGACGATGGACGAGTACGACGACGACGCGGTCCGCGCGTTCGTCGCCGAGTACATCGGTCGCGGTCCGGAGAACCCGGTCCGATAGCGGTCGGCTCCGGAGGGGAAGACGCCGGTCTCGTTCTCGCAGCTCAGTACAGTGGCTCGGGCCCCGGCGGCGCCGCCCGCTTGTGTTCGCTCGCCTCGTAGAGCCCGCGGACCCGCTCGACGGTCTCCGCGTCGACCCCGATCTGGTCGGCGGTCGCCGAGACCGACAGCGGACCGTCGACGTGGAGCGCGAGGATCGAGTCGAGCGTGTCGTAGTCCATCCCGAGCTCGCCCTCGTCGGTCTGGTCGGCCCACAGCTCCGCGCTGGACTGCTTGGCCGCCAGGTCCTCGGGGACGCCGACGTGGCGGGCCAGCTGGCGGACCTGCTGTTTGTAGAGGTTGCCGATCGGGTGGCAGTCGACGGCGCCGTCGCCGTACTTCGTGAAGTAGCCCACCAGCGCCTCGCTGCGGTTGCCCGTCCCCACCACGAGGCCGTCCTCGTGGTTGGCGACCAGGTAGTTGAGGACCCCGCGGAGCCGCGCCCGGAGGTTCCCGACCGCCGTCGTGTCGTCCTCGACCGCGGGGTACTCGTCGAGGACGGCGTCGACCAGCGGGTTGATCGCGACCACGTCGTACTCCACGTCCAGCAGCTCGCTCGCGACCCGCTCGGCGTCGCTCATGTTCTCCTCGCGGTTGACTTCGCTCGGCATCACCAGCGCGTGGACGTTCCCGGCACCCAGTTCCTCGACGAGCAGGAAGGACGTGAGCGTGCTGTCGATACCGCCCGAGAGGCCGATGACCGCCTGCTCGGCGCCGGCGGCCTCGTACTGCTCGCGGACGAAGTCGGTGACGTGGTCGCGGTGCGCGTCGAGTTCCTCGGTCGAGAGCGACAGGTCGAGCGGCCGCTCCGCCCGCGCGATCTCCTGAGACGCAGTCATGATGGGACGTTGGAACGGCGGCGACTAATACCCTCGCGTCCCCCCGGATCGGTGACCGTCCGTCCACTCGCCCGAAGCGCTACGTTCAAGTGATCGGGACCGCCAGTTCCACCCGAAGGGAGCGCCGTTGGTCCAGTGGTAGGACATTAGCTTCCCAAGCTAATAGCCCGGGTTCAATTCCCGGACGGCGCAGTTCTATCGGAGCAGATACCAAGCGGCGCGTTTCATCGCGCCGCGGACTGCTCCGAGTGTCTGCGGTCACGGGAATTGAACCCTGGGAGTCGCAGTCCCGGAACGGTCGAACGGAGTGAGACCGCACGCCCGGAACGTCTCCCTCCGGTTCAATTCCCGGACGGCGCATCGACCCCCGTTTTCATCGGCGTCCTGCAGTCCGTCGGGGTCTCCCCGGTCGGTTACCGGATACTTGGGTTTAAGCCGTTCCGAGCGAAAGACGGCGCCAATGGCTGAGCGCGACGAGGTCCTGGTAGCCGGTCGGCCGGCCGACGGCCGTGCGGTCGCCGACGACCTCGGGGCGGTCGACGGGGTGACCGTCGAAGCGGCGACCGCGGCGGACCCCGCCGAGGTCGACCCGGACGGCGCCGACTGCGTCGTCTGGGTCGGGCCGGCGACGGCCGACCACCTGGGGACGCTCGTGGAGCGCGCCGGCGGACCGGGCGGGATTCCGGTCGTGGTTGTCGGTGACGGGGACGACGGAAACCTCGACGCGGCGGCGGCCTTCGAGGCTGGCGTCGCCGATGTCGTGCGTGGGGGCGAAGGGGAGGGGCAGACGGCGGTGCTGGCCCGGCGAATCGAACGATTGCTGACAGAGACCGACGGCGCGGGAGGGACGGACGGCGCGTCCGCGGACCGAGCGGCGACCGACGGCAGCGGCGAGCGCGGCGGGGTCGAGGCGGCGACGCCGCCGGCGGCGAGCGCCGAGCGGGTCCTCGAACGCGTCGACGCCGCGGTCATGGGGCTGGACGACGACTGGCGGATCACCTACCTCAACGAGCCGGCGGCGGAGGCGCTGGGCGAGCCGGCCGACGCGGTCCGCGGCGAGGTCGTCTGGGAGGCGTTCCCCGAGGTCGAGGGGACCGTCTTCGAGCGGGAGTACCGCGAGGCGCTGGCGAGCCAGGAGGTCCGGACGTTCGAGACCCGCTACGACCCGGAGGACAGCTGGCTGGCGGTGTCGGTCTACCCCGCCGCCGACGGGCTGTCGGTGTACGTCCGCGACGTGACCGAGCGCAAGCGGACGGAGGCGGAACTCGAACGCAACGAGCGGGCGCTGCGGGACCTCCAGCGGCTGGCCTCCTCGCGGGACCTGTCCGTCGACGAGAAGCTGGAGCGGGCGCTGGCGGTCGGCTGCGAGCGGCTCGACCTGCCAGTGGGGTACCTGACGCGTATCGACGGCGACACCCAGACCGTCGTCGCCGCCCACGGCGACGCCGTCGAGCCCGGCACACGCCAGCCCGTCGCGGAGAGCTACTGCCGGCGAGCCGTCGAGACCGACGGCCTGCTCGCGCTCGAACACGCCGGGGCGGAGGGGTGGGACGGCGACCCCGCCTACGAGCGCCACGGGATGGAGTGTTACCTCGGCGGGAAGCTGCTGGTCGACGGCGAGCTGTACGGGACGCTCTGTTTCGGCGCCGCCGACGCCCGCGAGGCGCCCTTTACCGACGCCGAGGAGACGTTCATCGAGCTGCTCGTCGAGTGGGTCAGCTACGAGATCGAGCGCCGCGAGCGCGAGCGGGAGCTGGGCCGCTACGAGACCATCGTCCGCTCGGTCGACGACGGCGTCTACGAGCTCGACGAGGAGGGGCAGTTCACCTTCGTCAACCCGGCGATGTGCCGGATCACCGGCTACGACGCCGAGGAACTCGTCGGCGAGCACGTCTCGGTGGTCAAGGACGACGACGCGACCGCCGAGGCGGTCGAGGCGCTGCTGGCCGGCGAGGCGACCGAGCGGACCGTCGAGTCGGCCGTCCAGCGCAGGCGCGGCCCGCCGGTCCCCTGCGAGGACAGCCTGACGGTCCTGACCGGCGATGACTCCGTCAGGGGGGTCGTCGGCGTGGTCCGCGACGTGACCGAGCAGAAGGCCCACCGCGAGATGCTCTCGGAGCTGGTCGCCTCCTCGCGGTCGCTCATGCAGGCCCGCGACCGCGAGGAGGTCGCCGAGATGGCCGCCCAGGCGGTCGCGGACGTGCTCGGCTTCGAGCTGAACACCGTTCGGCTGTTCGACCGCGAGACCGACCGCCTCGAACCCGCGGGGACGACCGACGCGGTCGCCGAGCGCGGCGTCCGTACCCCGACCTACGACGTCGACGAGGGCGGCCCCGGCCGGGCGTTCGTCGACGGCGAGATGGTCGTCGTCTCCGACACCGCGACCGCCGACGACGACTACCCGCACGACATCGTCCGCTCGGCGCTGCACGTCCCGATGGGCGTCCACGGGACCGTCAGCATCGGCGCCGAGCGGGTCGACGCCTTCTCGAACACCGACCGCCAGGCCGCCCAGCTGCTGGCGACCAGCGCCGCCGCCGCCGCCAACCGCGCCAAACGCGAACAGGAGGTCCGCGAGGCCCGCCAGCGGGTCGACACGCTCGTCGACCGCATCAACGGTCTCATCGAGAACACCGTCGAGGTGCTCGTCCAGGCGGGGACGCGGGAGGAACTCGAGACCGGGGTCGTCGAGCAGCTCGTCGCCACCGACCCCTACGCGTTCGCCTGGATCGGTCAGCCGGACCTCGCGGCCGAGCGCATCGAGGCCACCGCCTGGGACGGCGACGTGCCCGAGCTGGCCGAGGCCGTCGCTGACCTGTCGCTAGATCGGTCGGCCGCCCGCGACGCCGCCGACCCCGCCGCGCTCGCGCTCGACGACGAGCGCATCCACATCGTCGACGACTTGGGCGACGCGCCCGAGGGGAGCGTCCACGCGGCCGCCCGCCAGGCCGGCCTCGGCTCGATGATCGCCGTCCCGCTCACCTACAAGGACGCCAGCTACGGCGTCCTCTGCGTCTACGCCCCGGCCCCCGACGCCTTCGCCGACCGCGAACAGGTCGTCCTCGACGCGCTCGGGCGGGCCGTCGCCAACGCCGTCAACGCCATCGAGAGCGGCCGCATCCTCTCGACCGACCGGGTCGTCGAGCTGGAGTTCACCGTCCGGGACGACGATCTCCTCTTCAACCGCCTCTCTGCGCAAACAGACGCGACCTTCGAACTGACGGGGTCGGTCCACGAGTCGGACGGTAGCCTCCGGCTGTACGTCACCGCCAGCGGCGCGGACGCCGACGAGATCGAGTCGGTCCTCGATGGCGACGACCGGGTCGCCGCGTCGAGTATCATCGCGGACCACGGCGGCGAGGTGCTGTTCGAGGCGGTCGTCGACGACTCGCTGGTCGAACTCCTGGCCGACCACGGCGCGGTCACCCGCTCGGTCACAGCCGAGGACGGCCTCGTCCGCTACACCATCGAACTCCCCTACGAGGCGGAGGCGCGGGAGCTGTTCGAACTCGTCGCCGACCGCTACCGCGGCACCGACCTGGTGGGATACCACGAACACGAGCGCCCGGTCCGCACCCGCCAGGAGTTCCGCGAGGCGGTCACGGATCGGTTCACCGACCGCCAGGAGACGGCCATCCGCACGGCCTATCTCGGCGGCTTCTTCGAGTGGCCCCGCGACGTCGACGGCGACGACCTCGCCGAGTCGATGGACATCTCCCGGCCGACCTACCACCAGCACCTCCGCGCGGCCCAGCGCAAGGTGTTCGACGAACTGTTCGACCCCCACTCCGGGCGGTAGGCGACTGCGGAGTTCCAGCCGGCGAGCGTCGAACCGCTCAGTACGAGTTCAGAACGATCGACAGGGCGTACAGCAGTGCGAAGAACACGCCGATCCCGGCGAGGAACCCCACGACGGTCCTGACGACCGACGAGCCGGTGATCCCCGACACCTCCTCGGTCTCCTCGGATCGACTGGCCGCTTCGCCCTTGGCGACCGCGTCCGGGGCGCTCGCGCCGGTGGCTTTCGATCCGTGTGGCGCCTCCCCCGTGTCCTCTCCGCCGGCTCCGTCCATACCCCCCGAAAATGATTTCCCGGGGATAAGTCTTCTGCGCGACCGGAGTGCGGACACCGCGGTACGGTGTCGGATCGAGAGAGGTGGATTCATACGCCGGGGCGACCTACCGGCGGGCGATGGCCGACGACGACGGCGACGACGGGGCGGCCGCGGTCGAGGGCCCGCTGTGGACCGAGACGCACGCGCCGGCGCTGGCCGACCTCCCCCAGTCCGAGGTCCGCGAGCACCTGGAGAGCGTCGTCTCCGAACCGATGAACCTCCTGGTCCACGGGCCGAAAGGGGCCGGCAAGACCGCCGCGGTCCGCGCGCTGGCCGACGAACTCCACGACAACCCCGAGGCGGACCTCGTGGAGATCAACGTCGCGGACTTCTTCGACATGACCAAGAAGGAGGTCAGCGAGGACGACCGCTTCTCGCGGTTCATCGACAGCAAGCGCCGCCGCGAGTCCTCGAAGGCCGACCTCATCAACCACGTCCTCAAGGAGTCGGCGAGCTACCAGCCCGTCTCGGGCAGCTACAAGACGGTCCTGCTGGACAACGCCGAGGGCGTGCGCGAGGACTTCCAGCAGGCGCTCCGGCGGGTGATGGAGCAGTACTACGAGGCGACGCAGTTCGTCATCGCGACGCGCCAGCCCTCGGCGCTGATCCCGCCGATCCGCTCGCGGTGTTTCCCCGTCGCCGTCCGCAAGCCGACCCACGACGAGACGGTGGCGGTGCTGGAGGACATCGTCGAGAGCGAGGGCGTCGACCACGACGACGAGGGGATCGAGTACGTGGCGGGCTACGCCGACGGCGACCTCCGTGAGGCGATCCTCGCTGCCCAGACCACCTACGAACAGGAGGGGGAGATCACGATGAACACCGCCTACGAGGTGCTGGGGTCGCTTGGCGCCGACGAGCGCGTCCAGGAGATGGTCACGGCCGCCGAGGCCGGCGAGTTCACCGACGCCCGGTCGACGCTGGACGACCTGCTCGTCGACGAGGGCCACAGCGGCGAGGAGGTGCTGGAGGACGTGCTCGCGGTCGCCCGCTCGCGGTACTCCGGCGCCGACCTCGCCCGGGTCCACCGGCTGGCCGGCGAGATCGACGCCGACCTCCACGAGGGGACGAGCGACCGCATCCACGTCTCGCACCTGCTGGCTGAACTCGGCGAGATGCACACCTGACGGGGCACGGACGCCGGGCGACCCCACTCCGGACTCCCGGATCAGACGGGTCGCACGGCCCGCCGGGAGGGGTGGCCGGTTCGAAATCCTTTTACGCGCTTCGGGGGGAGTATTGGGCAACGAACCATGGACATCGACATCATCGAGGAAGACGAGAACCCGATGTTGCATCGGACGGACGTGCGCTTCGAGGTCACCCACGAGGAGGCGACCCCCTCGCGGCTCTCGGTCCGGGACTCGCTCGCGGCGAAGCTCAACAAGGACGCCGAGGAGGTCGTCGTCCACGAGCTGGACACCAAGTTCGGGATGCGCAAGACCGTCGGCTACGCGAAGGTCTACGACGACGCCGAGTACGCCCGCGACGTCGAGCAGGACCACATGCTCGAGCGCAACAAGATCGTCGCCGACGAGGGCGAGGGCGAACAGGCGGAGGAAGCGTAGATGCCCCGCCACGAGTTCTACGACGAGGACGGCAGTACCGACCGCGAGCAGTGCCCCCGCTGCGGCGACACGTTCCTCGCCGACCACGGCGACCGCCAGCACTGCGGCAAGTGCGGCTACACCGAGTGGGAGTAGGTCCCGTCTTTTCCGCCGTTTTCGCCGCCGCGTAGCGGCTCGTTTCCCGTCACCGACGGGGAGCGCGCCGCAGCCGATCCTCACAGAAGGTTGATACCCGTGGCGCCGGACCTTCGTCACGAATGATCAGTTCCCCCACCCGGCGCTCGGCCGGCCGCGGGTCGGTCGTCCGGGCCGTCCTCGGCGAAGCGCGGAACCCCGTCACGCTGCTGGCCGCGATCGCCGCGTTCCTGGTCGGGAGCGTCACGACGTGGTACGCGCTCAGGGTCGCCGCCTGGGCGGTGCTGGAGGCCGACCTGACAGCGTTGGTCGACGTGACCGTCGTCGCCACCACGGTGTGGGACGTGATCCTCGCCCAGGCGCAGGTCGCGGCCGCGGTCGGTCTGTTGCTGGCTGTCGAGGCGGTCTGCTACCGCGCTCGCGGCGCGCTGCTGGGCGACCGCTGGTGGCCCGGCGATCCGCTCCCCGGGACGGTTCGTGCGTTTCTCGTCGTCGCGGGCGCCGCGCTGTTCCCGGTCGGCGTCCTCGTCGGCTACGACTACATCGTCCCCGTCGTCGTCGACCTGCTGGCGGGCGACGGCACCTCGTGGTTGGTCGTCCGGTGGGCTCGGATCACCCTGGGAACCGCGGTCGTCTCGGGCCTCGCCGCGCAACTGGCGTTCGTCGGCGTCGTCGTGGGCCTCGGCGGCCGAGTCCGGTCGTAGCCGAGCGTCTCCCCCCGAAAACATCGTCACTCGGGGACACCTTCACGCCGCCCCCGCTCGAAGGTCGAACGGGGAGACAACCAATGGCAGACTTCGACGGCAAGACAGCGATCGTAACGGGTGCGAGCGGCGGTATCGGAGCAGCGGCGGCGAACCGTTTCGCCGAGGCGGGCACGTCGGTGGCCGTCACGCTGGACGACGGCGGCCGCCGCTCCGACCTATCGAACCAGTGAAGGGGCAACGGCCCCTCGCTTCGAGCGATGACATCCGTCCGCACGGCGCTGTCCCGCCGCGTCGAGCCCGCGCCGTTCACGGCGCTGGTCGCGCTCGGGGACCTGGCCTGTATCACGGCGTTCGTCCTGCTGGGCCTGACGGTCGGCCACGGGGGCGGGGACCCGGGGGTCGACCCCGCCCACGTCGCGGTCACGGTCCTGCCCTTCGGGGTCGGCTGGGCGGTCACGTCGCTGCTCGCCGGGGTCTACGCGAGCGGGGCCTACGGCTCCGCGAAGCGGGCGGTCGCGCGGACGGTGCCGGCCTGGGTCGGCGCGGCGCTGGTCGCCCAGGCGCTGCGCGCGACCGCTCCCGTCCCGGGCGGGGCCGCCGTCACGTTCTTCGCCGTCTCCGTGTTTGTCACCCTCGCGCTGCTGGTCCCGTGGCGCGTCGCCGTGACCGTCCTCGCCTCCTGAGCGGTCCCACCGCTGGACGGTCGGAGACAGAGAGGCGCGGCGGACGGCCGCGCCCGACAGTACCGTACAGCGACGGTCGTCACAGGGGGGTACGTTCGCTGCGGTGAGTGTGGCAGTGGGGGGTCAGTTCGTCTCGCGATACCGGAGGGACACGTCCGCGCCGCGGGCGGCCCCGTCGGGGTCCGTCGTCACTGCGACTCCTCGACCGGAACGGCGACGGTCGACTGGATCCACGCCTGGTGGTTCTCGCGGTCGTAGATGACGAACTCCTCGTCGCCGACGTTGAGCTCGGCGTACCGTCGCCGCTCCTCGTCCGATCCGGTCCGTCCCTCGGGGTCGTCCGTTGCGTCTGGGGTCATTGTATCGAGAGCCGGCGCGCGCCGCCTCCCTCCACCCGTACCTTCCCGATACCCCACTATAAGTACACTTGTCAAAGTATCACACGGGATAATAGCGGGTTCAGGGCGTCAGATGGGGAATCAACACAGATTTCGGCTATCGTGGCCGGCCGTGTCCGACCCGTTACGCCCATCGTGGTTTTCAACTGTGATATTGTGATGAGGGCCGTCACGAAGTATGCTTCGCGATCTGATCTCCCGGGCGGCTCCCAGCTACGGCCACAGTTCGACGGGACCGACTGATCCGTGGTCACATCACGAAACCACCGAAATCGTCGGTCTCGGAGGGATCGCGCGACCGGTTCTGTCACATAGGTTCCTCATAAGTTACGAATTATATTTGCTATGGCGACAGAGCAAATATACACGGGTAACACAGAATAGAAACGCGCATTCTGGGAAACGCTTATGTATTACTACCCTGTATTTTGCGATAGATTATGACTGGATACTACGACATCGTCCTCGGCCTCATCCCGCTCGCGCTCGGCGGTATCGCGACCCTGCTCACCGTCTTCGGCGTCGCGCTCACGACGGCCGTCCCCGTCGCCTCGCTCGTGGCCGTCGGCCTCATCGGTCACGCGATGTTCGTCAACGGCCCCGTCGACTCGACGTCGGGCTCGACCGCGGCCGACGACGGCGGCTTCCAGCCGGCCGACTGAACTCCCGGTTCTCCGTCTACGCTCTGCGGTTCACGTTCTCCCACTTCCTTCCCGTTCCCGTACGCATAAGCCGCCGCTGGCCCTACCGGCGGGTATGACCGACGGGACGGCGCTGTTCCTGACAAGCGACGACGTACGCGGGCTCGCGACGCCCGCCGAGTACGTCGACGCGGTCCGCGAGGGATACCGCGAGCGCGGCGAGGGCGCCCCCGCTCGCCCGAGGACCCGCCTCACCGGCGGCGATCCGCCGGGGATGCTCACCGGCTACACGGCCATCCTGCCCGAGACCGGCGCGATGGGCGGGTACATGTACACCGGCGGGTTCGGCTCCGGCGACGCCCACTTCGTCCTCCCCCTGTTCGACGCCGAGACGGGCGCGCCGCTGGCCGTCTTCGACGGCGCGAGCCTCAACCCGTTCAAGACGGGCGCGACCGGCGCGGTCGGACTCGACGCGCTCGCCCGCGAGGACGCGACGGAACTGGCGGTGATCGGCAGCGGCTCGCAGGCCCGCGGCCAGCTCCGCGCGGCCGTCACCGTCCGCGAGTTCGAGACCGTCCGCGTCTACTCGCCGACCCGCGAGCACCGCGAGGCGTTCGCCGCTGCGATGGACGAGGAACTCGGCCCGACGGTGAGGGCCGTCGACTCCAGCGGCGCCGCGGTCGCCGGCGCCGACGCGGTCGTCACCGCCACGACGGCCTCGGAGCCGGTGTTCGACGGCGCGGACCTGGCCGACGGGGCCCACGTCACCTGCATGGGGCAGTACCACCCGAAGAAGCGCGAGGTCGACGCCGAGACGGTCGCCCGGGCGACCTACGTCCCGGATCTCCGCGAGCGCGTCGAGCGCGACGCCGGCGCGTTCCTGCTCGCCCGCGAGGAGGGCGCGATCGACGACGACCACGTCCACGCGGAGCTCGGCGAGATCGTCGCCGGCGTCGAGCCCGGCCGCACCGACCCCGGGGAGGTGACGCTGTTCGACAGCGGCGGCACGGCCATCGAGACGGTCGCCGCCGCCCATCTGCTCTACGAGCGGGCCGTCGACGCCGGACTCGGCCGGGAGATCGAGTTTCTGCCCGCCAGTCGGGCCTTCGAGGAGTGACAGCGGTCCGCGGCGGGACCGCTCAGCCGCCCTCCTCGACCGTGACGCCGCACGCGGGGCAGTTGCGTCGCGGTCCGTCGAACGGGTGGCCGCAGTATCGACACGATCCCGGCCGGTCGGAGTCGCGCCGTTCGGGAAGCCGAACGTCGATACGGTCGACGAGTCCGTTGCCGATCCGGTCACGCAGTCGGTCGCCGATTCGCATGATCGTCCTCCGTCAGGCGGCTTCCCCGCAGTTCCGGCAGCGGGCGCGGCCCGTACCCGGGTCGAACGCCAGTGCCACGTCGCCACAGTGCGGACAGCCGCGGTCGCTCCCGTCGCGGAAGCTGAGCCGGGGCGGGGCCGACCGTTCCGGACCGTTCGCCGTCGGTAGTTCGCTCTCGCTCATCCTGTCTGTGAACGGGTCGCACACTACCTAAAGCGTTGTGGGCATACGTCCCCGAATACCCTAATATTCTCTATACGCGTTTCGAATTTTCTCTCTATCGGATCGTATCGATCGTTTCTCCCGTCGAGAGACGGATGTCCGCCGGTATCGACTACAGGTAGGGGGCAATCCCGGTCGCCTGCGCGAGCGTGAGGCCGCTGGCGAGGGCGCCGAGGAGGTAGCCGGCGATGGTGCCGCCGTTGAGCAGGGGGAGCCCGGCGTGGGCGCGGCCCTTGAGGACCATCCACAGCAGGACGACCAGGCCGGCGGTCGTCCCGACCATGGCGGTGACCGCCGGGAGCGTCGCGGGGATCCCGAGCAGGTCGACCGTCGGGACGCCCGCCGGCGCGAAGAAGGCCGCGCTCGCCACCAGCACCGTCGGGATGACGGCGTCGCCCAGGCCGATGAACAGCGCCTCGCGGTCGAGTTCGAACTCGTCGTCGGACCCCTCCGTCGCGTCGGTGTCCGCCGTCGACTCGTCGGCGGGTCCACCGTTGGCGACTGTGGTCGCCGACCCCTCGGTGCCGTCTCCTTCGGGCGTCCCGTCGGAGTCTCCCTCCGCCGCCTCGTCGTCGTCCGCGTCGCTGACGGCTGCGGGCGTCCCGGCGTCGAGGTAGGAGTAGGATAGCGACAGCGGGACGACGAGGACGATGGGCACCTTGAGTTCCATGACGCCGGAGGCCAGCGTCAACATGTGCTCGGTGCCGTAGACGCTGATGGCGTCGTAGACGGCGAGCACGGTCAGGAGGACGAGCGCCGGGAGGATCCCGAAGCTGATGCCGAACAGGCCGGCCGCGCCGGCGCCCATCACGATCCCCGCGGCGTCGATGACGTACCACTCGGGGTGGACCCACAGCGCGACCCCCAGGAGGAGTCCCCCCGCCCACGCGATGGCGTTGAGCGAGAAGCCGCCGACGGGTATCGTCACCACCGGCGGGACGAGCACCCGGAGGACGAACAGGCCGATGTACGCGCCGGTCCCCACGAGCAGGAGCCGGAGCAGCCAGTCGACGCCGAAGCGGATGATCGCCAGCATGACGCCGGTCATCACGAGGATGAACCCGATGTAGACGAGGCTGTTCGTCGGGTCCTGGGGGTCGGCGGTGGCCTGGTAGCCCGCCGACTGGAACGGCCCGACCAGCGCGAGCGCCCCCAGCTGGACGAGCAGGAAGATCCCGACGACGGCCCCCGAAGCGACGTACGCGCGCGACCGCTGGTCCATGCCGACACCTCGGCCACGACGCGTTTGAGGGTTACGCTGCGGTCACGCGAGCCGCTCGCCCAGAAGCGGCGCGCCGACGGCGCCCCCGACCGCCAGCGCGGTCCCGACGAACGCCAGCGCCAGCGCCGGTTCGAACGCTTCGAGTGCGGCGAACAGAAGTCCCGAGACGAGGAGGACGCCGAACCCGGCGAAGATCTCCCCGCGGTGGGTCGGGTGGGCCGCCGTCGAGTCGGCGACGCCCCGCCAGACGGCCCAGCCGCCGAGGGCGCCGCCGATGGCCGCCACGCTGTCGAACGTGAACCCGTTGAGCAGGCCGACGAGGCCGACCGCGACCGCGACCCCGAGGACGCGCCCCGGGTCGGTCCCCTCGTCGGCGAACCGGTAGAGCGTGCCGAGCAGGGCCGCGCCGACCGCGGCCCCGACGACCACGTCGACGAGGTAGTGGACCCCTAGGACGAGCCGCGAGAGCGCGACGAGGGTGATTACTCCGGCGGCGACGCCGAACCGCTGGCGTGCCGTCCCCCAGTCGACGACCAGCGCCAGCCCGCCCCAGACCATCGTCGTCCCGAGCGCGTGGCCGCTCGGGAACCCGGGGCCGTCGGCGGTCGTGGCGCTCTCCAGCAGGGCGGACAGCGCCCCCGGGGCCCACGCCAGCGCCGGCGGGTCGGCCGCGCCCGGCGGGCGGCCGAGCCCGAAGAAGCCCTTCAGCGCGCCGATGACGGCGACGTAGGTCAGCGCGAGGGCGAACACGAACAGCGCGCGCCGGCGGTCGACGCCCAGGACGGGGAACTCCTCGCCGGCGACGAACAGCGTCCCGCCGAGGAGAAAGAGCAGCCAGCCGTCGCCGAGCTGGGTGACCAGCCCGAACAGCACCACGACCGGCCACTCGGCCAGCCCGTGGAGCGTCTCCGTGACCCCGACGCCGCGCCCGTTCGGAAACAACTGCATCGCCACGTCGGTTGGATCCCCAGCCGTGTAAGCTATCGGGCTTCGAAGCCGAGCGAGGCGGACCCCGAGTCAGCGCGCGTACAGCGCCGACCCCACAAGCCCGGGGAGATGCACCTCGTCGTCGGTCGTCACCGCCAGGTACGGCCGCTCGACGGGGCCGAACACGTCGACCACCCGACCCAGGTCGTCGAGGTTCTCGTCGACGACGGGCGTCCCGATGTCGACGTGGTCGGCGTCGGGCGCGCGGACGACTGCGAGGTGCTGGGCGATCCGGACGACCTCGCCGACGCGTCTCACCGCGATCCCTCCACCGCGGTCACTCCCGGATGACGCCGAGGTAGGCGGCGACGGCGCCCAGCAGGTCGGTCTTGCTCGCGTCGTCGGCGTCCTTGACGAGGACGCGCCCGCGGGGCTCGTACTCCCGGGGGTAGGTCTTCTCGCGCTCGATGACGGCGTCGTAGCCCACCTGCTGGACGGCCTGTGCGATCTCGTCGACCGTCGGCTCCGGCACCGCGAGGTCCGACGCCACCCGACGCCCCTCGCTGCGCGTGCAGGTGGCGTCGAGCGCCGCCGGCCAGATGACGTTCTCGACCATACCCGACGGTGAGAACCCGGCTACGTAAGGGTCTTTCCGGTCGCTACTCGATCGTGGAGTGTTTCTCGGGAACGTGACCGCGACCGCGGGAGAACGTCGGTCTCGACAGCGAGGGACCGAACCGCCGCGAACAGCGTGAAAGCCCCGACGCGTTCGACTCCCGCGGTTCGCTGCGCTCCTCGGGCTTCGCCCTGCGGTGCTTGCTTCTCCGGGGTTCGTCG
This sequence comes from Halosimplex marinum, assembly GCF_051414075.1. NCBI lineage: Archaea > Methanobacteriati > Methanobacteriota > Halobacteria > Halobacteriales > Haloarculaceae > Halosimplex > Halosimplex marinum. The sequence goes on along the minus strand of NZ_JBLKNY010000003.1, from coordinate 515,258 downwards.
AACGCGTCGCCCCTTTCATTCCCACCCGCACAGACTGACCATCCGGCTGGCACGGGCGGGAATGAAAGGGGCGGCCGTCTTCGGGAAGCCCGACGACGCAAGCACTGGAACGAGCGAAGCGAGTGAAGCGCGCAGCGAGGCGCGCGACCGAAGACGGCCGGGGCTTTCACGCTGTCTGCGGTTGCGGTGGTTCACTCGCCAGTCGCACCGATCCTTCGCGTCACCGGGCACTCCGCGAAAAATCAGAGGGGTTTCGAAGCGTTACCGGCGTCGAGCGACGAGCGCACCCGCCAGCAGGGCGACGAGCGCCGTCGCCGCGGCGAATCCGGAGCCGTCGCCGCTGGTGGTCTCGTCGACACCGGTGGTGTCGCTCGCCGTGGGCGACATCGACTGGTCGGCGTCCATCATCGTCGCCGTCACTGTCTCGTCGGCGTCCATCCCGGCCGTCGCGGTCGGCGTCGGCGTCGTACACGTCGCGGGCTGGGGCGTCTCGACCGCCGAGAAGTCGATGCTCTCGTAGGCCTCGGGGTGGAGCGCCTGCGCGATCGTCTTCAGCGCCTCGACGTTCTTCGGCCCGTTCTGGGTCATGAAGTTGCGGTTCACGCGGACGACGTTGCCCTCCTGAACCGCGGTCGTCTCGTTGAACGTCGGTGTCTTCGGGACCGACCCGTACTGGCCGTTCTGGATGATCCACTCGGGGTCGCGTTCGGTGATGATCTCGTTGCTGAGCGTGCCGTAGTTGTTGGTGGTGTTGATCTCGCCGGCGGCGATGTTGTCCCCGCCCGCCGCGGCGACGATCTGGCCGACGAACGTCTCTTCGCCGGCGGTCCAGCCGCCGCCGAGATGGAAGAACACGTCGGGGTTCTCCTGGCCGCTGACGGCGTCACGAACCGCCTGGACCTCGCCCTGCATCCGGGCGCTGACCTGGCCGGCCGCCTCGTAGTTGCCGGTCAGCTGCCCGTACAGCTCGACCTTGTCGGACACGTCCTCCAGGGAGGCCGCGCCCTCGAACTTGTAGACCGTCAGGTCGCTGGCGCGCAGCGTCTCGACGGTCTCGTCGGGGACGACGTTCGGCGCGAGCACCAGGTCCGGCTCGGCGCCGATCACGGACTCGACCTTGATCGAGCCGTCGTCGTTGACCACGTCGGTCTTGCCCTCGGTGTCGTTCAGGTAACCCAGGTAGTAGTCCTGGGGCATCGCGACCGTCTCGTCGTCCGCGCCGATGCTCCAGAGGATCTGGGCGGCGCTCGGCGCGAGCGCGGCGAGCCGGTCGGGGTCCTCGTCGATCGTTACCTCCGTTCCCGTCGCGTCGGTGACGGTCATCGGGTACGTGCAGTGCGTGTCCGCGAGCGCGCCCGCGCTCGCCGCACCCGCCTCCGACGCACCCGCGACTGCGCCGGCGCCGGCCGCGGCGGGGACCGCGCCCACCGCCGCCAGCACCAGTAGCGCCGCACCGACGACTGCCGTCGCGTCTCTCATGGCGTCCGGCGGTGCGGGCTTTTGCAATAAATATTTACCTACTGCAACCAGACTTGATGTCAGCATGGCAGTCCGGAGGAGGGCCGCGGGGTGGTCGGCGGGACTGACCGGCCTGCTGGTGGCCGTCGCGCTCGTCAGCGCCACGATCGGTCCGGTGAGCGTCCCGTTGCCGGCCGTCGCGAAGGCGGCGCTCAACGCCGTCGGCGTCCCCACCGGCCTCGGCGTCGGCAGCGGCACGGTCGCGCTGTTCGGCGCCACCGCGACGGTGCCGGTTCCGGACCCTTCCTACACCTACCTGTTCTCGTTCCCGGTCGACGCGACGAGCGAGACCATCGTCCGGCGGATCCGCCTGCCGCGGATCGCGCTGGCGGCGACGGTCGGCTTCGCGCTGGCCGCCGCCGGGACCGTGATGCAGGGCTTCTTCCGCAACCCGATGGCCGACCCCTCGATCATCGGCGTCTCCTCCGGCGCCGCGGTGGGCGCCGTGGCGACCATCGCACTCTCCTTCTCGGGGCCGTACGCGCTACAGACGGCCGCGTTCGTCGGCGCCGTCGTCAGCGCGTTCGTCGTCTACCTCGTCGCCACGGAAGGCGGCCGGACGCCGACGGCGACGCTACTGCTCGCGGGCGTCGCGATCCAGACCCTGCTCGGCGCGGTCGTCTCCTACCTCCTCCTGCGGGCCGGCGAGAGCCTCGAACAGGCGCTGTACTGGCTGATGGGCGGCCTGCTCCGCAACGCCGTCTGGACCGACGTGGCCGTCACCGTCCCCGTCGCGGCGGTCTGCTTCGCCGTCCTCCTCGCCTACGGCCGGGACCTCAACGTCCTCCTGCTCGGCGAGGCCGACGCCCACACGCTGGGGATCGAGGTCGAGCGCACCAAGCGGATCCTCTTGGCGGTCTCCAGCGTCGCCACCGCGGCGGCCGTCGCCGTCGCCGGTTCCATCGGCTTCGTCGGCCTCGTCGTCCCGCACATGATGCGCCTGCTCGTCGGCCCCGACCACCGGATCTTGCTGCCGACGAGCGCCGTCGCCGGTGGCGCCTTCCTCGTCGCCACGGACACCGTCGCCCGCTCGGGGAGCGTCGAGGTCCCCGTCGGCATCGTCACCGCCGTCCTCGGCGCCCCCTTCTTCCTCTATCTCCTCCGCACCCGGGAGGTGCACTCGCTGTGACGCCGGCCCTTCCCGATGCGCTCGACGGGTTCCTCGGCGACGGCCGGGGTCGCCTGGGGGAGGAGTCCACGCCGGCCGGCACCGACCCGACGGCCGCCGACGGCCCGCTCCTGGCGGTCGAGGACGTGTCGCTGTCCTACGGCGACCTGTCGGTCCTGTCGGGCGTGTCGCTGTCGGTCGCGTCGGGGGAGTTCGTCGGCCTCGTCGGGCCGAACGGCGCCGGGAAGACCACGCTCCTGCAGGCGATCAACGGCGTGCTCGCGCCGGATTCGGGGCGGGTCCGCGTCGGCGGGGAGACGGTCGCGGATCTGTCCTCCCGGGCGGCGAGCCGGCTGGTCGCGACGGTCCCCCAGGACACGACCGTGGCCTTCGACTTCGCGGTCGAGGACATCGTCGAGATGGGACGGACCCCCTACCACGGGCGGTTCAGCGGCGACCCCGACGCCGGGCAAGCGGTCGACCGCGCGCTCGAACGGACCGAGACCGAGCGATTCCGCGACCGGTCGGTCGCCTCGCTCAGCGGCGGCGAGCGCCAGCGGGTCGTCCTCGCCCGCGCGCTCGCCCAGGAGACGCCCGCCCTGGTCCTCGACGAGCCGACGGCGAGCCTCGACGTGAACCACCAGGTCCGGACGCTCGAACTCGTCGCCGACATGGTCGACGCCGAGGGCAAGGCGGCGCTGGCGGCGATCCACGACCTCGACCTGGCGGCCCGCTTCTGCGACCGGCTGGCCGTCCTCGCCGACGGCGACCTGCTGGCGGTCGGCCCGCCCGAGGACGTGCTGACGGCCGACACCCTGGGGGTCGCCTTCGACACCGACGCCGCCGTCCTGCCGAACCCGGTGACCGGGACGCCGGCGGTGACGGCGCTGCCGGAGCCGGGCGAGCTGGACCGGCGGGTCCACGTCCTCGGGACCGGCCCGCGGGCGGCCCGCGTGGTCTCGGCGCTCGCGACCGCGGGCGCGACGGTGACCGCCGGTGCGCTCCCGGCCGGGGACGTGGCCGCCGAGACGGCCCGCGAACTCGCGGCCGAGGTAGTGACCGCGCCCGCCTTCGCGGGACTGGACGGCGAGGCGGAGGCCGCGACCCGCGAGTGCCTGGCGGCGGCCGACGCGGTCGTCGTCGTCGAGCCGCTCGCTCCCCCGCTCGCGGCGCTCGCCCGCGACCGCGACCCGGTGGTCCGCGTCGCGGCCGACGACGACCCCGCGAGCGCGGCGGCGGAACTCGACGGCGCTGGCGCGGACGACGGGCGACCGGGGAGCGGTGGGCGAACCGGAGACGGCGGTGAGCGCGACGACGGGTCGGCGGGCCCTCGGACGGGACCCGGCGGCGACCGGCCGCCGGTCGAGGCCGCGGTGCGAGCGACCCCGGAGACGGTCGCGGCCGGCGTCCGGCGGGCGCTCGACGGATCGGTCTCGGCCGACGACTGAGCGGCAGAGGCAACCGGAGAGCGGAGCCGAGCGACGACCGTCGGCCGATCGCCGTCGTTCGTGGACACAACAGTTAATGGGGGTCGTACAGACTCCCGACTATGATGGACGTAGACGTGAACAAGCCGACGCTGCTGGTCGCGGGGGGCGGCGCGGTGGCGCTGGTGGTCGTCGCGGTGCTCGTCGGCGCCGCCCTGAGCCAGCCGAACGCGCCGGTGACGGGGGAGCCGGAGACCGCGACGCCCGTCGAGGCGACGGACCTGCCGACGCTGGCGCCGACGGTGACGGGGACGGCGGGGGGGACGGCCACCGCCGCGGCGACGCCGACGCCCACGCCGACCGCGACGCCGACGGCGTATCCGACGCTCACGCCGACAGTGACGCCGACAGCGACGCCGACTGCGACGCCCGCCCTGACGGAGATCCCGGCCGAGGCGTTCGACGAGCGGGAGATCGAGCGGCTGGTCGGCGAGTACGTCAACGACCGCCGGGCGAGCGAGGGGCTCGACCCGCTCGACAACGAGGGCAAGGGGGTCGACCGCCTCACCGAGATGGCGCGCGAGCACAGCGTCCAGATGGCCAACGTCGGCGAGGCGATCCACCGGATCGACGGTGTCACCAGCGCCGAACGCTACCGCGACCACGAGCTCTACGACCGCTGTCGCTGGTCGTCGCCGGACGGCAACACGCTCCGGACCGCCGACGACAACGCGCTGGAGGCGGTCGGCCGGACGGTCGCGGGCGACCCGGACCATCGAGTCAACGGGAGCCGCCAGTTCAACGGCAACGAGAGCGCGGTCGCCCGGGCCATCGTCGAGTCGTGGTGGGAGACGGACACCTACCGCCCGCGCCTGACCTACCCGAACGCCGACGAGATCGGCGTCGGGGTCGAGATCACCCGACGGAACGACGTGTTCGTCACGGCGAACGTCTGCTGAACCGGCGGAGCGCCGTTCGGTCCGGACGGTCTTCGACGGGCGGTTTCAACTCGGAAGGCGCGCGGGTCGTTCTCGATAGCGGCGGGGGGCCGATCAGCCGGCGGGGAGACCGAGCGGCCGGCGGAAAAGGGAGGTCACTCGGCGTGGCGGCTGATCTCGTTGAACGCGGCCTGGAAGTCGTCGAACTCGGCGAGCGCGTCGTCCATCTCGGCGCGCAGCGACTCGGCGCGGTCGCGCAGTCGGGCGACCTCGTCGCTGTCGTCCAGTTCCGCGTCGGTCTTCTCCGCCTCCAGGAGGGCGACCTTCGAGGTGACCTCCAGGTACTCGGTGAGCCGGTCGTCGTAGCGGCTGGCGGTGAGCTGTTGCTCGATGGCGGCGACCAGGTCGTCCTTCTGGACGGGCTTGCAGAGGTAGTCGTCGAAGGGCATGTCGACGATGTCGAAGTCCGGGTCGACGGCGGTGATCATGACGACCCGCGTGTCCAGGCCCCGCTCGCGGATCGTCGACAGCACCTCGTCGCCGGACACCTGCGGCATCCGCCGGTCGAGCAGGACCACGTCGACCGACTCGTCGACGGCTTCCAGCGCCTCCTCGCCCCCGTAGGCCGTCTCGGTGTCGTACTCGTCGCGGAGACGCAGCGCGTACACGTCGGCGACCTCGGCCTCGTCGTCGACGATGAGCACCCGCGGCTCGGTACTCGTCTCGTTCACGGCCCGATCTGATGCGACGATCCTATGTAAGTGCGTGGGTGTCGGCCAACGGCCGCCGGTTCTCAGGCGGTCTGCCGGCGGTCCGCGCGGGGCGAACGGGTTCGGGTCTCCCGACCGACAGGACCGCGGGGTCGACGAGACCACCGAGTCGACGGGGTCACCGGGCCGACCCGGCCGGCGGCGACAGCGTCGGCGCGCGGTTCGACCGCGGTAGGGTGGGCCAAACACAATCCCTTTGCCGGTACCCTCCCAAGACCGGGTAATGTCGAGGTGCGACGAGTGCGGCAAGCAGGAGAACATGCCGTACCAGTGTCGCCACTGCGGCGGCACGTTCTGTGCGGAACACCGCCTCCCCGAGAACCACGGCTGTCCGGGGCTGGACAACTGGTCGGACCCCGGGGGCGTCTTCGACAGCGGCTTCGACGACAGCGTCGCCGACGACGCCGGCGGGGGCGGTCTGAGCGACCGCCTCGGGATCGACACCGGCCCCGGCGGCCCGCTGGGCTACTTCCGCGGGAACATGACCTACGTGTTCCTCGGGCTGATGTGGATCACCTTCTTCCTCCAGCTCGTGGTCGAGCTGATCGCGCCCGGGCTCGCGGAGGCGATCTTCGTGCTCTCGCCGGCTCACCCCGAGTACGTCTGGACGTGGTTCACTTCCATCTTCGCCCACGGCGGCTTCGGCCACATCGCCGTCAACAGCATCGTGATCTACTTCTTCGGCCGCCTCGTCGAGGACTACGTCGGCTCGCGGGACTTCACCCTCCTCTTCCTCGGCAGCGGCGCGCTCGCCGGCCTCGGCCAGGTCGGCTTCCAGATCTACCAGTACGGCGGGATCCCGGAGGCCGCCCCGGGGGTCGTCGGCGCCAGCGGCGCGGCCCTGGCTATCATGGCCGTGCTCACGGTCCTCAACCCTAACCTCACGGTGTACCTGTACTTCCTCCTCCCCGTGCCGCTGTGGCTGCTGACCGTCGGCTACACCGGCTACACCGTCTTCCAGATCCTCTCGGCCGGCATCGGCGCCGGCGGCACCGCACAGCTCGCCCACCTCCTCGGGCTCGGGATCGGTCTGCTGTACGGCCAGCACGTCAAGGGCCGCCACCGGATCCCCGACCAGCTACAGTTCGGCGCCGGCGGACGCGGCCCCGGCGGTCCCGGTGGTCCGGGCGGCCCCGGCGGCCGCGGCCCGTTCTGATGAGGTTCGTTCCGATGGCGATCGTTCTGAGGGCGGCCGTTCCGACGGAGGCCCGCTGATGGAGGTCGTCCGCCCAGAGTTCGTCCCCGACGCCTCGCTCTCCCGGGAGGACATGGAGGACCTCCAGCGGGAGATCGCCGAGGTCGCCGCCTTCGAGGACGACCTGTCCGTCGATCCCGCCGCGATCTGCGGGGAGGCCGGAGGCACCGACGCTGCCACCGACGACGCACAGGCCAGCCTCGACGCGGTCGGTGCGGACGCCGACGACGCCGACGCGACCGAAGGCGGGGGCCCTGCGGACGACCCCCCGCTGGTCGCCGGCGTCGACCAGGCGTTCGTCGACGACCACGCCGTCAGCGCCGTCGTCGCCCTGCGCGGCGGCGAGGTGGTCGAGCGCGCCTACGCCGTCGAACCCGTCGAGATCCCCTACATCCCGGGCCTGCTGAGCTTCCGCGAGGGGACGGCCATCCTCTCGGCGTTCGCGGCGCTGGAACGGGACCCGGATATCGCCCTCGTCGACGGCAGCGGCCGCATCCACTTCCGCGAGGCCGGCATCGCGACTCACGTCGGCGTCACGCTCGATCTGCCCACCGTGGGTGTCGCCAAGAACCCGCTCTGTGGTACCCCCCGCGAGTCGCTCGACCGGAAACTCCCTCAGGGAACCCGCGTCGCCATCGAGGCCGACGCGGACGTGGAGACCGCCGAACCCGGGACGCATATCGGCGACGCCGTCCAGACTCGCCAGTTCGAGAACTCGGACCGGTACGTCAACCCCCTCGTCGTCAGCCCCGGCCACCGCGTGAGCGCCGACACCGCCGCCGATGTCGTGCTGGCCTGCGCCGCCGGCTACAAGCTGCCCGAACCCACGAGGCTCGCCGACGGTTACGCCGACGAGGTCAAGGCCGAAGTCCGCGAGCAGTTGGAGTAGCGCGGTCCGTCACTCCCCGCCGAGCGTCGCGGCGAGCAGGAACGTCTCCGAGCGGGTCGCCCGGAAGTCGACGGAAAAGCCCGCGTCCTCGAACGCCGCGGCGGCGTGGTCGGCGTCGTAGCGCTCTTCGACAGGTGGGCCGCGTTCGCCCGGCCCCACCGCGGTCCAGTCGACGACCGCCACGCGGCCGCCCGGTCGCAGGACGCGGCCGAGTTCCTCGACCGCCTCGCCCGGGAGTTCGTGGTAGGTCATCGTCGCGACGGCTCCGTCCAGCGCGCCGTCGTCGAACGGCAGGTCGTCGGCGCCGCTCGTGACCAGTTCGACGTTCTCCGGGACGCCCTTCTCGCGGTAGCGGTCGTGCATCGCCGCCTGCACGTCCAGGGCGTAGACCGTGCCGGCGTGGGGCGCCACGTCGTCGGTGAAAAAGCCCGTGCCGCTCCCCACGTCGACGACCGCGTCGTCGGCCCCGGGGTCGAGCGCCCAGAGGAGTTCCTCCGCCGAGCAGTTGCGGTACCGGCGGGCGGCGTCCTCCAGTCGGTCGGCGTCGTCTGCGGGGAACGTGTGGTGACCCATCGCTTCGGAGTTGCGGCCGCGCGGTGATATAGGTCCCGGCACGCCACGACAGCGGTGTTCGGTTTTCCGCGTAGTAGCGACCGTTTTCGGCTCGTCGGCTCCGGGATCGGCGATACAGCCGCCCGAATACTCGTCAGGACTGACGGGCAAAATACTTACCCGGACTCGCTGACAGTTCCGGTGTATGCTCGCTTTCGTGCTCTGGGGAGGAGGGGGCCAAGGACCCATCAGTCACGGCGGCGGCGGGACCGCTTTCGGACCATTCGGCAATCAACTGGCCGCAGCGCTCGTCTTCGCGCTGCTGTTCCTCCCGCTCATCTGGCGGCCGATCGGGCTGTGGGGCACAGTCGCTGTCGTGTACGGCGGTCTCGCACTCACGACCCTCTACAGGGCGCTACGATAACCGCCCGACGAGCGGCGACCCCTGTCCGACTGTGGCGGATAGGGACGATCAGTTACCGACGTACGCTCCGTAGTCGGTACACCGGTCTCGATAGACGGCAGAACGTTCTCGGGCCGATGGGGGTAACTCCGTCGCCTGCGCTGAACACTGACCCCCACCCTTAACCCTCGCTCCGGCGAACCTGCGCCCATGGCAGACATCCTCGTCTACGGCTCGTACGGCTACACCGGGCGGTTGGTCGTCGAGGAGGCGACCGACCGCGGGCTGGACGTGGTCGTCGCCGGCCGCGACCGCAACGCCGTCGAGAACCAGGCGATCCGGCGGGGCTGCGAGGAGCGCGTGTTCGCGCTGGACGAGCCGCGACTGCTCGACCTCGCGCTGGAGGAGGTCGAGGCGGTCCTCAACTGCGCGGGGCCGTTCGCGGAGACGGCCGAGCCGGTGGTCGAGGGGTGTCTGCGGACCGGCACCCACTACCTCGACATCACCGGCGAGATCGAGGTGTTCGAGCGACTCGCGAGGGAGGGCGAACAGGCCGAAGACGCGGGGATCACGGTCCTCCCCGGCGTCGGCTTCGACGTGGTCCCCACCGACTGCCTCGCGGCCCACCTCGCCGAGCGGCTACCCGACGCCGACCGCCTCGCGCTGGGGTTCGAGGCGTCGGGCGGGATCTCCCCGGGCACCGCGAAGACGGCCGTCCGCGGCCTCGGCGAGGGCGGCGCCGTCCGGCGTGCGGGTCGCATCGAGTCAGTCCCCATCGGCGATGAGACACGGCGGATCGACTTCGGCCGGGGCGAGCGGACCGCGATGGCGATCCCCTGGGGCGACGTGTCGACCGCCTACCACACGACCGGGATCGGGAACGTCGCCGTCTACACCGCCGTCCCGTCGTGGGCGCCGCCGGTCGTCCGCGTCAGTCGGTTCCTCGGGTCGGTCGCCGGCGCCGGTCCCGTGCGGTCGCTGCTCGATTCGCTGGTCGACGCCAGCGTCGAGGGTCCCGACGAGCGCGAGCGCCGCGAGGGCGAGAGCTACGTCTGGGGCGAGGCGCGACGATCGGAAGCGCCTCGAAGCGAGCGGCAGGGCCGCGAGCGGGGCGAGGTCGAGACCGCCGACGGCGACCGCGCGGTCTCCCGACTCGTCACGCCCGAGACGTACCGGCTGACGAAACTGACGGCCGTCGAGATCGCCGAGCGCGTCGCCGACGGCGAGGCGCCGACCGGGTTCCGGACGCCCGCCGGCGCCTTCGGCCCGGACCTGATCCTCGACATCGAAGGCGTCGAGCGAACGGACGAACCGATCGAGAACACCGCCGACGAGTCACCGGAGTCGTCAGGCTGACCCGTCGTCCGCGTCGCCATCGGCGGCTTCTTCGCTCCCGTCGCCGCCGTAGTGCTCGCGCTCGACGCGCTCGTCGAACAGCCGCGCGAGCAGCCGCGTCATCGGGCCGACATCGACCTCGATGCCGTCGACGCTCGTGACGGGGCGAACCTCCCAGGTGGAGTTGGTGAGAAAGACCTCGTCGGCGCCGCGCAGGTCGTCGAGCGTGTACCGGCTCGTCCGCACCGAGAACCCCTCCGACTCGGCCAGCTCCATGACGACCGACCGCGTCACGCCGGGGAGGATCGGCAGGTCGGCGCTCGGCGTCTTCAGCGTCCCGCCGTCGACGAAGAAGAGGTTGCTCGCCGCGCCCTCGGCGAGGTAGTCGTCGGTCGTCCGCATCACGGCCTCGTCGGCGGCGAACTCCTCGGTCGCGGCACGTCGGAGTTCCAGGCGGGCGAGGATGCCCGGGAGGTAGTTGTGGGTCTTGGCGTCGGCCGGGACCGACTCGGCGGGCGGGCGCCGCGTCCGGACAGTCTGGACGGTCGCCGGTTCGTCCCAGACGGGATCGCCGTCGACGCCGCCGCGGCCCAGCGGCGCGACGTAGACGACGACCGTCGGGTCCACGTCGGGGTCGGGCGTGAGCTTGCCGGGCTGGACGCCCCTCGTCACCGACACCTTGCAGTACGCGTCGTCGAGCTCGTTGGCGGCCAGCGTCTCCGCCACCCGCTCGCGGAGGTCGTCGGGGACGGCGCCGGCGAACCCGAGCGTCTCGGCGGTCCGCCGGAGGCGGTCGCGGTGGGCCGCCCACTCGAAGGGCTCACCGCCGTAGACGCGCAGCGTCTCGAAGGCCCCGTCGCCGTACATGAACCCCCGGTCGCGGACGGAGACGGTCGCCTCGTCGGCGGGGATGAGGTCGCCGTTCACGTGGTAGGTGAGGGGGTCGTCGGCCCCACTACCAGACTCATCGTCGCTCACAGCGATCCCTCCAGGCTCATGCGGCAGAACGTCTCTATCATCTGCTTGCCGTGTTCGGTGAGGATGCTCTCGGGGTGGAACTGGACGCCGACGTGGGGCCGCTCGCGGTGGCGCACGCCCATGAGGACGCCCGCCTCGTCGTCCGTGTGCGCGGTCTCGACCAGCGAGTCGGGCAGGTCCGCCCGCTCGACGGCCAGCGAGTGGTAGCGGCCCACCTCGAAGCGGTCGGGCAGCGCCCGGAAGACGCCGCGGCCGTCGTGGCCGACGGTGGAGGGCTTGCCGTGGACGACCGCCTCGGCGTGGCCGACGGGTGCGCCGGCGACCGCACACAGCGCCTGGTGGCCCAGGCAGACCCCGAGCGTGGGGTACTCCAGATCGCGGAAGATCGGCATCGAGACGCCCGCCTCCTGCGGGGTGCCGGGACCGGGGGAGACGACGATAGCGTCGGGGTCGATCTCTCGGATCTCGGCCACGTCAACCGCGTCGTTGCGGCGGACGAGGACCTCGCCGTCGGTGACCTCGGGGAGCCAGTCGGCGGTCGTGACGACCTCGCCGACGTCCTGCGACCGCGTCGCAGGGCCCGGTGAAGTGACAACTTCACCGACGTACTGGACGAGGTTGTAGGCGAAGGAGTCGTAGTTGTCGACGACGAGGACCGTCATCCCCTCGACGCGGTCGACGGCAGTCGCGTCCGCGGCGAGACGGTCGCCGTCGGCGGTGGCGTCGGGGTCGACCGACGGGACGCTCCCGACGCCGGGCGCGGACGGCTCAGTCATGGTCCTCCACGGTGAAGGCGGCGCGGTCGCCCAGCGCCGCGTCGACGGCGGTCACGAGCGCCCGGCCCTTGTCGAGGGTCTCCTCGAACTCCCGGTCGGGAACCGAGTCGTGGACGACCCCGGCGCCGACCCGGAGGTGGTACTCCTCGCCGTAGCGCACCAGGGTCCGGATGACGATGTTCAGCGTCGCGCGGCCGTCGAACCCGAAGATCCCGACGCTCCCGGTGTAGGGGCCCCGGCGGGTCGCCTCCACCTCGTCGATGATCTCCATCGTCCGGGGCTTGGGCGCGCCGGTGATGGTCCCGCCGGGGAAGACGGCCGCGACGGCGTCGCCGAGGTCGAACTCGGGGCGCAGGCGGCCCTCGACGAGCGAGACGAGGTGCATCACCTCCGAGTAGCGGTCGACGCGGCGGTACTCGGTGACGTCGACGGAGCCGTACTCGCTGACCTTCCCCAGGTCGTTGCGCTCCAGGTCGACCAGCATCGCGTGCTCGGCCCGTTCCTTCTCGTCGCTCGTCAGGTCCTCGGCCAGGAACTCGTCCTCCTCGTCGGTCTCGCCGCGCGGGCGCGTGCCGGCGATCGGCTCCGTCAGGAGCCGCTCGCCCTCCCGTTCCAGCAGGAGTTCCGGACTGGCGCTCACCAGGTCGACCCCCGGAAATTCCAGCAGGGCCGAGTAGGGCGCGGGGTTCACAGTTCGGAGCGCGTCGAAGGCGGCGACGGGGTGGACGGCCGCCGGGGCGGTGAGCCGCTGGGAGACGTTGGCCTGGAACGTGTCGCCGTCGCGGATGTACTCCTTGACTCGGCGCACGCGGTCGGCGAAGGCCGCCCGGCCGCAGTCGCTCTCGAAGCGGGCCTCGTCGGCTGCGACCGGCGGGTCCCCCACTTCGGGGTCGCCCTCGACGGCCGCCCTGGCGAGTTCGAGCGCCCGCTCGCGGCCGCGGTCGTATATGTCAGTCGGCGCGGTGTCGGTATCGACCCGCGGGCAGGCCGTGACCCGGAGCGTCGTCTCCTCGCCCTCGCGGGGTTCCTCCCAGGCGGCGATCCGGTCGTAGACGCCGACCTGCAGGCGCGGGAGCTCGCGGTCGCTGTCGGCGGAGTCGGGCAGGTCCTCGAGTTCGCGGGCCACGTCGTAGGAGAGCCAGCCGACGGCGCCACAGGGGTAGGGCACGTCGCAGTCGCCCCGGACCAGCGACTCGGCGGCGAGCCGGTCGACCAGCGCGCCGATGCTCGGTGACTCGCCGGCGGGGGCGCCCGCGGCGTCGTCGGCCGAGACGGTGAGGCGGTCGACGGGGTCGACGCCGAAGTAGCCCCAGCCGGACTGGCCGCCGGTGGTCTCGAGGTGGAACCCGCCGGGGCCGTCGCGGGCGCGGCGGTAGGCGTCGAACGGGTCGGTCACGGACACGCGGACCTCGACGGGGACGCGGGCGCCGGCCGGCGCGTCCGCCGCGGCCCGCTCGAAGGCGTCCCGGTCGGTCACGACCCTGGGCATTACTACGGGAGAAGCACGGGGGAGGTAATCGGTTTTCGGTCCCCGCAAGGGGAGCGGTCAGTAGAGCTTCGCCTGCTCGACCCAGTTCTCGACGCGCGACTCGGCGATGTCCGTCTCCTCGGCCAGCGCCGCGGGGTCGGCCCCGGCCAGGCCGCCGACGCCGTCGACGCCCGCCTCGCGCAGCCGTTCCGCGTAGGTCGGCCCGATCCCCTTGATGTCCTCCAGCTCCGCGTCGGGTGCGGGATCGGTCGGTGCGTCCGCCTCGGCGTCGTCGGCCTCAGCTTGGGCGTCGCCCGCGTCATCACCCTCGGCTTCGGCGTCGCCAGCGTCCTCGGTGTCGGCCTCCGTCTCGACTTCGGTGTCGGCCTCCGTCTCGACTTCGGTGTCGGCCTCCGCCTCGGCTCCGGTGTCGGTCGAAGCAGTCTGTTCGGTCGCGGTGTCGGTCCCCTTGACCGCGTCCTCGCTCGCGGTCGCGGGTTCGTGCTCGACGGTCACGTCGACGCCGTCGCCGGACGCCCCGCCGCCCGCTCCGGGGTCGTCGCCCGGGGACGGGCCGTCGGTGGAGGACGCTGCCGGCTGGGAAGTCGAAGAAGACGCGCCCAGCCCGAGTGCGGACTTGATACGCTCGATGAGCCCCATGGGGAGCAATAGCGGACCCCATCACTTAACCTCTTTCTGCACTCGCCGGGGAGGGCAGGACCCGTCGTTTCCGCCGACGGCTCGGCGGTCGGTTGGACCGCGGCCGCCGCGGCGGCCCGCTGACTGGGTCGTGAGTGGTTCCTCTCGGGACTCAGAGCCGCTCGCGTAGCGCCTCGTTCATCGCGTCGACCGGCGCCTCGCGGCCGGTCCACCGCTCGAACGCCTCGACGCCCTGATACAGCAGCATCCAGGCGCCGTCGACGGTGGTCGCGCCGGCGTCGGCCGCGTCGCGGAGCAGGCGCGTCTCCAGCGGCCGGTACACCGCGTCGAGCACGCCCAGGTCGCCGTGCAGCGCGTCAGCTGGGACCGGCGACTCGTCGGACTCCATCCCGACGCTGGTGGCGTTGACCAGCACGTCCGCGTCGGCCAGCAACTCGGGGAGAGCGTCGAGGCTGTGGCCCGTCGCCTCCCGAACTTCGTCGGCGAGGTCGTGTGCCTTCGACTCGGTGCGGTTGGCGACCCGGACCGTCATCCCCTCGTCGGCGAGGCCGAACGCGACCGCGCGGCCGGCGCCGCCGGCGCCGACGACGACGGCCGTCCCCGAGAGCGCCACGTCGTGGGCCCGGAGCGCCCGCGTCGCGCCGACGGCGTCGGTGTTGTGGCCCGTCGGCTCGCCCCCCGAGAAGTCGACGGTGTTGACCGCGCCGATGCGGCGGGCGAGCGAGTCCGGTTCGACCGCCGCCAGCACGTCCTGTTTGAACGGGATCGTGACGTTCAGCCCGGCGACGCCGAGGTCGGCGGCGCCCTCGACCGCCGCGGCGGCCCCGTCCTTCGGCGGTTCGAACGTGACGTAGCGGGCGTCGACGTCGAGCGCCTCGTAGCCCGCCTCGTGCATCGGCGGGGACAGCGAGTGGCCCACCGGGTTGCCGATGAGTCCGTAGACGTCCATACCGGCTCCAGCGGGGCCGCCGACAAAACGTGTTCCGTCTCGGCCCGCCGCGGACGGACGACGTGGGCCAGGACCGCGGGGACCGGCGACGCGGTCCGTCCCGTCCGGCCCGGACCGCGAGGACGGCCGGGGATGCGAGGGCGGTCGGGAGCACGGGATTCGCAACTGTTTCAAGCGGAGGTGTCGTGGCCCGATACAGTGAGTCGCCTCAGTCATCCGCTGGTGCAGGTCGCCGGAGCGCTCGCCCTGACGGCCGGGTGGGTCGCGGCCGTCCTCACCGGCACGGACCTGGGAACCGTCCCGACCGTCGTCGTCAGCGGCGTGGCCGTCCTCGGCGCCTCGTTCCTGCTCGCGTGGGGCGCCGAGACCGCCGAGAAGGACGTGCCCCGGGCGTTCGCCATCGCCGTCCTGGCGGTGCTGGCGGTCGCCCCCGAGTACGCCGTCGACGCGCTGTACGCCTGGAGCGCCGGGTCGGGCGGCGCGACGACCGCGGCCTGTAACCAGCTCACGCCGGCGGAGATCGAGGCCGGCGCGACGACCCTCGCGCAGGCCTGCCACGACGCCAACCTCGCGGTCGCGAACATGACCGGCGCCAACCGCATCCTCATCGGGGTCGGCTGGGCCGGCATCGCCGTCTTCACCGTCTACCGGGCCGCCAAGACCCGCGACCCCGCGGTCCGCGACCGCGAGGGGTGGCTGGCCGACGCCGTCACGCTCGACCGCGGCATCGCCACCGAGGTCGCCTTCCTCTTCCTCGCGACGCTGTGGGCCTTCTTCGTCCCCCTGTTCGGCGGCATCGACGCGCTCGACACCGCCCTGCTCGTCGGCCTCTACGTCACCTACATCCTCATCATCATCCGCGGCGATGTCGACACCGAGGAGGAACACGTCGGCGTCCCCAACTACTTCCAGTCGTGGTCGCTCCCCTGGCGCCCGATGGTCGTGCTCGCCCTCTTCGGCTACTCCGGCGCGATGATCTTCTCGGCCGTCGAGCCGTTCGCCCACGGCCTCGAACAGATCGGGGTCAACAACGGCATCCCCGAGTTCTTCATGATCCAGTGGATCGCGCCGCTGGCCAGCGAATCGCCCGAGCTGATCGTCGTGGTCGTCCTCGTGAACAAGGCCCGCTCGACCGCCGGGTTCAACGCGCTGATCTCCTCGAAGCTCAACCAGTGGACGCTACTCATCGGGACGCTCTCGGTCGTCTTCTCGCTCGCCTACGGCCAGTACGGCGTGCTCCCGTTCGACCAGAAGCAGGCCGCCGAGATCTGGATCACCGCCGCCCAGAGCTACTTCGCCCTGGCGGTGCTGGTCAACTTCGAGATCAGCGTCCGCGAGGCAGTCACCATCTTCGTCCTCTTCATCTCGCAGGTGGCCCTGGAGTTCGTCATCATCCGCGACCTGTTCGCGATGCCGGTGTCCAGCTACGAGCTCCTGCTGGTCTACGCGGCCGCCTACGGGCTCATCGGGACCGCGCTGTTCGCTCTCCGCCGCGAGGCGCTGAAACGGATGCTCGGACTGGCCGCCGACGCCGGCCGAACCGCGCTCGGCCGCGAGCCCGTCCACCCGGAGTTCGCCGACTGAGATGCTCGCCGTCGCCGTCTCCCGCGACGACTCCGCCTCGGTCCACATCGGCGAGCGCCTGCGCGCGGTCGCGGACTGGTCGGAGCACACCGACGGCTCCCGCCCCGACGCCGAGGGCGGCGGAACCGTCTACCGCACGGACTCGATCGAACTCCGCGAGTTCGACGCGCTCCACCTGGAACTCGACGGCGTCGCCGACGCGTTCGGCCGCGTGGACGGCGGCCCCGAACGGGCGGAGCCGGACCTGCTCGTCTTCGCCTCCCGCCACGCCGGCGAGACGGGGCCGCTGCTGACCGCCCACCACACCGGCAACTTCGGCCCCGCCGAGTACGGCGGCGAGCCGGGCGCGTTCGCCCGCGCCTGCCCGAACGCCCACCGGCGCGTCCTCGCGGCCCTGCGCGAGCACGCCCCCGAGGGCTACGAGGTCGGGATGGAGGCGACCCACCACGGCCCGACCGACGCGGGCGTCCCCTCGATGTTCGTCGAGGTCGGCAGCGACGAACCGCAGTGGGACGACCCGGACGCGGCCGAGGCGGTCGCGCGAGCCATCCTCGCGCTCCGCGAGACCGACCCCGACGCGCCCGACGAGGACGGCACCCGCCGGCACCTCGTCGGGTTCGGCGGCGGCCACTACGCCCCCCGCTTCGAGCGGATCCTCGCCGAGACCGACTGGGCGGTCGGCCATATCGCCCCCGACTGGGGGCTCGACGCGATGGGCGACCCCGAGCGCAACCGCGACGTGGTCCGCCGGGCGTTCGAGGCGAGCGCCGCCGACTACGCCGTCGTCGAGGGCGACCGCCCCGCCCTCGAACGGGTCGTCGCGGACCTCGGCTACCGCGCCGTGAGCGAGACCTGGGTCCGCGAGACGACGGGCGTCCCGCTGGATCTGGTGGCCGCCGTCGAGGACCGACTGGGGAGCGTCGAGGAGGGCGTCCGGTTCGGCGAGCGCGCGGCCGGCTACGAGGGCGACCCGGACGGCGGGGACCTGGAGCCAGTCACCCTGCCCGACGATCTGCTCGGCGAGGCGCAAGGGATCGACCACGAGGCGGCTCGCGCGGCGGTCGAGCGGGCGACGGTCGCCTTCGAGACGACCGAGAGCGGCACCCGCGCGGAGGGCCGGGCGCTCGTCGACGCCGACCGCGACGGGGCGGCGCTGGTCGACGAACTCGCGGCCGTCCTCGAAGCGAAATACGAGACCGTCGAGCGCGCCGACGGGGCGGTCGTCGCCCGGGAGTCGGCGTTCGACCCCGAGCGCGCCCGCACGCTCGGCGTCCCCGACGGGCCGAAGCTCGGCAGACTCGCCGAGGGCGAGCCCGTGACCGTCGACGGCGAGGAGATCGACCCCGCGGTGGTCCACGTCGAGCGCGAGCACCGCTTCCCCGTCGACGGCCTGTCGGAGTAGTCCGTCGCTCAACCGGCCCTCGCGACTACCCCACGACCGCGCCCCGTTTCGATCCCGCAACTACCGCGCACGTATCCGATCGCCAGTCGAAACGCACCCGACGCGTGACCCGCAGTACCTCCGTTTCACCTGGAGATCACCCCCGAGACTGCCGCCCGCGGGAGTAAGGGCGGCTTACACGGGTGAACGGTGTAGTACGGGCGTGCTACCGCGCGTCAGTCAGGCGTCTGACGCGCGGGAGAAGCTTAATAAATGTTGCCCAGCAACGGAAACTTAAATATGGACTCTATAATCGACGACGCGATCGACGAGGCCGAGGCCGAGCGGGAGGAGGCGGCGGGACAGGAGCCCCAGGAGCCCCAACAGCGGGGGGAGACGGGGGGTTCGTCGGGGACAGACGAGATGTCCACCTCGGGGCAGATGTCCGACGAGGAACTGGCCGACGTGGTCAAGGATCTGGAGACGAAGATCACCGTCGTCGGCTGCGGGGGCGCCGGCGGCAACACCGTCACCCGGATGATGGAGGAGGGGATCCACGGGGCGAAGCTCGTCGCGGCCAACACGGACGCCCAGCACCTCGCCGACGAGGTCAAGGCCGACACGAAGATCCTCATCGGCCGCAAGCGCACCGGTGGCCGCGGCGCCGGTTCGGTGCCCAAGATCGGCGAGGAAGCGGCCCAGGAGAACATCGAGGACATCCAGCAGTCCATCGACGGCTCGGACATGGTGTTCGTCACCGCCGGCCTCGGCGGCGGCACGGGGACGGGGTCGGCCCCCGTGGTCGCCCAGGCCGCCCAGGACCAGGGCGCGCTCACCATCTCCATCGTCACTATCCCCTTCACCGCGGAGGGCGAGCGACGGCGCGCCAACGCCGACGCCGGTCTGGAGCGACTGCGAGCGGTCTCGGACACCGTCATCGTCGTGCCGAACGACCGCCTGCTCGACTACGCGCCGTCGATGCCCCTGCAGGACGCGTTCAAGATCTGCGACCGCGTCCTGATGCGGTCGGTCAAGGGCATGACCGAGCTGATCACCAAGCCCGGCCTCGTCAACGTCGACTTCGCCGACGTTCGGACCATCATGGAGAACGGCGGCGTCGCCATGATCGGCCTCGGCGAGTCGGACTCCGAGAACAAGGCCCAGGACTCCATCCGCTCGGCGCTGCGCTCGCCCCTGCTCGACGTGGAGTTCGACGGCGCCAACTCCGCGCTGGTCAACGTCGTCGGCGGCCCCGACATGTCCATCGAGGAGGCCGAGGGCGTCGTCGAGGAAATCTACGACCGCATCGACCCCGACGCACGCATCATCTGGGGGGCGAGCGTCAACCAGCAGTTCGAGGGCAAGATGGAGACGATGATCGTGGTGACGGGCGTCGAGAGCCCCCAGATCTACGGCAAGTCGGAGGCCGAGCAGGAACGCGCCTCGAAGGAACTCGGCGACGACATCGACTACGTCGAGTAATCTCTCCCGGGATTCTCCGCGTTTTCCTCCGGTCGGGAGCCGCGGCGTCGCGCACTCGTTGACAGCCACAAGACACTTTTGAGCGGATCGTGAACCCGGGGCCATGGTCACCGTCCGCTCGCCCTCCACCGTCGCGGTCGCCGTCGGTCTCGCGGTCGCGCTCGGAGTCGTCGCGGTCACCGTCGCCGCCGGCGGGGCCGCCGACTCCCAGGTCGCAATCGAGGAGGACACCGTCGAGCAGGCCCGCGGCGACGTGGCCGAGTTCACGCTCTCGGTGCCGCGCGGCGAGTCGGTCACGCTCGTGCTCGACGGCGCAGACGGGGACCGCCACCGGCTGAACCTCACCGACCGGATCGCCGACGGGCGGATCGGGCTGTCGATAAACACCTACCGCGCGGGGTCGGGCGCGAACGCGAGCGACGTGTTCGCCGTCGACGGCCGGGACGCGCTCTCGGTCGTTGGGAACGACACGGGCGCGCTCCCGGACGACTCCTACCGCGTCGCGGCCTACGCGAACGATACCGACGGCGACCCCGCCGACGCCGCGGACCTGCGGCTGACCGACCCGGGGCTCGCGAACGCGACGGTCATGGTCGCGCCGGGCGACGCGGTCGACCGGATCGACTCGCGGGCCGCGGTCGAGCGCGGTCGGGCCGAGGGGTGGCTCACGCGGACCGACCGCGTCGCCGAGACGGACGCGCTCGTCCTCCGGCTGACCGCCCCCGGGATCGCCGGCGCGGTCGCCGACGAGCCGGGGATCAGCGACGAGACGCGGTTCCGCGCGTTCCTGGACCGGCCGAACACCTCGGTCCGGGTCGCGATCAAGCACCCGACGCCGATGCGGGCCCGGCAGTACTCGCACCTGAACGGCTCGACGGCGGACGCGGTCGTCGCAGACCCCGAGAGAGACACCTACTACGTCGTCGCGCGGCTGGCGGGCGTGCCCCACTCCTACGGCCTGGAGGGGAAGCGCCGGACCGACGAGCCGAACTACTACGAGAACGAGATGGTGCCCCAGCTGGTCGTCGACGGCGAGCGCCGGCTGAACCCGGGGGACATCGGCGAGCCGAACCGGACCGCCGAGTTTCACGTCACCTGGCCGGAGGCGACGCTGTCGCACAGCGAGGACGCGCGTCTGACCCCCGGCTTCGCCGCGGAGCCGAACCAGACGGTCACCGGCTACACCACCGTCGCGCCCGGGACGGCGGTGACCGTCAGCGTCACGGACGCCACCGGGATCGAGACGCCGCGCAACGCCACCGCCGTCGTGACTCGCGAGACCGCCGAGATCGGTAACTACGGGTCCCGGAGACGGGTCTTCCGGGCGTCGCTGAACCTCTCCGGCGTCGAGCCCGGTACCGAGGTCGACCTCGCGCTCGCGCCGACCGACCCCGACTTCCCCGGCGAGCACCGCTTCGACGAGCATCGGGCGCCGGTCGACTCCCCGCGGGCGAGCGTCGAGTCGGCCGACGACCCCGTGGCGAACGGGACCGTCCGCGTCGCGAGCGCGACCCTGCCCGACGGCGGGTTCGTCGCCGTCGAGCGGGCGGCCGACGGAACGGTCGTCGGCAGTACCGAGTACCTCGACGCGGGCGCCCACGAGGGGCTCCGGGTGCCGGTCAGCGAGGGGGCCACAGCCGGCGACTCGCGCCTCCGGGTCTACCTGGCACACGATTCCGACGGCGACGGGACCTACTTCGCCTCGGCAGACCGCTCGTACGCCGACTCGATGCGAGCGGTCGGCGCGACGGTCCCGCGGACGGGTTCGACGACCGACTCGCCGCCGACGGGGACGGCCACGGCGACACCGACCCCGTTCCAGCCGTCGGTGACGACCGGATCCCCGACGGCGACGCCGAGTGACCCGACCGCACCACCGCCGTCGACGGCCACCGTCCACGTCGACACCGGAGTGACGCCCACGCCCCCGTCGACCACGGACACGTCGAGACCCGACGGGACGGGCGGGGCGACCGCCGCCGACGGTCCCGGCTTCGGCGCACTCGCGGCGCTGGCCGGACTGGTCGGAGCGGTGCTGTTGGTGGCCCGTCGCGGCAGTCGCCGCTGACCGGTCAGCCGAACACTTCGGTGAACCGGTTGGTGGCCTCGTCGGGGCCGGCGACGATGAGTTCGTCGCCGCTGTGGGCGCGGAAGTCGGGGCCCAGATCCGTCACGACCTCGCCGTTGCGCTCGACGGCGACGACGGTGACGCCGGTGCGGGCGCGCACGTCCGCCTCGCCGAGCGTGGTGCCGACGAGGCCCGGCGCGCTCGTGCGGACGACCTCGACCTGCGTGTCCAGCGAGATCACGTCCTCGTCCTCCAGCACCGCGGAGGCGACCATTCGGCCGGTGATGGTCCCCAGCGCGAGGACGTAGTCGGCGCCGGCGCGGTACATCTTCCGGACCGCTTCGGCCTCCTCGGCGCGGGCGATGACCTCGACGCGCCGGCTCTCGTCGCGGACGACCAGCGTCGCGAACTCCGCGGCGGTGTCGTCGGGGATGGCGAGGATGACCGACCGCGCGTCCCCCAGGCCGGCCCGCTCAAGCACCTCTGGGTCGGTGGCGTCACCGACCACGTCGACGCCCGGACCCTCTTCCTTGTCGACGACAGTGTACGGCAGGTCTGCGTCGTCGAGCACCTCGGTGATCGTGCGGCCGACCTCGCCGTAGCCGACGACGACCGTCTCGCCGGAGGTGTGCCGGCGCACCTCCGAGCGGGTGCGGTCGGCCAGCGCCTCCAGTTGCGCGTCGGGGCCGGTCATCAGCAGGACGGTCCCGGGTTCGATGACCGAGTCCGGCGTCGGCGGGCTCTCGAACTCGCCGTCGAACCAGGCGCCGATGACGTTGACGCCGGCCCGCTCGCGGAGCCCGCTCTCGGCCAGCGTCCGCCCGGCCACGTCGGCGCCCCTGTGGACCGGCAGCTCGACGATGTCGAAGTCCTCGCCGAGTTCGACCTTGCTGCCCAGGTCGGTCGAGACGCTGGCGGTGACCTTCCGGGCGAGGCTCTCGCCCAGCAGCGGGCGGGGCGACAGCACCGCGTCGGCGCCGGCCAGCTCGTGGTAGCGGGCGCGGTCGGGCTCCTCGACGACGCTGACGACGCGCGTCGACTCGTCGATCTCCTTGGCGGTGAGGACGATGCTGGCGTCGACCTGGTCGGACACGTCGGCGACCAGCGCCCGCGCGTCAGGGAAGTTCGCGGCGCGGAGCCCGTCGGCGGAGTCGGGGTCGTTGTGGATCACCTCGTAACCGTCCTCGTAGAGGTCGGTCGCCCGGTCGCGGTCCGGTTCGACGATCACCCAGTCGACGCCGCGGGCGTCGAGTTCGGCGATGAGTGTCTCGACGCGGGGAGTGTAGGTGGCGACGACCACGTGGTCCTCGTGGCCGTTCTCGACCGCCGTGGGGACGGTCGTCGACAGCGCCTCCTCGAAGGCCGGGAACGCAACCACCGGGAGCGCCAGGAAGATCATCACGGTCCCGGTCACGTCCATGACGATGACGAGGGCGAGCATCGGGGCGGACTCCCAGCCCGCCTGCGAGCCGTAGCCGGTCGTCGTGAACGTCTCGACGACGAACTGCAGCGCCTCCAGGAACGTCTTTGGGTCGCCCTCGAAGGCCGCCATCCCGTACTGGTAGACGACCGCGAAGGCGTACATCGAGAGGGCGAGCACGCCGGTGTAGACGACCGACCGGCGCTGCCACGTGTTCATACCCGCTTGGTTACCGCTCGCCCCTAAAACGGTTCTGGGAGACGGATCGCCCGGAGCGGGCCCCGTACGGCGGGATCGGGGGACCCGAGTCGACGGACCGGCGACCGACCCGCTCGGCATCAATAGATAGAAAAGCCCGCGGGGGCAACTGCCGCCCATGAACGTTCCCTACGACCTGAGCTCCTACGTCCGCGTGCTGAAACTGGCCAGCACGCCGTCGTGGGACGAGTTCTCGCAAGTCGCGAAGATCGCCGGCGCCGGCATCATCCTCGTCGGCATCCTCGGCTTCCTGATCTTCGTGATCATGAACTTCGTGCCGGGGGGGCCCTGAGATGGGTATCTTCGCCGTCAAGACCACGGCCAGCCAGGAGCGCACCGTCGCGGACATGATCATGAACCGCGAGGAGGAGTCGATCCACGCCGCGCTCGCGCCGGACTCGCTGACCTCCTACGTCATGGTCGAGGCCGACGACTCCGCGGTCTTCGAGCGCATCTCCGACGAGATCCCCCACATGCGCGGGGTCGTCCCCGGCGAGTCCGGGCTCAGCGAGGTCGAGCACTTCCTCTCGCCCAAGCCCGACGTGGAGGGCATCGCCGAGGGGGACATCGTCGAGCTCATCGCCGGCCCGTTCAAGGGCGAGAAGGCCCAGGTCCAGCGCATCGACGAGGGCAAAGACCAGGTCACCGTCGAGCTGTACGAGGCGACGGTCCCCATCCCGGTGACGGTCCGCGGCGACCAGATCCGCGTCCTCGACTCCGAAGAGCGGTAGGCTAGCGTTCCAGCATCCGGCGGCGCAGCCGCCGGTTCCCGCGACGAACGGCGTGAGTCGCGCCTTTTTGCCCCATCTTTTTCGAGGCGGGTACCCGCAGTGAGCGGTGCGAGGTGTGACCGCAGGGAGCACCTCGATGCGAACGGTGAACGCAGTGAACCGTGAGCGGAGCGAACGAGGATACCCGTTCCGGCCGAGCGTCACTCCCGCATCCACCCGGTGAGCCGGTCGGTCAGGCGGGCGACGGCCCGGTCGACGGTCCCCTCCTGCGAGTCGGCGGTGACCCGGAGGCCGACGGCGACGGCGACCGCCGCCAGGGCGGCGCCGGCGACCACGTCGGTCGCCCAGTGGATGCCGAGGTACATCGTCGAGACGCCGATCGACGCGGCGAGTGCGGTGGCGACGGGGTACCAGCGGGGGAAGATATCGCGGTAGTGGTAGGCGACGAGCGCGACCGTCACGGACAGCGAGGTGTGCAGCGACGGGAAGACGTTCGTGTTGCGGTTGACCCGGCCGGTCAGCAGCTGGGCCTGGGGCCAGTGGGCGTACAGCAGCGAGTCGACCGCCTCGGGCGTGACGTTCCGGGGCCCGTAGGAGACGAAGAGGACGTAACAGACGAGCCCGAGCGCGTAGTTGACCGCGTAGGCGACGAGCAGCGTCCGGACCGGCCGGTCGTTCCGGCAGGCGAGGTAGGCGACGACGGGGAAGGTCAGCAGGAAGGCGTAGCCGAAGACGTAGACGGCGCTGAAGTAGGTCGTCAGCGGCGGGGCGGCGAACGACTGGACCCAGGCGACGAACCCGCCCTCCAGCGCGTGGATCGCGCCGGTGATGTTGACGCCGATGAGCCAGGATATCTCGACGCCCACGTCGCGGACGACGCCGTTGACGGCGAGGACGACGACCAGCAGGCCCAGCGTCGGCGCGACCGCGCGGAGGTTCGCCCGCACTCGTCCGGGGGCGCCGGCCAGGCCGTCGCGGCCGACGACCGCGACGAGTCCGAGCAGGTGCAGGGCGACGACGCCGGCGGCGACCTGCCCGAGGACGGTGACGAGTCCCATCAGTCGCGCTCCACGAGAGTCCCGTCGTCGTACTCGTAGCCGGCCTCGCGGAACGCGGCCCGCGCGGCGTCGACGTCGACCGTGCCCTCGGACCCGAAGAAGGGTGTCACCGGGTGTTCGTCCTCGAACCGGAGGTCCGCGGGGACCAGATCGGTCCCGTCGAGGAGGGTCGCCGCGGGCCAGCCGTAGCCGTCGAACACGTCGTCGACCAGCGCCCGCTGGTCGACCAGGTGGCCGAGCGTGTTCCGGAACCGCGGGTTCGTCAGCGGCGGCCGCCGCGCGTTGTAGCCGACGACGTACGGCGAGGGCGACCGGCCGACGACCAGGTCGACCCCCTCCGAGCGGCCGATCCGCGGGATCGTCCCGGCGCTGACGGCCGTCCCGGTCACGTCCGCGTCGCCGCTGGCGACCATCGAGACGGCCGTCTCGTCGGTGCCGACGACGGTCACGTCGAGGCGCTCGTACGGCGGAAGCCCGTCCACGTCGCCGGGGAGGTCCGCCGGCGACGCGTCGGCGAGGAAGTGGTCGTCGAAGCGCTCGAACACGAGGCGGTCGCCGGGGACGTTCCGCTCGAAGGCGAACGGGCCGCTCCCGACCGGCGGGACGTTGTTGGTCACGAGCGCCTCGGAGGTGGCGCCGAAGTCGACGCCGCCGACGGAGGCCGGACTCGCCCGGTCGCGCCAGACGTGCTCGGGCAAGACCGGGACCGTGAGCGCTCGCGCCGCGACCGCGGCGGTGCAGTCGGTGAACCGGATCTCGACGGTCCGCGAGTCGAGCGCCTCGGCGTCGGCGACGAGACTGCTCCGCCCGCGAAACCGGGGAGCGGCCACCGCCGCGTCGTCCTCGGTCGCGGTGTCGGTCCCCCCGGTCGTCCGACCGAGCGTCACGTCCGAGAGCAGGGCGTAGGTGAGCGCCACGTCGGCGGCCGTCAGCGGTTCGCCGTCGTGCCAGGTCAGGCCGTCTCGGAGGCGGACGCGCGCCCGCGGCCGGTCGCCCTCGGTCTCGAACTCCCAGGTGTCGGCCAGCCACGGTTCGACCCCGCCGGAGTCGGTCTCGTAGCCCAGCGGGTCGTACAGCAGTCCGGTGAGGACGCCGGTCCACCGGAACTCCGCGGCCAGCGGGTTGAGGTTCTCGGTGGGCCGGCGGTCGGTGATCACGGTGCGCAGCGTCGCGGCGTCCCCGGGCGTGGCGGTCGCGGTGGTGGTGGCGGTGGCGCCCTCGCTGGCCGCCCCCCGGGACCCCTCGCCGAGCGAGAGGTACCCCAGCGGCGACTCGAAGTCGCTCCCGTGCCACCCGTCGAAGCGGCCGTCGCGGACGGCCCGGATCTCGTCGGGGAACGCGACCAGCGAGAACGGCTGTGTGCGGGCGACGCTGCGCTGGACGGCCGCGAGGGCCTCGATACGGGCCTCGCCGGTCGCGGTGCGCTGCTCGACCAGCCGGTCGTCGACGTCGAGGTTCGCGTAGCCGAACGGGTTCTGCCAGCCCGGCTCGGAGCCAAAGCGAGAGTGCAACAGCGGGTAGAGGCCGTCGCCGTCGCGGAGGCGGGCGGGGATCCGCCCGACGAACGCGTCGAAGTCGTTCCGGATGAGTACCTGGCGGTACAGTTCCTCGGGGGCGACCGGCGTGACCGACACCTCGAGTCCGGCCGCCCGGAACCACCCGGCGACCGACTGGGCGACCCGCAGGGCGTAGGGGTCGGCGTCGGCCGGGAGCGTCTTGATCCCGACCGACACCGGCGTCACCGACTCCCAGCCGGTGGCCGCGCGCAGCCGGCGCATGCACCCGGCGGTCCCGAGGGTGGCCCCGGCCGCGAGCGAGCCCAGCAGCCTGCGCCGCCGGTTCGAGGACGGCGCGTCCGGTCGATCCCCCATCTCTCCGCCAGTTCGGCACCGACGGCATTATCTGTTGGGAAACGCCGCCGTCGGGCGAACGCGGGACCCACTGCCGTTCGGCGGCCGCAGTCACCGTCGTTCGGGGGTCGCGACCACCCTCGTGCAGCGAGCGCGGGCGGCGTCGACCATCCCGGACGCCCGGTGCAACGATCACCCTATGTACCGCGGACCCGATTCACCGACAGTGTCACGCCGAGTGAAGCTCCGCCTGCTGCTGGCCGCGGTCGTCGTCCTCGCGACGGGGACGGTCGCGGTCGGCTACGTCGCGGCCGAGCGGTCGAGCGACCGGGTGACCGGCGACCCGTCGGTCGAACAGGCCCTGCGCTCGGGCGACCGCGGGCCGGTCGTCGACCCCCGCGACGGTCGCACCGTGGTCGCGACCGACTCGAACGCCTTCGTCAGCGACGAGAACGACGGCCCCCGCGCCCAGGCCGAACTCGTCGCCTTCGATACCGACGGGGGGATCTACTACCACGAGAACGACCACACCCGCTACTGGGACGTCGACCCCGTCGCCGGGACCGACTCGACGGTGGAGTTCGTCTACGCCGACCACCTCGACGCCGACGAGTGCGACGGCTCGGTCTGCACGCGCAACGGCGTCGAGCGCGTCAACCTCACCACTGGCGAGTCGACGGACGTGTACAGCCGTATCACGCCCGGCAAGCACTCGACCCGGTGGCACGACGTCGACCGGATCGACGACGAGCGGCTGCTCGTCGCCGACATCGACCGCGACCGCGTGTTCGTCGTCAACACGACCACCGAGCTGATCACCTGGGAGTGGGACGCCCAGGCCGCCTTCGACGTCGACAGCGGCGGTCCGTTCCCCGAGGACTGGACGCACCTCAACGACGTGGAGCACGTCGAGATCGAGGGCCGCGACGCCGCGATGGTCAGCCTCCGCAACCACGACCAGGTCGCGTTCGTCGACTTTGAGCGCGGGCTGGTCGAGGAGTGGACGCTCGGGAGCGACGGCGACCACGACACCCTCTACGAGCAGCACAACCCCGACTACATCCCGCCCGAGCGGGGCGGCCCCGCCCTGCTCGTGGCCGACTCCGAGAACGGCCGGGTCGTCGAGTACCAGCGCGAGGGCGGAACGTGGAACCGGTCGTGGACCTGGAGCGACGCGCGGCTGCAGTGGCCCCGCGACGCCGACCGCCTGCCGAACGGCCACACGCTGGTCACCGACTCCAACGGCGACCGGGTGTTCGAGGTGGACCGGTCGGGCGAGGTGGTCTGGACCGCCACCATCGGGTTCCCCTACGAGGCCGAGCGGCTGGGGACCGGCGAGGAGAGCGCCGGCGGCGAGAGCGCGGCCGCGCTCGACCTGCCTGACCGCGAGCCGGATCCGTCGAACCTGTCGCTGTCGGGCCGTGTCATGGCGGCGTTGCCGCCGTCGGTCGAAAACGGGATCGCCTACGTCTTCCCGCGCTGGGTCGGCTCCGTCGAGGCCGTCGCCATCCTCGCGCTGGTCGTCGCCGTCCCGCTCTGGGCGCGCCTGGAGTACCGCTGGTCGGACGTGTCCGTCGGGGTCCGCAACCCCTTCCAGATCGACCGGAGATGACGGCGAGCGGTACCCGCGAGAGCGACCGGTCGCTCGCGTTCGTCGGCCGACTGCGGCGCGCCGCGCCGCTGGACCGGCGAGACACGCGCTGGCTCGGACTGGCCGTCCTCCCCGGCGTCGTCGCCGTCGCCGTCTACCTGGCGACGAACCCGTACCCGGCCTACGGCGGCGGCCTGTACGCCCAGATCGCCGCAGAGATCGCCGCGAACGGCTACGCGCCGCCGGCGACCGTCCCGGGCTACGCCCTCCCCGTCCCCTTCGCGTACCCGCCGCTTCAGTTCTACGTCTTCGCGCTCGCCCTCGACCTGGGGCTCGGTCCCCTGGCGGTCACCCGACTGTTGCCCGCCGTCGCCGTCGTCGCGGGGCTGGTGCCGGCGTACCTGCTCGGGCGGGATTACACCGGCTGGCGGGCGGCCGGGACCGCGACCGCGGCGCTGATAGCGCTGAACCCGCAGGTGCTGGAGTGGCACGTCTCCGCGGGCGGCGTCGTCCGCGGGTTCGCCTTCCTGTACGCGCTGACCGCGGTCTACACCGGTTACCACGTCTTCACCGGCGACGGTCGGCGGGCGCTGTTCGCGGGCGCCGTCGCGGTCGCGCTGACCGGGCTCACCCACCCCACCTACGCGCTGTTCGTCGTCGCGAGCTACCTCGTGTTCTGGGCCGGGCTCGACCGCTCGCTCCGCGGGATCGCGCGCGGACTGGCCGTCGGCCTGGGGGCGCTCGCGCTGGCGAGCCCCTGGCTCGCGTGGGTCGTCGCGACCCACGGTCCCGGCGTGTTCACCGCCGCAGCCGGGACCCACGGCGGGATCGGCGGCGGGCTCGCTCAGCTCGTCGAGAGCCCCTCGGTCTACCGGCTGGCCCCGTTCGCGGCGGCCGCGGCGGCGCTCGCCGCCCGCCGCGACGCCGTCGTCGCCGGCTGGACCGTCGCCGCGACGCTGATCTTTTTCCAGCTCCGGTTCCCCTACGCGGTCGGCGCGCTGGCCGTCGCGGTCGCCGGCCTCGGCGTCGCCGAACGGGTCACTGCCGGCGGCTGGCCCCCGGCGCTCTCCTCGTCGCAACGGCGGGCTGGGGCCGCGGCGGCGCTCGTCGTTCTCGCGAGCGCGGTCGGGGGCGCGTATCTCGCCGCCGAGACGACCTCGACGACCGACGGGACCACGCCCTCGTTCCTCGACGACGAGTCGGTCGCGGCCGCCGAGTGGGCGGCCGCCGAGACGCCCGAGGACGCCCGGTTCCTCGTGCTCGGCGACGCCGCGGAGTGGTTCCCCGCGCTGTCGGGGCGGTCGATCGCCGTCGGCCCGTGGGGCGTCGAGTGGGCCAGCGCCGGCGCGTACGACCGGCAACTGGCGGCGTTCGAGGACGCCTCGACGTGCAACAGCGCCGCCTGCGTCGAGTCGGCCGCCGCGACCGTCGACGCCGACCCCGACTACGTGCTCGTCCCGAAGGGCCGGTACACCGTCCGCGGGGAGACCGTCGTCCAGTTCGGGACGCTCGAACGCTCGTTCGCGGTCGCCGACGGCTGGACGCGCGCCCACGAGACCGACGGCGTCGTCGTCTACCGGGCCGCCGGGCGCGGAGCTGACGGCTGAGCCGCGGGCGGTCGCGACGGCGGCCGAAACCCCGCCGGCTCCCGGCTCGGTCCGGCGCCGGGCCGCGTCCGCGTAGAGACGGGGGTCAGAAGACGCCGAGCACCGCCCCGGCGAGCCCGAGGACCCACGTCCCGAGCCCGACGGCGGTCGTCCGGCGGTCGTCGCGGGCGACGCCGTAGGCGAAGACGGCGATCGCGCCCAGCAGCGCGAGCCGGTGGACGACGAGGCGGATCGGGACCACCTGCACGCTGACGAGCCCGAAGTCGAGGAGGAAGCCGGCGCCGAGGCCGCCCGCGGCGAGCAGCGCGACCCGGTCGGGGTCGCGGTCGCGCCCGAGCGCGCGGACGGCGAGCGGCGGTCCCGCGACGAGGACGGGGTACAGGGCTGCCGCGATCAGGTTGGGATCGACCGCGGGGAGCAGCAGTTCCGCGGCGACGCCGGCACTCCGGACCCCGAGGACGACCCCCGCGAGCGCGGCCGGGATCAGCGTCTCGGCCAGCGGGAGCCGGCGCCGGCGGACGGCGACCGGGAGCGCCGCGCCGACGAGGACCGCCGGGACGAACTCGACCACGGTGATCCACCCGTCGCTCCCGCCGCCGCCGAACCCGTGGTACTCGCGGGTGAGCCCGGCGACGAACCGCTCGTCGCGGAGGTCGCGCTCGACCACTTCGGCGCCAGCCTCGACGCCGGTGACGGTGTGGCGCAGCCGGTACCAGTCCCAGTACTCCGTGTGGACCTGCAGAGCCGTCCAGTTCCCGACGTGTGCGGGGTAGGCCCGGACGTGCGTCCGCTGGCCGAGGTAGGCGCCGACGCCGAGCTGATAGGTCGACTCGACCCACCGTCCCCGCCGGCCGTCGGCCGCCGCGACGTAGGTGTAGCGGGCGCTCCCGCGGGCGCGCCCCCACTCGGGGCCGGGGGCGTCGCTCCCGTCCCAGACGGGCTCGGTCACGTTCCCCTCGCCGTCGACGGCCGTCCAGTTGCGGCCCGAGCGGTCCTCGAAGGCCCGCCGGACGCGGTCGGCGTCGCCGCGGACCACGACGTTCAGCGCCAGCGTCCGGGCGGCGGTCGACCGCCGCTTGCTCGTGTACGGCCAGACCGCGCCCTCGACCCCGGCCGGCGAGACCAGCCGATCCGCCGACGGGGTCGCCGAGGTGCGGTTGAGGGGGTCCACCACGGACGGCCCGGTTCCCGATCCGGACGGGCCGCCGGGGACCGCTCCGACGACCGACCCGGCGACCAGTGGCGCGGCGACCGCCGCGACTGCGAGCGCCGCGAGCGCGAGCGCGGTGACCGACCGGCGCCGTCGCATACGCCGACCTGTGCGCCGAGGCACTTAGCTTCGAGCGTGGCCCGGACCGTCCCGTCGGCGCTCGCCCAACGAAAAGACACTTACATCGGCCCTGTCTTCCGGGTGACGAGAACGACAGATGCCCTCCATCCAGACGAACGGACTGACGAAGACCTTCGGCGAGGACGTGGTCGCCGTCGACTCCCTCGACCTCACCATCGAGGAGGGGGAGATCTTCGGCTTCCTCGGCCCCAACGGCGCGGGGAAGTCGACGACGATCAACATGCTGCTCGATTTCATCCGGCCGACCGCGGGGTCGGCGCAGGTGTTCGGCATGGACGCCCAGAGCGAGTGTGCGGCCATCCGCGAGCGCATCGGCGTCCTCCCCGAAGGGTACGGCTTCGACGACTACCTCACCGGCCGCGAGTACATGGAGTGGGCCATCGAGACCAAGGATGCCGACGACGACCCCGAGCAGTTGCTCGACCTCGTCGGCATCCGCGACGACGCCGACCGCGTCGCCGCGGGCTACTCGAAGGGGATGCAACAGCGCCTCGCCTTCGGGATGGCGCTGGCCGACGACCCCGACCTGCTGATCCTCGACGAGCCCTCGACGGGGCTGGATCCGAACGGCATCCAGCACATGCGGTCGGTCATCCGCGACCGGGCGGAAGACGGGACGACCGTCTTCTTCTCCAGTCACATCCTCTCGGAGGTCGAGGCGGTCTGCGACCGCGTCGGCGTGATGAACGAGGGGGAGCTGGTCGCCGTCGACTCCATCGAGGGGCTGCGCGAGAGCGCGAGCGGCCAGGCCACCATCGAACTGGAGTGTACGGAGCCGCCCCGCGTCGACGGCGTGGCCGACATCCCGGGCGTCTCCGCGGTCGACGTGACCGAGCGGACGCTGGTCGCGGAGTGCTCGGACCCGAGCGCGAAGGTCGACGTGGTCAGGCTGGTCGACGACCGGGCCGAGGTCGTCGACATCCTCGCGGACAACACCTCGCTGGAGGAGCTGTTCAACCAGTTCACCGGCGGCGGCCGCGACGCCGATCGGTCCGTCGGTGAGGGGGCCGATCTGGACGACTCCCGGGAGGCCTCGGCATGAGCACGGTCACCGTCGCGAAGAAGGACTTCAAGGCCGCCCGGCGGTCGAAGCTGCTGTGGGCGGCGGCTATCGTCCTCGGACTGATCGCCGCGTTCGTCGGCTACGTCTCGGGCGGCGCGCCCGGCGCGGACGCCGAGCAGGTGCGGGCGCTGTTCCGGGTGTTGACGATGCTACTGGCCGTGCTCCTCCCCATCGTCGCGCTGGTGGCGAGCTACCTCGCCATCGCGGGCGAGCGCGAGGGCGGCGGGATCAAGTTCCTGCTCTCCTTGCCGAACACGCGCCGGAGCGTCTTCGTCGGGAAACTGCTGAGCCGCAACGGCATCGTCGCCGGCGGCGTCGCGTTCATGTACGTCGCGGCGATCAGCACGGCGTTGACCCGCCACGGCGCGTTCCCGGCAGCCGTCGTCTTCGGCACGCTGCTGGTGACGCTGGTCTACGGGGCGTCGTTCGTCAGCATCGCGCTGGCGATGTCCTCGGCCGCCGCGTCGCGGAGCCGCGCCATCGCGGGCGCGTTCGGGACGTACTTCGTGCTCGTCATCCTGTACGTCTTCCCGGTCGCGTCGGTCGGCGACATCGCCCGCTGGCTCCACACGACGCTACTGGGCGCCGACCCCAACCCCGACCTGTACAACGCCGTCCAGTACACCAGTCCCTACCTGGCCTACCGCAAGGCCGTCAACCTCGTGATGCCGGCGGAGATGCGACAGAACGTCTTCCGGTCGAGCCTGCCGGAGGACCTGCGGTTCGAGCCGGCCGGGGCCAACGACGCGCTGCCGATGTACCTCCAGGACCAGTTCTCGCTGGTCGTCCTCGCCTTCTGGTTGGTGGTTCCGCTGCTGATCGGCTACCTGCTGTTCGAGAGGGCTGATCTGGAATGAACCGACGCAACACTATCGGCACGGCGCTGGTCGTCCTGGCAGCCGTCCTGTTCACGGTCCCCGCCGTCTTCCCGGTCCAGGCGATGCTCCTCCACGACACCGGCTCGTACGCGACCGGCCCCCCCGAGGAACTCCGTCAGGAGGGCCACGAGATAATCGCCTACGGGAACCTCTCGGAGCGCGGCCAGGAGCTGTACCGGAAGGCCCTGGAGAACGACGGCGAGTACCGCGTCCCGGTCGGCGAGGGCGCCCCGGAGTTCAGCTACCTCAACCAGACCGAACGCCGACAGGCCTACGAGAACGACAACGCGAGCGCGGTCCAGCCGGTCGTCATCGAGCGACCGGAGGAGGGCGGGGACCTCCCGCCCGCCGACGAGCCGGACTTCCGCCCGCCGCCGGGCGAGAACGTCAGCGAGGAGGAACGGCAGCGGGCCGAGGCGACTCTCCGGTACGACGCGATGCGGACCGAGACGAGCGAGCCGCCGCTGGGCGCGACCCCGCAGTTGCTCCGGCTCGCCTCGGTCCTGCTGGCGGTCCTCTCGCTGGGCGTCGGCGGCTACCTGCTCTCCTCGAGGTAGGCGTCGTCGTCGGGCTGCTCTTTCGGAGGCCAACCGGCGAGGCCGCCGCTATCGGTGGTCGACAGCTGACGGGGAACGCGGGCAGGAACCGTCTCAGATAGCCCCGTTGCCGCCTTCGAGCCGGTCGATGACCTCGCGGATGTCCGCCTCCTCCTCGATGTTCTCCTTGACGTTCTCGCGGCGCCGGACCTCCTTGGCGGTGGCGTCGTAGGCGCGGACGTACTCGGCGCGGCTGTGCTCGTCGAAGGCGTGGCGGATCGCGAAGTAGCCGTCCGGGAGGACGGTCCCGCAGACCTTGCACTCGATGCGCTCGTGTGCCGTCGACTGGTGGACGATCAGGTCCTCGACCCGGTCGAACTGCTCGTCGTCGCCGTCGATCGCACACTCCCAGGAGGCCATATACCCGAGTGATGCCCGCCGCTCTGTAAAAACGTTCCCCCTCCCCCTTCGAGGGACTTCCCGATCACGTCTGCTAGCTGTGAGCGGTGAACGCCCTCGGCGCGCTCGCGGTCGCTCGGGCGACTACATGAGCGCGAGCGCGCCCCGCCCGTTCAGTCCACCAGGACAGCACCCGCCCCACACGGCACCGCGGACAGCCACGAGCCTCCCCAGCCGATTCGGTGTCTGCGGGCGACCCGAGCGTCGCCCGCACGGCCCGAGGGACCGCCGATGCCTCGGGCCGTGCGACCGGGCGCGAAGCGCCGTGAGCAGACCTCGCGCGGCTCGGCCGCGCGCACGAAAGCGCGCTCTAACGCGCCAACCGCACTGCGACCGCACACTGCAACAGCCGTCACCTGTACCGGGCACTCGTGCGGACGAGGCGAGCGCGGACACCCGGACGGGAAACGGATGGAGCGGGTCCCGCAGGCTTAAGGCGACTCCGGCCGCTCCCGTGTACATGGATTACCAGCTCGCCATCGAGAACACGCCGGACACGGTGCCCGGGGGGACGGGCATCCTCCTGTTGCACCCGAGCACGGGCGAGACGGACCGCATCGACACGGAGTTTCTGAGCACGGACACCGACGAGATGCTGGTCATCTCGACGCGGACCACGGCCCGGGAGGTGCGACAGAAGCTCGAACACTACGAGGTCGACGAGGAGCGCGCGACGATCCTCGACGCGCTGTCGGTCGAGCGGGGGTACACCCGCCGCCAGTCCGAGAACGTCAAGTACGTCTCCGCGCCGGACGACCTCGACGGCATCGTCGACGAGACGCGGGTGTTCCTCGAATCGACCGAGGGCAAGCGGCGCGTCAGCCTCGACTCGGTGACGGAGATGGTGTACTACTCCGACGCCGAGCGGGCCGCCGAGGCCGTCGACGCCATCCTCGAACTGCTCGAGGAACACGACGCCGTCGGCCTGTTCCACCTCGCGAAGGGAGTCCACGACGACGCGGAACTGGCGGACTTCCGCGCGCGGTTCGACGGCGTCGTCGACCTCTCCGAGGACGGCTCCGTCGACGCCGAGTTCTGAGCGCGGCCGCGTTCGACCGTCGCCGTTCTGCCCGCGCGACAACGGAACGAGCGGGGCTCAACCGAAACAGTGGAGCGTCCCGCGTTCGGTCCCGACGAAAAAGCGCCCGGCGGCGACGGCGCCGCCCGTGGGCCTCGCGTTGCGGTCGTAGCGCCACCGCTCGCGGCCGTCCGCGGTCGCGAAGGCCGCGAACGCCCACGTGTCGGCGTCGAGGCGTCGGCCACCCGTGAACACCGTATCACCGGCGACGGCGATGACGTTCGACCCGCCGACCGGTGCGGTCCAGCGGCGGTCGCCCGAGGCGGCCTCGAACGCGAACACCCGTTCGGTGGTCCCGGCGTAGACGGTGTCCTCGGTGACCGCGACCGATTCGGCGCCCCGGATCTCCTCGTCGTCACGTGTGTTCCACTCGACCTCGCCGCTGTCCGCGTTCAGCGACGCGAGGCCCTCCCTGTTCACCACGTAGACGCTCCCGCCGCGGACCGCGAGGTCGGCGACCGGCGCGTCCGCCGGGTACACCCACTCCACTACACCCGCGTTCGGATCGAAGGCCAGGACCCACCCGAGGTTCGGGTAGTCCGTGTCCGATCCCTTCACACCCACGTACGCGCGACCGTCGGCCGCGGCCACGCGGACGACCTCGATACTCGGTTCCGAGAGCGTGAGTCGTACACCGAGGTCACCCGACCGGGCGTCGATCGCGAGTGCGGTCGCGTCGAACCCGCGACCGGCGAAGACGGTGTCGCCCGCGACGACCGGCGGGGCCGACACGGCCTCGGGGAGTTCGTGACGCCACAGGCGGCCCCCGTCGGAGAGCGACACCCCGTCGAGGTACTCGCCGGTCTCGAGGTACCCCCGCGGAACGATCCCCGTGTCGCCGGCGACCGCGGGCGCCGCGTGGCCGAGGTCGTCGCGCGTCACCGACCAGCGCTCCTCGCCGTCGGCGTCCGTCGCGAACAGCACCGAGTCCTGATAGGCGGTCTGGGCGAGCACCGTTCCGCCGGCGACGGCGGGCCCCCGCAGCACGTGCTGTGCGGTCGTGTGGATCCACGTCCGTTCGAGCGGGAACCCCTCCGGTGCGTTCTCGGCCGGCGCCGCCCCGGTCCCGGCGGCGTCGTAGCCCGCCATCGGCCACGAACCCGGCGCCGGTCGCTCGTCGGGGTCGGCCGTCACGTCGGCCGGTCCGTCCTCGACGGTCCACTCGAACGGTCCCGGCGTCCGCGAGCGAGGTCCGGCCGAGGACCCGAGGCCCGTCACGCAACCGCCGACGAGCGCGCTACCGAGGACGCCGATCGCGCGTCGCCGTCCGATATCCATCACCACAGACACTTTCGGCGCGTCGGTAAATACTTTCAGGCGCCGCGGCGCCGTCAGTCGTCCGAGCGGGCCGACCCGCCGTCCGAGGGGCGCACGCGCTCGTAACCCGCCCGGAGGCCGCCGGCGATCCGGCGGCGGTGATAGACGGCCTCCGTGCCGACCCAGCCGAGGGTCAGCAGGCCGGCGCCGAGGAAGGCGACGAACGCCCACGGGTCCATCCACACGGGGCGGACCCAGGGAGCGATGTGGGCCCACCGCTCGGCGACCCAGTCGACCTGGCCCGAGATCGGGGTGCCGGCGAACGTGTTGTGGAGCCACGAGGCGAAGGTCGCCCGTTCGGTCGCGCCGGGGGTGAGCGCGGCGCTGCCGTTCAGGGCGTAGGCGCCGGTGGCGTTCTGGTCCGCGATGGTCGGACCGCCGGGCTCGTCGCCGAGGTGAACCCGCTCGGCCTCGTAGGTGCCCCAGGGGGCGTAGTACTCCCAGACGACCTCCCCCTCGGGGGTGACCTCCATGACGCGGTGGTTCAGGGAGTCGGTGACCAGCGTGTTCCCGTTGGGGAGCCGGTCGGCGTCGCGGGGCCAGTTGAGGTTGCCGTCGACGCCGAGGTTCCAGGTGCGCTCCCAGGTTGCGTTGCGCCCCTCGCCGCCCGCGTACTCGTACTCGACGACGCGGTCGTTCTCGCTGTCGGCGACGACGACGGTCGGGGTCCCGTCCTCGCTCTCGATGTAGTTGGGGTTGTGCTGCTCGTAGATGACGCTGTGGTTGCCCGGCGCGCCGAGCGACAGCTCGACCTCCTTGGTCGAACGGTTGATGACGACCACCTCGTCCATGTTGCGCGGCGAGGCCATGTACCGGCCCTCGCCGATCTTGTCCACGTCGTTGACGTGGGTCCAGTCGCCGGTGTAGCCGCCGCCGTCGCCGCGGTCGTAGATGCGCTCGAAGC
This sequence comes from Halosimplex marinum, assembly GCF_051414075.1. NCBI lineage: Archaea > Methanobacteriati > Methanobacteriota > Halobacteria > Halobacteriales > Haloarculaceae > Halosimplex > Halosimplex marinum. The sequence goes on along the minus strand of NZ_JBLKNY010000003.1, from coordinate 477,676 downwards.
GGTACTCCCACTCCGTCTCGCCGGTCGTCCGGTTGTAGACGAAGATGCGGTCGTTGTTCGTCCCGGTCGTCTCGTTGTAGTTGCGCATGTTGGCGATCAGCAACTGATCGCCGTTGATCAGGTCCACGTCGTGGGTGTCGTGGATGTCGAGCCGTTCGGTCCAGACGCGACTGTTCGTGTCGGGGTCGTACTTGAAGACGGTCGTGCCGTCGCGGCGGGCGCCGACGACCAGCAGGGTGCCGTCCTCCAGCGGATCCACGTCGTAGAACCACGTCACGTCGTCTTTGGGCTCGTAGTGCCACTCGAGGTCGCCCTCGGGGCCGACGCCGACGAGTCGCGCGGGCTTCTTGGAGCTGTTCTGCCCCCGGCCCTTGAACCCCTGAACGGCGATGACGGTGGTGCCGTTGGCGGGCTCGTCGATGGCCCCCGGCTGGAGCTCGACGGGTTCGTGCGTGAGTGCCGAGACCCCCGACGGGACGAGCAGGGCCGCGACGAGGGCCACTACGCAGAGGCGGGCGACCAGCGGGCGCGTGAGTTCGGGTAGATCCAGGTCCATGCGACGACCTCCGGAGACGCCGTCCGGTTGTCCGGTCCCAGCCGTCTCTCGGTAATAACCGTACCGTTCTGGTGCGGTCCCGCCGCGACCGACCGCCGACGACGAGTATGCCCTCGCCGACTGAACGCCCCGGTCGTGTCACTGAGACGTGTTCCGCGAGGGGGAGACCGTACTGGTGGACCGTCCCCGGCGAGGGCGGGATCCGGATCCGGCGCTGACACCGTCAGACCGCGCTTCGTCGGGGCGTGCGCCCTACTACCAAATCACCAACCATTAAGGTCCAGTACCCGAACAGGTACACCGTATGCCGGAATGCCAGAACTGCGGTTCCTTCGTGACGGCTGACTACGCACGGGTGTTCACGCCCAACGGGGTCGAGTCGCCGCGCGTCTGTCCTCAGTGCGAGGACAAGATCCGCGACGGGGCCGACGTCCGCGAGGCGCGCTCGACCCGTCGCGGCTAGGGTCCTGTATCGTCGTGAACCACCGGGGGGAGACGGCCTGGCGGGTTCGGGGGGACCCGCCCGAAACGCTGCCAGGACGCTTCTCCTGTTCCGTTCTCCGTCGAGCGACGGTCGACAGCCCGCGCTCGGTCAGCCGTCCAGCGCGTCGCCCAGCAGGTCCCGCGCCTCGGCGAAGACGGCCTCGGCGCGGTCGGCGTCGCGGGCCTCGGCGGTGATCCGGACGAGCGGCTGGGTGCCGCTGGCCCGCAGGAGGAACCACGCGTCGCCCAGGTCGACGCGGACGCCGTCCAGCGTCGTCACGTCGTCGTACTCCGCGAGGACCCGCTCGCTGACCCGCTCCATGACGGCGCCCTTCTCGGCGGTCTCGACGGAGTCGCGGCGGATCGGGTAGGTCTCGACCTCGGCCAGGCGGTCAGCCAGCGGCCGCTCGGCGGCCAGGGCGGCGACCTTGCAGGCCGCGAGCGGGCCGTCCGGGCAGAGCGTCTCCGCGGGCCAGATCCAGGCGCCGCTGGGCTCGCCGCCGAAGGCGACGCCGTCCTCGCCCGCCCGCTCGGCGACGTACACGTCGCCCACCCGCGTGCGCTCGACGGACACGTCGACCTCGGCGAGGTGGTCGTCGACGGCGAGGCTCGTGTCGACGGGCGCGGCGACGCGGTCGCCCGGGCTCGCGGCCTCGCGGGCCAGCAGCGCGAGGGTCACGTCGCCCGAGACGTAGGTGCCGTCGGCGGCGACACAGCGCATCCGGTCGGCGTCCCCGTCGTGGGCGATCCCGAGGTCGGCGTCCGTCTCCGCCACGAGCGCCGCCAGCGACTCGCAGTTCTCCCTGGTCGGTTCGCTGGGCCGGCCGGGGAACGATCCGTCGGGCTGGGCGTTGAGCGTCTCGACCGTACAACCCAGCCGCTGGAGGGCGTCGACGGTGACGCCTCCCGCGCCGTTGCCCACGTCGACGACGACCGACAGCGGCTCCGATACGTCGACCGCGTCGACGAGGGCGTCGACGTGGCGCTCGTCAGCGGTGTCGCGGGCGACCCGGTCGCCCAGGCCGTCCCACGCAGCGAGATCGGCGGCGTCCTCGCGGAGCCGTCGTTCGATCTCCGCGCGCAGGTCCGCGTCGTAGGCCTGCCCGGAGGGCTGCCAGAGCTTGATGCCGTTGTCGGGCGCGGGGTTGTGCGAAGCGGTTATCACGGCGCCGGCGTCGGCGTCCTCGCGGGCGACGCTCCGGGCGACCGTGGGCGTCGCGGCCAGGCCGAGGTCGACCACGTCGACGCCGGACTCGCGGAGCCCCGCGGCCAGCGCGTCCGCCAGGAGGCGTCCGCTCTCCCGGGCGTCGCGGCCGACGACGACGCGGTCGGCGTCGACGCCGACGGCCCGGCCGACCGACAGCGCCAGTTCCGCAGTCACTCCGTCGCCGACCGGTCCCCGGATGCCGCTGGTTCCGAACATGCTCGACCCGTCGGCGGGTCGGACCAAAAAACTCGGCCGCCGGACCGCCCGCTCGCGGGGCGGTGTCGCCGGAGGAGGGTGGATGCCTGACAGTATCCAGTGGGTCGCCGCTCGTGCGGGTGGCTGTGCGCCCGTGGTCGTCCCGGGATCAGTCCGCGCCGTGGCGCGGCGCGTGCCCGCAGTCGCTGCACTCCCAGGACTGGTGTTCGAACGTGATCTCGCCGTCGCAGTCGGGACACCGATACGCCCCGACGGCCGTGTACTGTTGCGTTGCCATTACCGGAGTGCAGATCGTTTTCCGGTTTAAGCGTTCCTATTATTCCGACTTGAGAATATAAGGTCACATGTCGTGAACCGTGTGACCGTCTCGCGGGATATTGTGGATTGTTCACGTATTTCTGGGACTCGGATCCGAGATAATTCCTCGTATGTGTGTTTTGTAATAGGGTGTATTATCATCACACCATGCACCTATATTGTATTCCGGGAAACCTTATGTCAGTGGAGCCGGCCGATCCAGGTATGGCAGCGACAGATACCTGGAGCGACCCCGAGCGGTGTCCGTTCTGCGGCGAGGCGCTCGCGTCACCCGGCGCGGGCTTCGTCGACCACACGGCCGAGCGCCCCGAGTGCGAGGCGAAGTTCGAGACGTGGCGCGACCGCGTCGGTGGCGACCTCCGCGGCGGCTGGAGCGGCTGACCGCCGTCGGTACGGCGGCCGCGGTGAGGGCCTGCCGACCGTCGTCCGTCTGCGGTCGGTAGCGTTTTTGCCGCGCCCCGGCGATGGGCGGGGTATGAACCAGAGCGAGCGCGAGGCGGCCAAGCGCCGCGCCGGCGAGCGCGCGGCCGAAGCGGTCGAGGACGGGGCCGTCGTCGGCCTCGGGAGCGGCAGCACGGCGGCTCACGCCATCCGCGCGCTCGGCCGCGAGGTCGACGCGGGGCTCGATATCGAGGGCGTCCCCACGTCCTTCCAGGCCCGGGAGATCGCCGTCGAGGAAGAGATCCCGCTGACGACCCTCGACGAGGCCGACGTGGACCTGGCGATCGACGGCGCCGACCAGATCGCGGGCGCCGACCTCGTGAAGGGCGGGGGCGGCGCCCACGCCCGCGAGAAGGTCGTCGACGCCGCGGCCGACCGGCTGCTCGTCGTCGTCGACCCCGCGAAGGAGGTCGACGTGCTCGACGACCCGGTGCCCGTCGAGGTACTGCCGGACGCCCGGTCGACCGTCGCCGACGCCGTCCGCCGGCTGGGGGGCCGGCCGGAACTCAGGCGGGCCGACCGCAAGAGCGGCCCCGTCGTCTCGGACAACGGCAACCTGATCCTCGACTGCGAGTTCGGCGCGATGCCCGACCCGGCCGGGCTGGCGGCGGACCTGTCGGCGCTGCCGGGAGTCGTGGAGCACGGACTGTTCGTCGACTTCGCCGACGAGGTCTACGTCGGGACGGAGACTGACGTGACCGTCTTCGAGCCGTGACGCCACTCCCCCGAAAAAATTCGCTGGTTAGGCGACCTTACAGGTCGCGCGGCTGAACCGTCTTCCGGTCGTTAGCCTCGGCGCGTCGCTGCGCCTCGTCGAGCAGCTCCTCGACTTCCTCGTCGAGGGCGTCGTAAAAGTCGCGGGAGACGTTCATGTCTTCGAGCGCTTCCTTGACCGAGTTCTTGACAATGAGGTCTGCCATACAAGTCGCTTGAACAAATGGATGGTTTATAAACTTTCCCAAATATGCGCAGTCTCGCCGGCTTTGTCGGGGGTCTGAGCGTCGCTCCGGCGCGGTCGGCCCCTTCGAACGACGGGGGTTTAAGTATCTTTTGGGGCGGCCGGGGTCGAGGCGGGCGGAAATCGGTCCCTCCGGAGGTGTGGGACCGCTCGCGCGCGCTCAGCCGGGGCCGAGCGCGGGGGTCGCGGGCGCCGGTTCGGAAGGGGACGGTCAAGTGGATCGAACGCCCAGAGGGGGTATGCGCGAACTACTGGAGGCGGTCGCGGCGGGCGAACTCTCGCCGGCCGAGGCCGAGGCGGAGCTGGCGGGCTACGCCACCGGCGAGGCCGGGCGGTTCGACGCGGCCCGGACGACCCGCAGCGGCGTCCCCGAGGCGGTGCTGGCCGACGGGAAGACGCCCGCGGAGGTGGCGGCACTGGCGTCGACGGCCGTCGAGACGACCGGCAGGGCGATCGTGACCCGCGCCGACGAGGCGGTCGCCGAGGCCGTCGAGGACGTGCTGGCGGCCGACCACCCCGAAGCGACCGTCGAGGCGGACGGCCGGTCGGGCGTCGTCGTCGCGACGACGCCCGACTTCGAGCGGCCGGACCTGGACGCCGCCGTCGGGGTCGTGACGGCCGGCACCTCCGACGCCGTCCCGGCGGGGGAGGCCGCCGCCGTCGCCCGCGAGATGGGCGCGACCGTCGAGCGCGTCGACGACGTGGGCGTCGCCTCGCTCGCGCGCGTGGTGGACTCCCTCGAAGTTCTCCGGGAGCAGGACGCCCTCGTCGTCGCCGCCGGCCGCGAGGGCGCGCTCCCGACCGTGCTCGCGGGGCTGGTCGACGTGCCGATCATCGGTCTCCCGGTCTCGACGGGCTACGGCCACGCCGGCGAGGGCGAGGCCGCGCTCTCGGGCATGATCCAGTCGTGTACCGCCCTCTCGGTCGTCAACGTCGACGCGGGGTTCACCGCCGGCGCGCAGGCGGGGCTGATCGCCCGTCGCATCGACGACGCACGGAGCGACGGATGACCGAGAGACGGCCGGTACGGCCCCTTTCACCTGGTTACACGGACGACACCAAACAGCGTTGGTACACTCGTTATATCCGGGGCGGGCCAAGGGACTGGTACCGGTTGACAGCCGGGCCAAACGAATGCCAACGTGTAATCACTGCGGTGCGCACGTCTCCGACCAGTTCGCCCGCGTCTTCGCCGACGAGAGCGGTGCGGTCCACGCCTGTCCGAGCTGCTCGGCGAACGCGGGTATCGCGGAAGTCGCGAGAGAGCGCGCCCCCGAAGCGTAGTCCCCGCACAGCCCGATGACCGACCCGCGGACCGCCGACCCCGACCACTTCGTCTACGTCCTGCGGTGCGCTGACGACACCTTCTACACGGGCTACACCACCGACGTGGAGCGGCGCGTCCGCGAGCACGACGACGGCGCGGGCGCGAAGTACACCCGCGGCCGGACGCCGGTCGAACTCGTCCACGTCGAGGGGTTCGACTCGCAGTCGGCCGCGATGTCCCGCGAGTACGAGATCAAGGAGGGTTCCCGGACCGCCAAGGAAGACATCGTCGCCGAGGGGGGCGTGCCCGAGTCGGTCGACCTGCCCGCGGCCCTGCTGGCCGACGACGCGGGATAAACCGCCTGTCGCACGGGCCCGCCGACTGCTACCGCAAGCTGTGATAGCACGCCACGCACACACCTTTTTCCGGCCGGGAGCGCTCCCTCCGGGCATGACCGCAGACGCCGACGCCATCGAGTTCGGCACCGACGGCTGGCGCGCGACGCTCGACGAGTTCACCGAGCCGCGCGTCCGCATGGTCGGCCAGGCCGTCGCGACGTACCTCCGCGAGGAGGCCGACTCCGGCGGAGCCGACGAGGAGGGAACCGGCACCGTCGCCGTCGGCTACGACGCCCGCGAGACCTCCCGCGGGTTCGCCGAGGAACTCGCCCGCGCGCTCGCCGCGAACGGCTTCGACGTGCTCGTCCCCCCTCGCGACTGCCCGACACCGGTCGTCGCCTGGACCGTCCGCCGGCGCGACCTCGCCGGCGGGCTGATGGTGACCGCCTCGCACAACCCGCCGGAGTACAACGGCGTGAAGTTCCTCCCCGCGGGCGGCGCGCCAGCGCTCCCCGAGGTCACCGACGCGCTCGCCGACCGCCTCGCCGAGCCCGACCCGCTCCCCGAAGCGCAGTGGGGCGGCGTCGAAGAGGCCGACCTCGTCAGTCCCTACACCGACCGCGTGCTCGACGCGGTCGACGCCGACCTGTCGGACCTCTCCGTGGTGTACGACGCGATGCACGGCAGCGGCCGCGGCGTCACCGACCTCCTCCTCGAACGCGCTGGCGCGGACGTGGAGCGGATCCGTTGCGACCGGGACCCCGAGTTCGGCGGCGACTCGCCCGAGCCGACGGCCGCCCACCTCGGCGACCTGGCCGACCGCGTCGCCGAGTCGGACGCCGACCTCGGGGTCGCCAACGACGGCGACGCCGACCGGATCGCCGTCGTCACGCCCGACCGGGGCGTCCTCGACCCGAACCTCTTCTTCGCTGCGACCTACGAGGCGCTGCTCGACGGCGGGTTCTGGTCCGTCGACGACGGGACCGGCGACGACCCGACGGGCGACGTGGTCCGGACGGTCTCGACCAGCAGCATCGTCGACCGCGTCGCCGAGGCGGGCGGCCAGTCCGTCCACGAGACGGCGGTCGGGTTCAAGTGGGTCGCGCAGGCGATGGCCGAGAACGACGCGCTGATGGGCGGCGAGGAGAGCGGCGGGTTCGGCATCACGACCCACGTCCGCAACAAGGACGGCGTCGCGGTGGCCGTCCTCGCCGCGGCCGTCGCCGCCGCCGAACCGTACGACGACCGCGTCGACGGCCTGCTGGAGCGCCACGGCGCCATCGTCCAGGACCGGGTCAGCGTCGACTGCCCCGACGAGCGCAAGGCGCCGGTGCTGGCCGACCTGGAGGACGCGCTGCCCGACGAACTCGCCGGCTCGGCGGTCGAGGACGTGTCGACCGTCGACGGCTTCAAGGTCTTCCTCGCCGACGGCACCTGGCTGCTGATGCGTCCCAGTGGCACGGAACCCAAACTGCGGGTCTACGCCGAGGCGAGTTCACAGGAGCGGGTCGACGAACTGCTCGCGGCCGGTCGCGAACTGGTCGAACCACTGGTCTGAGACGGCGACGCCCCCTCAGCCGCCCTCGTCCGCTATCGCACCGCGCAGTACCCCTCGATAGCGGTCGCGCTCGCCCTCAGCGGCGCCGATCTCGAACCCCAGCGACTCGTAGAACGGTCGCACCTTCGGATCGAACTCGGCGACCAGTCGGTCGTAGCGGTCGGCGGCTGCCGCGACCAGCGCCCGGCCGATCCCCCGGCCGCGGCGGCGCCGCCGGACGGCCACCGCGTCGATCTCGGCGCTGGCCGCCCCCTCACAGTCGACCAGCACGAGCGCACCGAGGACGGTTCCGCCGCCGGCAGACTCTCCGCTCCCGTCCCGGACCGCGACGAACGAGTCGCCGCCCGCGACGCTCGCGCGGACGCGGTCGGCGTCCGTCTCCAGCGCGGCGGCGTCGAGGACGCCGAGCACGCCGGTCAGGTCCTCGGTCGTCGCCGGGCGGACGGTCACGTCGCGGGCCATCGGCGGAGTTCGGGACGCATCGAGTTCACTCCCGGACGCTGTCGAGGCCTTCGAGGACGGTCGTCATCGAGGGGTGGTCCCACGTGGACCGCCCGCGGTAGGTCCAGGCGACCTCCGGTTCGGCGCCGCGGGTGTCGACGATCGCGACCGCGGGCAGGCGGCCGAATACCGGGAGTTCCGCGAACATCGGGAGCCGGACTGGCTGGCCGTAGTCGGCCCCCGCGGTCCCCTCGGGGTCGACCAGCAGCGGGTGCGGGAGGTCGAACCGCTCCTGCCAGTCCTCGGCCCGCTCGCGGTCCCGCGGGAGGACGGAGACCGCGACGGCGTCGCGGGCGCGCAGCGCGGCGAAGCGCTCGCCCGCCTTCTTGGCCTGGGCGCGGCAGTCGTGACACTCGTCGTCGTGGTGAAAGAGGAGGACGACGAACGACTCGGCCCCCGAGAGCGTCGCCAGCGAACAGGGGTCGGGACCGGCCCCGACGTTGGGCAGCTCGAACTCCGGCGCCGGCTGGGTACCGCTCATCACCCCCCGATACTCGCCGCGCCCTCAAGAACACTGCGTAAGCGGCCGACGGCGGGCGACGCCCGCGAGCCGCCGGTCACCCGCCCTTGACGAGCCGCAGGACCTCCACTTCGTCGGCCTCGACGGGGGCGTCCTCGGGGACGGGGCGGCCGTCGACGAGGACCGAAACCTCGTGGGCGCCGTAGGGCAGCGGCTCCAGCAGGTCGGCGTAGGTCGCCCCGTCGTCGACCTCGACTTCGCGGGTGTCCTCGCCGGCGACGGCGACGGTGACGCGCATACCGGTCGATCCGTCCCCGACGGCTTGAGCGTGTCGCCCGACGACCGGCCGATCATCGGGCGCCGAGTCCGTTCAGTCCGCGGGTTCGGCCCCGGTTTCATCAGTGTCGCGGGCGCGGGGGGTCCGTTCGCGGCGGCCGCGGCGGTCGCGGTAGGCGTCGGCGAGGACGGCGACCAGCGCGCCGAACCCGAGCAGGAAGACGACCAGGCGGGTGAGCGCCCCGACCACGGGGACCAACCGCAGGAGTGCGACCGTGACGACGCCGACCACCAGCGCGGCCCAGCGGTTCTCGACGTCGGCCAGCGAGAGCAGCCACGTCCCGAGGACGAACCGGCCGTAGACGGTGCCCAGCCAGGCGAGCAGACCGAACGCGAGCGTGCCGGCGATCGCTAGCGGGATGCCGACGATCGTGACCGCGACGACCCCGATGACGATCGGGACCCCGATCGTCGCCAGCAGGCCGATCCCGCCGGTCCGCAGCGGGTCGCCGGTCGCGCGGTCGGCCACCTCGGCGGCGGTCCCGGGAAACACGAGCAGCAGTATCGCGCCGACGAGCAGCGCGACGAACACGCCGTAGACGGTGAACACGACGCCGGGGATCGTGAAGTCCGGTTCGGTGCCGACCGACAGCCCGTCGTCCTGGGTGACGGTCCCGTCGACGACGGCGCCGTCGGCGCGGACGAGGTCGCCGTCGTAGATCAGATCCCCGTCGATACGGGCGTCCTCGCCGAGTCTGATGCTGTCGGCGCCCAGGCGCGCGTCGCCCTCGACCGTCCCGTCGACCGCGATGCTCCCGGCGCCGGCTTCGAGCGTCCCGCCGATCTGCGCGCCCTCGCCCACGTCGACGGCGCCGCCCGCCGCGGTCACGTCCCCGCCGACGCTGCCGAGGATCTGGACGCTCCCCGCCGTGGCATCCACGTCGCCGGTCACGGCCCCCTCCACGACGACCGACCCGCCGAACGCCTGCAGGTCGCCGTCGACCGTCCCGCGGACGACGACGGTCCCCCCGAACGCCTGCAGGTCCTCGTCGACGGTTTCGCCCGCCCCGACGACGACGGTCCCGCCGGTCCGCGACGCCGCTGCGGCCACGCCGGGTAGCACCGACAGGACGACGACCAGTACGACGAGCCCCGTTGCGATCCGTCTCATGGCCCGCTCTACGACGGACGTGCGGATAAAGATGTCAGCCAGGTAATTGCTGGACGGTTTCGCCCGGTCGCCGGTCGGGGGCCACTCGGTAGGTTTACGGGCGGCGGTCGCCTCCCTCCGGGCATGAGCGAGGCCGACACGGATTCTGGGTCGCGGGCGGGACGGGAGGAGGTCTGGATCGAGAAGTACCGCCCCCAGACCCTCGACGAGATCGTCGGACAGGAGGACATCGTGGAACGCCTCCAGAGCTACGTCGACCGCAACGACCTCTCGCATATGCTGTTCAGCGGGCCGGCCGGTATCGGGAAGACCACCAGTGCGACGGCCATCGCCCGCGAACTGTACGGCGACGACTGGCGGGACAACTTCCTCGAACTCAACGCCTCCGACGAGCGGGGGATCGACGTGGTGCGCGACCGCATCAAGTCGTTCGCGCGGACCTCCTTCGGCGGCTACGAGTACCGGATCATATTTCTCGACGAGGCAGACGCGCTCACCTCAGACGCCCAAGGAGCGCTCCGTCGGACGATGGAGCAGTTCTCGAACAACGTCCGCTTTATCCTCTCGTGTAACTACTCCAGTCAGATCATCGACCCGATCCAGTCCCGGTGTGCGGTCTTTCGCTTCTCGCCGCTGAGCGACGAGGCGGTCGCCGAGGAGATGCGCCACATCGCCGCCGAGGAGGGAATCGAGGTCACCGAGGACGGCCTCGACGCGCTGGTGTACGCGGCCGACGGCGATATGCGCAAGGCGATCAACGCGCTGCAAGCGGCCTCGGTGACCGGCGACGTGGTCGACGAGGAGGCCGTCTACGCGCTGACCTCGACGGCCAAGCCCGAGGAGATCAGGGAGATGGTCGACCGGGCGCTGGAGGGCGACTTCACGGCCGCCCGCTCGACGCTCGACCGGCTGCTGACCGAGGAGGGCATCGCCGGCGGCGACGTGATCGACCAGCTGCACCGCTCGGTCTGGGAGTTCGACCTCGAAGACGAGGCCGCGGTCCGGCTGCTCGACCGCATCGGCGAGACCGAGTACCGGATCACGACCGGCGCCAACGAGCGCATCCAGCTGGAGGCGCTGCTCGCGTCGGTCGCGCTCGAGGACTGACCCGTCCGTTCTCGCCGTCGTTTCCCGCTCCGGACTGTCTCGCGTCGCCGTCGCCACGCGACTACGTCGAGGGGGCCGCGACCGTCCCCTCGACCGGTTCGATCCGGCGCTCGCTGGCGTCGACGTAGTTCATGTCGCCCTTCGTGTAGCTGTCCTCGCAGCCCCACGGGATGATCCCGAGGCCGTCCGGACGAATACGGACGCTCACGACGCGCTCGCCCGCGGCCTCGCCCGAACAGGGGTCGACGACGCCGGTGACCCGGTCGGCGGGCGGCGCGTCGGGGAGCGCCGCGCGCACCTCGTACCCCTGGTCGGGTTCGATCACGTCCTGGAACTCCACCGCGTCGCCCTCGGGGACGCGGTACCAGGCCGCGACGATCGGGTCCGCGTCGCCGGTCCCCTCGCCGGTCCCGGTTTCCCCGTCAGTTCCGGTCTCGCCGGGGGTTTCGGCGTCGACCGACCGCGGCGCGACCCACAGCGCGACGCGGTGGCTCGTGTCGTCCGTGTTCTCGATGTAGATGTGGCCGGTCCCCGGGCCGCGCTGGCGGAGCAGACAGCCGCCGAGCCCGCCCGTCGCTGCGAGTCCGGTCGCAGCCAGTACCTCGCGACGCGAGATGGCGCTCATGGTGGCCGGGCTAGCCGCGCGGCGAGCAAGTGCCTCCGCCCGGGCGCTGCAAGCCCACGGGTCCGAACGCGGTCGGGCGGTCCGCGGGTCAGGCCGACGCCTCGTAGCCGGCGTCCTCCACCGCGGCGACGAGGTCGTCGGCGTCGGCGTCGCCCTCGACGGTCGCCGTCTCGCTCTCGCGGTCGGCCGTCGCGTCGGTGACGCCCTCCACGCCCTCCAGCGCCTCCTCGACGGACTGTTCGCAGCCGCCGCAGCTCATGCCGGTGACGGTGATCCGCTGTCCCATACCCGAACGTTGGAGCGCGACGCCCTTGGACCCCACGGAGGCACACGCCGCGCGGGCGACGGGCCGGGTATCCCCTGCCGCGCGGGCGGCCGGCGGGGCGTCCCCCAGTCGACGGGAGTACAGTTTTGTGGCCGGGCGTGGTACGAATTCCCATGAAGTTCGTCATCGTCGGCTTCGGTCGCGTCGGGATGCGGACCGCCCGCATCCTTCGGAGCGAGGGACACGACCTGGTCATCGTCGACAACGATCCGGTCAAGGTCGAACGCGCCCGCGAGGAGGGGTTCACCGTCGTCGAGGGGGACGGCGCCGAGGAGTCCACTCTGGAGGAGGCCGGCATCGCCGACGCCGACGCCGTCGGCGCGCTGACGGGCGATCTCAACACCAACTTCTCGGCGTGTATGCTCGGCAAACACCACGGCCTGCGGACCGCCCTGCGCATCGACGAGGACTACCGCCAGGAGATCTACGAGAAGTACGCCGAGGACGTCGACGAGATCATCTACCCCGAGCGGCTGGGCGCCGCCGGCGCCAAGACCGCGCTTCTGGGCGGGGACTTCAACGTCCTCGCGGACCTCACGGAGGAACTCTCCGTGGCGACGGTCACCATCCCCGAGGGGTCGCCGCTGATCGGCCGGCGCGTCGTCGACGTCGACCTCCAGGGCGACGCCCACATCTACGCCCACGGCCGGAGCGACGAGCCGATGGAGATCCCGCTGCCCCAGACCGCCATCGAGGCCGGCGACAGCGTGGCGCTGATGGCCGCGCCCGCGGACCTGCCGGACATCCGGGCGTTCCTCCGGGGCGACGAGGCCGCCGCTGCCTGAGCGAGCGGTGCGGCGTCGCGAAAGCGGTGCGGTCGCGTGTCGCGACCGCGGGGCGCCTTGGAGTGGGTCGGGCGCGCGGTGGGGAGGATGGGAATGAGGCCGTCGCTGCGCGCCCGCGTGAGACTGCTCGGTCCACCGTCGTAAAGACCCGTCAGACGGACGGCTGACGCGGACTCGAACTCACGGGTCGGGGTCGACTTCGGAGAGCGCGGCGCGGGCGAGTTTCGCCTCGGCCTTGCGGAGGTGTTCGGCGGCGGTCGCGGTCGCACACCCCAGCTCCTCGGCGACGGCCTCGCAGGTGGCCGACCGCTCGCCGTCGTAGTAGCCGAGGGCGACGGCGGCGGCGACGGCCTCCCGCTGGCGGGCGGAGAGGCGGCCGACGGCGCCGTCGGGCGCGACCCGCGTCCCGCCGACGCGCTCGACGGTCACCGACGTGCCCTCGGGGGCGCCGTCGACGGCCGCCTGCACGTCCGCGTCGGCGCCGACGATGGTGAACGTGCTGCTGCCGTCGTCGTGGCACTCGACCGGCGGGACCGTCAGCAGGCTCCCCCGGGTGAAGTTCTCGAACAGCGCCCGCGCGGCGGGGCCGACCCGCCCGGTCAGGTAGCAGTGACACGCCCGGTCGGCGAGGGGGAACAGCTCGTAGTCGTCGACGGCCTCGTCGCTCGCTAGCGTCGCGGCGAACGCCTCGTAGTCGCCCGCCAGGCGCAGCAGGAACGCCGTCGGCGGGGTCGCGACGTTCCAGTTCTCGATCCGCACCGAGTCCAGCGCGTTTCCTCCCGTCAGCCGCTCGTAGACCGGCGGACGCGCCGCCTCGTGGGGATCGAGCGTGACCCGGACGCGTTTCACGCACGCCGATGGGCGGCCGGCCGACAAAACGATACCGGCGCGGCGCCCCGCCCGGGCCGCCGTCACTCCCAGCCGGTCATCGCGACGACCGACAGCCCGCCGAGGGCGAACCCGGGCACGAGCGCGACCGCGCCGAGTGCGAGCGCGCGAGGGACGCCCAGCGCCGCGAAGACGCCGACGTCGCTCAGCGCGCCGAACTCCGTCTCGGCCAGCACCAGCGCGGGGAGGCCGACCAGCGCACCGAACAGCGCCGCGAGGACGAGCCACGTCCGGACCGGAGCAGTCGCGGACTCCGCCGATCCCGTCGTATCCGTTGCCATCAGTTCGCCCGAGGGGCGCCGCCCGTGTGGGGCTGCTGCGAGAACTGTGAGGGTCGTTTATATCCCCGCCCGCCGCCAGCCGACTCACCGTCCGGGGCGGACCTCGTCGAGCGCGGCGTCGACGAGTTTCGCCTCCGCCCGCCGGAGGTGCTCGCCGGCGGTCTGGGGGGAACAGCCGAGTTCGGCGGCCACGTCGGCGTGGGTCGCCGCTCGCGGCGTCTCGTAGTAGCCCAGCCGGTCCGCCGCCGCGACGGCCTCCCGCTGGCGGTCGGTCAGCGACCCGCCCGTCGATTCGGGGGCGGCCGGCGTCGAGGAGATCTCGTCGATCCGCACGTCGATGTCGTCGTCCCGGCGCTCGAAGGCGGCCTGGAGCGGGGCGGGGTCACCGACGACCGTCGCGTGGACGTCGCCGTCGCGGAACACGACCGGCGTCCGGACGACCAGCCCGCCGGATTCGAGCGCGCTTGCGAGACAGCTAAAGACCGGCACCGTCGACCGATCGACGTGGAGGAGAAGGCGGGCGGGCCCGTCGTTTAGGTCCGCGCTCGAATCGACCACCTCCCAGCGCTCGACGCCGGGGGTCTCGGGCGCGGCGTCGACCAGCGGCGCGGGGTCGCCGTCGACGGCCAGCAGGAGGGTCGCCTCCTCGGCGACGAGGTTCCAATCGATGACGCGGGCGCGGTCGACGGCCGCCGCCGTCGCCAGCCGGTCGAGCAGCGGCGGCGCCCGCGAGCCGTCCACCCCGGCGGTGACGCGGACGTGTTTCACGTCCGAACGGTCCGGCGATGGGGTAATAAATCCCGGTTCTATACCGCCCGGAACGCCCTCCCAGGGGGCGCCACACCACCGGTGTATGCCCGACGAGACAGCGCGACGGATGCATCGGGACGGGAGAGACACAGACACTGCGAACGGCGACCGACCGCTCGCCGTCGACGCCGAGGGACTCGGACTCACGTACGCCGACGGCACCCGGGCCGTCGAGGGGCTGACGCTCTCGGTCCCGCGGGGGGAGTTTTTCGGCTTTCTCGGGGCCAACGGCGCCGGGAAGACGACGACGATCAAGGTGTTCGCGACGCTGCTGGAGCCCACCGCGGGGCGAGTCCGGGTCAACGGGTACGACGTGACCGGCGAGCGCACGCGGGTGCGGGCCTCGGTCGGCTACATGGCCCAGGAGACGAGCGTCGACGAGGAACTCACCGCCCGCGAGAACCTCGCGTTCGCCTGCGACGCCTACGGCGTCCCCCGCGGCGAGCGGGCCGACCGCATCACCGAGCTACTGGACCTGGTCGAGTTAGCCGACGCGGCCGACACGCCGGCGGGGAACTTCTCCGGCGGGATGAAGAAGCGACTGGACGCGGCGACGGCGCTGGTCCACGACCCCGCGCTCGTCTTCCTCGACGAGCCGACGACCGGGCTGGACCCGAAGGCCCGCAACCGCCTGTGGGACTACTTCCGGCGGATCAACGACCGCGGGACGACGGTCTTCCTGACCACGCAGTACCTCGAAGAGGCCGACCGCCTCTGCGACCGACTCGCCGTGCTCCGCGGCGGTCGGGTCGTGGCCGACGGGTCGCCCGCCGACCTCAAACGCCGGGTCGGTGGCGAGCGGCTGGAACTCGAAATCGACGGCGGCCCCGACGCCGTCGAATCGGCCGCGGCGGTCGTCCGCGAGTCGACGACCGAAGTCGTCCGTGAGTCGGTGGCCGGGGCCGTCCGCGAGTCGGCGGGCGTCGACGGCCCGGACGGGGACACGGGGCACCCGGCCCCGGTCGAACCCGGCGTCGGGACGACTGACGACGCCGTTCGCGTTACGGCGCCCGACGCGGGGGAGGTCGGTCCGGACCTGCTGGTCGCGCTCCGCGATGCCGGCCTGTCGGTGACGGGCTTCGCCGTCGAGGAACCGACGCTGGACGACGTGTTCCTCGCCATCGCCGACGAGTCGGCCGACGACCCGTCCGACCGGGAGGCCGGCCGGACGAGCGGGACCGCCCCCGAGTCGGGGGAGCGACCGGAGGCGGACGCGTGAGCGCTCCGGACTCGGCGGCGGATGCGCCGGGGGCTGGCGGGCCGGCACCGGCGACACCGGAGACGGGCAACACGTTCCTCGGGGACGCCTGGGTCAACGCGAAGCGGTGGACGCGCAAGGCGGTCCACAACCCGACCGCGTTCCTGCTGGAGATCGTGGTCGCGACGTTCTCGCTGGTCCTCTTCGCGGCCGTGTTCGGCGACGTGGGGAGCGTCGCGCTGGCGCGAGCGGGCTTTGCCGACGTGGCGTACGTCACCTACCTCCTGCCCGCCGTGCTCATGCAGGCGACGATGGGGTCGGCGTTCTCCTCGGGGATGGGGCTCGTGAGCGACCTGGAGAGCGGGATGTTCGAGAAGACGGTCGTCACGCCGATGTCGTGGACCGCGGTCTTCGCCGGGAAAGCCGCCGCCGAACTCGCCCGGGTCGTCGTCCAGTTGCTCGTCGTCCTCGGGCTCGCCGTCGCGCTGGGGGCCGGGATCGAGACCGGCGCGGCCGGCGTCGCGGGGGTCGTCGCGGTCTGTCTGCTCGTCGGCCTGCTGTTCATGGCGGTCTCGAACGTCGTCGGCCTGCTGGCCCGCGACGACGAGGTCGTCAACGCCGCCTCGATGCTGTTCATGTTCCCCCTCCTCTTCCTCTCGCCGGCGTTCGTCCCGCTGTCCGAGGACATCGAGTTCGTCGCGGCGTTCAATCCCGTCACCTACGGCGTCGACGCGGTCCGGGCACTGGTCCTCGGCCGGGACGTGTCGACGGTGCTGTCGGTCTCGCGGTTCGGCGGCGTCGCCGACACGGTCGTCCCCGCCGTCGCCGTCCTCGCCGCGCTGAACCTCGTCGTCGGCGCCGTGGCCGTCCGGTTGCTCGCGCGGGCCAGCAGCGCCGAGGCGGTCTGAACGGGCGAGCGGGACCGGAGACCCGGAGCGCGTGTCCGAACTCAGACCGCGGGGCCGAACTCATCGAGCGCGGCGTCGACGAGTTTCGCCTCGGCGGCCTGGAGGTGGCGGCTCGCGGTCGAGGGCGCGCAGTCGAGCGCGGCGGCCACGTCCTCGTGGGTCGCCCCGCGTGGGCGTTCGTAGTAGCCGAGGTCGTGAGCGGCGGCGAGCGCCTCGCGCTGGCGCTCGCTCAGTCGCGTCCCGGGGTGGTCGAGCGCGCCGCGGAACGTCCCCACCGACTCGACCCGGACGTCCATCGCCTCGGGCCCTTCCGCCAGCGCCGCTTGCAGCGCATCGCTCTCCCCGACGACGCGAAAGTGCATCTCCCCGTCGCGGTAGACGATCGGTTTCCGGACGACCAGGCCCGGCCGGGCCCGGGCCCGGTGGATGGCGGCGAACAGCGAGGTCGACAGCGGGCGGGTGTCTACCAGTGCGTAGGTCCACTCACCGCTCGCCGGGGAGAGTGTCACGGACCCGATCCCGTCCGTTTGCGGCGCGGCGGCCGCGAACTGCCCCGGATCCCCCCGGATGCCGAACAGCACTGTCTCGACGCCCTCGCTCGTCGTGTTCCACTCCAGCAGGTGCGTCTCCGCGACGCGCGGCGAGTCCGCCAGCATCCCGTAGAACGCCGGCGCGCTCTCCCCGTCGACCGCGGCAGTGACCCGGAGCCGTTTCATCAACGGAAGCGACGCGCGGTTTTACTTAAATTTATGCAGTGTACTGCACCAAACGCCCTCCTCACGGGAGGGCCACGACTCGGACGATGGGTGAGACATCGCGGGGAGCGACTCGGCTGACCGGACGGCCGCTCGACGACGACGGCCGACCGGCGACGGGACCGGCGCTGGAACTCGATCCGGACGGACGGGCGGCCCGACTGCTGGCGGAGTCGCCGCGGGCGCTCGTCGCCAGCCCCGGTGCGGGCACCTGGGCGACGCTGCTCGAACGGCCGGACGAAGGCGAGACCGAGCGGCCCGTCCTTCTCCAGTGGCTCGGCCCCGACGCCGCAGAGCCGCCGACCCACTACCACCGGGTGAGCGAGACCTTCGAGGCCGTCGAGGGGACGCTGACCGTCGATGTCGACGGCGAGGTGCGCCGGCTCGGTCCCGGCGATTCGGTCACGATCGGGGCCAGCGTCGACCACGCGTTCCGCAACGAGACCGACGAGACGGTCGCGTTCTGGGCGGAACTGCCGTCGATGCGGACTGCCGCCTCGCTCTACACGGTCTGGGGGCTGGACGTCGAGGGCGCGTTCGGGGGCGAGGGCGACTACGGCGAGCCCGGACTCCTCGCGGCGCTGCCGATCAGCGAAGACGTGTATCCCGACACCGTGACGACGGTCGCGCCCGTCCCCGTCCAGCGTGCGCTCTGGGCGACGGTCGGGCGCGCGGCGCGGGCGCTCGGCCACTCCGGTATCGACGAGCGGTACCTCGACGACGCGTTCTGGGAGGAACGGGTCGAGCAAGTGCCGGTCGTCGGGGACTGATAGTAATCACCGACCGCGGCCGGCGGCGACTGACCGCCCGGAGCGAGTGTGGCCCCGACTCGGACTGCCCGAACTGGTAAGTGACCGCCGGCCGACGCGGGGGCATGGACGAACTCCCCGCAGACGCGGTCTACGACCGGGCGCGACCGACGGAACTCGCGGTCTCGCCGGACGGCGACCGGGTCGCGTTCGCCGCCGGCGAGGCCGACCCCGGCGAGGACGAGACCCTGCAATCGGTGTTCGTCGTCCCCGCCGACGGGAGCCGCGACCCGCACCGGCTCACTCGCGCCAGCGGCGCGTGGAACATCGAGTGGCCGTCGGACGGCTCGAAACTCGGCGTCGTCATGGTCCGCGACGAGGACGTGGATATGCGCGTCGGCCGCGACGAGGACGAGAACGGAGACGACGCTGACGGCGAGGAGAACGGCGAGGACGGTGAGGAGAACGGCGCGAACGGCGACGAGCCGAAACCGCAGGTCTGGGTGTACGACCTCGAACGCGGCGGCGACGCACGGCAGGTGACCGACCGCGAGGAGGGCGTGCGCGATTTCGACTGGGGCCCCGAGGGCGAACGGGTCGTCGTCTCGGCCCGGGACCCCACCGAGTCGGAGCGGGAGTATCTCGAACAGCGCCGCGAGGACGGCCCCGTCGAGACCGAGCGGCTCCAGCACAAGATGGACGGCCAGGGGTGGCTCGACACGGTGACGACCTACCTGTTCGTCGTCGACGTGGCGACCCGCGAGGAGCGCCGGCTCGACGACGCCAGCGGGGGCGGCATCTTCGAGGCGCTGGTTGGTCTCCAGCCCGCCTGGCACCCCGACGACGACCGGATCGCCTTCTGCGCGTACCGCGGCGAGGACCCCGACGACACGTACGTCCACGACGTCTACCTCGTCTCGGCCGACGGCGGGGACGCCGAGCGACTCACCGACGGCGAGTACACCGCGACCGCCCCCGCCTGGAGCCCCGAGGGGGACCGGCTGGCCTTCGGCGCGAGCGACCCGACCAACTGGTACGCGCCGACCGACCTCTGCGTCGCGGACGCCGAGACGGGCGAGTACGGTGTCGTCACCGGGGAGCTCGACCGGACGCTCGGCCTGCTGGGGAGCGCGGCGTGGCTCAACGGCGACCGGCTGCTGGCGTCGGTCGCCGACGAGGGCTGGACCCGGTTCGCGACGGTCGACGCCGACGGCGGCCACGAGCGGGTCTTCGACCGCCAGCCTCGCGACGAGACGCTGCGGCAGTTCGACGCCGACGGCGGGACGGTCGCGCTCGTCCGCAGCGACCCCGCGGAGGGGGTCGACGTTCACGCGATGGACGCCGGGGCTCTCGACGCCGGGCCGGACGACGCCGACCCGCGGCGCCGGCTCACCGAGTTGAACCCGGACCTCGTCGCCGACTACGACCACCCCGAGGCTACCCGGCTGACGTTCGAAAGCGACGACGGGACCGAAATCGAGGGGATCGCCTACCACCCGCCGGGGTTCGACCCTCACGACCCCGAGCCGCGGCCGGTACTGCTGTGGATCCACGGCGGACCGATGGCCTACGACCGGCCGCAGTTCGCGCTCACGACGACGTTCTGGACGACGCGCGGCTACCTCGTCTACAACGTCAACTACCGCGGGTCGACCTCGTACGGCCGCGCGTTCTGCGAGGCGCTGCGGGGCGCCTGGAACACCGTCGAGGTCGAGGACCTGCTCGCGGGCACCGACGACCTCGTCGACCGGGGGTGGGCCGACCCCGACCGGCTGTTCGTCGGCGGCTTCTCACAGGGCGGGGTCAACACGGCCTACGTGCTCACCCGGACCGACCGCTTCGCCGCCGGCCTCGCCGAACACGGCGTCTACGATATGCGCTCGGCGTTCGGCACCGACGACTCCCACAGGTGGATCGAGAACGACTTCGGCCTCCCGTGGGAGAACCCCGAGGCCTACGACGCGGCCTCGTCGATCACCGACGCCGACCGGATCGACACGCCGCTCCTGCTGACCGCCGGCGGGAACGACTGGCGGTGTCCGCCCACCCAGTCCGAGCAGCTCTACCGCACCCTGCGGAAACGCGGCGTCGAGTCGAAACTCGTCGTCTATCCCGACGAGCACCACAACGTCGGCGACCCCGACCGCGAGATCCACCGGCTGGAGACCCTCGACGACTGGGTCGCCCGCTTCGACCCCGGCCGGGAAGCCGACGAAAACGGGGACGAAACTACCGGCGCAGACGGTGAGGACGGAGCTAACGGCGACGACGGCGGCGACGGCGACGGCGACGACGAAATCGACGACCACTGACCCGGCAGTGCCCCGCGGTCGGGTCGGTCACCCGAGCGCGTACGCGAGCACGTAGACGACCGCCGACCCGATCATCAGGAACACCATGATGAGCGCCAGGACCTGCTGGCGGTCCAGTTCGAGGGGGTTCATATCCGGTGGTTGTCGCCGGCACGGTTAGGGTTTTCGCGGCGGCGCCGACCGCTCGTCGCCGCTCCCGGGAGGTCGACCGACCCGAAGCGGTCCGCCCGACAACAAGTCTAATATGTGACCCGTCCGAAGCGACAGTATGGAGCGCTCCATCGAACGCGAGCGACTCGCATCGGTCGGCGGCACGCTCCTCGGCTACGCGCTGCTGGCGCTGGGCGTCGCGATGGTCGGCCTCACCGGGTACCAGCTGCTGTTCGCCTCCGGGCGGGCACTCGAAACGCCCGTCAGCGTCGGTCCCCTGGCCGTCGTCGGTCTGGTCGCCGGCGCCGCGGGCTATCTCCTGCTCAGGCGGACCCTCGACAGGGACGCGGACCCCGACGAACCCGACGTCGAGCCCTCGGAAGCCCGCAAGGCCGACGCCTACGAGTTCGACACCTGAGCGCCCCTCTCCGCCCGGTGTCGGCCGACCCGTCCGAAGGCGAGCCCTCACTCATTGCCGTCCCCTCCCCGGCGACCGGCCGGTCCGCCGTCCGGCGAGGTCCGGCGCGTGACAAGGTTGATACGTCGACGAGTCGAAGCGCCGGTATGGGATCCCGCCTCCCCTCGGACGGACGGCTCGTCTCGGCCGCGGGAACGGTCGTCGCGCTCGCGCTACTCCTGGTCGGCGGCGCCGTAACGGTCGAGACCGCTTTCGAACTCCTGATCGCGGAGGGGCCGGTGCTGGGGGCGCCGGGCGTCGGTATCGGGAAAGGGGCGGCCGGCCTCGCCGTCTTCGCCGTCGGCTATCTCGTCCTCCGGACCGTCGCCCGCCGTGACGCTGTCCCGCCCTCGGAGGACCCGGACCACGACTCCGACGCGGCCAGCAGATTCATCCTGGACTGGTAGCGCGCCGACCACCGTACCGGCTCGCGACGCGCGACCTCATTCCGTTCCGTTCTCCTTCCACCGACACCCGGATAGCGACCGCTGTCCCGCCGCGATCCGTCGGACCACTAGCGTTTATAATCCAGTAGTACAACCTAGTAATCGATGACGACGCAGCTACAGCGCGCACGGGAGGGAACGGTCACGGAGGCGATGGAGCGGGTCGCCGAGCGGGAAGAGTGCGACCCGGAGTTCGTCCGCGAGCAGGTGGCCGAAGGGCAGGCGGTGATCCCGGCCAATCACGGGCACGAGTCGCTGGACCCGATGGTCATCGGGCGGGAGTTCGGAACGAAGGTCAACGCCAACATCGGCGCGAGCGAGACGACCAGCGACCTGGCCGAGGAACTCGAAAAGCTCCACACCGCCGTCCACTACGGCGCGGACACGGTGATGGACCTCTCCACGGGGGGCGACCTCGACGAGATCCGGGAAGCGAACGTCGAGTACTCGCCGGTGCCCGTGGGGACGGTCCCCATCTACGAGGCGGTCACGCGGGTCGACGACGTGGCCGACCTCACCCACGAACTCCTGCTGGACGTGATCGAGAAGCAGGCCGAGCAAGGCGTCGACTACATGACGATCCACGCCGGCGTGAAGATGGAGCATCTCCCCCTCACGGACGGCCGCAAGACCGGCATCGTCTCGCGGGGCGGGTCGATCCTCGCCCAGTGGATCGAGGAAAACGGGATGGAGAACCCGCTGTACACCAAATTCGAGGACATCTGCGAGATATTCGCAGAGCACGACGTGACCTTCAGCCTGGGGGACGGGCTCCGCCCGGGCTCGCTGGCCGACGCGAGCGACGAGGCGCAGTTCGCCGAACTCGACACGCTCGGTGAACTCACCCGCACCGCCTGGGACCGCGGCGTCCAGGTGATGGTCGAGGGGCCGGGCCACGTGCCGATGGACGAGGTGGCTGACAACGTCGAGCGCCAGCAGGAAGTCTGTGACGGCGCGCCGTTCTACGTGCTCGGGCCGCTCGTGACCGACGTGGCGCCGGGCTACGACCACATCACCAGCGCCATCGGCGCGACCGAAGCGGCGCGGGCCGGCGCGGCGATGCTCTGCTACGTCACCCCGAAGGAGCACCTCGGGCTCCCGGACGCCGAGGACGTGCGCGACGGCCTCGCGGCCTACCGGATCGCCGCCCACGCCGCCGACGTGGCCAACGGCCGTCCCGGCGCCCGCGACTGGGACGACGCGCTCTCGGAGGCGCGCTACGAGTTCGACTGGCGCCGGCAGTTCGAACTCGCCCTGGATCCGGAGCGGGCCCGCGACTACCACGACCAGACGCTGCCCGGCGACAACTACAAGGAGGCCCGCTTCTGCTCGATGTGCGGCGTCGACTTCTGCTCGATGCGCATCGACCAGGACGCCCGCGAGGCCGCCGAGGAGGGCGAAGGGCAGATGGAGACCATCGACGACGAGACCGATCTCGAAGAGTCGCCCGCTGCCGAGGTGAACCGCCCGCCCGTCGGCGAACACGACGGCGCCGACGTGCCCGACCTCCCGAAGTTCGTCGACCCCTACGGTCACGAGGAGCCGGCGGACGACTGAAGTCCGCTCTCCCGACAGCTTCAAACGCCGCGCCGGTTGTCGCGAGTGCTACGGGTCTATTTGGGCCTTCACGCCCGAGTAGGGGTATGCCACGAGATAGCACGGAGGGTCCGCCGTGACCGACGACGGCCCGACCCGCGACGCCTTCCTCCCGGTCGCCGCCCAGCCGTCGGTCGATCAGCTCGTCGAGTTCGCCCGCGAGGCCGAGCAGTTGGGCTACGAGCGCGCCTGGCTCCCCGAGACCTGGGGCCGCGACGCCGTGACGACGCTGACGGCCATCGCCGAGCGCACCGACGAGATCGGGATCGGGACCTCCATCGCGAACGTCTACTCCCGCTCGCCCGCGCTGATCGGTCAGACGGCGGCCACGCTCCAGGAGGTCTCGGACGGGCGACTACGCGTCGGTCTCGGCCCCAGCGGCCCCGCCGTCGTCGAGGGGTGGCACGGCGTCGACTACGACCGCCCGCTGCGGCGGACCCGCGAGACTATCGAGGTCGTCCGGCTCGTGCTCTCGGGCGAGCCCGTCGAGTACGACGGCGAGATATTCACGCTCTCGGGGCTGCGTCTCCGCTGTGACCCGCCGGAGACGGTCCCGGGGATCGACGCCGCCGGGATGGGACCGAAATCCGTCGAGTTGGCGGGCCGGTTCGCGGACGGCTGGCACGCGCTGATGCTCACGAAGGCGGGACTGCGCGACCGGCTGGCGGACCTGAAACGGGGGGCGGAACTCGGCGACCGCGATCCCGATGAGTTGCGCGTGACGCTCTCGCTGCCCTGCATCGCGCTGGACGACCGCGAGCGGGCGCGGCGGCTCGCGCGAAACCACCTGGCGTTCTACGTCGGTGCCATGGGTACCTTCTACCGCGAGGCGCTCGAACGGCAGGGCTACGACGAGGAGGCCGTCGAGATCGCCAGCGAGTGGGCCAACGGGAACCGGGAGGCCGCGCTGGCCGCCGTCTCCGACGAACTGCTCGACGACCTCGGGATCGCCGGCACCCCCCAGGAGTGTCGCGAGCGCTACGCCGAGTGGGAAGATATCGACGGCGTCGACGCCGTCTCGGTGTCGTTCCCGCGGGGTGCCGAACCCGACGAGATATCGGCGACGATGCGCGCGCTCGCGCCGGAGTGACGAGCCTTTTGAACGGGACAGTTCGCGATCCGAACTCGCGACCACCGGGCGATACGGATCGGGAAGCCGATGAGCGCTCGTCCGCCGTCGGGCACGACGAATACGCCGCGTCGGTGCCGTAGAGGCGTGATTTCGGCGTCGCATCGCGTAACCGAAATCGCGGAAAATCAGGGGGGCGAAGAAACAGACGTGTCCGGGACCGCATCACTCCGAACTGGCCGTACCGGGGCGGGCGAAGCGTTCCCGCCGTCGATCCGTCGCACGGCCGGCGTCGGGACCGTCGGCTTCGTCCTGGCGAACCTGCTCGTCGGCCTGGCGTTTCTCACCGATCCCGATCCGATGCCGTACTACCCGTGGGCGTCGCTCCCGGTCGCGCCGCTGCCCGACCAGCCGACGCTCGGCCACTACCCGGCCAGCTACACGCTCGGCCTCTGGCTGTGGGAGTTCACGTTCCCGCTCTCGATACTGTGGGCGGCCGACAGGGCCGAACTGACGGGCGAACGAGCGCGGCGCGCCGCGCTCGTCGGCCTCCCCGCCGTCGTCGCGCTCGGCTTCCACGCCTACTGCGCGCTCGTCTTCCCGCAGCCGACACCCACGCCGTGGGAACCCGCGGTCACCGCGGTCTGTTACGTCTACTGTCAGACCTACGCGCCGCTGTGGAGCGCGGTCACCGTCGGGACGGTCCTGCTCGGCGTCGGCGGCTGGCTCGCGCCGCGCGACTCGCGACTCGGACGCGCCGCCACCGCGGGGTTCGGTCTGCTCGCCTTCCCGCTGGGTGCGCTCGCGCTGTACGACGCCGCGACCCGGAGCGACGGTGGCCGCTGAGGCCCGCCGCGCTCAGCCGGACTCGTCCGGGAAGACCTTCCCGGGATTCAGGATCCCCTCGGGGTCCAGCGCGTCCTTGACCGACCGCATCGCCGCGACGGACGCTGCGCCGTGTTCGGGCTCCATGAACTGCCGCTTGCCGAGGCCGACGCCGTGCTCGCCGGTCGCCGTCCCACCGAGATCGATGGCCGCCTCGACGACGGCCGCGTAGGCCGCCTCGCCGCGTTCGACCATCCCCTCGTCGTCGGGGTCGACGAGGATCTCGTAGTGGAGGTTGCCGTCGCCGGCGTGCCCGTAGCAGGCCATCGGGAGGTCCCGCGTGTCGGCCTCCCGGCGGGCCGCGCGGACGATCTCCGGGAACGAGCCGATCGGGACCGTCACGTCGCCGGGGTGGAGCGGCCGGAGATCCTCGCGGTACTCGTCGAGCGCGTAGGCCATCTCGCGCCGCAACTCCCACAGCCGAGCCATCTCCTCGTCGGCGGCGATCTCGAAGGAGACCGGGTCGTAGTCGGCGAAGACCGTCCGGCAGAAGTCGATCTCCTCTTCGATCCCGTGGTCGGCGTGGAACTCGACGAAGACCATCGGCGCGTCGGGCAGATCGGTACCGACGTACTCGTTGGCGACCTCGGCCGCGAACGAGCCCATCAGCTCGATCTTCGCCACGTCGACGCCCGACTGGACGGCGTCGGTTATGGCGCCCGCCGCGTCGTCGAACGTCTCGAACACCGCCCGGCCGCCCCGGACCTGCTGGGGCCGTCCAGCGAGTTCGAGCGTCGCCCGCGTGATCACCGCCAGCGTCCCCTCGCTGCCGACGAGCAGGTCCTTCAGGTTGTAGCCCGCCGAGGACTTGACGGCCCCGCTGCCCGCCGTCACGACCGTGCCGTCCGCGAGTACGGCTTCGAGTTCGAGCACCCAGTCGCCGACGACGCCGTACTTCACCGCCTGCATCCCGCTCGCGTCGGTCGCGATCATCCCGCCGACCGTCGAGATGTCTCCCGACGAGGGTAGCGGCGGGAACGTCAGCCCGTGCTCGGCCGCGGCCTCGTCGACCGCGCTGCCCAGCACGCCCGGCTCCACGTCGACTTGGAGATCGTCGGGCCGAACCTCCAGGATCGCGTCCATCCGGGTGGTGTCGAGGCTGATACCTTCGTGGGCGGGAACGGCGTTGCCCTCCAGGCCGGTGCCGGCGGCGTAGGGCGTGACGGGGATGCCGCGCTCGTGGGCGCCGGCGAGGACCGCCGACACCTCCGCGGTGCTCGTCGGCCAGACGACGGCGTCGGGGCGGACCTCGTCCTCGGGGTGGGTGCCCCAGTCGCCGGCGTGTTCCTCGCGGGCGTACTCGTCCGTCGACACCCGGTTGGGGTCGACGGCCTCGCGCAGGAAGTCGAGGTCGGTCATGGGCGAGGTGCGGGGCCGCGGGGGTTTAGCTCCGTCGGCAGCGGCACCGCGCGGTGCCGGGACCGCGCGCCGGCGGACCCGCACGGCAACGAGCCCCGGGCTTACCGCTCCACACCGGGCACGCGCTCGGCGAGGAACGCCCGGTGTTCGGCGGCGCGCTCGTCGCGCTCGGCGGGCGTCGCGTCCTCGTACCACAGCGGCAGGCAGGCCATCGCGTCCAGCCGGTCGACCAGCCGGTAGGTCGCCATCCGCTCCAGCGTCGGTTCGTCGAACGACCACTCCTCGCGGCCCTCGGCGTAGGCCGCCCGGAACGTCTCCCGCAGGGCGGCCGTCCGCCCGGGGTCGTCCCGGACCGGCTTCAGCAGGTGGAACTCGACCTTCGCGAGGTTGTAGGCGGGCTCGGCCGCCGAGAGGTTCGCCCAGTCGAGCACCGCCCGCGTCTCGCCGCTCTCGGGATCGACCAGGAGGTTGCCGTAGCGGTAGTCCCAGTGGTTGTACGTCGGCGGGTCCGGCTCGGGAAGGGTGGGGATCACGTCGCGCAGGTGCTCGCGGACAGCCGGGACGAGGTCGGCGAACCGCTCGGGGTCGTCGGCGAGGTCCGGGAAGTAGCCGCCCTCGGTGAGCCGGTCGAGCGTCCCCTCGTAGTCTTCGAGCAGTCGCTCGCGGAAGTCCTCGGCACGCGGGTGGTCGTCGGTGTCGAGCACCGTCAGTTCGCCGTCCTGCACGCCGACGGTCCCGACGGCCGGGAGCGGTCCGAGTTCGTGCAACTCGGCGAGGTTCCGGCCCGCTTCCCGGACCACGCGCTCGCGGGCCGCCGGATCGAGTCGGCCGGGGTCGTCCTCCAGATTCGCGCCCTCGACGTGCTCGGCGAGGTAGAACGGGGCGGGGAACTCGTCGTGAGCGTCGCAGTAGCCGAAGACTTCGGGGACGGGGATACTCGTCTCCCGCCCCGCGAGTTCGAACAGCCGCGGCTCCGCGCGGGCGACCGGCGGGTCGACGAGGTCGGCGGTCGTCGCCTTCAGGACGGCCCTGCGCGGGCCCGCAGGCGTCCGCACGTCGAGCGTCGCCACGAAGTCCGTCCCGTGGGGACTCCGCTCGATGGATTCGACCGTCCACTCGGGTCGGATCGCGGCGACCATCCCGCGGACCGCCTCGTCGGACACCTCGCGGTCGGACGGCGAGACGGGGTCGGATACCATACCGCCACTCGCCTGGCGACCGACAGAAGGTTTGCGGTCGTCCGGAGAGTGTGAACAGATACCACGGGACGCCGCGGTCGTCGAGCGGGGCCACGGTCGGGGTGGGAACCCAGGAACTACGGACCGACGACGAGTAGGAGACGGCGAAGATGGATACGCGGACGATCATCGGGTCTGACCCGGTCTACGAGCGGCGGTGGCTGGTCGTCGGTGTCGCCCTCGGCGCCGCGTGTTCCGCGCTCGTCGGGGCGGCGCTGCCGCTTCCCGGGATACCGTGGTACGCCGGAGCGACCGCTCAGGTCTCGCTGGTCGCGGTCTCGGTCGGGCTGCTGGCGCTCCGTTTCGGCGTCGGGGCCGTCCTCGCCGTCGACTTCGCGCTGCTGTTTCCCGCGTACTACGTCCGGGCCCGGGCGGCCGGGGTCGGGTTCAGGACGCCGGTGGAACACGCGCTCCCGCAGGCGGCCGTGGACGCCGCCGTACTCGGTGTCGTCGGAGTCGGGGCCTGGGTCGCCGCGCGTCGGGTCGTCGGTCACGGGGACACCGATCGCCTGGTGGAACGTCCCCGGTCCGAGTAGAACCGGATCCGGACGGGTTATCTCGCGAACGACTGCCGCCCCGCCGGCGATTCACACCGGCAGCGACGACTCGTTGATCCCCTCCCGCCGACCGTCCAGCACCGCGAACCGCTCGCCGCGCCGCAGCTCCAGCCAGCGGAGCAGTCGCTCGGCCCAGTCGAGTTTCTTCGCCTTCAGCGGGCCCACGTCGGGGTCGTCGAAGTCCCAGCCGGCGAAGACCAGGGCGTCGGCGCCGCAGTGGTCCGCGAGGAACGCCGCCCGGTCGCCGTCCGTGAACCCACCCGTGTTGACGACGGGGCCGGCGGGGGCGGCCTGGGTCGTCGGTAACACCCACTCGACCGCGAGACGGGGGACCCGCTCGCGCAGTGCCGGCCGGTTGTCGCCGTGGGCGTGGACCGCCACGGGCGTCCCCTCGACGGTCAACTCGCGGGCCACGTCGCCCTTCTCGTCCAGGTCGGTGACCATGCAGTCGACGGCCAGGTCGGCCTCGCGCACGACGGCGGCCGCGTCGGAGGCCGCGACGACCGCGTCGGCCGCCCGGACGGCGTCGAGTTCGTCGCCGAGCGACGGTCCCGCGCCGACGACGGCGACCGCCTCGCCGGTGAAGTCGAGGTCAGCGGGGGCGAGCGGTCCGCCCCGACGGCTGCCGCTCGACGACGGATCCGCGCCGGCGTCTGACGGGCGCGCGCCCCCGTCGCCGGCGTCTCCACCCCCGTCGACTCCGTCGCTCACGAGGTCGGCGAGCAGGTCGCGTGCCCGTTCGTCGCCGGCCCGGTCGAACCCCATGTCGGCCAGGATCGCCGCGTAGACGGGTTCCCAGTCGTGGAATTCCATGGCAGTAGCTACCCGAGTTGCGCCCCAATAAACCGGATTAGCCGAAATGGCACGTACAAGGTACCCCTACCCAGGTGCCCTTTCGGCCGTCACCAACCCGTTTTGGCGCATCCGGTATAAGTTTTCTCACCTGTCACCCCGCCGTCGGCCCGGCAGGGTCCGGGCGAGCGCCCGTGGCACGTCGGTTCTGGTCGCCAGGTCGGCCAGCGCGCCGGTCGACCCCCACAAAAACCCCTCCCCACCGGCGGCGACGAACCGGCAGTCCGTCGCGGCGGCGGCCGACCGCAGCGCCTCGCGGGCCGCCGCGTCGAGCCCGCTGACCGCGTAGACGCGGCCGACCGCCGCTGCGGGGTCCGCGTCGACGCCCGCCCGTTCGAAGTGGCGCGCCGCCTCCCCCGGCGTGGTCACGTCGAGTTCCGCGGCGGCGATGTCGCCGCCACCGTCGGTTCCCCGGCCGCCGCTACGGCCCCGTTCACGCGCGAAGGCGTCGCCGACGAGGGCGGCGTCGCGCGTCTCGCTCACGTCGTGGGTCCGGATCACGTGGGCGCCGCGCTCGACGGCCATCGACGTGGCGGCGAGGCTGACCGGCAGCGCGCCCTCCGTCGAGCGGTCGGCCAGCGTCCGCAGGAACGTCTTCCGGTTGATCGAGACCAGCGTCGGCCTGTCGAGCCCGCGGAACTCCCGCAGCCGGCGGAACGTCTCGCGGTCGTCCTCGATCGTCTGCTCGTCGGACCACCGGCCGAAGGCGGGGTCGACGATGGTCTTGTCCGTCAGCCCGTTCTGTTTCAGCGCCTCGTACACCTGGTCGACGTAGTCGGCTCCCTCCGCCCACGACTCGGACTTCCGGTCGGCCCACGGCGTCGCCCGCACGGCCCCCGGTTTCTCGATGTCCGGCGGGCTCGCCATCTTCGCGACGGCCACGTCGTACTCGCGACAGACCTCGGGCATCTCCGGGTCGGCGAAGCCCGCGATGTCGTTGACCATGTCGAACCCGCGGTCCAGCGCGGCCTCGGCGACCTCGGCGTAGCGGGTCTCGATGCTCCAGACGGCGTCGCCGGACGTGGATTCGAGCGTCTCGACGGCCGTGTCGAGCCGGTCGAGTTCCCCCTGGGCCGAGAGCACGTCGAACTTCTTGTTCGCGGATTCGAGGCCCACGTCGACGATGTCGGCGCCCTCGTCGATCAGCTCGTCGTCGACGTACGCCGCGGCCTCAGCGGGGTCGTCGAAGACGCTCGGGTCGTAGGGCGACTCCTCGCTGACGTTGAGCACGCCCATGACCCGCGGCGGATAGTCGTCCCCGATCCCGAGACCCGCGGCGTCGACGTTCTGCATACGCGGGGCTGAGGACTATGGGTGCAAAAGCGGTGCGATGCGCCCGCGGCGGGGCCCGTCGGCTCGTCGACTGCGCCGGCCCGGCGGCTTCCGATCGGTCCCTCCGCGCGACGTACGCTACTGCTCGTCAAAGAGGGTGCTCGTCGTCCGCTCCTCGCGCTCGTAGCGCGACTCGGGGAGCTTCGACGAGCAGTTCCGGCAGACGGTGTAGTCCGGGTCGTTGTTCGTCCCGCACTCGGGGCAGTACCCCGGGTACTTCGACGGCGTCGTGTTGACGAGACTGGCGTAGTGGGACGGCATCGACGCTTCCTTCTGCGGCAACAGCGACCCGGCACCCCCGACCAGCAGCGACCCCAGGAACGCGACCAAGCCCAGTCCCAGCGCCGCCAGCGTGGCGAACGTGATGACGGTCACGAAACTGACCATGCGTGACACTCTGTGCCACGTGATTATAAATTGTCTGATCGCCGGGGTCCCGCTCCCCGGCTCACGGGCAGCCGACGCCGACTCGGGCGCTTTTTGTCGGGCGGCCGTCTACCCGGAGACATGGGAAAGGTCTCGATCGGGCTCCGCGGCTGGCGATTCGACGAGGAGGCGGTGTTCGCCGACGACGGGACGATCCGGCCGCTGGACAACATGGACGCCGACACGCGCGAGCGGATCGTCCGCCTCTCGGCGATGATGGGCGAGCCCTGCGACTGCTGTTACCTGATCCACGGCGAGGAGGCCATCCAGCGGTGCAACCCCGCACAGGCCATCTACGGGGAGGCGCTGGGGGAGGTCCTCCTCTGTGACGACCACGAGGCCGACTTCGTCTACTGGTTCCAGGAGGAGGGCGGCAAGCGCTACGCCGGCGAGCGCGAACTGCAGGGGCGGTTCCACGAGTGGTTCGCGGACGGCGGCCGCGCCCCCGACGGGTTCGAACTCGAACACGTCGAGGAGAACCCCGACGACGTGCCCGAGGCTCCCGACCCCGACGAGGAGCTGCCCGGCCTGGAGGAGGAGATCGAGGAGATGGACGAGGACGAGCTCGACGCGCTCGATCTGGACCTCTCGGACCTGGAGTTCGACGGATGACCGACGACGCGACGACCGGCCCCGCCGGGGCGGACGGCGCGACGGAGGGGGAGGAACTCGGAGACGGCGACACGGCGAGCGGCGACGCGGTGGACGGGAACGCTACGGACCGCGACGGCGGTCCCTCGGTCTCGGTCGCGGTCGTCGACGCGGAGACCTCGGGCAACGTCGGCACCATCGCCCGCTCGATGAAGAACTTCGGGATCACCGACCTCTACCTCGTCGACCCGCCCGACGTGGGCCCCGAGAGCGAGGCGTGGGGGTTCGCCGGCCACGCCCGCGAGGACGTGCTCCCGTCGGCCCGCGAGGTCACCTTCGACTACCTGGTCGAGCACTTCCACACCGTCGGCTGCACGGCCGTCACCAACGAGGACGAGCGTAGCCACACCCGCTACCCGTTCAGGACGCCCGCGGACCTGGCCGACAGCCTCCGCAGCGTCGACGCCGAGACCTGCGTCGTCTTCGGCCGCGAGCGGGTCGGGCTCACCAACGAGGAGATCGCCCGCCTCGACGAGGTGTGTTCGATCCCCGCCTCCGGCGAGTACCCCGTGCTCAACCTCGGCCAGGCCGCCACGGTCGTCCTCTACGAGCTCCGGGAGCTGACCGTCGACGAGACCCAGCACCCCGAGTCGAACCACCAGCGCGCCGACGAGCGCGCCGTCGAGGGCCTGCACGAGCAGTTCGGCGAGTTCCTCGACGCCATCGACCACCCCGAGGAAAAGAGGGGGAAGGCGCGGCGGCTCTGGCGGCGGTTCGTCGGCCGGGCCCACCCGACCGGCCGCGAGGCGAAGACGCTCCGGGGCATCTTCCGGCGGGCCGGGCAGAAAGTCGACCGGCTCGAAGCCGACGACGACGGCGGGGACTGACCGGACTACGAAGGCGCGAGGACCCGCGGCGAGTCGGAGACGCGAGGAGGGAGGTGACGGTCGGCCGTCGGTCACCGCTCGCGGTCGACGGTCTCCCGTTCGACGACCACGCCCCACCGCGCCGTCGAGACCAGGTCGGCGAGGACGTGGGCGTACAGCGCGGTAGCGACCAGGCCGGCGACGTACGGCGAGGACAGCCACAGCGGCGGCACGACGAGGCCGCCGACGACCACGTGACTCAGCAGGCGGTTCAGCGCCCCGACCGACCCCTCGTCGAAGATCTCCTCCTGCGCGGCGACGACGATCCGCGGGTCGCGGAGACAGCGGCGAACCGGCTCCAGGCTCCCGGTGTTGTACCACGCCAGCAGGAAGTGGTCGACGTCGATCCCGACGCCGACGGCGAGCGCGAGGGCGACGACCGCCCACGCGGGGATCGGCGGCGTCGTGAGGGCGAGCGCCCCGGCGGCGACGACCAGCGATATCGCGGCGTGGGCGCCCGACTTCATCGGGGCGAACCCGAGTCGTCGACCGGCGATTCAGCCCCGCGGGTCCCGGGTCCGGAGGCGGGGGCGGTCCGCTGGACGACCGACAGCCCGACGGCGCCGGCGAGGAAGGTCCCGGTCCCGAGCAGTTGCGTCCACGAATCGGGAGCGGGCCACAGCCCCATCCCGGCGGCCTCGACGGCGCCCATCGGCGTCGCCGTCGCGCCGACGAGTACCACGCCGACCCCCGCGCTCAGGACCGCGACCGCGATACCGGCGACGACGAGCGCCAGCCAGACGACGGCCGTCCCGCCGACGACCGTGCGAGCGTCCGCGCCGTCGACCGCGAGGACGAGGCCGGCGACCGCCAGCACGCCGTAGTCGACGGCGCCGCCCAGCGCCGCGACGGCGCCGTCGGCGACCGCCAACCAGAAGTACGGGACCCCCAGCGCCAGTCGCGTCGCGAGTTCGACGCCCAGCCACAGCGCCGCGGCGACGCCCAGCACCCGCCCGGCCCGGACGACCGCCCGCGGCGCGACCCGGGGGAGCAGCCGCTCGGTCGGCGCCATCGGTAGCCCCGGCCGGGCCTCGTCGCCGAGCGCCTCGCGGAGCGCCGCGCCGCCCGCCGCGGTCGCGGCGACGAGGGCGGCCGCGAACAGCCCGCTCTGGACCGCGTCCGCCGCGCCCTCGGCGACGGCCGCGGTCTCGACGGGGTCGGGTGCAACGACCAGCCGCGCGAGCGGCGACGCTTCGATGGCGACTCCCCCGGCGAACACCGCCGCGGTCAGCCGCCGGACGCCCGCGCGCGTCACCGACCCGTCGCCGGTCGCGGCCCGCTCGGCCAGCGCGAGCAGCGCGACGACGGCCAGCCAGTCCGCCGCGACCCGCAGGCTCAGGGAGTGGACGAGCGTCACGACGCTCCGGAGCGGCCGCGGCGGCACCGACGCCAGCGCCAGCGTCGCCGCTCCCAGCAGGCCCGTCGCAACGAGCGCGGCCAGCCCGCGGCGCCGGGTCTCGTCCATCTATGCCCGCTCCTGGATCTCCTCGCGGAGGACGCTGCTCACCGTGTCGCCGTCGGCCTTCCCGCGCAGCTCCCCCATGCACTCGCCCATCAGCCCGGAGAACGCGCCCATGCCCTCGGCCTCGACCTGCTCGGCGTTGCGCTCGACGACGCGCACGACCGCCTCGCGCACCTCGTCCTCGCCGACGCCGCCCAGGTCCTCCCGCTCGACGGCCGCCTCGGCCGTGAGGTCGGGGTCGGCCGCCAGCGCCCGCAGGAGGTCGTCGAGCCCCTCCTGGGGGACCTCGCCGTCGTCGACCAGCGCGAGCGCGTCCGCGAGGTGGTCGTCGGTCAGGTTCCCGACGGCCACGTCGTCGCGGCGGAGTTCCGTCAGCGTCGACTCCAGCGTCCCCGCGGCCAGCGTCGGGTCGACCCCCTCGTCGACCACCCGCTCGAACAGCGGCATGTACTCGCCGTAGGCGACCTGCTCGGCCAGCCCCGAGTCGAGGCCGTGCTCGGCCTGATAGCGCTCGACCTTCTCGGTGAGGAGTTCGGGCTGGTCGACCTCGGAGGGGTCGGGCTCGACGGGCGGCACGTCCGTCTCGGGGTACATCCGCGCCGCGCCGGGCAGCGGCCGCAGGTAGCGGGTCGTGCCGTCCTCGTTGGCGCCGCGGGTCTCCTCGGGCACCTCGTTAAGGGCGACCTCGGCCCGCTCGGCGACCGCGTCGATCGCGAGGTCGGTCGTCTCCGGGTCGTCGGCGACCAGCGCGACCGCGTCCCCGGCCCCGGCGTCGACCGCCTCGCGCAGGTCCGCGACTTCGGCCTCGGACACGCCGTAGGCCGGGAGTTCGTCGGTGTGGAAGATGCCGCCGGCGCCGTGTCGCTTGGCGTGGTCGGAGAACTCCGTCCCGAGGCGCCGGTCGGGCTGGATCTCCCGGCCGACGAGCCCGTCGAAGCCCGCCAGGCGGAGTGCCATGACGTTCCCGCCGTCGGAGAGTGCGCCGCCGATGACACCCGAGTCGGTGTCCGCGAAGACCTCGGTCACGTCCTGCGGCTCGCCGACCGCAGCGTCCCGCTCGTCGAGTTCGTCGGCGATCTCCAGCAGTTCGACCTGCCGGCGGACCTCGTTGCGGACGATGTCGTCGATGTCGTCGAGGCTCTGGACCCCCTTGATCTCGACGCGGGCGCCCTCGGCGACGGAGACGTTCACGTCCTGGCGGATCGTCCCGAGACCGCGCTTGACCTGGCCGGTCGAGCGCAGCAGCATCCCGATGCGCTCGGCGGCGTCGCGGGCCTGCTCGGGCGAGCGGATGTCCGGCTTGGTCCCGATCTCGACCAGCGGGATGCCCAGTCGGTCGAGCGAGTAGCGGACGCCCGAGTCGGTCTCTTCGACGCGCTGGGCGGACTCCTCTTCGAGCATCAGGTCCTCGATGCGGACCTGTCCTTCGTCGGTCTCGATGGCGCCTTCGCCGGCGACGCGCATCGTCCGCTGGAAGCCCGTCGTGTTCGACCCGTCGACGACGATCTTCCGCATGACGTGGACCTGGTCGACGACGCTGGCGTCGAGCAGCTGGGCGATCTCCATGGCCACGTCCATCGCCTCCCGATCCACGCGGCCCGGCGGCTCGTCGTCCTCCTCGACGAGACAGGTGGTGTCGTAGGACAGATACTCGAACTCGCGGTCGACCATGCTCTCCTCGAGCGCCGCTTCGTCGATCTCGCCGAGTTCGCTCTTGGTCGGGTGGAGATAGCGGGTGAAGGTCCGCTCGGACTCTTCCGGCTCCCTGAGGTCCGTCGGACACGGGCAGAACAGCTTCGATTCCGTGTCCAGTTGCTGGTGGATTTCGAGTCCCGCCACCAGCCCCAGGTCCTCGTAGTCGTAGTCTGCGTCGCTCATTGGGCGTGTGTGCGACCGGGTGGACAAAAAGGACTCCGTCTCGACGGTTCGCCGCGGTCGCGGGATCGGATCGCCCGGGACGCCCGCGTTCGGGACGCCCGACCGCGACGGAACCACTGACGGGTCAACGGAAAGGATTTACACACGAGGAATCACTTCCGACGTGCCCGTACGATGCCGGAATCGATCAGGAAGCGGCTGATAACGTTCGTCGCCTCGGTGTGGGGGATACTGACCGCGTACAGCATCTACGTGGTGCTGGGGTACCCCGCCGAGTTCCCGCAGATTATGATATTCTTCAATCTCGTCCTCGCCTGCCAGTTCGCGGCCGTGTACCCGGTCTATCGGTACTTCGGGTGGGAGTTCGAATGAGCGAAACCGACTCCGACGAGACGGCCGGCGCGGTCGGTGCGGTCGCCGGGACGGTCGTCGCCAGTCTGAGCCGTTCACGCCTGGCTACCTGCTCGCGGCCGCGACCGTCGGTGCGGTGACCCCCTACGTCGGCCATCACCCCGTTCGCCGGTTCGGTCGGTGAGCGGACCGACCGGACGACGCACGTCCGGCCCGGCGCCGAGGTGTTTTGCCGGTCCGGGCCGTAGCCGCGGCCATGGACGGGCGCGCGCTGGTCGTCGTCGCCCTCGTCACCCTCGCTGGCTGTTCGGTCGTTGCCGACGGCGGCGGACCCGATCCGACCGACACACTGACACCCGCCCCGATACCCACGACCGCGCCGACCGACACGGCCGCGCCCTCGCCGCTCCCGCCTGGCGTGACGACCCGCGGGACCGTCAGTCCGAGCGCGCTCGCGACCGCCCACGTCCGGGCGGTCACCGGGCGGTCGTACGTCTGGACCGAGCGCCGGCGGACGCTGACGGCCACGGGCGACGGTAACTGGACGGTCGCGCGCAACCGCACCCGGTCGGTCCGCCTGGAGGACGGCCGCACCTACCGCTGGAGTCGCTCGCGGCGCGTGATCTGGACCGGGCTCACGCTCACCTACCGGCCCGCGCTCGACCGCTACTCCGACGGCGACACCCGCTACGTCCGCGAGGGGGACACCGACGGGCCGGTCTACCGCGCCCGCCCCGCCACCAACGACAGCCAGGCGATCGCGCTGGTCGCCGCCAACCGCGTCCAGTCGTACCTGTCGCTCCGGAACGTCTCCGTGTCGGTCGGGCGTGTCGACGGCGAGCGGCGCTACTGGGTCGAGAGCGGCGGCGACGGCGTCGTCGACGGCGAGTACGCCGCCAACTACTCCGTCGGCGCCGTCGTCACTCCCGAGGGGTTCGTCCGCCGGCTCGCCGTCACCTACACCACCGAGCGCCGCGGGACGCCGACCCGCATCGAGTACGAGTACGCCTACCGGCGGGTCGGGAACGTCTCGGTCTCCCCGCCCGACTGGCTGCCCGAGGCCCGGGCCGCCGTCGGCGGCGGGAGCGACTCCGCCGCGAGCGGGACGACCGGTGCCGGGACCGCAACTGCGACCACCGCCGGGACCGCTCTACTCGCTACTCCTCGTCGCCCAGGATGACCCGCTCGGTCATCTTCGCCGGGTCGAGCACCTCGTCGGCCTCCGCCTCGCTGAGGTAGCCCTCCGCGACGACGACCTCCTTGATGGTCTTGCCCTCGGCCATGGCCTGCTTGGCGACCTTGCTGGCCTTGTCGTAGCCGATGGCGGGGTTCAGCGCGGTCGCCAGCGCCATCGACTGCTGGACGCGCTCCTCGCAGTGCTCCCGGTCCGCTTCGAGTTTCGCGACGAACTTCTCGGCGAAGACTTCGCTCCCGTTGGCGATCAGCCGCGCCGACTGCAGGAAGTTGTTCGCCAGGATGGGCTTGTAGAGGTTGAGGTCGATCTGCCCCTCCGCGGCGCCCGCGGAGACGGCGGCGTCGTTGCCCACGACCTGTTTGTGGACCTGATTCACGGCCTCCGCCACGACCGGGTTGATCTTCCCGGGCATGATCGAACTACCGGGCTGGTTCTCCGGCTGGTCGATCTCGCCGAGGCCGTTCCGTGGACCGGAGGCGAGCAGCCGCAGGTCGTTGGCGATCTTGTTCAGCGAACCGGCGACGGTCCGCAGGGCGCCGTGGGCCTCGGACATCGCGTCGTGGGCGGCCTGGGCCTCGAAGTGGTTGTCCGCCTCGCGAAAGTCGATGCCCGTCTCCTCGCTGATGTACTCGGCGGCCTTCGCGGGGAACTCGGGATGGGTGTTCAGGCCCGTACCGACCGCCGTCCCGCCCAGGGCGAGTTCCGAGAGGTGGTCGCGGACGCCCTCGACGCGCTCGATGCCCTTCTCGATCTGTGTGCGGTAGCCCGAGAACTCCTGGCCGAGCGTGATGGGCGTGGCGTCCTGGAGGTGAGTGCGGCCGGTCTTGACCACGTCGTCGAACTCCGCCTCCTTCTCGCCGAGGGCGTCGGCGAGCGTCGAAAGGGCCGGGAGCACGTCGTTCTCGACCGCTTCCAGGCTGGCGACGTGCATCGCCGTCGGGATCACGTCGTTGGACGACTGGCCGTAGTTGACGTGGTCGTTCGGGTGAAT
The DNA here is from genome assembly GCF_051414075.1 of Halosimplex marinum. Lineage (NCBI taxonomy): Archaea > Methanobacteriati > Methanobacteriota > Halobacteria > Halobacteriales > Haloarculaceae > Halosimplex > Halosimplex marinum. The sequence goes on along the minus strand of NZ_JBLKNY010000003.1, from coordinate 439,422 downwards.
AGTCCGAGAACCGATCTCGGCGCCGTAGATCTCGGTGGCGCGGTTGGCGATGACCTCGTTGGCGTTCATGTTCGAGGAGGTGCCCGACCCGGTCTGGAACACGTCGACGGGGAACTGGTCGTCGTGCTCGCCGGCGATGACCTCGTCGGCCGCCTCGACGATGGCCTCGACCTTCTCCGATTCGACGAGACCCAGGTCGTCGTTGGCCAGCGCGGCGGCCTTCTTGACGACCCCGAGCGCGCGGATGAAGCGTCGCCCGAAGGTCTCCTCGCTGATCGGGAAGTTCCCGACGGCGCGCTGGGTCTGGGCGCCCCAGTAGGCGTCGGCCGGGACCTGCATCTCGCCGAGGCTGTCCTCCTCCGTGCGGAATTCCTCGTCTGACATGGTCGAAGCGTCGATTCGAGAGGCGTAAAAGCCACCGAAGTCTCCCACGCGCTCGGGAGAACTGGGTCGAGCGTCCCCAAGACACTTGTCGCCCGGCCGGTCCCTCACCGACATGGACCGCCCCGCCCTGCACCTCGCGGTCGCCGCCTGTCTCCTCCTCGCCGGGTGTTCCGTCCTCGGTCCGGACCACACCCGCGAGGAGCGCGCCGTCGCGGCGCTCGCCGACGCCCGCGAGGCCGTCAACGACACCGACACGTATCGCTTCGACGGCGACCTGCGGGTCGTCGCGACCGCCGACGGCGAGACCGAACGGGTCGGGATCGATATGAACGGCACCGTCGACGCCGCCGAGCGCCGGATGCACTCGACCGCCGTCCGCGGGGGCGAGACCTACGAGTCGTACGTGATAGACGGGACCGCCTACCAGGAGTGCGGCGGGCCGATGGGGATGGACATGTGGGGCGTCGAGAACGTGACCGCCGACGACTGGCGGATGGGGACCCCCGCCGCGCGCCAGCTGGCGCTGCTGGAGTCGGGGTCGCTGTTCCACAACGGCACCCGCACGCTCGACGGCCGGGAGGCGGTCCTGCTGGTCGGCCGCCCGACGACGGACGCGCTCACGAAGTACCAGGAGCGCCGGGATCGGTCGCTGCTGGGCGGTCCGAGCGTCGACGACGCCGAAGTCCGCGTCTGGATCGACCCCGAGACTTACCGACCGCTGCGGTCGGCGGTCCGGTTCGAGGTGTCGCGGGGCGGAAACACGGCGACCGCGAGGATCGAGATGACCTTCGCCGACTACGGCGCGGATCTCTCGGTCGACGTGCCCGCGATCCCCGACGAGGAGACGTGGGGGGCGGGCTGTCCAGGGTAGCCCGCACGCGGGACTGACCCGGGCGGCCCCGTCAGGACCCGGGCGGCCCCGTCAGGACGCGTCGGTCGGCGTCTCCGTGCCGGCCTCGGTCGGCGTGTCCGTACCGGCTTCCGTCGGCGTGTCTGTGGTGTCGTCCGGCGTTCCGGTTTCCGTGGGCGTGTCCGTCCCGTCGGGCGTTCCCGTCTCGGTGTCGGTCCCCTCGGGGGTCCCGGTTTCGGTGTCGGTGCCCTCGGCCTCGGTCGTCACGAACCCGAGGTCGACGACGGCCTGGCCCTCGGCGGTGTAGGGGCCGTCGTCCTCGCCCTCGGTGTCGACGAAGTCGTAGCTCTCGTCGTCGTCGGTGTCGAGGTGGGGCATCGGGATCAGCGGCCTCGCGGGCGCGGGCGGGAAGGTGACTCCGGCGAGCCCCTCCGGGTCGTCGAGCGCGACCTCGACCGCGCGGTGGCGGCCGGGGTCGAGGTACTCGGAGACGCCGACGACGCTCGCGAGCGCCTCGCCGGTGAGCAGGCGCGCGTCGTGGAGCGCGACGAACCCGCCCTCCGAGAGCAGCGCCTCGCCGACCGTCACGGCGTCGTCGGTCACCGCCTGGTTCTCGAAGTCGACCGTCGCGAACGGCGCCGGCTCCTCGCCGTCCGGCGTCCCGGTCGGCGTCCCGTCGGGTGTGTCGGTGGGCGTGTCCGTCCCGCCGGGCGTCCCCGTCGGCGTTCCGTCGGGCGTCCCCGACAGCACCTGCTCGGGCGACTCGTCCCCGTCGGGCGTCCCCGTCGGCGTCCCGTCCGGCGTCTCGGTGGCGGTCCCCTCCTCGCCGTCCGCGACGACGAACGCGAGGTCGACGACGGGGAGGTCGGCCTCGACGAACGGGCCGTCCTCCTCGCCCGCGCTGTCGACGAAGTCGTAGGTGTCGTCGTCGCCGGTCTCGCGGTGGGGCATCGCGACGAGCGCGCCGGTCCCCTCCAGGCTCTCGGTCTCGTAGTCGGCGCCCGGTACGTCGAACAGCGTCGTGTCGACGCCGTAGTGGACGCCCGCGTCGAGGCGCTCGGAGACGCCGACGACGCTCTCGGTCACCTCCCCCTCGAAGAGCGTCACGTCGTGGAAGGAGACGTACCCCGGTTGGGACAGCGTCGCCTGGTCGACGGTCACGCTCGTCCCGTCGGAGGTCTGGTTGGCGAACTGCACCGAGGCGAAGCCGTCGCCCGTCTCCTGGGTACCGCCGTCTCCGTCGTCGCCGCTCTGCCCGGAGACGACGGCCCCGGTCCCGACGGCGAGCGCGCCGGTCGCCAGCGCGCCGCTCTTGAGGAACGTTCGTCGGCTCGTTTCACCTGTGGCTGGTCGGTCTGTGGGTTCGTCTGTCATCGCTGAGACTCCAACCGGCCGTTGGGAAGTCCCGTCAATAAACCGGGGAAACCGTTTTTCCGGTAACCTCGGGGTAGCGCTCGGTAGCGCCGGCTACTCCGAGTAAGACCGGTTTCACGCGAGTAACGGCGGCTTTCCGTCCCGGCGGCCTTGCGTGCGCGTGTCGGCAGTGGGCGATCGGGAGTCGAAACCGGGCGGTCAGGTCCACCGGTCGAGGCCGGTCTGGACGACCGACTGCTCGATCCGCTCGAAGCCGCGTTCGACCTCGTTCTCGTCGACCTCCCACTCCTCGCAGACGAAGGCTCGCGCGGCGTCCACGTCGGGTTCGATCCCGCGGTCGAAGTCGTAGTCGTCGGTCACGGCGGGGTTCAGGAACAACTCGCGGATGCGGTCGGCGTCGTCGACGTACACGTCCTCGGCCTCGAACACCGCCCAGATGTCGCCGTGCTCGCGGACCGCCGTGACGGCGGTCTTGGGCCCGTACCCCGAGATCCCCTCGTTGAAGTCTGTCCCCATCAGGATGGCGGCGTCGACCAGTTGCTCCCAGCTGATGTCGTGGTCGTCGAGCGTCGCCTCGAAGTCCATCAGTTCGGGGTCGCCCTTGCTGGTGATCTGACGCAGCGTCAGCGGCGCCCCCAGCAGGAGCGCGTCGTAGTCCTCCGTGCCGACGTAGTCGACGCTCCCCTCCCGGGCCATGTGCGCGGCCTGGGCCTCGCCCTCGGCGGGCGCCTCGATCACCGGCACGTCGAGCAGTTCGAGCACCTCGCGGGTGGTCGAGAGGATCGTGTCGGTGAGCCGCTGGGTCTGGGACTCCAGCCGGGCGACGGCGAGTTCGTCGCCCTCCTCGCGGGCCCGTTCCAGTTGCTCCTCGCGCTTCTCCCGGTCGGCGCGGCGCTGTTCGACCTCGTCGTCCTTGAGGTCGACGACGCTCCCGTCGAAGACGAACACGGGGGTGATGTCGTGCTCGAAGAACTTCGGGAGCCCCTGGACCACGCCGACGAGGTTGGCGACCTCGTCGCCGTCGGCGGTCGTGTAGATCGAGTCGTTCGTCCACCGGACGGTCGTCGTCAGGTAGCGGTAGAGCCAGTTGTGCGCGTCGACGGCGACGACCGAACCCGAGAGGTCGTCGAACGGCACCTCCTCGATAGCGGCCAGGTCCCGGAGGTCTGCGTTTCCCATCACCCCCCGATAGGTCCACCCCCGGTTTGAATCCCCCGACCCGCGCGGCGGTCGAGGTCGGCCGGGGACCGACCGGACGCGTCTCGCGACCGCGGTCTCGCTCGCCCGGCACATTCAATTCGGAGGGCCGCGAAGGGAGCGATATGTTGCGGTCACTCGCTGCGCGGTTGCGCCGCCCGGAGTACACGGGGGAGAACCGCTGTCTGCCGTGTACGGTGCTCAACGTGGGGATCGCGTCGGTGGGGGCGACGATGCTGGGGGCCTGGCTCGTCGCGGCCGGCTACCGGACGGCGGCCGGGGCCGTCGCCACCGCCGTCCTGGCCGCCTCGCTGGCGGCGATCTGGTTGCGGGGGTACCTCGTCCCCGGGACGCCGACGCTGACGAAGCGGTACCTGCCCGCCCCCGTCCTCGCGGCGTTCGGGAAGGCGCCCGAGTCGTCGCCGGAGGGGGTCGCCGCTGGCGTCGGTGCCGGAGCGGGGAGGGACGCGGACGCGGACGCGAGCGGCGCGACCGCGGCGACCGAGGGGGGCGAGGGAACCGGGGACAGGGCGGCCGGATCGGACCCGACTCCGGAAGCGGGCGATCGGGCCGATCCCGAGCCACTGCTCGAACGCGCCGGTGCCATCGAGCCCTGCCGCGGCGACGACCGCTGTCTGACCGACGACTTCGAGCGGGCGTGGCACGCCGAGATCGACGCCGTCGGGGGCGACGAACTCGGTCCGTGGCTCGACGGGCTCGGCCTGGCCGACGGCGAGGTGACGACGAGGGAACTGAGCGACGCCTTCGCGGTCAGCGTCGACGGCCGGCGGGTCGGCACCTGGGAGTCGCGGGCGGCCTTCCGCGCCGACCTCGCGGGGGCGAGCCTGCTCGCCGACCGGCTCCCCGAGTGGGAGTCGCTGTCGGCGCGGGACCGGGGGCAGGTCTGCAACGGCCTCCGCATCTTCCTCGAACGGTGTCCGGGCTGTGGCAGTCCGGTGTCGTTCGGCACCGAGACCGTCGAGTCGTGCTGTACCAGCCGAACGGTCGCCGCGGTGACCTGCGACGACTGCGGCGCCCGCGTCTTCGAGTCGCCCGTCGACGACGAGGAGGTCGCGGCCTGAGCGGGACGGACGTGCTCCGGCCCGGGCGCGCTCAGGCCGGCGGGTCGACGGGATCGGGCGGATCTTCCCCCTCCTTCTCGGTCAGGAACTCGCGCTCCGCGTCGGAGAGATCGGGTCCCGCCTCGGAGCGGCCGCGCTCGCGGTAGACGTCGAGCCCCGCCTGGTAGGTGGCCCGCGAGCGGTCGCCGGGCGGTTCGGCGGGTCCGCTGGCCGGCTCTCCGGTGCCGCCCCCGCCGGCGAGCGGCCGGTCGAGGACGAGTTCGGCAACGCCGGTCTCCTCGCCCGTGAAGTGGAACCCGGCGCGGTACAGCGCCTGGTAGGCGAACGGGTTGTTGACGGCGATGCGGGCGCGGTCGTAACCCCGCTCGCGGGCGCGTGCGGCGACGAACGCGGCCAGGTCGGGGCCGATCCCGTCGCCGCGACGGTCCTCGCGGACGGTGATGTAGCGGATCCAGCAGGTCCCCGCGTCCGTGCGGTCCTCGTTGAACGCCGCGGCGGCGACCACGTCGTCGGCCGCCTCCCCGTCGTCGGTCACCGGCGGGCCAGACGCCTCGCCGGTCCGGGCGACGGCCTTCCCGGTCGACGACATCACGAACTTGCCGGCGTAGCTGAACGCCCGCCAGTCCAGCGTCAGCGTCGGCCCGTCCTCGGGCCACCCCAGCATGACGTACTCCATCGGCCGGGGCTACCGGACGTGACCCCTTGTAGGGCGCGGTCGGTCGGGAGGCGTCTCCGACATCGAGCCCGAGGGCCCGGGGCCCCGGGGAGACCGCCGACGCCGCCGCGGACCGAAGTCGTCTTTTCGCTGGCCGGCCGACCCGGTAGCAAGCGAATGGCTCCCGCCTCGTCCCCGACCGACGCCGACGGCGACATCCGGCGAGTCCTCGGTATCGAGGGCACCGCCTGGGCGGCCAGTGCGGCCGTCTACGAGGTCGACGCCGACGACGTGAGCATCGAGAGCGACCCCTACCAGCCCGACAGCGGCGGGATCCACCCCCGAGAGGCCGCCGAGCACATGAGCGAGGCCGTCCCGGGCGTCGTCGAGACGATGCTCGACGAGGCCCGGGCGCGGGCGGCCGACGACGAGGACCGCAGCCCCGACGATCCCCCCATCGACGCGGTCGCGTTCTCCCGGGGTCCGGGGCTCGGCCCATGTCTGCGGATCGTCGGGACGGCGGCCCGCGCAGTCGCCCAGCGGTTCGACGTGCCGCTGGTCGGCGTCAACCACATGGTCGCCCACCTGGAGATCGGCCGCCACTACTCGGGATTCGAGGCCCCCGTCTGTCTGAACGCCAGCGGCGCCAACGCGCACGTCCTCGCCTACCGCAACGGCCGCTATCGGGTGTTGGGCGAGACCATGGACACCGGCGTCGGTAACGCCCTGGACAAGTTCACCCGCCACGTCGGCTGGTCCCACCCCGGCGGGCCGAAGGTGGAGGAACACGCGAAATCGGGCGAGTACGTCGACCTGCCCTACGTCGTCAAGGGGATGGACTTCTCGTTCTCGGGGATCATGAGCGCGGCGAAAGACGAGTACGACGCCGGGACGCCCGTCGAAGACGTGTGTCGCGGGCTGGAGGAGACCGTCTTCGCGATGCTGACGGAGGTCAGCGAGCGGGCGCTGTCGCTGACCGGCCGCGAGGAGCTCGTCCTCGGGGGCGGCGTCGGGCAGAACGAGCGCCTCCAGGGGATGCTCCGGGAGATGTGCGAGCAACGCGGCGCCGAGCTACACGTCCCGGAGGACCGATTTCTGCGGGACAACGCGGGCATGATCGCGGTACTGGGTGCAAAGATGGCCGCTGCGGGCGACACGCTCGCCGTCGAGGAATCGAGCATCGACTCCGACTTCCGGCCCGACGAGGTGGCCGTGACCTGGCGGGCCGACGAGCCCGACCCGACGCCTGCGGCCTCGACGCGCGTCGACGCGGGCGCGGCCGCCGAACAGCAGGGCGCGGAGGCGACGGTCCGGGTCGAGGGCGACCGCGTCGTCAAGCGGCGGGTGCCCCGCTCCTATCGCCACCCCGATCTCGACGAGCGGCTGCGCCGCGAGCGGACGCGCACGGAGGCGCGGCTGACCAGCGAGGCGCGGCGCTGTGGCGTCCCGACGCCGCTCGTACTCGACGTGGACACCGCGGAGTCGACGATCACCTTCCAGCGGGTCGGCGACCGCGACCTCGACGCCGGGCTGACCGCCGGGCGGGCGCGGGCGGTGGGTCGCCACCTCGCGGCGATCCACGACGCCGGGTTCGTCCACGGCGATCCGACGACCCGGAACGTCCGCGTCGCGTCGGGCGAACGGGCGGGCGCCGATGAGGCTGTGGCGGCGACCGGCGGCGCCGACGGGAGCCCCGACCAGGGGGGCACCTCCGAGGGCGACCGCGTGTTCCTCATCGACTTCGGGCTGGGCTATCACACCGGCCACGAGGAGGACCACGCGATGGACCTCCACGTGTTCGCCCAGAGCCTGGCTGGGACGGCCGACGACGCCGACCGACTGCAGGCCGCTGCGGAGGACGCCTACCGCGAGCAAAGCGAGCGCGAAGACGCCGTCATCGACCGCCTGCGGGCGGTCGAGGGGCGGGGCCGCTACCAGTGACCGGTGGCGTCCGGCACTGAACGGCCGGCGCCCGGTCCCGACCGGGGCCGGCGGATCGCGTTCCTGTCGGTCGCCACCAATGAGTTTTAAATAGCAGTCGGCGAACATACGAACAGTATGGACCGACCGCTTGTGGTCTACGACGACGAGAACACGGAACTGCTCGAGGAGGCGGGGGAGATCGCCGCGGGCGTCGACGCGCAGCTGATCGTCCTCTCGCTGATGACGGCCGACGAGTTCAGAGAGGCCCGCGAGGCGCTCGACGTGGTCGCCAAGGAGGAACACACCGCCTACGACGACAGCGTGGTCATCGACGCGGCGAAGAAACAGGCCCGCGAGACGGCCAAGGAGCTGTTCGACGACGACGTCGACTACCGCATCGTCGGCGCGCGGATCGGCGACGGCGAGAGCGAGGCCGACCGCATCCTCGAAGTGGCCGACGACAACAGCGTCGACCACGTGTTCATCACCGGGCAGAAGCGCTCGCCGACGGGGAAGGCCGTCTTCGGCGACCGCGTCCAGTCGATCATCCTCAACTTCGACGGGCCGGTGACGAGCCTGCTGGGCTGACGGACGGTCGCCTGCCCGGCTAACGGAAGACTTACTCCGGCCGACGCGCTGGCCGGACACGATGGACGACACCCAGCCCTGGCGGCGACGGACCCTCCTCCGGCGCGCCGGGACCGGCGCGCTCGCCCTGGCGACGCTCGGCGCCGCCGGCACCGGCGCCGCATCGACAGTCCCCGACAGCGGCGCAGTCGCCGACCGGTCGGACTCCGAACGCAACCCGGCCGGCGACTCGTCGGCGCCGGCCGCCGCGCTCGACCGGCAGTCGACCGTCTCGGCGGGACCGAGCCGCTGGCCGCAGTTCCAGGCCGACCCGACCAACAGCGGGTACACCGAGACGCTCGGCCCGACCGAGGCGTCGACCGCCTGGACGTTCGACACCGGCGCGCCGGGACAGGCGACCGCGGCCGCTCCGGGCACGGGCACGCCGACCGGCGACCCGCCCGACGACCCCACCGACAACGTCGTCTCCTCGCCGGCGGTCGTCGACGGGACCGTCTACGTCGGGAGCAACGACGGCCACCTCTACGCGATCGACGCCGTCTCCGGCGAGGAGCAGTGGCGCTACGGCACCGGCTCGGATCCGGAGTCGAGAGAGGAGGTGATGTCCTCCCCGGCGGTCGTCGACGGGACCGTCTACGTCGGGAGCCACGACGCCCGCCTCCACGCGGTCGACGCCGAGGGGGGCGAGGAGCAGTGGACCTTCGACGCCGACGGCGCCGTCTTCGCCTCGCCCACGTACCGGGACGGCGTCCTCTACGTTGGCAGCCAGGCCGGGACGATGTACGCGGTCGACACCGCGGGCGAGGAGGTCTGGAGCGCGTCGGTCGCCGACCGCGTCGACTCGACGGCGGCGGTCGTCGACGACACCGTCTACGTCGGCCGCTGGAACGACGACCGCACCGGCAGCGTCGTCGCGCTCGACGCCGAGAGCGGCGAGGAGGTCCGGGAGTACGCGGCCCGCGGCCGGGTCGCCTGCTCGCCCACGGTCCGCGACGGCGTCGTCTACTTCGGCGACTACGCGGGCGTCGTCTACGCCATCGACACGGGCACGGCGGAACTCGTCTGGGGGCGCCAGCTGGGCGGGCAGGTGCTCGCCTCGCCGGTCGTCGTCGACGGCACCCTCTACGTCGGGAGCTTCGACGAGACGCTGTGGGCGATGGACGCGAGCAACGGCGACATCGAGTGGTCGTACGCGACCGGCGACCAGATCCTCAGTTCCCCGGCGGTCACCGGCGACACCGTCTACGTCGGGAGCAGCGACGAACGCCTCCACGCGGTCGACCGCGCGAACGGCCGGGAGCGGTTCACCGTCGAGACGGGCGAGGCGGTGCTGTCCTCGCCCGCGGTGACCGCGGGCGCGGTCTTCGTCGGCAGCAGCGACAGTTTCGTCTACGCGGTCGGCGACCCGTCCGGCGGCGAATCGGTGAGCGCGACGCCGCCGGCCGACACCGACGGGACCGGCGGGTCGCCGTCGGGGACGCCCGACACGGGGGAGTCGGGCGACAGCCAGGGAACCACCTCCGACGGCGGGTCCGGCTTCGGCGCTCTCGGCGCGCTCGCCGGCCTCGGCCTCGGCGCCTGGCACCGGATTCGAGCCGACGGGGCCGGCGGAGCCGACCCCGACGGTGGCGACGGCGGCCGCGAGTGAGGGCCGGGGCGGCCCGCCGTCGAACCGGAGCGGAAGCTGACAGGAGCGGACGACTGCTCGGCGGCGACGCGGTCTCGCCCCGTCGCTTGCGGTGGAAAACGACTTAACGGGGCCGCCCGTATCCTGGCACATGGTCGACAAGCCCACTTCCGGGTCGCTGTTCGGCATCCCGTACAACTTCGAGCAGCCGAGTCTCAAGCGGATGCTCTCGACGCACTGGCAGCCCGGCGAGGGGATGCTCGTCGAGAAACCGTTCGGCGTCGGCTACACGCTCAACCTCGCCTCCTGGCGCTCGTGGGTCGTCCTGGCCGTCGCCGGCGCCCTCTGGTGGCAGGGGAGTCAGAGCGCCGGCGAGGCCGAGTTCGACGACGAGGACGAGGAGCCCGTGGAAGTCGTCGTCGAGGACTGAGTTCCGACAGCCGTTTTGCCGCTCACTTCGTCGCCAGCGACGGCGCCGCGCGGCGGTCGACGGGGGATCGACGCGACTTTGGCCGCCCGAGCGCAGGCCTCGGGTATGACCGTCACCTTCGTCACGACCAACCCCGGGAAAGTCAACGAGGCCCGGGAGTACCTCGCGGAGCCGGTCGAACAGCTCGACTTCGACACGCCGGAGATCCAGAGCGCCGACCTGGGCGCCGTCGCCGCCCACAAGGCGCGAGCGGCCTACGAGCACGCCGGCGAGCCGGTGTTCGTCGACGACGCCGGCCTCTTCGTCGAGGCGTTCGACGGCTTCCCGGGCCCCTACTCCTCGTACGTCCACGACACCGTCGGCGTCGAGCGCGTCTGGCGGCTCGCCAAAGCGGAGGACGATCGGGCCGCGAGCTTTCGAGGGGTCGTCGCCTACTGCGACGGCGGGGACTTCGAGGCGACGCCCGAGCCCGTGGACAGGGAAGACCGCCGCGGGCAGGACCAGGCCGCGGACGAACGGGCGGCGGCGACGACCGACGAGCAGGTCCGGACCGACGACGGCGACGGGGACCTGCCGGTCAAGCTCTTCTACGGCGTGGTCCCGGGCGAGATCGTCGCGCCCCGCGGCGACGGCGGGTTCGGCTACGACCCCATCTTCGAGTACGACGACCGCACGTTCGCGGAGATGGACCCCGACGAGAAGAACGCCGTCTCCCACCGCGGCCGCGCCCTGGCGAAGTTCGCCGACTGGCTCGCCGAGCGCGACACGCCCGAGTGAGTCGCCGAGCGCGATACGCCGAGAGTGGACGACGGCGCGGACCGCACGGTCCAGCGGTTCCTACGCCCGCGGGTCCCGGTCGGGACCGGGGTACTCGCCGCCCTCGACGGCCTCGTACAGCGACTCGGGGTCGAAGACCGCCGCGAACGCACGCGGGGACCTGACGCTCGCCTCGACGCGCCCCCGGATCGCCGCCCCGGCGGCCGCCGACTGCAAGTCCTCGTCGAAACTGAGAACGTGCATCGCGCCGCCGTGCAATGCCGAGGCGAGCGCCGGGTGGTCGCCGGAGGGGTGGTCGACCGGCTCGCGAAGCGCCTCGATGCGGTCGCGCCAGTCTGCGGCCAGGTCCGGGTCGGCCAGGTCGGCGACCACCGCCTCGGCGTCGCCCAGCAGCGGGTCGCTCGCGACGAGGGTGACCCACGAGTGCGAGCGGACGTGATCGAGCGCCTCGCGGGCGTCGCCTCCCACGAGGAGGTCCGCCGCGAGCACGTCGGCGTCCGCGACGACCCGGGCCGGGCTCGCCTCGGTCACGGCTCCTCACCCGACTCCACCCGGCGCTCGTGAAGCGCCGCCCGCACTGCCTCGCTCGTCACCTCGTGGTCGGCGGCGCGCTCGAAGAGGTCGCCCCAGGTCATAGCCCCAGGGAGGGCGCCCGGGCTGGAAAAACGTGCGGTCGGCACGGAAGCGCCGGGGGTGGCCCGGCGCGCGGTCACTCGGTGTCCCACACGTCCGCGATGGGGTTGGACTTCGACCCCGAGCGGCGGGAACGGCGGCGACCGCCCCGAGAACCGCCGTCGTCGCCGCTCGATCCGGACTCCGATCCGGACCCCGACCCCGACGCCGAGGCGCCGGACGACCCCGACGAGGATCCGTCCGAGTCGGTCGAGCCCGCCGACCGGGACCGGGAACGGGACGCGCCGCCGGAACTCGACCCGGTCGCGGCCGCGGTATCGACGGCGGGCAGGTCGGGTTCGCTCATGCGGTCGACCTGTGCGGCGAACCAGTCGGGCATGTCGACGCGGGCGCGCTCGAAGAGGTCCAGCAGCGAGGAGTCGGCCAGGTAGGTCGCGCCGTAGTCGTCGGGCGCCCGCACCACGCGGCCGCAGGCCTGGATCACCGTGCGGAGGGCGGTCCGGTAGTACCAGCCCCACTGGTCGTCCTCCAGCCGCGCCGCGACGCGGGAGTCACGGGTGTTCGGATAGGGGGCCTTGCAGAGCAACTGCCAGCGACAGAGGTCGCCCTCCAGGTCCAGCGCCTCCTCCATCTTGACGGAGAGGAACACGTCGGGGTCGTCGACGCGCTTCCACGTGGAAAGCTGGGCGTCGCGGTCCTCCGAGTCGTGAGCGCGGACGCGCGAATCGACGCCGTACTCGCGAAGATGCCCCTGTAGTTGCTCCTGGATGGCGTAGGAGTGGCAGTGGACCAGCCCCTTCTCGTCGGGATGGGCCTGCATGATCCGCACGAGCGTCTCGGCCACTTTCGGAATGGTCTCGTCGCGGGCCTCGTAGGTCATCTTCCCCCGTGTCACGTCGTACAGCGGGCGGTTCTCGACGGGGAAGGTGTGGGGGACCTCGACGAGGGCCACGCGGTCGGGGGCGAGGCCGACGTTGGCGCAGAAGGCGTCCTTGTTGAGGATCGTCGCCGACAGCAGCGCGAAGTTGCTCGCGCGGTCCCAGACGGTGTGTTTGAGGTACTTCTCGGGCGCCATCGGCTTGATCGTCACCCTGGTCCCGGCGCCGTCGGCCTGGTCGACGACCCACGTCGTGGCGCTCTCGTCGTCGCGGTAGTCCTCGGCGAACCACGACAGGTCCGACTGCAACTGGACCAGTTTGTCGCGCTCGGCGGCCTCCTCGGGGTCGAGTTCCGCCTGCTGGCGCACCTCTGTCAGCCGCCGGCCGGCCATCGTGTGGAGCGTGTCCGCGTATTTGACGGCGTCGTCGAGACCGTCGATCTCGGGGGGGTCGCAGGCGTCCCAGACCGGCACGGTGTCCGGCCCGAGGTCGATGGTGGCGTACATCTCGGCCCAGTTGCCCAGGCCGTGGGCCTCGTCGATCACGAGCACGTCGCGCTGGCCGAACACGTCCGAGCCGGCCGTCTGCATGAAGTAGGCGAGCGTCATCGCGGCGATGCGGTTGTTCGCGGCGATGGCGCGGTCGGAGAAATAGGGACACCGATGCTGGACCTGGCAGTCGAACATCCGCTCGCGGGCGCAGGGCGCCTGGTCGACGGGCGTGTCCGTCTCGCCGGGGAGGATGCAGTCGTAGTTGTTCTTCCCGCGGATCACCTTGAGGTCGGCGAGGAGGTCGTCGCTCGCCACGTCGTCGAGCTGTGAGACCTGCGGGGTGGTGTAGTAGGCGTCGATGGGCTCGCCGGCCTCGCTCTCGCCGGCGGTGCGGGCGCAGCCGGCGATGGCCCGCGCCAGGAGGGACTTGCCGCTGCCGGTCGGTGCGCGCACGAGGACCACGTCGTTGCCGGCCGCGAAGGCGTCGCGGATGTCGGCCAGGGCCCGCTCCTGGGCGCCGCGGTAGGACGGCGCCGGGAACTCGTCGGAGATCCGACCCGGTTGCACGTCAGACGACACCGGTCCCGGGAGCGTAAAACTGCCGGAAGGCCCGGGGCCGGGCGCGGCGACCGTGTCGGACAGCAAGTATTTACCGGCGGGGTCGGAAACGCGGGGACGATGACATCCCCGCGACGGACCTTCCTCCGACGGAGCGCGGCCGCCCTCCTGGCTGGCGCGACGGCCGGCTGTCTGAGCGACGATACGAGTACCGCGACGGACGAACCGGCCGGCGCGTCGACCGACACCGCGGCCGCAACGGCGACGGCCACGCCGACCGAGACGCCCATGCCGACGGAAACGGCGACCGCAACGGCGACGGAGACGGCCACGGCGACCCCGGAGGGGCCGCCGAACGCCGACTACGCGGCGTGGCTCCCGGCGCCGGCCGCGCTCGACCGCGACCACTACGCGTTCACGTCGGCCGCGCCGGCGGCGCTGCTCGACCACGCGTCCGAACTGGGCGACGGCGCGGTCGAGACCTTCCGGGGCGGATCCGGGGTCCCGGGGGTCGAGTCGTACGCCGACGCGGCGTCGTTCGTCCAGCTCGGCCTCGGCGTGCTCGTCTTCGACGGCGGGGTCGACCGCGGCGCCGCCGCCGAGGACCTGCGGAGCCAGGGGTACGGCGAGACGGAGACCGCCCACGGCTTCGCCGTCTTCGCCCGGGAGGGCGGCGGCGCGGCGGCGCTGGGCGAGTCGACGCTGGTCACCGCGCCGGCGTTCAACGACGGCGACCGCGCGACCGCCACCGTCGAGGCGATCCTCGCGGCGCGGGCCGGGGACGGCGAGCGCTACGCCGACGCGTCGGCCGACTGCGCTCGCCTCGTCGACGCGCTCGGGAGCGGGCACCTCCTCGCCGGGCGGACCTACCGGGCCGGCGCGACCTTCGACGGCGCCGTCGCCGGCGGCATCGCCTACGAGGTCGAGGGGTCGGAGACGGCGGTCAGGACCTCGGCGGTCTTCCGCGAGGGGCAGGCCGACGAGGCGGCGGTGGCCGACTGGGCGGCCGACGCCGAGGCGTTCTACGGGCGGGAGCCCGAGACGGCTGCCGACGGCCGGGTCGTCACGGCGCGGGCGACGGTCGACAGCGCCGACATCGAGCGGTTCCGCCAGGGGATGCCCGGGGAGTCGCCGCGCGGCAGGACGCGAGCGCCGCAGGTCGCGTTCGGCTTCGAGTACGAGCCGACCGGCGACGGCGTCGGACGGCTGGAGATAACCCACGAGGGCGGCGACACCGTCCCGAAGGCCGAACTGTTCGTGCGCGGGAGCGGATTCGCAGACGTCGAGGGCGTCGACCAGGCCGCCGCCGGGGAGTGGCAGGGGACCGCCAGCGGCGACGACGCGGCGGTCGTGGCCGGCGACTACGTCGAGGTCGGCGTCGCGGCCGACTACGAGATCAGCGTCGTCTGGGAGCCCGAGGACGAGAACACGTCGGCGACGATCGGCGACGACGAGGGGCCGGACGCCTGACGGCCGGAGGCGACCTGACACCGACACTATCAGATCCGTAACCATTTTGCACGGGGTCGGAAAACACGGGGTCGATGCCGGAGACGCGACGGAACGCACTGAAGCGAGGGGGAGCAACGATCGCGGCCCTGTCGGCGCTGTCGGGCTGTCTCGGCGGCGTCCTCGGCGGAGGGACGCCGACCGAGGCGCCCGACGACGGGTCCTCGGACGACGACGGTGGGGGCGGTGACGGGGGGGACGGCGGGGACGAGGACGAGTCGACGCCGACCGGGACGCCGACGGTGACGCCGGCGCCGGCCCGGCCGGAGACGCCGGTCGCAACGCTGACGCGGTGGATGCCCGACCCGTCGCTACTCGACCAGACCGGGGACTCGGGCTACGCCTTCCTCGGCATGGCGCCGACGGCGCTCGGCGAGTTCGAGGGCGCGCTGGGCTCGGGCACGCTGGCGCAGCTCGACGAGCGGTACCCGATCCCGGGCGTCGGCCGACTCGGCGACCAGCGGGCGCTGTTCCGGTTCGCCCGGTCGGTGTCGGTGCTGATCGGCGAGTTCGACCGCACGGCCGTCGAGGACGGCCTGCGCCAGTACGGCTTCGAGGCGGGGGAGGCCCACCGCGGGTTCCGCCTTTTCAGCCCCGGCGACCCGCGGGCGGCGGCGGTCCGCGACGGGATGCTGGTCACCGCCGGGGCCGTCTCCAGCGAGGACACGGCCGACAAGAAGCCCGTCGTCGAGGCCGTCGTCGACGCGCGGACGGGCAACGCCGACCGCTACGTCGACGCCGTCCCCGAGTGCCGGCGGCTCCTCGACTCGATCGGGAGCGCCCACATCCTCGAAGGCCGGACCCACGGGACCGGGGAGACCTTCGAGCGGGGTCTCGGCGAGGGGATGGGCTACCACGTCGCCGAGGACCGGACGCGCGTCCGCGCCGCCGCGCTGTTCGAGGGGAGCGCGAACCGCTCGGCGATGGCCGAGTGGGCGGGCGAGACCGACGCCTTGCTCGGCGGCGAGGTGACGCTCCGGACCGACGGCTCCGCGGTCACCGCGACGGCGACGGTGCCGACCGGCGACGTGACCGAGTTCCCCGGCGGGTACCCCGGGCCGGAGATGGACCGGGACTCCGGCGCCGACGGCCCGCCGACCGTCGCGTTCGGCTTCGAGTACGAGCCCGCCGGCGACGGCGTCGGCACCCTCACGGTCACCCACGACGGCGGCGACGCAGTGCCCCGGGAGGCGGTCCAGATCCGCGGGGAGGGGTTCGCCGAGGTCGACGGCGTCGACCAGCGGGGTCCCGGCGTCTGGCAGGGATCGGTCAGCGGGGAGGGCGGCTCGGTGGTCGCCGGCGACCTGGTCACGGTCGGCGCCGCGAGCGACTACGAGATAGCCGTCGTCTGGCGCCCGCCCGACTCCGACCAGTCGGCGACGCTGGCGACCCACGAGGGACCGGACGCCTGAGCGGAGGCCGGGCGGCGACCACGGAGCCGCCCTACAGGTCGGCCACGTCGTCGGCCGTCGGCTCGCGCTCGTCGGGGAGTCGCTCGATGCAGTCGTAACAGAGGAAGTGCTCGGACCCGTCGGCCAGCTCCAGGGAGAGCCCGTCGGTCGTCCGCTTCTCCAGCGTCCAGATGTTCGCGATGCCGCCGGTGATGCTCACGTCGTCGCCACAGCCGTCGCACGGCCGGGTGGTCATACCCGCCGTAGGGCGGGCACCGGGAAAAGCGACGCGGGCGGGACACCCGCCACCGCATGACACGACCCCGCCACTTATCACGAGTAACGAGTAACAGGTACATCGAACTGACCGTATGTACAGTCGACCAACCGTGTTGTACGTCGGGACCGACGCGGCGGCGGTCGCGGACGCCTGGGCGGAGTCGGAGCCGGGCGACGGGCTCGCGGTCCAGGGGGCGACCCCCGACGCCGATCTCCCGGAGCGGCTCGCCGACGGGTCGTTCGACGCTGTCGTCTGTGACTGCGACGGGACTTTCAACGGCCGGGCGGCGGTCGCGGCGGCCCGGGACCACTCGGCGTCGCTGCCGGTCGTCGCGTTCTCGGTCGACGGCGCGCTTCCGCCGGCGGCCGCGACCGACCTCGGCGTCGATGCGTACCTGCAGGTCGACGCCGACGCCGACCGCGTCGACGCGCTGGCGGACCTGCGGCCGCTGATCGAGCGCCGCAGCGAGGCGCGCCGCGAGTCGACGATGCTCGACTCGCTTTTGGAGAACCTCCCGCTGTCGGTCTACGTCAAGGACCGCCGGAGCCGCCACGTCCGGGTCAGCGACGAGGTGCCGCGGCTGAACGGCCCGCCCTACCTGGAGAGCCCCGACGGGAAGCGCCACCACGCGCCCGCGGACATCGTCGGAAAGACGGACTTCGACCTGTACCCGCCGGACCTGTCGGAGGAGGCGGTCGCCGACGACCGGCAGGTGGTCGAGACAGGCGAGTCCATCGACGACCGGATCGAACACGCCTACGGGGACGACCTCGAGGAGACCTACGTCACGACCTCGAAGGCGCCCTGGCGCGACGAGGACGGGACGATTCTCGGGGTGGTCGGCGTGACGCGGGACATCACCGAGCGCAAGCGCTACGAGAACCAGCTCGAACGACAGAACGAGCGGCTCGAACGGTTCGCGAGCGTCGTCTCCCACGACCTGCGCAACCCCCTGGAGGTGGCGCTCGGTCGGCTGGAGTTCGCCCGCGAGGACGGGGACGCCGAGCACTTCGAGGCGGTCGAGCGGTCGCTCCACCGGATCGACGACCTGATCGACGACGTGCTGACGCTCGCCCGCGAGGGCGAGGCCGTCAGCGACCCCGAGCCCGTCGAACTGGCCGACGTGGCCCGCCGGGCCTGGACCGTCGTCGAGACCGACGAGGCGACGCTGACCGTCGAGACCGACGCGACGATGCTTGCCGACGACAGCCGCCTCCAGCAACTGCTGGAGAACGTCTTCAGGAACGCGGCCGAACACGGCGGCCGGGACGTGACCGTCACAGTCGGCGACCTGGGACAGCGCCAGGGCTTCTACGTCGTCGACGACGGTCCCGGGGTCCCCGAGGGCCACCGGGACAGCGTCTTCGACCCGGGTTACTCGACCGACGACGACGGCACGGGGCTGGGACTGAGCATCGTCCGGACCATCGCGGAGGCCCACGGCTGGGAGACGGACGTGACGGAGGGCGACGCGGGCGGCGCCCGCTTCGAGTTCGGCGACGTGAGCGGCGACGGCCTCCCGGACGCGGGTTCGGAGGACGGGACTGACGACGGGGCGACGGACGAACGGACCGGCGCGGGCGACGCCTGACGCGGCGGGACCCGGCGCGGGGCCAGTCGCCGGTCGCCGCCGGACGCGGGGCGGGCGCGGACTTTTGCCGGTCGGCGCACAACCGACCGATATGGAGGTGAACTGCGAGGGGTGTGCCGGCTGCTGTCTCGACTGGCGCGCGCTGGCGCCCGACGACGCCGACCACGGCCACGAGCGCCGCGGCAGCTACCGGCCGCTCGACGACGTCGCCAACCTCGCGCCGCTGTCGAGCGACGAGGTGCGCGCGTTCCTCGACGCGGGCCTCGCCGGCGCGCTGGTCGCCCGGCTGTTCCGGATCGAGGACGGCCCGAGCGTCGCCGTCGGCGGCGTCGAGGTCGCCGCCGTCCGGGGCCGTCCCGCCTTCCTCGTCGGCCTGCGGAAGGTCCCAAAGCCCGTCGAGCCCTTCGACGTCGAGCCGCGCTGGCTCCCGACCTGTGCCTTCCTCGACCCGGAGACGCTCCAGTGTCGCATCCACGGGAGCGAGGTCTATCCCGAGACCTGCTCGACCTACCCGGGCGACAACCTCGCGCTGGACGCCGAGACGGAGTGCGAGCGGGTCGAGCGCGCCCACGGCGGCGAGCGACTGCTCGACGACGAACCGCCCGACGACGCCGGCCCGGTACTGGGGCCGGGGGCGGTGGGCGCGCGGGTGTTCGGCCACCCCGACGCCGACCGGATCGAGGGGACGGTCGAGCGGCTCGCCGCGGGCGAGGCGACGCGGGCCGACCACGCGGAGCTCGTGGCCGTCGCCGCCGCCTCGGCGCCGGGGACGCTCGCCGTCAGCGACGAGCGCTACGAGCGGGCCCGCGAGCGGGCGCTCGACGCGGACTCGTGGGTCGACGGGGCCGTCGAGGAGTGGACCGACCGCGCCGGCGACGAGCCGCCCGACCCCGCGGCCGCCGCGACCGTCGAGGGCGACCGCGGCGCGCCGGGGACGCCGGGCTGGGACGGCTGAGCCGTCGAACGCCGGCCGAACCGGCGCGATCGGCTCGGGTCGTTAAGGGGATACAGTCCCTGGTGCGGGTATGCACGTGCTCGTCACGGGGGCGACGGGGTTCGTCGGGGGGCGGCTCGTCCCCGCGCTGACCGGCGCCGGCCACGACGTGCGGGCGCTGGTCCGGGACCCGTCGGCCTACGACCCGCCGCCGGGCGTCGAGGTGGTCCAGGGCGACCTGCTCGAACCGGGGACGCTCGCGTCCGCCTTCGATGGGGTCGACGCGGCGTACTACCTCGTCCACTCGATGCGGGCCGGCGACGACTTCGAGGAGCGGGACCGCAAGGCCGCGAGCAACTTCGCGGCCGCCGCGGACGATGCGGGCGTCGAGCGGGTCGTCTATCTCGGCGGGCTCGGCGAGGACGCCGACGACCTCTCGCCGCACCTCCGGTCGCGCCGCGAAGTCGAGCGGATCCTCGCCGACGCCGACTACGCGCTGACGACGCTACGGGCGGCGGTCATCGTCGGCGACGGCAGCGCCAGCTTCCGGATGGTCCGCCAGCTGGTCCGGCGGCTGCCGCTGATGGTCACCCCGCGGTGGGTCAAAAACGAGTGCCAGCCCATCGCCGTCGACGACGTGGTCGCGTACCTCGTGGGCGTCCTCGACGCGCCGGCGACCGCGGGCGAGACCTACGGGATCGGCGGCCCCGACGTGCTGACCTACCGCGAGATGCTCGCCCGGACCGCCGAGGCGATGGGCCGGCGCCGGCCGCTGGTCCTCTCCGTGCCGGTCCTCACGCCGAAGCTCTCCTCGTACTGGATCGGGCTCGTGACCGACGTGCCGACGGCGGTCGCCCGGCCGCTCGTGCTCGGGCTGAGGAACCCGGTCGTCGTCACCGACGACGCGATCCGCGACCACGTCGACGTCGATCTAACGTCGTTCGACGACGCCGTCCGGAAGGCGCTCGCCCCCGAGACGGGGACGACCGCGGCCGCCCCCGGCGGGAGTCCGACGGCGGGCGAGCGCGGGGGGCGGACCTGATGGGGAGCGGCCCGTCGCCGGACGACCACGCAGCTCGCGATCCGCCGTCCGACGAAACCGCGACCCGCGACCCGCCGCCCGACGAGGCCGCGACCCGTGACCCGTCGCCGGACGGCACCGATTCCGACGATACCGCGACCGACCCGCTCGTCCCGGAGTACGGGGAGACGTGGGTCTACGAGAGCATCGTCGGCGCGCTCCCGGGGGTCCACATCTCCGAGCGGCTCGCGCTGGTCATCCAGTTCTCGCTGTTCGAGGCCGGCGTGCTGGTGCTGGCCGCGATCTACGGGCTTCCGGAGGGGGCCATCGCGGGGACCGTCGCCGTCCTCGTGGCGACCGCCGGCAGCCTGGAGATGCTGCGGATCAGCAAGCTCGTCCGCCGGGCGGACCCACCGGAGCCGTACCGCCGGCTCGTCTTCGGCTCCAGCATCGAGGTCGTCCTCGGCGTGCTGGCGTTCGTCGCCCTGTTGACTTACCTGCTCGTCGTCGACCCGCGCACGCCGCGCCCGCTGGTGACCGAACTGCTGGGGCCGGAGCCGCCGCTGGCCGCGACGTATCTCACCCTCCTGGTGCTGTGGGACGTGTGCTACCGCATCGGCACCGGCTGGTGGGCCAGCGTCGCCGCGCTGTGGCGGTCGGCCCGCTTCCGCTTCTCCCCCGAGCAGACCCGCGTCCTCGCCCGCGCCGACCTGGAGACGATGGGCTTCGGACTCCTCCAGCTGCTTTTGGTCCCGTTCCTGCTGGACCACACCGTCCTGCTGGTCGCGGTGGTCGGGCACGTCCTCGCGGTCGCGACCGTGACGACGCTGTCGCTGGTCGTCCTCTACAGTCGCACGGAAGGAACCGGGGCGATTACGAATTTATCTCCTTGAACTGGTCGAGTAGCTCCTCCGTCGACTCGTCGCTGTCGTACTCCACCGTCCCGCGGTACTCCGTCCGCTGGTCGTCGTCGCTCACCTCGACCTCGCTGTGCTTGCGCTCGCGGCGCTCATGCTCCACTTCGTCGTATGCACCCATCGACATTGTGTATCACACCCACACTTGTGAGTTAACACCTATCAATGTAACGGTCGGCGCGATTCCTCACCGAGCGGCCCCGAGGTGCGCGATCCCGGCAGGTCGGCTCCCTCGTCGCGTCGGTCCCCTCGTCGCGTCGGCCGGGGCGGCGAGTCCGAACAGTGTATACCGCTGGCCGCCCCTCCCCCCGATATGGCCGGACCGGTTCGCTTTCGGCGGTCGACCGGGCGCTGGGACGAGCAGCGGGTCAGGCGGGACCTGCTCGCCCCGCTCGACGACCGCTTCGGCGCGCGACTGACGACGCCGAAGATCGACGGGCCGCAGGGCTACGAGGCCCGCCGGCTCGAGATGGACAACGGCGATCTGGCCCTGTTCGCCTGGAACGACGACGGCGCCTACTGGCTGGGCAACACCGAGACGCCCGAGACGCTGTGGCGCACCGACAAGGAGACCTTCGACGAGGCGCCCTACGAGGTCGCCCGCTGGGCCCAGCGCGAACTCACCTACGACCTCCAGCGCCAGGCCCCCTGGCTCGCCGCCTACGAGTACGTCTCGTGGTTCTTCCTCCCCGTCCTCTTCTCGAAGGACGGCCGCGAGACGACCCGCGCCTTCTTCGACCGCGACGCCGCGGGCTTCCCCGACGCCACCCGCGAGGAGGGACTGGAGTTCTACGAGCGGTTCCTGAAGACCGGCGTCCTCGACGACCACCGCTACACCATGGCCGCCAAGCTCGGTACCAGCGAGCGCAACGAGTTCAGCCGGATGCGCGCCACCATGGGCGAGTTCGACGCCGCCAAGCTGCTCGCGGATGCCGACATCCAGTTCGTCCCCGAGTCCGAGCAGGACTCGGGCCACGCCCTCGATTTCGCCGTCGAGACCCCCGGCGGGGAACGGCTCGTCGAGGTCACCCGCCCGATGGCCCCTCGCAATCGCCCCGCGGGGACCCCCATCGCCGCGCTGCGGCGCACCGTCGACTCGAAGACCCGCGACCAGCTGGCCATCCACGACGACGCCGTCCTGTTCGTCGACTGCACCTCCTTCCGCGACGACGAGTGGAACCCCATCCGCGCCGAGCGCCCCTCCGTCGGCTACCGGCCCACCGTCGTCTTCCGCTACCGCCCCGACGGCCGCTGCGAGGGCTACCGCCACGGCGACGTGCCCCTCGACCTCGACGCCGCCGTCGAGTGGGTCTGACGGACCGACCGCTCGACCGGTCCGGACCGGCGGCCCACGGAGGGCCGCGCGCTGACGGTGCGCTCGTGTTCCCGACAGCACCGCGGGGCGCCTGCTCGCGACTCCGCGGGAAGTCCGCTCGCGACTCCGTCGGCGGTAACCGTCTCGGTCACCCGAAGTCCGTCCGACAGGCCACGGACCACTCGCAGTCCGAAACCTCGACGAGTCGGTCGTAGAACCGCCGCAACCCCTCGGACTCCGTCTCGGGGAGGACGTGCAACTGGACGGCGCGGTTCCGGACGGTGACGCGGAACACGTCGGCGGTCCCCTCGTCGCGGACGAGATACAGCGGCATGGGCAGCTCCATGAAGTCGCCCGAGCGGTAGGCGTCGGCGTCGAGCACGTCGGCGACGAGCGATTCGAGCTCGCCGTCGGATCGGTCGGCCTCCGGGGTGCAGACGAAGACCGTCTCGCCCTCGTACTCGACGCCGCCGCCCCTGGGGAACCGCCGCTCGGGCCGCCCCGGAATGGCGAACGAGGGGTCGCGCGCCGTCATGTGGTCGCCTCGCCCGGTGATAGGGCGCCATGCCTTTTAAGCTCTCGCGCGTTGAGCGTTCGACCTCGTCTGCGAATGTCTCGGTTGTCTCTGTCGAGCGTGTCGTGAAGTGATCTTGCGAGGGCGACCGCAGGAGGCGGCAGGCGATGAAAGCCCTCGGCGCGCTCTCTAGCAGTAACCGCGACCGCGCTCGACGGTGAGCGCTGAAAGCCCTCGGCGCGCTCGCGGTCGCTGAGGCGGGATATCCGCGCTCTCGGCACCGCCCGCGCGGATAGTGCCCGCTCAGGCGACCACGCAAGCGCGAGCGCGCCTCGCCCTTTCAGTCCACCAGGACCGCAACCACACCGCGACCGCCCCGCACAGCACCGCAGACGGCCACGAGCCTCCCCAGCCGATTCGCGACACGCGAGTCGCGAATCCCTCGCGCGGCTACGGTCGCGCGCATGAACGCGCGCTCCAGCGCGCGCCGACCGCACCGCAACCGCAACAGCTACTGCCTGTACTGAGCAAACCCTAAGCGAAGCGATGGACAGGGGGCGCTCCGCGGGCGTTTCGTGGCGTGAGACGCCCGCGTGGGGACCGGCGAACGGGGAACCGCCGAGAGAGCGGACCTACAGGAACTGCCCGAGGGGCCCGTAGAAGAACGTGACGTAGGCGACGTACAGCAACGCGACGACGGAGGCGCCGATGGCGGCCTTGGGGCGTTCGACCTCGATGTCGCGGCGGACCTCGACCTTGCGGGACTCGAACTCGAAGATGTCCGTCAGGAGGACGAAGATGGCGATGACGGAGGTGACCATGCCGGGGTGGTGGGCGACGGTGAGGTAGTAGAAGCCGCCGAGCACCAGGGCGACGTTGGTGAGGACGTGGAAGGGGTGTCGCGAGAGTTCGTCGGCGTCGCCGCTCTCGGCCTGCGAGAGGTGGCGTCGGTGCGCCAGCGCGCGCGCCGCGATGTTCAGGACCACGAGACCGAGGAGCACCGCCTCGATGACGAGCACTTCCTCGGTGATGTGGCTGTCGAGGACCGCGTCGACCGGTCCGAACAGCTCGTATGCAACCATACCCGGTGGATCCGTCCGTCGCACATTAGAGCTTTTCCAATCCAGCGCGGTCTCGTCGCCGTTCGCGGGCCGAACGTGTGCGAACGGCGTCGGGACCGTTCGGGACCGCCCCGACTTGCCCGCGGCGGAGTCCGGGGCCGGTCAGGCCGGCGGGTACGGCGACCGGCCGGCCGCGACGACGGCGACCGAGATCGACCCCGCGGGGACCACGCGGACGGGGTCGTCGGGCTCGACCGGACCGACGACCCTGTCGTCGGCGAGCAGGTGGACGGTCGTCTCGTCGCGCTCGACGGTGACGCCGAGGCCGTCGGGCGGGAGGGCCCAGTGGTCGATGTCCGTCTCGAAGGGGGCGACGGGGACGACGGCGACCGCGTCGGTGTCGGGCGCGAGGACGGGACCGCCGGCGTCGCTGGCGTACCCCGAAGAGCCCGCTGGCGTGGCGACGGCGACCCCGTCGGCGCGGAACCGCGCGACCCGGTCGTCGCCGCTGTCGACGGCGTACTCCGATATCTGGGCGGGCTCAGCGCTGACGAGCATCAGGTCGAACAGCGCCGTCGCCCGGGTCCGGTCCGCGACCCGCACGTCGACGAGCGGGTGGGGGACGGACTCGTAGTCGCCGGCCAGCAGGTCCGCGACGGCGTCGCGGAGCGCCTCGCGCGGCGCCGACCGGACGCCGCGGCCGGCGGCGACCGGCAGGACCGGGCGGTCCGTGCCCGTCCGTGCGACGGCGAGCAGTGCGGGTTCGCCGACGGCGACGAGGGCGTCGCTCCCGTCGACGACCCGGCTGGCCGCCCCGGCGGTCGCCCGGCCGCCCGCGGACTCGACGGCCGCGACGGCCGCCTCGGCGTCGGCGCCAACGACGCCGACGAGCGGACTGTCGCTCATCACCGGAGCGTGGCGGTGACTCGGCAAAAAGGCACCGCACCGCGGGCGTTTCGACCGACGGCTGCGGGCGCAACCGCCGAGACCACGCCGGTGGCCCGGTATTCGGAGTGGTTGGCGTTGCAAGCCGCGCACTCACGCGCTTCGGCGTCCGATCACGGGTATGACCAGAGAGACCACGCGACGGGCGTTCGTGACGGGTCTCGCCGGCGCCGGGGCGGCCGGAGCGGCGGCCACACCGGCGGTCGCGCAGGAGACCGAGACCGACGACGGCGGGACGGCGACGGGAAACGGAACAGCGACCGCGACCGACGGCGGGACGGCGGCCGGCACGGCGACGGGTGAGGGGACTGCCGCCGGCGGGGACGGGACTCCGGGCGACGGGACCGCCGGCGGTGGCGGGGGCGGCCAGCCGGACTTCGACGGCTGGTTCGAGGGCGTCGGCAACTACACCGGCGAGGTCGTCGACCTGCGCGGCGAGTCGGACCCGGAGGTCCAGGTCGGCACCGAGGCCAACGGCGGGGCCTTCGGGTTCGGCCCGCCGGCGGTCCACGTCGAGAACGGCGCGACGCTCACCTGGACGTGGACCGGGGAGGGCTGTCCGCACAACGTCGTCGAGGACGAGGAGGTCTTCGACTCCGGGGAGCCCGGCTGCGAGGGGGCCTCACCGTTCGAGTACACCTTCGAGGAGGACGGCATCTACCCGTACGTCTGCGAGCCGCACGTCCAGCTCGGGATGAAGGGGGCGGTCGTCGTCGGGACCGACTACCCGACGGTCGACACCGGCGGCGGTGGCGGGGGCGGCCCGGGGATCCCGGAGGTACCCGACGCGGCGCGGACGCTGGGGGTCGCCACGGGCGTCGCGATGGCCGCGACGCTCGGGCTGACGTACCTCTTCATCAAGTACGGCGGCGACTACGGCGAGTTCGAGGAGGCCTGATAGGCTGAGACCCCCTCAGCGACGACTTTTGCGGTGTACAGCGGGCCCGGGAGATATCGCCGTGCGTCCGGCGCCGTTCCGGTGGATTCACTACGGGCGGGTCCATACGGCCGGGCATGAGCGACCAGAGCGCGGACGTGTCACGGCGGGCGTTCCTGCGCGCCGGCGCAGGCGCCACAGCAGTCGCGGCCGGGGCGGGCACCGCCGCGGGCCAGGAGGGGACTGACTCCGGCGGCGGTGGCGGCGGCAACGTCAAGCCCGTCTTCCCATCCTACGTCAGCGACGCGAACGGTGGCAGCTACGAGGACCTGCGCGGCCAGTCCGAGGCGACCGTCGAGGTCGGCGTCGGCTCCGGCGGCTTCGCGTTCGCACCGACCGACATCTGGATCGACTCGGGCACGACGGTCGTCTTCGAGTTCGCCTCCCCCGGCCACAACGTCAAGCCGACCGAACAGCCCGAGGGCGGCGGCCTCGCCGGCACGGAAGGCGGCGAGTTCGCGACGATCGCCGAGGGCGAGACCTACGAGGTCACGCTGGAGACCGGCGGGATGTACACGTACAACTGCGCTCCCCACGAGGGCCAGGGCATGAAGGGCGCCATCGCCGTCGGCAGCGACGTGGAAACCGAGGAACTCGACACGGGTGGCGGCGGCGGCTCACGCCCGGAAGTCCCGGCCGCGGCGAAGTCCCTGGGCATCGCCACCGGCTTCGGGATGGCCGCGACGCTCGGGCTCGCGTACTTCTTCATCAAGTACGGCGGCGACTACGGCGAGTACGACGAGTAGGCTCGCAGCTCTTGACTGTCGACGTTCGGCGGCAGTTCAGATAGCGTCCGGGCGGGTGTGGACCGTCAGGTCGACCTCGCGGGGCTGGCCCTCGATGTCCGCGACGATCCGTTCGACGACCCGCTCGGCCTCCTTCTGGATCAGCGGTTTGACTTTCTCGACGACCCACGACAGCGAGACGAATCGCGGGAGGTCGATGCTGCCGGCGTTGACCGAGCCGGGGTCGTACTCGATGCGCAGGGAGACGCGCGAGGCCGCCTCGACCCCGTCGGGCGCCTCGCCGGCCGCCTCCTCGACGCGCCAGTGGCCGTCGGCGTCGATGTTCCTGGTGACGCGCCAGTCGAGGCGCTCGGGCGGGTCGGCGTCGACCACCTCGGTGTGGGCGGTGTAGGTGAGCTTCCACCAGGCGAAGCGCAGTGCGTACCGGGTACCGGGCGAGCCGTCGCCGTCGCGACGGACCTCCTCGAGGTACTCGGAGTAGTCGGCGTACCGCGGGAAGTCGACGATGAACTCGTAGGCCTCCGCGGGCGGCACGTGGATGACCGTGCTGACCTCGACTTCGTCCACACCCGCCCTGGGGCCCGCTGGTACTAATAGCCTCGCCGGCGGGCGCTCCGCTTCGACGGTGGCACGGAACGATGTCGGAAGGAAAACGGGGTCTGTCGCCGCTCAGGGCGCGGTCTCGGGGTCGGCCTCGACGGTCGGGTCGACGGCGGCCGGGCCGTGGTCGTCGGTGTCCTCGTCGGTGCGTTCCCGGAGGTAGACGCCGAGGTAGCCGCCGACGGCGCCGGTCCCGGCGACGACCGCGGCGGTGACCGCGAGCGCGAACAGGGCGATCGCGACGAAGACGGCGGCCCCGAACGCCTCGCCGCCGGCGACTGCGCCGAAGCTGAACACGCTGAACACTCCCAGGAGCACCGCGAAGACGGGCACGGCGGCGATCAGTCCGGAGACCGCGCCGATCCTGGCGCCCTCCGTGCGGGTGCCCCGCTGGAGGTATCCCGCGACGCCGCCGCCCAGCACCGTCGCGAACGGGATCCACGACAGGACCACCATCACGACCGCGCCGATCAGCGCGTTTACCCAGAAGTCACCCTCGCGGCGCTCGACGAACGAGTCGGATCTCGTAGCCATGAGGAAGTATACGCTCGCTCACACGATAAAGCTATGTGCCAGTTTGTCCCCATTGCGAGCTCTGTGGCCCGATATTCTGCGTCCGGCCGCGTCGGCAGTCACCGCGTGACGGTCACGGGGACCGACGCCCTGTCGATGACGCTCTTGGCGACGCTCCCGACCGCGCCCGGCGTCTCGGAGCGGCCGCGGTGACCGACGAAAATGGCGTCGACGCCGGCGTTCTCGGCGTACTCGGGTATCGCGGTCGCCGGCCGGCCGGTCAACAGTTGCGTCTCGATCGTGATGTCACCGCCTTCGGCGGCGTCCGCGGCCGTCTCGACGGCGGCGTCGAGGATCTCCTCGGCGTGGTCGACGGCCGAAGCCTCGCCCGGCAGGACGATGTCCCCGTCGACCAGTTTCGTCTCGGGGGTCAGTACGTGGACGACCTCCAGGTCCGCGTCCCGGACGCTCGCTTCGTCGGCGGCGTGTTCGACGGCCCGGTCGCTGACTGTCGACCCGTCGGTCGCGACGAGGTAGTGCATACCCGACCGTTCGCCGCCGACGGTATAATCGCCTCCGGCCGTTCCCCCTCGCTGAGAACGGGGACGGGACCCGCGGTGGCCGCCCGGAGACTCCGGGGGCGGCGGCCCGACGCGCTCGCCGCGCCGGCCCGACAGACCTATTATCGAGAGCGTGGACAGGGGGGCGTATGAGCGACAGCGAGGAGTTCGGCGAGTTCGGCGGCCGACACGTCCCGGAACCGATGCAGGAGCCGCTGGCGCAACTGGCCGACGCCTTCGAGACGGTGGCACAGACCGAGGAGTTCCGCGCGGAGTTTCGGTCAGTCCTGGAGGAGTACGCGGGGCGGCCGACGCCGGTCTACCACGCGGAGAACCTCAGCGAGCGCTACGGCGCGGAGATCTATCTCAAGCGGGAGGACCTGCTCCACGGCGGCGCCCACAAGATCAACAACGCCGTCGGGCAGGCACTGCTCGCGGAGAAGGCCGGCAAGTCGCGGCTCATCGCAGAGACCGGCGCCGGACAGCACGGCACGGCGACGGCGATGGTCGGCGCCCTCTTCGACCTCGACACCGAGATCTACATGGGGAAGAAAGACGTCGAGCGCCAGCGGATGAACGTCTTCCGGATGCGCCTGATGGGCGCGGAGGTCAACGAGGTCGAGCGCGAGGGTCAGGGCCTCTCCGAGGCGGTCGACGCCGCCCTGGAGGACTTCGTCGAGAACATCGACGACACCCACTACCTCGTCGGCTCCGTGGTGGGGCCGGACCCGTTCCCGCGGATGGTCCGGGAGTTCCAGTCGGTCATCGGCCGCGAGGCCCGCGAGCAGTTCCGCGAGCGGACGGGCGAGTTGCCCGACGCGGCCGTCGCCTGCGTCGGCGGCGGGTCGAACGCCATCGGCCTGTTCCACGCGTTCCGCGACGACGACGTGGCCTTCTACGGCGGCGAGGGCGGCGGGGAGGGGGCGGATTCGGGCCGCCACGCCGCGCCGCTGGACGACGGCCGCGAGGACGTGCTCCACGGGATGAAGACCCGCGTCATCGACGACGACACCGAGGTCCACTCGGTCTCCGCGGGCCTCGATTACCCCGGCGTCGGCCCGGAACACGCCATGTTCCGCGAGATGGGGCGAGCCGAGTACCGGGCGATCACAGACGAGGAGGCGCTCGAAGCGTTCCGCGCGCTCAGTGAGGAGGAGGGGATCATCCCGGCGCTGGAGACGGCCCACGGGCTGGCGATGGCAAAGCGGGTAGCCGAGGAGACCGACCACGAGACGATTCTCGTCAATCTAAGCGGCCGCGGCGACAAGGACATGGAGACCGCCGCCGAGCAGTTCGACCTGTCCTGACGGTTCGGCGGTCGCCCGCCCGCGGTCGCACCGCCGCTCTCACTGCCGGTCGACGAGGCCGCGGAGCCGCGCGACCCGCTCGTCGGTCGGCGGGTGCGACCGCGTCTCGACGTGGAACTCGTCGGGGTCGGGCTCGTCGGTCCCGAAGCCCGCCGGGAGCAGGCAGAGCCCGCGCACCTCGTCGTAGGCGAGGCGCTTGTCGACGGTCGGGGCCGCGGCCGTCTCGTCGTCCAGGGTCGCGAGCGCATCGGCGAGAGCAGCGGGGTCGCCGGTGAGCTCGCCGGCCGCCCGGTCGGCCGCGAACTCGCGGTAGTGGGACAGTCGGCGGGCGACGGCGGTCGTCGCCGTCGCGAAGACGCCCAGGGCGACGCCGCCGAGGACGATCGCGGCGGCGAGTCCGCCGGCGAACCCCAGCGCGTAGCCTGGGTCGAACGGGCTCGTCCCCGTGGCGACGGCGCCGAGGAGGTAGAGTGCGGCGACGCCGGCGGCCCAGACGGCGCGGCTACGCGCCCACGGGCCGAGCGAGTCCAGGAGGGAGTAGCGGTCGCCGGTCAGCGCCGGGAGGAACGAGGCGAGGGTCATGACGGTCGCGTCGCGGTGCTGGAGGTGGGCGAGTTCGTGGGCGAGCACGCAGTCCAGCCGGTCGCCGTCGAGCGTCGCCAGCAGGCCGGTGCTGACGACGACGGCGGGCGGGCCGGCGCCGTCGACCGCGAAGCTGTTGGGCGTCTCGCTGTCGACGACGTAGCAGTCTGGCGCGGGGACGCCCGCCTGGGCGGCCAGCCGGGTGAGCCGGCTGTCCAGGTCCGGGTAGGTCCCGGGGTCGACTGGTTCGGCGTCGACGGCGGCGAGCGTCTCCCGGCGGACGTAGCGCAGCTGCGCCCAGACGCTGGCGGCGACGAGCGCGGCCGCCAGCGGGAGCCACCACAGCGCGGCGACCGAGCCGGGGACGCCGACCGCCCGGGCGGCCCGCTCGGCGGCGGCGCCGAGCCACGGCGCCGCCAGGACGAGCACGACGCCGGCGAACAGGGCGTTCGCGGCGACGACGACGGCCAGCGCCGCCGCCATTCGGACCGCGAGCCCGCGGTCGCTCGGGAGGGACACGCCGCCCGGTACTCGCCGGCGGGGCAAAAGCTGTGCGGTCGCTGAACTGTGTGCCGGACGGAAAGGTTTTGACGGGCTGTCCCGACTGTCCGATGTGAAGCAGACGGGTCCCCGCACCGTCCTCGTAGCGCTGGCCGTCCTCGCCGTCGCGCTCGGCGGCGCCCTCTTCCCGGCCTCCGGGTTCGGCTCGGCGCCCGCCGACGAGACGGACCTGATCGGCGCCGGCGGCTCCGCCGGGGTCGCCGACACGACGCCCGACGCGGCCGGTCCGGCGGTGACCGACGCGCCGGGATCGGCGAATGACGACGCACCCGAGACGGCGAACGACGCGCCGGAGACCGCGACGACCGTCCCGTCGACCGTCGTCGACGACGGACCGACGCCTTCCCCGACGCCGGACGCGACGCCGACGCCCTCTCCGACGCCTGTCCCCGCCGACGGGGGCGACGGCGGCGGTGGCGGCTTCGGGCTGGTGCTGTGGTCGATCGCCGGCGTCGGTGTCGCACTCGCGGGCGCGGCGGCGCTCGGCGGACTGTCCTTCGGTTCGGGCGGCGGCTCCGGGGGCGGGTCGAGCCTCGGCCCGTTCACCCTGCCCTGGTCGTTCGGCGGGGGCGGCGGCGTCTCGCCCGCCGGGCTGGTCAAGCGGGTGCCCCAGGCGACGATGGTCGCGCTCGTCGGCGCGTCGACGGGGACGGCGCGCCTGCTGTCGACGACCGGCTCGGTGGCGAGCGACGCGGTCTCGGGGCTCGCCACCGTCCTCGACGGCTCGCGCGCGGCGACCGGCGGGCTGTTCGCCGGGCTGAGCGGCCTGTTCTCGGTCTCGGGCGGGTCGCTCCTGTCCGTGTCGGGCGTCCTGTCCGGGCTGGGCGGTGGCGGCTCGGGCGTCGCGGGCGGGCGCGCACCGGACGCGGACGCGCGGGCGGCCGCCGCGGTCGAACCGGAGTCGGGCGACGACCCGATCCGGACCGTCGAGGACGCGTGGGCGGCGTTCGCCGACCCGCTCCCGGTCGCCGACCCCGAGGCGCGGACGCCGGGCGAGCTGGCGCGGGCGGCGGTCGACCGCGGCGACCCGAGCGAGCCCGTCGAGCGGCTCAGGGACGTGTTCAGGGAGGTGCGCTACGGCGGCGCGCCGGCGACCGACGACCGGACGCGGACCGCCGTCGAGGCCGCCAGGGCCGTGCTCGCGCGGCGGGAGGACGAGGAATGAACGCCCCGCCGTCCGTCGGCCCCGACCGCGACCGGAACCCCTCCTCGTTCGAGCTCGACTTCGACCTCGACCGCGACTTCGGCGGGCGGCGGGTCCGGTTCGGCGCCGGATTCGTCGGCGTCGTCGCGCTCGCGACGGCGCTGGCGCTCGTCGCGGGGGTCGGCGGACCGCGCTTCGCCGACGCGGTCGCCGCGGTCGTCTGGCCGGCCCGTCCGCTCGTCTACTTCGTCGCGCACTTCGCGCTCGTCCTCGGCGCGTGGTCGCTGTGGCGGAGCCGGACGGCCGCCGAGTCGGGCGACGCGACGCTACCCCCGCCCGGGGACGGCGACGACGCCGTCGACCACCTCGTCGGCGAGGACGTCGACGGGGCGCTCGACGCGCTCACCGACCCCGAAGCGTCGAGGGACGGCTGGAAGCGCGTCGACGTGGAGAACCGGGTCCGCGAGCTCGCCGTCGAGGTGCTCGAATCGGAGACCGGCGCCGACGCCGAGGACGCGGTGGAACTGCTGGAGACGGGCGAGTGGACCGACGACCCGCGCGCGGCGGCCTACCTTGGCGAGGATGTCACGGCGCCGGTGCGCGTCCGGGTAGCCGACTGGGCGAGCGGCGACCCGTACCGCCGGCGGGTCGAGGCGACCGTCGCGGAGCTGGCGGCCGTCACCGGCGTCGAGACGGAGGTGTCCGAGGCGTGAGCGACGCCGGCGAGACGACCGCCGACGGACGCGAGGTTGCCGACGAACCCGAGGTGACCGAGTCCGGAACGGCCGAACCCGGCACGGGTGAACCCGACGCGGACACCGGATCGACCGCCGACGCCGAACCGGACGCGCGGGCGGCAGACGCCGACGCGGACGCCCAGATACTCGAATCCGATTCGGACGAACAGACAGCGGAGGCCGACGCCAACGCCCGGGCGGCTGAGGCCGACGCGGAGGCGCAGACGGCGGCGGCCGACGCCGACGCCGACGGGCGGGAGTTCGCCCCGCTCGCGGACGACGGGTCGGCCGAGACGCTGGCGGCGACGACCGGGGCGGAGACGACGGTCGCGGGCGTCGAGAACCGCTGGGCCGCGGGCGCGGCGTTCGCGCTCGCGGCGGTCGCGCTGGGCGTCTTCCTGTCGAACACGGGGCTGTTCCTGGCCGCGGTCGTCGGGCTCGCGTACGCGGGCGCCGCGTCGCTGTCGCGGCCGCCGTCGCCGTCGCTGGTCGTCGACCGCCGCGTCGACCCGGTCGACCCCGACCCCGGCGACCGCCTCGCCGTGACGGTCGCGGTCCGCAACGCCGGCGACCGGCCGCTGGCCGACGTGCGCGTCGCCGACGACCCGCCCGCCGGTCTGACGGTGGTCGACGGGGACGCCCGCGGCGCGGCGACGCTCGAAGCGGGCGAGCGGGCGACTCTAACCTACGATCTGACGGCCGCACGGGGGCGACACGAGTTCGGCGACGTGACCGTCGCCGCGCGGAGCGCGGTCGGCGAGGCCGTCCGGCGGACGGTCTTCGAGGCAGAGCAGTCGCTGGTCTGTCACACCCCGGTCGACTCGCTGCCGCTGGCCGCCCAGACCGGGATCGGCGCGGGCCGGGTGGAGACCGATTCCGGCGGGGAGGGCGTCGAGTTCTACGCCACCCGCGAGTACGCGTCGGGCGACCCGGCGAGCCGGGTCGACTGGAACCGCTTCGCGTCGACGGGCGAGCTCCGGACGGTCACCTACCGCGAGTCGAAGGCGGCGACCGTCGTCGCCGTCGTCGACGGCCGGCTCCAGCGGCGGGCCGCGCCGGGCGACACGGACGCGCGGGACCTCTGTGGCTACGCCGCGGTCCGGCTCGCCGACGACCTCCTCGACAGCGGGACGGCGGTCGGCGCGTCGGTCCTCTCGGCGGCCCGGGGCGGCCGGTTCGGGACCGACGGGACGCTGGAACCGGCGACCGGAACCGAGCAGTCGCTGCGCCTGCGAGCGCTACTGCGGACGAAACTCGGCGTCACGGTGGACGACCTGGACGTGACCGTCGGGCGGTCGTTCGCGGCGGCGACCGGCGACGCCGGCGCGGCCGGCCGTCCGGGGCGGTCGCTCCCGCGGCTCCCGGGCGCGAACCGCCGGCTGGCCGACGCGGTGCCCGCCGGCGCGCAGGTGGTGTTCGTCTCGCCGCTGCTCGACGACGCCGCGGTCCGGGCCGTCGAGCGGCTGGTCGCCCACGAGCACGCGACGACCGTCGTCAGCCCGGACCTGACCGACCGCGGAACGGTCGGCACCGCGGTCGAGCGGATCGAGCGGGCCGAGCGGGTCGGGTCGCTCACCGGGACCGAGCGGGCGCGGGTCGTCGACTGGTCGCCCGACGAACCGCTCCAGGCCGCCGTCGACCGTGCGGCCGCGAGGTGGGAGCGATGAGCGCGACGAGCGACGACCCACCGCGGGCCGGCGTCGTCTCCGCCCGCGGCGCCCTCGCCGTCGCCGCCTGCGTGACGCTGGTCGCGGTCGCGCTCTCCGGCCCCGCACGGCTCGGAGCGGCCGGCGTCGCGAGCGCCCTCGTATTCGGCTGGGGCGTCGGCGCGCTCGACCCCTCCCGGACCCGCCGGCTCGCCCTCGGGAGCGTGGCGGTCCTGGTCGGGTCCGCGGGGATCGTGGCGGTCGGCGGGTTCGCAGTGACGACGGGACGGGTCGGTCACGCGGTGCTGTTCGCCGGGGTCGCGGCCGGCGCGGTCGCGGCGCTGGCGGGCGCCGCCGGCGACGCGCCCGGTCGGCTGACCCGGGTCGCCTCGGAGTCGGGGTTCGTCGCGCTGGTCGCGCTCGGGCTGGCGGTGACGTGGTACCTGCTGGTCGGCACCGGGTTCGCGGCCGGGCTGGCCGCGTGGGCGTTCGCGGGCGCGACCGCGACGCCGGTCCTGGCGGCGGTCTGGCTCCAGGTCGCCGCGCTCGCGGCCGGGCTCGCCGCCGACCGGGCGGCGCGGGCGCTGGAGACCCTCGTGCCCGGCCGTGCCGGCCCGGAGGGCGACCTCGCAGCGGCGTTCCGGCTGACCGTCGACGACGTGCCGCGGTGGTACGTCGCGGCGCTGGTCGTCGTCGGCCTGTTCGGCGCGTCGGCGCTCGTCCGCGAGACCGTCGCCGCGGCGCTTGCCGCCCGGCCCCTGGTCGCGCGGGTCGTCGACGCGGTCCTGCTCGGCGGCGCCGTCCACGCCGCGCTCGGGGCCGCCGCCGCGGTGTCGCTGTGCGTGGCCGCCGCGCCGGCGGTCCACCGCGCGGTCGTCTTCTGGACCGGCCCCTCGCCGGGCGACACCGTGGCCTACGCCGCCGGCGGGTTCGCGGCCGTGGCCGTCGCCGTCGCCGGGGGCGCTCTCGCGGCCGTCGCGCGCGCCGTCGACTTCCCGGTCGGCAGAGTCGCGGTCCCGAACTCGATCACCGTGGTCGTGCCCGCGCTCGTCGGCGCCATCTGCGCGCTCGTCGCGACGCTGGCATTCGTCCACGGCCTGCGCCTCGCTGCGACGAAGGTCGCTCCGCGCGCGGGCGCGTTCGCGGTCGGGGCCGGCCTCGTGCTGGTCGGGACGGCGTTGCTCGCGGACGCGCTCCCGACGCTCGTCGTCGTGGCAGCCGCGGCGGCCGCGCTCGCTGTCTGGGACCTGGGCGTCCACGCCGACGGGTTCGAGCGGGACCTAGGCGGCGTTCGGCCGCCGACGCGGACCGAACTGGTCCACGCGACCGCGACCGGGGGCGTGCTGGTCGCGGCCACCGCCGTCGCGCTCGTCGTCGGGTACCTCGCGGTCCCGCTCCGGGTGTCCGACGAGCGGGCGACGGTCGCGCTGGCGCTGGTGATGGTGTCGGTCGTCGCCTTCGCGGTCGCGCTGCGGGAGTAGCCGCGGCCGCATCGCTTAACCCGACGCCCGGGGAACCGACGCCCATGACCGACGAGGACGTGCTCGTGGTCGGCGGCGGCCTGGCCGGCCTGACGGCGGCGCTGTTCACGGCCCGCGCGGGCCTGGACACCCGCGTGGTCTCGACCGGCGAACCGATCCTCCGGCGCAACGCCCACCTGGAGAACTTCCCGGGCTTCCCCGCCGGCGTCAACCCGCGGCTGCTGCTCGACTCGACGCGCGAACAGGCCGAGCGCAACGGGGTCCGGTTCACCGACGCCCGCGTCGAGCGGGTCGCACCGCTCGACCCCGACGACCCCTCCTACCCCGGGGACGGCGACCTCGGCCCGGCCGACGAGGTGGCGGGGTTCACCGTCTCGCTGGCGGACGGCGACGCGCTCACGGCCACCTACGTCGTCGCGGCGTCGTGGTCGGACCCGTCGTATCTCGACGGACTCGACGTGTCGCTGGTCCAGCGCGGGTCCAAGCAGTTCGTCGGGGTCGACGACCTCGGGCGGACGGAGGTCGACGGGCTGTACGCGGCGGGCCGCCTGGCGAAGCAGTACCACCAGGCGGTCGTCGCGGCCGGCCACGGCGCCCAGGTGGCGATCACTCTCATCGAGGACTCGGACCGCCCCTTCTACCACGACTGGGTCGCCCCGGAGGGGTACTTCACCGGCCGGGACCGGGAGGTTCCGCCGGGCTGCGAGGAGATCGACGAGGCCGAGCGGCGCCGCCGCGAGGACGAGGCCCGCGCGGCCATCCGCGAGTCGGTCGCCGACCCCCACCCCGACGAGCCGACGATGCACCCCAGCGTGACGGAGGAGTGACGCGGCCGCGACCGGGCCGGCGGGACGGCGGGACCGAGAATCGCGTCGCAGCGGCCCCGGAGCGCCAGACATCCGCGATTTCGCGGTCGTGCGCGGCCGGTGAACGAACGGAACACTGAATAGGTCGCTCGCGACGACTATCCGATGGGTGTCAGAGGCATCCCCCATCGGATCGGGCACCCACTCTCCCCCCTCTCGGTCCCCGCTCTCGTCTCTCGACCCGTCGAGCGTTGGGTTTCTCGGACCGCGCTCGCCCGCTTCGCGGCCGCGCGAGCCGCCCCTTATAAGTCGCGGCGGCGAGAAGGTGCGGGCGATGCTGGACGGCGTCAACGTCGCGCTGGGGGTGACCGGCTCGATAGCCGCGGTGAAGACGGTCGAACTCGCCCACGAGTTGCGCCGTCGCGGCGCCGAGGTGAGGGCCGTCACCACCGACGCCGCCGAGGGGATCGTCCACCCCTGGGCGCTGGAGTTCGCCACCGACGAGCCGGTCGTCACCGAGATCACCGGCGCCGTCGAACACGTCGAACTCTGCGGCCGCGAGGGATGGGCCGACGTGTTGCTGGTCGCGCCGGCGACGGCCAACACCGTCGGCAAGATCGCGGCGGCGGTCGACGACACGCCGGTCACCACGTGCGCGACGACCGCCCTGGGCGCGGACGTGCCGGTCGTCGTCGCGCCCGCGATGCACGAGCCGATGTACGACCACCCGGGCGTGCTGGCGGCCATCGACCGCGTCGAGTCGTGGGGCGTCGAGTTCGTCGACCCGCGAATCGAGGAGGGCAAGGCCAAGATCGCCACGGCGGACGCCATCGCGCTGGCGACCGCCCGCGCGGCGACGCCGGACCCGCTCGCCGGCCGCCGCGTCGTCGTCACCAGCGGCGCCACCACGGAGTCGATCGACCCGATCCGCACGCTCTCGAACCGCGCGTCGGGCAAGACCGGCCGCGCCGTCGCCCGCGCCTGCTACGTCCGCGGCGCCGACGTGACCCTCGTCCACGACGGGGCGGACGTGCCCTACGCCGCCGTCGAGTCCGTCGAGTCGGCCGCGGAGATGCTCGAAGCGACGCGCGACGCGGCCGACGGCGCCGACGCGCTCGTCTCGGCGGCGGCCATCTCCGACTACACCGTCGAGCGCCGCGAGTCGAAGATCCGGTCGGGCGCAGAGTCGCTGACGCTCGAACTCGAACCGACGCCGAAGCTCGTCGACGCAGTTCGCGACGAGCACCCCGACCTCCCCATCGTGGGGTTCAAGGCCGAGACCGGCGGGGACGACGACGCCATCGTCTCGCGGGCCCGTGAGTTGCTGAAGCGGGCGGGGGCGGCCTTCGTCGTCGGCAACGACGCGAGCGTGATGGCCGAGGACCGAACCCGGGCGCTTCTCGTCCGCGCCGACGGCGTGACCGAGTACGAGGGCGAGAAGGCCGGGCTCGGCGCCCGGATCGCCGAGGAACTCGCCGCCGAACTCGACTGATACGGATTGCTGTGACTGTTACCGCGACGACCGCCCGACAGCGGGCGGTCGATACGGTAATGACTTACAGCAATCCGTATGACGCGGTTCGGTTTTCCGCCCGGTCCAGTGCGTTTCAGTCGCCGTCCGTCGGACCGGCCGTCGAGCGGTCCCCGGCCGGCAGGCGGTCCGCCGCGAGTTCGGGGAGGTCGGTGGCCTGAACGACCCGGACGGCCGCGAGGCCGACGAGGACGGCGTTGCCCCACAGGCCGGGCTGGAGGAGCAGGTAGACGGGCCGCAGCGCCTCGAACGCGGGGACGGCGTTCGGGACGGTGACGACCAGGAACCGGAGCCCGTAGGAGTGGAAGTGTACCAGGAGGACGCCCAGGAGGACGAGTTCGGGGTAGCCGTCGCCGTCGAGTTCGCCGGCCAGCAGGACGACGGCGGCGGGTAGCAGGGCGACGAAGTAGTAGGCGTACGTCTGGGGGGTAACGAGCGGGACGGCGGCGACGCCGAGCGCGAACACCTCCCGGCGGGCCCGTTGCGGTGCGAGAACGGCGAGACCAGCGGTGGCGGCGGAGGCGGCGAGTCGGAACACCTGCGCGGCGGGGAGCCACGCCAGCGGCTTGTAGTACGGCGCGAGCCACAGCGTCGGCGAGCGGGCGCCGTCGCTCCCCTGGGCAACGCCCCACCGCAGCACGTCGAGGTAGGTCAGGTGCGCGCCGACCCCGAAAAAGCGGATCGACAGCCAGGCGACCGGCGGGACCGCGAGGAGCGCGCCGACCAGCCGCCGCCGGTCGTGGAGGAGGTGCGCGCCGACGGGAGCGTAGGCGAACTTGACGACCCCGACGGCGGCCGTCGCGGCGCCGGCGAGCAGCGCGAGCGGGCGGTCCCACGGGTCGGCGTCGGATGCCTCGGCCGCCTTCCGGCGCGAGCGCCCGTCCCGGACCAGCGCCGCGGCGGCGAACGAGAGCAGTCCGCCCATGAACAGCGCGGTCTGCCCGAGCTTCGCGGTCAGGAGGACCGGGTGGAAGCCCGCGAGGAGCCACGCCAGCCCGAGCCGCTCGTACCACCGGGGGTCGTAGCCCAGCGCCGCGACCAGCGCCTGGAGGCCGAGCCACAGGAAGACGCCGCTCGCGAGCAGCCAGGCCATCGCCCCGTCGCGGAACGCCAGCAGCGCCTCGAACGGCCAGAACAGCAGGACCACCACGGGCGGGTAGAGGTACGTGCCCCAGAACCCGCCGTCCTCGGTCCGCCGGTAGAGCGGCTCGCCGGCCCGCCAGCGGTCGACGGCGCCGGTGTAGGCGCCGAAGTCGCCGAACCGGAACGCCGAGGCGAACTCGACGTTCGCCCGCAACCACCAGTCGAGGACCGGGTAGGCCGACAGGGAGACCGCGAGGAGTGCGGCGACGGCGACCAGCGCCGGGCGCTCGCGGCGGCGCGCCCACAGCCGTCCCAGGATCGACATATCCGCCGGTACTGTCCGGTCTGATGAATGTCTTCTCTCGAATCAAACGGCTCTTTGATCCACCGCAGTCGGGCGGTTCCGCGGGCGCAGGAGGGCCGCGGGCGCGACGCCGGACGGCGTCGCTCAGGGCTCGGCGACGACGACCAGGCGCGTCGACTCCCGTTCGAGGGGGGCGCCGTCGAGGCCGGCGTACAGCGAGACCGACCCGAAGCCGGCGTCACGACACAGCGTCG
The DNA here is from genome assembly GCF_051414075.1 of Halosimplex marinum. Taxonomy (NCBI): domain Archaea; kingdom Methanobacteriati; phylum Methanobacteriota; class Halobacteria; order Halobacteriales; family Haloarculaceae; genus Halosimplex; species Halosimplex marinum. Next base: position 399,705 of record NZ_JBLKNY010000003.1, on the reverse strand, counting down.
CGAGCTCGGCGGGCGCGTACAGCCGCACGTCGTAGACCATCTCGCCCTCGTAGTCGTACCCCTCGTCGGTCTCCGCGAAGACGCGGCGGGTCGTCTCCATGCGGGCGGTTTCGGGGTCGTACTCGACGGACTCGACGACGAGGGCGTCGTCGTCTTCGGGGACGGCGGCGGGTCGGAAGTCCGCGAGCACGCCCTCCCGGTTGACCAGTTCGACGACGAGCGCGCCGCCCTCGGCGGTGCGCTCCGCCATGCCGGCCAGGATCTCGCGGTTCGTCGCCTCGTCGTAGTAGCCGAAGGAGGTCCAGATGTTGGCGACGAGGTCGTACTCGTCCGTCCGCCCGGCGAGGTCACGCATGTCTGCGCGCTCGACGGTCACCGCGTCGCCGACCCCGCGCTCGTCGATCCGCTCGCGCGCCCGGTCGAGATACGACTCGGAGATGTCGATCCCGCGGACCGCGACGCCGCGCTCGGCGAGTTCGACCGCGTGGCGGCCGATGCCGCAGGCCACGTCGAGCGCCGACGCCGGTTCGATCCCGCGGTCGGCCAGCAGGGCGAGCAGGTCCTCGGTCTCCTCGGCCGCGTCGTCGAGGCGGCCCTCGAGGTGGCGACGGAACACCTCGGGGTTCTCGCGGTAGACCGATTCGGTCCAGTGGGTCATACCGGCGGATCGACGCCGGACGTGAAAAGGGGCGGGGCGGTATGCGAGACGGTAACAAATTCCGGCCCGGGGCTCGTTGACTCAGTCGTCGTTCGAGCCCTCGTCGTCGCGCAGGGGGACGGTCCCGGGCCAGTCGGCGGTCTCGACGAACGGGACGCCCATCTTCCCGGCGGCCCGCGAGATGACGTGCGCGCCGGTCGGGGCCGTGAAGAAGAGGAAGACGATCCCGACCAGCGAGGTCAGGCCGGGGCCGACCGGGCCGTAGTAGGCGGTCGCGGCCAGCAGTATCGAGGAGGCGCCGAGCGTGGCGGCCTTGCTGGTGGCGTGCATCCGGTTGTAGACGTTCGGGAGCCGGAGCAGTCCCACCGTGCCGACGAGGAGGAAGAAGCTCCCGACGACGACGAGCGCGGTCACGACGACGGCCTGGACGGTCGGCATCATTCTATGATGTCTCCTTCGGTGATGAACCGCGCGACAGCGATGGTACTGATGAAGCCGATGATGGCCAGCACGAGGCTCACCGTGACGAACAGACCCCGCCCGGTCTGGAGCGCGAACAGCGCGGCGATGGCGACGACGTTCGTCCCGATGGTGTCCAGCGCGACCACCCTGTCGGGGACGGTCGGCCCGCGGATGACCCGGTAGCCCGCCAGCAGCGTCACGCCGCTGGCCAGCAGGAGCCCGCCGAGGACGGCCGTCTCGACGAACGCGGGGACCTCACTCGCCATCGGTCTCACCCCCCGCGTCGGCCGGCTGTTCGCCCGCGCCGGTCGGGCTGTCCTCGCCGGTGTGGTCGCCGGTCGATTCCGACTCGGTCCGGTCCGGGTCCGGCACGGGGTCGCCGGGGTCGCGGTCCTCGTCGAAGATCCGCAGCGCCAGGTCCTCCCAGGTGCGGATCGGGTCGACGATCGACTCGCGGTCGCGGCCGTCGATGGCGTGGACGTACAGGGCGTTGCGCTCGGCGTCGTAGTCCATCGACAGCGTCCCGGGCGTCAGCGAGATGCTGTTGGCGATGGTCGTGACCGCGAGGTCCGTCTCGACCCGGAGCGGGAGCTCGAACACGTCGGGCTCGATGGGCATCGACGGGGCGAGCACGCGGTAGGCCACGTCGACGTTCGCCGTCGCGAGTTCCTTCGCGAAGTGGCCCAGGTAGATCCCGGCGTAGGGGAGCCCGCGCAGGCGGTCGCCCAGGGCCAGGTCCGGCAGGTAGAACCGGCGGAACGCGTAGGCGATCGGGAGCCCGACCGCGAGGCCGATGATGAACTCGCCGAGCAGTTCGTCGGGCGTGACGCCGCGGACGAACAGCCAGGCGACCGCGAGGCCGGCGCCGACGCCGATCCAGCGTCTCATCGGCTCACCTCCCGGCTCGCCGGACCGCCGGGCACGGTCCGCGGACCGCCGTCCGGGGCGACCGGCGCGTCACTCACGGGAGACCACCTCCGGGCCGACGGCGTCGACGTAGCCCTCGGTGTCCAGCGCCGCCTCGGCGGCGGACTCGGCGAACGCGTAGACCGGGTCGAAGCCGACGCCGATGGCGACGACCGCGAGCGCGAGCGCGGCGACGACGGCGACGAGGACCGCCGAGCGGCTCCCGTGCTCGACGCCCGGCGTGACGCCGCCCCAGAAGGCGTTCGTCCACGTCCGGGAGAGGTACGCGATGGTGAAGATCGCGCCCACGAGCGCGCCCGCCAGCGCGAGTCCGGCCCCGGGCGCGCCTGCGGCGAGCGCCCGCCCGCCCGTGTCGAAGACGAGCAGCTTCCCGAAGAAGCCCGACAGCGGCGGGATGCCCACGAGCGCGAGCGAGCCGACGAAGAACGAGCCGGCCAGCACGGGGAACCGCGTCGTGATCCCGCCGAGCCGGTCGAGCTCGATGGTGCCCGCGATGTCGTGGACGGCGCCGCTGACCAGGAACAGGAGCGACTTGGCGACGGCGTGGTTGAGCGAGTAGACCAGCGCGGCGACGATCCCCAGTACCTGGAGGTCGGTGGCCGGCGCGCCCAGCGAGTGGTCGCCGACCGTCGCGACCACGGCGAGCGGCAGGACGATGAACCCGACCTGGCCGATGCTGGAGTAGGCGAACACGTCGTCTAAGTTCTCCCGGCTGACGGCGCCGACCCCGCCGACGAGCATACTCGCCAGCGCCATCAGGAACATCACCGGCCCGAAGAAGGCCAGGAACGACGCCCCCGACAGCCCGGGGAGGCCGAGCCCGCCGTCGACGGCGCCGACCGCGAAGACGGTGAAGTACAGGCGGACGACGGCGTAGACGCCGACCTTCTTGGTGACGCCCGCGAGGAACGCCGAGATCGGGGCCGGCGCGGCCCGGTACGCGGGCGGCACCCAGAACTGGAAGGGGACGATGCCGGCCTTCAGCGCGAAGACGACGAAGAGGATGGCCGACAGGCCCAGCACGGGCGCGGGGTCGATCCCGAACGCGGCGGGGGCGGCCAGCCGGCGGGCGATGTCGGCCATGTTGAGCGTCCCGGTCGTCGCGTAGAGGCCGCCGATGGCGACGAGCATCAGCGCGCTGCCGACGAGGTTGAGGACGGCGTACTGCAGCGCCGCGGCGGTGTGCCGCGGGCCGCTGTAGAAGACGACGAACACGTAGCTGGGCATGAGCATCACCTCGAACCAGACGAAGAGGTTGAACACGTCGCCGGTGAGGAAGGATCCGGAGACCCCGAGCAGCATGAAGTGGAACAGGGGGTGGTAGGAGACGCGCTGGCCCTGGTCGTCGACGTAGACGACCGAGTAGACGAGGATGGCGACGGTCACCAGCGCGGCCAGCGAGAGCATGAACACGGCCAGCGCGTCGGCGACCAGCGAGATGCCGAAGGGCGCCCGCCAGGCCGACAGCTGGTAGGTCAGCGGCCCGCCCGAGAGGACGGTGTCGGTCAGCAGGCCGACGAAGACGGCGTAGGCGCCGATCCCGAGCAGACTGAGCCCGCGCTGGAGGCGGTCGTAGCGGCGGGTCGCCAGCGTCGCGATGGCGGTCACGAGCGCGGCGAGCATCGGCGCGACGACGACGTGGGTCGTCGTCACGGCCAGATCGGCGCTCATTCGACGGTCACCTCCGCCAGGTCGAGCGTGCCGTGCTCCTCGTAGAGCCGGTAGGTGAGCACCAGCGCGAAGGCCGTCGTCCCGAAGCCGATGACGATGGCCGTCAGGACCAGCGCCTGGACGAGCGGGTCGGTGACGCAGTTGGCGCCCGCGTCGGGCACCGAACAGGCGACCGGGTGGCCGTCGCCGTGGCCGAGGACCGGCGCGCGGCCGGTCAGCCCGCCCATCGTGACGAGGTAGACGTTGGCCGACTGGCTGATGATCGTGACGCCCCAGACGACCCGGACCACGTCCCGCCGGAGGATCAGGAAGGTCCCGAGCGCGAACAGGAGCCCGAGGACGACGGCGAGGACCACCTGCGTCATTCCGCCCCCACCTCCGCGAGGATCGTCAACAGCGCGCCGACGACCACTGCGTAGACGCCCAGGTCGAACGCGAGCGCCGACGCCACCTCCAGATACCCGTAGACCGGGAGCGGCTCGACGAACGCGACCGCCTGCGTGAGGAACGGATAGCCCAGGGCGATGGCGGCGATGCCGCTGCCGGCGGCGAGGGCGAGCCCGAACGCGAAGACCAGGCCGTACTCGCGGACGATCCCCGACTCCGGTTCCGACCGGACGCCGGGGGTGCGGTCGAGCAGCTCCGTCTCCAGGTAGTCGAGCCCGAAGATGATGTACACGAGCGCGAAGGCCGTCACCGTGAGCACGCCGGCGATGAAGCCGCCGCCGGGCAGGTTGTGGCCCTGGAAGAGCAGCGCCAGCGCCGTCACGAGGATGAGCGGCACGACCAGTCTGACTACGGTGCGGGCGATGACGGTCGGCTGTCTGTCCTGTGTCACTGGATCTCACCTCGTTCGCGCATCGCGATCAGCGTGACGACCGACAGCGCGGCCATCGCGACCACCGAGATCTCCCCGAGCGTGTCGAACGCCCGGAAGTCGACGAGGATCACGTTGACGATGTTCCCCCCGCCCCCGGCGTTCACGAATACCGGGTCGTGCTCGGCCGGAACGGGGCCGTGCTCGACGAAGTACTGGGCGATCACGTCGTCCGGCGTCCCCGCCGTCGACAGCAGGACCGTCACGGTGACGGTGAGCCCGACCGCGCCGGCGACGACGGCGTCGCGGGCTGCCCGGAACCGGTCGACCGTGCCGTAGAAGGCCGGCAGCTTGTCGAGCACCAGCAGGAAGATCACCAGCACGAGGGTCTCGATGACCAGCTGGGTCAGCGCCAGGTCCGGCGCGCTGCCGAGGATGTAGAAGATGGCGACCATGAACCCGAGGATCGAGAGGGTCAGCACGCCCGCGATGTGGGAGGGCGCGGCCGCCACCGCGAGCGCGGCGACGACGGCGACCGCGAGGACGACCACCAGCGCGAGTTCGAGCCCGGCGGGGTCGAGCGCGGGCGCCGCGACGCCGGCGGCCGCGTACGCGCCGAGCGCGAGCGCCGCGAGCGCGAGCGAGAGCGCGACCGCGTACGTGCGGAGGTCCCCGGTCTGGACCAGGTCGATGGCCGACGAGCGGTCCAGGCCCTCGGTGACCCCGTCGTAGTACCAGTTGGGCCGCAGCGGATCGACCGACCGGACGGCGCGAACCCCGTCGCGGATCCGGTCGAAGAAGGGGTAGGCGACCGCGCCGACGCCGATGGTCGCCGCGCTCATGATCAGCCACGGCGTGACCTCCGTGGGGAGGTAGTAGGCGAACTCGTGTTCGCCGACCTCGGCGGGGGCCAGCGAGCTGTCCATGACCGCCCGGACGAAGCTCTCGACTGGCGTGAGGTGGACGCCGAACGTGCCGGTCACCCCCCCGAGGCCGACGACGAGCGCGAGCGCGCCCAGCACGGCCGCCGGTAGCCACATCGCCACCGGCGGCGAGTGGACGTCGCCCAGGGCGTCGGGCCTGTCACCGAAGAACAGCATCAGGAACCGTATCGAGTAGAGGAAGGTGAAGACGCTGCCGAGGACGGCGACGACGGGCAGCGCCCACCAGAGGACCGAGCCGCCGTCGGCGACGGCGTGCTCGGCGGTGTAGTAGACGGCGTGGAAGAGGAACTCCTTGGAGTAGAAGCCGTTGAACGGCGGGACGCCGGCCATCCCGAGCGCGGCGACGACGGTGACCCCCGCCGTTATCGGGAGGTCCCTCGCGAGCCCCCCGAGTTCGTCGATGGCGCGGGTGCCGGCCTCGTGGGCGACGATGCCGGCCACGAGGAACAGGGCGGCCTTGAACAGCGCGTGGTTCAGGATGTGGAAGGCGCCGGTCTCGGCGCCGAGGTAGCCGGACATCCCGTAGCCGGCGACGATGAGCCCGAGGTGCGACGCCGTCGAGTAGGCCAGCAGCTCCTTGATGTCGCTGGCGCCGACGGCGAGGACGGCGGTGACGGTCATCGTCGCGAGCCCGAGCAGCCCGAAGACGAGGGTCCACTCGTCACCGACCAGCAGCGGGCGGAACCGGCCGACGAGGTAGACGCCGGCCTTGACCATCGTGGCCGAGTGGAGAAAGGCCGAGACGGGTGTGGGCGCCTCCATCGCGTTCGGGAGCCAGATGTGGAAGGGGATCTGGGCGGACTTGGTGGCGGCGCCGACGCCGACCAGCAGGAGGACGGGGACAAACAGCCCCTGGGCGCGCAGGGCGTCGACCATCGGGCCGGCGCTGGCGAGGATGGAGCCCTCGCCGGCGAGGCGGAACGCCGAGCCGACGCCCGGAACTCCCGAGGCGACGACGGCGAGCAGGAGGAAGCCGACGAGCATGAACAGCCCGCCGGCGACGGTGATGAGCATCGACTTGCGGGCGGCGTACTGGGAGGCGTCGGCGTCCTGGTAGTGGCCGATGAGCAGGAACGAGGAGACGCTCGTGAGTTCCCAGAAGACGAAGAGGGCGATCAGGTCGGCAGCGAAGGCGACGCCGAGCATCGAGCCCATGAACGCCAGCAGCGTCGCGTAGTACTTCGCCTGGCCCGGCTCGCCGTGCATGTACCCGCCGGAGTAGGTGAACACGAGCACGCCGACGCCGCTGGCGAGTGTGCCGATCAGCAGGGCGAGGCCGTCGACGTAGAACGCGAGCGAGACGCCGTAGCTGGGGATCCACTCGACGACGTACGCGGTCCCCCCCGTGCCGACGGCGTCGGCGACGAAGCCGACCAGCCCGAGACAGGCGGCCGCGACGGCGGCGGCGAAGTAGGCGGTCCGCTCGCCGAGGACCCGGTAGACCAGCGGTGCGACCGCGGCACCGAGGAACGGGAGGGCGACCACGGCGAGCAGCGCGAGCCGGTCCGGTTGCACACCCGTCTGTGTCGGGAGACGCGACTTAATCCTTCCCAACTTCGGTCGCCGCCCGGACCGCTCCGGCCGCCGGTCCGTCAATCAAACCGCGTATCTGTTGACAGTCCGAGCGAAATTGACACGATATATGGCCGGTCCGAGTCCGAACGTCCGAACCGTCGGGGGCGACCGTCCCCCGCGGCGTTTCAAGCGGAGCGATACGTCCGAGAATCAAAGATGATACGGAGAAGTCGCGGCTTGAATTTGCGATTTTGATAATACGGTGGTGAGGCTTATGTATCGGGACGGGAGACTCACAGGTGACACGCACCGAACGTCGTCGGGCCCGTCGTGGATGGCTCGGACCGACGGCGACGCAACGGGGGACAACCCCACGTATCGGGCGTGACGACAACCCATGAAACTCAACCGACTACTCAACGACGACGACGCGGTGTCGCCGGTCATCGGCGTCATCCTGATGGTGGCGATCACGGTGATCCTCGCGGCCGTCATCGCGACGTTCGTCCTCGGACTCGGCGACCAGGTCAGCAACAGCTCCCCGCAGGCATCGTTCAGCTTCCAGTGGGAGGTCGATACCGACGACCACGGCCCGCTCACTGTCACTCATGACGGCGGTGAGACGATCCAGGCGCAGAACCTCTACCTTCGCGGATCGGCGGGAGACAATGCGGGCGGTTCCCCCTCGCCGCTAAGTCAGAGCTGGGACAACTACAAGACCGATGTCGACCCGACTTCGGAGGTCCAGGCGGGGATGTCGGTTGAACTCTCTCAGATCGGCTCCGACGGCGAGATCAGCCTGGTCTGGCAGAGTTCGGCCGGCGAGAGTTCGTCCACGCTGAAAACGTGGACCGGTCCGGACGCCTGACGACCGCGGCCACTTCGCGGAGGTAGTAGATCCGAATCCGCATTTTTCGTATTGATACTGAACTGCGATATCATCCGCGAAAACGGGATGTACGGCTCCGGAGAGGCTTCTCGGGTCAGGATGGAGCGGTGTGTCACCGGAGTGGCGGCTCCGAAACGCTCTTAGCATATGCCCGTAGAATCACACACTATCGACGGACGCGCAGGGGATTTTGCCTCGCGCGAAGACGGGTCTGACACCATGAGCAACGAGACGAGACGGTTTCCGGCCGGCACGGACGGGGACGAGGAGCTGTCGAAAGGGGAGATATTCGACGTGTTGCAGAACCAGCGGCGCCGCTACGTCCTGGAGTATCTGAAGCGCTTCGAGGAGCCGGTGGAGCTGAGCGACCTGGCCAGGCAGGTCGCCGCCTGGGAGTACCAGACGCCGGTCGAGGAAGTGACCAACGACCAGAAGAAACGCGTCTACACGACCCTCCAGCAGACCCACCTCTGCAGGATGGAGGAGGCCGGCATCGTCGAGTACGACACCGACGACAACACGGTCGCGCGGACGCCCCACACCGAGGAACTGACCGTCTACCTGGAGATCGTTCCCGGGTCGGAGTTCCCCTGGCGGGAGTTCTACCTCTCGCTCGGGTCGATCAGCTGTGCCATCGTCGCGGCGCTGTGGACCGGGCTCTACCCCCTCACGCTGTTGACGCCCCTGGAGTGGGCGACCGTCATCGCCGCCACGTTCACCGTCTCCGCCGCCTACCACACCTACAGCGGCGCCGACATGCAACTCGGCGACGACGAGTACGTCCCCGACGAGTTCGACCGGTGACATCCTCCGCGCCGTGAACGGCGCGGCTTCCCTGCATGGGAATACCAGCTAACTACCGGCAGTGGGTTCCGACCCAACCTCTCCGAGCGTCATCTGTCGTGGTTGACTCTGCTCGGTGGGGGTCGCGGCGCTGTCACAGGCGCTCCCATCCCGTGGGATGTCATCGCCCGCCGGTTTCAGCGGCAGGCTCTCACCCCACGGGTCGTGGCGGTCAGCAACATTGACCGCCGCGTTGATGTCTGCGTGATACTCCGACACCCAACACTCGTCGTTCTGACACCGGAACTCATCGCCGTCCCGATATCCGATGTGGCCGCACTCGTGGCACGTCTGCGACGTGTAGGACGGTTCGACGTATTCGACCGGGATGCCAGACTCTCGCGCTTTGTCCTCGATGCGCTCCTGCAAGCGAGCGAACGCCCATGCGTGGAGGCGTCGGTTCATCCACTCGCCGTAATCGAGGTCTTCGCGGATGTCCGAGAGGTCTTCCAGCACGATCACAGGCTTCTCGAACCGGCGAGCGTACTCGATGGCCTGTCGGGATGCCTTCTCGATGATGTCTGTGAGTGCGTTCTGGTAGTGATCGAATCGCTCGTCAATCCGCCACTGGGCGGCTTCGCGCTCTTGCAACCGCTTGAGCGTCGTGAACATCTCTTTGCGGAGGTTACGAGCGCGGCCACCGGTGATGAGCAGTGGGTCAGTCGGAGTGCCCTGCTTGCAGGCACAGCCCGCGAGCAGGTGTGCTTCGCCGATGTCGAAGCCAACTGGTGTTACATCGTCGTCGGTGGGTTCGTAGCCCGGATTTTCGACCGGGAACTCGACGGTGACGTGGAGCGTCCACGACGTGCGGTGGCGTTGCAGGCGGAGTTGGCCTGCCGACGCCGCACCGTCCACGAGGTCGTGCCACAGTCCCTCCTGGGCGGGATTAATCCGAAGTGGTATCCAGAAGTTGGTGCCGCGACCGGGCTGTGGCACCCACCACGTAAACTCGTAGTCACGCGCCGCCGAGTGGTCGAACTCGGCAGCTTGGTTGGTGAGCCGAACCGGATGGTCGTCGTCCAACGCCTGTGCGTCGTAGGTGCCGTGCAGTTGCGGGACGTAGTTGCACAGGGCCGCCTTCGCCTGATACGGCAGGTCGTAGGGCGTCACCACGTCGCTGGTGGCGGTCATCGTCTCGCACCCGGCCTCGAACGCCTCGTGGAGTCCTGCCCGGTAGGTGTCGAGCAGGTCGCACAGTTTGCGCTCTTTGTGGGCTGTCGGCGGGGCGAGCGTCGCCTCCAGCGTTTTCGTGGTTGTTGCGGTCATGCTACTGGTCGTCCACGTAGTCCATCAGCACGTCGATGCTCACTTGGCCGGTCGTCGCGAGGAAATATCCCGGTTGCCAGAAGGCATCTTCGAGCGTCTGTTTCACCTCCGGGTACTCCTGCCGAATCCGGCGCGAGGTGACACCTTTGAGCGAGTTGATGAACTTCGTGAGGTCGGTGGTGGGTTTGGTCGTGAACAAGATGTGAACGTGATCGGTGCCGCCGTCTACGTTCTTGATGTCGGCCTCGAAGTCCTCTGCAATCTCGTGAGCAACTTCGGCGACGCGCTCCAACCGCTCGTCGGTGAGAATGTCGGCGCGATACTTCGTGACGGTCACGAAGTGGTATTGGAGTGCGTATACCGTATGCGACCCGGATTGCAGGTGATACTCCATTTGGCCTTACCAAATTCAGACACCCAATTTCAATAACTATTGTGGAGGTGGGTATTCAGTTGAGCAGCCCCACGTGGACTGGGGCACCGGGCTTACGCGATTCACGCCCGCCGTGAACGGCGGGATTCTCTCGCTGAACCAAGATAGCGCCGCCGGGACCGGGGTCGACGGTCGCCGCTCCGCGGCCGTCGGCTTTATCTCGGTCGGGCGCAGTCATCCGCCAATGGATCGGGGCCGCGCCGCCGTCTACGCAGCCGCCGGGATCATCCTCGGCGTGACCCTCCTCAGCGGTCCCGCGATCGGCCTCGTCGACCTGACGACGCCACGCTACGACATGTCCGGTCTCGGCGAGGGGTCGGCCGCCGTCGACGAGGTCGAACTCCCGTCGTCGGTCGCGCTCGACCGGGGGTACCAGTCGCAGTCGTACTACCTCACGGTCCCGGACGCGCGGGTCCGCTTCGCGGCCGTCGAGGGCAAACCGACGGTCGCCTACGGCGTCGACATCCCCGCGCTCGGCTACTCCCGCTCGACGACCCACTTCCTGCGCGACGGGACGGACGGCTGGACCTCGCTGTCGCTCCGCCAGGACACGCTCGCCGACGACGCGGTCGACGCCGAGCGGTACGACGGACAGCTGTCGCTGGTCCTCCGGGACAGCGACGGGCGGACCGTCGTCGCGAACCGCACGGTGTCGGTGGAGGTGACCGGATGAGCGTCGGGCGCCTTCGCGGGTTCACCCCCGCCGACGCGCGGGAGCGACTGGCCGGGGCGCGGACGGTACTCGTCCGCGCGCTCGTCGGGGACCGCCTCGGGCTGGTCTGCTTTCTCGGGACCGTCCTCGCTGTCGCCCTCACCTGGCGGATCGGCGTGTTCATCACCGACAACTACACGCTGGCCAACGCCGTGGTCGCGCTCGCCGACGGGAGCCTCGTCGTCGACGAGGCGGTCTACGGGTCGCTGGAAGCGCCCGGGATGAAGACCTACGACGGCCGGCTCTACGGCCGCAACTACGGCCAGGTGGCGGTCGCGGTCCCGCTGCTGTGGGCGCTGGGCGCGGCCACGACCGTCGCCGACCCCGGGCTCGTCTTCGCGGCGGGCTGGTCGCTGCTGGTGCTCGCCTTCGCGGTCCAGGTCGGCCGCCTCACCGGGCGCGAGTCGCTCTGCGCGTCGGCGGGTGCGGCGACCGCGCTCGCGGGGTTCGTCGCCCACGCCGCACTGGCGGAACCGATCCCCGCGCGACTCCTGCCGCTGGCCGCGCTCCAGCTCGGGTCCGTGCTGGTCACGGCACTGGTCGCGACGACGGCGTATCGGCTGCTCGCCCGGATGCACGACCGACGGGTCGGCGTCGCCGCGGCCGCGGTGACGGTCCTCGCCACGCCGGTCGGGTTCTGGGCGACCATCCCCAAGCGCCACGTCACCGCCACCGCGCTCCTCCTCGGCGTCGTCTACGCCTTCTACCGTAGCCGGTCGGACGGCGAAAGAGGCGACGGGAGCGACGCGCTGCTCTCCCCGACCGGCTTCCGCGGGCTGGCCTACGCCCTCGTCGGCCTGTACACCTGGGTGCACGCCGGCGAGGCGTTCGTCGTCTTCCTCGCGCTCGCGGCCGTCGACCTGCCGACCGCGCCGGCCAACGACCGCCGGACGCTCGCCGTCGTCGGGCTCGCCTTCGCCGCGTCGCTCGTCCCCTTCTTCCTGACGAACGCGCTCATCTCCGGCGACCCGGTCCGGCCGCCGCGGATGCTCTCGGAGTTCGGGGCCTCGGTCGGCGAGTCCGCGTTCGGCGGGAGCGCGGGACCGACCGCGGACGGGGGCTCCGAACCCATCCTCCCACCGATGGTCAGATCCCTCGCCGCGGTCGCGTCGGAGCGACTCGCTCTCCTGTTCGGCCCGTTCGTCGCCGGCGCGAAGTCGGCGGTCACGGACCCCGAATCGCTCTACCGGACCTTCGTCCGCGCCGGGTACGACGGGTACATCGGCCGCCACGACAACAACCAGGCGATCAACCTCTCGGTCCTCGAATCGGCGCCCGTCCTCGCGGGCGTCGCCGCGCTCGTCGCGAGCGGCGGCCGCCGCGCGAACGCCGCTCGGCGGTCGTCCGGCCCGTCGCTCGCCGACCGGCTCCGGCGGTGGGCCCGCGCCGTCCGGAGCTCCCCGACGGCCGCGACGGACGCGTTCGTCGCCCTCGCCGCCGTGCTGTTCACGCTCGTGTACATCCCGCGGCTGCCGCTGTTCGCCCAGGTGACCGTCCGTTACCTGCTGCCGGTCTACGCGCTGGGCGTCTACGCGCTGGCCCGCCAGCCGTGGGCCCGCCGCGTCCTCGCCGACCGCGGCCGGACGGCGCTGTGGAGCTACCTCGCGGGCGTCCTGCTGGGCGCGCAGCTCCTGTTCGTGGTCGTCACCGTCGGCGCGTTCGGCCGCGGCGGCGCCTTCCAGCTACACGCCGTCGTCGGCCTCGCCGTCGGCGGGCTCTTCGCCGCCTCGGCCGTCGGCAGCGCCCTCGACGACCGGTTCGACCGGGCGACGGCGGTGACCGGCGGGCTCGCCGCGGCGCTCGGGACGGACCTGCTCGTCCTCGCGGGGCTCGTCTACTTCCAGTACGGCCCGTACGCGCTCCCCGCGGTCGACTACCTCGCCGACCTGCTGGCGTCGGCGTAGCTAGTCAGGCTTTTTGCCCCCCGTGGTCATTCCCCGGGCATGAACCGCCTCAAGCAGTCGCTGCTCGACGCCCCCATCGTCGAAAAGGAGGGCTACCACTACTTCGTCCACCCGATCAGCGACGGCGTGCCGATGCTCCACCCCGAGCTGCTGCGGGAGATCGTCATCAAGATCATCCGCAAGGCCGAGCTGGAGAACGTCGACAAGATCGTCACGCCCGCCGCGATGGGCATCCACATCTCCACCGCCGTCTCCCTGATGACCGACATCCCCATCGTCGTCGTCCGCAAGCGCCAGTACGGGCTGGAGGGGGAGGTCGCGCTCTCGCAGGTCACCGGCTACTCCGAGTCGGAGATGTACGTCAACGACGTCTACGAGGGCGACCGCGTGCTCGTCCTCGACGACGTGCTCTCGACCGGCGGCACCCTCTCGGGCATCACCGGCGCCCTCGAGGAGATCGGCGCCGACATCGTCGACATCGTCTGCGTCATCAAGAAGGACGACGGCCCGAACAAGCTCGCCGACGCCGGCTACGAGGCCAAGACGCTCATCAACGTCGTCGTCGAGGACGGCGAGGTCGTCATCGTCGACGAACAGGGCGACGACTGATTCGGTCTCCGTTCTACGCGACTCCCGCCGCGACCGCACCGAAGTACAGCCCCGCGAGTATCAGCGCCGCGCCGACGACCTGGACGAGCCGCCGGATCCGGTCGTCGGACTCGCTGTCGGCCCCGTACTCGCCGCCGCGGTCGCCCGGGACGCGCCCGACCGTGTGCGCGCGGACGATCGCCTCGGGCGCCGCGATCAGGACGGCACCGAGGCCGACGCCGAGGACCGCGGCCAGGAGCGTGCGGTAGTCCATCTCAGCCCCGCAGCTTCTCGATGCGCTTCTCCATCGGCGGGTGGGTGGCGAACAGCCGCGCGAGGCCGCGCTCCTCCCCGAAGATACACAGCGCGTTGACCTGCTCGTCGATGGCCGAGTCGCTGGCGCGCTCGTTGCCGCGGCTGATCTTCTCCAGCGCGCGTGCGAGCGGTTCGCCGGAGCCGATGGCGCCCGCGGCGTCGCTGTCGGCGACGTACTCGCGGTACCGCGAGATGGCCATCACGAACAGCATGACGAGCATCTGGACGATCTGCCCGACGACGATGGCCAGGAAGAAGTCCGCGATGTCGTTGTCGCCGGTCAGCAGGACGGCCCACTGGGCGACGATGGCGACGATGGAGGCGATCCCCTGCCCGAGCACCATCATCACCACGTCGCGGTTCGCGATGTGGGCCAGCTCGTGGGCGAGCACGCCCTCGACCTCGTCGGCGTCGAGCGTCGCCAGCAGCTCCCGCGAGACGACGACCGTACCGGCGCCCTTCCGCCCGACGGCGAAGGCGTTGGGCACGCCCATCCGCGCGATCATGAGCCGGGGCTTGTCGATGCCCATCTCCTCGGAGAGCGCCTCGACCTGGCGGTGGATCTCCGGGTACTGCTCCTCGGGCATGTCTTCGGCCCCGACACTGCGGATCGCGGCCCACTTGCCGATCTTGTACTGGACGCCCACGAACAGGACGCTGCCGACCAGTACCAGCCACAGCGGGACCGAGAACGCGGCCATCGCCACGACCGCGGCGACGGCGTAGAACGCGAACAGGATCGATCCCACGATCGCCATCCGCGCGGTGAGACTCGGGTGACGCATACGTGACGTGTCTGTGTCGCGACGACCTATGAACCCTCCGCTTGTCGTCAATCGACCGTGAAGTCGACCTCGGGGCACGTGCTGGAGAACTGACCGTTGGGCGATGCCTGGTGACCGATCCATCGACGGGTTCGCTACGCGCGACTCGCCTGGTTCAAATCTACTCCGGGCGATAATCACGACTTCACGGTCGCTCGGCAATAAAACACCTCGCGAGGAACGCGTCGCAGAATGATAGCGGGAGGTAGATTTGAACTACGTCGAGACGTGCTCGCTCATTGCATTCGCTGCGCGCGACTCGTCTAGTTCAAATCTACTCGGATATGATCGCCGCTCACGATGGGAGCACACGCGAGGCGGTGCTCGCCGTGTAGTTCGCGGCAGAATCATAGCGGGAGGTAGATTTGAACTACCGATCTGCGGGTTATGAGCCCGCCGGAATCTCCTGGCTATCCCATCCCGCTACCCGTTCATAACCCCGACCGCCCATTAAGGGTTGTGATTCGTTCGCCGTCCGTGAATTAGTCCCGGGGTCAGCCCTCGTGGACCTGCCAGGTGAACAGGCTCTCGAAGACGTAGTTGACGACCATCCCGACGGCGACACCGCTACCCTTCGCGACGAGTAGCCACAGGTCCAACCCGGCGAGCGCCGGTGCCAGCCCCACGAGTCCGGCCGCGTTCGACAGGGCCTCCACGTCGCCGAACGCCAGGTCGACGTACAGCGGATTGTAGATGGTCCACCAGACCACGAACTGCGTCGTCACGCCGCCCGCGCGGACCAAGTGCGAGCGCTTGAGCCGCGAGAGAAACGACTCCCGCCCGCCGCCGCCGTGGTCTGCGAACGTCCAGTTCTCGTTCACGAGGAACATGATCAGGATCGCCGTCTCGACGCCGGCCGCCCAGGCGAGTGTCGCGGGCGCTTCGACGACCTCGGAGAGGAAGACCAGCACGGCCGTGTCGCAGACTGCGCCGACGACGCCCACCGAGACGAACTTGCCGAACCGGATGCCCGAGACCAGCGACGCGAGGCGGGTCCGCGCCGAGCCGTCAGTCATGCCTGTCCACCAGCGCCGTCGGGTCCTCGCGGGTCGCCGCGATGGCGTTGTGGACGCGGCTGTTGCGGATCTGTTTCGCGCGGTGGCGCGAGGAGAGCAACGCGCGGGCGAGCCGCAGCGACGTGCGCACCGGCGAGACGGTCGAACCGGGTTTGTCCTCCCAGGTGATCGGTACCTCCGCCACGTCGAGTTCCAGCGCGCCGGCCATCGCGACCAGCTCCACGTCCCAGGCGAACCCCGGCTCGTAGAGGTGCCGGCGGACGGCCTCCCAGGACTCTGCGGTGATGGCCTTGGCGCCGCACTGATAGTCGTACAGATCGGCGTCTAACATCCGGCGGGCGAGCCAGGCGAAGCCGTCGCCGAGAAAGCGGCGGGCGAACGTCTGGTGGCTGGTGATCGTCGAGTCGGGGTGGCGCCGCGAGCCGACGGCCACGTCCGCGCCGTCCTCGATGGCGGCCAGCACGTCCGCGAACTCGCCGGGTGCGGTCGAGCCGTCGGCGTCGACGAACCCGAGCACGTCGGCCTCCAGCGCCTCGAACCCGGCGGTGACGGCGGCGCCCTTGCCGCGGCGGTACGGCGAGACGCCGACGGTCGCCGGGAGGTCCGACAGCGCGGCGACGACCCGCTCGTCGGCGTCGTCGAGTTCGATCCGGATCGCCTCGGGCGCGAGTTCCTCGTCGAGCGCCCGGACGTAGTCGGCAAGCCGGTCCACGTCCGGACGGAAGGCGGGGACGACGATACCGACGGACGCGCTCATTGTCTGCCGTGACCACCGCGGCGAGTAAAAACCGTTCGAAACCGGGGGCCGACCCCGGGTGTCGCGGTCCCGGTCCCCCGTCGCGCGGCCGTGCCGTCCGACGGTCCACAAGAGGTATAGGCCCCGGAGACGGCCACACTGGTAATGGAGTACGGTCTGGTCCTCTGGTGGCTCGTGGCCTACCTCGCCCTGCTGGCCGTGGGGATGCCGCTGGCGGCGACCCTGTTCCCCCGCCTCGCGGACCGCGGGGCGGGCGTCGCGCTCCCGACGGCGCTGGCCGTCCTCTGGGTCGTGGCCTACCTCGTCGGCCACCTCTCGCTGACCGCCGGCCTGCTGGTCGGCCTCGCCGCGCTCGCGGCCGCCGCCGGCGCCGCGCTCTACCGCGCCAGTGAGACGGACGGCGCCCCGCTGTTCGACCGCCGGCGCTACGGCGAGGCCGCCGCGGTGTTCACCGTCGCGTTCCTCCTCATGATCGCCGTCCGCGCCGTCGACGCGGGCGTCCACCCGTTCCTCGGCGAGAAGTTCCTCGACTTCGGGATGTTGCAGTCGCTACTGCGCGCCGACCGGCTCCCGCCGGAGGACATGTGGTTCGCCGGCCGCCCGGTCCAGTACTACTACGGCGGCCACCTGATCGCCGCGCTGCTGACGAAGATCACCGGCACCGAGCCCCGCTTCGCCTACAACCTCGCGCTCGCGGGCTTCTACGGGATGGTCGTCACCGCCGCCTACGGGCTCGCCGGGTCGGTCGCCGCCAGCCGCGGCGTCTCGCGGGTCCGGGCGGGCGCGTTCGGCGCCTTCTTCGTCGGGTTCGCGAGCAACGCCTCGACGCCCGTGTACTTCGTCGCCTGGCTGCTTCCCGACGGGATCGCCTCCTTCTTCGCCGGGCTCTTCGGCACGAACCTGGGTCGAGTCGCCAGGGAGGGGCCGACCGCGTTCAGATACTGGGACGCCAGCCGCGTCATCGAGGGGACGATCAACGAGTTCCCCCTGTTCGCCTGGCTCAACGGCGATATGCACGCTCACATGATGTCGACGCCGTTCGTCCTGCTGGTCGCCGCCCTCCTCTTTAGTTACTACCGGACGCCCGAGACCGACCTGACTCGGCGGCGACTGCTCGTGCTCGCCGTCGTCCCGCCCCTCGCAGGGATGCTCGCCGTCGTCAACACGTGGTCGTTCCCGACGGCCGGCGGGCTGACGTTCCTGACGCTCGCGCTCGCGCCGGCGGACCCGGTGACACTACTCCCCGGGTCGGTCGCAGACCGGATCCCCCGGCGGGACGACTACCAGCGTGAACTCGCCCGCCACGGCGTCGCGCTGGGCGGCGCCGTCGCCGTCGTCGCGCTCGGGCTCGTCTGGTCGCTACCGTTCTGGCTCGGGACCGCCAGCGGCCGGTCGGTCGCCTTCTTCCCCGACCGCAGTTCGCTCGGCGGCCTGGTATTCGCCCACGGGGTGTTCGTACTGCTGTTCGCGCTGCACCTGTCCCGCCACGCGCTCCCGGAGATCGAACGCGAACACGTCGGCGAGGCGGTCGTGATGCTCGCCGTCGCCGTCCTGATCGCGTGGCTCGGCGGGTCGGCGGCCGCCCTCGCGATCTTCGGGCCGATGATCGTCGTCGCGTGGGTGCTCCTCCGGACGCAGGCTGACGTGGTCCACCGGGCGACCGCGCGGGCCGCCGGCACCGCCCGCCGGGCCGTCACCGACGGCGGGACCGCCACCGCCTCGACGCCCGAGGCCGACGACGCCACCGCTCCCGGACTGCCGGAGCGACTCCGGGACGTGGTCGGGTTCGAGACGCTCCTGATCGTCGCCGGCGCGGGCATCGTCGTCATCGTCGAGTTCGTCTACGTCAAGGAGCAGGCCGGCCCCGGCCGGATGAACACCGTGTTCAAGACCTACGCGGACGTGTGGGTCCTCTGGGCGGTCGCGGCCGGCGCCGTCCTCGCCCACCTCGTCGAGAACCACTCGCCCGAGCTGGCGCTGTCCGGCGAGCAGTGGGCGGGCGTCTTCCGCGCGCTCGCGGTGGTCCTGGTCGTCTCCACGTCCCTGTACGGCGCCCTGGCCCTCGGCGGCCACTTCACCGGCGACGGCTACTTCAGCCGCTACAACCACCCCGACGACCCGACGCTCGACGGATTCACCTACATCAACGAGACTCACCCCGAGGAGTACGCCGCGATCCAGTGGTTCGAGGACCTGGAGGGCCAGCCCAACATCGCGTCGGCTCCCGGACAGGATATGTATCGGTGGACCAACCCGATAGCGAGTCTCACCGGCGTCCCGACGCTGGCCGGGTGGGCCCACGAGGTCGGGTATCGGGGCGGCGAGGCCTACCGCGCCCGCGTCGACGACGTGAACACCATCTACACCGGCACCGCCGAACAGCGGGCCTACTACCTCGACGCCTACGAGGTCGAGTACGTCTACGTCGGGTCCAACGAGCGGTCGGCCTACACGAGCGACGACCTGGCCGTCTTCGAGTCGATGAACGGCGTCACCGTCGAACGGCAGTGGGACGGCGCGACCGTCTACCGCGTCGACCAGCAGGCGCTGGAGTATCCCGGACAGAACGAGTAGCCGCTCAGCGCCGGTCGGCGTGGCGCCGCCGGTGGACGATCCCCTGGTTGTTCGCCGCGTTCTCGACGAACGACCGGAACGCCTCGCCGGTCTCGCTGTCCTCGTCGAGCACCATCGGTTCGCCGGCGTCGCCGCCCTCCCGGACCGCGGGGTCCAGCGGGATCTCGCCGAGGAACGGCATCTGCGCCTCCTCCGCGAAGGCTTCGCCACCCCCCTCACCGAAGATGGCGTGTTCGCCGCCGCAGTCCGGACAGCGGAACGAACTCATGTTCTCGACGATGCCCAGCACGGGCGTCTCGTGCTCGCCGAACATCTCTAGGCCCTTCCGGGCGTCGTCGATGGCGACCTCCTGGGGCGTCGTGACGATGACCGCGCCCGTGACGGGGACGCTCTGGAGGAGGGTGAGCTGGGTGTCGCCGGTCCCCGGCGGCAGGTCCACGACCATGTAGTCGAGGCTCCCCCACTCCACGTCCTCCCACAGTTGGGTGAGCACCTTGTGGACCATCGGCCCCCGCCAGATGACGGGGTCGTCCTCGCCGACGAGGAAGTCCATGCTCATCAGCTTCATCCCGTACTGTTCGGGCGGGACGAGCGTCTCGTCGGGGGTCGCCTGGGGCTGCTGATCCGCGTCGAGCATCCGCGGCACGTTCGGCCCGTACACGTCCGCGTCGAACAGCCCCACGCGAGCGCCCAGCTGCGCCAGCCCCGCCGCGAGGTTCACCGCGATGGTGCTCTTGCCGACCCCGCCCTTCCCCGACGCGACCGCGATGACGTTCTCGACGCCCGGTAGCACCGACCCCTCGGCGACGAGCCCGCTGTCGACCTCGGCGTCGAGTTCGACCCGACGGTCCAGCCCCGACAGCGCCTCGCGGACCTGTCCCGCGATGTCGGTTTCGGTCGGGGAGTACGGCGCCCCCAGCGCCAGCGAGACGCGTACCTCTTCCTCGTCTAACTCGATCGAGTTGACCAGCCCCAGCGAGACGATATCGTCTCCCAGGTCCGGGTCCTCGACCGTCCCGAGCAGGTCCAGCACGTCGTCTTCGTCCATACCCTCGTCTCCGGTGGTCCCGGCGAAAAGGGTTGTGGAGCCAGTCATCCACCGTCTGCGCGACCGCCCCAGATATAGTCGTCTGAAAGAAAGTAATCCACACTCGTCCATTACCACAAACATTTTTATGCGGGAGGGGCAGAACGTCCCGGCAACGGAACGATGCGCTGGGGACAGGGAGTTCCGACGGTGGTGGCAGGCGCTGTGCTGGTGGTTAGCGTGGCGCTCGCCGGCGTTTCGGTCGCGAGCGCCGCGGGTGCGGATGGGACCGGAGACAACGAAGCGCCGCTGGCCGACGCCGGACTGGACCGGGACGTGTCGACGAACGCGACGGTGTATCTGGACGCGACGGGGTCGCGCGACCCCGACGGCGAGATCGCCGGGTATCGCTGGCGGATCGAGCGCCCGGACGGCCACTTCACGACGCCGTCGTGCGAGCGGTGCGGTCGGACGAAGTTCGTCCCGCGAGAGCCCGGGACGTACAACGCAACGGTCGAGGTGACCGACGACGACGGCGCGACGAGCACCGACACGCTCCGCGTGTCCGTCGAGCGGTCGAATGGACCGACCGTGACGCTCTCCGGGCCCGATAGCGTCGTCGAGGGCGGGGTGGCGGACTTCTCGGCGTCGGTGTCGGCCGGTGCGAACGACCTCGCTGCGGTGGTCTGGAGGGTGGACGGTCGGCGGCTAAACCGGACGACGCTCACGGGTACGAGCGCGTCCGTCGACCACATCCACGCGTTCAGGCGCGACGGGCGGTTCACGCTCAGCGTCACCGCCGTCGATCGACTCGGTCGCCAGCGGACGGCCTCGAAGAACGTGACCGTCACCGACCCGTCGCCCGACAACAGCGACGGTGGCGGGACGGCCGGCCCCAGCGACGGGTCCGATGGAGGGCCACCGTACTCCGGCGGCGGTTCCGACGGCGAGAGCGGAAACGACGACGAAACGGAGTGTTCGCGTTACGACAGGGACGACGACCGCTACTGCGGCAACGACCGGATGACGATGGATAGCAACGGTATCGTCGTCTCCGACGCCGACAACGACGGGTTGACCTCTTGGGCCGGGGTCCAACTGGACGAGGAGTTCGCGCAGAATCACGAGGGCGTGTCCTACGATTCGGTCGACGGCGTCGCGGAGTTCGACAGCCAGGAGGCGTACAGAGAGGCGCTGGAGGTGGAGTCCGTGAACGTGAATCCGGAGGCTGATGTTAATGACGAAGGTTTAGATTCCAGCCAAAAAGAGGCTGATCAGAATTCCTTCTCTGGGAGTGGTGGAGATACAGGAGACAAATCTGAAGGGAACAGTTCTTCCAAAGAGTCCTCTTCGTCTTCGACCGAGGAAGAAGATTCCAACTCGTCGTCTGAGCAGGGATCTGAGAGTACAAATAACATACCTCAGAGAGTAATTGAGCGGATACAGGAGGAAAAGAACAAATCTGGTTCAACGGGTAACACTGGTAATGGAACAAATACCAGAACTGTACGCGTGCCGCCAGATCTGAATAGCCCCGTAATCTAAATTAAGAACTAATGAAGAATGACTGATTTTAGCAGTCATAGAGGGAAGTTGCTTGTTTCGATAATAATCGGACTAATCGCAATTATCTCCCTCGCAGCTATGTTATCTCCGGGTATTATCGGTATTACTGGAGAGAATACGTCAGGAGATGTAGAGGATACATCGATAACGACCACTTCTGCAATTGTTTCAGAGAATAATATTTCACCAACGCACACTTCGGAACATATTTTCACTGCAACAGCAATATCAACTCCTTCTCAATCTCCAACACCTACGCGGTTCTCAACTTCGATCCCCTCACAGACATCTACACCGTTCCCGACTTCAACCCCCTCGCCAGTACCATCGCCAACATCTTCACCAACTTCAACTCCGAACTCAAGTCCATACGACAATGAGAAGTATGATGAATTCGTCGGTGCGGTTTTCGGAGAAACAGAGGTTGATGCGGCAACGCCAATTCGGATCCGTGCTTGGACCGTAGCCGAAGGAAACTCCCTAATAGTGATTCTGAATTTGACTGCTGAGACAGAAGACGATTTAAAAAGAGCCAAGGCTGTAAATACACTCGTAACTAGTGGTTATGCTCAAGCGGTGGCTCATCACGATACTGGAAAAATTGGTGGGAAAATAACAGATAGACTTCGAATTGCGGAAATTAACAACACTGGCGCCCCTCCTAAGACACTCTACATTAACACGTCGTTGGCTCGGGAATACTATACAGGACAGATCAATGCTGTAGAATTCACTGAAGAATACTGGGAGACTGAAAGAAATATGACCTCCGAAGAGATTGATTTTGTGAATTGGTTAGATAATGGGACAGAAGATGTAATTCTCCACAATCAAACTGCTGGTTGATTACTCTGGATTAGGGTATTACTGCTTCAGACCTGACTAAAATATTTTTTAGATAACATATATTCTCGGCCAGCCCCGACAGCCTGTCGATGACGCCACCAGAATTCGAACCCCGGGACGGGGAACGACTGCACGAACTGTCGCACGACAACCTCTCGAAAGCCAACCGATCCGACCACGGCGCGCCCACCTTCGACACCGGGACGACCATCGTCGCTATCGCCGCCGCCGACGGCGTGGTGATGGCGGCCGACCAGCGAGCGAGCGTCGGCGGGAAGTTCACGACGAACAAGAACGCCGAGAAGATCTCGCGGGTCCACCCGACCGCGGCGCTGGCGATCTCGGGGTCGGTCGGGCCGGCGCAGAACCTCGTTCGGTCGTTGCGCGCGGAGACGAGCCTCTACGAGTCCCGCCGGGACGAGCGGATGAGTATGCGGGCGCTCTCGCAGACCGCTGGGCATCTCGTACGCGGGCTACCGGTCGCGCCGATCCTCGGCGGGGTCGACGACGAGGGCGGACGCGTCTACGAACTCGACGGCGGCGGGAGCGTCATGGCGACCGAGTACGCCGCGGGCGGGAGCGGGATGCAGGTCGCCTACGGCGTGCTCGAACGCCGGTTCGACCCCGGGGCTGAACTCGACAGGGCGACCGACACTGCCGTCGCGGCGGTCGAAGCGGCGAGCGAGCGCGACACCGCGAGCGGCAACGGCGTGACCGTGGCGACGGTGACCGACGAGGGGGTCGAGATCGAGGGATACGACGAGACGGGAGACGCCGGCGGCGCCGACACCGCCGGCGGGGAGGTGGCCTGATGCAGTCGAACGACCAGCGGGCGTACGACCGCGGGGTGACGGTGTTCTCGCCCGACGGCCGGCTGTACCAGGTCGAGTACGCGCGCGAGGCGGTCAAGCGCGGCAGCCCCGCGGTCGGCGTCGCGACCGACGACGCGGTGGTGTTCGCCGCCCACGCGCGGACGCGGTCGCCGCTGATGGAGGCCGACAGCATCGAGAAGGTCCACGACCTCGACGGACGGCTCGGTGTCGCGACCGCGGGCCACGTCGCCGACGCGCGCCGGCTGGTCGACTTCGGGCGGCAGTTCGCCCAGCGCGAGCGGTTGCGCTACGGCGAACCGCCGGGCGTCGAACCGCTGGCGAAGGCCGTCGCCGACCGGATCCAGGAGTCGACCCAGACCGGCGGGACGCGGCCGTTCGGCGCCGCGCTCCTGGTCGGTGGCGTTCCGGCGGCGTCACCGGCGACGGAGGGGGCTGGCGAAACCGATGCCGACCCGCGGCTCTACGAGATCGACCCGTCGGGGACGCCGACCGAGTGGCGCGCGACGGCGGTCGGCCGCGAGAGCGACGCCGTCCGCGACCACCTCGAAGCCGAGTACGAGCGCGGGCTGGACACTCCGGCGGGCCTCTCGCTCGCGCTCACCGCGCTGGCCGAGAGCAGCGACGAGACGCCGACTCCGGAGGAAGTGGACGTAGCCGTGCTCGACGAAGCGGGATTCGACGCGTTCGACCGCGGCCAGCGCGAGTCGGCGCTGGCCGACGCCGGGTTCGGCGGGGCGTCGTAACGCCGGACGGGCGATCGCGACCGGGCGTCAGGATTCGGCAGTGCCGGACTCCGTAGCGGTGTCGTCGGCGCTCACGGCTTCGGAGTCCGTCGTCGCCGCGTCCGACTCGGCGTCGGCAGTCACGTCGGTGGGTTCGCCGTCGGCTGTACCGGCCCCCGCGTCCGGACCGCCGTCGTGGGAGGCTCGTCGGTAATCGACGACGCGGCCGTCGCCGGCGACGTAGCACACGAGGTCCTCGCCGTCGAGGCGGACGCTGACGACGACGCACCAGGGGTCGCGGGAGACGACCCGTTCGCGCCACTCGCTGCCGACGTTCCAGACGGGCCGGTCGCGTACGTCCCGGTCGTGGTCGTGATAGAACGCGACGACGGCGGGGTGGTCGAGCAGCGTCAGCGCGACCGGGCACCGGAGGTCCGCCCCGCAGGTGTCGCACTCGTAGACCGCCTGGGCCGGGACGTGCTCGCGGTCTTCGTGTTCCCGGTCGGGTTCGTGGTGCTCCTCGGCACCGCTGTCGCCGTCGGCGCTATCGACGACTGGCTCGATTCGGGTCGAGACCGTCCCGGCGCACTCGGGGCAGACGCCGTCGTCGAACGTCTCGATGCGGCGGCGGTGGTGGGCGTCGAGCGCGTCGGCGAAGCCGTCGGCGTCTCGGTCCGCGTAGCCGCCCGGCGGGAGCGAGAGCCGGAGGACCGTCCCGCCGCAGCGCTCGCAGCGGACCTCGGTGACGTTGTCCGCGACGGCGGCGACGAGGTCTTCTTCGTCACAGAGCGGGCACGGGTCCTCCAGAGCGACGGGGTCGCGGTCGATGCTCGCGGTGTAGGTACCGGCCGCGAGCGCGCGGGCGACCGACCGGCCGGCGTCGGTCAGCTCGTAGCGCTCGTCGGCCCGCTGGCGGACGAACCGGCCGGTGAGCTGGCGGAGGTGGTAGGCGAACCCGGCGGAGGTGTCCGCGTCGGTCGCGTCGACGAGGCCGGAGAAGGTCCGCGGCGACGCCTCGTCGAGCGCCTCGACGACGGTCAGCCGCGTCTCCCCGCCCAGCGCGCCGAAGGCGTCGCTGGGTGCCGGCGCGTTCGGGTCGGCGGCGGCAGTCGCGGCTCCGTCCGCCGACTTTCGGTCCGACGCTCGGTCTTCGTCCGGCCGCCCGGAAGTCATGACACGTGACTGCGTGCCACGGCGGTTTGAACCTGTCGCCGGCGGCGATCCCTGCCTGGCGGGTGTCGGGCTTTACCCGCAGCTGTCGGGTCCCCAGAAACCTTGCAACGGGCACCGGCCTTATTACCGCCGGGCCGAAAGTGCGGGTATGCTCGCGGACGAGTTCGGCCGGGAGGTGACGGGCGTGCGCGTCTCGCTCACCGACCGGTGCAACTTCGACTGCGTCTACTGCCACAACGAGGGCCTGGGCGACACCCGCGGCCCCATGGCGCCCCGCGAGCACGAGATGAGCACCGACGACGTGGTCCGGTTCCTGGAGGTCGCCGCCGAGTTCGGCGTCGACTCGGTGAAGTTCACCGGCGGCGAGCCGCTCCTGCGCGACGACCTGGAGGAGATCGTCGCCCGCACGCCCGAGGCGATGGAGGTCTCGCTCACCACGAACGGGACGATGCTCCCGGGCCGAGCCGGGGACCTGGTCGACGCCGGCCTCGAACGGGTCAACGTCTCACAGGACGCGCTGGACCGGGAGACGTTCAAACAGGTCACCCAGGCCGGCGCGTACGACGCGGTGATGGACGGCGTCGACGCGGCGCTGTCCGCCGGGCTCGCGCCGGTCAAGCTCAACATGGTCGTCTTCGAGCAGACGGCCGGGTACGTCCCGGAGATGGTCGAGCACGTCGCGGAGAACGATGGATTGCGCCTGCAACTCATCGAGTACATGCCGGAGATCGCCGGCCACCCGGAGTGGGCGGTCGACATCGGCCGAGTCCACGACTGGCTCGAAGAACAGGCCGACCGGGTCGAGCGCCGCGAGATGCACGACCGGCGGCGCTACTGGGTCACACCGGAGGGGAGCGACCTCGGCGGCGACGATATTCTCGACGGGGACGGGACGGTCGACGAGTCGAAGGCGGGGATGGTCGAAATCGTCGACCCCGTCGAGAACCCCACCTTCTGCGCAAACTGTCATCGCGTGCGCGTCACGCACGAGGGGTACCTCAAGGGCTGTCTCAACCGCAACGACGACCTGCGACCGATGGGGGAGATGACCCGCCCGGAGATCCGCGAGACGTTCCGCGAGACGGTCGCCGAGCGCGTCCCCTACTACGGCGAGTACATGGTGAAAGAGGACGGCGAGTGGGTCGTCAACGAAAAGTACCTGGACGACTCGCCCGGCGACGCGTACCCGACCGTCGACGAAACCCCCGCAGAGACCGACGACTGACGACCACCCGAAACAGACGACCGACCGCCGGTCGGGCCGTGGCGGCGCAGCCCCGGCGGTCACACAGGCGTTGGCCCCGAACTTTCAGTAGCCGACGCCGCGCTGGTCGAGGTACTCACGCGTGGGTCCGCCGACCACCACGTCGGCGTCCCGGAGGTCCGCGACCGTCCGCGACCCCGTGACGAACATCGCGGTCTCCAGCTCGGCGATCAGGTCCTCGGCGGCCTCGACGACGGCCTCGGTCCCGCGGGCCGCGGGCGAGAGGAACGGCTTGGCGAGCCCGCCGGCGGTCGCCCCGAGCGCGACCGCCTTCGCGATGTCGATGCCCGAGCGGACGCCGCCGCTGGCGATCACCGTGTCGTGGACTTCGAGACACTCCAGCGTGCTGGCGACCGTCGGGATCCCCCACCGGCGGAACCGCTCGCCGAGGCGCTCGCCGCGGGGCTCGTCCCTGGCGGCGGCCCGGTAGGCCTCGACGCCGGACCACGTCGTGCCGCCCTTGCCGGCCACGTCGATGGCGTCGACGCCCGCCTCCGCCAGCTTGCGGGCCGTGCTTCGGGAGAAGCCGTTGCCCGTCTCCTTGACGATCACGGGGACCGACAGGCCCTCAGCGACGCGCTCGATGGCGTCGAGACAGCCCCGCGCGTCCACGTCGCCCTCGGGCTGGACGGCCTCCTGCAGGAAGTTGCAGTGGACGGCGACGGCGTCGGCGTCGATCATCTCGACCGCCCGCTCGACGCCCGCGACGCCGTACTCCGCCAGCTGGGCGGCGCCGATGTTCCCGTAGAGGAAGGCCGTCGGCGCGGCCTCCCGCACCACCGAGTAGGACTCGACGGTGTCCGCGTCCTCCAGGCCCGCGCGCTGGCTGCCGACGCCCATCGCGATGCCGACCTCCTCGGCCCCAGCGGCCAGCGCCCGGTTGAGTTCGGTCGTGTTCGGGTGCCCGCCGGTCATGCTCTCGATGACGACCGGCGCCGCGAGTTCGTGCCCGAGGAAGTCGACGCTCGGGTCGACCTCGTCGCGGTGGATCTCCGGGAGGGCCTCGTGGACCAGCGACACGTCGGCGAACCCGGTCCCCGGTTCCTCCACGTCCTCCTCCCGCACGATCCTGACGTGGTCGTCTTTCCTGTCTACCGTCTCGTCCGGACCCGTCATCTCTTGCCCGGAGTTCCCCCGGCCTCCTCTTACAACTACCTCTTCCGCGTGAACGTGTGTCGGCCCGGGTACCCCTCCACGTGGCGCGCGCTGTCGCGCGCTCTTGTGCGCGCGACGCAAACCGCGCGAGGGATGAGCACCGCACGCCGCAGGCGCGCGGAGCGCAATCGGCTGGGGAGGTGTGTGGCTGTCTGCGGTGCTGTGCGGGGCGGTCGCGGTGCCGTCCTGGCGGACTGAAAGGGCGAGGCGCGCTCGCGTCCAGTTTAGTCGCCTGAGCGGGCCACTATCCGCGCGGGCGGTGCCGAGAGCGCGGATATCCCGCCTCAGCGACCGCGAGCGCGCCGAGGGCTTTCAGCGCTTGCTGTCGGCTACGGTTGAAGCAACCCCTGGCGAGCGGGCAGAGCGAACCAGTCACTCCCTCAATTCTGCGAGCGTCTTCGCGACGATCTCGTCCACGTCGGTCGTCCCGTAGCGCTTTCGAGACACGTCGCGCATCCGTTCGTCGGCGGTCCGCCACTCCTCCGCCGACCAGAACCGGGCGTCCTGCGCGTCGGAACCCGCGTCCAGCACACCACTGGTCGCATCGCGGTGGACGGCGTACTCGAAGGCGACCATGTGCTTGCCCGCCTCGGGCCAGGTCCCGCGGCCGGCCACTAGCGTCAGGTCCCGGCGGTCGACCGAGAGGCCGGTCTCCTCTTCAAGTTCTCGCGCGGCCGCGCGGTCGGGGGACTCGCCCCAGTCGACGTGGCCGGCGGGCGTCCCCCACTGGCCGGCGTCGTCGCCGACCGCCCGCTGGACGAGCAGGACCCGTTCGCCGTCGACGACGGTGACGCTCGCGCCGGGCGTGGGGCTGTGGAAGACGTGGCGGTCGCAGGACTCGCAGACGTACGCGCCGGGCGCGAGGTCCGCGTCGCGCAGTTCGCTCCCGCAGTAGCCACAGTAGTCGGGCGGGTAGTTCGTCATCGCCGGGCGGTCGGCCCCCGACGTGTTAGCTCGGTCGGATCACGGCCGCCGGGTGGCTGTCGGTCACACGGGCGCTTGGGCGCGGACGGACAAAGCGGTGGCGTCGGTCCGACCGCGGCCCGTGACAGGGGTTCCCGCGTCGGGACCACTCCGTGATGTTTAAATAGGGGCGGAGAGGTAATTCAGGTACGCTCGTGCAGGGGCACCGGGTCCCGAGTCCCGCACGTGACCGACGGTCACGCGACGCGAGGGCGCCAGTATACAACCGCACGCGGCAAGTGCGTGTCGTGGTAGCCAAGCCTGGCCCAAGGCGCAGGGTTGCTAACTCTGTGGCGTACAGCCTCCGGGGTTCGAATCCCCGCCACGACGCTCACACCCGAATCACAGACACATGAGTGCAGAAGACCAAGACCCGGACGGAGACGAGGAGGAGGACATCCAGTACTTCGTCCGCATCGGACAGACCGACCTCGACGGCACGAAGTCCGTCGAGCGGTCGCTCACCGACATGAACGGTATCGGCCATCGCGCGGCCCGCATCATCGCCGAGGAGGCCGGCATCGACCGCCGGGCAGTCTTCGGCAAACTCGACGAGGAGGACATCGACGAGGTCGTCTCGCTCGTGGAGGGCTTCGCCGAGGAGGCGCCCGAGTGGCTCGCGAACCACCGGAACGACTTCTTCGCCGGCGAGACCACCCACGAGACGGGCAACGACCTCGAGCTGACCCGTCGCCAGGACATCAACCGCATGAAGATGATCGACTCCTACAAGGGAGTCCGACACAAGCGCGGGCAGAAGGTCCGCGGCCAGCGAACCAAGTCCACCGGCCGCTCCGAGGGCACCATCGGCGTCAACGTCGAGGCCATCAAGGAGGAGCAGGCCGAGGAAGCCGCCGCCGAAGAGGGGGATGAGGAGTAATGGCGCTCGGTAGCAACACCAAGTTCTACGAGACGCCCAACCACCCCTACCAGGGCGAGCGCATCAGCGAGGAGTCCGGCCTCGTCGGCCAGTACGGCCTCAAGAACAAGGAGGAGCTGTGGCGTGCCCGCTCCGAGCTGCGCGCCTATCGCCGGGAGGCCCGGAAGCTGCTGGGGCAGACCGACGCCGAGGGCGCCGGCCGGGAGACCGAGGAGTTCCTCGCCCGCCTGAAGCGCATCGGCGTCCTCGACGAGACGGACTCGCTGGACGACATCCTGTCGCTGGACGTGACGGACATCCTCGAACGGCGGCTCCAGACGGTCGTCTACCGGAAAGGGCTGGCCAACACGACGAGCCAGGCCCGCCAGTTCGTCTCCCACGGCCACATCACCGTCGAGGGTCAGCGCGTCACGCGCCCCTCGAAGAAGGTGACCGTCCAGGAGGAGGGCGCCATCGAGTTCGACTCGGCGAGCCCGCTGACCGACGAACTCCACCCCGAACGCGCGGAGGACCAATAACATGAGCGAGACCCAAGACGACAAGTGGGGCATCGCCCACGTACACGCATCGTTCAACAACACGATCATCACGATCACCGACGAGACGGGCGCCGAGACGCTCGCCAAGTCCTCGGGCGGCACAGTGGTGAAGCAGAACCGCGACGAGGCCTCGCCGTACGCGGCCATGCAGATGGCCGAGGTCGTCGCCGAGGAGGTCCAGGCACAGGGCGTCGAGGGCGTCCACGTCCGCGTGCGCGGGCCGGGTGGCAACCAGCAGACCAACCCCGGACCGGGCGCGCAGGCGACCATCCGAGCGCTGGCGCGAGCCGGCCTCGAGATCGGTCGCATCGAGGACGTGACCCCGATCCCCCACGACGGCACCCGCGGACCCAAGAACGCGGGATTCTAACGATGGAGGACTACGAGGTCGAGTTCGTCGAACGCGGCGACCGGGAAGCGCGGTTCCTGGTGCGGGGGATCAGCCCCGCGTTCGCCAACGGGATCCGCCGCGCGATGATCGCGGACGTGCCCACCTTCTCCATCGACCAGCTGCGGGTCGTGGAGAACTCCAGCGTCATGTTCGACGAGCAGATCGGACTCCGGCTCGGGCTGGTCCCGCTGACCACGCCCGAGGGCGAGTTCGAGATCGGCGACGAGGTGACGCTGGCGCTGGACGTGGAGGGGCCGAGCCGCGAGGAGACGACCGAGACCGTCACCGCGTACTCGGGCGACATCGTCTCCAGCGACGAGATGGTGCGGCCCGCCGACGACAACATCCCGATCATCGACCTCAAGGCCGGTCAGCGGCTCGAAGTCGAGGCCGACGCGGTGCTGGACCGCGGTCGGGAACACGCCAAACACCAGGGCGGCGTGGCCGTCGGCTACCGGCACCTCCAGCGCGTCAACGTGGTCGGTGACAAGGGCGAGTTCGCCGACGACGAGCCCAACATCCTGCGCGGGGTCATCGAGGACGACGGCGAACTCGTCCCCACGGAGGAGTTCGACCACGACCTGTCTGAGCGATACCCAGGCAAGGAGATCGAGGTGGAGGACGTGCCCAACGCATTCGTCTTCCACGTCGAGACGGACGGGTCGCTGACGGTCGACGAACTCGTCACGCGGGCGGTCGGCTCGCTGCGCGACCGCGCGGACGAACTGCGACAGTCGGTCCAACTGTAACGATGAACGCCCCTCTTCAGACCCACGGCGCTCGCATCCGGTCGTCGGGCAGCAGTTCCGACGGCCACGAGCGTCCCGCCCGTCCGGCTGCGAACGCGCGGACTGGGCGTGCGAGGTGCGCCCGGCGGGCGCACCTCGAAGCGAACGGCGCAGTGCGCCGTGAGCGTCGATCCGGCGCGGCGAGCGCCGGGATCGAAAGCGGTTTGAAGGGGCCGACGAAAGTAGAAATCGCGAGCAGGGATAGCCAAGTCAGGCCAACGGCGCAGCGTTCAGGGCGCTGTCCCGTAGGGGTCCGCAGGTTCAAATCCTGCTCCCTGCACTTTTCTAGAAACGTATGAGCAAGAGCAATCCGAGACTCAGTAGCCTCATCGCCGACCTCAAGGCGACCGCCCGGAACTCGGGCGGCGACGTCTGGGGCGACGTGGCCGAGCGCCTGGAGAGCCCGCGGCGCACCCACGCGGAAGTCAACCTGGGCCGTATCGAGCGATACGCCCAGGAGGACGAGACCGTGGTTGTGCCCGGCAAGGTGCTCGGCAGTGGCGTCCTGCAGAAGGACGTGACCGTGGCCGCGGTCGACTTCTCCGGCACCGCCGAGAAGAAGATCGACCAGGTCGGCGAGGCGGCACCGCTAGAACAGGTACTCGAAGACAATCCCGAGGGATCGAACGTGCGGGTGATCCGATGAGCCTCGCCGAGTTCGAGGCCGACGTGGTCGTCGACGCGCGGGACTGCATCCTCGGTCGCGTCGCCTCGCAGGTCGCCGAGCGCGCGCTCGACGGCGAGCGCGTGGCGGTGGTCAACGCCGAGGCGGCGGTCGTCACCGGCAGCGAGGACGACGTGATCGGCACGTTCGAGACGCGCCGGGAGGTCGGCTCCGACCAGGGGCCGGCCTACCCCAAGCGGCCGGACGGCATCCTCAAGCGGTCGATCCGCGGGATGGTGCCCTACAAGACCGACCGCGGCCGCGAGGCGTTCGAGAACGTCCGCGTCTACGTGGGCAACCCCTACGACGAGGACGGCGAAGTCCTCGACGGGACCTCGCTGGACCGACTGTCGAACATCAAGTTCGTCTCGCTCGGCGACGTGAGCGAGGCGCTGGGAGCCAAGCAAACATGGTAACGAACACATCGGGCAAGAAGAAGACGGCCGTCGCCCGCGCGACGATCCGCGAGGGCGAGGGCCGCGTGCGCATCAACGCACAGCCAGTCGAGTTGACCGAGCCGGAGCTGGCGCAGCTGAAGATGCTCGAACCGTTCCGCCTGGCCGACGACGACCTCCGCGAGGGCGTCGACGTCGAGGTGGACGTGCAGGGCGGCGGCGTGATGGGGCAGGCCGACGCGGCCCGCACCGCCATCGCCCGCGGGCTGGTCCAGCACACCAACGACGCCGAGCTGCGCGACGCCTACATGGAGTTCGACCGCTCGCTGCTCGTCAACGACGTGCGTCAGAGCGAGTCCAAGAAGTGGGGCGGCCCCGGAGCACGGGCCCGCTACCAGAAGTCCTACAGGTGATCTCGCCATGATGGTCCCGGTCCGGTGTTTCACGTGCGGCAACGTCGTCGGCGAGCACTGGGAGGAGTTCAAGGCCCGCACCCGCGAGGCCGACGACCCCGAGGACCCCGAGAAGGTCCTCGACGAGCTGGGCGTCGAGCGGCACTGCTGTCGGCGGATGCTCGTCTCGCACAAGGACCTGGTCGACATCGTCGCCCCCTACCAATGAGCCAGCAGTACAACCGCTACGAGAAGGCCCGCATCATCGGCGCGCGAGCGCTGCAGGTGGCCTACGGGGCGCCCGTGCTCGTCGACACCGAGCAGACCCAGCCCATCCTGATCGCCGCCGAGGAGTACGACGCGGGCGCGCTCCCCTTCACCGTGCGGCGGGGTGAGCGATGACGCTCGTCACCGACGTGCGGCTCCGTCGCGTGCTCGACTCGCGGGGCAACCCGACGGTCGAGGCCGACGTGCTGACCGAGGAGGGCGGCTTCGGCCGCGCGGCCGCGCCGAGCGGCGCCTCCACGGGCGAGTACGAGGCCATCGAGCTGCCGGCCGCCGAGGCCATCGCCGCCGCCCGCGAGGACGCCGTGCCCCGACTCGTCGGGGAGGTCCACGCGGGCAACCAGCGCGAGGTCGACGCGGCGCTCCACGCCGCCGACGGCACCGACGACTTCTCGGGGGTCGGCGCCAACAGCGCGGTCGCCATCTCGATGGCCGCTGCGAAGGCCGGCGCCAGCGTCACCGGCGCCCCCCTCTATCAGCACCTCGGCGGGACCTTCCGCGGGAACACCTTCCCGATCCCGCTCGGGAATATCGTCGGCGGCGGCGAACACGCCGCCGACGCGACGGACATCCAGGAGTTCCTCGCGGCGCCCGTCGGGGCGCCCTCCGTGTCGGAGGCCATCTTCGCCAACGCCGCGGTCCACGGGAAGGTCCACGACATCCTGATCGAGCGCGACGAGCCCGCGGGCAAGGGCGACGAGGGCGCGTGGGCCCCCTCGATCGACGACGGCGAGGCCTTCGAGATCGTGGACGAGGCGACGAAGGCCGTCGCCGACGAGGTCGGCTTCGAGATCCGCTTCGGGCTGGACGTGGCCGCCGCGGAGATGTACGACGAAGACGAGGGCGGCTACGTGTACAGCGACCAGGTGCGCTCCACCGAGGAGCAGGTCGAGTACATCGCCGACCTCGTCGCCGAGTACGACCTCAAGTACGTCGAGGACCCCCTCGACGAGGACGACTACGAGGGCTTCGCCGACCTCACGGAGCGGGTCGGCGACCGGACGCTGGTCTGCGGCGACGACCTGTTCGTGACCAACACCGACCGGCTGGGCGACGGCATCCAGCGGGGCGCGGCCAACAGCATCCTGATCAAGCCGAACCAGATCGGGACGCTGTCGGACGCGTTCGACGCCATCGAACTGGCCGTCGAGAACGCCTACGGACACGTGGTCTCGCATCGTAGCGGCGAGACGGAGGACACCACCATCGCACACCTCGCAGTCGCGACGGACGCCCCGTTCATCAAGACGGGCGCGGTCGCGGGCGAGCGCACTGCCAAGCTGAACGAACTCATCCGAATCGAGGACAACGCAGTATGAGCGGAAACGAAAACGAAGGTCTCGACGCCAGCGACTCCGAGGTCGACCCCGAGGTCGACGAGGGCGCGGCGGCCGAGACAGAGACTGAGGAACCGGCCGCTGGGGCCGACGAGCGGGTCGCCGACGAGGCGGCCGACGAGGAGCCGGCCGAGGAGGCCGACGAGGGGCCCGCCCTCGACGAGGACGTCATGCCCGACGACGAGGCGGACCTCCTCATCCCCGTCGAGGACTACCTGGCCGCGGGTGTCCACATCGGTACCCAGCAGAAGACCAAGGACATGGAGCGGTTCATCCACCGCGTCCGGACGGACGGGCTGTACGTGCTCGACGTGAGCATGACGGACAAGCGCATCCGGACCGCGGCGGACTTCCTGGCCAACTACGACCCCGAGCAGATCCTCGTGGCGTCGTCGCGCCAGTACGGTCGCTTCCCCGCCGAGAAGTTCGCCGACGCCGTGGGCGCTCGCGCCCGCACCGGCCGCTTCATCCCGGGGACGCTGACCAACCCCGACTACGAGGGGTACATCGAGCCCGACGTCGTGGTCGTCACCGACCCCATCGGCGACGCCCAGGCCGTCAAGGAGGCCATCACCGTCGGCATCCCCGTCATCGCGATGTGCGACTCCAACAACCAGACCTCCAACGTGGACCTGGTCGTCCCGACGAACAACAAGGGGCGCAAGGCGCTGTCGGTCGTCTACTGGCTGCTGGCCAACGAGACGCTCGACCGCCGCGGCGCCGAACCCAGCTACGGTCTCGACGACTTCGAGACCGAGATCTAACCCGTTCTTCGACGCGTTTCGACCCGTTTTCCCGCCCCGGCCAGCCGTAGCACAACGCTGAACACGAGTGAGCGCTCACTCACCGGTATGAGCGACGAGGCGGTGCCGGCCGAGGCGCGGGCGGAGGTCGCGCTCGCGGTGCGGGACGCGCTGGCCGAACACGGCTACGAACGGCTCACGACGGCCAAGATCGCCGAGCAGTACCCCAAGAGCGAGGCGGGGCTGTACTACTACTACGACGCGAAAGACGAGATGATCGCGGCGTTCCTGGAGTTCGCGGTCGGCCGGTTCGGCGAGGAGCTGGACGGGATCGAGGCCGCCGACCCCGAGGCGCGGCTCCGCGCCGCGTGCGAGCGGATGTTTCTCTCCCCGGGCGAGGAGGGCGCGGACCTGCACGTCGCGGTGATGGAACTGCTCTCGCACGCGCCGCACAACGAGACGCTGCGCGAACCGCTCGTCGCGCTCCAGTCGGCGAAACTGGACGTGCTCGCCGAGACGGTCCGCGAGGGCGTCGAGGCCGGCGTCTTCCGCCCGGTCGACCCCGAGGCGACCGCCGCGTTCCTCCTCGCGGCCGGCGACGGCTCGACCGGGATCCACGTCGCGCTCGGCATGGACGTGGGCGACGACCTCCGCACGGGGTGGTCGAGCTACGTCGACGGACTGCTCGCCGACTGAACCCCGCTCGACCGGATTCTCGGAGGCCCGACGCGTCCCGGCCGAGTGACGTTCCCGTCGGCGGAACAAAGTAAGTACTCACTCAGTAAATTTAAGGCGGCGGTCGTCCAACGGGGAGGTATGAGAGCCGACGATCCGGCGGAGGTCCGGGAATGACACCCGAGGAGCTGACGCTGTGGGCGCACATCGCGGCGGGGTTCGTCGCGCTGTTCGCGGGGCTGGGCGCGTTCCTCACGGAGAAGGGCGGACGGCGCCACCGCCGCCTGGGCCGCGGGTACGTCTACGCGATGGCGTTCGTCTCGGGGTCGGCGCTGGCGCTGTTCGCCTTCGACGCGACCGACCTGCGGCGGTTCCTCGCGCTGGTGGCCGTGTTCAGTTTCTACTTCGCCTTTTCGGGATACCGGGTGCTGGGGCGCAAGCGGCCGGCCGACGGGGCGGCGACGGTCGACTGGCTCGCGGTCGGGCTGGTGGGGGCAGCGAGCGTCGCGCTGCTCGCGATGGGCGGGGTGATGGCCGTCGACGGCGACCCGTTCGGGCCGGTCGCACTGGTGTTCGGCGGGATCGGCGCGGTCTTCGCGGGGACGGACGCCCTGAAGTTCCGCCGCGAGCGCGACCCCGGCGCCTGGGTGCCCGAGCACGTCACCCGGATGGGCGCCGCCTACATCGCGACGGTGACCGCGTTCGCGACCGTCAACTTCGGGTTCCTCCCCACCGCCGCGCGGTGGCTGGGGCCGACCGTCGTCGGGACGCCGGTCCTGATCTATCTCTCGGCGACCTACAAGGAGCAGTTCGCGCCGGCGTAGCGGGCGAGGGGTCCGACCGCGCCGGCGGCCACAGCGCGCGAGCGGTTCCGCGGCGCGC
This sequence comes from Halosimplex marinum, assembly GCF_051414075.1. Classification (NCBI taxonomy): domain Archaea; kingdom Methanobacteriati; phylum Methanobacteriota; class Halobacteria; order Halobacteriales; family Haloarculaceae; genus Halosimplex; species Halosimplex marinum. The sequence goes on along the minus strand of NZ_JBLKNY010000003.1, from coordinate 363,070 downwards.
AAAGTATTACCGGCGCCAGTCCTGAGACCGGGGCATGGACGGACAGGAGCGCGCCGCAGTCGGCTGGGCCGTAGCTGCGGCCGCGTGGCTGGTCGGGATCCTCGCGGCGGCGCCGCTGGTGGGCGGCCACCCGCTGGCGGTCGCCGCACAGGTCGTGATCGAGGCCTCCCCCGGCGCGGTGGCGACGCTGGCCATCGAGACGCTCGGCGCGGCCGCCCAGCCGGCGCTGATGGCCGGGATCGCCATCGCGGCCGTGGCCGTCGCGGCGGGGATCGCGGCTTTCGCGGAGGGGTACGGGACGACCCGGACGCAGGAGCGCTATCTCGCCACCGGCGTCTCCGTGCTCGTGGTCGTCCTGACGGCGGCGGGGTTTCGCGCGGCGGCCGACGGCGCCTTGTGGCGGTGGACGCTCGCGACGGCACTGGCGCTGCTGCCGCCGGGGCTCCTCCGCGTCGTCGGTGGTCAGCGGCGGCCGTCCGTGGGACGGCGGCGGACGCTCCGGAACCTCGGCGGTGCGGTCGGGCTGGCGGCGGGCGGCGGGCTGGTCGCCCGGAGCCTCGGTCGGCCGGCGACCTCCGGTGACGGACCCCAGCCCGGCGAGTCGCTGGACGCGGTCGCCGAGAAGCGCGACGAGGGGACGACGACGCCCGACTCCGGGCGGACAGGGACGCCCGCCGGGGACGACGAGCGCCTCGAATCCCGCAGCACCACCGAGAACGTCGTCGTCTCGGTCGCCGAGTCCGGCGCCGACCCGGCCTTCGGCTACGACTTCGCGGGGATGCCCCCGGCGGTCGGGACCGCCGCCGACCACTACGTCGTCGACAAGAACGTCTCCAACCCGAGCGTCGACGCCGGCCGGTGGTCGCTGTCGGTCCGCGGCGCGGTCCAGGAGTCCTACGAGCTGTCGTTCTCGGACGTGGTCACCCACCCCGAGGCACGCGACATGACGGTCACGATGGCGTGCATCTCCAACTCCGTCGGCGGCGACCTGATCAGCACCGCCGAGTGGCGCGCGGTGCCGGTCCGCGCGTTGCTGGAGGAGGCGGGCGTCCCGGACGCCGCCGGTGATGTCGTGACCCGCGCGGCGGACGGCTACACCGAGGCGATCCCGTGGGACGCGGTGCGCGACCGCGAGGACATCGTGCTCGCCGTCGGGATGGACGGGGAGACTCTGCCCAGGGAACACGGCTTCCCGGCGCGGCTCCTGATCCCCGGTCGCTACGGCATGAAGTCGACGAAGTGGGTCGAGACCATCGAGGTCAGCGCCGGCGACCACGAGGCCTACTGGGAGGTCCGCGGGTGGGTCGAGGAGGCGGTCGTCAACACGCTGTCGTACGTCCGCGGAGTCCAGCGTCGCGGCGACCGCGTGGCGGTCGGCGGGGTGGCCTACGCCGGCCGACGGGGGATCGACCGCGTCGAGGTGAGCCTCGACGGGGGCGACACGTGGGCCGACGCCGACCTCGAAGCCCCCCCGTCACCCCACGCGTGGCGGCGCTTCCGCCACGTCGCCGACCTGCCGGACTCGGGGCCGAAGGACGTGGTCGTCCGCGCGACCGACGGGACGGGCGAGCGACAGACGCGCGAGGAGACGGGCGCCCACCCCGGCGGGTCGACGGGCTGGCACAGCGTCACCGTCTCGCTGTGACTGGACTCGCGGGGTGACCAGTCCCCGGCCCCCGTCGCTCCGTCCGGCGCCCTGACCTGTCGGAGCGAGTGGCACTTTTAAGTCGCCGGTGGGAGAACGGGGGCGCATGGAGGAAGGCAACACGTTCGTCAACGCGCTGGTGGGGGCGGTCGTCACGGCCGTCGCGAGTAGCTTCATCCCGTTCGCGCCGGTACTCGGCGGCGCGCTCTCGGGCTACTTCCAGGGCGGGACCCGCTCGGACGGGCTGAAGGTCGGCGCCGTCTCCGGCGCCATCGCGTCGATCCCGCTCGTCGGGATCGCCGTCCTCATCTTCAGCTTCCTCGGATTCGTCTCGCTCGGGAGCGGGGAGGCGCTACCGTTCGCCGTCGGGGGATTCGTGGTCGTCATCATCTTCCTCTTCGTCCTCGTCTACACGGTCGGTCTGAGCGCCCTGGGCGGCTGGATCGGCAACTACGTCAAGTACGACACCGACATCGACCTCTGAGCCGGGTGGGGCGGCCGGCAGGCGCCGTCCCCCGCCCTTCGGAAACCATTACTTCCCCGCAGGTGCGATGAGCGGACATGGTTACCGCGAGCGCCCCCGGGAAGGTGTATCTCTTCGGGGAGCACGCAGTCGTCTACGGCGAACCGGCGGTGCCCTGCGCCATCGACCGCCGCGCGCGGGTGACCGTCGAGCGGCGGGCCGACGACCACCTCCGCGTCCACGCCGAGGACCTCAGCCTCGACGGCTTCACCGTCGAGTACGGCGGACGGACCGACGCAGACCCGGACGTGGACGTACCGGGGTCGCTCGTCGAGGCGGCGACCGGCTACGTCGACGCCGCGGTCGAGCAGGCGCGGGAGGCCGCCGACGCGCCCGATGCCGGCTTCGACATCACCATCGAGAGCGAGATTCCCCTCGGTGCCGGGCTGGGGTCGTCCGCAGCGGTCACCGCTGCGGGCATCTACGCCGCTGCCGAGGAACTGGGGACGGACCTGACCCCGGCGGAGGTCGCAGACCGGGCCTACCGGGCCGAACTCGCGGTCCAGGAGGGAAACGCCTCCCGGGCGGACACGTTCTGCTCGGCGACCGGCGGCGCCGTCCGCGTCGAGGGTGACGACTGCCGCTCGCTCGACGCGCCGGAGCTCCCGTTCGTCGTCGGCTTCGACGGCGGCGCGGGCGACACGGGCGCACTCGTCGCGGGCGTGCGCGAGTTGAAGGACTCCTACGACTTCGCCGCCGACACCGTGGCGGCCATCGGCGACCTGGTGCGCAACGGGGAGGCGGCGCTTTCGGCCGGCGACCTCGACGAACTCGGGGAGCTGATGGACTTCAACCACGGGCTACTGTCGGCGCTGGGGGTCTCCTCGCGGTCGCTGGACGCGATGGTGTGGGCGGCCCGCGACGCGGGCGCGCTCGGGGCGAAACTGACGGGCGCCGGCGGCGGCGGCTGCGTCGTCGCGCTCGACGAGACCGAGGAGACCGAGACGGCGCTGCGCTACCTCCCGGGCTGCGAGGAGACGTTCCGGGCGGCGCTGGACACCGAGGGAGTCCGCCTCGAATGACCACCGTGCTGAAACTCGGCGGGAGCGTCGTCACCGAGAAAGAGTCCCCCGAGACGGTCGACGCCGACGCCCTCGCCCGGGCGGCCGAGGCGGTGGCCGACTTCGACGGCGACCTCGTCGTCGTCCACGGCGGCGGGAGCTTCGGCCACCACGCCGCCGCCGAGCGCGGGGTCGGCACCGACTCGGGGACCCGCTCGGCGGCGGACGCCCGCGCGGTCCACGACGCGATGGGGCGGCTCAACGCCGCGGTCCTCGACGCGCTCCACGGGGCCGGCGTCGAAGCGTTGCCGGTGCGACCCCTGTCGCTCGCCAGCCGCGACGCCAGCGGCGACCTCTCGGTGCCGACGGGGAGCGTCGCGACGATGCTGGCGGAGGGGTTCGTCCCGGTGCTCCACGGCGACGGGGTCGTCCAGTCGGGGTCCGGTGTCACGGTCACGAGCGGGGACGACCTGGTCGTGGCGCTGGCCGACGACGGGGCGCTCGACGCCGACCGGGTCGGGCTCTGCTCGACGGTTCCGGGCGTCCTCGACGCCGAGGGTGCGGTGATAGGGCGGATCGAGCGGTTCGCGGACGCCGCCGACGCGCTCGGGGGGAGCGACGCGACGGACGTGACCGGCGGGATGGCCGCCAAGGTGGAGAAACTGCTCGCGCTCGACGCGCCGGCGCACGTCTTCGGCCCGGACGGGCTGGAAGCGTTCCTCGCCGGCGGGTCGCCCGGGACCGTCGTCGCCGGCGGCGAGTGAGGCTGGACCGCGAGGGGGCGGGCGGCCCCAGCGGGGACGGACCGGCCGCGGGCGCCGTCCGGCGGTCGCGGCCGCGTCGACCGGCGTAACCTATTAGGCCGGGCTATGCAATGGAAGTGATATGACACCGGTTCCCCGCCGAGCGGCGTTCGGATACGGCTTCTATCTCTTCTCGTACTGGCTCGTGCTGGTGGCCGTCTGCGCGACCCTGGTCGGCGGCGGCGCCTGGCTGCTCACCGACGGGAACCTCGGGGCGCTCGACGTGTCCGCCGACGGCGCCCGGGCGGCCGCCGGCGGCTTCGCGGTCGTCCTCGGCGCCCTCGTCTACGGCGCCGGGCAGACCGGCCTCGCCTACAAGCTGGTCGCCGACGGCACGCGGGCGGGCGTCGCCGGCGCCGTGGCCCCGGCGGAGGACGCCGAGAGTGACGCGCTCGAGGAGGCGGACGCGGCGGCGGAGTCGGCCGGGACGGACGAGGACGGCGCCGCCGCCGCGACGGCCGATGCGTCCGACGACCCGCTGGCCGGCGGCGAAGCGAGCGCCGACGAACCGCCGCAACCGGAGCCGCGGGACCGATCGAGCGCCGCGCCGCGGACCGGCCCTGCCGCGACCGACGAGGGCCCCGGCACCGACGAGGACCGTGACGAACCGAGCGACGGAGCCGTCGCGCCGTCGGACGAAGGTGTCGACGCCGACTCGGAGCGGGCGCCCGGCGTCGACCCGGAAACGGGTGACGGCGAGGGAGAGCCCGCCGCGTCCGGCGCGGGCGCCCCGGGCGAGTCCGGGGTCGACGAAGCGCCGTCGGGCGACGCGTCGGACCCGACGCTCGCTACGGGCGAGGACTCAGACGGCCCGACCGCCGGCGAGAGCGGCGAGGCGGCGGGCGTAGACGAGCCTGGGGACGCGGCCGCGGACGACGGGCCCGAAGAGATGACGGCCGACGAGTGGGTGTCACCCGGGAGCATGAGCGAGCGGGAGTCGCCGGCCGACGGCGCGGCCGAGGCCGAGCGGCCGGTAGCGGAGACAGACGACGCCGACGCCGAGACGGAGACCGACGACGCCGACGCTGACGACGCCACCGACCCGAGCGACGCCGACGGCGCGAGCGGTACGGCGGGCGACACTGCCGGAGACGGGGAGGCGTCGCCGGAGGACGTGGCCAGCGAGAGCGGCATCGCCGAGGAACTCGGCTTCGGCCAGCCAGGTGACCCGGCGCGGGAGTCCGCAGACGACACCGGGGCGGACGAGGGTTCGGATCCGGACGCCGGGGCGGAGACACCGGAGGAAGGCCCAGGCGACGCCGCGTCCGGCGACACCGGAGAGACCGACCCGCTGGCGCCCGACGAGGCCGCGGATCCGCTGGCCCCGGACGCGAGCGACGATCCGGGGGCACCCGACGAGAGCGACGACCCGCTGGCCCCCGGTGGCGATGACGAGTCCGGGGACCCGGTCGAGCCCGGTAGCGGGGGCGACTCCGGTGACCCGCCGGCGGGGGACGACGCGGACGACGGCGGATCGGCGCCGTCCCGCGAGGGGACGGTCTCCTCGGGCGAGGAGACCGATGCCGACGGCGACGGTGCGGACGACGACCCGGGCGAGGCCGGAGACGGGACGCCGGCCGCGGTCCCGGACGACCCGGCCGAGGAGCCGGAGCCGTTCCCTCCCGCCGACGGGGACGAGTCCGGCGGCGACTCGCCCGCGCCGGAGGAGAGCGGGGACCCGCTGGCTCCGGGCGGGAGCGACGACCCGTTGGCGGACGAGGGCGACGACCCGCTGGCGCCCGCGGGGGGCGACCCGTCCGGCGACCCGCTGGCGGGCACCGATGGCGAGGAGTCCGAGGACCCGCTGGCCCCGGACACGGACGACGGCTCGGCCGCGGGCGGCGGCGACGCTCCCGCCGACGAGGGCGAGCCCGGCGATCCGCCGGCTCCGACCGGGGGCGACGGAGACGGGAGCGACGAAGACGGGAGCGGTGAGGGCGGTGACGGGGACGCGGCCGACGGAGACGAGCAGGCCGGCGGCGACGGCGACGACGGGAACGGCTGGTCGACCGGCCCCGGCCACGTGAGCGGGGAGTGACCGGGACGCGGAAGTGGAGTGACAGCTCGCGGAGACGAGCCGCACGCTTTTTAAAACCTCGCCGTATAGGTGGAGGTAACCGAGCATACGGCCGCCCGGGTCGCGGAGAGGGCGGCCGGCTGACGCATCGGGCGCCGATGCGGACGCCGCTCCGACCGTGCCGGTGACGCGGGGGCCGCCGGGACCGCCCGACGGCTCGCGGGTCGACGGACCGGGACGGTCCGGAGCGGGCCAGTCACGCGAGCGTCCACTGTTCGCCGGTCGCCACCGCCGCTGCGGGCGAGCCTTCCTCGGAGTGCAAACCATGGAAATCGAAATCGCAACGATCGGCGGCTACGAGGAAGTCGGCCGCCAGATGACGGCAGTTCGCGCAGGCGACGACGTCGTGGTGTTCGACATGGGCCTCAACCTCTCGAAGGTCCTCATCCACGACAACGTCGAGACCGAACGGATGCACAGCCTCGACCTGATCGACATGGGCGCGATCCCCGACGACCGCGTCATGTCCGAGCTCGAGGGCGACGTGAAGGCCATCGTGCCGACCCACGGCCACCTCGACCACATCGGCGCCATCTCCAAGCTGGCCCACCGCTACGACGCGCCCGTCGTGGGCACGCCCTTTACGATCGAGCTGGTCAAACAGCAGATCAAAAGCGAGGAGAAGTTCGGCGTCCAGAACGACCTCCAGAAGATGGAGGCCGGCGAGACGATGGGGATCGGCGAGCGCAACGAGCTGGAGTTCGTCAACGTCACCCACTCCATCATCGACGCCATCAACCCGGTCCTGCACACGCCCGAGGGCGCCATCGTCTACGGGCTGGACAAGCGCATGGACCACACCCCCGTGATCGGCGACCCCATCGACATGAAGCGGTTCCGGGAGATCGGCCGCGAGGGCGTCCTCTGTTACATCGAGGACTGCACCAACGCCAACAAGAAGGGCCGCACGCCCTCCGAGTCCGTCGCGCGCCGCCACCTCAAGGACGTGATGTACTCCCTGGAGGACTACGACGGCGGTATCGTCGCCACCACCTTCAGTTCCCACATCGCGCGGGTCACCTCGCTGGTCGAGTTCGCGGAGGACATCGGGCGCCAGCCCGTCCTGCTGGGCCGGTCGATGGAGAAGTACTCCGGCACGGCCGAGCGGCTGGACTTCGTCGACTTCCCGGAGGACCTGGGGATGTACGGCCACCGCAAGTCCGTCGACCGGACGTTCAAGCGGATCATGAACGAGGGCAAGGAGAACTTCCTGCCGATCGTGACGGGCCACCAGGGCGAGCCGCGCGCCATGCTCACCCGGATGGGTCGCGGCGAGACCCCCTACGAGATCGACGACGGCGACAAGGTCATCTTCTCGGCGCGGGTCATCCCCGAACCCACGAACGAGGGCCAGCGCTACCAGTCCGAGAAGTTGCTGGGAATGCAGGGCGCGCGCATCTACGACGACATCCACGTCTCGGGCCACCTGAACAAGGAGGGCCACTACGAGATGCTCGACGCGCTCCAGCCCCAGAACGTCATCCCCGCTCACCAGGACATGTCCGGCTTCTCGGACTACGTCAACCTGGCCGAGAGCGAGGGGTACAAGATGGGGCGGGACCTGCACGTCACGCGCAACGGCAACCTGATCCAGCTGGTCGAGTAGCATGAGCAGACAGTCCCAGGCGGCCGTCGAGCGGGCCATCGCCGCGCGCCGCGAGCGCGTCAACGACGCCATCCCCGAGGAGTTGCCGGTCGAGGAGCCCGAGCGGCTCTACGAGGCGACGCGGTACCTGCTCGACGCCGGGGGGAAGCGGCTCCGCCCGACCGTCCTGCTGCTGGTCGCGGAGTCGCTGGCCGACGCCGACGTCGACCCCGAGACCGCCGACTACCGGTCGTTCCCCGCCGAGGGCGGGACAGTCGACGTGCTCAAGGCCGCGGTGGGCGTCGAGGTCATCCAGTCCTTTACCCTCATCCACGACGACATCATGGACGACGACGACCTCCGCCGCGGCGTCCCGTCGGTCCACCGCGAGTACGACCTCTCGACGGCGATCCTCGCCGGGGACACCCTCTTCTCGAAGGCCTTCGAGTACCTCGTCCAGACGGGCGCCGCCCCCGAGCGCACCAACGCCGCGCTGATGGAGCTGTCGACCACCTGCACCCAGATCTGCGAGGGGCAGTCGCTGGACATCGACTTCGAGTCCCGCGACGCAGTCGCCACCGACGAGTACCTCGAGATGGTCGAGCTCAAGACCGCGGTGCTGTACGCGGCGAGCGCGGCCATCCCGGCCATGCTCGTCGGCGCCGACGACGGGACCGTCGACTCGCTGCACGGCTACGGCCTCGACGTGGGCCGGGCCTTCCAGATCCAGGACGACCTGCTCGACCTGACGACGCCCAGCGAGAAGCTGGGCAAACAGCGCGGGTCGGACCTCGTCGAGGGCAAGCAGACGCTGATCACCCTCCACGCCCGCGAGCAGGGCGTCGACGTGGACGGCCTCGTCGAGACCGACTCCGTCGAGGCCGTCGACGAGACCGAGATCGAGGCCGCGGTCGAACGCCTGCGGGAGGCGGGGTCGATCCAGTACGCCCGCGAGACCGCCCGGGACCTCATCGCCAGCGGCAAGGACAACCTCCGGGTCCTCCCCGACAACGAGGCTCGCGCCCGACTGGAGGACATCGCTGACTACCTCATCGAGCGCGAGTACTGATACGGATTATTGCAAGTCATTCCGGGATCGACCGCACGACTGCGTGCGGTCGACCCGGTACACGCTTGCGATAACCCGTATGACCCGCGGCCGAACCCAACGCGGTTTTTACGCGGGGGCCTGAATCCACAGTCAATGGACGACGACGTACGCGAGCAGGCCGAGGAGGCCGCGGAGGTAAACGCCCTCTACAACGCGCTGAAACACGGCAGCGACGCGCAGGTCGGGGCCATCATGGGCCCGCTGATGGGCGAACACCCCGAGTTCCGCGAGTACGGCGACGAGATGGCCGGCGTGGTGGCGCCGGTCGTCGAGCGGGTCAACGGGATGAGCGCCGCCGAGAAGCGCGAGCGACTCGAAGAACTCGCCCCCGAGCGCGTCGAGGAACTGGAGGCCGAGGACGAAGAGGACGACCAGGCGCTCCCCGACCTGCCCAACGTAGATGAGTACGACGAGGTACGGATGCGGCTGGCGCCGAACCCTAACGGGCCGTGGCACCTCGGGAGCGCGCGGATGCCCGCGGTCATCGGGACCTACAAGGAGATGTACGACGGCTGGATGCTCTGCCGGTTCGACGACACCGACCCCGAGACCAAGCGGCCGGACCCCGACGCCTACGACGAGATCATCGAGGCCATCGACTACCTCGGGTTCGAGCCGGACGAGGTTATCAAGGCCAGCGATCGCCTCGACATCTACTACGACCACGCGCGGGAACTCATCGACCTCGGCGGGGCCTACACCTGCTCGTGTCCGGGCGAGGAGTTCTCCGAACTGAAGAACTCGGGCGAGCCCTGCCCCCACCGCGACAAGGACCCGGAGACGGTCCGCGAGGAGTTCGAGGCGATGGTCGACGGGGAGTACGACAGCGGCGAGTTGGTCCTGCGGGTCAAGACCGACATCGAGCACAAGAACCCCGCGCTGCGGGACTGGGTGGCGTTCCGGATGATCGACACGCCCCACCCGCGCGAGGCGGCCGCCGAGTACCGCTGCTGGCCGATGCTGGACTTCCAGAGCGGGATCGACGACCACCTCACGGGGATCACCCACATCATCCGCGGGATCGACCTGCAGGACTCGGCCAAACGGCAGGCGTTCGTCTACGACTACTTCGGCTGGGAGTACCCCGAAGTCGTCCACTGGGGCCACGTCCAGATCGACGCCTACGACGTGCCGATGAGCACCTCGACCATCATCGAGCAGATCGAGGCCGGCGAACTCACCGGGTGGGACGACCCGCGCGCGCCGACTATCGCGAGCCTGCGCCGGCGGGGCATTCGCGGCGAGGCCATCGTCGACGCGATGGTCGAACTGGGCACCTCCTCCTCGAACGTCGACCTGGCGATGTCGTCGGTCTACGCGAACAACCGCGAGCTGATCGACGAGGGGACCGACCGCGCGTTCTTCGTCCGCGAGGACGGCCCCGGCACCGACGGCGCCGTCGAACTGCCCGTCCGAGACGGGCCGGAGGCGGGCGAACCGCTCGTCCACCCCAACCACGAGGAGCGCGGCCGCCGGTCGATCCCCGTGGAGGGGAGCGTGGTGGTCGAGACGGCCGACCTGCCGGCCGAGGGCGACCGCGTGTGGCTCAAGGGGTACGGCGCCGTCCGCTACGAGGGCGACGCGTTCGTCGCGACGGGCGACGACCTCGACGTGGTGCGGGAGGGCGACGTGGACGTGATCCACTGGGCGCCCGCCGAGGGGCCGCGCCTGCGCCTGCGGACGATGGACGGCGACGTGACCGGCGTCGCAGAACCGGGCGTCCGCGACTACGACGAGGGCGAGATGGTCCAGTTCGAACGGGTGGGGTTCGCCCGGCTCGACGACCTCGACAGCGACCCGGCCGTCGCCTACTACGCCCACCCGTGATCGGCGTAGTGTCACCGAAATCGGGCGCATGAGCGGTCGAACGCCGGGCCCGCACACCCAACAGCTAGTTGATATATAAAACAGTGATCTCGATTGACGCGAAGGCAATCACGAATGATAACGCGGCATGATGTGTCATGCTGACTCGCTTTCGGGCGGGACGTGTAACACGGAAGCGTTGTCTATATGAGCGTCATCGCCGAGATCAGCATTCCCGCGACGGAGTTCGAGCTGGGGCGTATCATGGACGTGTCTGATTCCGGGACGGTCGAGCTGGAGTCGCTCGTTCCCACCGGGGAGCGGGCGGTCCCCTTCTTCTGGGTCTACGGTGCGGACTTCGAGGCGTTCGAGGAGACGGTCTTCGAGGCGCCCTCGGTCGACGACCTCGTCCAGATCGACACCTACGACGACCGGGTCCTCTACACCTTCGAGTGGTCGGTCGAGAACGACGCCGTCTTCCGGGCGATCCGGTCGGTCAACGCCTACATCCTCAACGCGACCGGAACCGACGACTCCTGGCGGTTCGAGCTGCGCTTTCCCTCCCACGACGCGATGTCGGCATTCCAGGAGCGGTGCCGCGAGGGCGACATCGGCTTCGAGGTCATCCGCGTCTACAACCCCAGCAAGCCGGACCTGGGGCCGTGGTTCGGGCTGACCGAGCGCCAGCGGGAGGCCATCGTCCTCGCCGTCGAGGAGGGCTACTACGACATCCCGCGCGACTGCACGACGGTCGAACTCGCCGACGAACTCGGCATCTCCGACCAGGCGGTCACCGAGCGGCTCCGGCGGGCGATCGTCAGGCTCGTCACCAACACCATCCTCACCTCCCCCGAGACCTGAGACCGCGAACGAACCGGAGGGAACGGCGGCACCGGCCCCGTTCGCGCCGCTCGCCGCCGATTCGGCCGCAGTCGTGCGGTTCCTTCGGGACAAGGTTTACGTGCGACCGCGTGGTGTCGTTAGGTACCAATGGCCATCGACCCGGAGTTCGAGACCAACCGCGAGATCGCCGATGAACACGAGGGTCACAAGGTCTGGGGGCCCGTCGAGGAACCGGAGACGCTGGGCATCCACGGCACGCACGTCGCCGTCGACTTCGACATCTGCCTCGCCGACGGCGCCTGCCTGGAGGACTGCCCGGTCGACGTGTTCGAGTGGGTCGACACTCCCGGTCACCCCGAGAGCGAGATCAAGGCCGACCCCGCTCACGAGGACCAGTGCATCGACTGCATGCTCTGTGTCGACGTCTGCCCGGTCGACGCCATCGACGTCGATCCCGGCCGCGCCGGCCGCATCTAACTCCGGACGACCGGTCCCACCGCAGTCCCGCCGCCCCGCCGCTCCCGCGGACCCCGTTCTCTTCTCGCCGTCACCGCGCCGAGTAGCCGTCCGTTCCTGTCGCGACCGATCGGTGTCGGCAACCCGGTTCGGGTCCGTAACGAATGCGAGACGCGTCCCGTCTGCGGGGTTTCGATGGACGAAAAACTTACCCACTGTCCACTCGGCTACCAAACTGTGTGCTATCAATATGCATAGTGTCGTACTGACCAAAGGCGTCCCCGACTTCAGGGAGGGCCAGGTCTCGTTCGACGAGGACGGCCACCTGGAGCGGGGGAAGACGCCGACGGTGATGAACCCGAACGACAGACACGCGCTCAGGGCGGCGCTGCAGACGAAGGTCCGGCGGGGCGGCACCGTCTCGCTGATGAGCATGGGGCCGCCCGGCTACATGGAGGTCCTGCAGGAGGGGATGCGTGACGTGTACGCCGACGACCTGTACCTGCTCTCGGACCGCGAGATGGGCGCCGCCGACACCTGGGCGACGGCGATGACCGTCGCGACCGGCATACAGAAGCTGGAGGACCCGCCGGATCTGGTGTTCGCGGGCTTCAAGACCGCCGACGGGGAGACGGGCCACACCGGCCCCCAGACCGAGTGGTGTCTCGACATGCCGCTCGTGACACACGTCATCTCGCTGGACATCGACGAGGAGGCGGGCGTGCTCCGCGCCAAGCGCCTCGTCGAGGGCGACGTGGAGGAGATCGAGACCGTCGAGGCGCCGCTGCCGGCCTTCGTCGTCGCCGACCCCGAGTTCGAGCCCACGTATCGGCGGGCCGAACACCGGCTGAAACACAAGGACCTGCGGGAGACCACGCAGGACCGGGCCGACGAGTTCGGGGAGTACCTCGACGACGACTCCGACCTGGACCCGACCGACTGGGATCGCTTCACGATGTGGGACCACGAGGCGCTGAACCTCGACCCCGACTACATCGGACTCGACGGCTCGCCGACCATCGTCGCCGGCGTCGACCCCATCCCGAAGGCCCCCAGCGAACGGGAGGCCACGGTGGTCGACCCCGACGACGACGCGGCCATGGAGAGCGTCGTCGAGGAACTCGAACCGTACGCGGCGGGTGACTGACCATGCCCGAGATAGACCCCACAGACCACGAGATCGCCGAACTGGGCCCGGAGATCAAGGACATCGACGACGCCGACGAGCTGCGGGAGATGCTGGAGCTGGAGGAAGACGGCGAGGACCGCGCTCCCGTGAAGACGCTCATCGAGGACCGCATCGAGAAGGTCGAGGGCGACGACGGCGAGGTCGACCCCGAGTCCGTCGACCTCGAGGACCTGACCGTCGCGGACATCGCCAACATGGTCCGCGACATCGACGACGTCGAGGTCCTCGAAGACCTGCTCGAACGGGAGAAGGAGGGGCAGGACCGCAAGACCGCGAAGGGACAGATCGAGGACCGCATCGAGTCCGTCGAGGGCAGCGACGAGGAGGAGGGCGAACAGCTGGAGTACGTCCCGCCCGAGGAGAAACACCCGGACCTCGACCACCCGACCAACGACAAGCAGTGGGTCGAGAGCCTCGACGACGCCGAGTACCGCGACATGTGGGTCTACTGCGAGACCCAGCACGGCGAGCTCATCGACGTGTCGATGGAGATGCTCGGCAAGGCCCGCCAGCTGATGGACGACTACAACGACCAGTACGGCGACGAGGACGGCGAGCCCGAGGACGTGGTCGCCGTCCTGATCGGCGACGAGGTGAGCGACCTCACGGAGCAGGCCATCGAGTACGGCGCTGACCGGGTCGTCTACCTCGAAGACGACCGGCTGGAGCGGTTCCGACACAAGCCGTACACGGAGATCTTCTGCTCGATGGCCCGCGCGGGCGGGCAGGTCGCCGACGAAGGCCACGAGGCGGTCGACTGGAAGGACTACGACGAACCCCGGTACACGGTCTTCCCGGCGACGAACAACGGCCGGGACCTCTCGGCGCTCGTGCAGGGCGAACTCGACTCCGGGCTGGCCTCGGACTGCTCGGGCCTGTACATCGAGGAGGCGATGATATCCAACCCGGCGAAGACCGGGAAACCGGGCGACAGCAAGGAGTTCGACCGCATCCTGCACATGAAGCGGCCGGACTTCTCCGGGTTCGAGTACTCGACGATCCTCTGTATCGACAAGCCCTTCCGGGACTTCCACCCGCAGGGCGCGTCGGTGATCCCGGGCAGCTTCGACCTGCCCGAGCCCGACCCCGAACGGGAGGGCGAGGTGGTCGAGTACGAGATGGACCTGGACGACGACTGGTTCCAGGTCGAGGTGACGGAGTTCGACACGCTCGACTCGGGCGTCGACCTGACCGGCCACGACGTGGTCGTCGCGATGGGCCGCGGGATCGGCGACGCCCCGACCGAGGGGATCGAACTCGGGCTCGACCTCGTGGACGCGTTCGACGACGCCGCGTTCGGCCTCTCGCGGGGGGTGATCACCTCCTCGTACAGCTTCGAGGGCCACGTCGAGAGCTACATCGGCGAGGACCGACAGATCGGCGAGTCCGGACAGGTCGTCGAGCCCGACGTGTACGTCGCTGCGGGCATCTCCGGGGCGATCCAGCACAAGGTCGGGATGGACGAGTCGGACACGATCATCGCGGTCAACACCGACCCCGACGCGGACATCCGCGGCTTCTCCGACTACTTCATCGAGGGCGATCTGTTCGAGGTGCTCCCCCGCTTGACCGAGGCGGTCGAGTCGGGTGAACTGGCTGCGGCGGTCGCGGAGGCGAGCGACGACTGACAATGACAGACGACTACGAACACTACGAGGCGGTGGTGGTCGGCGCGGGCCCCGGCGGCGCCGCGGCGGCCGCGACGCTGGCGCGCAACGGTATCGAGACGCTGGTCCTCGAACGGGGGGTCGACGCCGGCTCCAAGAACGTGTCCGGGGGGCTGCTCTACGCCGAGGAGTCCTCGCCGTACACGATCGACGAGTTGTTCCCCGGCTTCCGCGAGGAGGCCAGCGACCGGGAGGTCACGGACCACTACATCCACAACATCTCGGGGCGGGACGTCAAGACGTTCGACCTGGGCGATCTGCACCACCACGACACCGAGTGGGCCGACTCGGTCCTCCGGCGGAAGATGGACTCGTGGCTCGCCCGCGAGGTCCACGAGATGACCCGCGAGACCGGCGGCGGCCTCCTGACGGAGGTGCGTGTCAACGGCCTGCTTCGCGAGGGCGCCGAGATCGTCGGCGTCACCTGCGACGAACTCGACCCGATCAAGGCGGACGTGGTCATCGCGGCCGACGGCGTCAACTCCGAGCTGGCCCGCGACGCGGGCCTGATGGACTGGGAGGAGCCCGAGGAGTGGTTCCAGGGCGTCAAGGCCGTCGCTGAGATGCCCGAGGGCGCCATCGAGGACCGGTTCAACGTCGACGAGGGCGAGGGCGTCGCCCACCTGTTCTCGGGCGATCTGTTCCAGAACGTCCGCGGCGGCGGGTTCCTCTACACGAACGACCAGTCCCTGTCGATCGGGACGGTGTTCCACCTCGACTCGATCGCCGACGAACGGGCCGAGCCCCAGCAACTGCTCGACAACCTGCTGACCCACCCGCTGCTGGCGGACTGGCTCGGCGACGAGTACGAGGAGCTGGAGTACTCGGCGAAGCTCGTCCCGGACTCGAAGAAGGTGGCCCACCCCTCCCCGTATCGCGACCGGCTCCTGCTCGTGGGGGACGCGGCCGGGCAGATGCAGGCCCAGGGGCCGATCATCAAGGGGATGAACCACGCCGTCACCGCGGGGGCACTGGCCGCCGAGGCGTTCGTCGACGCGAAGTCCCGCGGGGACGCGTCGGCCGCGGGCGAGCGCTACGTCAGCAAGCTCGAAAACGAGGGCGTGATGGACAAGCTCCGGCCGACCCGGTACAAGACCCTGGGCAAGCTCGGCGAGGTCGGCCCGGTCGCCTCGGCGATGAACACCGTGGCCGACTCCGCGGTCGGCCGTGCGGCCGTCTCGGCGCTCGGGGATCGGGCCGAGTCGCTGTTCAACTCCCCGTTCCTGATGGGGATGCTCCCGGACACGCGGATGGGCTACGTCACCGTCCCGACCGTCATCGCGGAGGAACTCGGCGAGCCCGTCGACGGGGTCAACACGGTCGAGCCGCCGGAGCTGGACGACCGCATCGGCGACCTGACCTACGACATCGACGAGGGCAACCCCCACATCGAGCTGCGGGACAACTCCTTCGCCGCCAGCGGCACGGCGGTGACGGCCTGTCCGGTCAGCGCGAAGGACTTCGGCGGTGGCTGCTACCGCGACGAGTACGTCGGGTCGAACGGCACCGAGGAACACGTCGTCAGCCTCGACACCCAGCCCTGCGTCGAGTGTGGCACCTGCGCCGTCGTCGCCGACACCGACTGGACCCACCCCCGCGGCGGCAAGGGCGTCGAGTACGAACAGGGCTGACACCGTCGTTCCCGACTCTCCACCCCTCTCGCGCGCTATGCCATCACAGTACCGCGACCGCATCGACGACCTGGCCGACGAGGCGGCGGCCGCCCGCGAGTCGTTCGACCCGCCGGCCGACCCGCCCGACGAGGAACGCGCGATGACCTTCTGCCGGGAGGGCGTGGGCGCGGCCGTCGCCGTCTACGTCGACGCCCGCTCGGGCGAGTGGGACCGATTCGACGAGGCGGAGTTCGACCGGCTGGAGCGGGCGCTGAACACCTACCTCGAACTGTACGCCCGCTGTTACGGCGTCGAGGTCGACGCCGACCACTCCGTCCGGACGGCCGCCGAGGCGCTGCTCGACACCCACGACGTCGCCGACGTGGCCCGGATCCTGACCGGCGTGCCCGAGCGGTGACCGGACGCCGCCGCTCGCCGGCTCGCCCTGCCCCGTGTCGGAATCCGTACGCTTCGCTTCGTCGGTATCACTCCCGGCATCTCGCCGAGGACGGATAGCTCGCTATCGATCCCGGTTCCATCTGATCCCGTCTATCACCCGATCGAACAGCTAGTTTTATATACAATGGGCAGACATGTCAGGGCGTGACTGAGAACTCAGGTGACGATACGGGCGACGGGCGACGGGCAACAGGTCAGAAGTCCGGGCAATCGGGGACCCGATCGGGAGGTGGACAACCGCAGGGTCAGCCGTCCGGCCAGTCGGGTCAGGCCGCCGGCGGTCAACCCGACGCCGGCCAGCAGAGCCGGGCGGCCAGCGGTCAGCAGGGTCAGGCCGCCGGCGGTCAGAAGGGCCAGGCGGCCGGCGGTCAGCAGGGTCAGGCGGCCGGCGGCCAGCCCGGGGCCGCTCAGCCGGACAGGCCGGGCGCCAGCCGCCAGCAGGAATCGGTGATCGATGCGGTCCAGCGCCCGCTTCCGAAGAGCTACGTCAAGGGGATAGCGGGGTCGATGGCCGCGATGGGCGCCTTGCTGGGCGTCGCCGTGTATCTGATCGCCTCGTTCGGTGGCCGGTCGCTGTTCCCCGGGATCGTCCAGGAGTTCTCCGGGACAGCTGGGGTCGAAGAGTCGCTCGCGTTCAGCCACCAGCTGGTGATGGCCTACATCGCGAACGAACTGGCCATCTACCTGGCGTTCCTCATGGCCCCCGTCTTCGGTGCGCTCGTCGCGTACAGGCTGGACGACACGACCGAGGCGAAGATGGGCAGCGCGGGTGTCGGCGTCGCCCTGGGGTCGATCGCGTTCGTCTTCCTCGTCGTCCTGTTCTCGTCGCTGACGACGCCGTCGGCGTCCGACCTGATCGCGGCTCAGGAGGCGCTCCCCGGCGCGTCGGCCGTCGGCTACCAGGAGCAGTTCATCGAGGGGATGAGCCTCGGATCGATCGACGTCGGCACCACGCTCATCAACTCGATCGCCGTCGCCGTCCCCGCGGGAGTCGCCGCCGCCGCAGTCGTCTACTTCGACGAGAACTTCTTCCATTGATCGGCGCGGCGCTTTCCCGCTCGGACGGCCGCGCGCTCGATGACCTCGTCGAGGCGTCCGCTCCCGGGGCGCGACCGGGTAGCGACGCGTTCCCGGCCCGGGACGGGTGCGGTCCCGCGACGGGTCCTCCGCTCCGCCCATGAGTCTCCGCGCCTTCCTCGCGAAGGAGTGGTACCAGATCCGGCGGAGCCTCGCGGTGCTGCTGGTCCTGCTGGTCCTCCTGCCGGGCGCCGCGGCGATGAGTACCGCCACCTTCCAGCACACGATACCGGAGGACATCCCCGTCGGGGTCACCCCCGCGGCGGACGCGACCACCGAGGACGAGCTGCTGAGCGTCCAGGCGGGCGCGGCCCTGTACGCGTCGCCGATCCGGTACGCGTCCCCCGACGCGGCCAGGACGGCGCTCACCCGCGAGGAGGTGTACCTGGTCCTGGTCGTCCCGCACGGGTTGCAGGACGAGGGGGCCGACGTGACGGTCAGGCTGCTGTCCGACCAGCGGATCACCCCGTTCCAGGAGGCGGCGAACTACACGCAGTCGACCCTGTCCTGGCAGCTGAACAACCGACTGCCCGCCGACGTGACCGTCGACCACGAGCGGATCGGCGTCAAGAAGACCCTCTCGGAGTACCTCGTCCCGTCGATACTGATGTGTATCGTCGTCCTCTTCTCGTTTCTGTACTTCCCGCTCGAACTGCGCCGGGAACGGGACGTGTTCGAGCGCGTGGCGCTGAAATCCCGGATCGAGTACGCCGTCGCCGCCAAGCTCGCGGTCCACGGAGCGCTGCTGGTCGTTCCGCTCTCGGTGTTCCAGCTGGTCAGTCTCTCCCTCGGGTACCGGGTCGAGCACTTCGCCCTCTCGACGGTCGTCCTGATCGCCCTCACGTTCGCGTACACGGCGGCCGTGAGCGGGACGGTGATGTTCTCGACGGGGCTGAGACAGGTCGGCGCCTTCGTCAACGTCGGGCTGTTGCTCGGCGTCCTGACGTTCTCGAGCCTCTTCTACCCGGTCGGCTACTTCTCGGGCGTCCGGAAGAGCATCGCGACCGCCCTCCCGACCTACCACTCGATGATCCTGACCCGGAGCACGATGCTGAAAGACACCCCGCTGTCCCTGTTCGGACACCGCGTCGCGCTGCTGGCGCTGTTTACCGCCGCTGTGGGGCTGCTGTTCTGGTCGAGTATGCGTCGCTATCAGGCGAGTGAGACCCATGGACAGTGACACCGATACGCCGCCGGGGCCGCGGCGGCGGTCGAGCGCGGCCGTCACCGACGGACTGGAGTCGGTGCTGGCGGACAGGCTGCGGACGGACCGCGACCCCGTCGCGGTCCGCGGCGTGACGAAGCGATACGGGGACGTCGTCGCGCTGAACGACGTCACGTTCGAGGCCCGTTGCGGGGAGTTCCACTGCCTGGCCGGGCCGAACGGCTCCGGAAAGACGACGCTCGGTCGGCTCGTCGTCGGGCTCACGCGACCGACCCGCGGGGCGGTCGCCGCCCCGCGCGGGGCGGTCGGGTACGGGTTCCAGCAGCCGAAGTGTTACCCGGACCTCTCGGTGCGGGAGAACGTGGACGTGTTCTGTCGGGTCGACGGCGTCTCGCCGCGGAGCGACTGGGTCACGACGATCCTGTCCGCGCTCCGTCTCTCCCGGGTCGAGGACCAGATCGCGGGGGAGCTGTCCGGCGGGTTCAAGAAGAAGCTGGACCTCGCGATCGCGCTCCTGGCGGCCCCGACGTTCCTCTGGCTCGACGAGCCGCTCACCGACATCGACGACGTGTCCGTGCGACGCGTCCGGTCCATCCTCGACGCGTACGTGGACGCCGGCGGGGGCGTCGTCGTCTCCACGCACAACCTCGAGGCGTTCGACCGCCTCGCCACGCACCTGACCGCGTTCCTCGACGGCGAGCAGTCCGAAACCGTCGAACTCGGCGGCGACGGCCCGGAGGCGCCGACCGTCACGGACCGATACGGGACGCTGATCGACGGGCTCCGTTCGGACGGCGGCGTCGGCTCCCGCCAGGACTGATACGGATTATTGCAAGACATTCCGGGATAGACCGCACGACTGCGTGCGGTCGACCCGGTAAACGCTTGCAATAATCCGTATGACTCCCGACACGCTGGCGAGGCCCCCGGCCCGCTCGAACCGACACCTCCCGCGGCCCGCGACCGTGCGGTTCGGCGGATCGCCGGGGAATCCGGACCCGCGCCGCCGATGATGTAAACGGCCTGTACTTTTATAAAAACGCGAGTGCTCGCAGGCGACATGGAGTGTCCGGGTTGTGGGCGGTCGCTGTCGAGCGGAGTGAATCGCTGTCCAGACTGCGGGACACAGATCCCCGCCACGTTCGAGCCGGACGAGTCGGCAGGCGGCGACGAGCGGGCACACGCGGGGACCGGCGAGCAGGTGGAGAGTCACCGACACGGTGACACCGGGACGCGGGAGCCGGCGGGGAATCCGGAGAGCCGGACCCCACAGTCTGAACGGCCACGCGGCTCCGCGGGAGCCGACCACGGCGGGGGCCAGGGCGGAATGAGCGTCGGGGACCGGATCAGGTTACTCCCGCTGAAGGCGGGCGCGGTCGTGGGCGCCGGTGTCGGGTGCTGTGTGCTCGTGCTCGCGCTTCTGGTGACCGTGGCGTACCCGCCGCAGGGCATTCTGCAGTTGTTCTCGGAGATGGGTATACCGATACTGACACGACAGCCGTTCTCGGAGACGGAGGTGGCGATACTGACCCTGTTCGAACTGCAGTTCGTCGGGATCCACTCCGAGTCCGGATCGGTCGTCCTGACGACGGTCCTGTTCGAGCACTTCGAGGAGTTCCGTCCCCCGAACTCGGTGCTCGGGTTGCTGTACGTCGTTCCGATCCTGTTGCTCTACCGTGGCGGGAAGCTACTGGGCCAACGGTACGCCAACAGCGGCAACTCGCTCCTCCAGTGGGGTCTCACCGGCGCGACCGTCGCAGTCGGGTACTTCGCCGTCATGGGCGTCACAACGCTGCTCGTTCCCGCCGACCCGCTGTCGGTCGACACGAACTCGGCGCTGGTGCGCACCGGGATCGTGTACCCGGTCGCGTTCGGGGCGGTCGGCGGACTCGTCGCCGCGGGGTACCAGCGCGGCGAACTCCGCGTCGGGCAGTTGTACGCGCTCGCCGTCGGGCTCCTGTCCGCGGTCCTGGTGTTCCTGTCGACGTACGTGACGATCGAGGAGATACCGGAGGGAGCCGAGGAACTGCTCGGACGAGCCATCACCACCACCTTCGCCCTTCACGGGGCGTTCACCCTCGACCTCGGGGCGTCCGGCCTGGGGGCCGTTCCGTACCTCGTGCTCGGGGTGTTGTTCGCCGGCGCGGGCTTCCTGCTGGTAGACCGCGACGCCGGAGTCGACACCGCGGGCGACGCGTTCGTCAGGGGCGCCGCGCTCGCGCCGACGCACGTCGTCGTCGCGAGCGTGTTCTTCACCGTCGCCTCGCTGTTCGCCAGCCCCTACCTCGTCGTCGAGGCGATCCCCGACGCGTACCCGGTCGTGAGCGCGGCGACGGAGAGCGACGCGCTGGGCGTCGTCCTCTCGAACACCAGGGCCCGACCAATCATCCCTCCGTTCACGGGGGTCGGTGAGTTCGTCGAGGACCTCTTCCTGAGCACCGTCGCGTACCCGGTGGTTCTCGGCGGTAGCGGCGGCCTCCTCGCACTGCGAAACGAGACCCGCGACACTGCCCCGGAGTACCGCCAGCAGTCCCAGACCAGGTAGCGACCCGCCAGCCGCCCGGTCACTCGCCGCACCCGCCCGGTCGCGACCGCTCGTGGCCGCCGGAACGCGCGTATCCGAGCGGGGGACGGACCGCGAGTACGCGGTCGAGAACAGATATGCCGGCGCAGTCGGGTGTCGACGCAGGCCCCGGCGACGCCACGACGCAGGCCTCGGCCCGTCGCGGGCCGGAAGGGACGAACCCGGGGCCGGAGCGCCGGTTCAGTCGTCCTCAACGTGGCCGTTCCGCACCTCGCCCGGCGGGGCCGCGCCGTCGTCGTTCAGCGTCGCGTAGGCCGCCCCGATGGCCGCGACGGCCGCACCGAGGCCGCCGACCGTGACCGGGACCAGGATCTGGTCGACGTCGAACCCCCCGCCACCGGACGTGCCGAGCCCGATGAAGACGACGACGAGGACGACCATGACGACGTGTCCGCCGAACGCGCCGAGGCCGGCGGTCGCGTACAGCTGTCGGTCGGTCTCCTCGTCCCCCAACTGCCGGGCGACGTGGAACCCGAGCGGGCCCCCGACCGCGGGACCGATCGCCAGCGCCGACACCAGACCGCCGGCGGTGACGAACCGTCGCATCGCGCTCCCGACCAGTCCCCCGCCCAGCGTGCTCGCCGCGCTGTACAGCGAGAGCCCGATTCCGGCGCCGATCGCCGCGTAGTACAGCAGTGCTACCCTGATCTGTGACTTCGTGGTCCGTTTCGAGAGAACGGCCGTCAGCGGCTCGCGCCCGTCGCCCGGCGCCGGCGGACTGTCGGCCGGTCGGTCGGCGGTCCCCGGCGACCGCTGGCCCCCCCGCCCGTCCGGTTGAGCGGCACCGGCGCGGGCGTCGGGGGCCGTCCCACCGGCGTCCGGCCCGCCCGACGGGGTCTCGTCCCGGACATCGCTGGGCGCGTCGGCGTCTCGCTGTCCACCTCGATCCTCCGCGTCGGACCCGTCTCCCGAGTTCCCGTCCATTGGCGGGACCTATCTACGAACGCAGATAAATGCAGTGACCGATCGGCGGGACGGTATTCGGAACCGAGTGCGGACGGAGCTCTTTCCCGATATCGGTCCCGGCCCCACCGGCCACCGGCTCGTCGGGCGGCCGGGCGACCGGGAAATATCGTGATCAACAATTATGTATCGGGGCGTGGTATCGAGTACCATGGATCTCACAGCGGAGCTTTCGTTCGACCACGACGACCGGCGCGACATCTACGACTACGTCGAGCGCCACGGGTCGGTGAAGCCGCAGAAGGTCCGGCGGGCGCTGGACATGGATCCGCGGGCGTTCGGCCACCACGTCGCTATCCTGAAACGGGACGGCGTCCTGCTGGAGTCGGAGGGGGAGTTGCGGATCGCCCACGACGACGAACTCGAGGCGGAGTTCAGTTCGGACGGGCTCCAGGTGACGATCCGCCGCGCCCGCGAGGAGGACCTGACGGGGCTCGTGGGCGTGATCCGCCAGGCCATCGGCGACGGCACCTACGTCGACGCCGAGACGGTCGCCGACGTGGTCGAGTCCGAGGAGGTGCTGTTGCGGCACAACGAACTGCAGTCCCGGGTGTTCTTCGTCGCCACCGTCGACGGCGAAGTCGTCGGCTGGGTCAACCTCACTACCCACGAGACCGAGAAGCTCGACCACACGGCGGAACTGACGGTCGGCGTCCTCGAACAGTACCGCGGCCACGGCATCGGGAGCGAACTCCTCGACCGGGGCGTCGAGTGGGCCAGCGACAGCGGCTACGAGAAGATTTACAATAGCGTCCCCGACGCCAACGAGGGCGCCATCGACTTCCTCGAAGCCCACGGCTGGGAGGTCGAGGCCGTCCGCGAGGACCACTACAAGATCGACGGCGAGTACCTCGACGAGGTGATGCTCGCGACGACGGTCTAAGCCGTTCGGGCGCGAAGGCCGACCGGCCGCAGAATCCGTCGGCCTGCCGACCGCTCGTCGGCGGCCGGTCGTCGTCCCGCCGGCTCCCGGGAGCGACCCTGAGTCACCACGGTAGTCTTTTATACGGCGTTCTCACAAAGTCGTAGTCGATGACGGCCGACGACGAGGACGAACTCGATACGGCGTTCGAGCTGTTGGCCGACCGTCGACGGCGGGCGGTCGTCGAGGTGCTCCGCGCGGCGCCCCGCGGGGTGGTCGATTTCTCGGAACTCGTCGACGCCGTCGCGGCGGACGGCGAGGGGGATCCCGACGCGATCGCGTCGACGCTGTACCACCGCCACCTCCCGAAGCTCGACGACGCCGGCGTCGTCGAGTTCGACCGCGAGGCGGGCGTCGTCAGCTACGACCCGCACCCGCTCGTCGAGCGGTGTCTCGACGTGGCCCAGTCGTACCGCTCGGACCAGTGGCTACACCGCTCCTCGACGACGGACTGAGCCGGGGGTACGGCCTCGCCGGTGGCCGTTCAGGGCCACTCGTCGTCGTGCCCGTCCAGCGGATCCGCGACCACCCCGTCCTGCCGCGCGGCCACCCGCGCGTGACCGGCGCAGACCCGCCGGTTGTCGGCCCAGGGGACGTGCAACTCCACGACCGCCTCCGCCTCGCAGCCGTCCTCCGCGCACTCGACCATACCCGCACTTCGAGCGCCGCGAGGAGAGTCTTTGGTGGCCGCTCCCCGAGTGTTCAATGCAGGCCTAGCTGTTGCGGTGAGCGGTCGCGGTGCGGTCGGCGCGCGCTGGAGCGCGCGTTCATGCGCGCGACCGTAGCCGCGCGAGGGATGAGGGAGCCGACGGCGAGCGAATCGGTTGGGGAGGTTCGTGGCCGTCTGCGGTGCTGTGCGGGGCGGTGCGGTCCCTGGTGGACTGAAAGGGCGAGGCGCGCTCGCGCCGATAGTCGTCTGAGCGGGCCACTATCCGCGCGGGCGGTGCCGAGAGCGCGGATATCCCGCTCAGCGACCGCGAGCGCGCCGAGGGCTTTCAGCGCTCGCTGTCTCCGGCGGTCACGGTCACTGCTAGCGAGCGCGGCGAGGGCTTTCAGCGCTCGCTGTCGGTTGCGGTCTCCCTCGTTTCTTCCACGAAGACCCAACTCGAAACCACTACTCAACTCGCACGACGGACAGACCGTCAGAACACGGAGTCTGCGGTCGCGGCACCGACGACGCTGAAGATGGCGCCGACGCTGACGGCGCGGGCGGTGACCTCGGCGCGTTCGGCCGTCGACCCGTCGACGAAGGTGCTCGGCGCGGTCAGCGTCAGCGCGAGGACGGCGACCGAGCCGAACGAGACGAGCATGAGCGAGACGAACCGGACGGGGACGCCGGCGACCTCGGCCTCGCGGTCGGGGTCGCGGTCGTCGTCGGCCTCGTAGAGGGCGCCGTAGCCGATGGCGAAGACGATGGCGACCGTGACGGCGGTGTGAAACCAGCTCATCTGCTCCGCGAGCGTCCACACCTCCTCGGTGACGACGAACGGCCCCGCGAGCAGGAATCCGCCGACGACCTGCTGGGCGGTGTCGGCGAGCCTGTACTTCGGGGTCCGCGCCATGCTCCGGGGTTCCCCGGGCACCGGGAAAACGCTGGCGGACGCGGCGGTCAGCGGCGCCGACCGTGCTCGGCGGTCGATATCTCCCCGACAGTTCGACTCGTCACCCGTCGCTCAACCCGTCACCGTCGAGCGCGGGTCGCCGGCGACCGAACTCACCAGCCACGCGGCCGCGAACGACCCGACGAACAGCGGCGGGAAGTACACCACCTGCGTGACCGGGTCCGGCGGCGAGACGACCGCTCCGACGAGGAAGGCGACGACCACCGCCGTCGCGTACGTGCCGGCGAGTCGCTCGCGCCGGGAGGGCGCGGCCTCGCGCGGGTCCGAATCGCCGCGGACGAACCGGACGTACCAGTAGTGGACGGCTCCGACGGCAGTCGCGAAGTAGAGGAAGACGTTGAGTGTCGACGAGTCCCCGGCCCGCGCTTCGCTGCGCGCCCAGTAGGCGAGGACGAACAGGTCGGCAAAGAGGACGAGCGCGGTCAGACCGACGGCGACCGCGACCAGCGGCCGTTCGGTCAGGAAGGGCGGGAGTTGCACGGCCAGGTCGTTCCGCCGCGGCGGCCATAGGCTTTGTCCGCGATGTCGACGATCCGTCGACCGGGTCGCCGCGCCGGACACAGAACCGTTTTCCTCGCGCCCCACCACGCCCCGACCATGAGCGTCAGCGAGGAGTTCGACGAGTGGGCCCGCGACGGCCGCGACGAGGGCATGGAGGAACGCCACTGGCACACCGCCAAGCACGCGCTCGCCCGGATGCCCGTCGAGGACGGCGACACCGTCCTCGATCTGGGTTCGGGCAGCGGCTACGCCGGCCGGGCGCTCCGGGAGACCAAGGGCGCGGCACGCACCTACGGTATCGACGCCTCGCCCGAGATGGCCCGCAACGCCCGCGCGTACACCGACGACCGCCGCTCGGGGTTCCTGAACGGCGACTTCGAGCACCTCCCGTTCGCGGACGACAGCGTCGACCACTGCTGGTCGATGGAGGCCTTTTTCTACGCGCGCGACCCCGACGCCGTGCTGGCGGAACTGCGGCGGGTCCTGCGGCCCGGCGGCATCTTCTACTGCGCGGTCAACTACTGGGAGGAGAGCGTCCACACGCACAAGTGGGACGACCTGGTGGAGGTGCCGATGGTCCGCTGGACGGAGGCCGAGTACCGCGAGCGCTTCCGCGACGCGGGCCTGCACGTCGCCGCTCAGGACCGGATCCCCGACACGGAGACGGAGATCCCGCCGGCCGACGAGTTCCCGACCGAGGACTTCGAGACCCGCGAGGCGATGGTCGAGCGCTACCGCGAGCACGGGACGCTGCTGACCGTCGGCGTGGTCCCCTGACCGACTGGAACCGGGGAGCGGGCGAGGCGTGTGCGGCCGAGCGCGGCCGGCGGGTCCGCCGCGGAGGACCGTCCGCGCGGGCCGGCCGTACCAAACGTTTTGTAGGCCTCGCGTTCAGGGGGGAGTATGGCGCTGACGCGGCGACAGCAGGTCCTCGGCCTGCTCTTCGTGGGGATGGCGGCGCTGACGCTGTTGATCCTCTCGCGGGTCCTCGGCACCGTCTTTTTCGCCATCACGGTGGCGTACGTGCTCTACCCCGTCCGCCGGGGGCTCGTCGCCAGGGGTGCCCACCGGCGGATCGCCGCGGGCGCGGCCACGGTGGTCGGGTTCCTGTTCGTCGCGCTCATCGTCGGGCCGCTCGTCTACGCGCTGTACGGCCGCCAGGAGCTACTGCTGGAGTTCCTGCGGTCGATCCCGGCCGAGCAGCCGGTCACGCTGTTCGGGATGACCTACGTGATCGACGTGAGCGCGCTGATCGTGCGGGCGCGGGATGCCGTCGTGGATCTGGGGTTCGAGATCGCCGGGGCTGCGCCGGTGCTGGCGCTGAAGGGGTTCCTGTTCGTCTTCCTCGTCTACGGACTCCTGTTGCGACCCGGGAACGTCCGCCGGGCGACGCTGCGGCTGGTCCCCGGGGAGTACCACGACGTGGTGCTCGCGCTGCACCGCTGCGTGCGCGACACGCTGTACGCGCTGTACGTCCTGCAGGCCGCGACGGCGCTGGGTACCTTCGCCGTCGCCTACGTCGTCTTCTCGCTGCTGGGCTACCCCAGCGCGTTCACGCTGTCGGTCTTCTCCGGGCTCCTCCAGTTCATCCCCATCCTCGGGCCGAGCCTGCTCATCGCCGCCGTCGCCGTCGGGCAGGCGCTGGCCGGGGAGATCACCGCCGCGCTCCTCGTGGCGAGCACGGGCCTGGTCCTGATCGGCTTCCTCCCCGACGCGCTCATCCGCCCGCGGCTGGCCTCGCTGACGACCGGAATGTCCGCCAGCCTCTACTTCGTCGGGTTCACCGGCGGCACCCTCAGCCTGGGGGTCGTCGGCATCATCGCCGGCCCGCTGGTCGTCGCGATGCTCGTCGAGGTGGTCGAACTCGTCACCGACGAGCGCACGACCGTCCAGCAGACGCTCGACGGGACCGCACTCGACCCCGACGGCGGCTCCGGCGACGCGGAGCCGCCCGACCCGGACCCCGGATTCGCGGGGTCGCAATCCGGCGACGGCGACGACGGACACGCGACCGCCGCGGACGGCCCGCCGGCGGATACCGGGGACGACGCCGCCGCCGACCCTCACGTCGGGGACACGCCCGACGACGCCGTCGGCGACCCGACCGACGACTGAGCGGTCGACGAACGGGCAGCGTTCGAGAATCGCGCGTTCACTCGCCGGTCTCCAGATCGCGCCCGGCGGCCTCCCACTCGGTGAGGCTCCCCTCGTAGAAGGCGAGATCCGGGTAGCCCAGGTGGCGGAGGACGGTGTAGGTGTGGCTGATCCGGCGGGCGGTGTTGCAGTACAGCAGGACCCGTTTGTCGGGGACGATCCCCCGCTCGTCGAGGATCGACTCGATCTCCCCGCGGGGCTTGAGCCCGCGCGTCTCGTCGTCGACGAGTTCCCGCCAGTCCAGCCGGACCGCGCCGGGGATGTGCCCCTCCGCGAACTCCCAGTCCTCGCGGGTGTCGACGACGACGGTGTCGGGGTCGTCGGTGGCCGCCGCGACCTCGTCGATCCCGACCAGCGGCGTCTCCGCTGGCGGGTCGACGACGTACTCGGAGCGTTCGAACTCGGCGGCCTCGCTCGTGGTCTCGTGGTCGAGCCGCCACGACGAGAAGTCGCCGTCGAGCAGGTGTAGCCGCCCTGGGTCGTGGCCGTACAGCTCGGCGGTCACGAGGAACCGGGCGGCGAAGACGCCGTGAGTGTCGTCGTAGGCGACGATCCGGTCGCCGTTGGCGATCCCCGCCTCGGACAGCAACTCGGCGAAGGCGTCGGCGCCGGGGAGCATCCCCTGGCCGTCACCCGAACTGTCCCCGGGGCCGTCGCCCTCCGCGGCGTGTTCGTCGGCGCGGAAGGCGTCGAACGGGATGTTGACCGCGCCGGGGACGTGGCCGATGCCGTCGAACTCCCAGGCGTCGCGCACGTCGACGATCCGGACCGCGTCGCGGCGGTCGGCCACCCACCCGGCGGGGACGACGATCTCGCTCATGTCTCGGGTTCGGGAGAGCGGACGCTTCAAGATGTCCTTCCGGCCCGGTCGGAGGTAGGGGCAATTTTGGCCGGGTCGGGAGCGGCCGACCCGCGACATAAAGGCCGGGTCGACCGGCGGGCGCCTCGGGTGGTCGCACCCGTCCCCCGGTCCGGCCGGTCCAGCGAGAGCGCGAGACAGAGCCCGTGAGAACCATAGACACGGCTAGAAGCGGCAACAGTTTCCGCCATAGTTGTCAAGGGGCGGGACATGCCGAAGGTCCTAGAGGTATATAGTCGGTGGACCAATGGTTCGATGACCATGAGCGATTACGCGAAAGACGTGCTCGTCTCGGCGGACTGGGTCGAAGACCACCTCGACGACTTCGAGAGCGACGACGACGACTATCGGCTGGTCGAGGTCGACGTGGACACGGAGCTGTACGACGAGAGCCACGCGCCGGGCGCGGTCGGCTGGAACTGGGAGACGGACCTGCAGGACCAGGTCGAGCGCGACATCCTCGACAAGGAGGACTTCGAGGCCCTGCTCGGTTCGGCGGGCATCAGCGAGGACACGACGGTCGTCCTCTACGGTGACAACGCCAACTGGTTCGCGGCCTACACCTACTGGCAGTTCAAGTACTACGGCCACGACGACGTGAAACTGCTCGACGGCGGCCGCGACTACTGGGTCGAGAACGACTACCCGCTGACGGACGAGGTCCCCGAGTTCTCCGAGGTCGACTACGAGGCTTCGGGCCCGCGCGAGTCCATCCGCGCCTACCGCGAGGACGTCGAGAACGCCATCGAGCGCGGCCTGCCGCTGGTCGACGTGCGCTCGCCCGAGGAGTTCTCCGGCGAGGTCCTCGCGCCGCCGGGACTCCAGGAGACCGCCCAGCGCGGCGGCCACATCCCGGGCGCCTCGAACATCTCGTGGGCCGCCGTCACCAACGACGACGGCACCTTCAAGAGCCGCGAGGAGATCGAGGAGCTCTACGCCGAGGAAGGCATCGACGGCGACGAGACGACCGTCGCCTACTGCCGCATCGGCGAGCGCTCGTCGGTCGCCTGGTTCGCGCTGCACGAGCTCGCCGGCTACGACGACGCCATCAACTACGACGGCTCCTGGACGGAGTGGGGCAACCTCGTCGGCGCCCCCATCGAGAAGGGCGAGTAAGGTCGCTCACGATCCGATTTTTTCGACGCCGTAGCCGGTAGCCGCCGGTCCGCGTGTCGCGATCCGTGAGCCGCTGGCCCCCCGGTCCCAACCATTTTCAGCCCGGCCGACGAACGCCGGGACATGGAGCTATCGGCCTTCCGGGAGCCGCTGTCCCGCGAGGAGACCGCGGGACTGCTCGCGACCGCCGCCGTCGTCGCCGTCCTGCTCGGTCCCGACGCCATCACGCTGGCCGAGGGGTCGTCGGTCCTGCTGACGGCCGTCTCGGCGCTCGCGATGGGGACGCTCGCGTTCGTCGTCGGCGCCGTCGCGCTCGTCGCGATACGGGAACTACGTGGTGACGGCGATGCGGAGACCGAGCGAACGGGGTAGCGCCGCTTCTCGTCGCCGCCCGCGTCAGTCGTCCGCGCTGGCCGGCACGCGGGTCGCGCCGGGCAACCGCTCGACGGCCGCCGAGAGCCGGTCGGCCACCTCGTCGGCGACGGGATCTAGCTCGGGGTTGTCGACGACCGACAGCATCACGCCCGGGTCGACGGCGCTCACCCCTACGGATCCGTCGTCGCGTTCGTAGACGATGACGTTGCAGGGGAGCAGTGCTCCCAGCTCCAGCTCCTCGCCCATGGCCTCGTGCGCCAGTTGCGGGTTGCAGGCCCCGAGGATGCGGTACTGCCGGAAGTCCTCGTCGAGCTTCTCCTTCAGCGTCGCCTGCACGTCGATGTCACAGAGGACGCCGAACCCTTCCTCGCCCAGCGTGTCGACGGCCGCGTCGACAGTCTCCTCGAACTCGCCGTCGACCGTGTAGCGGATGGTGTACTCGGACATACCCGACCGTTCGCTCTCCGGGGTCATAGTCGCTGGCGTTGCGGGCGTCGGCGCGGGAGGTGAGTCGGCGGCCGTACCGACCGGACCAGCGCCGAGAACTGATCGAACGTCCACGAAACGTCACCCTCTTGGCCGGCGACGAGGACGGACGGACGTGAACCGCCACGCCGTGCTGACGGGAGTCCACGCCGGGATTCTCCTCGGGGTGACGGGGGTCGTCGCGTGGTTGACCGGGACGCCGTTCGTCTTCCCCAGCCTCGGCCCGACGGCGTACGTCCTCGTCAGCGAGCGGCCGCTCGCCCCGGAGCGGCTCCGCCGGATCGTCGCCGGCCACGGTATCGGCGTCGCCGCCGGGCTCCTCGCGTACCACCTCCTCGCGAGCGGCGTCGTCGTCACGGCCGACCTCGCGCCCAGGTCGCCCGCGCTCGCGGCGGTCGTCGCCAGCGGCGTCCTCGCGCTGGTCCTGACGAGCACCGGGATGCTCGCGTTCGACGCCGTCCATCCGCCCGCGTGCGCGACCACGCTCATCGTCGCACTCGGGCTCCTCCCGACCGTCCGCGAGGGGTTTCTCATCGTCGCCGCCGTCCTCGTCCTGATCGCCGGGCACGTCGTCGCGCTCCGGCTCGTCCTGCCCGCCGCCGCGCGACTCCGACGGTCGGAAGCGTGACACCGCGAGAGCAAGATTGACAAAGGCGCGCTGACAGGTTCCCGCATGGACGAGACCCTCCGCGAGCGACTCGACGGCGACGAGGCGCTCGCCGACGCCGCCGCGACCGTCCTCGACCGCGCGGAGTCGGGCGACGGCACCGTCTCCTGGGCGGACGTGAGCGACGCGGTCCTCGCCGAGCAGTGGGGCCGACTGCTCGAATCCGAACTGCTGGTCGCCACGGAGGCCGGGTTCGTCGTTGACGACCCCGACGCCGTCCGAGCGGCCGTCGAGGACCGCGACGCCGCCGCCGACTCCGACGACGGACCCGCCGACGCAGACGACGCCGACACTGGCGGCTGGTCGGCCGCCGACAAACTCGCAGGCGTCGCCGCGCTCGGACTGATGGCCAGCTACCAGGTGCCGGTGGCCCGGGATACGGTCGGGAGCACCGCCCATCTCCTGCTCGGCCCGGTCGAGGCCGCCCTGCCGTTCGGCGCGACCGTCGCGCTGCTGGCGGTCGCGACGACGCTCGTCTCGACGACGCTCCGCCGCCGACTGACCGACGGGAACCCCCAGAAAGTCGCGAAAGAGCGGCTGGAGACGGTCAAGGAGCGACTCGACGCGGCCCGCGAGCGCGGCGACGACGAGGCCGTCGAACGGCTGCAGTCGCGCCAGCAGGAACTGATGCTGGAACAGCTGGGCGCGATGAAACAGATGCTTCGCCCGATGGTCTACGCGATGCTGGTCACGGTCCCGGTCTTCCTGTGGATATCGTGGCTGACGGTCAACCCCGCCGCGGCGATCACGCCGGCTGTGCAGGTACTGCCGATCGCCGGCCGGGTCGTCTGGACGGCCAAGCTGGTCGGCCCGCTGCAGGTCTGGACGGTCTGGTACATCGCCTGCTCGATCGTCTCCGGGCTGGCGAGCAAGCGCGTCGCGAAGCGGGTCGGGCCCGCGGTCTCGAAGTGCCGGTCGGCGGTTTAGTCCGGACCGGCGCCGAGTTTTCTGCGGACGTAGGTACCCAGCAGCGCCAGCCCGGCGACCCCGCCGCCCAGCGCGTAGGGGTCGCCCGACCGGACGGTGCCGAGGTCCTCCACGTCGCCGCTACCCTCGTCGGCGGTCGGTTCGACCCGTACCTGGAGGTCCCGCCGCTCGAACCCGACGAAGCGGTTCGAGAGCCGGAGCATCGTCCCGTCGCAGGGCGCGCCGTCGTCGTGGAACTCCCGGGCGATCTCGCCGGTCCGTCGGGCGACGACCGAGCCGTCGGCTTCGAGCGTCGCCACGTAGCCGGGGTCGGCCCCGGAGTTGGACACCTCGGCGGTCACGGTCACGCCCGTGCCGACCCCGAGGTTGGTGGTCGCCATCGACGGACAGTGGATACTGAAATCGGGGGGCTCCTCGCGGTAGTCGTCGATGGCCACGCGCCGGGTGTCGACGACGGTGCCGTCCGTCCCCCTGAATCGCAGGGTCGCGCGGTCGAGCGATTCCGGGAGATCCTCCCAGCCGTAGGCGAGATACGGCGTCGTCCCCTCCTCGGCAGCGACGTAGCCGCCGGCCGAGGCCAGGTACTCGCCGTCGACCAGCAGGTCCACGGTCCCGACGACCGGACAGCCGTCGGCGGTCACCCCTCCGCCGACGCTCAACTCCTCGCCGTCCATCCCGCGTTCGTAGCTCACGCCCGCCGTGGAGACCTCGTAGGGGCCGCAGTCGCTCCCGGAGCGGTCGAGGCGATAGACGCCGAACCCGTCGAGGAAGTAGACGGCCGCCGGCGTCGGGAGCGGGGTCGCCCTGAGCGGGTAGCCGAACCCCCAGCGCCGCCGCAGGTCGCCGCTCGCCGCGTCCAGCGCGACCGCGCTCCGGTTTCCGGCCGCCCAGACGCTCCCCTCGACGACCCGCGGCTGGAGCGTCGGTCCGTTCCGGACGCTGTGAACGTCGTTTCGGGGTGCGCTCGCGAACTCGTACGTCCACGCCTCGGTCCCGTCGGCCAGCGAGACCGCCGTCACCGCCGCCCGCTCGTTCTCCTCCCGCCCGCGGACCGCAGTGACGTAACAGCGGTCGCCGTCGGCGGCGACCCGGCCGACCGTCCCCGGCGGGTCGGTGGCCTCGTCGCCGTCGTTCTCGTCGGGGATCTCGATGCCGTCCGGGACCGTCGACCACGCGAGCGACCCGTCCGTCTCGAGGGCGTGGACGCCGCCCCATCCGTCGAGCGCGAGGACGCGGTCGCCAGCGACCGCCGGTCCCCGAAGCCGTCCGCTCGCGACCGGACTGGCCGTCCACTGCGGTTCACCGCTCCCGGCGTCGACGGCCGACAGCGCTCCCTCCTCGGTCGCCGCGTAGACCGTCCCGTCGGCCCCGGCGACGCCGGTCACCGGCGAGTCGAACGGCGCCGTCCACGCGACGCTCCCGTCGCTCGCGGAGAGCGCCGCCACCGACGCGCCCGCCGGGACCAGCACGGTGTCGTCCGTCGCGGCCGGCGGTCCGGCCGGCACGCCGTCGACTCTCGTCGTCCACCCCCGCGGCTCGTCGGGAAGCGTCACGACGGTCGCGAACGTCCGCTCGGCCTCGTCCGCCAGTCCGGTGGTGACGAACCGACCGGCCGCCCGGACCGTTCCCGCGGGCATCCGCGACAGGATACCCATCTCGATCGTGTTGCCGTCCCTGTGCGACCCGTCCGCCGTGTCGAGCCCGACCCCGAAGAAGTCCGCGTCTCCGCCCTCGTACTCCGCGGCGCGCCCGGGGACGCCGGCGACTCTCGGGGTGAGAAACAGCCGGCCGTCGCCGACGACGGGCTTGACCTCGCTCGACGGTCCCGCGCTGCCGAACGTCGGCCACCGCGAGCGCCAGTCGACCGCCCAGTCCGGGGCGGTTCGGGCCGCGTCCCCCACGCTGGTGGCGTCCGGGCGGCTCTCGCTGCCAGCGCCGCCCGCCCGACCCAGCCCCGAGAGCGCCCCCAGCGCCGTCGTCGCTCCCACTCCCCCCAGGAACGCGCGTCGATCCATGACCGCTACATCGCTCAGGTGACAAAAAATACCACCGGTCAGCCGACAGGTTGGGCGTGGTTCCGCCTCCGTGCCGAACTCGGCTCCGGCTACTCGTGGCCGATGACCGGCTGCGGTTCGTAGGGCTCTTCGAGGTACGCCACGTCGGAGGCCGAGAGGTCGATATCCAGCGCTTCGACGGCCTGTTCGAGGTGTTCGACGCTGGTGGTGCCGACGATGGGGGCGTCGACGTAGTCATTTTGATACTGCCAGGCCAGCGCGATCTGGGCCATCGTCACGCCGTGGTCGGCCGCGAGTTCCTGCACCCGCTCGTTGATCTCCTTGCCGCCGCCCCGTTCGTACTCCGGCGTCGGGTTGTGGAAGTTCTCGGGGTCGCCACGAGAAGTCCGCTCCAGTTCGTCGAACGGCCGGGCGAGGAAGCCCTGGCCGAGCGGGCCCCACGGGACGACGCCGATGTCCTCCTTGTCGCAGAGGGGGAGCATGTCGCGCTCCTCCTCGCGGTAGGCGACGTGGTAGTGGTTCTGCATCGTCTCGTAACTCAGGAGGTCCTCGCGCTCGCTCGTCCGGAGCTGGTCGACCAGCTGGTGGGTCCACATCGAGGAGGTGCCGGCGTGGCGGATCTTCCCGCGGCGGCGCGCGTCCGTCAGCGCCCGGAGCGTCGTCTCGGGGGGCGTGTTCGGATCGACGCGGTGGGTCTGGTACAGGTCGACCGTGTCGAGGCCGAGGCGGTCGAGCGAGGCGTCGAGTTCCTGCTCGATGGTCTTCCGCGAGAGCCCCGAGGCGTTGGGCGCGTCCTCGCCGACGGGGAACCGGACCTTGGTGGCGACGACGAGTTCGTCGGTGTCGTAGCCGGAGATGGCGTCGCCGAGGATCTCCTCGCTCTCGCCGTCGGAGTAGGCGTTGGCGGTGTCGAAGAAGTTGACCCCGAGGTCGATGGCGCGCTCGATGATCTCCCGGCCGTCGTCCTCGTCTAGCATCCAGGGCTCCTCGCTGCCGAAGCTCATGCAGCCGAGACAGACCTTCGAGACCTCCATCCCGGTCGAGCCGAGTGTGGTGTACTCCATAGGTGGCCCTCGGGAGTACCCACGCAAAAGACTGGCCCTCGCGGCTCAGCGTTCCGAGAGTTCGAACCGGAAGGGGGTCGTCGACCGCCGACGGCGGACGCGTCGCTCAGTCGCTCGCGGCGGCGTCGGGCCGGTAGTCGCGGCTGACCACCTTCCACGTCTCCGACCGATAGCGGTAGTAGGTGATGCAGGCGGGGACGGCCATCTCGGCGAAGATGGCGGCGTACAGCGCCGTCTGACCGACCTCCGGGACGACGACGCCGAGGTAGGCGATCGGGAGCGCGAACAGGTACAGTCCCGCGAGCTGGGCGTAGAACGGCCAGCGCGTGTCGCCGCTCGCCCTGAGGGGGCCGGTCGAGCCGCCGTAGACGCCGCTGAAGAGGACGCCGAAGCAGGCGACGCGGATGAACGTGACGACGGTCGGGAGGATCGCGGGGTCGTCGACGAACACGCGGCCGATGGGGCGGGCGAAGACGAACACGCCGACGGCGATGACGGCGTAGCAGGCCAGCGAGAAGCGGATGATGTCGTGGGCCCACGCGCCGGCGTCGTCCTCGTCGTCCTGGCCGAGCGCCTGGCCGACGAGCGAGGAAGAGGCCATGCTGAACCCCCAGTTGGGCGTGTCCATCAGCGCGCGGACCCGCATCGCGACGACGTAGGCGGCGACGACGTTCGACCCGAACAGCCCGACGATGAACAGCTTGGGGAACTGGCCGCCGCTGCGGGCGAGGTTGGTCCCGATCAGCGGCGTCGCCATCTCCACGAGGTCGCCCAGAAGCGACCGGTCGATGTGGGGCCCTGAGAGCGGGATCTGCACCGGGAACTCCCCGACGCCGGGGAGCCCGCCGCGAGCGAGGCCGACCGCGAACGCGACCGTGACGACGGCGTTCGAGAGGACGGTCCCGACGGCGGCGCCGACGACGCCCCAGCCGAGGCCGAAGATGAGCACGGCGTTGACGAGGATGTTCAGGGCGGCGCCGCCCCCGCGGAGCACCATCGGGGTCCAGGCGTCGTCGGCGCCGACGAGCGTGCGGCTGCCGATGAGGTTCAGCGCCGCGAACGGGACGCCGAAGCCGACGACCGCGAGGTAGTCGGCGCCGAAGCCGACGGCCGCCTCGCCGGAGCCGATGAGCGCGATCAGCGGCTCCGAGAGGCCCCAGTAAACGGCCACGAGCGGGAGGGTGATCGCGACGGTGAGCAGGGCGCTGACCTTCACCGAGCGGGCGAGTTCCCCGTGGGCGTCGGCGCCGAACCGCTGGGAGACGAGGCCGATGGTCCCGCCGGCGACGCCGCCGCCCAGCGCGAAGGCCAGCCCCCAGAAGGGGCTGGCGTAGCCGACGCCGGCGATGGCGTTCGACCCGAGCGCGATGCCGACCATCGCCACGTCGGCCGTCGAGCGGGACATCCGCGCGAGGCCGGTGACGATGCGGGGCCACGCCAGGTCGGTCGTCCGCTCGACGCGCTCGCGCTCGATGACGCCGGCGCGGGCGACGACGGACCCGACCCACAGCAGGAGCGCGCGGACGGGGTTGTACCGGGACCAGGACACCACGCGCCGGGTTTCGACTCGACGGTGAAAACGGTTTAGAAACGGGAGCGACCCGCCGAGACCGCCGCAGTCCAGCGACGAGTCGATAGCGTTATCGGCAGCGATACCGACGGGGCGACCAACCCGTGCAGGTACTCGACGCGCTCGGGTCGATCCCCTCGGTCTTCCTCTCGTCGGTCGCGCCGCCGCTCGCCATCGCCCTCGCGGGCTACCTCCTCGGGCGCGTCCGCGAGGTCGACACCGAGCCGCTGAGCACGGTCACCGTCTACGTCCTCCTGCCGGCGCTGGTCTTCGAGACGCTCGTCACCCTCGAAGTCGGAGTCGGGACCGTCACCGCCGCGGTCGGCGCGATGGTCGGATTCACGGCGGTCATGGGCGCGCTTTCGTGGGCGGTCAGCCGCGCGCGCGGTCGGGAGGGGACCGTCGTCGTCGGCGCCGCGATGGCCGCCGCCTTCCCCAACACCGGCAACTTCGGCATCCCCGTCGCCACGTTCGCGTTCGGCGCCGCCGGCCGGTCGACGGCCGTCCTGTTCGTCCTCGTCCAGAACCTGCTCCTGTACACCGTCGGCGTCTACCTCCTCTCGCGGGGCGGGGAGGGCAGCGACCGGGCCGCGCTCGGCCGCGTCGCCCGCCAGCCCGTGGTCTACGCGCTGGTGGCGGCGGGCGCGGCGGTCGCGCTCGGCGTCGTCCCGCCCGAAGGGGGCACGGCGATGGACACCCTCCGGCTAGTCGGCGACGCCTCGATCCCCGTCTTCCTCGTCGTGCTCGGCCTGCAGGTCGAGGCGATGGACCTCGCCGCCACCGTCAGGGAGACGCTGCCGACCGTCGGGCTGAAACTGCTCGTCGCACCGGTCGTCGCCGTCGGGGTCGCGCTACTCGTCGACATCGGCGACCCGGCCGTGACCGCCGCGTTCGTCGTCCTCGCGGCCGGCCCCTCGGCGGTCATCCCGCTCGTGCTCTCCATCGAGTTCGGCGACGACGCGAGCGATCCGAGCGGGGAGGGAACTGCGACCGGGCCGACGGAGGGCGCGCCGGCGACCGTCTCGACCGCCGACTACGTCGGGACGGTCGTCTTCCTCACGATCCTCGGGAGCCTCCCCGTGGTCACCGGACTGGTGCTACTCGCCGAGCTGGGCATACTGGGCTGACCAGTGACTGCGAGCGGTTACACCTCGACGGCGTCGCCCACCGCGGGCGCCGTCGCCGCGAGGCCGTCCTCGCGGAGTTCGGCGGCGAAGGCCTCGCAGCGGTCGCCGTGGTTGACCAGCACCTCCGCGTCGCGGTACTCGTCGAGGAAGGCGAGCAGCCCCTCGCGGTCGGCGTGGGCGGAGAAGTCGTACTGCTCGACCCCCGCGGCGACGGGCATCCGCCGGCCGTCGATCTCGGCGCTCCCGGTCTCCAGCAGCTCGCGGCCGGGCGTCCCCTCGACCTGGTAGCCCGTCATCGCGATCTTGTTCGTCGGCGAGCCGCGGATCGCGGGGATGTAGGTCATCGCCGGGCCGCCCGAGAGCATCCCGCTGGTAGTGACGATGACGGTGTTGTCGTCGGCGATGCGTCGGCGTTGCCCGTCGCGGCCGTCGACGAAGCGAGCGTTGGATTTGGCCCGCCCGAGCGCGTCGGCGTCGCGGACGAACTCGGGGTGCCGTCTCAGCATCTCCGTCACGCGCTTGCCCATCCCGTCGACGTAGCAGTCGACGTCGTGGGCCTCGCATATCAGGAGGACCTCCTGGGTGCGCCCGATGGCGAACGCGGGGACGACGACGGTGCCGCCCTGCCATATCGTGGTTCGGACGCTCTCGGCGAACCGCTCCTCGATGGCCGCCCGGTCCTCGTGGGTCACGTCGGAGTAGGTCGACTCGCAGATCACGGCATCCGCATCGGGGCGAGCTGCCGTGCCGGACACGAGGCGCTGGTCGCCGGTGTGGAAGTCGGAGGTGTACAGCAGTCGCGTCTCGCCGTCGTCGACGAGGACGTGGGCGCTGCCGGGGATGTGGCCGGCCTCGTAGAAGGTGACCTCGTAGCCGGCGGCCTCGAAGGGCTCCCGGTAGCCGTGGGTCTCGGAGACCTGGGTGACCCGTCTGACCTCAGTTTCGGTGAACGGACAGTCGTAGGTTCCGCCGTGGAGCTTCAGCGTGTCGCGGGCGAGCGTCAGGGCGAGTTCCCGCGTCGGCGGCGTCCAGTGGATCGGCGGCCGGCGGTCGCCCGAGCACAGCGACGGGACGGCGCCGACGTGGTCGAGGTGGCCGTGGCTGACCACGACCGCCTCGGGGTCGACGCTGTCGACGGGAAACCGCGGCGGGTTGCCGGTCAACAGCCCGTAATCCAGCAGGAGGCGGTCGTCGACCAGTATCGCGCTCCGACCGACCTCGCGGGCGCCGCCCAGGAACCGCACGTTCATCGGCCCTCCCTACCGCCCTCGACCGCTTGGGTCCGTCGGTTCGCCGTCGCCTCTCTCCCCCCTCCGTTCGCACCCGCTCCGATTCTCGGAATCATATTTGATATTATATTGTGGTGTTCTATATCCTCGGTTATGGCGCCGAATGTGCGAATTAATCGGATATGATCCGTCGCATCTTCTACCGTCAGTCTCAATTTTGATTCCATGGCGAGAATTCTTTAGTCAGTACGCGTATCAGGTAGGGTATCGTGGTCTCGGAGACTGTCTACGTCGGGGTGGTCGCGCTCTCGACGGCGATCGCGGCGGTCGCCGCGTGGTGGTTGTGGGACGAGGAGATGAACCTGCAGGGGCGGCTGTTCGTGGGGATCGTCGCCGTCTACGCGGTGGCGGGACTGCTGGTGATCGGCGAGCTACTGGCGCCGTCGCGGATGTGGATGATCGCGGCGTACAACTTCGAGAGCGCCGTCACGGCCTTTCTCCCCCTGCTGTGGTTCCTGTTCATCCTTGAGTACACGGGCTACCTCCGGCGGGTCCCCCGGGCGGCCGTCTACGCGCTGGTCGGCTGGAACGTCGTGGTCGCGGCCCTGGAGATCACCAACCCGATACACGACCTGGTCTGGAGCGAGTACACGGTCCTCGCGTCGCCGTTCCCGTACGTCCAGGGGGAGGGGACCGCGCTCGCGGTCGCGCTCGTGCTCCCGGGCACGTTGCTGTACTACGCGTCGATCGCGCTGCTGGGCGCGCACCTCCTCGTCGGGCCCAGCGTCGGGCGCAAGCAGACGGCCGCGCTGCTCGTCGGCTACCTCCCGACGTTCGCCATCTTCACGCTGTGGTTCGGCGGCGCCATCCCGGGGCCGCTGACCGGGGCGCTGGTCATCGGGTCGCCGCTGATCCTCGCCGTCGTGGCCTGGGCGGTCTTCAAACACCAGCTGTTCGACCTGGCGCCGCTGGCCCGCGAGTCGGTCCTCGAAGTGCTCGACGACGCCGTCGTGGTCGTCGACCGCGACCGCCGCCTGCTCGACTACAACGCGGCGGCCGCCGAGACGTTTCCGGCCGTCCCCGACCACGAGGGCGAGCCCGTCGAACGGGCCGTCCCCGAGCTCTGTCCGGTCGCCGAACGGGACGGGGACAGCGCCGACGGTGACGGGGAGGCGGATACGGCGGCCGCTCGTCGGCGGGTCGTCGACGGCGCGGCGTCCAACCCGGAGCCGGGGCGGGAGCCGACTGCGGTGCTCCCCGCGGAGGGCGCGCCGGACTCGCCGTTCGTCTCGACGTTCACGCGGTTCGAGGACGGCGAGGTGCGGGAGTACGACGTGACGGTCTCGCCGCTGGAGGTTCGGGGGTCGGTCGCGGGGTACACGCTGGTGTTGCGGGACGTGACCGAGCGACGCCAGCACGTCCGGGACCTCGAACAGCAGACGACCCAGCTGGAGCGGTTCGCGAGCACGCTCAGCCACGACCTGCGGAACCCGCTGAACGTCGCCTACGGCCGGATCGAGCTCGCCCGCGAGCAGTACGACGACGAACACCTCGACACCGCCGGCGACGCGCTCGAACGGATCGAGGGGATCATCGACGACACGCTCACGCTCGCCCGGGAGGGTCAGACCATCGACGAACTGGAGCGGGTCGACCTGGCGACGGTCGCCCGCGACGCCTGGGACACCGTCGACACCGCCGACGCCGAGCTGGACGTGGCGGCCGACGCGTCGGTCCGGATCTACGCCGACGCGACGCGCCTGCAGTCGGTCTTCGAGAACTGCTACCGCAACTGTATCGACCACGGCGGCGCGCCGGTGACGGTCACCGTGGAGCGCACCGACGACGGGTTCGCCGTCGCCGACGACGGCCCCGGCGTCCCGCCCGACCGGCGCGAACAGGTCTTCGAGTACGCCTACTCGACCGACGACGACGGGACCGGCCTGGGCCTCGCAATCGTCGAGGCCATCGCCCGCGCCCACGGCTGGTCGGTCGAGATGACCGACAGCGAGAGCGGCGGCGCGAAGGTGGTGTTCTCCGGCGTCGAGACGGTCGAGACGCCCATCGCCGGCGACGGCGGCCGCCCGGTCGTCGGTGTCTCGGACGACTGAACCCGCGAGTCGCAACCGACGTGCGCCCGCTCATACGGATTATTGCAAGACATTCCGGGATCGACCGCACGCAGTCGTGCGGTCGACCCGGTAAACGCTTGCAATAATCCGTATCAGTCGTCGTCGAGGCTGGCGCGCTCGCGCTCGGCGGTGCGCTCGACGAACTCCTCGGGGAGCGCGTCGACCTCGCCGACCTGGACGCTCCAGAGGTTCGCGTACAGCCCGTCGGCCTCCAGCAGGTCCTCGTGGGACCCCTGTTCGACGACCTCCCCGTCGTCCATGACGAGGATCGTGTCGGCGTCCCGGACCGTCGACAGCCGGTGGGCGATGGCGAAGGTCGTCCGCTCGGCCGTCAGGTTCTCCAGCGACTGCTGGATCAGCACCTCCGTCTCGTTGTCGACGTGGCTGGTCGCCTCGTCGAGGACGAGGATCTCGGGGTCCTCGAGGATGGCCCGCGCGATGGCGATACGCTGGCGCTGGCCGCCCGACAGCTTCACGCCGCGCTCGCCGACGGTCGTCTCGATGCCGTCGGGCAGGTCGGAGACGAACTCCATCGCGCCGGCCATCCCCAGCGCCTCGATGATCTCCTCGTCGCTCGCCTCCAGCCCGTAGGCGACGTTCTCCTCGATGGTGCCGTGGAAGAGGTACGGCTCCTGGCTGACGTAGCCGATGTGGCTCCGCAGGCTCGACAGCGACAGGTCCCGCACGTCGGTCCCGTCGATCCGGATCGTCCCCTCGTGGGGGTCGTACAGCCGCATCAACAGCTTCAGGAGCGTGGTCTTGCCCGCGCCCGTCGGGCCGACCAGGCCGACGAAGTCGCCGGGTTCGGCGGTGAAGGTCACGTCCTCGACGGAGTCCTCGTCGGCCTCGGGGTAGCGAAAGCGCACGTCCTCGTACTCGACGAGCCCGTCGACGCCGTCCAGGTCGATCGCGTCGTCGTCCTCGTGGATCGTCCCGGGGTCGTCCATCAGGCCGACGACGCGCTCGGCCGCGGCGAACGCATAGCGGTAGTTGTTGACGACGTTGCCGAACTGCCGCATCGGCCAGAGGAACCGCCGCGACCACAGCAACATCGTGGTGAGCGTCCCGAGCTGGAGCGTCCCCGAGAACGGGCCGGGCGCGCCGAAGAGAAGCCAGTAACCGCCGACGAGGAAGGTGATCACGTAGCCGAAGCCCGTGATGATCCGCAGCGAGGGGAAGAACTTGATCCGCGTCGAGATGGCGTCCCAGTTGGCGTCGAGGTAGTCCTCGGAGGCGGACTCGACGCGGTCGCGCTCGAAGCCCTCGCGGCCGTAGGACTTGACGACCTCGATGCCGCCGATGTTGTTCTCCAGCCGGGAGTTCAGCGCGCCCACGGAACTCCGCACGCGGCCGTACTTCGGGCCGATCTTCTGGACGAACACGTAGCTCGCCACGGC
Source organism: Halosimplex marinum (assembly GCF_051414075.1). Taxonomy (NCBI): domain Archaea; kingdom Methanobacteriati; phylum Methanobacteriota; class Halobacteria; order Halobacteriales; family Haloarculaceae; genus Halosimplex; species Halosimplex marinum. Next base: position 320,340 of record NZ_JBLKNY010000003.1, on the reverse strand, counting down.
GAGGACGGGGATAGAGAGGAGGGCGACGACGGCCAGCTGGGCGTTGAGCCACACCATCAGCGCACCCGTCCCGACGACGAGGACGCCGATGCGGATGCCGGCGTTGAGGTCGTTGGTGAGGAAGCTCTCCAGCTGGTTCACGTCGTTGTTGAGGATGGACATGATCTCGCCGGTCTGTTTCGAGTCGAAGAAGCTCATGTCCAGCCGCTGGACCACGTCGTAGGTGTCGACGCGCACCTCGTGCTGGAGGTGCTGGGCGAAGCGGTTCCACGCCCAGGAGTTGACCCAGTTCAGCGTCGCCGTCAGGACGTAGATGGCCGCCACCGCGCCGACGGCGAACCAGAACTGGCCCTCCGTGGTGGCGGGGATCGCCGACTGGGGGACCAGCGGCAACCGGAACGGCTGGGTGCCCGCGAACAGCGAGTCGATGGCGATCCCCAGGATGAGCGCCGGGATCAGCTCGAAGAAGCGCGCGACGATACTCGCCACCGCGCCCAGCGCGAACTCGCCCTTGTAGCCGCGCCCGTACTCCGTGAATATCCGCCACATCGGCCGCTCGGCCGACTCACGGAGGTCCTCGAACGCGTCGGCGTCGTCGTTCCCGCCGGAGAAACCCCATGACATAGCACCGCATAGCAACCCCCTCCTTAAATAACTAACTCTCGTGTTAGTCCCGCGTCGCCGGTCGGCCGGCGACCGTCCGTCCAGACGGGTCGGCCGGTCGGCGGGCAGGCAGTCACGTTTCAGTCGAGCTCGGCCAGTCGGCGGGCGGGCGGTCCCCGTCTCAGTCGAGGTCGCCCGGTTGCGGTCGACTCCCGGCGGCCCGGTCGAGGAACTCCTGGGGCAGGGCGTCGATCTCGCCGACCTGGACGCGCCACAGGGTCGCGTAGAGGCCGTCCGCTTCCAGCAGGTCCTCGTGGGTCCCCTGCTCGACGAGTTCACCGTCGTCCATGACGAGGATCTGGTCGGCGTGGCGCACCGTCGAGAGGCGGTGGGCGATGGCGAAGGCCGTGCGGTCCTCGATGAGGTCGTCGAGGCTGTTCTGGATCACGGCCTCGGTCTCGTTGTCGACGTGGCTGGTCGCCTCGTCGAGGACGAGGATCTCCGGGTCTTTCAGCACCGCGCGAGCGATGGAGACGCGCTGGCGCTGGCCGCCCGACAGCTTCACGCCGCGCTCGCCGACCTTCGTGTCGTAGCCGTCCTTGAGGTCCGCGATGAACTCGTGGGCGCCGGCGACCCTCGCCGCGGCCTCGATGTCCTCGTCGGCGGCGTCCGGGACGCCGTAGGCGATGTTCTCCCGGACGGTGCCGTAGAAGAGGTACGGCTCCTGGCTGACGTACCCCACCGACTGGCGGAGGCTGCGGAGCGTCACGTCCCGCACGTCGGTCCCGTCGACGCGGACCGCGCCGTCGTCCACGTCGTACAGCCGGAGCAGTAGCTTCATCAGCGTCGTCTTGCCCGCGCCGGTCGGGCCGACGAGCCCGACCATCTCGCCGGGTTCGACCTCGAAGGAGACGCCGTCGAGGACCTGCTCGTCCTCGCCCTCCTCCGTCTCGTAGGCGAAGCGCACGTCGTCGTACTCGACGCGGCCCTCGACCGCGTCGAGTTCGACCGCGTCCGGTCGGTCGGTGACGCCGGAGGGGGTGTCCAGCAGGCCGACGATGCGCTCGCCCGCCGCCTCGGCGTACTGGTAGTCGTTGATGATCTGCCCGAACTGGCGCATCGGGTAGACGAACCGCCGGGAGTACGAGAGGAAGACGACGAGCGTCCCCGCCGTCAGCGGGCCGTTGAAGAAGGGGAGCGGCTCCGCGACGAGCCCGCGGTTGACCATCACCCAGTAGCCGCCGACGAGGAAGGTTGCGGTGTAGCCGGCGGCGGTCACCAGCCGTAGCGTCGGCCAGAAGGCGATCCGCGTCGTGATGGCGTCCCACTGGGCGTCGAGGTACTCCCGGGAGGACTCCTCGACGCGGTCGGTCTCGAACCGCTCGGTCGTGTAGGACTTGACCACCTCGATGCCGCCGAGGTTGTTCTCCAGCTGGGAGTTGAGCTTGCCCACCGACGAGCGGACCTCCTGGTACTTCGGGTGGATGCGCCGGACGAAGACGTAGCTGGCGTAGCCCAGCGCGGGGATGATGACCGTCGGGACGATGCCCAGCCGCCAGTTGATCAAGAGCATCGCGAGGCCCATCCCGCCGACGCGGAAGACGATGCCGATGCCCTGGTTGAGGCTGTTGGTCAGGAACCCCTCCAGCTGGTTGACGTCGTTGTTGAGGATCGACATGACCTCGCCGGTCTGCTTGTCGTCGAAGAAGGACAGTTCCCGGCGCTGCATGGCGTCGTAGGCGTCGACGCGCATCTCGTGCTGGAAGTGCTGGGCGAAGCCGTTCCACGCCCAGGAGTTGAGCCAGCCCAGCCCCGCCCCGAGGACGTGCGAGCCCGCGAGTAGCCCGATCAGCAGGACGAACTGCTCGACCGGCGCCGCGGGGAGCCACTCCGCCGGGACGAACGGCAGCCGGAACGGCCGGTCGGCGGTGAGAAAGGAGTCGATGGCGACGCCGAGCAGGAACGCCGGGACGAGCTCCATCAGCGTCGAGCAGACGCTGGCGAACCCGCCGACGGCGAACCGGGCGCGCTGGCCGCGGCCGTACTCCCCGAACAGCCGCACCATCGCGTTGGCCTCGTCGGCGCGCAACTCCTCGAACTCCTCGTCGTCGGGGCCGCCCGGTGGCATATCCCCCCGTATCGGCCACGGGGTGATAAGACTGACTCTCCTGTTAGTCGGGCGGGAACGTTCCAGCGGCGCGGAAGATTTTTGCCCGCGGCCGGTAACACGTGGGTATGGCTTCCGAGGTGGACGTGCAGGGTGACACGCACCGGGAGATAATGGGTGCGACCTACCACGCGCTGTGCAAGCACGGCTACGCCCACCTCACGATGCAGGACATCGCCGACGAGTTCGACAAGAGCCGCTCGCTGCTGCACTACCACTACGACACCAAAGAGGAGCTGATGCTCGCGTTCGTCGACAACACCGTCGGCTGGGTCGGCGCGCGCCTCGCCGAGTCCGACACGGAGGAGCCCCTGGAGCGGCTGGAGGAGTACGTCGACGGCTTCGTCATCGAGCCCGGCGAGGAGGACCGCGAGACGTTCGCGCTCGCCCTGCTCGAACTGCGCGTCCAGGCCGTCCACAACGAGCAGTTCCGCGAGAAGCTCGCGACCCACTACCAGACGAACATCGACACCGTCGCGGAGATCATCGCCGACGGCATCGACGCCGGCGTCTTCCGCCCGGCCGACGCCGAGGAGGTCGGCGAGACCATCTACACCGCGCTCGTGGGCGCCCGGATGTACCAGGTGACGCTCGGCGCCGGCCACGCCAGCCGCCGGATGCGCGACCGGATCGCCGAGTTCGTCGTCGAGGACCTGCTCGTCGACGGCCGCACGGTCGCCGAGTTCAACGTCGAGGACGCCGGGTTCGGCAAGGACGACGGCGACGACGCGGACGGCTGACGCCCGCGACCGCCGTCGACCCCGACGCGACCGCCGGAACTAACGCTCGCGGCGCCAAACGGCCGACCATGAGACGCACCAGCCTCGACTTCGAGGACTTCTTCGACGTGCGCGAGACCACCGAGGACGCCCAGGCCGCCCAGATGACGCTCTCGCCCGGCCAGTCGACCGGCGGCCCCGACAACCGCCACGCCGACAGCGACCAGTGGCTGTACGTGGTGTCGGGCTCCGGCGGGGCGACGGTCGACGGCGAGGACGTGCGCTTCGAGGCGGGCGATCTGCTCGTCATCGAGGCCGGCGAGACCCACGAGATCGAGAACGACGGCGACGAGCCCCTGGAGACGCTGAACCTCTACGTGCCGCCGATCTACTGAGCCGGCGGTCCCCGCGAGCGCCGCCTTCGCTCGACCGCGGCGATCGACCACGGGGTCGGTCGCGCCCGGGCTTCCGCGACCGGCAGGGTCAAACGCCGACGGCCGCAAGGCCGGACTATGCCAGTCGACGACCTCCCGCAGCTCGGGCTGGGGACCTACTCCGACGACGACCGCGAGCAGTGGCGCGAGAACGTCCGGACCGCCCTCGACGTGGGCTTTCGCCACGTCGACACCGCGCAGGTCTACGAGAACGAGCGGTACGTCGGCCAGGGACTGGCCGACAGCGACGTGGCCCGCGACGACGTGTGGCTCTCGACCAAGACCGTCCACCACGACGTGCCGCCCGAGCCCGAGCAGGTCCCCGAGGCGATCGACGGCTGTCTCGACCGCCTGGGCGTCGACACCGTCGACCTGCTGTACGTCCACTGGCCGTCGGGGGTCTACGACCACGATGAGGTCCTGCCGGCGTTCGACGCTGCCTACGAGGCCGGGAAGACCCGCCACGTCGGGCTGTCGAACTTCACGCCGGAACTGCTCGACGAGGCCCGGGAGGTGCTCGACGCGCCCCTCTTTGCCCACCAGGTCGAGATGCACCCGCTGCTCCCCCAGCGGGAACTCGTCGAGCACGCTCAGGAGCACGACTACCGGCTGGTGGCGTACTCGCCGCTGGGGAAGGGTACAGCGCTGGACGTGCCCGAGATCGAGCAGGTCGCGGAGAAACACGACGCGACGCCGGCGCAGGTGTCGCTGGCGTGGGTGCTCTCCCACGACAACGTCGCCGCCATCCCGAAGGCCAGCAGCCGCGAGCACATGGCACAGAACCTCGCCGCGCTGGACCTGAAACTGGACGAGGAAGATATCGAACTGATCGACTCCATCGACGAGCGCCACCGGGAGATCGACCCCGACCACGGCCCCTGGAACTGGTAGCGCCCGTCCGCGCGCGCCGCACGACGGGCCAACGACTACGTGGGTCCGCGCCGATTCCCGAGCCATGACAGCCGAGCCGTTCGTCGTGGTCGGCGGCGACGCCGCCGGCCTGAGCGCTGCGAGCAAGTGCGCCCGCGAGGACCCCGACCGCGAGGTGGTCGTCTTCGAGCGGGGGCCGTGGGTGTCCTACGCCCACTGCGGGACGCCCTACTACGTGAAAGGCGAGGTCGCGGATCTGACCGACCTGCTGTCGCTGTCGCCCGAGGACATCGACGAGCGGGGGATCGACCTCCGCCGCGAGCACGAGGTGACGGGGCTCGACACCGACGACCGGACCGTGACCGTCCGCGGCCCGGACGGCGACCGCCGCGAACGGCCCTACGGCGACCTGCTCGTCGCCACCGGCGCCCGCGCGCTGACCGACCCGGTCGACGGTACCGGCCTGGCCGGCGTCCGGTCGCTCCACGGGCTGGACGACGCGGCGGCGATCCGCGCGGCGCTCGAACCCGCGGGCGAGGCGACCGTCGAATCGCTCGGCGGCGGCGACTTCCTCGATCCCGACGTAATCGAGCCCTACGCCGATTGGGAACCGCCGGAGACGGTCGCCGTCGTCGGCGGCGGCTACGTCGGCGTCGAGATGGCTGAGGCGTTCGCCGCCCGCGACCTGGACGTACACGTCTTCCAGCGGAGCGACCACCTCCTCGACCCCTTCGGCGAGGCCGTCGCCGAGCGGGTCGAGACCGAACTGCGCGACCGCGGCGTCACGCTCCACCTCGACACCGAGGTCGAACGGCTGGCGGGCGACGGCCGCGTCGAGCGCCTGGCGTGTGTCGGCGGGACCGCCCTCGACGTGGACCTGGCGCTGGTCGGCGTGGGGATCCGGCCGAACGTCGAACTCGTCGCCGACACGGCGGTCGAACTCGGTGACTCGGGCGCGGTCGCGGTCGATGACCACGGGCGCACGTCGGTCGAGGGCGTCTACGCCGCGGGCGACTGCGCCGAGGCGCGCCACGCTGTCACCGGCGAGTTCGACTGGGTGCCGCTCGGGCTGACGGCCAACCGCGCGGGTCGCGCGATCGGTCAGACCGTCGCCGGCGACCCGAAGTCGGCCGGCGACCCGAAGCCGACCGGCGACGTCGCCGGGACGGCCGTCGTCAAGGCGTTCGCCCAGGAGTGCGGCCGGACCGGGATCGTCGACCACGAGCGGGCTGAGACGGCCGGCTTCGACCCCGTGAGCGAGACGATCACCGACCTGTCGCGGTCGAGTTACTACCCCGGCGCCGCCGAGACGGTCGTCACGCTGACGGCTGACCGCGAGACGGGGCGGCTGCTCGGCGGTACCATCGTCGGCACCGACCGCGCGGCCGTCCGGATCGACACCGTCGCGACCGCGCTGGAGGCCGACCTCACCGTCCCCGAGGTTGAGGCCCTCGATCTGGGCTACGCGCCGCCGTTCTCCCCCGTCTGGGACCCCGTGCTGACGGCGGCGAAGGTCCTGAACGGGTCGCTGGACGGGACGGACGACTGACGGGGAGGAAACCCATTCCCCCGTCAGTCCGCACCGTTCGCGGCCTCGTCGCTCGCTTCGCCCGGGGCGGCGTCCGCCCCCGGTTTTGCCGCCTCGGCGATCGCGTCGAAGTCGTAGGTGACACCCGTCATATCCTCGGAGAGGGCCCAGAGCCGTTCGGCGCGGTCGGTGTCGTAGGATGCGTCGCTGGAGCGCTGGGGTTCGGGGTGGCCGCGTATATCGAACAGCCCGCCGGGGCCGACGTAGGCGCCGCCGTCGACGCCGGGTTCCGTCGCGGCATAGATTAGCGGGAGCGCCCCCATCTCGGCCGACTGGCCGAGGACGGCGTTCATCGCCCGCATCGCGTACAGCTTCACGGTCGACCCCTCCTCCTTCGGGCCGCGCGCCTGCAGCGAGGTGTCGGCGTAGCCGGGGTGGCAGGCCACGGAGATCGTGTCGTCGATCCCCGCCGCCGAGAGCCGGCGCTGGAGTTCGTAGGCGAACAGGAGGTTCGCCAGCTTCGACTGCCCGTAGGCCTCCCACTTGCCGTACGACTCCTCGTGGTTGATGTCCGCGAAGTCGATCTCCCCGCCCTGGTGGGCGCCGCTGGAGTGGGTGACGACCCGCGTCTCGCCGGGCGTGGCGACGACCCGCTGGAGGAGGTGGCCCGTCAGCGCGAAGTGGCCGAGGTGGTTGACGCCGAACTGTGTCTCGAAGCCGTCGGCCGTCTCCGAGCGCGGGATCGCCATCACGCCCGCGTTGTTGCAGAGGACGTGCAGTTCGTCGTAGTCGGCCAGGAAGCCCTCCGCGAACGACGCGACGGAGTCGAGGTCGCCCAGATCGCACTCGCGCACGTCGAGGGAGTCGCCGTCGAGCCGCTCCTCGTCGCGGATCTCGGCGGCCGCCCGCTCGCCGCGGTCGACGCTGCGGCAGGCCATCACCACGGTCGCCCCCTTCCGGGCGAAGGCGCGGGTCGCCTCGTAGCCCAGGCCGCTGTTTGCCCCGGTGACGACGAACGTCTGCCCCGACAGGTCCGGCACGTCGGCGGCGGTCCAGTTGCTCATACCCGCTGTTCGGGCGCCCGCTACTCAAGCCCGGCGCCAAACGAGTCCGGTGGCACGAAGACGGGCGGCGCCCGTCGCCACCCGCTCACCAGTCCGTCGTCAGTCGGTCCGCTCGGCCGGCGCCTCGGCCGGGTCGCCGACGACCCGGACGGTCGTCAGCAGGGCGCCGATCCCGACCGTGAGGGCCGCGCCGAAGACGAACGGCGACCAGTAGACGACGAGGGCGTACAGCGCCGTCATGACCGGCGGGCCGACCGTCCGCCCGAGGCTGCCCGCCCCCTGCGTGACGCCGAAGGCGCCGCCCTGCCGGTCGGCGCTCGTCGCCAGCGACACCAGCGTCGTCAGCGAGACGTTCAGGAGGCTGTTCCCGAGCGACAGCAGCGTCAGCGCGCCCAGCAGCGCGACCACCCGCGGGCCGAACCCGAAGATCGCCCGCTCGCCCAGTAGCGCCCGCCCGATCTCCGGAGAGAAGGGGAACGCCGCGAGCGCGACGACCAGCAGCGCGGCGCCGGCGACGGCGAGCCGCCGGGCTGGAACCACGCGGGCGAGCCGGCCGACGACGACGCCCTGGTTGACCACCGCGAGCGCGCCGACGTACGTGAGCAGGAGCCCCGCCTGAGAGGCGTCGTAACCGTACACGTCCGCGACGTAGGGGATGAACGCCACCTGGACCCCGGAGAAGGCGACCGAGGCGACGAGGAAGGCGCCGACCAGCGGCCGGAGCGCGGCGTCGCGGGCGGCGTCGACGAACTGGCCGACGATCCGCGGCGGGCCGGCCGTCCGCGCCTGCCGTTCGGGTTCGGGCAGGAACGCCCACGTCCCGAGGAAGGCGACGAAGCTCAGGACGGCCGCGCCGAAGCTCGGCAGCGAGAAGCGCGTCGCCGGGACGAACTCCGGGAAGACGCTCGCCGCGGCGGCGACGACGCCGTCGCTCGCTAGCACCGACCCGAGCGCGGGCCCGAAGACGAACCCCAGGCCGAAGGCGGCGCCGACCAGCCCGAGCGCGCCGGCCCGCCGGTCGGCGGGCGTCACGTCCGCGATGTACGCCTGCGCGGTGGCGATGTTGCCGCCCATCGCGCCGGCGAGCATCCGCGCGAGAAAGAGCGTCGCCAGCGCCGCGGTCGCCCCCGCGGCCGCCCCGACCTCGCCGCCGAGCCCGAAGACGGTCCAGGCGACGGTGTTCGCCAGAAGCGAGAGCATGAGGACCGGTCGCCGGCCGCGGGCGTCCGACAGCTGTCCGAGCAGCGGCGCGGAGACGAACTGCATCAGCGAGTACGACGCCGCGAGCAGGCCGTAGACCACGTCCGTCCCGCCGAGGTCGCGGACGTAGAAGGGGAGGATCGGGACGACGATCCCGAACCCCAGCAGGTCGACGAACACGACGGCCAGCACCGCGACCAGCGCCCGCCGGCGTCCGGCGAGCGACGCGCCCACCGCGCGAGGGTCCTGCACGCCGGCCCGTTCGGCCCGCGAGCGGGAATAGCTAGGGTCGGCCTCGGCGCTGTTTGCTCCCGATCGGACCCGTCAATCCTCGCGGGCGTCGGCGACGGTCTCAGCCAGGTCGCGGGTCGCCGCCTCGGGGTCGTCGGCGCGGGTGACCGCCGTGATGACCGCGACGCCGTCGGCGCCCGCCTCGACGACCGGCGCGGCGTTGTCCGCGGTGACCCCCCCGATCCCCACGACCGGGATGTCGACGGCGTCGGCGATCTCGCCGACGCGCTCGGGGCCGATCTCGTGCTCGTCGTCGTCGATGTCGCCCTTCGAGCCCGTGGCGTAGACGGCGCCGACGCCGAGGTAGTCGGCGCCCGCTCTCTCGGCGCGGCGGGCGTCGTCGACGAACGACACCGACCGGCCGACCAGGGCCTCCTCGCCCAGTCGCTCGCGGGCGACCGCGACCGGCAGGTCGTCGTCGCCGAGGTGGACCCCGTCTGCGTCGACCGCCGCGGCGAGGTCAACCCGGTCGTTGACGACGAAGGTGACCCCCTCCTCGCGGGTGAGCGCCCGGAGCTTCCGACCCAGGTGGTAGCGCTCGCGGGCGCTCCGGTCCTTCTCGCGCAGCTGTACCACGTCGACGCCGCCGTCGATGGCCGCCTCGACGACCGCCCGCGTGGTCCGGTCCCCGGACAGGCTCTCCTGCGTGACGAGATAGACGCCCCAGTCGGTCATTGCCCGACTGTTCGAGCGCACCAACCTGTTACTTTCGAACCATCTTTCCCCGGCCGGTTCCCTCGGCGCGCGGAGCGCGCCTGCGTGGACTGCGTGGCGGCTACGCCGCCACGTCATTCGGTCGCGGGCTGTGCCCGCGACCCGCCCCCGGTCCGAAAACATGGGTGAAAAAGCCGGACGCTCCCCGCGGTCGCGTCCGGTGAACCGCCTCGTGGTTCGAGAGAGCTTCGCTCTCTCGTCACTGAACGAATCGGAGACAGCGACCGCGAGCGCGCCGAGGGCTTTCGGGGTCGCGTCTCTCGGTCCCGACTCACTCCTCGTCGAGCTGGGCCTCGACGCGGTCCCGCAGGGCGTCGGCGTGTTCCTTGGCCGTCGCGGCGTGGGTCGAGTCCTCGGTCTCGACCAGCCGCTCGACCGCCTCCCGGAGCGCGACGAAGTCGTCGGGGTCGTTCTCGAAGAAGTCGCCCAGCTCGGCGACGTGTTCCCGGGCCGCCGAGGCGTTGGTCTCGTTGTAGCCGACCTCCAGGCCGGCGAGACGGGCGTCTAGGTCTTCCAGCGTCTCAAGCACCCGCTCGTACGGCCCCGGCGCCATGTACGACCCTTCCTCCTCATGGGATAAAAACTACTGTGGTGACGGCGAGCGGCAATCGCCCCACGCTATCGGGGCGGTCTCACCGGACCGACCCGCTCGGTCCCACTGGATCGACAGTCACTCGACGCGCGCGTCGACGACGACGTGGGCCACGCCCTCGCTGTACCCCTTGACGCGCCGCGTGTCGAGGACTTCGACCGAGCGCCCGCGTTCGTCGACCGCGTCCCGGAGCCGTTCCACGGGGCGGTCGGGCACCAGCGCCTCAGGGGTCGCCTCGTGCATGTGGACGACGCCGCCGGGCTCCAGCGCCCCGAGCGCGCTGTCGAGGTACTCGTGGGCCTCGTAGTACCCCATCACGACCCGGTCGGCGCGCACGTCCGTCGCCGCGTCGACCTGCTCCAGCACGTCGCGGCAGTCCGCCCGATAGGGCTGGACGCGGTCGGTAACGCCGTTCCGGCGGACGTTCTCCAGCAGGTACTCGAACGAATCGGGGTTGCGCTCGACCGCGGTCACCTCGGCGCCCGCGCGGGCCATCGGGAGCGCGAAGTAGCCGATCCCGGCGAACATGTCGACGACGCGCTCGTTCTCCGAGACGACCTCGCCCATCCGCGCCCGCTCGGCCTTGTTCCCCGGCGAGAACATCACCTCGGCCAGGTCCATCGCGTAGACGGTGCCGTGCTCGCGGTGGACCGTCTCGGTGTCGCCCTCGCCCGCGATCACCGTCACGTCGGGCTCGCGGTGGGCGCCGGTGATCGGCCCGCGCGCGAGGACGGTGTCGGCGGCCCCGTGCAGGTCCAACAGCGCCTCGCCGAGTTCTTCCGGACGGGGCGCGTCGCCGGGGTCGACGAGGACGACCGTCCCCAGCACCGCCCACGACGAGGGCGCCCGGTCGACCTCCTCGTCGGTCCAGCCGCGCTCGCGGAGGTGGTCGGCCAGGTCCCGGATGCGTGGTTCACCCACCTGTCGCACGACCTCGCGGTAGTCGACGGCGTCGGGGACCGCCGTCACCGGGACCGAGACGCTACCCCCGTCGTACTCGCGGACCGAGCGGTCGGCGTCGTAGACGCCCACCCGCTCCAGGTCGTCGATGACCGCCTCCGCGCGGGACTTGTCGACGACCACCGCCAGTCGCTCGTCGCGCTCGTCCATCTACTCGCCACCAGACGGTCGACGGCCGAAACCGTTTCGAGTCGGGAGCGGCCGAGGGGGATCAGGTCGACTCGGGCTCGCGGTCCTGGCCGGGCGCCTGCGTGCGGTCACCGGACCGTACCCGTGACCCGCCGGGGTCGGCCTGCTCGCGCGCGGAGACGGACCCGGCGGTCCCCGGCGGGTCGTCGCCCGGGCGGCCGTCCGCTGCCCGCTCGTCGGTCGCGTCCTCGGCCGCCAGCAGCGCGTCGAGGCGCCGCTCGAACTCGGCCTGGTCGATCTCGCCGCTCGCGAACCGCTCGCGGAGCGTCTCGACGGGGTCGTCGCCGGCCGACCCCCCGCCGTTCGACGCTCCGCCGTCGAGCATCGACGGGAGGTCGACGGAGCGTTCGCCGAGCGATCCCGGCAGGTCCACGGGCGAGAGGTCGAGGACGACCCACGCGAGGATGGCGGTCACCGGCGTCGCGAACAGCCAGCCCGTCACCGCGATCTCCAGGGCGGTCACGACCCCGGCGTTGAACAGCGCCAGCAGGGCGACCGGCAGCGTCGCGACGGCGATCAGCACCGGCAGGAGCGCGACGAACCGGCGCGTCACGGTCCCGAGCGTGCGGAGGGCTTCGCGCATACGTCGGCCAACCGGCCGAACCACGAAAAAAGTTGCCGCTCCCCGGTCAGAAGGAGGCGGTCAGCCCTCGTCGGCGCCGACGGCGTCCCCAGGGAGGATGTGGAGGCCCTCGCGGTGTTTGATCACGGGCACCTCGTCGGCGTCGGTGTCGAAGTAGTCCGGCCGGGGGACGGTCTCGGCCGCGTAGGTCTCGGGGTCGAGCACCTGCACGGCGTTGTCGTCCTCGACGGCGACGACGGTGGTCTCGGCGGCGTCCTCGCGGGTACCGAGCCGGCGGGCCTCGGGGGCGTCGCCGTCCTCGAAGCTCGCCTCGTAGTCCTCGCCCGTCGCGAGTCGCGTCCCCTTGAGGTTGCCCCGGACGCTGCGGACCAGCACCGGGCCGTCGCCGTCCTCGGGGTCGATGACCTCGCCGGCGCGGTAGCGGGGCAGGCGGACGGCGAAGGTCACCCGGTAGACCTCGTTGCCGTCGCCGTCCTCGGTGACCAGCGTCTCGTAGTCCTCGAAACTGCCGCCCAGCCGGTCGACGATCCGTTTCGCGATCCCCTGGCCCATCTGGTTGGTGGAGATCTTCATGTCCAGCCCCTCGTCGACCTCGTCGACCTCCGTGATGAACGCGTTGCGGTCGCCGGTGGCCTCCCGGTCGGCGACGTACGCCTCGGCGACCTCCTGGGCGATCGCCTGCTCCTCGTCGGTCGGCGTCCGCTCGTCGGCGCGGACCTGCACGATGGCGGCGTAGGAGCCGCCGGCGATCCGGCCGCAGCGCTCGCAGGTCTGCCGCGCGATCTTGACGGGGACGACCACCTCCTCGGAGACGAGCGTCCCCCGGACCACGCCGGAGAACTGGCAGTGCATCCTGATGTTGTTCTCGTCGACCTGCTCGGGGGCGACCTCCCAGTTCACGTCGGTGGCCTCCAGGTGGACGCCCAGCGCCTCCGAGACCTCCTCGACGGCGATGTCGGTGTAGTCCTCGGCGCCCACGTCGACCCAGCGGTTGCCCCGGTGGACCGCGCCGCAGCGCGAGCAGACGCGCACGTCGATGCGGTCGGGCGCGTCCACGAGGTCGAACGCCGCGAAGTAACAGTCGTCGCAGAGCACGCTGTCGCCGTCCCGCGGCCCCGCCGCGCCCGGCGCCGCCGGCCGGGCGTCGAGGTTCGCCTCTATCTCGTCCCCGCATCGGGGGCAGAACTCGCCGGAGCGACTCATTGCCCCGGCGTACTGGCCCTGCGCGGTTAAGCGTCGCGTTCCCGACCGAGCGACGCTCTCGGACCCTCCCTCACCGTAGACGTACCGCACCGTTCCGGGCGGGACGGCGGAGAGGTCACCGAGGGCCAGCGTCGGAAGCCGACGCGCGCGACCGCGATCCCGACGAGCGCGACTGTGATGTTCGGTGTGCGATTTGAGTAGGTGATTCTGTCGAACCTGTCGTGAACCGAAGTCGTGCGAGAGTGACCGCACTCGACAGCAAGTGATGAAAGCCCTCGGCGCGCTCGCGGTCGCTGAGCGACATATCCGCGCTCTCGGCACCGCCCGCGCGGATAGGGGTCGCTCAGGCGACTACACAAGCGCGAGCGCGCCTCGCCCTTTCAGTCCGCCAGGACCAGCACCACACAGCAACCGCACCGCCCTGCACAGCACCGCAGACGGCCACATACCTCCCCAGCCGATTCGCTCTCTCGCTTCGCTCGCTCGCTCATCCACCGTCAGAGGCAAGCTCTAACGAGCCTTCTCTCACGAGTTCGAGAAGACCTCGCGCGGTGTCGTCGCGCGCATGAACGCGCGCTCCAGCGCGCGCCAACTGCACCGCGACCGCTCACCGCAACCGCTCCCTCCTGTACCGAACAATGCCACTGGAGTCAGGCCGAGTTCGGAGCAGGGGCTACTGGCGGAGAGAACACGGAAAACGGGTGTTCGGCGGATGCTACGCCGGTGACCAGCCGCATACCGAGCACTCTGTGGCGGCCGAGTCGTGGAGTCCCCCGCAGTCGGGGCACTGCTTTTTGTTGTAGTTTTCTTCCCAGCCCGCCTCCTCGACGTCGTGTCCACGGTCGCTCAGGAACTCGTCGAACATGTCGTCGGTGCTCGGTGCGGACGCCATACGTGCTACGCTATACCACACCACCATATAGGTCTATTGGTATGCGAAACCTTTGCACACGAACGGCGGGCCGGCGGGACCCGAAACTGGGGTGATACCGGGGGAGACAGGCCGAGTCGGTCGCCCGCGGCGGATCGAACGAACCCAAGGACATATGGCGTAGTTCACCGATAGGCCGGCCATGGCACGGAAGCGGGCGAGTCGTCGTCAGTTCCTGGCGACCGTGCTGGGGGCGTCGACGGTCGGACTGAGCGGCTGCGGGTCCGACGGCGACGCGACGGCGACTCCAGGGGACGCGGGCACAGCAACGCCGACCGACGCGCCGACCGAGACGGGGACGCCGACGGCGACGCCGACAGCGGAGCCGACGCCGACGGCCACCGCGGAGCCGACGGAGACGCCGACCGCCACGGCGACCGAGACGCCTGAGTCGACGGCGACCGCGACGCCGGACGCGTCGTCGTTCGCGGCGTGGCCGACGTTCATGCGCAACGACGAACACTGGGGGCACCATCCCGACGCGAGCGGGCCCCACGACGGCGTCTCGGTCGACTGGCGCGCCGAGTTCGACCAGGACGCCGTCAACGCGACGCCCGTCCTGGTCGACGGGACCCTGTACGTCGGCGCCGGCGGGGCCGGCGACGACGACGGGTCGTTCCACGCGCTGGACCCTCTCACCGGGGAGACGAAGTGGTCGAAGGACGTGGCCGCGCCGGTCACGAGCGCCGCGGCGATCGACGGCGGGTTCGCCTACGTCGGGACGACCAACGGCGTGTTCTACGCCCTGAACACCGACGACGGCTCGGTGTTCTGGGAGTGGGACCTGGGCTCGACGGAGGACTTCACCGCGCCGGTCGTCGTCGACCGGGGCGTCTACGTCGGGTCGACCAGCAGCCGCCTCTACAAGTTCGACGCGCTCGACGGCGGCCAGGAGTGGAACCAGAGCACCTACGGCGCGATCACCGCCTCGCCGGTCTACGCCGACGGGACGGTCTACGCCGCCAGCGCCGACCACGAACTCTACGCCGTCAGCGTCTCGGGGAGCCTCGAGTGGACGAAGGACCTCGGCGGGAGCGCCAACGGCGTCTCCCACCGGCGGGGGCGCCTGTTCGCCACGAGCGAGAGCAACACCGTCACCCAGGTCAACGCACGCGGCAGCACCGAGTGGGAGACTTCGCGGTCGGGAGCGTTCGCCGCCACGCCCGCCGTGACGGCCGACGGGGTGTTCGCCGGGACGCGCGAGGGAACGCTGTACGCGTTCGAGGCCAGCGACGGCCGCGAGCGCTGGCGGTTCACCGACCCCAGCGACGGCGTCACCGCCCCGCCGGTCGTCGCCGACGGCACCGTCTACGTCGGCTCCCGCGACGGTAGCGTCTACGCCGTCAGCGCCGACAGCGGCGACCTGGAGTGGTCGTTCGCCACGAGCAACAACATCGAGACGGCCGCCCCCGTCGTCGCCGGCGGCCGGGTCTACGTCGGCAGCCAGGACGGCACCCTCTACGCGCTCAGCGAGTAGCGCGGTCCGGGGTTCGTCCCCGCGCGTTCCGACCGGTCACCACACCGTCGCCGCGAGCGTCGACCCGACCCAGACGGCCGCGAGCGCGCCGACCAGGTTGACGGTCGCGTTCGCCAGCGCGCGGCGGCGCTCGCCCGTCTCGAACAGCCGCACCGTCTCGAAGGCGAACGTCGAGAACGTCGTGAACGCCCCGCAGAAGCCGGTCCCGAGCGCGAGCACCGCGCCCTCGCCGACCGGAGCCGCCAGCACCGCGCCGAGCGCGAGACTCCCGAGGACGTTCACGGCCAGCGTGTCGCCCGTCCGCGCGTCGATCCGTTCCCCGAGCAGGTGGCGCGCGAGCGCGCCGGCGACGCCGCCGAGCCCGACGAGCACGACCGGGTTCACGATACCCACCTCGCGACCCGGCGACCGCAGAGGACGCCCGCGAGTCCGACCGCGTAGTTCGCGGCGACGTTCGCCGCAGCCAGCGTCGGCCCGCCCGTCCCGGCCAGCGTCGTCGTCTCGGCGGCGAACGTGCTGTAGGTCGTGAACGACGAGAGGAAGCCGGTGCCGACGACCAGCCGCGCCTCCGCGCTCACGGCGTCGGAGAAGCGTTTCTCGTACAGCAGGACGCCGAGCGCGAAACTCCCCAGCCCGTTCGCGGCCAGCGTCCCCCAGGGGAAGGCGCCGGGGAGCGCGAGCGCCACCGCGTACCGCAGCGCCGCCCCCGCGAACCCGCCGACGGCGACGAGCGCGAGCGACTCCGGTCGGGTCAGCGCGCGGTCGTCGCTCATTCGCCCGAACCGACCCGCCGCTCGTACTCGTGTGTTTCCGTTCGGGTCGCGCGCCGCCGACCGTGGACCGACGACTGCAAGATTGGCCGGCCTCTCCGTGAAGAACCTTCGTCCGAGCGTTTATCCCGGGTAACGGGACCAGGGCCGCCCATGGAGCCACGAGCGCTCGCGGGAGACGAACGCGCCATCGAGGGACTGCCCATCAGACTCGTCATCGCCCTGGTCGTCGGAGTCGCCAGCCTCAGCGTGATGATGAACACGCTCGGCGGCATCCAGACCCTCGGGGTCACCGAACTCGACGTGAAACCCTCCCCCGAGGTCATCGACGAGGCCAGCACCGAGATCACCGTCGAAGTGGTCGAACCGCAGGGCGACCGGGTCGCCAACGCGACCGTCGTCGCCACCGGCGGCACCGCGACGCTGGACTCGGTGACGACCGCGCGGACGAACGCCAACGGCACTGCGACGCTGTCGCTGTCGCCGTCGCTCGGGCCGAACCAGCAAGAGGGGACGATACAGTTCGACGTGAAACCGCCCGCCGGCGGGCAGTACGCCGACGAGCGCGGGAACACGGAGGTGCTGGTCGTGAAGTGATAGGGCCGCTACACTGGGTCGACCGCCGGGGACGCTCACGCCGGAGGTAGCACCCGACCGGAGCGACCGCCGTCGGCTCAGCGCCCGACGGCGTCGTCCCAGTCGATCCACTCCTGTTCCCAGCCGGTCCGGCCCTCGGCGTTGCGGCGGGCGAACTCGCGGTCCTCGCGGCGGGTGCGGTTTCGCTCGACCGTGTCGGCCTGCTCGCCCTCGACGAGCATCGGCCGGAAGGCCACGCCGCCGAGCCGCTCGATGACCTCGCCGTCCTCGACGACCGCGAGGTCCTGCTCGCCGGCGCCGTGGGGCATGACCAGCCGGCCGCCCTCGGCGAGCTGGTCGACCAGCGCGGCGGGCGGGCTGATCGCTGCCGCCTCCAGCAGGATGCGGTCGAACGGGGCGTACTCGGGGAGCCCGTCGGCGCCGTCGCGGCGGTCGACGAGCACCTCCCCGTACCCCGCCTCGGCGAGGTTCCCCCGGGCCTCGATCACCAGACGGCGCGTGATGTCGATTGCGTGGACGCGCTCGGCGCCGGCCAGTTCCGCGACGACGGCCGCGGTGTAGCCGACGCCCGCGCCGACGACGAGCACCGAGTCGCCCTCCCGCACATCGAGGGCTTCGAGCAACCGCGCGACGGTGCTCGGCGCGAGCACGCGCGTCCCGAGCCGCTCGAACGGCCGGTCGGCGTAGGCGCCGCGGTCCTCCGCGACGAACGCCTCGCGGGGCACCTCGCGCATCGCGACCGAGAGGGCCTCGCTGCGGAGACAGCCCTTGCTCTCGTGCTCCAGGCTGTCGACCATGTCGTCGCGCAACACCGCGGGGTCCATGCTCGCCCGTCCGCCCTCGACGGTAATGAATGGCGCGGACCGGCCCGTCCCCCGGGCGTCCTCGCGCGGTGAGGGCACGCGGGCAGCGGGAGATGACCCGGGGGCTACTGCAACTCGACGAACCGGACGCCGCCGTGGTCTTCGCGGTCCAGCGAGCCGTCGGCGCGGCGACGGGCGCGGACGAGCGTCTGCTGGCGGCGGCCGATGGGGGCGAGCACGTACCCGCCGGGGCGGACCTGCTCGACGACGCTCTCGGGGAACTCGGGAGCGGCGCAGGTCAGGTACGCGCGGTCGTAGGGGGCGTGCTCGGCCCACCCCTCCTTGCCGTCGCCCGCGCGGACCGACACCGCGCCGTAGCCGAGCCGGTCCAGTCGCTCGCGGGCCGCCTCGGCCAGCGAGTCGTGGTACTCGACGGAGTAGACGCCTTCGGGACCGACGACCTCCGCGGTGACGGCGGCGTGGTAGCCACAGCCGGTGCCGACCTCCAGCACGTCGTCGCCGGCCGAGAGGTCGAGCAGGTCGGTCATCATCGCAACCATGTGCGGGGCGCTGATGGTCTGTCCCTCGCCGATGGACAGCGGCGTGTCGCGGTAGGCGTCCTCGCGCCGGGCCTCGGGGACGAACTCGTGGCGCGGGACGGTCGCCATCGCCTCCCGGACGCGCTCGTCGTCGACCCGGCCGCGGTCGTCGAGTCGCTCGACTAACCGCTCGCGGGCGGCCGCGAAGTCCATGCTACCACGCCGACCAGGCCGACGAGGTCTCGTCGCGCGCGTACACCCGCTTGATGTCCTTCGCGACGGCGCTGTCGCCCTCGAAGTCGAGCTTGTCGTGCTCGTAGCCGACGGCGTCGTCGCGGACGTGGATCCCCTCGACGGTGAACTCCTCGTCGCCCAGCTCCTCGGTCTCGCCGACGACGAACTCGTAGTCGCCCGGTACCTGGACGGTCACCGACTCCGTCTCGTCGTGCGTGCCGTCCTTCGGGTGCAAGGTCAGGTCGACGCTGACGTTGCCGACCGCGCGGGTCCAGATGGTCCGGACCTCCTCGGCGGACGCCGTCTCGGCGCGGCGCTCGTCGCCGAGTTCGAGGCTGGTGATCCGCGCGGTCACGATCGCCTCCTCCGTCTCCAGCAGGAACTCCTCGCCGACGGCCAGTTGCTCGCCCTCGGGCACGTCGGCGGTGGCGGTGAACGACTCGCCGTCCTGCGAGACGACCACCTCGCGCTCGAACTCCGTGGTCGACGGCAGCTGGTCCTTGTGCGTGTGACCGCACTCGGTACAGCGGATCGTGGCGTGGCCGCCGCCCGTCGTGAGCACCTCGTGGACCGTCTCCAGCGAGGGCGAACACGAGGGGCAGGCGACGGCGACTCGCTCTGCGGACTCTGTCATATCCGCGTGTTGCCCCCGAACGCGTAAAAGTCCGCTGAGTCGACGCTCCAGGGGACCGTTCGGCCGGCCCGCGCCGTCGGAGCGGGCGGGAGAGCGGCCGTATTCGACCCCGGACGCCACGGCATCGGGCGAATGTTCACGGTCCCCGACGACGAACGGATGCGACATGGACACTGAATCCGGGGTCCCGGAGTCCGGTCGGGGGGAGGGCCTCGGGAGCGGGGAACGGCTACAGCGACGCCGGATCGCCGTTTTCCTCGGCGTCACGTTCGCGGTGTCGTGGGCGACGGCGGCCGTCATCTACGCGCTGGGCGGGATCGACGGCGGTCCGACGCTGGCGCTGGGGATCCCGCTGTGGCTGGTCCTGCTCGCCGGTCCGTATATGTGGGGCCCGGCCGTCGGTCACGTCGCGACCCGGTGGCTGACCGACGAGGGGTTCGACCGCGGCGAGATGCTCCTCCGCGTGCGGACGCGCCCGCTCCCGTGGATCGTCGGGTGGGTCGGTCCCCTCCTCCTGATCCTCGTCGGCGCCGGCCTGTACTTCCTGGTGTACCCGGACCTGTTCGGCGGGATGGCGGCGGTCGCGGACCTGCTCGCGGCGCTGGAGGCGCAGACGGGCCAGGAGATCCCCCTCTCGCCGACGGCGTTTCTCGCCGTCCAGTTCGTCCAGGCGCTCGTCGCCGCGCCGCTGCTGAACAGCGCCGCCACCTTCGGCGAGGAGTTCGGCTGGCGGGCCTACCTGCTACCGAAGCTCGCGCCGCTGGGATGGCGGCGCGCGCTGCTCGCCCACGGCGTCGTCTGGGGCGTCTGGCACTGGCCGGTCATCGCGATGGGTCACAACTACGGCCTGGCGTACACGGGCGCGCCGTGGCTCGGGCTGGCTGCGATGACCGTCGCGACCGTGGGACTCGGGGTGTTCCTCGGCTGGGTCACCCTCCGGAGCGGTAGCGTCTTCCCCGCCGTCGTCGGCCACGCGATGATAAACGGCAGCGCCGGCCTCGCGACGCTGTTCGCCACCGCCGTCCCCAACCCCGTGTTCGGGCCGACGCCGGTCGGCCTGGTCGGCGTCGTCCCGTGGCTCGCCGTCGCGGCCGTCCTGTTCGTCCGGACCGACTGGCTCTATCCCGCCGAGCGCGGACAGTCCGAAAGTAGCGTCGAAAGCGTCTAGCCGGCAGACTATTCGGCCGACGGCACTCGATCTCCTCGCCGTCGGCGTAGACCGTGGGGCCGGTGACGATCCCGCCGAAGTGGACGGGCGCCGTGGTGTCGCCGCCGATGCCGTGGTCGTCCCCGATCGCGACGTGGACGGTCCGGCGGCCGTCTCGTCCAGCGGCTGACCCCACGAGGTCCTCGACGGCGAGGTTCGAGCCGATCCCCGGCTCCGCGAGGTTGTAGGCGTCCCGGCCTACCTCGTCGGCCGCGGCCTCGGCCGGCGCCCGCAGGGACGAATCGCTCACGTCCGACCCGAACGCAGCCGGCTGTAGGATCCTGTCCTCGGGTGGACGGCGCCAGCACGTCCGTCCGGGGCGGCGGTCGATAGGTACAACGGCTCTTTGAGTCTCGCGAAGGGGTTTAAGACGGTGGTGCGTAGCACGGGACGCCTTCCCACCCACCCCGCTGTCGGCCCTCCACCCACACCCCGTCCCCGCCCACCCGATCTCCGGGTGGTCTCCGCTCCGTCTCCCGCGGTCGCCGCGCCCGACTGCCTCCGTTCCGCCCCGTTCGCTGTCGGTCGTGCATCGGAACCTGCCCCTTTAGTAACACGAGTGTGACCGGTGACGTATGCGAAGCCGCCGATCCCTCCTCCGCCTGCTGGCCGCGGGAGCGACCCTCCCGCTCGTCGGGTGTAACCTCGGGCCCGGCGACGAGCCGGGAGACGGGACGGCGACCGACAGGGAGCCCACAGGCGGACCGACCGCGAGCGAGCGAGCGACGGCGACCGGGTCGGCGACACCGACGGCGACGGTGACCCCGACCGCGACGCCTGCACCGACTGCGACGCCGACCGAAACGCCGACCCGGACGCCAACACCCACCGCGACGCCCGGACGGGGCGAACAGGTGGCGGCGTTCACGGGCTCGGACTCACGCGAGTACGACCACTTCGGGGCGGCGCTCGCGGTGGCGGAGGACGCCCTCTTCGTCGCCGCGCCGGGCGACGCCCACTCCGAGACCGGCGGTCCGGAGGGGTCGGTGTACGTGTTCGAGCGGGCCGGCGGCGAGTGGCGCCAGCGGTCGAAACTCCGGCCCGACCCGGAGTCGTTCCCCTTCGACTACAGGTTCGGGACCGACGTCGCGGTGTCCGACGGGACGCTCGTCGTCGGCGCGCTGGAGCGGGTCGGGCCCCACAGCATCCCGAGAGGCGGGGCCGTCGTCTTCGCGGCCGGCGACGACGGCTGGGAGCAGACCGCGACGCTGCGCGCCGACCGCGCGTCGCCGGAGATCGAGGAGGCGTTCGGCCGGGCAGTCGCGGTCGACGGCGGAACGGTTCTGGTCGGCGCGCCGTGGGGAGCGGACGGCGACGAGCGACCGGGAGCGGTGTACGTGTTCGACCGTCTGGAAGGCGGGAGCGCCGACGGACCGACCGCCACCGGTCGACCGGCCGGCGAGTGGCGCCGGACGGCACGGCTCTCTCCGGACGCCGGGGACAGCGATTACTTCGGGCGCGCGGTCGCGCTCGACGGCGACGCGGCCCTCGTCGGGGCGCCGGAGTACGAGACGGCGGACGGCGACACCGTCGGGCGGGCCTACCTGTTCGAGCGCGGGAGCGGCGGGTGGCGCCGACGGACGGCGCTGGCGCCCGCGGTGAACCAGAACCCCGGCGACGGGGACCACCTCGGCAGTTCGGTCGCGCTCGAGGGGTCGACGGCGCTGGTCGCCGCCTGGGGCGCCGGCGAGCCCAACGGGTTCTACGGCGGCGCGGTCTACGCGTTCGAGCGGGTCGACGGCGACTGGATCCCGGAGACGAAACTCGCCGCCGCCGACGGCGACCCCCGGGACGTGTTCGGCAGCGACGTGGCGCTGTCGGGCGACCGGGCGCTGGTCGGCGCCGAACACGACGACTCGAACGGCGAGAACGCCGGCTCGGCGTACCTGTTCGGGCGCGACGACGACGGCGAGTGGCGCCAGGACGCGCGGTTGCTCCACGACGACCACGATCCGCACGACCTGTTCGGCACGTCCGTGGGGCTGTCGGCCGACCGGGGGTTCGTCGGGGCGATCGACGGCGAGACCGAGGCGAGCGGACCCAACGCGGGCGCGGTCTACGTCTTCTCGGCGTAGTGCACTCCCGTCGTCGACGGCCGCCGCTCAGGCGTCGGGGTCCGCGTCGGCGGCCAGCCCGTCGAGGAGGTACTCGGCGGAGGTCCGGGTCGTCGCCAGCGGCGTGTCGTGCACGTCACAGATCCGCAGGAGCGCGCTGATGTCCGGCTCGTGGGGCTGGGCGGTCAGCGGGTCCCGCAGGAAGATGATCCCGTCGAGGCGGTCCTCGGCGACCTCGGCGGCGATCTGTGCGTCGCCGCCGATCGGGCCCGACTCCTTGCGCTCGACCGGCAGGCCCGTCGCCTCGGCGACCCGCTTGCCCGTGGTGCCGGTCCCGACCAGATCGAACGTCGAGAGCAGCGACTCGTAGGTCTCCGCGAGGTCGATCATCTCGGGCTTCTCGTCGTCGTGGGCGATCAGCGCCAGGCGCGTCATACAGGGGGTTCTCGCCCCGGCGAGTTAGGCCTGTCCCGGCGCCGTCGGTCCGTCACGCCGCCGTCGCGCGGTCACTCGGCGCCGACGGTGACGTGGCCGCCGCCGTCGATGGTGACCTCGTGGCCCTCCACGGTGAAGGTCAGCGAGTCGCCCTCGCCCTCGCCGTCGAGCAGCGCCGCGAGGTCGTCGAGGTCGACGTACGATTCGGCGTCGGCTATCCCCTCGGGGTCGAGGTCCGTCGCGTCGGCGACCGCCGCCCCGACGGCCTCGTCTATCGGTCGCGGACTCACCCACCCGTCGCTCTCGTCCTCGCCCTCCCCTGGGGCGAGCACGTACAGGTCCTCGCTGGCTGGCATACCCCGTACGTCACCGGAGCGCTATATAGTACTACGACTGCGGTTTCACGCTCTGAAAGAACTGCCCCGGCCCGTCCGGCGACTCGACCCGCCGACCGGCTCGCTGGCGCGGCCGCTTTTCCCGCGCCCGCCCCGCCGGACCGGCCGATACCGAGGACTGGTCGACGGGAACGGCGCGGACGGGCGCCGGTCACGAGAGAAATCGGGGGACACCCCGATACACCGGTGTTGGAGGCGTCGTCCGGAAGTCGGATGTCAGAGGCACGGTCCGGGTGGCTCCCCCCAACACCGTTCGTACCGTTCGCCACAGCTTCGATTAATCTTACGGCCTGGCTGACCATGCACTGTTAAATATCGCCGTTCGGCAACAGCCCGCCTGTCGGCGATGGCGTGTCGGCCGGCGGGCCGCCGTGTCGGGATCCGACCGGGTCAGTCCATCCCCTCGCGCTGGTAGGCGCCGTCGTAGGTGTCGGCGTGGTTCGCCTCGGCGAGGACGAGCTGTGCGATCCGGGCGCCGGCTTCGAGTTCGACGGGGTGGTAGACCTCCAGCAGCCCCTCGCCGCGGCCCTCGTAGCCGGCGTCCCAGACGGCGGTGTCGAGCATACAGGAGTTGCGCAGCAGCGACGACCGCGGGTAGAGGAAGCCGACGTGACCCTCCGGGACCCGGACGGTGTCGGCGTAGCCGACGACGTACCCGCCGGCGTCCAGCCGGTAGACCGCGGTCCCGTCCGCCTCGTCGGGGTCGAGTTCGCGGCGCTCGCCGACCGTCTTGCCGTCCGTGCCGACCCGTCCGGGTTCGACCTGCTCGTAGACGGCGCCCAGTCGCAGGTCGACGCCGTTGGGCTGTACCTGCTCGTCGTCCACGTCGCCGAGGGCGTCGGCGACGAACCGCCCGCTCCTGAACATACGGGCCGTGGACCCCTCGCCCGCATAGCCGTTTCGTTCCCGTGGGCGCGCGCCGCCGGGCGCGGTCCGGCCGATCTCTGACCGGGACCGGCGGACGGACCCCACCATTCAAGCGGTTGGGCGCGCCTCTGGGGGTATGGCAGTCGCGACGTGGGTGCTGGTCGTGCTGGTCTGCTCGGTCGCGTCGACGGCCGCGCTCGCGGTCGCCGGGTGGGGGAACCGCCGCGTGGTCGGGGTCGACTGGTTCGTCGCAACGATGGCGTTGACGACGCTGTGGACGGCGCTCACCGTCGTCAAGGTACTGGTACACGTCCGGCCCGTCCAGCTGTTCGCGCACCTGACGGTCACGGCCGCGGCGGTCGCGGTGCCGGTGGTCTGGTTCAGTTTCGTCGTCGAGTACACCGGCCACGGGACCCTGCTCGACGCCCGGGGGCTGGCCGCGCTGTGGGCGGTTCCCGGCGCGGCCCTGCTCGGGGTCGTCTCCTCGCCGGTGACGGATCTGTACTACGCCCGGTTCCGGTTCGTCGACCACGGCGGCGGGGTCGTCATCGAAGCCGCGCCGGGGCCGCTGGCGTGGGTCAACCTCGCGTACGCGGTCGTCCTGCTGGTCGCCGGCCTGTGGCTGGTCGCGCGGATGCTCTGGGAGCACGACCGGCTCTACTCGGGGCAGGCGGCCGGCCTGCTCCTCGGGTCGGTCGCGCCGGTCGCGCTGCTGGTCCCGGCGGTGCTCGACCTCCTCCCGCCGGAGGTTCCGGCCATCGCCCTCGGGTTCTCGGTGCTCGGCGTCGGCTACGGGTACAGCCTGTTCGAACACCGGCTGTTCGACCTTACGCCGGCCTCGCGGCGGATCGGCGTCCCCGAGGCGTTCGACGACCTCGGGGAGGGCGTCGCCGTCGTCGACACCGACGGCGACGTGGTCGCGGTCAACGAGCGGGCCTGCGAGCTGTTCGACTGCCGGCGGGGCGCCGTCCTCGGGGAGCCGCTCGCAGCGGTCTCGGCGGCGCTGGACGGTCTCGACGCCGGGACGACGGACGTTCGCTCGGGCCGGCGCGTCCTGTCGGTGTCGGTCTCGACCGTGCGCGACGCCCGGGACCGCTCGACCGGGCGCGCGCTCGTCGTCAGGGACGTGACCGAGGACCGGCGCCGCCAGCAGCGGCTGAACGTGCTCGACCGGGTCTTCCGGCACAACATCCGCAACGCGATGAACGCCGTCGTCGGCCCGGCGGCGATGCTGGCCGACCGCGTCGACGAGAGGGACCGCGAGCTGGCGCGGACCGTCGCGGACGCGGGCCGGGAGGTCGTCGCCCTCAGCGAGTCCGTCCGCGACATCGAGGACGCGATGGGGCGCCCGGTCGAACCCGCCGACGTGTCCGTCGGGCGACTCGTCGACGACGCGCTGGCGGCCGTCGATCCGCCCGACGTCGTCGAGACGACCGTCGACCTGCCGGACGGACCGACGCTCCGGACCGACCCCCGGACGCTCTCGCTCGTCGTGCGGAACGCCGTCGCCAACGCGGTCGAGCATGGGACCGACGAGACCGGACGGGTCGCCGTGTCGGCCGACCGGCGGGCGGACGGCTGGCTCCTCCGCGTCGCGGACGACGGCCCCGGGATCCCGCGGGCGGAACTCGACGTACTGCGGGCGGGGACCGAGACGCAACTCGCCCACGGGAGCGGCCTGGGCCTGTGGGCGATCCACTGGGGCGTCACGCGGGTCGGCGGCGCCGTCCGCTTCGAGACCGACGACGGCACCCGCGTCACGCTCTGGGTGCCGGAACTGCCGGGCGACGGCCGCGATATCTCGGGTGCGCCCGTCCCCGAAGATGTCCACGACGGCGACTGGTTCGGCGTCGATCCCGCCGACCCGGACCTCCGGTCACGGCCCTCCGCCGGCGCCCCGGACCGCCCGGCGAACTGACGACCGCGTTCACCGAAGCCGAACGGCTGACAGCGACGGTAGTCGTGACTGCGAACGACGATGGTCGAAATCGCGGGACTGCGCGGCTGTGACACCTGACAACACTCGCGGCGACTCGCGGGTTTTATATCCGCTCGTGTGCCATTGTGGGACGTTATGGGACAGACACTCACCGAGAAGATCCTCGACGACCACCTCGTCGAGGGCGAACTCGAGCCCGGCGAGGAGATCGGGATCGAGATCGACCAGGTCCTGACGCAGGACACGACGGGAACGCTCGTCTGGCTGCAGTTCGACGCGCTCGATCTGGACAATGTCCAGACCGAAGTGGCCGCGCAGTACTGCGACCACCAGACCTACCAGTTCGACTTCAAGAACACGGACGACCACCGCTTCCTGCGGTCGGCGGCCGGCAAGTTCGGCGCGCACTTCTCGCGGCCGGGCAACGGCATCTGCCACAACGTCCACAAGGAGAACTTCGCCGCGCCGGGCAAGACGATGCTCGGGTCGGACAGCCACACGCCGACCCCCGGCGGCCTGGGCGAACTCGCCATCGGCGCCGGCGGCCTCGACGTCGCCGTCGCGATGGGCGGGGGCGCCTACTACATCGACATGCCCGAGGTCGTCAACGTCCGCCTGGAGGGTGAACTGCCCGAGTGGGCCACCGCCAAGGACGTCATCCTCGAGCTGCTCCGTCGCCTCTCCGTGAAGGGCGGGGTCGGCAAGATCTTCGAGTACACCGGCCCCGGCGTCGAGAGCCTCTCGGTGCCCGAGCGGACCACCATCACCAACATGGGCACCGAACTCGGTGCCACCTCCTCGATCTTCCCGACCGACGAGAAGACCGAGGAGTACCTCGAAGCCGTCGGCCGCCCCGAGGACTACGAGGAGGTCGCGCCCGACGAGGACGCCGAGTACCACGACGAGATCACGGTCGACCTGTCAGAGCTCGAGCCGCTGATCGCCGAGCCGTCGATGCCCGACAACATCGTGCCCGTCCGCGAGGTCGCGGGCACGGACGTCGACCAGGTCATCATCGGCTCCTGTACGAACGGCGCCTACGAGGACATCCTCCCCGCGGCGAAGATGCTGGAGGGCCGCAACACGGCGAAGACGACCGAGATGATCGTCGCGCCCGGCTCCAAGCAGGCCTCCGAGATGCTGGCCCGCGAGGGCTGGACCGCGGAGATGATGGCCGCCGGCGTCAACTTCTCCGAGGCGACCTGCGGCGCGTGTATCGGCAACGGCCACGTGCCCGCCTCCGACTCCGTGTCGCTGCGCACCTTCAACCGCAACTTCGAGGGCCGGTCGGGCATCGAGGACGACTCCGTCTACCTCTGCTCGCCGGAGGTCGCCACGGCGGCCGCCCTCAAGGGCGAGATCGTCGACCCGCGCGACCTGGCCGACGAGCTCGGCGACCTCGAGGACCCCGGCTTCGAGCTGGGCGACAACTACGTCGGCGCCAGCGAGTCCGACCTCATCGCGCCCGACGAGGCCGTCGACGACGAGCTCATCAAGGGCCCCAACATCGGCGACGTGCCGCTGAAGGACCCGCTCGCCTCCGACCTGTCGGGCGAGATCCTGCTGAAGATGCCCGACAACATCACGACCGACCACATCAGCCCCGCCAACGCCGACGTGCTGATGTACCGGTCGAACATCCCCAAACTCTCGGAGTTCACGCTCACCCGCGTCGACGAGACGTTCCCCGACCGGGCCATGGAGGCCGACGGCGGCGTCCTGCTCGCCGGCGAGAACTACGGCCAGGGTTCCTCGCGCGAGCACGCGGCGCTGTGCCCGATGTACCTCGGTATCGAGGCCGTCCTCGCCCAGAGCTTCGCCCGCATCCACAAGGCGAACCTCTTCAACTTCGGCATCGTCCCGCTGACGATCGACGAGGACACCTACGAGGACATCGACCAGGGCGACACCGTCGAGATCGTCGACGACCTGGCCGAGGCCGTCCGCTCCGGCCGGGAGGAGTTCACCGTCCGCGTCAACGACGACTGGGAGGCCACCGCCCACCTGGACGCCTCCGAGCGCGAACGGGAGATCCTCGCCGACGGCGGCAAGCTCAGCCACGTCAAACAGCAGCACCAGTCCGGTGACGGCGCGGCGACCGCCGACGACTGACCGGCTCGCCACACCTTCGCATTCTTTCGCGCGCTACCCGCCGAGCGGCGGCGCCGCGGAGCCGGACGTTCAAGTACGGTGGCGAGCAAGTAGCAGGTATGAGCCAGGTCACGAGGCGGATCGTCCACGAACTCCACGACGAGCCCCATCTCGAAGGCCGCCGGACGACCGTCCGGTTCGTCAAGACGCAGGTCGAGGACCGCGGGCTCGACCCGCGGACGGTCGCCGACCGCCACGACCTCGACGTAGCCGACGTGTACAGGGCGCTCACGTATCATCACGATAATCCCGAAGAGATGCGATCGGTGGAGCGCCGGCGCGAGGCGGCCGTCGAAGACTACGAGCACCTGACGACCGATCCGGACAGCCTCCGAACCTGCTGACTGGTGCGATATTGCGGTACGTCGGCCCGAGTCGGATCTGGCAGTCGGAACCATCAGTCGAACCGGGGAAACGGAAAGAGAGTGGGTGGGGTGGGGAGGGTGGGGTGGCACCCATCGCGGGTGCGTTCGCCGGTGGGTAGGTCGCGGTTAAGAATTTTCTGATCACCGCGGGGTCGCGTGGTTTTTCGTGAGGGATCGGCGTCCCTCGGGCTGTGCCTCGCCAGCGGACTCGTCGGCCGGCAGTAGACATTTGTAGGGCCGTCGCCTACCCGGCGGTAGTGACGACCGTCCCAGCGGACGAGGAGGCGGGCTCGGACGTACACGTCCGGGAGGCCGAGCGGGCGGACCTGCTCGCGGTCTTCCACATCGAGCAGGAGGCGTTCCCCCAGCCGTGGCCGTTCTCGGCGTTCGAGCGCTTCCTCGACGAGCCCGGCTTCCTGGTCGCGCAGGTCCGCGACGACGCCGACTCCCGCGAGACGGCGACGGTCGGCGACGACGGCCGCGTCGTCGGCTACGTCGTCGCCGACGTGGTCCCCGAGCACGGCGACTCGCTCGGGCACATCAAGGACATCGCCGTCGCCGAGGAGTGTCGCGGGCAGGGTGTCGGTCGCCGGCTGCTCCAGCGGGCGCTGACCGTCCTCGCGACCGAGAGCGTCGGCTCGGTGAAACTCGAAGTCCGGGAGTCCAACGACACGGCCAGGCGGCTCTACCGCGGGTTCGGCTTCGAACGCCGCGGCCGGCTCCCCGGCTACTACTCCAACGGCGAGGACGCGCTCGTGATGGTCCGGGAGTTCTGAGCGACCGTCGCCGTCGCGGGGTTACTGCTCGTCGTCCCGCAACGCTTCCGCTATCGCCTGAAGGTCCGCCTTCCTGAACGAGTCGCCGCTGTCCTCGCCGTCGCCGTCCAGCCCGTCGACTGCCTCGCGGATCGCCGTCCGCATCGCCGGTTTCGAGGGCTGGCTGTCCGTGTCGATATCGGCGTCGACGGCGTCGCAGATGGCCGCGAGCGCCTCCTTCGTGAAGGCGCTGGAGACCTCTCGTTCGAAGCGGCCGACCGAGACGCGGATCTCGTTGCGCAGCGCGTGGACCGTCGGTGACATGGTGTGTCCGTGGTCGGGGGCCGCCGTGTACGTTGCGGTCGTGGGTAGGTGTCGGTGACCTGTGGATCTGACCTTCCGACAGCAGAGTCGCGACCGCAGCGAGCGACTCGGGCGCTCTCGTGATCGGTCCCGAGAACAGCGTGAAAGCCCCCGCGCGCTGCGGTCGAGGGGCTTGCTGCGCGCTTCACTCGCTTCGCTCGTTCCAGTGTCTGAGGGCGATGCCCTCAGATTAGCGAGACCTTCGGTCTCGCGTCACTTACTGCGCCCGTCTTCCCGCAGCGCGCGGCCCCTTTCATTCCCGCCCGCACAGACTGACCGACCGGCCGACACGGGCGGGAATGAAAGGGGCCGGCCGCTCGTCGCCGCCCCGACGACGAGCGGCCGGGGGCTTTCACGCTGTTCGCGGGAGGAGTAGCGGCAGTCGCGGTACCGATTCCGATCGCCCTACCGAATCCTCGTCACCACGCAGCGAGCGCGTCGCGGCCGTGATTGTAGGAGAGGATGCCGAGGAAGGCGAACACGCCGGTGAAGGCGAAGGCGCCGCCGAGGAAGAACACCCAGTCGATGCCGACGTTGCTCGTCAGCCAGCCGCCGGCCAGCGGCGCGAGGACGGAGCCGGGCCGCCAGACCAGGTCGCGCACGCCGAAACTGGAGGCGACGCCCTGGCCTTTCCCCTCGTCGGCGAACAGCGCCATGCTGGCGGGCTCGCGGATCGAATCCGCGAAGCCGAGCAGGGCGTTCAGTGCGACCAGCGGGAGGAAGCCCGTCGAGAGGTGGCCGAGGACGGGGTAGACCGACGGGAGCCCGAGCGCGCCGCCGATCGCCGGCGTGAACGGCACGACGACGGCGACGGCCCCGTAGAAGAGCCCGCCGACGAAGACGAACCGCGCCCGGCCGAAGCGGTCCGAGAGGCTGCCCGTGAACGGCTGACTGATCATGTTGGTGAACTTCTCGGCGGCGATGACGACCGAGATGCCGACGGTCGCCTCGAACCCGAGGCCGCCCGAGGCGGCCTCCAGCCCGGCGTAGATGGGCACCCACGTCCGGACGAGCGTCACCGCCACGGCGTACTGCGCCCGGAAGCTCGTCATCGTGAGGAGCCGCCTGTTGAACGCCAGGTCGCTGAACGGGAAGCCGCGGATCCGCGTGTCGTCGGGTTCGACCCAGAGCCAGACGACGACGAACGCTATCCCGGAGATGGCCGTCAGCAGGGCGAAGACGGCGTCGAAGCCGAAGGCGTCGTAGAGCGCGCCGGCCGAGAACGTCCCGCCGATGGCCGCCGCGAACCGCCAGGAGTTGGAGGTCCCGATGGTGTTGGCCCGCTCGGACTCCCGCGCGAGGTCGCCGACCAGCGCGAGCGCGATCAGCCCGCCGGCGGTCGCCGCGATGCCCTGGAACGCGCGGACGCCGATGAACTGCCAGCTCGTCTCGACGAACGCGAACGCGAAGTAGACGACCGACGCCAGCCCGATCCCGCCGAGCAGGACCGTCCGCTTGTCGTAGCGGTCGGCCGCCCACGAGATGGGGACAATCCCGACCGCCTGTGCGAAGGTCAACCCCGTCGCGAACAGCCCGAGGACGAACCCCTCGGCGCCGAGCTGTTCGATGAAGTCCGACAGCAGCGTCAGCAGCGTGATGAGCCCGAACGCGCTCGCGAACCGCGTGAAGTAGAGCGCGCGCAACTGCTTCCCGGTGTCTGTCACTGGTCGAGCGTCTGCGATACTGGCCAAAAGCGGTTGCGATACTCGAAGAATTCTCTTCCAGCGGCGACAGGTCGCGCCGCAGTCGACGTGTTTTCGTTCCGATCACCGGAGGGCGTCGACGCGAGCGGCGGCGAAGGGGACGAGCATCTCCTCGGGGTGGAGCCCGCCGTGGTTGCCGACGTGGCCCAGGTGGTCCTCGTCGTCGTACCAGGCGGTGCGGTCGCGGTGGCTGAGGACCACGTCGCCCGCGCGGCGGCGCGCCCGCTCGCAGGGGTCCGGACCGAACAGGCCGTCGGCGAGCGCCGCCTCCCCGGTCGTCACGAAGGCGTCGAGTTCCTCGTCGAGGGCGACGGCGACGCGGTCGGGCGGAGCGCCGTCGAGGTGGAGGTGGACCGACCGGGGGCTGCCGACCGGCGGGACGGGGTCGCCGTCGGGGTCGGTCCGTAGCGAGTCGGCCACGCCGTCGACGGCGCAGACGTCCACGTAGTCGTCGGGGTCGGTGTCGACGAGGCCGTGGTCGGCGGTCACCAGCAGGAGCGTCTCGGCGGCCGTCTCGGGGTCGAGCCCCTCGACGAGCTGGCGCTGGACGGCGTCGGCGACGGCGCCGAGTTGCGCGCGGTGGTCGGCCGAGTCGGTGCCGGCGGAGTGGGCGACCGCGTCGGCCATCCCGAAGTAGGCGTAGCAGAGCGTCGGGCCGTCCGCCGATTCGAGCGTCCGGCGGACCTCCAGCGCCATCTCGGCGGCGTTGGCGGCGGGGTGGTCCTCGGCGGCGCCGAGCATCGCCTCCGAGGAGGGGCTGCCGGCGATGGACTCCGGCTGGACGGCGTGGACGCCGACGCCGTCGGCCGCGAGCGCGTCGTATATCGGGTCGCCCGTGAACAGGTCCGCCGGGTCCAGCACGTCGGTCGCGGAGTCGCCGTCGCCTTTCGTGGTGAACGGGAGCCCCTGGACGACCGCGCCGACTTCGGGGTCGTACCACTCCCAGCCGAGCATCCCGTGTTCGGCGGGCGTCCGGCCCGTGTGTAGCGTGGGGATAGCCGACCCCGTCTCCGAGGGGTACACGGAGGTCAGGGGCGTGACCGTCCCGTGGGTGTCCAGCGCGTCGAAGAGTTCGTAGCGGTCGGCGTCGGTCCGCCAGCGGTCGAGGCCGAACCCGTCGACGACGAGGAGGACGACGTGGGAAACGTCGGTGTCGACGCCCGTGAACACGTCCCCGGGGAGCCGTCGTCCGGTATCGACGCCGAACAGGTCGGTCACCGTCGGGCCGACGTTGCCGAAGCAGTAGCCGTCGTAGTCGGGGCGGAGGTAGCCGTCGCGCTCGTGGTCGTCGCGGAGGGCGGCGGCGACGTCGTCGCGTCTCATGGACGGCGTTTCTCGGCACCGGGTGAAAAGCGGTTGGGCGGCACGCGAACCTATCTCACGTCGGGTTCGTCGCCGAACCGTGGTTCCGGGCGGAGAGCGTCAGTCGGACGCTTCCGCGGCCGCGACGGGCGCGATCGCGATTTCCACTTCGACCCCCTCGACCTCCCAGGTCTTGCGGTGGCCGTCGGCCACGTCGCCGACCTCGGTCGCGCGGACCTCGTCGGCGATCAGGTCGGCGTGGTCGGCCACGAGGTCGGCCACGCGGTCGTCGCGGACCGCGTACTCCAGACGGATGGACTCCTCCATGTCCAGCTCCAGTTCCTTGCGCATCTCCTGGACGCGGCGGACGACCTCGCGGGCGTAGCCCTCCGACTCGATGTCCTCGGTGAGCGTGGTGTCGACGTAGACGACCCCCTCGCTGTCGAGTGCGGCGAACTCCGCGCCGGCGACGGCGTCGGGGGTGTGGCGGACGAACTCGACCATCTCCTCGTCGAGGGCGACCGACTCACCGAGTGCGTCGGCGACGGCGGATTCCAGCGCCCCGACGGTCGGCTCGGCGACGCGAGCGTCGTTGAGCGCCCCCATGACGCGACCCGCGTCGTCGCCGAACTCGGGGCCGAGCAGGCTCATGTCGGCCTCGGCCGAGTAGGTGAGTTCGCCCCACTCGCCGTCCGGACCGACGACCTCGACCGCGCGGGCGTTGAGCCGGTCGGCCAGCAGGTCGGCGCGGCGCCGGACCGTCTCGGCCGCGTCGGCCGCGTCGCCCCCGTCGCCGGTGGGGTCGACGTCCACGACGACCCGCTGGACCGGCCAGCGCAGTTTCCGCTCGGCCTGCTGGCGGGCGTTCGACCCCGCTTCCTCGACCTCGCGGACGACCTCGATGTCCCGCTCCAGCGCGGTGTCGCGCCACACCCGGTCGGGCTCGGGCCAGTCGCACATGTGGACCGTCGGGTGGCCGGCGTCGCCGGTGAGCGAGCCGTAGACCTCCTCGGCGACGAAGGGAGCGAAGGGGGCGAACAGCGCGGCGACCTCCTCCAAGACGGTGTAGAGGGTGGCGTAGGCGGCCCGCTTGCTCGGCGAGTCGGACTCGTCCCACATCCGCTCGCGGACGACCTGGATGTAGAACCGCGACACGTCCTCGACGACGAAGTCGATGAGCGCGTTCACCGCCCGGTCGTTCTCGAAGTCGTCCATCGCGTCGGTCATCTCCGCCTCGACGCTCTGGAGTCGGGAGAGCACCCACTCGTCGACGAGTTCGAGGTCGTCGGCCACGTCGTCGAGCGTCGTCGCCTCCGGATCGAAGTCGTCGGCACGCATGTACGGCAGCGGGAAGCGGGCGACGTTCCAGAGGATGTTGAGCCGGCGCTGCATCTCCTGGGTCTCGTCCCACGAGAAGTTCATGTCCTCGCCCTGGGCGGTCACCGACAGGAGGAACAGCCGCATCGGGTCGACGCCGTACTCGTCGATGACCTCGTGGGGGTCGACGAAGATGCCCTTGGACTTGGACATCCCGCGGCCGTCGGGCATGTTGGCGTAGCCGTGCATCAGGACCTGCTCGTAGGGGATCTCGCCCATCGCCGCGGTGGCCATGCCCAGTTGCGACCAGAACCACCCGCGGGTCTGGTCGTGGGCCTCCATGATGAGGTCGGCCGGCCACAGGTCGTCGAAGCGACTCCGGTCTTCGGGGTAGTCGAGGGTCCCCCACGTCGCGACCGACGAGTCCAGCCACACGTCGAAGACGTCCGGGACGCGCTCGTATACGACGCCGTCCTCGGTGATCGTCAGGTCGTCGACGGTGTCCTTGTGCAGGTCGACGGACTCGGGGTCGATGTCTTGGTCGACCCGCTCGGCGAGTTCCTCGCGGTCGCCGACGACGATGGCGTCGTCCATCTCACCGGACCAGTCCTCCGGGATCCAGATCGGGATCGGGATGCCCCAGTAGCGCTGGCGGGAGACGTTCCAGTCGGGGGCGTCCTCGACGAAGTCCCGGAAGCGGTTGTCGCGGGCCCACTGGGGATACCACTCGCTGTCCTCGATGTTCTCCAGCAGTTCGTCCTTGATGTCGGTGATCGTGATGAACCACTGGTCGGTGACGATCTGGATGATCCCGGTGTCACAGCGCCAGCAGTGACCGTAGCTGTGAGTCGTCGTCTCCTCGGCGAGCAGGGCGCCGTTGTCGTCCAAATCCGCGATGATATCGCGGTCGGCGTCCTTGACGAACTCGCCGGCGTACTCGCCGGCCGTCTCGTCGTAGATGCCGTCGGCGCCCACCGGACAGAAGATGTCGAGGCCCAGTTCCGTGCCGCGCTCGAAGTCCTCCTCGCCGTGGCCCGGCGCGGAGTGGACGAGGCCGGTGCCCTCGCCCTCGGTGTCGACGTAGTCGCCGGTGTACACTTCGAGCGCGCCCTCGCTGCCCGGCGCGTCGGGGACCTCCTCGCGAAGCGGGTGTTCGTACGTCCAGCCGACCAGATCCTCGCCGGTCAGTTCCTCGACGACCTCGTAGTCGTCGTAGCGGCCCGCTGAGAGGACCGACTCGACCTTCGGCGCGGCGACGTAGAGCCGCTCGGTCTCGCCGCCCTTCTCGGCGTCGACGCCGACGTACTCCCCCTCGCCGTCGACCGCGACGAACGTGTTGGCGGGGATGGTCCACGGCGTCGTCGTCCAGATGACCAGCGAGCCGTCCCTGTCTTCGAGGTCGAACTTGACGTAGATGGAGGGGTCCTCCACGTCCTCGTACTCGACCTCGTTGTTCGCGATGGCGGTTTCACAGCGGGGACACTGGGAGATCGAGCGCTGGCCCTGCTCGACGAGGCCGCGCCCGTGGGCCTTCTCGAAGCCCCACCACGCCGCCTCCATGTACTCGGGTTCGACCGTCTTGTAGGGGTCGTCCCAGTCCATCCAGACGCCGAACGACTTGAAGTCCTCCTGCAGGCCCTCCAGCTGCTCGTTCGCGTACTCCTTGCACTCCTCGATGAAGGCGTCCTCGCCGAACGCCTCGATGTCCTTCTTGTTCTCGAAGTCCAGCCGCTCCTCGACGCGGGTCTCGATGGGCAGGCCGTGCATGTCGTAGCCCGGCCGGTCGGTCACGTCGTAGCCCTGCATGCGGAGGTAGCGGATGTAACAGTCCTTCAGCGTCTTGTTCCAGGTGGTGCCCATGTGGGCCGCACCCGAAGTATAGGGCGGGCCGTCGACGAAGAAGTAGTCCTCGCCGTCGGCGCGGTGCTCTACGGTTCGCTCGTAGGCGTCGACGGCGTCCCAGTAGTCGAACACCCGGTCCTCGACCGCGTCGGGGTCGTACTGGTCGGGCACGTCCGCGAACCGCTCCGTGCGGGCCGCAGGTTCCCCGTCTCCGTCGGCGTCGTCCGTGCTCATACTGTGACGCACCCGCCCGACGCTCTTGGAAACTTCGATTACGCGGTCGCGAACTGTGACCGCACCGGATTCGGGTAGTGGTCCGGAGCGGGTACGAGTGTATCAGTGGTTTCTGTCGAACGTATGGTGAAATGAAGTCGCGCGAGAATGACCTCAGGAGACAGCAGGCGGTGAAAGCCCTCGACGCGCTCGCGGTCGCTGAGCGACATACCCTCGCTCCGCTCGGGTAGGGGCGCTCAGGCGACTGAGATGAACGCGAGCGCGTCTCGCCCGTTCAGTCCGCCAGGAACAGCACAGCACGACACCGCGACCGCACCGCAACGGGCCACGAACCTCCCCGGCCGATTCGATGTCTGCGGGCGACCCGAGCGTCGCCCGCACGGCCCGAGGGACCGGAGGTCCCTCGCTGCTCGTCGCAAGCTCCTGCGCGCCTCATCCACCGTCAGAGGCAAGCTCTGACGAGCCTTCTCTCACGAGTTCGGGAAGACCTCGCGCGGCTACGGTCGCGCGCATGAAAGCGCGCTCCAGCGCGCGCCGACAGCACCGCAACCGCTCACCGCAACAGTTCCCCTGCATCGAACGTTCGGGCTCTCCAGATGACGACCGGACGAGGGGCCACGTTCGTGCGAACGGGGACTCATACGGATTATTGCAAGCGTTTCCCGGGTCGACCGCACGACTGCGTGCGGTCGATCCCGGACTGACCTGCAATAATCCGTATCAAAGCCAGCCTAAATCGCCGCTCCGGGCTGGTACTCTCCGAACTCCTCGCGCAGCGCGTCGCAGATCTCGCCGGTCGTCGCGTACGCCTTCACCGCGTCGACGATGTACGGCATGAGGTTCTCCTCGCCCGCGGCGGCGTCGGACAGGGCCGCCAGCGCCGCGTCGACGGCCTCGTCGTCGCGCTCCTCCCGGACCGACTCCAGTCGCTCGACCTGCGCCCGTTCCTGTTCCTCGGAGATCTCCTCGATCTCGGGGTCCTGGGCGTCTTCCTCGACGGTGTACTCGTTGACGCCGACGATGATCCGCTCCCCGTTCTCGATCTCCTCCTGGCGATCGTAGGCCACGTCCTGGATCTGCCGCTGGACCCAGCCGTCCTCGATGGCCTCGCCCATCCCGCCCCGGGCGTCGACCTCGTCGATGATCTCCCGGGCCTCGGCCTCGACCTCGTCGGTGAGCGACTCGACGTAGTAACTGCCGCCCAGCGGGTCGATGGTGTCTGCGACGCCCGATTCGTGGGCGAGGATCTGCTGGGTCCGCAGGGCGGTCCGGACGGACTGCTCGGTCGGGAGCGACAGCGCCTCGTCCTTGCCGTTGGTGTGGAGGCTCTGGGTGCCCCCCAGCACCGCCGCCAGCGCCTGGTAGGCCACCCGGACGACGTTGTTCTCGATCTGCTGGGCGGTCAGCGTCGACCCCGCGGTCTGGGTGTGGAACTTCAGTTGCTTGGACTCGGGCTTCTCCGCGCCGAACCGCTCCTCCATGATCTCCTTCCACATCCGCCGGGCCGCGCGGAACTTCGCGACCTCTTCGAGGATGTTGTTGTAGGACGCGAAGAAAAAGGAGAGTTGCGGGGCGAACTCGTCGACGGCAAGGCCGGCGTCCTGTGCGGCCTCGACGTACTCGATGCCGTCGGCGAGGGTGAAGGCGATCTCCTGGGCGGCCGTCGAGCCGGCCTCGCGGATGTGGTACCCCGAGATGGAGATGGTGTTGAAGTTGGGGACCTCCGCGGCACAGAACTCGAAGATGTCCGTGATGATGCGCATCGACGGCTCGGGCGGGAAGATGTAGGTGTTGCGGGCGATGTACTCCTTGAGCACGTCGTTCTGGATCGTTCCCCGGAGCTCCTCGCGGTCGACGCCCTGCTGGTCGCCGATGGCGATGTACATGGCCAGCAGAACACTCGCGGGGGCGTTGATCGTCATCGACGTGGACACCTCGTCCAATGGGATGCCGTCGAAGACCGTCTCCATGTCCCGCAGCGAGTCGATGGCGACGCCCGCCTTGCCCACCTCGCCGGCGGCCATGTCGGCGTCGGAGTCGTAGCCCATCTGGGTGGGCAGGTCGAACGCCATCGAGAGGCCGGTCTGCCCCTCGTCCATGAGATACTGAAAGCGCTCGTTGGTCTCGCTGGCGGTGCCCATGCCGGCGTACTGGCGCATCGTCCAGAGCCGGCCGCGGTACATCGTCGAGTAGACCCCGCGGGTGTACGGTTCCTCGCCGGGGAAGCCCAGGTCCTCCTCGTAGTCCAGGTCGGCCACGTCCGCGGGGGTGTAGAGGGGTTCGACCTCCTGACCGCCGGTGTCGGTCTCGAACGTGTCCTTCCGCTCGCCGAAGCGGTCGACCGTCGGTCCCCGGGTCTCGGCCTCCCACTCCTCCTTGCCCTCGCGGATGGCCGCGAGGTCGTCGGAGTCGAACATACCCCCGTGTTCGCACGGCGGCCCCTTAGCCGTTGGCTGGGTTCTGGTTTCGTGTTCAGTTCGCGTTGCAAATCCACTTTTTCCAGCGGGGAGTCCCTCGCGCGCCGGAGGCGCGCTGCGGGGACCCTCGACGCAAAAACGTGGGGGAAAACACCGTCAGAGCAAGCTCCGACGAGTTCTCGTTCGCTACGCTCACGAGAACGCCGGACGGCGCACTCGCTTCGCTCGCTTGCGTCCGGCCTTTTTCACCACGTTTTTGCACCGGGGTCGGGTCGCTGGCTGTGCCCGCGACCGAGTGACGTGGCGGCGTAGCCGCCACGCAGTCCCCGCAGGCGCGGTCCGTGCGCCGAGGGAATCCCCGGTCGAAAAAGATGGTCAGAAAATATTGGCCTGCTCGTACACCGAGATACCGTTCATGGTGATCTCGTAGGGTTTCGTCTCTCGGGAGTGGTTGGCGTTGCGTATCTTCTGGATCTCGACGGCGAGGCGGGTCTCCTGGGTCTCCGAGCGGACGTACCGGAGGAGGATCACGGCGTCGGTGAGGTACTCGATGATGCCGTGGCGGGAGGCGTAGGGGTTGTCCTCGTTGGCCTCGCTGGTGAGGACGGTGGTGACGCCGGCGTCTTTCAGGCTCTGGGTGAAGTCGAACACCTCGGTGCGCCGGCGGGACACGTCGTCGTACATCATCTCCAGCAGCGAGACCGAGTCGAGGACGAACCGGTCGGCGTCGAAGTCCTCGATGAGCTCGGGGAGCTCGCCGCGGATGTTGTCGAGGCTGTTGGCCATCTCGACGGGGTCGAGGTCGATGACGGCGAGGTTCCCCTCCCGCTCGTGGCGTTCGAACTCCCAGCCGCGCTCCTCGGCGGTGGCCATGATGTCGTCGTAGGTCTGTTCGAGGGTGATGAAGACGCCGCGGTCGGTGTCCTCTTTCTCCAGGCCGTGCTGGAGGAACTGGAGGCCGAAGGTGGTCTTGCCGGTCCCGGCGCCGCCGACGATGACGATGAGGTGGCGCAGCGGGATGCCGCCCTGGACCATGTTGTCGAGCCCCTCGATACCCAGGTCGAGGCAGGGGATGTTCGACTCGAAGTCCTCGTCCTCGAAGTCGGCGTCGCCGCCGCCCACGCCGCCCATCGCGTCGCCGAAGTCGTCCTCGAAGAGGTCTCCCTCCCCGCCGTCGCCGCCGCCGAAGGCCCCCTCGTCGGCGCTCCCGGTGTCGCCGAACGCGCTCCCGGCGGTCCCGCTGTCGCCGAACGGGCTCGTGTCGCCGCCGAAGACGCCGTCGCCGTCCGACCCGTCGAGCCCGCCCTCGTCGCCGAACCCGCCCGCACCGCCGGTATCGTCGAAGCCCTCCTCGGCGTCGGAGCCAGCGAACCCGCTCTCGGTGCCGTCGAACGGGTCGTCGGGTTCGGACGCTCCGGCCGACCGATCGTCGCCGGCGGCGGGCTCTGCGGACTCCCCGGCGGTGTCGTCGGCGGACTCCCCGACGGAGTCGGTCCCGGCCGACTCGTCCCCGCCGTCGGCCGTCTCCGCGGACTCCTCGTCGCGGAGCGCGTCCTCGAACCAGTCGTCGTCCGCGTCGTCGCTCATCCGTCCGCCTCCCCGGACTCCGGGGTACTCATGCGGTGAAGGTGCGTCTCCCGCGGTATTAATGTTGTCCGCCAGCTATCGGAGTTGATTCGACCGCTCCGGCCGTCAGAGCGCGCGGTCGTCCGGCCGGCGGCCGCCGGCCGCCGAAGGGGTCGTTTATTGGGGAGGAACGCGAATCGGCGGCCAATGCGAGTCGGAATCGTCGGCCAGCGGGGCAACCGCCGCGCCGCGGGGATCGTCGCGGACCTGTACGAGCGGCTGGTCGGGATGGACGTGGCCGTCGCGGTCGACGAGGAGTCCGCGGACGACTCCGCGGCGTGGCCGAGCGACCACCCCGACCCCTCGGAGCTGGGCGTCCCCGTCGACGAGCTGGCCGACTGCGACCTGGTGGTGAGCATCGGCGGGGACGGCACGTTCCTGTTCGCCGCCCGCGCGGCCGGCTCGACGCCGATCATGGGGGTCAACCTCGGCGAGGTGGGCTTTCTCAACGCCGTCCCGCCGGAGGAGGCCGTCGACGCCGTCACGGCGGAAGTCGAACAGTACCAGGACCGGGGCGAGGTCGAGACGCGGGACATGCCGCGCGTCGAGGCGAGCGGCGAGGGGTGGTCGCTGCCGCCGGCGCTCAACGAGGTGGTCGTCCAGGGGCCGCGCAGGGGCCACGGCGGCGGCGCGGCCGTCGAGGTGCGCGTCGACGGGTCGCTGTACACCAGCGGCCACGCCGACGGGGTCCTGGTGGCGACGCCGACGGGGAGCACCGCCTACAACCTCAGCGAGGGCGGACCGCTCGTCCACCCGAGCGTGTCGACGCTCGTGCTCACGGAGATGTGCGCCGAGGAGTCGATGCCGCCGCTGGCGGTCGACGCCGACAGCACGGTGACCGTCCGCGTCGAGGACGCCGACGGCGGGTTCGTCGTCAGCGACGGCCGCGCGCGCCGGGAACTCGACGTGCCCGCGCAGGTGACGCTCGAACGCGCGGCGCGGCCGGTCCGGATCGCCGGCCCGCCGCTGGACTTCTTCGCGGCGCTCGGCAAGATAGAGTGACGGCGTCGGGGAGTGTCGCGGGGTCCGTCGGGAGCGGGGACAGTCGGAGAACGGGAGAACGGACGGCGGTCACTTCCGGGCGGTCACTTCTGGGCGGTCGTGTAGAGGACCGGCGAGACGACCAGCAGGACGAGGCCGATCAGCTTGTACTGGAGGATGCTGTTGAGGAGGCTCAGCTCCGCGGGCTCGTACATACTGCCGGGGCTGAGGAGGAACAGGGCGCCGAACGCGATGAGATGCAGCGTCAGCAGTTTCCGCGAGCGCTGGGTCGCCACGGCGAACAGTCCCAGGACGAACCCGACGATGAGCGCGTCGCCGAAGTTGACCTTCAGCAGGAACCCGTCGACCAGCTGGAGCGGGATCGGGAGCATTCTTGTCCCGAAACTGGCCGTGATACAGTCTTTAAACTTCCGTTCCCGCGGCGGGGAGCGCCCGGAGCGTGTCGCCGACGCGACGGGGCTGTCCGCGGGGACGGGGTCAGCGACCGGTGTCGTACTTGTAGGTGGCCTCGTCGGGGTCGATCCCGAAGTCCTCGGGCCCCTCCTCGGGCTCGTCGTCGGTCTCGGCGGCGGCCGCGCCCTTGAACGCCTCGCGGAGGCGGTCGGGCACGCGGAACGCCTCGGGGTCGACGCGCATCGGGACCGCCTCGGGCGCGACGCCGTCGCGCTTCTCGGAGAGGCGCTCGCGGAGCCGCTCGGGCAGCGCCGACTCCTCGATGGGTTCGAAGCCGAACTGCGCGAGGTAGTCGGGTTCGTCGGTCAGCGAGTAGACGGTCTCGAACCCCTCGTCGGCGGCCGTGCGGACGAGCCGCTCGACGACGTGGGCGCCGACGCCCTGGCCGCGCCAGCCGTCGAGGACGCCGATGCTCGTGAGCTCGCAGTGCTCGCCGTCGTCGGTCTTGTGGACGCGGTAGCGGCCGAAGCCCGCCTTGACGTTGTCCACCTCGTCGATGGCGACCACGTAGTCGCGCGAACGGAACGCTGTCTCGTCTAACCCCATCGCCTCGATGTGGTCCAGCAACCAGGCCTCGTCGCGGTTCTTCGCGTCCCGGACGTACATACGCGACTCTCGGACGGCCACGCGAAAAGAACTTGCGGGCACTCGCCGCGACGGACTCCGGGCACCCGCGGCGACGGGCCGCGTGCGTCCGCCGTGGCGAACCGCGGCGGGGAAGCGACCGAACGCCCGTGGCCAGCGCGGTCGTACACGATCGTCCGGGCAACTTCTTTGGGTTCACCGGACGAACGGCCGGTATGGCGTCAGACTCGCTCGGAGACATCGACGAGGTGGTCCACCGGCCGGACCCGGAGTTCGTCGAGTCGACGAACGTCTGGGAGTTCATGCAGGCCTACGACATCGACGACTACGAGGAGCTGATCGCCCGGACGACGGAGGCCGACCCCGGCCAGCCCGCCTCGGGCGTCGACTGGTTCTGGGACACGATGACCGGGTACCTCGACGTGGACTTTTTCGAGCCGTACGACCGCGTTCGCGACGACAGCGAGGGTCCCCAGTTCACCGACTGGTGCCCCGGCGGGACGACGAACATCGCGCACAACGTGCTGGACCGTCACGCCGCGACCGACGCCGAGACGCGAAACAAGGTGGCCTGCATCTGGGAGGGCGAGCCAGTGGGACCGGACGGCGAGGCCGCCGAGGTCCGCGAGGTGACCTTCCACGAACTCAGCCGCCAGGCCGACAAGGTGGCGAACTACCTCGACTCGCGGGGCGTCGGCGTGGGGGACACCGTCGGACTCTACATGCCGATGGTCCCCGAGGTCGTCTCGATCCTCTACGGCTGTTTCGAGGTCGGAGCGATCGCCGTCCCGATCTTCTCCGGATTCGGCGTCGACGCGACCGCCACCCGCATCGACGCCGCCGAGTGTTCCGTCCTCTTTACCGGCGATGGCTTCTACCGCCGCGGCGACGAGGTCCGGCTGAAGGGCACCGCAGACGACGCTATCGCGGAGGCCGGTCACGTCGAGGAGGTCGTCGTCTACGACCGGCTGGGGACCCGCGCCGGGGGCGACGCGGAGGGGGGATCCACGGACGGTGAATCCGCGGCCGACGCGGACTCGAGCGACCACGATATCCCCTGGACCGAGGGCCGGGACCGCTGGTGGGCCGACGCGGTCGAGACCCGCGACGACGAGTTCGAGACGCGCGAACTCGACGCGAGCCGGGAGTCGATGCTCCTCTATTCGTCGGGGACGACGGGCGAACCGAAGGGGATCGTCCACACCCACGCCGGCGTCAACGTCCAGTGCGCCAAGGAGCTGTACTTCGGGTTCGACCTGAAGCCCGCCGACCGCTTTTTCTGGGTGTCCGACATCGGCTGGATGATGGGGCCGTGGACGCTCATCGGCAACCATCACTTCGGCAACACCGTCTTCATGTACGAGGGCGCGCCGGACTACCCCGAT
This sequence comes from Halosimplex marinum, assembly GCF_051414075.1. Taxonomy (NCBI): domain Archaea; kingdom Methanobacteriati; phylum Methanobacteriota; class Halobacteria; order Halobacteriales; family Haloarculaceae; genus Halosimplex; species Halosimplex marinum. The sequence continues at coordinate 276,841 of NZ_JBLKNY010000003.1, read as the reverse complement.
CCCGACCGCTACTGGGCGATGATCGACCGCCACGGGATCACCCAGTTCGGTATCTCCCCGACCGCGATCCGGGCGCTCCGCAAACACGGTGACGAGTGGCTGGAGGGCCACGACCTCTCCAGCCTGCGGATCCTCGGTTCGACCGGCGAACCCTGGGATCCCGAGTCGTGGCTGTGGTTCTACGAGCGGGTGGGCAACGGGGAGACGCCGATCATCAACATCTCCGGCGGCACGGAGATCTGCGGCTGTTTCCTCATGCCGATGCCCATCCAGGAGCTGAAGCCCTGCACGCTCGGCGGCCCCGGCCTCGGGATGGACGTCGACATCGTCGACGAACACGGGGAGACCGTTGCCGACACGGGCGAGCGCGGGTATCTCGTCGCCCGGGACTCCTGTCCGTCGATGACGAAGTCGCTGTGGTCGGGCGACGAGCGGTACCTCCGGGAGTACTGGTCGACCTGGGAGGGCCTGTGGGACCACGGCGACTGGGCCCAGAAGGACGAGGACGGCTTCTGGTTCCTCCACGGGCGGGCCGACGACGCGCTGAACGTCGCCGGCCGGAAGGTCGGCCCCGCCGAGGTCGAGGGCGCCGCCATCGAACACGAGGCGGTCAACCGGGCCGCCGCCGTGGGCGTCCCCGACGACACCACCGGCACGGCGGTCGTCCTCTACGTCGTCGTCGAGGACGGCGTCGCGGAGAGCGACGAACTGCGGACGGAGATCCGCGAACTCGTCGGCGACGAACTCGGCAAGCCGTTCCGGCCGCGGGAGGTGCTGTTCGTCGACGAGTTCCCCAAGACCCAGAGCGGGAAGATCATCCGCCGGGCCATCGAGGGGACCTACACCGGCGAGGACCTCGGGGACATGTCCTCCATCGAGAACCCCGACGCGCTGGCGGAGGTCGCGGACGCGCGGTAGCCGCCCTCGCCCGGCAACACTTCAGAGACGGCGACCTTCGGTGGTAGCGGCCGCGGCTTAGTCCCGGTCGAGGACCGCGTTGCAGTTCGGGCAGTTCGTGCGGTCGGCGTCGGCGGCGTAGGTCTCCCCGCAGATGGGACAGAACTCGTTTTTCACCGCCCGTTCGCCCGCCCCGCCGGTCGCGCCCGACGCGGCCTCGGGGCTCACGTCGTCGGCGTCCTCCGGCGGCGTGAACACGCGCGTCTGCCCCGCGGGCTCGACGGGGTCCTCGCCCGACCCGGCGGACCCGGACTCGTCGCTCCCCGGGTCGCTCCCGTCCGGACCGGCGTCGGCGGGTCCGTCGGCGGACCCGGCGTCCGAACCGTCGTCGGGGGCGGTGCCCATCGCCAGGCGGTCGGTCGTGCCGGGCTGGACGACCTGGGGGTAGCGCTGGCCGGCGCGGATCGCCGAGCGGGGCACGTCCGGCCGGCGGATCCGGACGAGCAGGCTGGCGAACAGCTGGACCCAGACGTACGCCAGCGCGAGGGCGGCCGGGGTGGCGACCGCGACCAGCGGCAGCAGCGGCGCGGTGAGCCCGGCGCGGGTCACCTCGCCGAAGACCAGTTCGCCGACGCCGTAGCGCGCGGCGGCCGCCTCGACCAGCGCGGCCTGACCGCCCAGCGACGCGGCCCGCGAGACGGTCGCCGTCGTCGCGACGACCGCCGAGACGAACACGAGCGCCTGTAGCAGCCGCGGCGCCGAGAGGGAATAGACCCGGTAGCCGTAGGCGACCGTGCGGACGAGCAACAGCACGTTCGCGACCCCGAGCAGCGCGAGCACGTACCACGTGGCGACGCCGCGGACCGCGCCGGCGCCGACGGCGACGGCCAGCACGGCGAGCGGCGGCGCCAGCGCGACCAGCGGCCGGTCGAATCGGTAACACTGCTCGACGTTGCCCCGCAGGTTCGTGAGGTTGCCGACGACGTAGCGGACGGCGACGGCCGACGGGAGCAGGACCCAGAGCACGGCGAAGGCGGCGGCGAGGCCGGCCGCCTCGGTCGACCAGGGGTCGACGGTGTAGGCGCCGACGACCACGTCGGCGACCTGGGAGACGGCGACGCCGGTGCCGGCCAACCAGATGAGGTAGCCCGCGGCGCCGGCGACCAGCCCGACGAACAGCCACCGCTCCTCGTCCGCGAGGAGGCGGACCGACCTGCCGAGTTCACGGCGCGTGTCTCTGGTATCCATGCTCGCTCGTCGGACCGTGCCGCGGGGTCAGGGGGCTTCGACGCGCATCGAGGCGACGCCGGAGAGTTCGATCCGGTCGCCCGGCGAGACGGGGACGCGCTCGCCCTCGTCGAGCGGCTCGCCGTCGACGACCGTCGGGTTCCGGCCGAGCGCGACGAGGTGGAACCGCCCGTCCTCGCGGACGAACCGCACGTGTTCGCGGTGGATCTGCCGCGCTTCCTCCTCGTCGCCGCCCGTGTTCACCACGATGCTGCGAATCGTCTTCCCGACGGTATCCCCGTCCCACACTTGAATCTCGCGGTTGCGCACGACCAGCACCAGCGATTCCGGCGCTTCGGCCGCCGCGTCGTCGGCTCCGTCTGTCGGCGTCTCGCCGCCGTCGTCGCCGGCTCGCCCGACCGTTCGGTCGTCACCGCCGCCGGCGCCCTCGGCGTCGGCGGCTCCCGCGTCGCTGGCTGCGGCGTCGTCTCCAGCCGCTCCGCCGGCGTCGGCCGCTGTGCCGTCGTCGGCCGTCGCATCGCCGCCCTCTCCGGTCCCGTCACCCGCTCGGTGGGCGTCGAGGTCCTCGCCGCAGGTGGCACAGAAGTTGTCGTCCGGGTCCACGTCGGCATCGCAGGCGGGACACTCCGTCAGCGGCCCCGGCCGCAGCGCCGACACGTCCTCCCCGCAGTTGGCGCAGAAGTTGTCCTCGGCGTCGACCGGCTCGCCGCAGCCCGGACACGCGAGGTCGGCCCCCTCCTCGGCCGCGGCTTCGGGCCCGTCGCCCGCCGCTTCGGCGGACGCGTCGTCGCCCGCGTCGGCCGGCTCGTCGTCTCCCACTCCAGCGGACCCGTCGTCCACCGCCGCGGAGTCGGCCGGTTCCGTCCCGTCGGCGTCCGACGTGTCGACGCCGGCGCCGGCTTCGGCGGCCGCGACGCTGTCGGCCGTATCCGCCGGGTCAGCGGCCGATCCCGACGCCGTGTCGGCCGCCGATCCCGTGTCGGCTGCCGCCGGTCCCGTATCGGCCGTCTCCGACGCCGTGTCGGGACCCCGGTCGTCGGCCCCGGCGTCGGCCGCTTCGTCACTGGAGTCGAGTTCGCCGTCCGTAGCCGCGGGCGCGTCGGTCTTCCGGTCGCTCGTATCGAGCGTCTCGGCGTCCGGGGTCGGGTCATCGGCCCCGGCCTCGGGGTCGGCCAGCGGGTCGTCCGCGTCGGCCGGGTCGGCGTCCGCCGCACCGTCGGGTCCCGCGGCGTCCGCTCCGTCGTCCGTCGCTTCGGCGTCCCCGTCCGTCCCCTCGGGCGCGGCCGCCTCGTACTGCCATTCCCCGCAGTCGGAGTTCGTACACCAGCCCCCCGCGGCGGTCGGGTCGAACGCCTCCCCGCAGAGGGGGCACTCGACCGTCCCGCTCGTGCCGTGTGACATAGCTGTCGGGATATGCGGGCCGGTCATCAAAACAGTTGCCCCGGGTCCCGTCGTCGCGGCGGACGGTGGGCGCCGCGCGGCGCGGCCGGTCGCCGACCCGCCGGCCGGTCCCCGCTCCGTCCGCCGCCGCTCAGTCGTGCTCGACGAGTGTCTCGCGGTCCTCGACCGGCGCCTCGGCACCCGCCGCGCGGGCGGGCGGATCCTCGGGCGTCGGCGGGAGCGTCCCGTCGTGCAGCAGGACCGTCGAGAGATTGTCCTTGCCGCCGCGGTCGTTGGCCAGCTCGACCAGCCGCTCGGCCGCGTCGGCCAGCGACGGGGCAGACAGCACCGCCTCGCGGATCTCGTCGTCGGTGACCGCCCGGTCGCGGACCACCGCGGCCATCTCCTCGTCGCGGCCGGCGTCGACGTACCACTCGTAGAGCTTCGCCGCCTCCGTCTGGGCGTCCGGGAGGCCGTCGCTGGTCACGAGCAGCACGTCCTCGCGGTACAGCGGGACCGTCGCCGTCTCCACGTCGACGGTGGCGGTCTCGGGGTCCGCCCGGCCGCTCCCGCCGACGGCGCGGGTGATCTCGTTGCCCCGCGGGTGGACCAGCGCCTCCACGTCGTCGATCTCGCCGGCCTCGCGGAGCCGCTGGACGACGGCGTGGTCGGTCGTGAGCGGCAGGATCTCGTCGCGGGCGGCGTTGACGACGTAGGCGCGGCTGTCGCCGACCCACCCGTAGTGACAGCGGCCGCCGACGACGAGCCCGGCGACGACGGTCGCGTGGGCCTGCTCGCCCGCGGCCGCGGCGTACTCGAGGACCTCCCGGTGGGCCGCGACGACCGCCTCGGCGACCGCCGACTCCAGGTCCTCGTCCCGCGGCGGGGCCGCCAGCGGCTCGTCGACGGCCACGTCGAACCCCTCGGGCTCGCTGCGCGCCGCCCGGACAGCGGTCCCCGCGAGGCGCTCGCAGACGGCCGTCGTCGCGATGTAGGAGGCGGCGTCGCCGGCGTCGTGGCCGCCCGCCCCGTCGGCGAGTGCGAACACCGCCGCGCTCCGGTTGTCGGGGTCGCGGTCCGACTCGGGCGAGTCGTCGCTGGCGTCGTCCCCGTCGGTGGCGTCGTCCGGGCCGTCCGTTCGGCCGTCCGGACGATCCTCGGTCGAATCCTCGCCAGTCGAATCCTCGCCGGGCTGGCCATCGTCCGCTCGTTCGCCGTCCCGACCCTCGCAGTCGTAGCCGCGAAAGCCCTCGCGGTGACCCTGCTCGAACACGGAGACCGCGACGCTGTCCTCGTTGATACCCCCGTCGCGCTTGCGGTCGCCCACGTCGTAGTGAGTCGCGTAGTCCATGGTTACTCGCTGGTGAACTCGAAGGTGACGCCGTAGCTCGGGTGGACGAGGGCGATCAGGTCGCCCTCGCGCAGGCCGTACAGCTCCGGCGGCACGTCCCCCTCGGCGTCGGTCGCGTCCTCGCCCCGCTGTTCCAGCCGCTCGCGGCCGGCCTCGCTGAGCACGCGCTGCCAGCCCCCGCCCGTCTGGACGTAGGTCCCGTTGAGGCTCCGGTCGCGGATGAACCACTCCCCGTCGTCGTCGGTGTCGAACTGCACCTGCACCGTCGAGATGTACTCGTCGTCGTCCTCGATCACGATGGACGACCGCGGCCCCTCGGCGTACCGGCGGCCGATGGTGTCGCCGGGGTAGACGGTGTAGGTCTCCCCCTCCTGGGTGTAGCGGAGCGTCGCCGACGGCGGCGGGCTGGGGTCGCGGGCCTCGAGGACCCGCTCCATCGCCGTCGCGTTGCGGTAGCGCTCCTCGTAGTCCGAGGCGGTCGCCTTCTCGACGATCTCGGCGAGGTACGGCTCGCAGTCGGCGCCGAAGTCCCGCGGGTCGACCCCGTCCTTGCGAGGGACCGTCCCCTTGAGCAGGTACAGCAGGATCTTCCCGACGGAGTAGACGTCCGACCACGGCCCCTGGCGAGTCTCGGTCTGGTCGGCCTCGGCGACCTCGCGGGGCTTGTACGGGCCGACGATGGTCGTCTGGTCGGCCGCGTCGGCCGCCGCGTCGAACCCCGTCGCCGTGTTGAAGTCGATGAGCACCGGCGTCACCGTCCCCCCGCGGTGGGTGATCATCACGTTGTCCGGCTTCAGGTCGCGGTAGACGATCTCGTTCTCGTGGAGGAAGCTCATCGCGTCGCACAGGTCGATCCCGATCTGGCGGACCTCGTCGATGTCGTCGAGCGGCCCCGTCCGCCGGATCGCGTCGTCGAGTTCGTAGCCGTCGACGAGTTCCACGACGAGGACCGACGTGCCGTCGTCCTCCGCGACCTCGCGCAGCGACATGATGTTGGGGTGGCCGCCCGCATTGCGGATCGCCGCCAGCGTCTCGGCCTCCTTCTCGAAGTAGGTCCGGACGATGTCGCGGTCGTTCTGACTGCCCTCGTAGTTGGGGTACTTGAGCGCGACGGCCTCGCCGCTCTCGGTGTCGACGGCGTCGAACACCTTGGCGAACCCGCCCTCGCCGACCACTTCCCCGAGTTCGTAGCGACCGACGACCAGATCCCCCTCCGTCGGCGCGGCCGTCATTCTACCCGGGAGTCGTCGACGATCCTGGTCGCGTTCTCGCGCTCCGTTCGCCCGCCCTCGTCGACGAGGCGGGTCTGTCGCTTCGCCTCCTCGACGACGGCCGTGTCCTCGCCGTGGATCCGGGTCATCCGCTCGACCTCCGTCTCGGCGGCCTCGACGTTGCCCTTGCCGAGTTCCGTGCGCACGACCGTCTGCCGGTGGTCGAGCGACACCGACTCGTTGTGTTCGGCCAGCGCCGCGTTGTCGTCGGTGTACTCGACGGCGATCCGGTCGCCCGCCCGCCGACCCGACGCCGTGAGCGTCACGTCCACCAGCGAGTGCTCGCCGAGATCCTCGCGTGCGGGCGCGTTGACTTTCAGCACCACGCGCTGGTTCTCCCGCTCGGCCAGATCCGGCAGCGGAACCGTTGCGGTGTTGCCCGACCAGTTCACGTCGACCTCCTGGGCCTGGGGGAGGGCGCGGTAGACCTCGCTCACCTCGACGCCCGCGGCGGCGTCGAGTTCGAGGCTGGCCTCCGTCGCGACGACCGACTGGGCCTGCTCGACGGCGTCGCCGAAGAACGATTCGATGTCCCCGGGCGATTCGAGGTGGGTCCACTCCCCGCGGGCGGTCGTCCCGAGCGTCCGGATCGTCTCCTCGTCGTAGTCGGTGCCGATCCCCGCCGAGAGGATCCGGATGCCCGACTCGTCGATGTCGGCGGCGAGGTCGCGGAAGTCGGCGGGGTCGTGGGAGTTGTCCTTGCCGTCCGACAGCAACAGGATCCGGCGGACGGCGTCGTCGGTCTCCGGGCGGTAGCCCAGCGAATCCAGCGCGGTGCGCGCCGAGTCCAGTCCGTCGTACATGTCGGTACCGCCGCCGGCGCCCAGTTGCTCGACGCGGTGCATCGCGGCCTCGCGGCTGGTATCGCCCCACCGCTGGGGGCGCATGACGACCTCGGCGTCGGAGTCAAAGGCGACGATGCCCACGTAGTCGTCGAGTTCGAGGAGGCCGAACACCCACGAGGCGCCCTCCCGGGCCCGGTCGAGTTTCGCCCCGTCCATCGAGCCGCTCGTGTCCAGACAGAGGAGGATGTGGCGCTCGTGGGACCCGCTGGCCGTCCCCGGCTCGACGTCGACCGTCGCCGTCAGCGTCGCCCCGCCGGCGGGCACGTACGGCCGGTTGACGTCGGTCGCGATCTCTACCATCGTTCGCTCCCTCGCTCTCGTCCCGTATGTGTTTTTCTCCGATCCGGTCGCTGCTACCGACCCTTCAGGTAGTTGCCACCCGCCAACGTATCTACGACCCGTCGATCTATCGATTCCCACTCGGAAACTGCATCGCCAGGCGAGTCTGCGGACCGTGGGCTCCCCGTCCGGCAGGCGGCGACGCGCGGGCGGTCGCTACGCGAAGACGTTCTGTATCACGTCGCCGAAGCGTATCAGCACCACCCCCCCGACGAGCATCGCGAGCAGCCACAGGAGCGTGATGAGCACGCTCCGGCGCATGAACGGGTCGTCGGTCCAAGTTGTCATACCACACAGTCGGTCGCCCGGGTTCAAAAAGTCTCGCGTCGGTCCGGCACCGCCCCGGGGATGCGAGCCGGCCGGGTCGACCACAACGCCTAGGCGACCATATTCCCGGTCGACCACACGCCCAGCCGACCCCACGCCTTGTCGGCCCACCGGCGGCGCCGCCCGTCGCTCCGGACCGCACTTTCCGCCGCAAACTAAACTTTGCGACGCAAAGGGAATTTGCTACGCAAACTTTATTGGTGTAGAAACTAGTTTTCGGATCGAGGCATGACCGAGACGGTCCCCGTTCCGGCCGAGCAGGACAGCCCGCCCGCCGCCGCCCGCCCAGCGGAGGTGCGGGGCGGATGAGCGCGATCGAGATAGACGGTCTCACGAAGCGGTTCGGCGACGTGACCGCGGTCTCGGAGCTGTCGCTGTCGGTCGACCGCGGCGAGGTGTTCGGCTTCCTCGGCCCCAACGGCGCGGGGAAGTCGACGACGATCAACGTCCTCCTGGGGTTTCTCGACCCGACCGCGGGCGAAGTGTCTGTGCTCGGTACCGACGTGACGGCCGACCCGCAGTCGGTGAAGGCCCGGGTAGGACTGCTCCCGGAGGCGTTCGAGCCGGTGCCGAACCTCACCGGGCGCGAGCACGTCGCGGCGGCGGTCGAGACCAAGCGGGCCGACGACGACCCGGACGCCCTCCTCGACCGCGTGGGTCTGGACCCCGAGGACGCCCGCCGGCCCGCCGACGACTACTCGACGGGGATGTTCCAGCGGATGGCGCTCGCGGTCGCGCTCGTCGGCGAACCCGACCTGCTGGTGCTCGACGAGCCCTCCGCGGGGCTGGACCCCAACGGCGTCCGGCTGGTCCGCGAGATCGTCCGCGAGGAGGCCGACCGCGGCGCGGCCGTGTTCTTCTCCTCGCACATCTTAGACGAGGTCGAGCGGGTCTCCGACCGCGTGGGGATCCTCCAGGACGGCGAGCTGACGGCCGTCAACTCCGTCGACAACCTCCGCGCGGACCTCGGGATGGGCGCGGTCGTCTCCGCGACCGTCGACGAAGTGCCCGACCTCGACCCGGTCGCCGCGGTCGACGGCGTCACCGACGTGTCCGCCGACGGCTCGACGGTCCGGGTGTCCTGCGCGGCGCCCCGGGCGAAGATGGCGGCGCTCCGCCGGCTCGACGACCGCGCGACCGTCGAGGACGTGACCATCGAGGAGTCGTCGCTGGAGGACCTGTTCGAGGCCTACACGACCGATCGACCAGGGGCGGACGGCGACCCAGACACCGCCCGGGGTGCCGACGGCGATACCGAACCGACCCGGGACGCCGACGACGCGAGCGGAGCGAGCGGCGGCGGTACCCCGGCGGCGACCGCGGGGGGTGACGGGACGTGAGCACGCGGACCGTCGCCGGCGTGGACTTCCGGAGCGTCAGGCGCTCGTACGTCGTGGTCGGCGTGGTCGCGACGTTCGCGGCGCTGGTCGGGCTGGCCTTCCTCGGGTCGAGCGAGGTCCACCCCCACCCCGTCCGGACGACCTGGGGGCTGGCGGCGCTGGTCGCCTGGGTCCTCCCGCTGTTGCTCGCCCCGCTGGCGTACCTGGCGGTCGCCGGCGACCGCGCGCGCGGGACGATCACCTACTACCTCGGCCTGCCGAACTCGCGAGCGGCGTACTTCCGCGGGAAGTACGTCACGCGGGCGGCCGTCGCCGCCGGGACGACGTTGCTGGGCGTCGCCGTCGCCGTCGCCGTCGCCCTCGCGACCTACGAGCACGCCCCCGACCCCGGCCGCTTCCTCGCCCTCGGTGCCCTCTCGACGGCGTTCGCCCTCGCGATGGTGGGGATCTTCCTCGCCGTCTCCGCCTCGGTCGCCTCCCGGTCGCGCGCGATGGTCGGCGTGGTCGGCGCGTACTTCCTCCTGTCGGCGTTCTGGATCGGCCCCCTCCCCGCCCTGAACCTCGACACCGCGCTCGACGCCGTCGCCGCCCTCACGGGCGTCGCGATCCCCGAGTCGACGCGTGCGGTGATCGGCGCGCTCTCCCCCGCTGGCGCCTACTTCAACCTCCTCCCGGAACTGGTCTGGGCCGACGCTCCCGGCGAGTACGACGTGTTCGCCCAGTTCGCCGACATGCCCGACTACCTCGGGTACGAGGTGTGGTTCAACGCCGCCGTCCTCGCGGTCTGGACGGTGGGCGCGCCGCTCGTCGGCTACCTCCGCTTCCGCTCGGCGGAGCTGGGGTAGCCCTCCCGTCCCCGCCGACGCTTCCGGAACCGACTTACCGGCCCTCCGACAACACCGCGGCAACGAACGCGGCGCACCACGAATGACGACGACCGACACACTCCCCACGGCGCCGGACCGACGCGCGACCGCCCCCGACTCGGACCGCCGGCGCGACCGCCGGAGGTGGTCGCCGTGAGCGACGCCCACGAGGGAGACGACCCGGTCGACGACTCCGAGGCGGGCCCCGTCGAGGACCCGGAGGTCGACACGGACGACCTGAAGCGCCAGCTCTCGGAGATCAAGGGCGCGATGGGGCTGGCGGAGCGCTATCCCGGCCGGGCGCGGCTGTGGCTGCTCGCCGGGTTCGTCGTCGGCGGCGCCGCGCTGCTCGCGCAGGCGACGTTTTTCCTCTACGAGCGGCTGGGCGGCGCCGAGTACACGGCGGTCTGGTTCGGGTTCGTCGCGGTCGCCGGCGTCGCGACCTGGTGGATGGCCTCGCGACTCCCGAGCGCGACCGCGCCGGAGACGGCGCCGAGCTGGCGGGCGGTCTTCGGGTCGCTCGCGGTCTTCCTCGTCGCCGCGACCGGTGTCGCCGGCGAGGCCGCCCGGCAGGTCGGCGGGCTCGACCGCGCGCTGCTGTACTTCGGGCTCGTCATCGCGACGGTCGGGCTCGGACTCCTGCTGACCGGCGCCGTCCTGTCGGCCTATCGGGTCCGCCGGCGCGACCGGCTGGTGTTCTACGTCGGCGGGGCGTGGATCCTCGTCTACGCCTCGTGGCTCCCCTACGTCCAGGTCCTCAGGTGGGTCGGCGTCGGCCTCTTCGGCATCCTCTTCGTCGTCTACGCGATAGGCGCCTACGTGTACCTGACGCGGGTCTGACCCATGGACTTCGACAAACTCGTCCACCAGCCGACGCGACTCCAGATCTTCGCCTACCTCTACCGGCACGGCGAGACGAGTTTCCCCGACCTCAAGGAGGCGCTTGACGTGACCGAGGGCAACCTCGCCAGCCACATCGGGAAGATGGAGGAGGCCGACTGCGTCGCCGTCGAGAAGCAGTTCGTCGACCGCAAACCGCAGACCACCTACGAACTCACCGACCTGGGTCGCGAGAAGTTCGAGGAACACATCGGGACGCTCGAAGCGCTGATCGAGGACCTGGACGGGTGAACCGGCAGGACCGCGGGGTTGTCACCCGTGATCGGCCGGCGCGTCGGGAACGAGCCCGCGCGCCGCGGCGCCGAGCGGGCCCGCGACGAGCGGGACGGCGACGCTGACCGCCAGCAGCTGACCCATCGCGAGGTACGCGTCGAGACTCCCGGCGAGCGCGAACTGGACTGCCGCGGCGAGCAGGACGACGACGCCGAACGCGAGGCCGGCGACGAGCGCCCGGCGGAGCGTCGGCTGGGCGAACCCGACCAGCGCGCCGCCGACCAGCAGGCCGGCCCAGTGGACGGTCGCCAGGGCGAGCCCGAGCGCGGTCGCCGTGACCGTCAACCCCCACCGCTCGCGCGGGGCTGTCTGCGCGTGGTACAGTCGGGCGCGGATACCCGCCGAGGCGTCGTCGGTCTCGGTCCCGAACGCGTCCTCCAGCGATTCACTCATCGTCGGTACCTCCCGCGGCGCCGGCGTCTCCTGCCTCGAACCGCACGTCGGGGTCGCCGTCGGTCGTCGCGGCCAGCGGGCGGTACTCGGCGTCGGCCCACGGTTCGAGGAGGTCGCTGTAGTGGTCGGAGAAGTACTCGCCGTCGTTGCCCCCGGGGATCATGCCGAGCGAGGGCTCGCCGTCGAACCGCGAGAGCAGGCGGAAACTGCTCCCGACCGCCGACTCCTTTCGGAAGTTGCGGACCGTCGCTGGCGAGCCGTCGGTCGGGAGTCGCGGATAGTTCAGGAATCCCAGGTCGAAGGGATGGTCGATGGCCGTCCGGTTGTAGTCGCCGTAGGTCTCGTACCCCTCGTCGTCGATCTCGCCCGCGGCGTCGGCCATCGCCGCCGCGATCACGTCCCGGCGGGCCCGCGGGTCGACCCCCTCGACGGGCGGGTCGGCGAACCACTCGCTCTCGGGGCCGAGCGTGAGCAACACCCAGTCGTTGGGGTAGTGCTCCTCCCCGAGGCCGGCGGCGTCGAGGACGGGATCGAACACCCGCTCGCGGTAGTGACCGACGAACAGCTCGAAGGCGAGCGCGGCGCGCGAGTCGCGGTCCATCCGGTAGTCCCAGCCGTCGAGGCGGTCGGCGGCCGTTCGCGCCGGTTCGGTCATCGCGTCGCGGGCGTCGAGTACGGCGGGGACGAACAGCCGGGCCCGCTCGTCGACCACGTCGCGCTGGACGCGGCGCATGTACGCGAAGTCGAATGGTTCGTCGCTCGCGGCCCGCTGATCGAGCAGGTCGTAGATCCTGCGGGCGCGGAACGGCGCGGCGTACCCCTCGCCGAGATAGTGGTCGGGGCCGTCGACGATCCGCTGGTTCGCCGTGGCGAGGTAGTCGGGGTCCCGGACGCCCGGTTTCTCCGCGAAGGGGATCCACCCCGTGTCGAGGTCGGGCTCGCCGTACGGCTCGTACCCCGGCCACTCGCCCGCGCGGGCGGAGCCGTCGAAGACGCGGTCGCCGCGGACCGGGTCCCCGTCGTCGCTACCTGGCCCGCCGTCGTCCGTGTCACCTCCGCCGGACTCGCGGACGGGGACCAGCCCCGTTACCCAGTAGGCAGTGTTCCCGTCGCGGTCGGCGTAGACGGCGTTCTGCGTGGGCGTGTCGAACTTCCGGAGCGCGGCGAGGGCCTCCTCGCGGCCGCCGCTGCGGTCGAGTTCGTGGACCGCGATCGCCGTCCGGGAGGCCTGGAGGCCGGTCCAGGCGACGCCGACGCGCCGGCTCTGCCGTTCGAGCACCGGGCCGTGGACGCTCTTGCGGACCGTGACGGAGCGGTCGTCGCCGCCGGCGACCTCGATAGTTCGCTCCTCGGTCTCGAACGCGCGCCACTCGTCGCCGTGGCGGTACTCGCCGTCGCGGGTCTCGTAGGTGTAGGTGTCGAGCACGTCCGCGCCGGCGTTGGTGAACCCCCAGGCGCCCGCGTCGTTCTCGCCGATGACGACGAACGGGACGCCCGGGAACGTGACGCCCCGGACTCGCATCCCCGGCCGGCGCTGGTGCATCTGGTACCACACCGGCGGCGCCATCAGCGTCAGGTGCGGGTCGTTGGCGAGCAGGGGCCGGCCGCTCGCGGTGTGCTCGCCCGAGACGAGCCAGCTGTTGGAGCCGACGCCCGGGTCGGACTCGAAGCTCGCGAGCCACGCCGACAGCGGCGCGAGGCCGGATTCACCCGGTGAATCGACCGCGGCTGCGGACGAGTCGGCGCTCGTACCTTCGCCGGCCGCGCCGTTCCGCAGGATCGGCACGTCGTGGTCCAGACGCTCGGGGTACAGCGTCGCGGCGGCGGACTCGCCGAGCGCGTCGGCGGCGACCGCCCGGCGGAGCGACCGGAAGCTCCCGGTCAGGCCCCAGCTGATCTGCTTCTCGACGAGCATCGAGTCGACGGGCGTCCACGCGGCGGGCTCGTAATCGAGCAGGCGGAATTCGAGCGGGAGCGGCTCGCTCGCCCGCTGGGCCTCGACGCCGGCGGCGTATGCCCGCATCGCGTCGCCGGTGGGCGTGTCGCGGACGGCCCGCCAGCTGGCCTCGGCGGCGGCCGCGAAGTCCATCTGCGCGTGGAAGCGGTCCGAGTCGACGGTGCGCTCGCCGACCGCCGCCGAGAGGGTCCCGCGCATCCGCCGGCGGATCAGGTCCATCTCGAACAGCCGGTCGGCCGCGTGGACGTATCCGACCGCGAAGTACAGCGAGCGCTCGTCGGTCCCCCGGACCGTCGGCACCCCGGCGTCGTCGTAGCGGACGGTCGCGCGGCCGTACGGCGTGGCGACCCGCTCGCGGGAGCCCGCGGTCGCGGCGCCCCAGGCGTCGCCCGACAGCGGCGCGAACCGGTCGAGGTAGCCCCGCGCGTCCGTGAGCGTCGCCGCACCGACGCTCCCGCCGAGCAGGGCCGCGATCACCGACCGCCTGGATGGCATTCCTCGCTTGTGGGAACCGTGCGAACTTAAGCGTGGTCCGGCGGCGGTCAGTAGACGATAGCGTCCACGTCGACCCGACCGCGCACGCGGCACTGTTCACCTTCGGCCACACCGGGAGAGCGTCGGCGCGAAACCGACTCAGAACGGGAGGGCGACGCCCTCGGGGAGGTAGGCGGGGAGTACGTGGACGAGGCCGGCGGCGACGACGAGTTCGAAGGCGGTGACGGCGAGCATCATGGCGTCGGCGTAGTCGCTGCTGACGGGGACGCCGATAGGGGCGCCGAACTCCTCGTCCCAGAGTGGGTAGAAGAGGGCGAGCCCGCGGGTCGTCCCGAGCGCGTCGAGGACGTAGTGGGTGAGCACGCCGAGCCACACCCAGTGGAGGTTGGCGAAGTAGATGGGGTAGGCGGCGACGATCCCGAGCACCGGGAGGTTGTGCAGCGTCTTGCGGTGTTTCCCGAAGTGAGTGTCCACGTCGGGGAACAGCGCCCCGAGCACCAGCGGGACGAACACCGCGGCGATGGTCCGGAACGTCGCCACGTCGCCGGCCGGTTCGAGGATGAACCCCAGCCCCACCGCCAGGAAGACCGCGTTCAACACGTGTCCGCGCTTGTCCATGGGGCGATTCGATGGACCCGCGGGTCACAAGTGTTGCCCTTCGGTGACCGGCGAGCTCCCGTCGGCGAAGCCCCGGCGGGCGTCGCGACGCCGGGAACGGGATCAGTCGCGTGAACTGACCGCGGTCTCCAGGTCCCGGAGCGCGCGGCGGGCGAGCCGCTCGCGGACGGCTTCCCGGTCGCCGTCGAACGCGTAGCGGGAGACGCTGGCGGTCGAGTCGCCCGACTCCCAGGGGGCGGCGTGGGCGACGCCGACGAAGCCGGTGCCGACGGGTTTCTCCTCGGTGCCGCCGCCCGGGCCGGCGACGCCGGCGGTGGCGACTCCCCAGGTCGCGTCGGCGGTGTCGCGGGCCGCCCGGGCGAGGTCGCGGGTGACCGGCTCGCTGACGGCGCCGTGTTCGTCGAGCGTCTCGCGGGGGACCGCCAGCACGGTCCGGAGCGCGTCGTAGTCGTAGGGGACGACGACGCGGTCGAGGTAGTCGCTCGCGCCGGGGACGCTCGTCAGCAGCGCCCCGACGAGTCCCCCGGTCGCGGTCTCGGCGACGGCGACGGTCCCGGCGCGGTCGGCCAGCAGGTCGCCGACTCGTTGCTCGACCGGCGGGTCGTCCGCGAATTCGCGCATACCGACCGGACGGGCGGCCGCCGGAAAAACGCAGGGGACCCGCTCACCGTCGCTCGGCGCCGACGACCCGCAGGTCGTCGTCGACCGTCAGCGCGAGTTCGTCGTCGCCGACGGCGAAGGTGAACCGCGCCTCGAAGGGGTCGGTCGAGCGGACCGACTCCTCGAAGTCGTTGTACGCGGCCGACAGCGCCGGGAGCGTCTCGTCGGTCGGGGCCAGCGGGTTCAGGCCGTGGTCGAGCAGGAAGGCGAGGAGGTCGGGCGAGTCCGCCAGCGCGACGACGGCCGCGCCGCTCTCCTCGTAGATGCAGTTCGAGCAGTCCAGGTCGACGGCGACGGCGTAGCGGCGGCCGCAGTCGTCGCAGAGGCCGCCGTCGGGGCGGGCGCCGGCGTCGCGGGCGTCGGCATCACGGGCGCCGGCGTCGCGGGCGTCGGCGTCGTGGGACTCGCAGACGCGGCGGCGGGGGTCGAGCGCGGCCGAACAGCGGGGACAGACGCCCGCAGCGGCGGCGAACAGTTCGAGGTGGCCCCAGGTCCAGGCCGCGCGGAACACCGCCTCGGGGTCGCGGCCGGCGACGCCGGCCGGCGGGAGCGGGTGGTAACCGAGGTACCCCTCGGCCGCAGCGCGGTCCGCCCCGCAGTCGTCGCCCGACCCGTCGCTACCGCGGGCCTCGTCTTCACCGTCCCCCGCATCGCCGTTCCCGCTGTCGGCCGGCGAACTCGTCCGGCTGTAGGTGCCCGGACAGTCGGTGCAGAACACCTCGACGCGCTCCTCGCGGAAGCGGACGGCGACCGGCGCACCGCAGAAGTGACATGGGTGGTCGATCTCGGTCCGTTCGAGGACGGGCGCCGCGGTGACCGCTCCCGAGAGGACCGCCTCGACGACGCGTTCGCCGGCTCTGCGGAGTTCGTACCCGGCCGCGCGCTTGCGGACGAAGTGGCCGGTCAGCCGGTCGAGGTGGTAGTTGAACCGTCCGGAGTCGGCGGTCCCGACGCGGTCGCGCAGCGCCGAGAACGACACCGGCTCGTCGGCGCCGCCCAGCGCCCTGAGGATGGCGACCCGTGTCTCGTTCCCGAGGACCTCGAAGGCCTCGTCCGGCGAGAGCGTCCGCGAGTCGTCGGACATACCCGCCGATACCGGGCGGGGCACGAAAAAACTCGCGCCGCGCGAGCGACGGTACCGACGACGGTCGCGTGCGGAAGCCTGACAGTCCCCCGACCGTCGTCAGGTCTGGACCTCGATCTGCGTGCCGCGAGCGGTGGCGCCCTCGTAGATGGGCAGGCGCACTTCGAGGATGCCGTTGCGGTACTCGGCGGCGATCTCCTCGTCGTCGACGCCCTTCGGGAAGCGGAACCGCCGGTGGTAGGTCCGGCGCGTGCCGCGCGTCTCGTCGTCGTGCTCGGCGGCGACGTTCAGGACGCCCTCGTGCCACGTCACGTCGATCTCCTCGGGGTCGAACCCCGGCAGCTCGACGCTCAACACGAACTCCTCGTCCTCCTCGTAGAGCTCGTAGTCGTTACCGCCGGTCTCGAACAGCCGGTTCGGCAGATCCATACCCTGGAACCACGAACTGACTGGTCGATCCGGAAGAGCCATGGCTTCTCACCTCGGCTCGGTAGATCGTTGTTCGCGGTTCTATAAAAATCCTTCGTTACCGGAAACACAGCGACGGCGGGACACCCACGTTCTTGAGGCGGGGGGTTCGAGATGGGGGTAGATGGCGCCGCGACTCGTCGTCCAGTGCGGGCTGCCGGGGGTCGGGAAGTCGACCGTGGCGAGGGAGATTGCCGACCGGATCGACGCCGAGCGGATCCGCAGCGACGCGGTCCGGGCGGAACTGTTCGACGACCCCACGTACGACCGCGCGGAGAAGGAGCGAGTGTACACGACGATGCTGGAGCGGGCGCGGGCGGCGCTCGACGCGGGGAAGCCGGTCGTCCTCGATGCGACCTACGAGCGGCGGTACCACCGAGACCAGGTCGCGACGCTGGCCGACGCGATCGGTGCGGACCTGACGCTCGTCCGCGTGGTCTGCGACGACGGCGTGGCTCGCCGGCGGATCCGCGAGCGCGAGGACGACCCCAGCGAGGCGGACGTGTCGGTCTACGAGAACGCCCGCGATCGGTTCGAGCCCCTCGAACGCGACCACGTCACCGTCGACAACTCCGGGGACCTGGCGGCGACGCGACGGCGGGTCGCGGAGTTGTTCTGAGGGGGCTAGCGGCCGGTCCACGGGGCCGGCCTTCCGGACGGGTCGAGCGCCAGGGTTTACGTCGCGGGCGGCCAACGGCCGGTAATCGATGGACTACGAGACGCCGCAGTTCTTTCGGGTGATGCAGTACGCGGCGCGCGCCGACCGCGACGTGGTGGACATGGTGAACGGTAGCCGATATCCGGAATGATAACACGACCAGATTCAAATAATTGCACGGCGTAGGGCGTCGCATGAGCGGTCCAGCTTCGAAAGAGAGCCAAAATGACCTTGCGACCATTATCGGACTATACGCGCTCGGGGAGCTCTCGTTGGGGCAAGCGGCGCAGGAAGCCGATGTTTCTCAGCAAGAATTCCGGGAGATTCTCAGTAATACATCTATTGAAGCTCGGGTCGGCCCGAATGACCTCGATGACGCGCAGGACGAAGTCGATACGGCTCTAGACGTATAACTTGGATGGGAGGAACACCACGAAACTTCGTCATCCTCGATTCCACTGTCATTTCGAACTTTGCGTACACCGATTCATTAGACGTTGTTTGTGAGGCTTTTCCGGAGGTCAGGGCGACGGATCCGGTTATAAATGAAGTTGAACGCGGCGTTGATGATGGACACGAGTTTTTACAGAATGCACTCGAATATCTCCCCGAGGCCGGTTATATATCTAGTTCGGAGAATCCGACGATTCCACGGGTCGATTCGATCAGTGAGCACGACTATCGGTCGAGATCTTTCAGAGGAATCGAACTTAGTACACGTCTGATCTCGGAAGAGTATGAGACTGAGTACGATTGGGAGAGTGTGTTAGAGTTAGTCCAAGACTGTCTAGACGAGATTGAATGTGGTGAAGCGAGCGCTATTCTAACGGGGTACATCACGGACCGCCCTGTGGCTACAGATGATCAGGATGCGAGAGAGCTCGCGAGACGCTATTCAGTCAGTGTAACCGACTCTCTTGGAGTATTAGCACGCTGTGTCTCTGAAGAGTGTATCAGCGTCGAAACCGCGAATGAATGGCTCGATATGTGGGTCGAGGAGAACGAATACTATTCCCCAGTAGAGGACATCAGGGAATTGGATGGGATCTGAAACCACTCAGAACTCGCCCTTGGTGGGCGATTGATTCAGGATTCGATCAGCGTGAGTCGATCGTACCGACGGAGGACAATATTAACCACTCTCTGCCCCGAGTCTCACTCCAAGGTGCCTGTTTGATGGACTACGAGACGCCGCAGTTCTTTCGGGTGATGCAGTACGCGGCGCGCGCCGACCGCGACGTGGTGGACATGGTGAGCGGCAACCCCGACTGGGAGCCCCCCGAGGCGCTCCGCGAGGGCCTGCGCGACTACGCCGACGGCGACGTGAGCGAGTTCCAGTACCCCCCGAGCGTCGGCCTCGCGGAGCTACGGACCGAGATCGCCGAGCGCCGCGGCGTCGACCGCTCGCGCGTGCTCGTGACCAACGGCGCCGGCGAGGCCAACCACCTCGCGACGACGGGCGCGCTGGAGCGGGGCGAGGGGTCGGAAGTGATCATGACCGATCCGGTCTATCCCTACTACGCCGGCCGTGCGAACCTGCTGGACGCCGAGGCGACCTACGTCCCCGCCGACGAGACCGGCCAGCTCGACCCCGCGGACGTGCGGGCGGCCGCGGGCGACGAGACAGCCGCCATCGTCGTCAACTCCCCGAACAACCCCACGGGCGCGGTCTACCCGCCGGAGACCATCGAGGCGCTGGTGGGGATCGCCGAGGAGTACGACGCCGTGCTCGTCAGCGACGAGGTGTACGACCACTACGACTTCACCGGCGCGTTCGAGAGCGCGCTCGCGACGGACTCGGCCCGCGTCGTCGCGACCAACTCCTTCTCGAAGACGCTGGCGATCACGGGCCTGCGGGTGGGTTACGCCGTCTTCCCCCCGGAGGACGGGCCGCTGGGCGACCTCCACGACCGGGCGCGGACGCGACACATGATCCAGAACGTGACAGGGAGCCGGCCGGCCCAGGCGGCGGTGTTGCGGGCGCTCCGGGAGACGCCACCCGAGTACTACGAGCGCAACCGCGAGCGGCTCCGCGAGCGCATCGACCGGTTCACCGAGGCGCTCGACCGGGCCGGCGCCGAGTACACGACGCCGGGCGGGTCCTTCTACGTGATGGCCCGCTTCGAGGGGTTCCCGGGGACGATGGGCAACGTCGAGCGGCTGATCGACGAGGCGGGCGTGGCGGGGATGCCCGGCGAGGCGTTCGGCGAGTCGCGCGCCGACTGGATCCGGTTCGCGCTGGTCACCCCGCGCGCCGACGAGGCGGCCGAGCGGCTGGCCGACTACCTGAGTTGAGCCGGCCGCTCCTCGGGCGAACGGGCGACTGGATCGCGGTGCGGAGCGACTGGATCGCGTACGGGGCGATGGGGTCGACGCCGGCCGACGGCGGACTCACTCGATGTCGTCGGCGTCGCCCGCGTCGAGGCGGACGGTGACGGTCGTCCCGTCCGACCCGGTGTCGAAGTCGAGTTCGCCGCCGGAGCGCTCGACGACCCACGAGACCAGCCAGAGGCCGACGCCGGTGCCGTGTTTCAGCGGCGTCTCCTCGCGGTCGGCGAGCACGTCGAGCTCCGCCTGTGAGATACCGGGGCCGTCGTCGGCGATCCGGAGTTCGACGGTCCCCTCGTCGTCGTCGGTCGCCGTGATCGTCACCGAGGGGGTCGCGTCGTCGTGGGTGACGGCGTTCTCGACGAGGTTCTCGACGGCGTAGGGGAACGCGCGGTGGACCCGTATCGGCACCTGGTCGGTGATTCGCACGTCGTACTCGGCGTCGCCGTTCGCGGCCGCGACGTTGGCGACGCTCCGGTTGACCACCGAGCGGAGGTCGAGCGTGACCCGCCCCTCGTCGCTGTCGATGACCCGCTCGATGGCGCGGGCCTTCTCCGTCGTCTCGACGAGTTGCTCGCTGCGGTCGACGATGGTCTCGGCCATCCGCCGCTGTTCGCCGTCGGTGCGCTCGGCCAGCACCTCCGCCTGGCCGCGGACGACGGTCAGGCCCGTGCGCACGTCGTGTCTGAGCACGCGCGTCAGCACCTGCTTGAGCAGGTCCAGCTCGCTCTCGCGGCGCTCGCGGGCGGTCACCTCGTGGAGGATCCCCACGGAGCCGTCGGCGTCGTCGGCCGCGTCGAGGCCGGCGACGGTGGCCTCGAACTGCCGGACCTCGCCCGCCGCCGCGGGGAGGTCGAACTCGCAGGTGACGCTCTCGCCGGTCGCGGTCGCGCGGTCGAGCGCCTCCCCGATCCGCTCGGCGGCGGCGTCGGGTAGCAGCTCCGACAGGGGCGTCCCGTCGAGGGCGTCGTGGCTGCTGTCGAACAGATCCACGAGCGCGTCGTTGCAGATCTCGATCCGGGAGTCGTCGTCGAGGACGTACATCGGGTCGCCGGCGCTCTCGACGAGCCGGCGGTACCGTTCGAGGGTGCGCTCGCGGTCGCGCCGGTCGGTCACGTCGCGGGCGACGTTGACCAGCCCCTCGTAGCCGTCCTCGCCGTCCCGGACCGAGAAGTGGACGGCCAGGGTCCGCTCCTCCCCGTCGGCCGTCTCGAAGGTCATGTCGATGACGGCGCTGTCGCGGTCGTCCCGCCGCAGTTGCTGGATCGTCCGCTGGCCGGCCTCGAGTTCCCCCTCGGTCATGAACGTCGCCGTGTGCTCGCCGACCATGTCGTCGTGGCCCAGCAGGTCCGCGAACGACTCGTTGTGGTACTCGACGCGGCCGTTGGCGTCGACGACGGAGATGCCGTCCTGAACGTGCCGGTCGAGCAGGTCCAGCAGCTCCAGGCGGGCGCTCGACCGGGCCGACCAGGTCACGTCCTCGACGAGGACCAGCCGGAGCGGCCCGACCGTCTCGGGGAACTCGTGTTCCGTGTAGCGGAAGCGAGCCTCCCCGCCCCCGGTCGGGACGGCGAACTCCGTGGGTTCGGCGGGCACGTCGGGGCCGCGGATCGTCCGGATGGCCTCGGGGTCCTGCGAGAGCGCGGCCGTCAACTGCCGGTAGAAGTTCGGCGTGTCCGGGACCGCGGCGGTGACGTCGCGACGATCGAAATACTCGTCCAGCGGCGTCGCCTCCCAGATGACCGTCCCGTCCTCGTAGACGAGAAACGAGGTCGACGACTGGGTGTCCGGGTCGACCCGCTCGAACGCGCGGGCGAACCGCGAGGCCGCGTCGGGCGTCCGGGCCGCCCCCCGAAGCTTCTCGACGACGAAGTCCAGCCCCTCCTCGGCCGTCCACTTCTCGACGAGCGTGTCGACCGCGTCGAACACTCCCGGGTCCACGTCGCCCGGGTTCGCGCGTGTGTAGAGGGCGACCGCCGCGCCGGCCGCGTCGGCGGCCTCGACCAGCCCCGCCACGTCGGCCGGCGCGTCGGGCTCGACCACGAACACGTCCGGGTCGCCGGCGTCGAGGCGCTCGCGGACGCGGTCGGGGTCGCTCGTCCCCTCGTAGTCGACTCCCTCGGCGTCGGCGGTCTCCGTCCCCAGCCGCGACAGCACCGTCTCGTCGGGGTCGAAGTGCAGGATCCGGGCGACCGGCCCGTCGCCGTCGCCCTCGTCCGTCCCGCCGGTCGACCCGCCGCCGTCGGTCGAGCCGCCGCCGGTCGAGCCGCCGCCGGGGGGACCGCCGCCGTCGCTCGGCTCGTCGCCGGCCGACCCGCCGCCACTCGGCTCGCCGTCGGACGATCCGCCGTCGCCGGGGTCGTCGGAAGCCGTCATCTCTCCGCCCTCCACGGACCCCACCGCCGCGTTCGCTTGCCAACCCGTGTCATCGGCCGTCGATGGCGGAACTGTACCCTCCACCAACTTAAGTCTCCCGCGGAGTCGGGCGAGTGAGCGCCCGACGGCGGCCGGAAGCGCCGCGGTTGCGACCGGGATCGAGGGTCGGACCGACATCCCGGGGCCGGTCCGGGGCGGATCGCGGTCGGGCCGACGCATCCGTGCGTTCATAGGCGAGGCCGACACAGGGATCGACGATGGCCGACGACCGGGCCGCGAGCGACGGCAAGGGGGACGCCGGGACGACGAGTGTCGACGCCGCGGGCAGTTCCGACGCCGGAGGTAGCGACGAGTCGGAAGCCGGCGACGGCGCCCCGGACAGTGCCGGCTCCGAGGAGTGGTCGACCGGCGACCCGACCGACGCCTGGCAGGAGGTGTTCGGGTTCGACGAACCCTACGAGAGTCAGACCGACGCGATCGAGACGGCGATCGAGGTGGGCCAGCGGGGCGGGTACTTCGCAATGGAGGGGCCCTGCGGAACCGGCAAGACGATGGCCGCGCTGACCGCGGGCGCGACGCTCGTCCGGACGACCCGCAAGTACGACCGCGTGATGGTCGTCACGCCGGTCAAACAGCAGCGGCTCCAGTTCGTCGAGGACCTGCGGACGATGAACGCCCGGCTGGCAGCCGACCCCGACGGACCCGAACCGCTCGACGGTGTCGCCCTCGTCGGGAAACGCGACCTCTGTCCGTACGGCCGGGAGGGCGCGTTCCCCGACGACGCCTCGACCCACGACCGCTGCGAGGACCTGCGCGAGACGACCGCGGACCTCGTCGAAGCCGACCGCCGGTCGGGCGACGAACCCGCCGCCGACGCCGCCCTGGCGTCCGACCCCGACGACGTGTGGTGGGACCCGAGCCTCGCGAGCGACCTCGTCCGGGAGGCCCGCACGGACGCCGACACCTACCGTACCTTCGACAGCGCACTCGAAACGGCGGGCGCCGAGTCGCCGTACCCGCGGAGCCAGCCCAGCGCGCCGGAGTCGATGACCGCCGGCGACGACGACCCCCTCTACTGCCCCTTCGAGGCGGACTGGTTCGCCCGCAACAAGGGCTCGCCCGTCGACTTCTCGGTGGGGGAGTCCCGCGTCGTGACGGCCGACGACTACCTGCCCGCCAGCGTCGAGCGCGGGACCTGCCCCCACCGGGCGATGGGCGTCATGCTCGAACACGCCGACGTGATAATCGGCAACTACAACCACGTCTTCGACCCCGGGTCGCGACCCCTCGTGGCGGCCGCGCTCGACTCCTCGACCTTCCTCGTCGTCGACGAGGCCCACCGGCTGGAGGAGCGGGTACGGGACCTGCTCTCCGACCGCGTGGGCCGCTCGACGATCAAGCGGGCGCGCAACGACTGCAACCACCTCCTCTCGCGGGCGCGGGAGAGCCGGGACCGGAAACAGCAGGTCCGCGACCGCCTCGCGACCCACGACGTGCCCCTCTCGGCGCTCGACCGGGCGCGGGAGTTCTACGACGACCTCCTGGGGTGGCTCGACGAGCGGGTCGAGCGGTACCTCGACGAGGAGGTCGAACGCGACTGGCGCGTCGGCGACCCGGCCGAGAGCGTCCCCGAGCGGGACGTGGAGGTCCCCCTTCGAGACCCCGAGGAGCCCGAACCGGACGAACTGACACGGTGGGCCGAGCGGCAGGGCTACGACGGCGAGGTGTGGCGGACGCTCGCGACCGTCGGCGCCGCCGTCGAGGACGCCATCGACGGCCTCGGACTGGCTCGCCAGCCGGTCTGCGCCGCCGTCGGCGCCGTGATGGGCCACTGGTGGGAGCGGGGCCACGATCGGTACCTCCGGGAGATCGAACTGGAGTACGCCCCCAAGACGGGGCAGGCCGCCGACGCCGTAGACAGGGACTACCAGCGCGTCTACACCCCCGGGCTCGTCCTGTTCGACTGTATGCCCGCCGAGTCACTGAAGGAAATCTTCGACTCGCTGGGCGGGGGCGTGCTGATGAGCGCCACCCTCTCGCCACTCGACGTGTTCACCGAGGTCTCGGGGCTGGAGTCCCTGCGCGAGGGCGACCCGAACCCGGGACCGACGCCCGACGAGGGCGACCACGGACGGCCGGTCGAGGCGAAGAGCTACCCGCTGCGATTCCCCGAAGAGAACCGCGCGAGCTGGGTCGTCGACGCGGAGCCGTTCACCGCCCGGAACCGCGGGAACCCGGCGGAGATGGACCCGCTGGGCGACGGCTGGAACCGCACCCGCGACGAGTACGCCCACGTCCTCCGGTCGGTCGCCCGCTCGCCGGGGAACGTCCTCGTCGCCATGCCCAACTACCGGGAGGCCGAGTGGGCCGGCGCCTACCTCGACGGCGCCGTCGACAAACCCGTCCTCGTCGACGAGAGTTCGAGCAACGAGGCCACGGAGGAACTCAAGGCCGACTTCTTCCGCGGCGGCGGGAAGGTGCTGGTCACGAGCACCCGCGGGACGCTCACCGAGGGCGTCGACTACGACGGCGAGAAGCTGGCGGCGGCGCTCGTGATCGGCGTCCCTCTCGTCAACGTCGGGTCGCCCCGCGTGCGGGCGGTCCAGCGGGCCTACGCCGACGAGTTCGGCGAGGACAACGCCTTCGCGTACGCGCTGACGGTCCCGGCGGTCCGGCGGGCCCGCCAGGCCATCGGGCGCGTCATCCGCGGGACCGACGAGGTCGGGGTCCGCGTGTTCGCCGACCGGCGGTACACGGCGGGCGCTCCCCGCTCGGTCCACGAGTACCTCTCGCCGGCCGAGCGCGAGGAGTTCGTCCGCATGACCGCGGAGTTCCTCGACGGCCAACTCGACCGGTTCTGGAGCGACCGCAGTGATCCGCGGTGACCGGCACCCTCCCACCGATCCGTCGGTCCACCGTCCCGACGATCCGTCGGCCCCCCGCCGCGCCAGCACCTGTCGGCTCACCGTCCCGCCGAGACCTGTCGGCTCGCCGTCGTGCGGTCGGCTCGTTGTATCAGTCGTATTACCGGTAGTGCGGTGGTACCCGTCGGAAGCGGTGCCTTGCCGAGTCGAGAGGGGGAGTTAATCGGTCTATACCGCCGTCGACGGCCGGAAAGCATATGGCGGATGATTACAGTTACTCAAGGGATGCCAGAGTGTCAGAACTGTGGGTCGTTCGTGACAGAGGCGTACGTACGCGTATTCACGCCCGACGGTCACACCGGCCCCCGCGTCTGTCCGTTCTGCGAAGACAAACTCCGTGACGGCGCCGAGGTGCGCGAGGCTCGGTCGTCGCGGTCATAGGCACCCCGCCTGTCCACCGCTCGTGCCGGCCGTCCGGGGGGACGGCCGACCGATCGCCGTTCGTGTGGTGTGGTCTTCGTTCGATAGCTGCCGCACTCGTCTGTGCATTCCGAGAGACCGTGCTCGACGGCAAGCGGTGAAAGCCCTCGGCGTGCTCGCTAGCTGGAGTCGGCACCGCAGTTGACGGCAAGCGGTGAAAGCCCTCGACGCGCTCGCGGTCGCTGAGCGGGATATCCGCGCTCTCGGCACCGCCCGCGCGGATAGCGCCCGCGCAGGCGACTATCGGCGCGAGCGCGCCTCGCCCTTTCAGTCCGCCAGGAACCGCGCCGCTCAACACCGCAACTGCACCGCAGACGGCCACGAACCTCCCCAGCCGATTCGCTCACTCGCTTCGCTCGTTCCCTCATCCACCGTCGGAGCAAGCTCCGACGAGCCTTCGCTCGCGGGGCTCGCGAAGACCTCGCGCGGCTACGGTCGCGCGCTTTCATGCGCGCGACAGCGCGCGCCAACCGCACCGCACCCGCTCACCGAGTGACGACCGTCACAACCACAGGGGAGCGTCCGAGCGCGAGCGGCGGTCCGACGGATACATCCGCCCGCCGGCTTCAGGTGGAGGCATGAGCGAGATCGACGTGGAGGCGGTCGAGGACATCGACGACGAGGCGGTCCCGTCCGGGGTCGACGCGCCGGAGTACGTCCTCTACGGGGGCAAGGGCGGCGTCGGGAAGACGACGATGGCCGCCGCGACGGCGCTGGCCAGCGCCCGCGACGGCACCGCGACGCTCGTCGTCTCCACCGACCCGGCCCACTCGCTGTCGGACACGCTGGAGACCGAGATCCCGGCCGAGCCGGCCCAGATCCGGGAGGACGTGCCGCTCTACGCGGCGGAGATCGACCCCGAGGCCGCGCTGGAGGACGGCCCCTTCGCCGAGGGCGGCGGCGGGATGGGCGGCGCGGGCGGCGCGCTCGGCGGGCTGGGCGAGATGCTCGGCGGCGCGGGCGAGGAGATGGTCGACCCGCTGGGCGGGTCGATGCCCGGCGCCGACGAGGCCGCGGCGATCCGCCTGCTCATCCGCTACATGGACGACCCGCGGTTCGACCGCGTCATCGTCGACACCGCCCCGACGGGCCACACGCTGCGGCTGCTGGAACTCCCCGACGTGATGGACTCGATGGTCGGGAAGATGCTCGCCCTGCGCGAGCGGATGGGCGGGATGATGGAGAACCTCGGCGGGATGTTCGGCGGCGACGACGAGGAGGTGGATCCCGAGGAGGGGCTGGACGACCTGCGCGTCCTCTCGGACCGCATCGAGCAACTGCGCGACGTGCTACAGGACCCCGCACAGACGGACTTCCGCGTCGTGATGGTGCCCGAGGAGCTGTCGGTGCTCGAATCCGAGCGGCTGCTCGGCCGGCTGGAGGAGTTCGACGTGCCCGTCGGAACGGTCGTGGTCAACCGGGTGATGCAGGACCTGACCGACGTGGCCGACGTGGACGCCGAGTGGTTCGTCTCGCCGGACCTGGAGCACTGCGAGTTCTGCCAGCGCCGCTGGGACGTGCAACGGGACGCCCTGTCGCGCTCCCAGGAGGTCTTCCGCGGCCACGACGTGCGCCGCGTCCCCCTCTTCGCCGACGAGGTCCGCGGCGAGCGGGCGTTGCGGGTCGTCGCGGCGTGCCTGGAGGAGTGAGGCCGGTTCCGGCGCTCTCTCACTCGACCAGCAGGACGCGCAGGTCGTTGACGTTCGTCCCGGTCCGGCCGGTGCGGACCAGCGCGTCCCGGTCCGCGAGGAACGGTTCGGCGTCGTTGTCGGCCAGCGCCGCCCGCGCGGCCGCCGCGTCGTCGGCGTCGGCGACCGTCTCGCCGTCCACGAGCGCGCCCGCGGCGTCGGTGCCGCCGTCGCGGCCATCGGTGTCGACTGCGCCCAGGACGGCGTCGTCGGGCACGTCGAGCGCCGCGCGGAGCGCGAACTCCTGGTTCGGGCCGCCCGAGCCGTCGCCGCGGACGGTCACCGTGGTCTCGCCGCCCGAGAGGGCGACGACGGGCGGTTCCGCGGGGTTGCCGGTCGCCGCGAGTTCCTCGGCGACGGCGGCGTGAGCGAGCCCCTGCTCGCGGGCCTCGCCCCGCACCCGGGAGGACAGGACCATCGTATCGTAGCCCGCGTCCGCGGCCGCCTCGCGGGCGGCGTCGAGGGCCGTCCACGCGTTCGCGAGGACGTGATACCGGACGTGGTCGAGGGCCGCCTCGGCGGCCGGCGTCTCCGGGCGCTCGCCCGCGGCGCCCGCTTCGAGGCGGTCGCGGACCGCCGCGGGACCGTCGAGGTCGTAGCGGTCGAGCACGGCGAGCGCGTCGGCGTAGGTGGTCGGGTCCGGCGCGGTCGGGCCGCTGGCGATCACGCCGAGGTCGTCGCCGACCACGTCGCTGAGCGCGAGGGTGGCGACCGTCGCCGGCGCGGCCGCGGCCGCGAGCCGGCCGCCCTTGAGCGCCGAGCAGTGCTTGCGGACGGCGTTGATCTCGTCGATGGCGGCGCCCGCTTCCAGCAGCGCCTCGGTAACGGCCCGCAGGTCCGCGAGCCCGAGGTCGCCGGCCGGCGCGGGCAGGAGCGCGCTGCCACCGCCCGTCACGACCGCGAAGACCAGCGTCCGCTCGCCGGCGGTCTCGGCCAGTTCGCGGACGCGCTCGGCGCCCGCGAGGCCGGCCTCGTCCGGGACCGGATGGGTCCCCTCGACCGCGTCGACGCGGTCGGTCTCGACGGGGTGGTCGGTGACGACGACGCCGCCGTCGACGGCGTCGCCCAGGACGGCTTCGAGCGCGGCGGCGACCTGCGCGGCCGCCTTCCCCCCGCCGAGGACGACGACCTCGTCGAACGCCGCCAGGTCGTACACGTCGCCGGCGATGCGGAGCTGGTCGCCCGACAGCGCGAGCGCGTCCGCGACGACCCGACATGGGTGAGCGGCCGCGATCCCGGCTTCGAGGCAGTCGAGGACGACCCCGTGGGCGTCGGTGCGGGCGAGCCGCTCGCGGTCGCGGACGCCGCTCTCGACCACGTCAGCGTCCCCCCGTTCGTCCCCCAAGTCGTGCGCGAGGCGGTCTACCCATCGTCAGGAGAGCACCCAGCGGACGAGTCGGTAGCCGGCGTCGCGCAGGCTGTCGGGGAGGTGGCGAGTGGCGATCAGCGCGGTCGCGAGCGTGCCGACGGGGTAGCGGGCGTCGGGGTCGGAGGCGCAGGCCGCGTCGCCGATCACCGCCGCCACTGCCGAGGGGTGGACGCCGAAGTCGCCGCCGCTGGCGAGGACGTCCGTGTCCTCGAAGAGGGCGTAGAGGTCGCCGTAGCCCGCCGAGCGGTCGAGGCGGTCGACCTCGTCGTCGGCGCGGGCGCCGAACTCGGTGGCGACGGGACCGGGTTCGACCAGCACCACGTCGATCCCGAAGTCCTCGACCTCCACGCGGAGCGCGTCGCTCATCGCCTCAAGGGCGTGTTTCGACCCGCTGTAGGCGCCGGCCCCGCCGGTGGCGACCCGCCCCTGGACGCTGGAGACGTTGACGACCGTCCCCGTCCCGCGCTCGCGCATGTTCGGGAGCACCGCCCGTGTGAGCCGGTGGGGCCCGTAGACGTTCACGTCGAACTGGTCGCGCAGGGCGTCGACGGGCACGTCCTCCATCGGGCCGTACTGGGCGTAGCCAGCGTTGTTGACCAGGCAGTCGATGCGCCCCGTCTCGTCGAGTATCCGGTCGACGACCCGCTCGACGTCGGCGTCGCTCGTCACGTCGAGTTCGGCCGTCTCACAGCCCGCTTCCGCGAGGTCGGCCACGTCCTCGGTGTCCCGGGCCGTCGCGTACACCGTCCACTCCCGCCGCAGGAAGTCGACGGCGGTCGCCCGCCCGATACCCGACGAGCAACCCGTTATCAGCGCCGTCTTCGTCATGTCTCCGACGACGAACGCCCACCAGTTAAGTCTCGGCTCTCCGACGCGACGGGGATCGGTGCAGACGGCACAGGGAGTGCGGTCGGCGCGCGCTGTCGTCTCGGAATCGCTCGCGATTCCGATGGGCCGTCAGAGCTCGCTCTGACGTTGGCGGCCTCGTGCCGCGACGGAGTCGCGCGAGGGATTCGCGACTCGCGTGTCGCGAATCGGCTGGGGAGGCTCGTGGCTGTCTGCGGTGCCGTACCGTGCGGTCCCTGGCGGACTGAAAGGGCGAGGCGGGCTCGCGTCCGTTTTAGTCGTCTGAGCGGGCACTATCCGCGCGGGCCGTGCGGAGAGCGCGGATATCCCGCTCAGCGACCGCGAGCGCGCCGAGGGCTTTCAGCACCGGCTATCGAGTGCGGTCGATCCGGTTCAGAGCGAGCGCGCCGAGGGCGTTCAGCGCTCACCGTCGAGTGCGGTCGCGGTTACTGCTAGAGAGCGCGTCGAGGGCGTTCACCGCTTACCGTCGACTGCGGTGCCGACTCCAGCTAGCGAGCGCGTCGAGGGCGTTCAGCGCTCACCGCTGAGTGCGGCAGAGACGACTGCGCGCGCCCCGAGATCAACCCATCCGTCCCGAACTGCCCCGACCGGTGCGTTCAAGCGGCGACGGACCAACGCGACGGTATGGACGGGACGCGGATCGCCGACGTGAGCGACCTCTCGACGGACGACACCTTCCTCTTTCGCGTGCGCTCGGTCGACGGAAACGCCGTCGCCAGCGGCGACGCCGCGCTGCGCTCGGACGAACAGACCGCCGACGCCGTGGAGAACCCGGACCCGGACGCGGAGACGGACGGCGGCGCGGCGACCGGAGCCGACGGCGCCACCGCTTCCGGGACCGACGACGGCTCCGCTCCCGGCACCGCGACGAACGACGACGGGATCGCGATGCCCGACGACATGACGGACGACGAGGACGACGTTCGGGAAGCCATCCTGCTGAAGCTGGGCGGCGAGGACGACGACGCCGAGGCGGTCGTCTGCTGGTTGAACTACTGCCAGCACATGACCCACATCAAACTCGACAAGGGGTCGGGCGCCCCGGTCCGCGACGGGGAGGTGATCTGCGCCAACCACGGCGCGCTGTTCGCCGCCGACTCCGGCGAGTGCACGTACGGCCCCTGCGAGGGCGCCTTCCTGAACGAGGTCGACGTGCGGGTCGCCGACGGCGGCGTCTATCTCGCCGACGACGACTTCGAGTACGTCGGCGAGGGCCCGGTCGAGAGCGACGACGACCTGTCGTCCTCGTCGAACGTCATCCTGTAGTCGGCTCGACCCGGCCGAAACCCGACACGGGCGCGGCTACTCGATGACGAACGTGGGTTCGGCGACGGCCTCGCTCTTGCACTCCGGACAGCGCGCCGGGCGGTTGACGAGGTCGTCGAACCCCTCGAAGCCGCAGTCCTCGCAGGTCGGTGGCGCGACGAGCAGCGTCTCGTCGGTGGGTTCGAGCGACTGGGAGATGTGTTCGACGTGCGAGAGCGCGTCCGCCGCCGGCACGTCGAACTCGCGGGCGAGCGCGCTCGCGGGCAGCGGTTCCTCCCGCAGTCGGTCGGCGATCCGCTGGCGGGTCGTCCGACTTGCCTCGCGCATACCGGGCCTTGGAGAACCGCCCACAAATCGGTTCCGCCGGCGGCGCCGGTGACCGCTTCTCGGCCCGGCGACGCGTCCTGTCGACGGTCTTTCCAATGAAAAAGGCCTTCACGGGGCGCCGTGCAGGGAGTCGTATGGACGCTGTCGTACTCGCGGGCGGTTACGCAACGCGGCTCTGGCCGATCACGCGCCACCGGCCGAAGATGATGCTGCCGGTCGGCGAGACGACCGTCATCGACCGGGTGCTCTCGGAGCTGGAGTCCGACGACCGGATCGACGACGTGTACGTCAGCACCAACGAGCGGTTCGCCGACGACTTCGAGTCGTTCCTCGCCGACCGCGACTACGAGAAGCCGCGGCTGTCCGTCGAGGACACCACCGGCGAGGACGAGAAGTTCGGCGTCGTCGGCGCGCTCGGCCAGCTGGTCGACCGCGAGGGGATCGACGACGATCTCTTCGTCATCGCCGGCGACAACCTCATCAGCTTCGACGTGAGCGACTTCATCGACGCCTACGAGGAAAACGGCGCGACGACGCTTGCGGCCTACGACGTGGGGTCGCTGGAGAAGGCCAGATCCTACGGCCTCGTCACGCTGGACGGCGACGAGGTCGTCGACTTCCAGGAGAAGCCCGAGGACCCGGCGAGCACGCTCGTCTCCATCGCCTGCTACGTCTTCCCGGCCGAGCAGGTCCGCTTCGAGGAGTACCTCGCGGACGGCAACAACCCCGACGAGCCCGGCTGGTTCATCCAGTGGCTCGTCGACACCGACGAGGTCTACGCCTACGCGTTCGACGAGGCGTGGTTCGACATCGGCACGCCCGAGAGCTACCTGGAGGCCGTCGCCTACTACCTCGACGGCGAGAACCTGGTCGCCGACGGCGCCACCGTCGAGGACTCGACGCTCGGCGGGAACGTCCACGTCCTCGACGACGCCGAAGTCGTCGACTCCAGCCTCGACGACTCCATCGTCTTCCCCGGGGCGACCCTGCGCGACTGCGACGTCCGCGAGTCGATCATCGACCGCGAGACCACCCTCGAAGACCTGGACCTCGCCGGCGCGCTCATCGGCGCCCACACGACAATCACCAACGGCGACGACGGACGCTGACGCCACGGGTACCGACGCTTCTCCGCCCCCCCTACACTTGGCCGACGGCCGGACGGACCGACCCACCCCTCAACAGCAGTCGCTCTCGGCCGTGCAGGTCGCCCCGGTCCCTTCTCCCGCGTCGCTCGCGTCGGCTCGTTCCGGCGCGTCGCTCGTCCCGCCGTCGAACAGCGTCTGGGTCAGTTCCCACACGATCGCCACGCCGACCGCCGCCGGGACGGCGGTCGTCGCGGCGTCGGCGCCCTCGGCCCACCGCTCGTACTCCGCGCGGTCCTCGAAGGTCTGGATGTACCCGCAGACCTCCCGGTAGACGGTCTCGACGGGCGCCTCGTCGATCCGGTCGGGGTCCACCGAGACGCCGATCGAGACGACGGCGTCGTCGTGGGAGACGGCTACGCCGTCGTCGCCGACGTCGAAGGTGACCTCGGCCCCGCGGACCGGCGTCGTCGAGCGGACGGTCCCGGCCTCGCCGGTCAGATACGGGTAGACGAGCGGGTCCAGCACGCAGATGTACGTCTCTTCGGTCTCCTCGCCCACGAACGCGTGGTCGCCGTCGTCGGTCGCACAGAGGTCGTCGACGGTCGGCGCACGGCCGCGCTCGTCCTCGATCGCCGCCCGGGTCGTCTCGACCCACTCGCCGACCGTCGCCGGCGGGTCGCTCCCGTAGAGACGCCCGAACGCCTCGCCCACGTCCGCCGGGAGCGAAACGTCTTCGGCCGATCCGTTCGCCTCGGTTCCGTCGTAATCGACTGCTTCGAGCCACATACGACTACGCTTTCGAGACCAAAGTTATTAAGCTGTCAAGTCCAAAGTATCGAACCCGATGGGAGGATCCGAAGCGCTGGCGGAGGACGGCTGTGCGTGCGAGGACCCGGCGTGTCACTGTCTGCTGGCCGAGCCGATGGAACTGCTGGGCCGGAAGTACGTGATGGACATCGTCTGCGTCGTCGCCAACCACGGGACGGTCCGGTTCGGGGAGATCGAGGACCACCTCCCCGGGGCGAGCACGTCGACGCTGTCGACGCGGCTGGACGAACTGGTCGAGGCGGGGCTGGTCGAGCGGGAGCGCTACGCCGAGATCCCGCCGCGCGTCGAGTACGAACTCAGCGACGAGGGCGAACAGCTCGGCGAGCGACTGGAGCCGCTGGTCGAGTGGGCCGTCGAGCGGACGGACAGCGAGAACTGCTGTTGAGTGGTGACTGCGGGGTTCGCGAGAGCGGCGCCGCCGCTCGGCGAGTGGAGACGGCTGAGGGGAGTAAGCCCCCTTCTGTTCGACCCGGCATTCGGCTGAGCGTCCGCGCTCGCGTCCGGGCTACCTTGCCGCGCGGACTTGCACCGGTGAGGATTCGCCGTTCCATCCGTTCTCTCCCTTCGACCCTCTGTGGGTTAGCTCCCCCTCGCTTCGGCGAGGCCTCGCTCGGGGTTCGCGCACGTCATCGGTCGGGGAGAGGGGTCTCGTTTCTGTTCCAGCGCCAGCGGTCTCCCGCTCCGGGTTTGCACCCGGTCACCTGCCCGGACGGTGGGGGGACTTTCCTCATGCCCCTGGCGCGCCGACGAAGTCGACACGGGCCGGGGCACGGAGGCCGGGCTCCCTCTGCCGGTGACAGGTAGCGGGTACCGGGGATTAAGCCCGTCGGTCCGCGGACCGGCGTCGGCCGGCAGTGGGGCGATTTTTATGTCCGCCACCCCATGACTCCGGTACGTATGCGCTCCGCCCTCTCGGCAGTCGTCGCCGGGCTGGTGCTGTTGTCCGCGGTGGCCGCCGTCCCCGCCGCGGGCGCCGCCGGTTCGGCCGACGCAGCGACGACGGATCGGTCGCCCAACACCGCAGGCACGTCGGCCGCCGGCGCCCTCCAGGGCGACGACGCCTGCGCGCCCGTCTCGAACGGGTCGGCGCCTGACGACCCCGACGCGGACAGGCTCGGCTGGGAGAACGGCTGCTGGTACAACGAGTCGATCGACGTCGACCGCTCGGACGGGCTCAACGAGACGGAGCTGGACGCCGTCGTCGCCCGCGCGATGGCCCGCGTCGAGCAGATCCGCGAGCTGGAGTTCAACGAGACGGTCCCGGTCGACGTGATCAGCCGCGAGCAGTTCCGCGCGAACACGAGCTTCAACGCGACCACGAACGGCAGCCTCCACCAGAACGTCAAGTGGGAGGCGATGCTGATGGTCGGCGAGGACACCGACGCCCTCTCCGTCCAGGAGTCCAACACCGGCGCGACCGTCGGCGGCTACTACAGCCCCGAGGAGGAGCGGATCGTCGTCGTCTCGGAGAACGCCACCTCGCCGAAGATGAACGAGATCACGCTCTCCCAGGAGCTGTTCCACGCGCTGCAGGACCAGCGGTACAACATCTCCGCGTACGACCAGTACACCGAGGAGCTCCACAACGCGAAAGACGGCATCATCGAGGGCGACGGGAACTTCGTCGACCGGCTGTACAGCCAGCGCTGCGCGGGCGAGTGGGACTGCCTGATGCCCCAGACCCAGCCCGGCGCCGGCGCCGCGGGCTCGATCCACCAGGGACTGCTGCTCGTCACCTACCAGCCCTACAGCGACGGCCCGGCCTTCGTGCAGGGCATCTACGAGTCCGAGGGCTGGGAGGGCGTCAACGAGGTCTACGAGAACCCGCCCGCGAGCACCGAGCAGACGATCCACCCCGAGAAGTACGGCGAGGACTCGCCGACCAACGTCAGCTTCACGGACACCTCCGGGGCTAACTGGACCGTGCCGCACCTGGCGAACGGCACCGTCGACTACGCCCAGTTCGGCGAGGCGGGCCTGGCGACGATGCTGTTCTACCCCTACTACGACTCCGGCGGCCGGGCCGCGCCGGTCATCGACCCGCGCTCGTTCATCACGGGCGGCTCCACGGACCCGATCAACTACTCGACGCAGTACACGGACGGCTGGGACGGCGACCGGCTGTACCCCTACGTCACCGACGACTCCGCCGAGACCAACGAGACGGGCTACGTCTGGAAGACCGTCTGGGACTCCGAGAGCGCCGCCGCCGACTTCGTCGAGGGGTACGGAATGTTGCTCGACTACTACGGGGCCGAACCCGTCAACGACAGCGAGAACACCTACCGGGTCCCCGACGGCCCCTACGCCGACGCCTTCCACGTCAACCACACCGGGACGACGGTGACGCTCGTCAACGCGCCGACGGTCGACCAGCTGAGCGAGGTCCGCGCCGGTGCCGGCCCCGACGACAGCGGCGGCGAGACGGAGACCCCGACCGACACCGACACGGCGACCGACGACCCGACGACCGAACCCGGTGACGAGGAGACCGCGACCGACACGGCGACCACCGAACCCGGCGACGGGGAGACCGCGACCGACACGGCGACCGGGACGCCGCTCCCCGCCGACGGCGGCGCGGGCGACGGCGGTGACGGAGACGACGGCGGTGATGGCGATGCGACCGACGCGCCCGACGGGACCACCGCATCCGGGGGTCCGGGCTTCGGGCTCGCCGGCGCGCTCGCCGCGCTCGCGCTCGCCGGCCTCCTCGCGGGCCGGAGGGAGTGACTCTCTCGATGGGGCGGCACGGATCCGGCTCGGCCCGCCTGCGGATCGCCCTCGCGGCGGTCGCCGCGCTCGCGCTCCTCGCGGGCTGTACCGCCCTGGAGTCGGGCGGCCACCCGGAGGGCGACCCCGCAAGCGACCGCATCGGCTGGGAGAACGGCTACTGGTACGACGACCCGGTGAACGTGACGCCGGGCGACGGCTACAACGCCAGCGAGCGCGAGGCCGTCGTCGCGCGCACGATGGCTCGCGTCGAGCGGATCCGCGACCTGGAGTTCAACGAGACGGTCCCGGTCGACGTGGTCAGCCGCGAGCAGTACCTCGCCAACCGGAGCGGGGGCGGCGGCAACGAGACGCACTCCCGCTGGAACGACCAGGTCTGGGAGTCGATCTTTATCGTCGGCGAGTCCTCGTCGTACTCGAACAGCTCCGACGACACGCTCGGTCAGACCGTCCAGGGCTACTACTCGCCGGGACGGGACGCCATCGTCCTCGTCAGCGACTCCGAGACCCCCACCATCGACCGGACGACGCTGGCTCACGAACTCGTCCACGCCCTGCAGGACCAGCACTTCGGCTTCGGCGCCGACGGGGAGACCCAGGACCAGCAACTGGCCAACCGCGGCGTCACCGAGGGCGACGCCAGCTACGTCGACATCATCTACGAGAACCGGTGTGAGAGCGACTGGCGCTGCATCCCCCCGCCCGGCAGCGGCGACGGCGGCGGCTCCGGGGGCAGTGACTACAACCGCGGGCTGTTCCTGACCATCTACACGCCCTACGCCGCGGGGTCGCAGTTCGTCGACCAGGTGCGCGCCCAGAGCGGCTGGGCGGGGGTCAACGAACTCTACGACGCCCGCCCGGAGAGCACCGAACAGCTCATTCACCCACAGCTCTACCCCGACGAGGACCCGGTCGACGTGACGGTCCCCGACCGCTCGAACGGGGCGTGGCGCCGCTTCGACATCGACCCCGTCGCCGACACCGTCGGCGAGGCCTCGATCTACGCCATGCTCGTCCACAACGGCGCCGTCGACCCGGAGGACCGCTACGGCTACGACTCGGACCCGTCCGCCGGCTGGGGCGGCGACAGCGTCGTCCCCTACACGAACGGGACCGCGGGCGCCTACGTCTGGGAGACCGCCTGGGACTCCGAGCGCGACGCCCGGCAGTTCCACGAGGCCTATCTCGACGTGCTGGCCGCCCACGACGCCCGCAACCCCCGCGGGAACGTCTACGTCGTCCCCGACGGCGAGTTCGCCGACGCCTTCCGCGTGGTCCGGTCGGGCGAGCGCGTCCGGATCGTCAACGCCCCCACCGTCGACGGGCTCGACGCCGTCCACTCCCGGTCCGGGTAGCGGACAGCGAGTGAGCCAGCCGACACGTCACGGCCGCGATGCCACGCGCGGACCGAACGCGGACGGTTTTTGGCGTTCGCCCCGAAAGCACTCCTCATGACCGACGAGTCGGGCTTCGACATCGTCCCGCCCGAGGCCATCAGGGAGGGGCGGGCCACGGACGCCTACTTCGACCGGACGGTCGAGACGCTGGAGCACGCCGACCGCAACCCCCGCATCGTCGCCGAGGTGACCGCGGACCAGTTCCCCACCGGCGAGTGGGAACTGTTCGCGGGGGTAAGCGACGCCGCCCGACTGTTCGAGGGGCGGGCCGTCGACGTGGACGCGCTCCGGGAGGGGCGGCTGTTCGACGGCGGTCCCGTCATGCGCATCGAGGGGCCGTACCTGGAGTTCTGTCGACTGGAGACCGCGCTTCTGGGCTTTCTCTCGCACGCGACCGGCGTCGCGACTGCGGCGCTGGAGGCCCGCCACGCCGCGCCCGACTCGACCGTCCTGAGTTTCGGCTCCCGGCACGTCCACCCCTCGATCGGCGCGATGGTCGAACGGTCGGCGCTTTTGGGCGGGCTCGACGGCTTCTCGAACGTCGCCGCGGGCGAGGTGATCGGCCGCGAGGCCGGCGGGACGATGCCCCACGCCCTGCTCATCTGTTTCGGCCGCGGCGAGCAGGAGACCGCCTGGCGGGCCTTCGACGAGGCCGTGGGCCCGGACGTGCCCCGCGTCGCCCTGGTCGACACCTACAGCGACGAGGTCGACGAGGCCGTCCGCGCCGCCGAGGCCGTCGACGCGCTCGACTCGGTGCGGATCGACACCACCTCCTCGCGGCGGGGCGACTTCGAACACATCATCCGCGAGGTGCGCTGGACGCTCGACGCCGAGGGGTTCGACGATGTGGGCATCTTCGTCAGCGGCGGGCTCGGCCCCCGGGAGTTGCGCGAGTTGCGCGAGCACGTCGCGGGCTTCGGCGTCGGTAGCTACGTCAGCAACGCCGACCCGACGGACTTCTCGCTGGACATCGTCGAAGTCGAGGGCGAACTCGCCGCCAAGCGCGGCAAGCTCACCGGGAAGAAGGCGGTGTACCGCACCGACGACGGCGGCCACCACGTCCGGCTGGCCGACGCCGACGCGCCGGACGACGGCGAACCGCTCCTCCAGCCGCTCGTCCGCGACGGCGAGGTGGTCCGCGGGTTCGACCTCGACGCCGCTGTCGACCGCGCCGCCGACGACGCCGCCGCCGTCGGTTTCGAAGCCCCCGTCGACACCGCGGAGTGACCGCAGGTCGCAATTCTTCGGAAGAGGACCGAGAGGGAAGTGTTCAGTACAGGGGACGTAGATATCACGCAAGCATCCGCCGAGCGACCGGCGGGAGCGAGGCGGTTCGCCGTCAGAGCGAGCGCTGACGAGCCTGCGGTCGGTCGCGGTGCTCACTCCCGCAGACACCGGACGCGAGGGAGCACAGCGACCGAGCCGTCCGGCCTTTTTCCCCACGTTTTTCCAGCGGAGGATTCCCGCAGGCGCGCGAATCCTCCGCTGGAAAAAGTGGGGTCGCAACGAGAACCGAGCACGATCGGAGACCGGAATCGGTCGCGCGGTCCGGTCGGTCGCCACGTCCGACCGGATCTCCGAGGGAAATTCAGAACCGTCGACAAACGCCGCCATAACGTCCGAAACA
This sequence comes from Halosimplex marinum, assembly GCF_051414075.1. Lineage (NCBI taxonomy): Archaea > Methanobacteriati > Methanobacteriota > Halobacteria > Halobacteriales > Haloarculaceae > Halosimplex > Halosimplex marinum. Next base: position 238,233 of record NZ_JBLKNY010000003.1, on the reverse strand, counting down.
GACAAAAATACGCGGTCGCCTCCTGACGGAGTGGAAGAAGCGGGGCGTTTTATAATCGCCAGTCCGAACCCTTTCGCATGGCTCAAGCGACGCAGGAATTCGGCGACTGGCCGCTCAAGCGGCTGATGACCGAGGTCGTGGGCTCGGGACACAAATCGGCCGACGACATGACCCGCGGGCAGGCCCGCGAGGCGTTCCAGCGGATCCTGGCGGGCGAACCCGACCACACGACGCTGGGGGCGTTCTGGCTCGCTAACCGCTGGAAGCGCAACAACGCCGAGGAACTGGGCGCGTACGTCGACGTGATGCGCGAGGAGTCGGTCGTCACCGCCGAACCGGACGCCGACCCCGTCGACTGCGGGGCCAACTACGACGGCAAGGGCCGCTCGGCCATCCTCGGCGTCGCCGCGGGCGTCGTCGCCGCCGCCGCGGGGACGCCGGTCGTCGTCCACAGCGGGGACCGCGTGCCGACGCAGAAACAGGACAGCTACAAGCACGTGCTCGACGAACTCGGCGTCCGGACCGAGATCGACCCGTCCGAGAGCGCCGACATGGTCGACGAGGTCGGCTTCGGCTACTACTACCAGCCCGAGTCCAATCCCGGGGTCCACGCGCTGTACGAGCGGCGGGACAACATGGGCGTCCGGTCGTTCGTCAACACCGTCGAGACGCTCGCCAACCCCGCGAACGCCGACGTGCACCTGGGCTCGTTCTACCACCTGCCGTTCGCGGTGAAGATGACGGACACGCTCAAGGCCGCCGAGAGCCAGGACGTCTCGCGCACCCTGTTCTTCCAGGGGATGGAGGGGTACGACGACGTGCGGCCCGGGACGACGGTCGTGGGCGAGTGGAACGAGGGCGACGAGGAACTGGACGACTTCGAGATCAAGACCGCCGAGTACGGCATGGACTTCGAGAGCGAGGACCTGGCCGTCGACGACGTGGCCGAGGAGTCCGCCGAGATCACCGAGGCGGTCCTGGCCGGCGAGCGCGACGACCAGTTCGCCGACGCGGTCGCGCTCAACGCCGCGCTGCGCATCTACGCCCGCGAGGACGCCGACTCGATCGACGAGGGCCTGGAGGCGGCCCGCGACGTTCTGGAGAGCGGCGAGGCCGAGGCGGTGCTGGACGACCTGCGGGAGTTCTGAACGGGCCGACCGATCGGACTGCCGGGCTCCAGCGGTCCGGGCCCCGCTCGCGACAGATTCTTGCGAGTGGAAGGATATTCGTTCCGCATGGACACCTTCGACGGTTACCGCCGACCGGACGGCCGGGTCGGCGTCCGGAACCACGTCGCCGTCCTGCCCACGTCGGTCGCGGCGAGCCCGGTCGCCGACCGGATCGCCGGCGACGCGGGCCGATGGGCGCGCGCGACACCGCACCAGATGGGGACGAGCCAGCCCGACGAGGGGCGCGAGCGCACGCGCGAGGTACTCGGGGGGATCGGGCGGAACCCGAACGTCGGCGCGGCGCTGGTCGTCGAACTCGGAACCGAGGACATCGACGCCGACGAGATCGCCGACGACATCGCCCGGTCGGGCAAGCCGGTGGAGACGCTGACGACCCGGGACGCGGGCGGGACTGCGGGCGCACTCGACGCCGGCGCCGACGTGCTCGCGGACCTCTGGGAGGAAGTCCGCGACCAGCCCCGGGAGGAAGCCGACGCGAGCGAACTCGTCTTCGCCGTCGAGTGTGGCGGCAGCGACGCCACGAGCGGCATCGCGGCGAACCCCGCGCTCGGCGACGCCGCCGACCGGCTGGTCGACGCCGGCGGCGCGGTCTGCATCTCCGAGACGCCGGAGTTCATCGGCGCCGAGCACGTCGCCGCCGAGCGGTGCGCCGACGAGGCGACCCGCGAGAAACTGCTCGACCGCGTCGACCGTCGCGAGCGACTCGCGGACCTGATGGGCGTGGACATGCGCGGCGCCCAGCCCTCGCCGGGCAACCAGGAGGGCGGGCTGACCACCATCGAGGAGAAGAGCCTCGGCGCGCTCGCCAAGTCCGGCACCCGGGACATCCGCCACGTCGTCGACTACGGCGAGGAAATTCCGGTCGGCGGCGGCGTGGCCGTGATGGACTCGCCGGGCTACGACGTGGAGAGCGTCGTCGGCAAGGTCGCGGGCGGCGCGCAGGTCGTCGCGTTCACCACGGGTCGCGGGTCGACGACCGGCAACCCGATCGCGCCGGTGATCAAGGTGACGGGCAACCCTCGGACGGCCGAGCGGCTCGCCTCCAACATGGACGTGGACGCCAGCACCGTCATCGACGGCGAACCGCTCGGCGAGGCCGGCCAGCGGATCTACCGGACGTTGCTGTCCGTGGCCGGCGGCGCGGAGACGGCCGCCGAGACCCGCCGGCTGGAGGAGTTCGCGATCAACGAGCGCCAGCCGCGCGAACTCGCGGCGGAGGGGCAGCGATGACTGGCGGGCGAGCGCCGCGGGGGTGCCCGCGATGAAGGGGCGAGTCCTCGACGGGACGGCGCTGGTGATGGCCCCCGAGGACAACGTGGCGACGGCCCTTGAGGATCTCGACGCGGGCGACCGGCTGGCCGACGCCGACCCGCCGGTGACCGTCGCGGAGGAAGTCCCGTTCGGTCACAAGGTCGCGCTCGCGGACATCGCGGCCGGCGACCCGGTCCGCAAGTACGGCGAGGTGATCGGCGAGGCCACGGAGCCGATAGCCGCCGGCGAGTGGGTCCACACCCACAACTGCGAGAGCACACGCGGGCGGGGCGACCGGGCGGCCGAGGCGACGGCGGACGGACCCGGTGGAGGTGAGTCGGTGTGAGCCTGCGGCAGGGGTTCGAGGCGGTCGACCGGGGCGACCGCGGCGTCGGCGTCCGCGAGAAGGTCCTCGTGCTCCCCTCGGTCATCTGCTCGCGGGAGGTCGCCGACCGGATCGCCGACCGGGTGGAGGGCGCGGTCAGCGCGCCCCACGACCACGGCTGCGGGCAGATCGGCGACGACAAGGCCCAGACGCTGCGGGCGTTCCTCGGCGTCGGGTCGAACCCCAACGTCGCCGGCACCGTCGTCGTCGGCCTCGGCTGCGAGTCGATCCAGAGCGACGACGTGGCCGCCGACCTCGCCGATCTGGGCGTCCCCGTCCGCGAGGTCGCGATCCAGGACGCCGGCGGGACCGACGCGACGGTCGAGGCGGGGGTCGAAGCCGTCGAGGCGCTGCGCGGGCAGTCTACCGGCGACGAACGGCGGACGACGACGGCGGACCTCTCGGACCTGACGGTCGGCGTCGTCTCGGGAGACCTCGCCGAGTCGACCCGCGAGACGGCGGACCCGCTGGTCGGTGCGGTCGTCGACGAGCTCGTCGACGCGGGCGCGCGGGTGGTCGCCGCCGGCAGCGAGCGCGTGGCGGCCCACCCCGAAGCGGCGGCCGCGCGGGCCGGCGACGAGGCGGCGGCCGCGGGCTTTCGCGACCTGGCCGAGCGCCACCGCGGCCAGCCCGCGCGGGCGTCGCGGGTCGGGCGCGAGGCCCGGGACCACGAGTTCGAGGCGGTGACGCGGGCGTGGGGCGACCGGCCGGTCCGGGCGGTGCTGGACTACGGCGAGCGGGCGACCCACGAGGAAGGGCTGGCGGTCGTCGACGCGCCCTCGCGGTTCGAGGAGGCGGCGACGGCCCTCGTCGCGGCCGGGGCGCAGGTCGTCGTCCACGTCACCGGCGAGGGCGTGGCGACCGGCCATCCCGTCGCGCCGGTGGTGAAGGTCTCCGGCGATCGGACGACGCTGGCGGCCGTGGGCGACGACATCGACGTGGACGCGACGGCGGCCGACCCCGCGGACCTGCTCGGGCGCCTGCGGGCGGTGGCGGGCGGCGAGCGCGTGCGCGCGGAGGAACACGGACTCGTCTCGTCGGCGATCACGCGGGTCGGCCCCTCGATGTGAACCGGGACGGGCGCGGGGACGGCCGGGTCGCCGGGAGGTCGTCGCCGTCGGTCGATACCCGTCTGTGCGGGCGGTACCACCAGCGTTTTCTCCGCGGCGGGCTTCCGACCGGGTATGAGTGACGACCTGACTGCGACGCTGCACACCTCCGAGGGCGACATCGAGGTGCGACTGTTCGAGGACAGGGTGCCCGACACCGTCGAGGCGTTCGTCGACCACGCGACCGAGTCCGACTACGAGGCGGCCGAGGTCGGCCCCGGCGAGGGCGCCTGGGAGGACCCCGAGAGCGGCGAGAAGCGGGTCGACCCGCTGTACGACGACATCGAGTTCCACCGCGTCATCGCCGACTTCATGATCCAGACCGGCGACCCGACCGGCACCGGCCGGGGCGGCCCGGGCTACACCTTCGACGACGAGTTCCACGAGGACCTCCGCCACGACGAACCGGGCAAGCTCTCGATGGCCAACCGCGGCCCCGACACCAACGGCTCGCAGTTCTTCATCACGCTGGACGCCCAGCCCCACCTCGACGACAAACACGCCGTCTTCGGCGAGGTCGTCGACGGGATGGACGTGGTCGAGGCCATCGGCTCGGTCGACACCGACCCGAGTGATCGCCCGATCGACACGGTCGTGCTCGAATCGGTCGAGATTCACCGGTAATACCGGACGTTCATCGCAGCTTTTGCCCGGTACGCTTTTATTTCCTTAAGCCATTAGTGTGTCCCGGACATCCCCCCTGATCCTGTAATTCTCCGTTATAATACCAGGGGATAGAATATAATTTAAGATAATTTTCGACCGCCGTGGTACTGCGGTTTCGGAAACAACTTACGGCAAGTTCCACCGCAATTTAAGTATCAAGGTCGGTAAAGGGCACGTATGCCTCGCGATACCGACGACTCGGACACCAGCCGACGACGATTTCTGAAAGCGACCGGCGCAGCCGCGCTCACCTCGGCAGTTGCGGGCTGTGGTGGCGACGGCGGCGACACTGCCACGCCGGGTGACGACGGTGACGGTGGCGACGACGGTGGCGACGGGACCGGGACCGACACCGGAACCGACACCGGCCCGGTGACGGTAAGCGAGTACCCCTACGGCGTGGGCGAGACGATGGTCGGGGAGGCCCAGCGGGTGATGGAGGAAGCGGGCTACGGCCCGGACAACCGCTTCGAGCTCGACTGGCTCCAGTACGAGAGCCCGACCTGGTCGGAGATGGCGTCGACGATCGCCAGCCGGCTGGAGTCGGCGTACATCGATATGAACCAGAGCTCGGCGGCGTTCTCGCCGCTGCTGGAGGCCACCCGGAACGGCAACCACCAGGCGTACACCCTCGGGTGGATCGCCGACTACCCCGGCCCGCAGAACTTCGTCCAGCTGGTCGACCCGCGGAACACGGTCTACGACGAGAACGCGGCGGCCAACGGCGCCCGGCTGTTCTGGTCGGAGGACGCCGAGGCCGACCCCGAGGTCCGCCAGTACATGATCGACCAGTTCGAGCGGATCTCGAACAACCCCGAGGACACCGAGGAGGCCGCCGAGGTCCGCGGGGACGCCGCGGTGAAGATGGAGGAAGGGATGTGGCAGGAGGCCGCGCTCATCCCGATCTTCCAGGGCGTCACGGAGGCGATGTGGTACGACCACGTCGACTACAACCCGCCGGGACCGATGGGCCCCTCCCGGGCGAAGGCCAGCAACTCCGTCGCAGGCCTGGAAGGCAAGGACCGCCTCAGCACTATCTCCTCGACGTTCAGCAGCCTCGACCCGATCGCCTCCGGGAACACGGCCTCCGGGGGCAAGATCATGGATATGTTCGACGCGCTGATGAACTACGCCAACGGGACGACGGAGGTCGAGAACCTGCTGGCCGAGGAGTACGAGGTCAGCGAGGACTTCCGGACCTACACGTTCACGCTGAAGGAGGGGGCCACCTTCCACAACGGCGAGGAGGTCACCGCACAGGACTTCGAGTACTCCATCAAGCGGCTGATGGTCTCGGACAACTCCACGAACGCGCGGTTCCCGGTCAGCGTCATGGGGATCGAACACGAGACCGAGGAGGTCACGGTGACCGACGACGAGGGCGACACCGTCACGGACACCGCCTCCGGCGAGCCGGAGACGACCACCCGGATCATCCCCGACTCGATCGGCGTCGAGGCGGTCGACGACTACACGCTGGAGATCACGACGGACGAACCGTTCGCCTTCTCGCTGTCCGTGCTGGCCTACTCCGCGTTCTCCGCGGTGCCCGAGGGAATCGTCGGCGACCTCGAGGGCTACGAGGGCGAGATGGAGTGGTCGGAGTTCTCCCAGAGCCCGGTCGGCGCCGGTCCCTTCGAGTTCGTCAACTGGGAGTCGGGCAACGGCGGCGAGTTCGTCATGGACGCCTACGACGACTACCACGGCGAGGGCGCCTCCTTCGACGGCATCGACGCCGCGATCCTCACCGAGACCCAGGCCCAGTACAACTACTTCCTCAACGAGAACGCCGACGTGGGCGGCGTGCCCACGGCCCAGTACAGCGCCGACAGCGTGAACATCGAGGAGACCGACGACCTGGGTCGGGACCTGGGGACCTACGACCTGGAGAACGGGACCACTGTCAACTACTCACGCACCCCGGACATCGGCACCTACTACGTCGGCTTCAACATGGAGCAGGTGCCCAGGGCAGTCCGGCAGGCGATGGCCTACGTCGTCAACCAGCCGGAGTTCATGGCGAACGTGTTCAAGGACCGGTTCGAGCCGGCCTACCACCTGACGCCGCCGCAGATCTTCCCCGGCGGGATCGAGGCCTACGACGAGCACGTCGGCGGCTCCGAGTAAGCGAGCCGGTCCCCGGCCGCTCTCGATGAACTCCCCGCTCAGACGACGAACGTATTACGGTGCGGCCCACACAGAGAGACAACTACACGCATAACGGAGACACGCCATGAACAAACTCCTGTATATCGCGAAACGGCTCGTCCTCGGGGTGCCGGTGGTCCTGTTCGGGCTCACGATGACGTTCGTCATCCTCTACCTGTCGCCGTTCGACCCGATGACCGCGATCCTGGGTCGCGACGCGGACCCCCAGACCGCCCGACAGCTCGCCATCTCGCTCGGCCTCCGGTACCCGAACGGCGAGCCGGTTCCCCTGTGGATACAGTACAGGGACTTCCTGATCGACACGATTACGTTCAACTTCGGCCAGTCGTGGGTCGTCACCCGCGGCCAGTCGGCCGCCCAGCTCATCTGGGAGCGCATGCCCGCGACGCTGTGGCTCGGCATCTGGTCGGTCGTCATCGCGCTGGCGCTGGGGATCCCGCTGGGGCTGTACGCCGGCCTCCGGGCCAACACCTGGGGCGACTACACCGCCTCCTTCGGCGGGATCGTCTGGCGCGCCATGCCGAACTTCTGGCTGGCCGTGATGCTCGCCGGCCTGCTGTCGGCGGGCGGGGCGCTGTCGTTCTACCGGGGGTTCCTGATACCGACCGACGTGATCGGCACCCCGGACGCGCTGGGCCACCTGTTCGGTAGCTACTCGCTGGGGCCGGTCGGGATCCCGGTCCCGGACCCCTACAACTGGGCGGTGGCGTTCAAGTGGATCCTGCCGGCCGCGCTCGTACTCGGCTCCTCGTCGATGGGTAACGAGGTCCGCATCGGCCGGACCGCGGTGCTCGAGAGCCTCAACTCCCCCTACATCGACACGGCCAAGGCCAAGGGGCTCTCCGAGCGGGTGATCATCGGGAAACACGTCGCGCGCAACGCGATGATCCCGCTGTTGCCGGTGATCATGGGCGAGTTCTACCTGCTCATCGGCGGGTCCGTGCTCGTCGAGCTCATCTTCGGGATCCGCGGGCTCGGGAACCTCTTCCTCTCGGCCGTCCTCGCGTCGGACGTGCCGATCATCGGCGCGCTCACCTACGTGTTCATCCTGATACTCGTGTTCTTCAACATCGCGCAGGACGTGGCGTACACGATCATCGACCCGCGGATCGGTCTGGAGGGCCGGGAGGACTGAGACCATGTGTGCGACGATCACCGACTCGGCCCGCGACCGGGACCGGCACGAGGAGACGCGGCTGCGCGACCGGGTGCTGGCCAACCCCGAGCCGGCGCTGCGGTGGGGCGCGGTCGCCTTCGTGCTGGTCGCGGTCGAGTTCGGCGCGCTCGCCGGCGGGCTCCTGTTGCTGCTCGACGCGGCGCTCATCGGGGTCACGGCGCTGCTCGAGGTGACGCTGGGCGCCTTCTCCCCGACTGCCGGCGAGTCGGTCTACGCCGCCCAGCAGGCGGCCAGCGGCTTCCTCGACGGGCTCCGGACCGCCGCCGGGAACATCCCGACGCTGCTGTCGCGGGAGACGATCCCCAACGAGGGGTACAAGACCGGGCCGAACGGGCCCTGGGAGGGCACGTTCCTCGGGCTCCAGCCGGCGGCCGCATGGGCGATCCGGCTGGTGCTCGTCTACCTGTACGCTGCGGTCGTGTTCTACTGGCTGTACCGCGGCTGGCTGGTCTTCCGCGACCACTACCGCCAGGTCGACTGGACGCCCCGCGACGACGTGGTCGACCGCCTGCGCGACCACCGCTGGGGTCAGTTCGGTATCGTCGTCGTCCTGGTGTTCGTGACGATGGCGCTGTTCGCCCCGGCGCTCGGACCGACCACCGTCGAGCAAAACATCCAGTCGCCGTACAGCCACGAGATCCAGTACTACGACGCCGAGAGCGGAAGCGTCGAGACGGTCTACGCCGGCGACGCCAACTTCAACTCGAAGTCGAAGGGACAGGGCGACCAGAACGTCGGGCCGATGACCTACGACGACTACGGCCGGTTCCACCCGTTCGGGACTCTGACCAACGGCCGGGATCTGTTCACGTTCTCGGTGGCCGGCGCCCGGATCTCGATGATGATCGGGGGGCTGTCCATCGTGCTGGCGTCGCTGCTCGCAGTCATCGCGTCGATGACGTCGGCGTACTACAAGGGGCTCGTCGACCTGGTGACGATCCTCCTCGCGGACGGGATCACCTCCATACCGGGGCTGCTCCTGCTGTTGATGGTCGGGATGGCCTTCCAGGGTCACTGGCTCACGGGCGTGCTCCACGGCGGGTTCCTCTACGCGGTGACGTTCGGGATCATCCTCTTCCCGGGACTGTGGCGGTCGGTGCGCGGCCCCGCGCTCCAGGTCTCCGAGGAGGAGTGGATCGACGCCGCGAAGAGCTTCGGACAGCGGCCGCGAACGACCATGCGCAAGCACATGCTCCCGTACGTGGTGCCGTACCTGCTCGTCTACGGGTCGATGACCGTCGGCGGCGTCATCATTTCGATGGCGGCGCTGTCGTTCATCGGGAGCGGGCTCGGCATCAACCCGCCGACCCCCGCCTGGGGACGCGCCATCGACATGGGGCGCAACTACGTCTCCACCCAGTCGTGGCACATCGCGCTGATCCCGGGGATACTGATCGTCGTGCTCGTGACCGGGCTCAACGCCTTCGGTGACGGGATCCGCGACGCCATCGACCCCGAGAGCGAAGGTGACGCCGAAGACGAGGCGGCCGCGGGAGGTGCCGCCGGATGACCGCCCAGCACTCGGGCGACGGCGCCGGGGAGTCGGCCCGCGACCGGGACGGCGAGGAGCCGGTCCTCTCGGTGCGGGACCTCCGGACGGTCTTCAGGACCGACCGGGAGACCATCCACGCCGTCGACGGCATCGACCTCGACCTCTACGAGGGCGAGACGGTCGGGCTCGTCGGCGAGTCCGGCTCGGGCAAGTCCGTCACCGCCCGGTCGATCATGGGCCTGGTTGAGGAGCCCGGGGAGGTCCTCCCCGGTTCGTCGATCAGGTTCAAAGGCGAGGAGATCACCGGCTACGACACCGCCCAGTACCAGGAGCTGCGCGGCAGCGGCATCGGGATGATCTTCCAGGACCCGCTGTCGTCGCTGAACCCCGTGTTCACCGTCGGCAACCAGATCAAGGAGGCGCTGAAGGTCAACCGCGGGATCACCGGTGAGGCCGCCCGCGAGGAAGCCATCGAGCTGCTCGAGGCGGTCCAGATCCCCGACGCGGCCCGCCGGCTGGGGGAGTACCCCCACGAGTTCTCCGGCGGAATGCGCCAGCGGGCGGTCATCGCGATGATGCTCGCCTGCGAACCCGAGGTGCTGATCTGCGACGAGCCGACGACCGCGCTGGACGTGACCATCCAGGCGCAGATCCTGGAGCTCCTGCGGGACCTGCAGGAAGAACGCGGCCTGTCGATACTGTTCATCACCCACGACATGGGCGTCATCGCCGACGTCACCGACCGCGTGAACGTGATGTACGCCGGCGAGATCGTCGAGAAGGCCCCGACCGAGGAGCTGTTCGCGAACCCGCGCCACCCCTACACGGAGGGGCTGCTCGAGGCGATCCCCGGCCAGCACGCCGACGAGGACCGCCTGCGGACCATCGAGGGCGAGGTGCCGACGCCAAACGAGGCGGCGACCCACTGCCGGTTCGCGCCGCGGTGCCCGAAGGCCTTCGAGGAGTGCGAGGCGGTCCACCCCGAGCTCGTCGAGGTCGACGAGGAGACGGCCGACCACACGGCCGCCTGCCTGCTCTACCCCGAACACATGACGACGCCGGAGGCCGTCGCCCACCACGAGCGACTGGGCGGGGCCGACGGCGACGGCGGGGACGCGGACGAAGGGTCGGGACCGGCGACAGCCGGCGACGACGTCGCGGCCGACGGAGGTGACCGACGATGAGCGAGATGACCCAGCAACGCAGTCGAACCGAACCGAGGGGAACCGGCGAGACGCTCGTCGAGGTCGAGGGACTGAAGAAGTACTACGGCGGCGACGGCGTCTTCGCCGACCCGCCGGTCAAGGCCGTCGACGGCGTGAGCTTCCAGATCCAGCGCGGCGAGACGCTCGGGCTGGTCGGCGAGTCCGGCTGCGGGAAGACGACGCTCGGCCGGACGCTCGTCCAGCTGGAGACGGCCACCGAGGGGACCGTCGAGTTCGACGGCACCGACGTGACCGAGCTGACCGGCAAGCGGCTCAAGCAGTGGCGGCGCAACGCCCAGATCGTCTTCCAGGACCCCGAGTCCAGCCTCAACGACCGGATGACCATCGGCGAGATCGTCCGCGAGCCGCTGGACGTCCACGAGGAGGGCACGCCGGCCGAGCGCCGCGAGAAGGTCAAGGACCTGCTGGCCCAGGTCGGCCTCCAGCCCGAGCACTACTACCGGTATCCCCACCAGTTCTCCGGCGGCCAGCGCCAGCGGATCGGGATCGCCCGCGCGCTGGCGCTGGAACCGGAGTTCGTCGTCCTCGACGAGCCCGTCTCGGCGCTGGACACCTCCGTCCAGGCGAAGATCCTCAACCTGCTTGAGGACCTGCAGGACGAGTTCGACCTGACCTACCTGTTCATCGCCCACGACCTCTCGGTGGTCCGGCACATCTGTGACCGCGTCGCGGTGATGTACCTCGGGAAGATCATGGAGATCGGGGCGACCGAGGAGCTGTACACCGACCCCGCCAACCCGTACACCCACTCGTTGCTGTCGGCGATCCCCGAGCCCGACCCGACCGTCCAGAAGGAGCGGATCACGCTGCCGGGGACGCCGCCGAGCCCGCGGGACCCGCCGACGGGGTGTCAGCTGACGACCCGCTGTCCGGCGAAGATCCACCCCGAGGAGTACGACCACGTCGACACCGGGACGTGGAACGACATCGAGCGGTTCCGCGAGGTGATCCGCGAGCGCAGCCGGATCGACCTGTCGGTCCGCGACCGGATCCGCCGGTCGCTCGGCGCCTTCCACCGGTTCGACGACATCGACGAGACGGTCGCCGACATGTTCGGCGACGACGTCCCCGACGAGATCCGGGACCACGTCGACCGGGCCGCCGAGTACGTCAAGGAGGGGTATCCCGACCGGGCGCGCGAGTACATGAGCGAGCAGTTCGACGGCGTCTGCGACACCGAGCGGCCGGAGCTGTACCCGGTGGGCGAGACCGACCGGCTGAGCTACTGCCACCGCCACTCCGGGGAGTACGAGAGCGTCGACTCGGTGCTCGGTCGCGGGTCCGATGGCGAGTAAGCGACTCCTGCTCGCGGAGTTCGTCGTCTGGGTGCTCGCCGTCGGCGGGCTCGTCGCCGCGGGCGCGATCGCCGTCGGCTACCTCGTCGGCGGGACGCTCGTGGCCGCCAAGTACGCCGTGTTCGTCGTCGGCGTCGCCCTGTTCGGGGTCGGCAGCCTGGGCATCCAGCCGACCCCATCCTACAAGGACGAGAAGCGGGTGACCCTGGAGTCGAAGCGCCAGACCGGCTTCGAGGCCCGGCTGCAGGAGATCCCGCCGCTGCGGGACGAACGGGTCCCGTTCGACCAGCGGGTCAGCCGCGACAAGAAGATCTTCGCCGCCAGCCTGATCGTCCTCGGCGTCTCGCTCGTCATGGAGTTCGGCTTCGGGATCCGCCCCTGACCGGCCGAGTCGGGGTTCCGGTCGACGGTTCCCTCGCCGCCCGGTGCATCACCCTTTACTGTGTGAACGGCGTTGACCGGAGTATGCCCCACCACGCCGACAGCCCGGACGACGTCGACCGGAAGGAAGTCGTCGCCGACCACAGCGAGGAGCTCAAGACCAACTGGCAGCGGGCGCTCGAGGACATGCAGGCGATGGCCGAGGACCGCGAGGACCAGGGCTACGAGACGCTCGCCGTCCCCGCGGGCGACACGACGACGCTCTCGCCGTCGATGGGCGACGACGACACCTGGGGGCTCTCCCACGTCGTCCCGGACAACTTCGCCGAGGACGTCGAGGCGTACGTCGAGCGGTCCGACTTCGAGGAGACGGGCGTCTACCAGATGGAGAGCGGCGGGTTCGTCTTCGTCGTCACCGAGTGCATCGACCACGACGAGGAGGTCGTCGTCTTCGTCGCCGGCTCCTACGATATGCGCTTCTCCGCCGGACTCGTCCGCACCGCCGTCGAGCGCGACGAGATGTACACCCACCTCAAGACGCTCGACGGGACGGAACTGGGCACCGTCCACCACGACGACCCCGCGGACTTCTTCCCCGAACCCGAGCAGTTCTACGCCTACGACATCACCGAAAACACCGAACACACCCGGGACTGACGGACATCCGGCCGACCCGACGGCGGTCGCGTCCCTCCGGGCACCCCACCCGACGCCCCCTGCGACCGCCCGGACGCGCTGTGGACCGTCCGTGTCAACGCCTCTCGTGAAACTGAGTTCAGTAGCCTCGCCTACAGAAATGTATTTCAGATTACCTTTACGGTGGCGGCCGGTGTAGGGATAGACGTGATGAGACCGAACCGCCCGCCGGTCGCCTCGGCCGGCCTGCCGACGCAGTACAGCCTGGCGCGCACCCTGCTGGTCTCGCTGGCGATGTCGCTCGCGGTCGTCGTCGGTGCCCTGGTCGTCGCGTACCCCGGCGCCGCCGCGCTCGCAGTCGCGCTCGCCGCGGGCTCGTGGGCGCTGACGGCCGTGATCGTCCGGGTCCGCCTGCGCCGCCGCCCGGTGACCCGCGTCCTGATGGTCCGGGTCCCGTTCACCGACATCCACGTCGAGGTCTGACCCGCCGGCGCGCCCTCCGAACAGTTCCCTCCTTCCGACGGCCGCGATTCGTGAGCCGCACGACCGGACCGTAACCGCTATTCCGCCGGAGGGGCGACGGACGAACGCGCGAGGGTGGCTGAGCTAGGCCAAAGGCGGCGGGCTTAAGACCCGCTCCCGAAGGGGTCCGAGGGTTCGAATCCCTCCCCTCGCATTCTGTCGCTCACCGCTTCGGGGCGACCGCGCCCACGACGCGACACAACGGTCTTTTGCCGGGGAGCGCCCAACACCGGGTGATGACCGATGACATCCCGACCGAGGCCCGCGACGCCTTCGACGGCCACGACGCGTTCGCGGCCGCCGACGAGGGCTATCGCGTGACGACGACCGTCTTCGATACAGAGGTGACGGCGAGCGAGCGCGACGACTACGCGACGGACTTCCGGGTGCGCGTCGACGTGCCGACGCTCCGGGCTGCCACCGAGGACGGCGAGGTCGGGGAGGCCGTCCAGTCGGGGTGGCTCGACACGCTCGAACGCCGGCTCGAAGACGCGCCGATGGCCACGCGCGCCTCGGTCGACCTCGACGGGTTCGACGTGACGACCGCCGACGGGACCGTCACCGTCACCTACGAGTTCGCCCACGGCGACGCCGCCCGGGGGGTCGAGATCGCGAAGACGTTCGTCGAGTACGTCGAGGGGACCTACGTCGAGAGCGTCGTCCCCGGCTACGAGTACGGCGAACCCGTCACCGACCTGCTGTCAGCCGCCGCGACCGACGAGGACGGCCAGCGCGGCGGGACGCCGCTGTAGCTCGCGGCTCGAACTGTCGCCGCGTCCCCGCCGGCCGACGACTACTGGTCGCTGATCACGTCGCTGGCGATGTTGCGCCCGCGGGCCTTCAGGCGCACGTCGCGGCGGACGCGCTTCTCGCGGAGGATACCCTCCTCGACGAGCCGGTCGAAGACCGCCTCGACCTCCTCGACGTCAATCCCGACGAATTCGGGGATTTCGAAGGGCGAGACGCCCGAATAGAGGGCCATCAGGACTTCCATCTCGGTCTGGTCCAGGTCGGCGTCGGTCGCGTTCTGGAGTTCGCCCTGACGGACGAGCGATTCGAGGATGGAGACGTGGCGGGTCGTCCCGGAGACGTAGGTCTGGACGCTGGTCCCCTCCTCGTCGGTGTGCTCGACCTCCAGGACGCGGCGCTCGTCGCCGCGGACCGTCCCCTCCCTGACGGTGACCCCGCCCACGTCGACGAGTTCGACCTCGACGAACTGGCCGCTGGCGACGCCCAGCCCCACCGTGTCGGACTCGATGTCGACCCGTCCCTTCTCCCAGTCGGTCTCCCGCACGACGCCGCCCTCGACCGCGGGGTGTTTGACGAGGACGACCTCGCCGTCCAGCAGGGCCGTGTAGAGGTGTTCCTCGAAGGCGTCGGCGTCCGCCGGCGCGACCAGGAACACGTCCGCGCCGGTCTGGACCGAGAAGTACCCCGAGACGGCGGCCATCGCCCCTTCGGCGTTCTTGCGGTTCTTGACGGTGCTGACCTTCCCGAGCGCGATCTGTCGTTTGCCCTCGTTGCTCGCGAGGACGAGCCGCCTGTTCGACAGGACGATCCGGCCGCTCAGCCACTCCAGGTCGTTGACCTTCCGGCCCTCGTTGACGACCTGGACGAACCGACCCTGGGTGTCCGCCAGCGCGCGCTCGTCGCTCACGGCCGGTCACCCCCCGCGTCGGACGGATCGGACTCGGGCCGGCTCCCGGGGCGGGGGCGTCGACGGGCGCCGTTCATCCCCGACCACCCAGCTTCGAGATGGCCGAGAAGGCCCGCTTGCGGATCGCCTCGGACTCGGTCTCGTCGAGCAGCGCGTCGATGCGCTGGCGGGCGCGCTCGCCGCCGACCTTGCCGAGGGTGAACACCGCCTGGGCGCGCGCCTCCTCGGGGGCGCCCCGGTCGTCGACGAGCGCGAGCAGGCGGTCCTCGACGGCGTCGCCGCCGAGTTCGGCGAGGCTGGTGGCCGCGAACTGGCTCGTCATCCGGTCGTCGGCGGCCAGCGCCTCGACCAGCGCGTCGACGACCCGCTCGCGCTCCTCGGCCTCCGTGACTCGCCCGAGCAGCCACGCCGTGTTGCGCTGTTGGGCGGCCTGCTGGCTCTCCTCCAGGATCTCGACGAGCGGGACGACGACGTTGCGGTCGTCGGTCTCGCTCAACTGCTCGACGACGGTCTCGCGGATCTCGTGGCTCTGGTCGGTGGGGACGTTCGCGAGCAGTTCGACCAGCGAGTAGACGGCGGTCCGGCGCACCGCGGGGGCGTCGTCGGTCAGCGAGGCGACGAGGTACTCGACGGGCCGGGCGTTCGGGAAGTTGCCGAACGCGCCGACGGCCACCCGGCGGACCCGCTCGTCGCCGTCCTCGTAGAGGGGCAACAGCGCCGAGAGCGCCTGCCGGTTGCCGACGGCGCCGAGGGCCTCGGCGGCCTCCCGGCGGACCTTCGGGTTCGAGTCCGTCAGCAGCCCCTCCAGTCCGTCGGTCGCACGGGAGTCGGCGATCTGTCCACAGGCGCGGGCGGCGCGCGCCCGGACCCGCGGGTCCGCGTCGTCGAACCGCTCGACGAGCTTCGGGACGGCGTCGGCCTGTTCGAGCGCGCCCAGCCCGTTGGCGGCGGCCATCCGAAGCTCCGGGACGGCGGCGTCAAGCGCCTTCGCGAACGCCTGGGCCTTCATCCAGTCGGCCCCCTCGCCCATGTCGATCCCGGCCATCTCCGCGATCAGCCGCTCGATGGCGTCGCCGCCCAGCTGGTCGAGCGAGTCGACCGCGGCGGCGGTCACCGCAGCGCTGTCGTCGTCGCTCGCGACGCTCACCAGGGCGTTGACCACGTCCGCGCGGTCGTCGTGGTCGTCGAAGTTGCCCAGCAGCTCGGCGGCGCGGGCGCGCAGCTCCGGGTTGTCGCTGCGGCGCATCACGCCGATGAGTTCCTGCACGTCGCCGTTCCGTTCGAGCTGGTAGAGTGACATCAGGCGCGTCTGTAGATGCGGTGTTTCTTCTCGACCGGGTCGTAGCGGTCGCGGAACTCCGCGGGCAGGGTCTCGGTCATACCGATCATCAGGTAGCCCGCCTCGGACAGCGACCCGGTGATCGTCTCGAAGATCGGGACCTTGTAGTCGGCGTCGATGTAGATGAGCAGGTTCCGACAGCAGACGAGGTCGAACCGGCCCTTCTCCGGGCCCCTGATGAGGTCGTGGCGCTCGAACTCCACGAGGTCCGACACGCGGTCGGTGACGGTGAACACGTCGCCCTCGCGGTCGACGTACGGCTCGTAGGCCGAGAGCGGTTCCAGCTCCGCCTCGATGTCCGTCGTCTGGGAGGTCTCGTAGCGGCCCCGGCGGGCGGTCCGGAGGATCTCGCGGTTGATGTCGGTGCCGAGGATCTCGACCCGCCGGGCGTCGATCTCGTCGTCGTCCAGCGCGAGCATGGCGATCGAGTACGGCTCGCGGCCGTCCGCGCAGGGCGCGCTCCAGATAGAGACACTCCGCTGTTCGGCGGTGAGGTCGCGCAGCACTTCGCGCAACGACTCCCAGGCCTCCGGGTTGCGGAAGAAGCCGGTGACGTTGATCGACAGCGAGTCGAGCAGTTCGGCGCGCTCGCCGTCGTCGTCCTCTAGCAGCCGCTGGTAGGCCCGGTAGTCGTCGGCGCCGGTGCGGCGCATCCGCGCGTTGATCCGCCGGTCGAGGTAGGCGTCGTTGTAGAAGCCCGACTCGAAGTCGAGTTCGCGCTCGATGTAGCTCAACAGCTCGTCGAACGCCTGGCCGCGCTCCTGTCTCATGGTCGCTCCCCGGTCGGCGTCGTCCGCCGATCGGTCGTCGTCCGTCGGTCGGTCGGCGGTCGCCGTCGGGTTCGCATCGCCGGCCCGGTGTCCCCCGTGCGTTCGGTCATATCGATACCTGCGTGGTCCAGTAGCATCAAAGCGTCACCACGTCGAGGATGTGGACGATGTTCCCGTCGCCGAGGACGGCGGTCCCGCTGAGGCCGGGCGTCCCGCTGAGGATTCCCTCCAGGGGCTTGACGACGACCTCCTCCTGGCTATTTACAGCGTCGCAGCGCAGCGCGACCTGGCGCTCGGACTCGCGGATGCGGACGAGCATCCCTTCGTCGCCGCCCGTGCCGACTGTTCCAGCCATCGCGTCGCTGCCCGCGCCCGCTACTGCCGCGGCGCCACCGTCGCTACCCGCCGTCGACTCCTCGGTCGCGGTCCCGCCGGCCGCGCGGGTGGACTCGCCGGCCCCGTCCGTCGGCTCGCCGCCGTCGGTGGCGGCCGTCTCGGCCCCGTCGGCTTCGGCGGTCGCGTGGGTGCCGGGCACGTCGAAGCGCTCGGCGAGGTCGATCACGGGGTAGATGTCGTCGTTGTGCTTGATGACGTCGTTGCCGTTGATCTGCTTGACCTCGGTCGTGCGGGTGATCTCGTCGACGTTCTTCAGCGGGACGCCGTACTCCTCCTCCCCGACCTCGACGAAGAGGACCTTGACGATGGCCATCGTCACCGGCAGGCGCAGGGAGACGGTCGTCCCCTCGCCGGGGGTGGAGTCGACGCTGACCGACCCGTCCAGTTGCGTGACCGTGTCGTGGACCACGTCCATGCCGACGCCGCGGCCGCTGGTGTCGGTCACCTCGTCGGCCGTCGAGAAGCCGGGGTGGAAGATCAGGTCGTAGACCGCCGAGTCGCTCATCGCCTCGATCTCGTCGGACGACCGGACCCCCTTCTCGATGGCCTTGCGCTTGATGCCCTCCACGTCGAGGCCGGCGCCGTCGTCCTCGACCTCGATGATGACGTGGTCCCGTTCCCGCGAGGCGCGCAGCTCGACCTGGCCGGTCGGGTCCTTCCCGGCCGCCTCCCGCTCCGCGGGCGGTTCGATCCCGTGGTCCAGCGAGTTGCGGATGATGTGCATCAGCGGGTCGGAGATCTCGGTGAGGATCGTCCGGTCGAGCTCGATGTCCTCGCCCTCGATGGTGAACTCCACGTCCTTGTCGAGCTCGCGCGACAGGTCCCGGACCATCCGCGGGAACTTGCCGACGACCTTCTTCAGCGGGATGAGCCGCATGTCCATCACCGTGTTCTGGAGGTTCGCGGTGATCTTGTCGAGCTCGTTCAGGTTCTCGGAGGCGCCGGCCAGGTCGTCGGTCTCGACGGCCCGCCGGAGCTTGATGCGGCTGGTGACCAGCTGCTCGACCAGCCCGTGCAGGTCGTCCAGCTGGTCCACGTCGACCCGGACGGACTTGATCTCGTCGACGGAGGCCCCCTCGTCGCCCGAGGCCGCCTGCTGCGCGTCGCCGGCCTGCTCGCCGGCCGCGGTCGTCCCCGTCCGGTCCGCGTTCGATCCGGCGGCGCCCGCGTCGGAGCCAGCGCCGGCCAGCGCCTCGGTCACGTCGGTCACGTCGGCGCCCTCGACGGCGCCGATGGCGTCCAGTTCCGCGGCGGCGGCGTCGGCGTCGGGCGCGTCGAGCGCGAGCGCGAAGGTGTCCTCGAACTCGCCGTCCTCGATCGCCTCGCGGTCGGGGGCGGCGTCGAGCAGGTCGAACGCGTCGGTGATCCGGTCGAGCCCGAGCATCGCGTCGACGCCGAGCATGTCGCCCTCGCCGACCGACACGTCCGCGCGGACGACCCGCCCCTCTGCGTCGCCGGCCGACACGTCGAAGCCCTCGACGGCGGCGGAGTCGGTGTCCGTCGTGCCGGCCGCTCCTGCAGGGTCCTCGGCGCCGGCGTCGCCGCCGGCGACCGCCGGATCGGGCGTCGCGCCGGACTCGGCGTCGAAGTCGCTCTCCTCGAGGACGGCCCGGAGTTGCGCGACCGTCTCCGTCGTGTCGGTCGTCGACTCGCCCTCGGCCTCGATCTCGCGGACGATGGCCTCGATCATGTCCACGCCGGCGAAGATGAGGTCCATCCGCTCGGGGGTGACCGCCATCTCGTCCTGGCGCATGGCGTCGAGGAGGTCCTCGATGGCGTGGGCCAGGTCGCTGGCGTCCTCGAAGCCCATGGCGCCGAAGTTGCCCTTCAGCGTGTGGGCCGTCCGGAAGATCTGGTCCATCGCCGCCTGGTCGTCCGGGTCGGACTCCAGGTCGAGCAGCGAGTTGTTCAGGTCGGTGATCGCTTCCTCACTCTCGCGGATAAACGCGTCAAGATACTGGTCGTCCATTTAGGTCACCTCGAATGCGTCGAGTACCGCCGCCGCCACGTCGTTGACCGGCGCCACGCCGTCGATGCAGCCGGTCTCGATGGCCCGCTTGGGCATCCCGAAGACGGCGGACGTGGCCTCGTCCTGCGCGACGGTGTAGCCGCCGGCCCCGTGGATGGCGCGGATACCGGCCGCGCCGTCCTCGCCCATCCCGGTCAGGATGACGCCGGCGAGGGGGTCGGTGATACGCTCGGCGGCCGTCTCCATCGTCACGTCCACCGCGGGCCTGACGTTGTTGACCGGCGGGTCCTGCGTGAGCCCGACCCGCAGGCGGCCGCGCCGGTAGCCGGTCACTTCCATGTGGTAGTCGCCGGCGGCGATGAGCGCCTCGCCGCCGCCGATCCGGGCGCCGTCTTCCGCCTCCCGGACGTCGTACTCGCTGCGGGCGTCGAGCCGCTCGGCGAACCGGCCGGTGAACCCGCCGGGCATGTGCTGGACCACCAGCACGCGCAGGTCCGCGGCGAGCGGCAGGTCCGAGAGGACCTGCTCGACGACGGTCGGCCCGCCCGTCGAGGAGCCGATGACGACCGTCGGGTCGTCGACGTACTCCGTCGCCGCGGCCTCCGCGGCGGAGCCCGCCGGGTCCGCTCCGGCCGTTCCGTCCGTGACCCCGCCGCTCCCGCCGACGCCGGACCCCGCGGTCCGGGCCGAGGCCACGTCCGAGGAGTCGGTCGGGTCGACGGCCGCGACCGACTCGACGACCTCGACGAGCTGGTCCTGCAGGCGGGACATCTCCATCGACACCTCGCCGCCGGGCTTGCGGAAGAAGTCGACGGCGCCCTTCTCTAGAGCCTCGAAGGTCACGTCGGCGTTCTCGTCGGTGTGAGCCGAGAGCATCAGGATCGGGGTCGGCGTGGTCGACATGATGCGCTCGGTCGCCTCGATGCCGTTCATCTCGGGCATCTCCACGTCCATCGTCACCACGTCGGGGTCGGTCTCGGTCACCGCCTCGACGGCCTCCCGCCCGTCTTTCGCCACCGCGACCACGTCGATGCCGCCCTCCTCCAGGATGTCGGAGATGACGCTCCGCATGAAGTGCGAGTCGTCGGCGACGACCGCTCGCGGCGAGCCTACCATGTCGAGCCCCCGGTGACGGCTCGGGCGCGGCCCGAACGGCGTCGCCGGAACCCAGCCGGAGCCGGCACCATACCTACTCACGTGTGGCGCCAGCGCCGGGATAAAGACTCCGCCCGCCGTATCAGCGTTGATAACCCGGAAGACACGCTTAAGTCGCCGTCGCGGGCTCTTTCGGGCAACGGCACCCATGGCATCAACTCGGAACACGGCGGCGACGGACGGACAGGTCCTGGAGTTCTCGCTGGGCGAGGAGACCTACTGCGCGAGCATCGACTACGTCACCGAGATCGTCGACGCCGGCGAGGTGACGACGGTCCCGAACTCGCCGCCGCACGTCCGCGGCGTCATGGACTTGCGGGGGCGCACGACGTCGATCGTCGACCCGAAGGTCGTCTTCGGCATCGACGGCGGCGGCGCCGAGCGGCGGATCATCGTCTTCGACCCGGCGATCGTCGACGACCAGGGCGCCGCCGGCTGGCTGGTCGACGAGGTGTATCAGGTGGTTCAGGTCGACGAGTCCGACGTGGACGACTCCCCCTCGCGGGACACGGACGCCATCCGCGGCGTCGTCAAGCGCGACGACGGGTTCGTCATCTGGGTCGACCCGAAGGCCGTCCACGCCGGTTGACCGGGTGCTCGGCGCCGACTGACCGATCCGCCCAGTAACCGCCCCGTACCAGTGACCGCGCGGTCCTCCTCTCGCCACGGATCGGGAAGTGATCGCATGAACAAGACTTTTTACCACAGCCGCCGGATGCTCCACCAGCCGAACTCCGCGAGGATCCACGGAAGACATGATCGAACTAACGAAAACCGGCATCGACGGGTTGGACGAGATCCTGAACGGTGGTATTGTCAAGAATTCGACGACCCTGGTGAGCGGGAACCCGGGGGCGGGCAAGAGTATCCTCTGTCTGCAGTTCATCTATAATGGCGTCGAGCAGTTCGACGAGAAGGGCATCTACCTGACCTTCGAGGAGGACGAGGAGGACCTGCGGGAGGCGGCCGAGTCGATCGGCTTCGACAACTGGGGCGAACACGTCGACAACGGCGACATCAAGGTCTACGACAAGAAGGTGCTACTGCGCGAGAACGACTTCTCGTCGTCGTTGGAGCTGTTGCTCGACGACTTCGAGGACAACGACTACGACCGGGTGGTCCTCGACTCGCTGGCGATGTTCGAGCTGTTCTTCGAGACCGAGCAGGAGAAACGCACCTACCTGCTGAAGTTCACGGACATCCTCAGCGAGAACGAGCTGACCACGCTGATGACCAACGAGCAGGGCGCCGTCTTCCCGGAGACGGAGATCGGACTGGAGAACTACCTCACCGACGGGAACATCTACCTGATCCAGACGCCGACCGAATCGGGCGTCAACCGATACGTCTGGGTGGCGAAGATGCGCAAGCAGGACATCGAGACCGACATCTTCCCGATGGAGATCTCCCACGGGGGGATCCGCGTCCACCAGAACGCCAGCGCGTTCTCGATGATGAGCGAGGACGACAACCCGCTCTGACCGGGCCGTTCTCACGATTGTAATCGGTTATTACTTCGAAAAACGCGAGCGATGAACAGTCTCGACGGGAATCCTCCGTCGTTCGCGGTCCGGGAGCCGACCGAGTAACCGGCGGATACCGGCAGCGATAGATTTATACTGCGGTGAATATACGTTTTGATAACGGATGGCTTCAGCCGAGATCCTCCAGACTCTGGGGAACAAATACAGCGCAGAGATCCTGGACGCGACCGACGAGCCACAGTCCGCCCAGGAGCTGAGCGACGAACTCGGGATCCCGATCGCCACCTGTTATCGCCGGATCGACGAGCTGACCGAGCACGACCTGCTCGAACTCCACGACAACATCCTCTCGGACGACCGCCGGCGCATCAAGGTGTACCGGCGAAACGTCGATCAGGTCCACATCGACTTCGAGGAGTCGCTCACCGTGGAGATCGAGGAGCGGACGGAGGTCACGAACAAGCTCGACGAGGCCTGGCGGACCCTCTCGGAGAGCTAGTCCGCGCGCGCACGCGACACTCCGCGGTCCGCCGCTGGTCGGCGTCGGCCGGCTCGCCCGGTTCCGCGATCCGGACGCGCCGGCGGACACACGCTGGTACGCGTTTGTTATCACGAGAGATATTTTCGAGGGTGGATTTAATACAGGGTATCGAGAAGCCCGAGCCAACGTGGTCACAGTGATCGAACTACTCTACGCCGTATCGACGCTCATCTTCGTCGTCGCCGGGCTGACGATGGTCGGAATGGCCATGCGCGCGTACGTGCAGACGTCCCGACAGGCGATGCTCCACCTCTCGCTGGGGTTCTCGCTGGCGGTGGCCGGCGCCGCGGCGACGATGATCAGCGCGTTCCTGACCGGCTTCGCGGGCCCGCGGTCGCTACTGCTCGTCAACAGCGGGCTGACGACCTTCGGCTACCTCTTCGTCATGTACAGCCTGGTCACCTACGAGTGAGGTTGCCGGAAGCATTATCATATTCTCAAGTAATACTAGATTTCTCGTCGTCCGGCCACCTTCGCCCTGGGATCTGTAAATTAGCGGTTTTAAACTATCTAAGCGCCGTTTTTCCTCGATGAAAACGCTCCCCGTTTCGGTAGGTCTTGATTTTAATATCGATAATTGGGGGATCACCCTTAATACGGAAGCGTAGAATCCTCGGAGTAGAGTCCGGGGGCGCGCAACGACTCCCGGGCGGAGAATCCCATGCTACACAACGAACGCAACGAACGAGACCGCGGGCAGGTCGGTATCGGGACCCTCATCGTGTTCATCGCGATGGTCCTGGTGGCGGCGATCGCGGCGGGCGTGCTGATCAACACGGCGGGCTTCCTGCAGACGAAGTCCGAAGAGACGGGACAGCAGTCGGGGCAGCAAGTGACGAACCGGCTGCAGGTCTCCTCGGCGACGGGGACGAACCTCAGTGACTCCTCGGTCGGCGTCGTGAACCTGACGCTGAAGAAGTCACCGGGGGCGAGCAACATCGACCTCGAGAACGCGACCGTCCAGTGGGTCGGTCCCTCGGGCACCTACAACCTGGTCAACGCGAGCGTCGAGGCGGCCGGTGCGGACGGCCACTTCGGTATCGTCGCGTTCAAGGACTCGGACCAGTCACACCCGGTCCTCAACGACCCGGACGACCGCATGGTCATGGTCTTCGACCTCGGCCGTGACGACGTCAAACCCGACGACCTGACGAACCTCTCCGAGCGGGCGGGTCGACAGACCGGCACCGGCAGCGGTGACGGCGAGACGTACTTCGGGGAGCAGGTCCCCGAAGGGGCGTCCGTCAACGTCAAGATCACCACCAAGTCCGGCGCGACCACGAGCGAACAGCTGACCGTCCCCGAGACGATCTCGGGCGCCGAAGCTGTCCAGCTCTAAACCTGTCGAAGAGCCGTCATTCGACGGAATTAAACCCTTTTATCGCGGACAACACCGTATGGCCACGGGCGACGACGAACCGACCGAGGGGGACGACGGCCCCATCCTCTCGCCCGACGAGCTCGACATCACCCAGGACGAGCACGTCGCGGAGATCGACGACGGCCGGTACGTCGTCTCGCCGGGCGACCCCATCGGGGACGTGCCGGCGGTCGACGCCGGCGGGTCGTCGACGGACCGGGCGTCCGAACAGCCGGACGCGGCCGCCGAATCGACTGCCGCGCCGGCTCCCGACCCGCGGGAACTGACCGAGGACGACGTCCACGAGTTCCTCGCGACGCAGTTCTCCGACTCGGGCTCGCGGTACGGCTTCGACATCACGGCGACGTTCGACGGGTCGATCCAGCAGCGACAGATGGTCTCGAACGACGTGGTGACGATCTTCGAGAGCCTCGTCCTCTGGTACGCCCAGCAGATCGACGGCAAGACGCCCGTCGAGGAGGTGCTCGGCATCCTGCTCATGGAGGCGAACGTCCCGGTCCGATACCCGCCGGCCAGCCTCCGGCGGTTGCTCGAATCGACGGAGCTGTCGCCCGACGACTCCATCGCGGACCTCATCGCCGCCGTCGGCGACGAGGACGGCTTCCGCCTCTGAGCCGTCCGTCACTTCCCACCCGGATCCGCGTGTAGCCCCGCGGATCCGCCGCCGCGGGTGCTATCAATCCCGATAATTTACGGGAAGGCTTTATCTGGGTTTTCACAGTACGACAGAGGTGATAGGCCCATGTCAGACGTATTGATAGCCGACGACTCGGAGTTCATGCGAAACCTGTTGCGGGAGATCCTGGAGGAGGACCACAACATCGTCGGGGAGGTGGAGAACGGCGTCGAGGCGGTCGAGACGTACAAGGAAGCCCAGCCGGACCTGGTGATGATGGACATCGTGATGCCGATCCGCGACGGGATCGAGGCGACCGACGAGATCAAGTCCGCCAACCCCGAGGCGAACGTCATCATGTGCACCAGCGTCGGCCAGGAGGAGAAGATGAAGGAGGCGGTCAAGGCCGGCGCGGACGGCTACATCACGAAACCGTTCCAGAAGCCCAGCGTCATGGAAGCCATCGAGGACGTCGTCCCGTCATGAAAGTCGACGTCCAGTCGCTCGGGACGTTCAACCGCCTGGCTCACGAGGGGGCCGAACAGGCTACCGGGTCGCTGTGTCAGATGACCGGGCTCGACGCCGTCGTCGACGTGACGAAGATCACCCTCGTCGACCGCGCGGACGTGGGCGAGCAGCTGGCCGACGGCGAGTACGTCGGCGTCCAGTTCACCTTCGACGGGGAACTCGCGGGCGACACGGCGCTCGTGTTCGACCGGGCCGGCAGCGAGACGATCGTCGAATCGCTGGTGCCCGGCGGCGCCGACGACGAGGCGATGGCCCGCTCCAGCGTCGAGGAGATCGGCAACATCATGATGAGCGGGTTCATCGACGGCTGGGCGGACTTCCTGGAGACGACCATCGAGCACTCCCCGCCCGAGTACGTGACCGGCGACGGCTCGGCGATGTTACCCGAATCGCCGGAGGGCACCGAGCGCGACCAGGTGTTCGTCTTCAAGAGCGAGATCGAGTGGGTCGGAGAGTCGGTGAGCTTCTACATCTACATGTTCCCCGAGTACGACCCGCTCGCGGACGTGATGGCCCGGACCGCCGACACCGAGGACGACGCCATCCCGGTCGACAAGCTCGAGGTCTTCAACGAGATGACCAAGGACGGCACCCAGCAGGCCGCCGAGAACGTCGAGATGATGACCGGGATCGAGACCGAGGCGGAGGTCACCCGGCTCAGCTTCGCGCCCATCGAGGACGTGCCAAAGCAGATCGGCACGGACACCTACGTCGGGACGGTCGTCGAGTTCACGGGCGTCCCGAGCGGCTTCCTCCTCGTGCTCTTCGACGAGGCCTCGGCGGTCCACATCGCCGAGGCGATGATGCCGGTCGAGATGGACGCCGACGAACTGACCGACCAGCACAAGGCCGCTATCGAGGAGCTGGGCAACATCATGACCTCGGGGTTCGTCGACGGCTGGGCGAACGTCCTCCAGACCTCCGTCGAGCACACGCCCCCGCGGCTGGTCCACGACATGGGCCGGGCGGTCGTCGACCCGCTGGCCGCACAGGTCGGCCAGCACCAGGAGCACGCATTCATCATCGACTCCGAGATGCGGACCGACGACATCGCCTTCGGCGCCGAGATCCACGCCCTGCCGAACGAAACGGAGTTACGGCAGGCGCTCGACGAACTGCTCGTCGAACGGGCCGACGAGACCGAGGCCGACGTCGAACAGATCTTCTGACACATGAAAGTGTACGACGGGACGACGGCCGAGAGCGAACCGGCGACCGACCCCGAGCGGATCAAGGTCGGGATCGCCGAGTCGAAGGTCGCCGCCGGGGAGGCGGTGCTCACGACCAGCGGGCTGGGGTCGTGTCTGGGCGTGGCCGTCTACGACCGGACGGCGTCGGTCGCCGGCCTCGTCCACGTCATGCTGCCCTCGGTCGACGAGATGGAGGGCGGCAACGACGCGAAGTTCGCCGACTCGGGGATCCGCGCGCTCGTCGCCGACATGGAACGGGACGGGGCCGACCGCGAGCGCATGGAGGCGAAGATCGCCGGCGGCAGCAACATGCTCGACTTCTCCGAGAACGGCTCGGGCATCGGCGTCCGCAACGTCGAGATGGGCCGGCAGACCCTCGCCGAGTTCGACATCCCGGTCGTCGGCGAGGACGTGGGCGGCGACCACGGCCGCTCGCTGCGCATGGAGGCGACGACCGGCGATCTCATCGTCAAAAGTGCCAAACGCGATCCGATCACGCTGTAGCCGTCGGGATGGGGGCCGCTCGTCCGACGCCCGTCCGACGCGGGCGCGGTCGGGGCTCCGTGGAACACGCTTCTTTCCCGCCGAATCTCGGGAAATTTTCGTCCGACGTTTCTTTCCGCGTCTCCGCCGTTAGTTCAACGCCAGTAGGCCGGAATTAACGCGTTTGTTATCAGTAATGATATCAGAAACGGTACATTGAAGGGTGTTAGAGCGGACCTACGCACGTAATGAGTCCCGTCGCTCAGTCGTTCGTCCCGGCGGTGCCGGGCGCGTCGGACGCGCTCCCCGCGCTGGTGGTCGTGTTGACCAGCGGCGTGCTCGGGATGAGCATCCGGCAGATGATCGACATCTTCGGCGACGGCGACGGGGACGACGAGGACGACGAGAGCATGGCCGACGGCGGGCTGATGGCCGACGAGGGCGACGACGAGGAGCTCGGCGGCTTCGGCGGCCTCGAGGACGACGGCGACGACGAGTTCGGCGAGTTCGGCGACGACGAGTTCGGCGACATGGACGACGGCGGGGCCGACACCGACGAGCTCGAGCACCGCCTCGACGAGCTGGAGACCGAGGTGGGGAGCCTCTCCTCGACGGTCAACACCGTCCGCAACGAGAACGAGCAGATCGCCGAGACCGTCGACGACGTCGAGGAGAACGTCCGGAAGTTGCTGGACATCTACGAGATGGTCACCCGCGGGGTCAACCCCTTCGCCGACGACATGGAGCCCGGCGGGATGGGCGCCGGCGGCGGTGGCGGGAACTTCGGGCTGTTCGACGACGGCGACGAGGAAGAGGCGGACGAGGACCTGGACGACGAGATCGCCAACGCCGACGCGGAGGGGTTCTTCGACGAGGACCTGGTCGAGGACGACGGCGCCCCGGAGGACGGCGTCGACGACGTGATGGGCGGCGGTGGCGGCGACGACCTCGGCGGCTTCGAGGACGACGGCGGCACGTTCGACGACGGCGCGCTCGACGACGGCGACGACCTCGGCGGGATGGACGACCTCGACGAGGACCTGGACGGCGACTTCGACGACGCGAACGACGGAGGGAACGACGACATGAGCGACGCATCCGACGGGGAGGGCGGCAAGTCCTTCGCGGAACTGAAAGACGAGTACGAGTCCGGCGACGCCGAGTGGGCCGACGAACTCGAAGACGACGAGGGGGACGTCGAGGACGACCTCGGGGACGCCGACGACCTCTTGGACGACGGGGAGTCGGACGACGACACGGCCGACGATGACCTCGTCGACGAGGAGTCGGACGGCGACATGGCCGACGACGACCTCTTCGACGAGGTCATCGAGGACGACGGGATAGAGGGAGTCGAGGACGACGGCGACCCCGACTCGGCGGCTACCCCCGACGCCGACGCGGAACTGGACGCGGCGGCCGACCCGGAAGCGACGACCGATTCTGCCGCCGCGACCGCCGACTCCGGGACGGATTCGGAGTCCGCAACCGGGGCGGACGCGGCGACCGGGGCGGCCGACGCGACGGCCGCGGCCGACGGGGCCGACTCGGACGGCAAGCCGTATCTGGAGACGATGCCGGAGGGGCTGGCGACCGAACTCGTGGTCGTCGAGTGGCTGGAGTACCTCGTCGAGCAGGTGGGCGTCCGCGAGACGGCGCGGGCCATCGACTACTACGAGCGGATCGACTGGGTGGCCGAGCCGGTCGCCGAGGACCTGCGGGCGTACCTGCGCGGGTTCGACGGCTCGGGTGGCGAGGGCGGACTCACGATCGACCACCACACCCGGAGCCTGCGATACATCAGCCAGCTCGACGGCGACGCCGCCGAGTCCGTCGCGCTCTCGAAACTCGCGGGGTCCCGGGGAGGTGGTGCCGATGGGATTCAGCGTTAGCGGCTCCGCGGCGCTGGTGTTCGCCGGCCTGCTCATCGCCTTCGGGATGTGGCACGGCGCCGCCTCCGACAGCTTCGAGCGGGTCTCGGAGGCCCGGAGCGACCGGGCGGACCGCCTGCTCGACCAGCAGAACACGGCGCTCGCCCTCACCGCGACGTACGTCGACGGGACGCTCACGGTCGAGGCCACCAACGACGGCTCGACGGCGCTGTCGCTCAACCGGACGGACGTCCTCGTCGACAACGAATACGAGACCGACTGGCGGGCGAACGCCACGGTCGACGGCGACGAGGAGACGTATCTGTGGCTCCCGGGCGAACAGCTCACCGTCGAGATCGCCACGGGCGCCACGCCCAGCCGCGTCAAGCTCGCCACCGAGGACGGCGTCTCGGGCACAGAGGTGGTCGCCTGATGGGCTTCTCCGTCAGCGGCTCGCTGGTCGTGGTCCTGCTGGGCCTGTTCGTCGCGCTGTCGGCGTTCTACGGCAGCGTCTCCAACGCCGGCGAGCGGGTCGCCGAGGCCCGGGACGCCGCGGCCGACCGCGCCGACCGGATCGCCGGATCCGACATCGCGATCACCGGCGTCAGCGTGTTCACGACCCCATCCTGCGGGATCCGCGTCGAGGTCAACAACACCGGGTCGACCAAGCTCCTGTTGAGCGACACAGACCTGTTGCTGGGCAACCAGTACCGGACCGGCTGGGCGGGCGACGCCGTCGTCGACGGCGCCGTCAACGGCTCGGAACCCAACACGGATCTGTGGCTACCGGGCGAACAGCTCACCGTCGAGCAGTCCGACCTCGACGCGGCGCCCCGGTCGGTCAAGGTGGTCTCCGGCCCCGGCGTCGCCGCCACGCGGGAGGTGACCGGCGCGTGCTAGCGAGTCGACGCCCCGCGGTCCGTCCCGCCCACCGAGCCACCGGACCGGCCGGCACGGAGGTGGTCCGCCGTGGCTAGCGTCTCCGTCTCCCACATGATCCTGTTCATCGCGTCGATGCTGGTCGCCGCCAGCGTCGCGGGCGTGTTCACCGACACGGTCGGCCAGCTGAGCAACGCCATCGACGACCAGGGGCTGCAGGTCAGCCAGGACGTGCGCACCGACGTGGAGATCATCAGCGACAGCGGCTCGTCGAACGTCTACGACGACACCACGAACAACATCACGCTCCACGTCAAGAACACGGGTTCGGAGACGTTACCGGCCGACCCGAGCGCGGTCAACGTCTTCGTCAACGGTCGCTTCGAGACGGACGTGGGCGTGTCGCTGTACGGGGAGGGTCCCAACTGGGGGCCGGGGTCGGTCCTGAAACTGGAGATCGACCGCTCCGACGACACCCTCCCGGTCAACGAGGACCACCGCGTGAAAGTGGTCGTCAACGGCGACGAGGAGGTGTTCGAGTTCCGCACATGAGCATCGCGACCAACGATCTGTTCTCGCTGGGACTGAAGGAGCGCGACCGGATCAACAAGGAGCTGGGCGGCGGGATCCCGCCGGGCAGCATCGTCCTCGTCGAGGGCGACTACGGCGCCGGCAAGTCCGCCATCAGCCAGCGGTTCGCCTACGGCCTCTGCGAGGAGGGCCACTCGGTGACGATGCTCTCGACCGAACTGACGGTCGGGAGCTTCCTCGACCAGATGCACTCGCTGGACTACGGCATGGTCGAGCACCTCCTCGACGAGAACTGCCTGTTCCTCCACGCCGACATCGGCGACGGGAACACCTTCTCCGGCCAGGAGGAGGAGGGCGACCGGAAGGAACTGCTCAAGCGGCTGATGGACGCCGAGGTGATGTGGGACTCGGAGGTGGTCATCATCGACACCTTCGACGCCATCCTCCGCAACGACCCCAAGTTCGAGGCGCTGGTCCGACAGAACGAGGAGCGACAGGCCGCCCTGGAGATAATTTCGTTCTTCCGCGACGTCATCTCCCAGGGGAAGGTCATCATGCTGACCGTCGACCCCTCGACGCTGGACGAGGAGGCCATCGGCCCCTTCCGGGCGATCGCCGACGTGTTCCTCGAACTGGAGATGATCGAGGTCGGCAACGACGTGCGCCGACAGATCAGCGTCCTCCGATTCGCCGGCATGGGCGAGCAGGTCGGGGACACCATCGGCTACTCCGTCCGCTCGGGGACCGGCATCGTGATCGAATCGCGCAGCGTCGCCTAAAGACTCGCACAGCCATGACAGAACACGGACGACCCAAACCCTCGGACGAACTCAGGCAGGTCGCGTCGCGCCGGCCGCACCTGATGGACCACCTGAAGAAGTTCAAGCAGATCACCGGGGAGTTCCCCACGTTCATCGAGGAAGCCGACGACGACTACGAGTCCGACCGGCCGAACGTCCTCTACCCCGTCGGCGGGCCGATCTTCTGTCACATCTACGGCGACATCGGCCAGGACATGAAATACTACGCCATCGAGCCGGAACTCGACGACGAGGAGTCGGTCGTCTTCGAGGAGGTCCGCAACAAGCTCCTCCAGAAGAGCGTCAACAAGCCCGCCCCCACCAGCGACACGGAGTACGACGACCGCATCGAGGAACTCCTCCAGGAGTCGACCGCGGTCAAGAGCGGCGCCAGCGACGAGCGCGGCGTCCTCTCGCGCTTTTCCAAGCTCTCGAACCTCGGGAAGGTGGAGGTCACCGAGTCGACCTACGAGAACATCCTCTACCGACTGAATCGGGACATCGTCGGGCTCGGCCCGCTGGAACCCGTGATGCGCGACCCGGCCAACGAGGACATCCACGTCATCGGCCCCCACGAGTGCCACGTCGACCACTCGGTCTACGGGATGCTTTCCACTACCGTGGACTTCGGCACCCCCGAGGAGTACGACCAGTGGCTCAAGAACATGGGCGAACGCATCGGCGACCCCGTCTCCGACAGCGACCCCATCGTCGACTCCACGCTGCCGGACGGCTCGCGTCTCAACCTCATCTACTCCGACGACGTGTCCGTCAAGGGGCCCTCGCTGACCATCCGCCAGGGCGACGAGGTGCCCCTGTCGATCTTCCAGATCACCAAGTGGGGGACGCTGTCGCCGCAACTGGCGGCGTACCTCTGGCTCTGCCTGGAGAACGAACAGACCGTCTTCGTCGTCGGGGAGACGGCCTCGGGGAAGACCACGACGCTCAACTCCATCATGGCGTTCATCCCCCGGGACGCGAAGATCTACACCGCGGAGGACACCGCGGAGGTCCTGCCACCGCACGACACCTGGCAGAAGCTCCTGACCAGGGAGGGCGACGACGAGAGCTCCAGCGTCGACATGTTCGACCTCGTCGCGGCTGCCCTCCGTTCGCGTCCCGACTACATCATCGTCGGCGAGGTCCGCGGCGAGGAGGGGCGCATGGCGTTCCAGGCCGCACAGACCGGCCACCCGGTGATGCTGACGTTCCACGCGAGCGACATCGTCTCGATGATCCAGCGCTTCACCGGCGAACCGATCAACGTCCCGGAGACGTTCATGGACGTGGCCGACGTGGCGCTGTTCCAGAACCGCGTCAAGCAGGGCGACGATGTGCTTCGCCGGGTGACTTCCGTCCAGGAGATCGAGGGCTACTCCAAGGAGATGGACGGGGTCGTCACCCGTCAGAGCTTCTACTGGGACCCCGTCGAGGACGAGATCGTCTTCCAGGGCATGAACAACTCCTTCGTCCTCGAGGAGCAGATCGCGACCCTCCTCGGCTACGAGGACACCCGCGACATCTACGACGACCTGAACTTCCGGGCGAGCGTCATCGAGCGCGCCATCCAAGAGGGCATCCTGGGGTACCACGAGGTCAACGAGCTGATCGAGGACTTCCAGCGCGACGGCGTGGAGGGCCTCCCCTTCGACATCCACAGGACCGAGTGATGGCGTCGGCAGACGAATCCGCTGGCACCGTCGAACTCACGCTCACGTCCGCCCTCGCCGGGCTCGCGGACGCCTACGAGCAGATGCCGATGCCGCTGAACCGATACCTCGGCGTCATCCTCGTCCCCTCCGTCGTCTTCTTCGTCGCGACCGTCGCCGTCGGACTCCTGCTCGACCTCCCGCTGATGATCCGCGGGCCGATCCCCCTGCTCGGATTCCTGATGCTCGCCTCTGCGGTCTTCTACCCCAAGATCCTGCTCTCCCAGCGCAAGGCGGAGCTCAACAACCAGTTCCACCTCGTCGTCACCCACATGACGGTCCTCTCGACGACGAACATCGACCGCATGGAGGTGTTCCGCCAGCTCTCCCGGCAGGACCAGTACGGCGAGATGGCCGCCGAGATCGGCCGCGTCGTCGAACTCGTCGACACCTGGAACCAGAGCCTCGACGACGCCTGCCGCCGCCGCGCCAAGCAGGTCCCCAGCGACGCCGTCTCCGACTTCTTCGACCGCCTGGGCTACACGCTCGGCGCCGGCCAGGCGCTCGACGACTACCTCGTCTCCGAGCAGGACCAGATCATCGCCAACTACAAGACCGTCTACCAGGGCACGCTGGACAACCTGGAGGTCATGAAGGACCTGTACCTTTCGATGATCCTCTCGATGACGTTCGCCCTCGTCTTCGCCGTCGTTCTCCCGGTCCTGACGGGCACGAACCCGACGATGACCGTCAGCGCCGTCATCGTCCTCTACGTGTTCGTCCAGTCGGGCTTCTACCTCGCCATCCGTTCGATGGCCCCCCACGACCCGCTGTGGTACCACCCCGAGGACAAGCCCTCCCCCGTCGAGTCGAAGATCCGCAACGCCACGGTCGCCGGCACCGCCCTCTCGGTCGGCCTCCTGGCCTTCTCGCTGGCCGGGATGCTCGGCCTCTCGCCGGTCACGCTGGGGGACCTGGTCTTCTTCCTCGACCCGCTCCCGCTGCCGTTCTACGCCGCCATCCCGATCACACCGTTGCTGATCCCCGGGATCGTCGTCGGCGCCGAGGAGAAGAAGATCAAGGCGCGCGACGAGGAGTTCCCCAGTTTCATCCGCGCACTCGGGGCGACCGAGGGCGCCAAGCAGTCGACCACCTCGACGGTGCTGGAGACCCTGCGCCGGAAGGACTTCGGGCCGCTGACCGACAACGTCGACAACCTCTACAAGCGGCTGAACATGCGCATCGAGACGACCGAGGCCTGGCGCCACTTCACCGCCGAGTGTCGCTCCTCGCTCATCCAGAAGTTCTCCGAGATGTACCTCATCGGCCGCGAGATGGGCGGCGACCCCAAGCTGCTCGGCGAGCTCATCTCCGAGAACATGATGGAGGTCCAGCAGTTGCGCCAGCGCCGCTCGCAGGCCACCACCACGCTCATCGGCCTCCTCTACGGGATCACCGCCGCCTCCACGTTCGCCTTCTTCATCGGCCTCCAGGTCGTCAACATCCTCGCCTCGATGAGCCTCGACCTGCAGAGCGGCACCGACAACTTCGACGTGGGCAGCCTCATCAACACCGAGGTGTACAACATCCCGCTCATCGAGTTCCTGCTGATCGTCATCATCATGTTCGGCGCGATGCTGTCGGCGCTGATGATCCGCACCGTCGACGGCGGCCACAAGATCAACACCTACGTCCACTTCGTCGCGCTCACCTGGGTCGGCTCGGTCACCGCCGTCATGACCAAGTGGCTGGTGACGCAGTTCCTGGCCATCTAGAACCCACTTTTTCCGGCGGAGAGCGCCTCGCGGCGCTTCGCGCCGCTGCGGGGATCCTCCGCCGAAAAAACTTGGGGAAAAAAGCCGGACGACTCGGTCGCTGCGCTCCCTCGCGTCCGGTGAACCGGTGCCTGCGGCGCCGGATGCGAGATGTAGACCTGCCTTTCCCCGGGTCGGCCGACGAGACGGCCTCCCGGCCACCGCTCCGCGCCGCGACCACCCCGCGACCGCTCCGGCACCGCGACCGCACCGTCTGAACGGCCCCGTACACCTATCCGGCCTCCGACCGACTACCGTGCCATGGCAGAACCGGAAGACACGCTCGCGCGCTCGCCCGTCGACTTCGACTCCGCGGTGGCCTACGCGCTCCACCCGGAGATGCGCCGGCTGATCATCCTCTATCTCGTCGGGACGCTGTTGCTCCCTATCGGTCTCTCGATGTTCGTGAACCCGCCCTTCATCGGCGGGCTCGCGCAGATCGTGCGCCAGGTCATCGGACTCGGGATCGTCCTCGTCGGTGCCACGTTCTTCTTCGGCGGGGTCG
The DNA here is from genome assembly GCF_051414075.1 of Halosimplex marinum. NCBI lineage: Archaea > Methanobacteriati > Methanobacteriota > Halobacteria > Halobacteriales > Haloarculaceae > Halosimplex > Halosimplex marinum. The sequence continues at coordinate 203,176 of NZ_JBLKNY010000003.1, read as the reverse complement.
TCGGCGCGGCGTTCAAGGTGGTCGCCGACGCCAACATCCTCGCCGCTGCGCTCTTCGAGGAGTGACGACCGCCGGACTGTGCCGTTATTGCGGTGGGGGCCGTAGCCGGACCCATGTGTGGCCGCTATAGCCTGTTCGCCCCGCCCGACGACGTCGAGGAGCGTTTCGACGCGACGTTCGACTTCGCGTTCGAACCCCGCTACAACGCCGCGCCGAGCCAGCAACTCCCGGTCGTCACCGGCGACGAGCCCGAGACCATCCAGCGCATGGAGTGGGGGCTGGTCCCCGCGTGGGCCGACGACCGCTCGGCGTTCGAGTTCATCAACGCACGCGCGGAGACGGTGCGAGAGAAGCGCAGCTTCGCCGACGCCTACGAGTCGCGGCGCTGTCTCGTCCCCGCCGACGGCTTCTACGAGTGGACCGACCTCGGCGGGGAGAGCGGCAAACAGCCCTACCGCGTCACCGTCGGCGACGACGAACTGTTCGCGATGGCGGGGCTGTACGAGCGGTGGACGCCCCCACAGACCCAGACCGGCCTCGGCGACTTCGGCGGCGGGTCGGAACCCGACGGCGACCCCGAGCCGGTCGAGACGTTCGCGGTCCTCACCACGGAACCGAACGACACCGTCGCGGACCTGCACCACCGGATGGCGGTGATCCTTAGCCCCGAGGAGGAAGAACGGTGGCTCACCGGCGACCCCGACGAGGCCGCATCGCTGCTGGACCCCTATCCCGACGAACCGATGCGGACCTATCCCGTCTCGGCGGCGGTCAACGACCCCGCGAACGACACGCCGGCGGTGCTCGAAGAAGTCGAAGTCGGCGGGTGACCCGACGTGGAGCGGACCGCGGCTCCCGGGCGCCGCCGATTCGAATCCTTTTAGGGCGCGACCGGTCAACGGGTCGGTATGGCTATCAAACCCGCCTACGTCAAGAAGACGGCGACGCTGCTGATGGAGCGGTATCCGAACGCCTTCGGCCAGGACTTCGAGCACAACAAGGACGTCGTCGCCGAGCTCACGAACGTCGAGTCGAAGGGCGTCCGGAACCGCATCGCCGGCTACGTCACCCGCAAGCAGGGTCAGACCGTCGAGGCATAGGCGGCGCGCCGTTCTCTCTCTGTTCTGTCTTCGACCGCCCCGAGCGGCGGCCGCGCCCGCTCCGGAATTGCGGATGATAGACCCTGACCGTGGTAGACGTATCCAAACAGTTTTGAATGGCGGTGACTCTATCCCGGAACAATGACTGTCAGCGTAGGCATCCTCGGCGCGACCGGCGCCGTGGGCCAGCGGCTCATCCAGCTCGTCGACCCGAATCCGGACTTCGAGATCGAGGCGCTCACCGCCAGCGAGTCGAGCGTCGGCAAGAGCTACCGCGAGGCCAGCAAGTGGCGCATCGACACGCCGATCCCCGACGAGGTAGCCGAGACGGAGGTCGTCGCCACCGACCCCGATGCGGTTCCGGACGACGTGGACCTTATCTTCTCCTCGCTGCCCTCCAGCGTCGGCGAGCGCGTCGAACCCGACTTCTGCGAGGCGGGCTACGTCGTCTCCTCGAACTCCTCGAACGCCCGGGCCGACGACGACGTGCCGCTGGTCATCCCGGAGGTCAACGCCGACCACATGGACCTCATCGAGGTCCAGCGCGACGAACGGGGCTGGGACGGCGCGCTCATCAAGAACCCCAACTGCTCGACGATCACGATGGTCCCGCCGCTGGCCGCCCTCGACGAGGCCGCCGGCCTCGAACGGATCGAGGTCGCCACCCTCCAGGCCGTCTCCGGCGCGGGGTATTCGGGCGTCTCCTCGATGGAGATCATCGACAACGCCATCCCCCACATCGGCAAGGAGGAGCGGAAGATGGAGACCGAGTCCCGCAAGCTTCTGGGCGAGTTCGACGGCGCCGAGGTCCACTGGCACGACGCCGACGTGGCCGCCTCCTGTAACCGCATCCCGACCATCGACGGCCACCTGGAGAACGTCTGGGCCGACACCGAGGAGGATCTGTCGCCCTCGGAGGCCGAGGACGCGATGGAGTCGTACCCTTCGCTGGACCTGCCGTCCTCGCCGGACCGGCTCATCGAGGTCTTCGACGAGCCCGACCGCCCCCAGCCCCGCATGGACCGCAACCTCGGCGACGGCATGACCGTCTCCGTCGGCGGCGTTCAGGAGACCACCCACGGCCTCCAGTTCAACTGTCTCGCCCACAACACCCTGCGCGGCGCGGCCGGCGCGAGCGTGCTCAACGGCGAACTGCTGGTCGACTCCGGCTACCTGTAACTGCCTTCTGCGGTCGGCGATCTCGCGACTCCGATATCTACCGGTCCGACAGCGCGACGAGCCGGTACGTCGATCCGTCGCTGGCGTACAGCGGGACGTAGACGCGTCCGCCGGCCGCGACCGCTCCGTCGAGCGCCCGGTCCACAGCATGGTCGACGGTCCAGCGTACCCCTCCCGTCCGTCGGTCGACGGCAGTGGTCGTCGCGGACCCGTTCGCGTCGGCGGCGTCCGTCGTGACGACGACGGATCGGTCGGTCACGAGCGGGCGAGTGGCGAGTTTCGCGTTTTCGCTCTCGACCAGCGTCGTCCGCCATCGTTCGGTCCCCTCAGCCGCGGTGAGGGCGACGAGGTCGCCGCCGTCGGTCGCGCCGTACAGGCGGTCGCCGTCGGTGGCGACCCCCGTCGTGAGAGGGATCGACCGCGTCCAGCGATGCGTGCCGTCGGCGAGGTCGAGGGCGTGGATACGCTGGTCCTCAAATTCTGTTGGCACGTACGCGATGCCGTCGGCGACGGTCGGGGTTCCGAACGAAGCCTCGCGGACGTACCGCCAGTCCGAGGAGCCGGTCCCGCCGGGTTCGAGCCCGACGACGCTCCCGATGATGGACGTGGTGTAGAGGACGCGACCGCCGGCACCCGCCGGCGGTTCGCTGGCGAGGCGGTCGTCGCCCAGCCGATAGGTCCACTGCTCGCGACCCCGCTGGTCGAACGCCAGCAACTCGCTCCCGGTCGACGCGTAGACGTTGCCGCGATAGCCGAGCGCGGCCTCGTTGATCGAGTCTCCGGTCTCGTGGGCCCATCGAGGGCTCCCGTCGCGTGCGCCGAGGGCGTAGAGACCGCTCCGACTGGCGTTGCCGACGTACACCGACCCGCGGTAGACGAGCGGCGGACAGCCGGAGATCGCGTCACCGAAACCGGGGAGCGGACGCCGCCACTCGCGGCGGCCGTCGCTCGCTCGGCGTGCATCGACTACGCATCCCCCGTCTCCGTCGCCGGACTCGGTGGCGGTACTCCCGTAGACGAACACGCGGTCGCCGACGACCGCCGGCGTCGCCAGTCCGCCGCTCATCTCGACGGCCCACTCCTCGGTCGGGTCGTCGATCCGGACCTCGGGCGCGAACCCCGAACGCTCGGTATCGCGGGCGAACTGGGGCCACCCCGCCGACTCGTCTGGGAGCGGTTCGGTCGTCCCCTCGGCGGTATCCGGCCAGTCGGTCCCGCCGAGGTCGAGCCCGTCGGCGACCGCACAGCCCGCGAGCGCGACTGCGCCGGCGGTCGCCAGGAACTGCCTGCGCGAGTGGGAGGGCACACCGGCATCGGGTCCACCCGCGGCATAAGTTTTGTCGAACTGAACGGTTCGCGGCCGACCGTCGTCTCGGGTGCCCTGCGTCCGGCCGCTTTTCGGGACGCCACCGAACGGAAACGACGGAGGTTATCCCGCCCGACTCCCTACCGCGGGTATGGACGAGGGGACCTATCGCGTGTTGCCCGGCGGCGACGAGGAGACCTGGCGCTTTCTCGACCGCGACACCTACGAGACGGTCGCCGTCGCCCGCGAGGGCCACGACGCGCCCGTCGAGGAGCTCCGACCCGGCTACCTCGTCGAGGCCGGCCTCGACTGGGGGTCCGAGGAGCCCGCGGTCCGGACGCTCTCGGTGGACCGGCCCACGCTGTACACCTACGTCGCCGACGCCGACCCGGTCTACGAGGTCGCCGAGAGCCTCTGGGAGGAGACCCGCGCGGCCGGCGACGGCATGAACGCCACCCAGACGTACAACACCGACAACGCGGTCAACGGCGTCTGCTACGTCTTCGCCGACTCGGGCCAGCCCGCCATCTTCGACGAGTTCCGGTCCGGCGCCCGTCCGATCGAACCGCTGGTCGACCGGGTCAACGACGGCCCCGACGAGCCCGAACCCCGCGAGGTGTTCGTCCTCGACCCCGCCGACGGCGAGTTCACGGTCGTCACGATCACCCTCTCGAAGGGCGGCCGCTTCGCCGAGACGATGCGGGAGACCTACGAGCGCGACCACCCGACGGAGCCGCTGGTCTGAGTACCGCGGAGACGGATCCGCCCCGCCCCGTTCGGTCTCGCGCCGTCGCCGCGGCTGTTCCGACACCCCACCCCGAACGTCCGTCGGTGCGACAGCTTATCCGTCTGTAACGCACTAGCATACGTATGAGTGTCCCGTCCGCCGGAGCCGCCCTCGCGGGCTCCGCCACACCCCTCCAGTCGCTGCCCGGACTCTCGCCGCTGACGGTGATCGGGGGACTGCTCCTCCTGCTCGCCGTCGCCGCCGTCTACTCGGCGGTCGAGATCGTCGAGGCCTACGAGAAGGAGGCGCTGACGGTCTTCGGCGAGTACCGCAGGCTGCTTGATCCCGGGATCCACGTGATCCCGCCGTTCGTCAGCCGCACGTACCCCTTCGACCTGCGCACCCAGACGATCGACGTGCCCCAGCAGGAGGCGATCACCCGCGACAACTCCCCCGTCACGGCGGACGCGGTCATCTACGTCCGCGTCATGGACGCCAAGAAGGCGTTCCTCGAGGTCGAGGAGTACAAGCGGGCCGTCTCGAACCTCGCGCAGACGACGCTGCGGGCCGTGCTGGGCGACATGGAACTCGACGACACGCTCTCCCGGCGGGAGATGATAAACGAGCGCATTCGCGAGGAGCTGGACGAACCCACCGACGAGTGGGGGATCCGCGTCGAGAGCGTCGAGGTCCGCGAGGTCAACCCAGCCGCGGGCGTCAAGCAGGCGATGGAGCAACAGACCTCCGCGGAGCGCAAGCGCCGCGCCATGATCCTCGAAGCGCAGGGCGAACGGCGCTCGGCCATCGAGGAGGCACAGGGGGCCAAACAGTCCGACATCGTCCGCGCCCAGGGGAAGAAGCAGTCGCAGATCCTCGAAGCGCAGGGCGACGCCATCTCGACCGTGTTGCGGGCGAAATCCGCCGAGTCGATGGGCGAGCGCGCCATCATCGACAAGGGGATGGAGACCCTCGAGAACATCGGCCAGGGCGAGTCGACCACGTTCGTCATGCCCCAGGAGCTCACCTCGCTGGTCGGCCGCTACGGCAAGCACCTCTCCGGCAGCGACGTGAGCGACGCGGTCGGCGCCGACGGGCAGGGGAGCCTCGACAGCCAGGGGTTCGACGCGGAGACGCGCGAGCTGCTCGGCCTCGACGACATCGCCGAGATCATCGGGGAGATCGACGAGGAGGCGCAGGTCGACATCGACGCGATGGAGGAGGAGGCGCGGGCGATCAAGGAGGGCGACGACGCGCGGGCGAGCAGGTCCGAAGCGGTCGAGGACCGCGAGTAATCGCGACCGCCGAGGCCTGCCGTCCGCGGCGCCGTCGCTTCCCTCAAGGTTTATTCGACGCCCGGGCGACGCTGGGATATGGTCTCCAGGGACACCAGGGTCCACCTGACTGTCGTCGCCCTCGCGCTCGCCGGCGTCGCCCTCGTCTCGCAGGCGTTCGACGTCACGAGTCCGGTCGCGGTCGTCGGATACCTCCTCTACAACGGCGCCGTCCTCGCGGGTGCACACCTCTATCTCGCCTGGCGCGGCGAGGACGGCCTCGTCCCGGTCGCCGCCCGCTGGCGGTTCGTCGCCGCCGTCGCGGCCGTCGTGGTTCTCGGTACGATCGTCGCTCTCACCGACCCGGTCTCGGTGGGGCCGGTCTCCTCGGACGGCCTGCTCGCGGTGATCGCGGGAACCGTCGCCGTCGGCTACCTGTTCGCCGAGGCTCGCGACGGCTACCGCGAGTCGACGAGCGGCGACTGACCGGTCAGACCACCTGATTCGGGAGGTCGTCCCACTCGCCGGACTCCTCGGCGGTGTCGACGGCCTCGGCGACGATGTCGGCCAGCCGTTCGAAGTACTCGGGGGTGTGACCGGCGTTGTGCGGCGTGATCAGGACGTTCTCGAAGGTCCACAGTTCGTGGTCCTCCGGGAGCGGTTCGGGGTCGGTCACGTCCAGGGCGGCGCCGCGGATCGAGTTCCACCGGAGCGCGTCGACCAGGGCGTCCGTGTCGACCACGCCGCCGCGGGCGACGTTCACCAGGACGGCCTCGGGCGGCATCGTCAGGAACACCTCCTCGTCGACCAGACCCTCGGTCTCGTCGGTCAGCGGGCAGGCGAGGACGACGTAGGCGGCGTCGGCGACGGCCTCGGCGATCTCGCCGTAGCCGTACACCTCGTCGGTCGGCCCGCCCTTCTCCGGGGAGTAGCGGACGCCGACGGTGTCGACCTCGAACCCCTGGAGGCGCTGGACGACCGACTGGCCGATCGAGCCCATGCCGACGACGGCGACGGTGCTGCCGGCGAGTTCGTGACCCTGGTGGGAGCGCCACTCGCGGCGGCGCTGGCGGCGCCGGGACTCGAGGAAGTCGCGGGTGAACGAGAGGATCGCGCCGAGGGCGTACTCGCCGATGTTGGGGCCGTGGACGCCGGAGGCGTTCGTGACGGCGACGCCGCGCTCCCGGAAGGCGTCGAGGGGGAGGTGGTCGACGCCGGCGTACGAGCAGGCGAACAGCTCGAGGTTCTCGGCCCGGTCGAGGCGCTCCTCGTCGAGTTCGAACCCGGCGAGGACCTGCGCCTCCGGGAGCAGTTCCCGCTCCTCTTCGGGAGTGGCGGCGTAGCCCACCTCGCGGTCGGGGAGTCGGTCCCGCAGGGCCGCGACGTACGATTCGGGCGCGATGCCGTGGATGTTCTGTCGCAACACCAGCACGTCGGGCGCGTCGGCGGTCGCCTCGTCGGTCATAGTCGCGCGTTCGACCGCTGCGGGCAAAAAACCGGCCGCTGGCCGGAGGATGCCGTCTCACACCCCGAGGAGTTCGAGCACGTCGTAGCGGAGGACGTAGCGGGCGAACCCGGCGCCGTAGGCGAGGATCCAGAAGAAGACGTAGCCGAACACGCCGATCCGGAGGCGGCTCCGCCAGTGGTCCATCCGGTCGCCGCCGATCTCGTCGAGCAGCACGTCCTCGTCGTAGTCGTTGTACAGGTCGTGGCGCCGCTTGGCGGTGAAGATGCGGACGATCCCCGTGAAGCCGAAGGCGAGCATGGCGTACGCTTGCGCGCCGAGGAAGGCGTGGACCATCGCGAAGCCCCCGAACTGGCTCAGCAGGCGCGGCGCCATCCAGACGAGCATCGGCACGGTCGTCAGCACCAGCCCCGTCACCACGAACTTCAGGTGGTGGATCAGCACCGACCAGGTGACCGGCTCGGTCTCGATGATGTACCAGGCGCCGTAGACGAAACAGGGGAAACTCGCCGTCACGGCCACCAGCACGACCGTCGCGACCACCCTGTCCGTGACCATGGTCGGTGCTTTCGGCCAGTCGCGCTAAAACGTGCCGAAAGCCCGCGTGGACGGCTCGGCGTTCGTCCGTCGGCTACGACCCGCCCGGCTCGTCGTCCGCGTCGCTGAACTCGTCGAACAGCGCACGGACCCGCTTTTCGATCTCGTCGCGGATCTCGCGGACGCGCTCGCCGTCTTGGCCGTCGGGGTCGTCGAGCGCCCAGTCGCGCACGTCGACGTTCCCCTCGGCGTCGCCGAGGTCGAGCGTCGAACAGCCCATGGTGGCGACGTAGTCACAGGCGCGCAGCTCCTCGGCCGAGATCTCCCGCGGCGTCCGGTCTGTGAGGTCGAAACCGACCTCGGCCATCGCGTCGACGACCTCGCCGTGGACGCGGTCGGCGGGGCGGGTGCCGCCGGTCAGGATCTCGACGCGGTCGTCGAGGCCGCGGCGGTCGCGCTCGCGCTCGGCGAAGGCGGCCGACATCTGCGAGCGGCCGGCGTTCTGGACGCACACGAAGGCGATACGGGTCGGGTCGGTGGAGTCGGAGTCGGTTGACATCGTTCGGGTCTCAATCGTTGGCCGCGGGTCGGTCGTCGGTCGGTTCGGGGCTCCCCGCCGCGGCGGTCCCCCAGTCGAGCCTGCGCTGGAAGTACAGCGCGACGTTGACCAGCGCGAGCAGGACCGGCACCTCGATGAGCGGGCCGACGACGGTCGCGAAGGCGACGCCGGAGCCGACGCCGAAGACGGCGACGGCGACCGCGATGGCCAGCTCGAAGTTGTTGCTCGCGGCGGTGAAGCCGATCGCCGTCGTCGTCGAGTAGTCGGCGCCGACGCCCTTCCCCATCGCGAAGCTGACGAGGAACATCACGACGAAGTAGACCGTCAGCGGGACGGCGATGATAAGCACGTCGGCCGGCGCGGCGACGATGTTCTCGCCCTGGGTCGCGAACATCACGACGACGGTGAACAGCAACGCGACCAGCGTCAGCGGGTCGATCAGCGGGACGAGCCGGTCCTCGTACCACTCCTCGTCCTTCCATCGGATGCCGACGTACCGGGTGAGGAAGCCGGCGGCGAAGGGGATCCCGAGGAAGACGACGATGGCCTCGAACACCTGCGTCGGGGTCACGTCGAACGCCGAGATGCCGGCGACGAGCGTCTCCATGCCCAGAATCGGGGGCAGAAAGAGCGCGAAGAACCAGACGTACACCCCGTAGGTGACGATCTGGAAGAGGCTGTTGAACGCCACCAGCCCGGTGACGTACTCGGTCGACCCCTCGGCGAGTTCGTTCCAGACGAGCACCATCGCGATACAGCGGGCCATCCCGATGAACACGAGCCCGAGGAAAAACTCCGGGCGCGCGGGCAGCCCGGGGACGACCCCGCCGAAGAAGACGACGGCCAGCCCGAACATCAGCGTCGGGCCGATCAGCCAGTTCTGGACGAGGCTCAGGCTCAGCACCCGCAAGTTGCGGAACACCGTCGGGAGCCGCGAGTAGTCCGCCTTCGCCAGCGGCGGGTACATCATCGCGACGAGCCCGATCTCGACGAGGTGCAGGTCCCGGATCGGCCGGGTCACCGAGGGAGCGACGTAGCCCAGCCCGACGCCGACGGCCATCGCGCCGAAGATCCAGACGGTGAGGTACTTGTCGAGGAAGTCCATCGACCGCGGGTCGCCGCAGGACTCGCAGTCGCAGTCCGGGCCGTGGGTGTGGGCCTCGGCGTTACTCATGACTGTCGCTCCCGTCCGGCAGTTCGTCGCTGACGCTCCCCTCCAGGACCGTGACCAGCGCCACCGCGCGGTTGGTCGCCCGGTACTTCTTCCAGCGGCCGTCCTTCCGGCCGTCGACGAGCCCCGCGTCGACGAGCTTCGACAGGGCGTGACTGAGCCCGCTCTCGGTCACGTCGACGACGGCGTGCAGTTCGCAGACGCACAGCTCCTCGCGCGCGGCGACGAGCACGCGGACGAGCCGGTAGCGCGTCTCGTTCGCGAGCGCCGAGAGCACGTCGAGTTCCGCCTCGACCTGCTCGGTCCCGAGCGCCGCCTCGAGCGTGCCGAGTTCGTCGAGTCGTCGCTCGACATCTTCGCTCCGACACTCGCCGAGCTCGTCGTCGAGGTATCGGCGGAGCCGTTCGGTCGCTTGTGCCATCACCGTTCGGTTGAACGAGTATTAAATTAACATTTCCGGTCGAACTTCGTCAGGTCGATCTATGTCGGTTAAAGTCTCGATATGGGGTTAATCTCCCGAGCTGTGGGGTTCTGATATTGAGTGAGTTCTCAACCGAATCGCGATCGGGATTCGACGGGCGAACCGACGTGGTGTTCGAATCGTCGGTCCGGGGTTCCCGTTCGTCTTCGCGCACACGGGTGCGCCCCTTCGTCACCGGGGGTGCGTCCGAGCGCGTGCCGTCGCCTGCTGCCGGGTCGGGGCGCTTTTACCCCTCGGGGCCGGAGTTCCGACAATGAGCGACGCCGCCGACGAACGGGTCGACGGGGCCGAGGAGGCGTCGGAGGCCGACGGTGCCGGGGCCGGCGAGGACGCCGAGTCCATCGAGGCGCTGCGCGAGCAGGTCGAGGCCGAGTACGACTTCGACGACTTCGGCCCGGACGAGATGGCGTCGATGTCCGCCGAGGAGTGGGAGGCCGTCTTCGACCCGGAGTCGTGGATCACGGGCGAGGAACTGCTCGACCGCGCGGAGGCCGACCTCAAGCGACGGGTCGCCGAACGGGAGGTGTTCGCCCGCGTCGAGCGCCACGACGACCGCATCGTGGCCTACTCCGACGAGGGGTACGCGACCGTCTACGCCGACGGCTCCGTCGAGGGCCACGGCACCGTCCTCCGGGACGTGAAGCCGACGGTCGCGCTCGCGTCGATGGAGTCGTACGACGTGCCCGAGGCGCCGCCCGAGGAACTGCTGCCCGAACCACAGGAGGTCCCGGAGGGTAGCGGGGAGTTCGGCAACACGGTCCTGCAGGTCGTCGCCGGGATCCAGGTGCTCGCCGGGCTCGTGCTGATCGGCGGCTGGTTCGTGTTCTTCCTTAGGATCGTCTCCCCGCCGGGCGGCGGGTCGGTGCGCTCGCTGAACGTCGTCGCGATGTTGCTCGGCGGCGTCGTGTTCCTGGCCATCGGGCTGTTGCTGTTCGGCGTCGTCGCCAACGCCCGCCTGTCGGACAAGTTCCGCGCCGAGGAGTACCGCAACCGCCTGCGCGCGGTCGAACTCGAACCCGGCGAGCGGCCGGACTTCCTCCCCGACGAGGAATCCACCGGGGACGCGCCGGAGATTCCGGGCGAGCCCTCGGAGGAGGAACCGGGCGACAGCGCGGACGGACGGCCGTCGGAGGGCGACGACGGCGGGGCAGACGAGGTCTGAGCGGACCAGCGGTCGGCCGGCGGGGGACCAGCGGTCGGCCGGCGGGGCGTGACCGCCGGCCGTGTGGAGCGCGTCGGGGGTCGCGGGCCGGGGCGGTCGCGAGCCGAGTGAGAGCGGTTCGCACGGACCGGCCGCGTCGGCCCGACGACGGCCCGAATATCTCCGGCCGGCGCGGGGCTAATCGCGCGCCTGCGTGCGTATTCGGTGGGTTTATACAAATTCGGTACCGACCACCCTTTGTATGAACAGACGGGACTTTCTGCGGACCGCCGGCGGCGCCGCGGGCGGCGCGTCCGCGGTCGCCGCGGGCGCCGGCACGGCCGCCGCACAGGAGGGCGGTGGCGGAAGCGTACGCCCGGTCTTCCCCTCCTACGTGAGTGACGCGAACGGCCCCGGCTACGAGGACCTGCGCGGGCAGTCCGAGGTGACCATCGAGGTGGGCGTCGGATCCGGTGGGTTCGCGTTCGGCCCGACGACCACCTGGATCGACTCGGGGACGACGGTGGTCTTCGAGTTCGTGGAGGCGGGCCACAACGTCAAGCCCAACGACCAGCCCGAGGGCGGGGGCCTCGCCGGCACGGAAGGCGGCCAGTTCGCGACGATCGCCGCGGGTCAGACCTACGAGGTCACGCTGGAGACCGGCGGGATGTACACGTACAACTGCGCCCCCCACGAGAGCCAGGGCATGAAGGGCGCCATCGCCGTCGGCGAGGACGTGGAGACGGAGGAGGTCGGCGGCGGCGGGCAGACGCCGCTCAACCCCGAGCACATGGGCGTGCCCTTCCACCCTCACTACGTCGGCATCTCGACCATCGTGATGATGGTCGTCTCGCTTTTGTTCACCTTCTTCCTGCTGAAGTACGGTGAATCGCCCAACGCAAAGGGAGGGAACAACTGATGTCCTCGTCAGGGAGCACGTACGGCGACATCCACAGGTACGAACCGGCCCGGGAGAGCACGGCCGCGGCGGTCGCGCTCGTCCTGCTGACCATCGTCGAAGTCGTGTTCGTGGGTCTGTTCACGTTCGGCCTCGTGAACGGCTGGGGGTACAGCCCGCTCGGGAACATGTATCTGGGCGGTATCCTCGCCATCATCTTCGTTGACCTGGCGTTCATCCTGATGGTCTACCGCAAGGAGTTCCTGCCGGACGTGATGATCGTCAAGAAACGGCGCCGCAAGTGGGAGGACCTGTACGTCCGCGAGGAGGACGTCGACGGGACCTCCTTCGCGGAGGGCGACCCGCTGGAGAGCGTGAAACGAGCTGTCTACCCCTACTACAAACGATAACAATGCCACTGGACGAAGACAAGTATCCGGGCGAGACGGGCCGACGCCGCTTCGTGAAGGGCGTCGTCGGCAGCGCCGCGCTGGCCAGCGTGGGCACGGGCGGCGCGGCCGCCGTGAACACGGTCACGTCCGCGTCGGGCGGCGGCGGCGGCCCCACACAGTACATCGCGATCGAGAACACGGACGGTCCCGCGCCGCGCGGGATGCCCATCGTCCCGCTGGAGGTGACCGACGCGGGCGAACTGCGGGGCCTGTTCCCCGAGGCGACCACGGAGACGGTCCAGGGCATCGAGCGGACCGTCGCCGAGATGGACCTTGGCGGGACGACCTACTCCTCGCAGTGGTTCCAGTACTGCGGGCTCGAACAGTACCAGGGCGTCCAGCCGGGGACCGACGCGGACAACATGATCCGCGCGTCGGCGAGCCCGCCGCCCGCCTACGACTGGCAGCAGGACGTCGAGGGCGACACCGTTCTCACCGTCGACATGTTCGAGGACTACGAGACGTGGGGCAACGGCATCGGCAACGAGGGCATCGGCAAGCCCGCCAGCGCCACGTGGCGCTCGCAGGGTGAGGACGCGAAGACGATCCCGGTGCAGGTGTTGCGCTCACCGAAGGTCTCGCAGATGGCCAACGGCGAGGGGGAGTTCAGCGACCTCCCCAGTTCGATACAGAGCTTCATCGACGCCGCGACCGAGCAGGACTTCATGGCCTGGATCAACAAGTGTACGCACTTCTGCTGCGTGCCGGGCTACAAGCAACTGGAAGGGAGCGCGAACTTCAACGCCGCGGACGAGGTGTACTGCCAGTGTCACCAGTCGGTCTACGACCCGTTCAGCCCGACGCAGGTGCAGTTCGTGGCCCGCCCGCGGCCGGATGAGTAACAATGAGCATTGAACGCAAGGACGAACACGACCACGAATCGTGGATGGAGAGTCGCGACCTGACGGCCATCGAGGAGATCTATCTGACCGTACTGCTGTGGCTCGACAGACGGCTCCGCATCGTCGACTATCTGGAGATCCTCGAGAACATGTACTACAAGGTCAACTTCCAGATGCCAAAGAGCCACACCGAGCAGTACAACCTGGACAACAAGTTCTGGTACTGGTACCCGCTGTACGCGCTGGGGTCGTTCTCGACGATCGCGTACATCGTCGCCGCGATATCCGGCGCCCTGCTCGGGTTCTACTACGCGCCCGGCGCCGGCGCCTCCAACGGGACGCCGGACCTGGCGTACAACTCCATCACCTTCATCATGACCGACCTGAACTTCGGCTTCTTCCTCCGGAGTCTCCACCGGTGGTCGGCGCAGGTGATGGTCGCGGCCGTGTTCCTGCACATGCTGCGGGTCTACTTCACGGGCGCGTACAAGGAGCCCCGGGAGCTCAACTGGATCATCGGCATCGTGCTCATCTCGCTGACGATGGTCTTCGGGTACACGGGCTACCTGCTCCCGTGGGACCAGCTGGCCTTCTGGGCCGGGCAGATCGGCGTCGAGATGAGCCTGTCGATACCGTTGATAGGCGAGTGGGTGGCCCAGCTGTTGTTCGGCGGGTTCACCCTCAGCCAGTCGACGGTACAGCGGATGTACATCCTGCACGTGTTCGTGCTCCCGTTCGTCACGACGGGGCTGATCGCCGTCCACATCGGCATCGTCTGGATGCAGGGCATCGCGGAACCCCACTGATACCATGAGCGAGAACAACGAATCCGAGGAAGTTCGCACCGACGGCACGGGCATCGTCCCGCCGGACGACGAGACCCCGACCTGGAGCGAGCGCAAGGCTCGCAAGCAGGGGCTCGCCCGGCTGACCTACGAGTACTTCGAGCGGTCCCGGCGCGAGGACCAGGACCTGCGACAGCAGTCCAGCTACGTCGAACGCGACGTGCTCGCGTTCCCGACGTGGCCCCACGAGATGATCCGCAACCTCGCGCTGACGAGCTTCTTCGTCGGCATGATCATCTTCCTCTCGGCGGCCCTGCCGCCCCACATCGGCCCGCCGGCCGACTCCTCGTCGACGCCGGCGGTCATCCTGCCCGACTGGTACCTCTACTGGTCGTTCGGCCTGCTGAAGCTCGGCCCGCTCAACCCCGACATCAGCCTGCTGGGCGGGCAGAAGCTCATGGCAGACCGCACGTACGGCGTCATCGCCAACCTGGTCGTCGTCGGCTTCGTCGCCATCGTCCCCTTCCTCAACAAGGGGAGCGCGCGCCGGCCGGTCGAGCAACCGTTCTGGGCCGCCGTCGGCGTCAGCGGCGTCGTCTTCGCCTTCACCATCGCCGCGCTGTCGGTCAAGAACCTCATCCCGATGGACTCCCATCTCATCTTCGACCTGACCTTCCTGCTCCCGGTGCTGGCGGCGTTCCTCAGTTACGCCGTCCTCCGGACGATGCGGGAGGGGTACATGTTCAACCTCAACCGCCGGTACTACCGCCTGCGGCCGCCGAAGTAGATGGCCGACCCGTCCCGCCCCGGCGACCCGGCCGACGCGACCGCCGACGGGACGGACGACACCGATTCTGCCGTCGACGCCGATTCCGATTCTATCCCCGACTCCGCGTCTGCCACTGACGAGTCCACAAGCGGCGAGTCCGGGGAGTCGGAGGCGGCGGGCGAGCCGTCCGCCGCCGGCGACGACCCGGAGGGCGCGCGCGCCCGTGAAGTGGTCGTCCCCGACGCGGTGTACAAGCGCGTGACGGTCTTCTCGACGCTGTTCGCGGTGGCCGCGGTCGTCGTCGGGTTCCTGCTGCTCGACGCCGCGACCGACAGGGCGACGGCGGAGCTGTCGGAGGTCCAGCCGCTGGTCGCGCTGGCGGGCGTGGGGTTGATCGTCGTCGGCGGGGCCACCTACGCGTTCTCGACGCGATTCAGGGCCGACGGAATGGGAAACGCTAAAGACGAAACCGACGAAATATCCGACAATGGCTGACGAATTCGCGAAAGGGATGGCGATCTTCTCGGCCGCGGGGCTGGCGTGGCTGACCCTCGCCGGCTGGTATCGCACGCCCAGTTTCGAGGGGAGCGGCGTCCAGCTCGTCGCCCCGGTCGAGGGGGTCAACACCGTCTACGGACAGCTCGGCGTCGCTATCATGGACGTGATGGCGTGGTTCGCGGTCTTCGGCGCGCTGACCTTCTGGGTGGTCATCCCCGCCGTCGAAGAGCTCCGCGACGCCTACGCGGATCGCTCGAACTGAACGCCTCGCATCTTTTCGACTCGTTCCGCGGGTAGCTGACGGTGTGTCCGTTCTTCACCCGGAGGCTACTTGGCTCCCGGACCTGCGACTCGCGTTCAGTTCGTATTGCGAGTGTATCAGTGGTTTCTGTTTGTGGTGTCGTGAAACGAACTCGTATCTGGGTGACCGCGCTCGACGGTGAGCGTTGAAAGCCCTCGGCGCGCTCGCTCTGAATTGTCTCGACTGCATTCGACAGCAGGCGATGAAAGCCCTCGGCGTGCTCGCGGTCGCTGAGCGGGATATCCGCGCTCTCGGCACCGCCCGCGCGGATAGTGCCCGCTCAGGCGACTATCGGCGCGAGCGCGCCTCGCCCTTTCAGTCCACCAGGACAGCACCGCCCCGCACAGCACCGCAGACGGCCACATACCTCCCCAGCCGATTCGCTCTCTCGCTTCGCTCGCTCGCTCATCCCTCGCGCGGCTACGGTCGCGCGCATGAACGCGCGCTCCAGCGCGCGCCGACCGCCCCGCAACCGCTCACTGCAACAGCTACCGCCTCCATCGAGAATCGATACGAGCGCACCGGAGCGGTCGCGTTTACGGGTGAGAACAGGTGAGTGGTCCCGGCTCAGTCGTCGGTGGGTTCGGCGTCGGGCTCGGGCGAGGGGCCGACGCCGGGGGCCTCGTCGGTGAGGTCGGCGTCGCGCCAGGTGCCCCGGGAGTACCACGCGAAGGCGATGGCGGCGCCGGCGATGTTGGAGACGGCGAACGCGAGCCAGATGCCCTCGTAGCCCATCTCGCCGGAGGCGAAGTACGCGACCGGGAGGCGCACGAGGCCGAGCATGGTGATCGAGATGGCGGCGGCGGTGAGCGTCTTGCCGGCGCCGCGGAATCCGCCCTTGTAGGAGTGGAAGATGCCGGTGAAGCCGAAGGTCGGGGCGACGTACCGGAGGAACAGGCGGCCGATCTCGACGACTTCGGCGTCGTCCGAGAAGATGGCGACGATGTTGGGGGCGCCGAGCCAGGTGAGCACGCCGACGGCGGCGAGGGTGCCGAACATGGCCTTGGCGGCGAAGTTGGTGGCGCGGCCGGCCCGCTCCTGCTCGCCGGCGCCGATGTTCTGCCCGGCCATCGTCTCGACGCCGCGGCCGACGGCGATGGCGGGCAGGAAGATGACCGAGAACATCCGGACGCCGACGGTGTAGGCGGCGATGACCGTCTCGCCGAAGGGGGTGACGATGGTCAGCATGAGCACGACGGCGATGGAGTTGCCGGTGTTCTCGATGGAGGCGGGGACGCCGACCCGGAGGATCTTCCGGAGGTATCCGAAGTCGGGCCACATCTCCGAGAGGTGGATCTGGACGCCGCGGTTGCCCCGGAACATGATGGCCATGCCGATGACCGTCGCCATGGCGCGCGAGAAGATGGTGGCGTAGGCGGCGCCGTTGATGCCGTACTCGGGGAAGATCCACCAGCCGAAGATGAGGAACGGGTCGAGGATCATGTTGACGACGACGGTGACGAACATGACCAGCATCGGCGTGATCGTGTCGCCGTAGCCGCGCATCAGCGACATGAACACGAAGAAGGCGAACATGAACACCATCCCGAGCGAGATGATCTGCAGGTAGCCGGTCGCGCCGGCGACGACGTTGTCGGGGCCGCCGATCAGCTCCAGCAGGGTCCCGACGTTGAGGTAGCCAAAGGCGCCGAGCAGTAGCGACGCGACGATGGCGAAGGTCACGGTCTGGGAGGCGGCGAACTCCGCCTGGTCCTCGTCGCCGGCGCCGATGTTCTGCGCGACGAGAATGCTCCCGGCGATGGAGATACCCAGCCCGAGCGAGATGAGGAAGAAGACGAGCGGGAACGCCATCCCGATGGCCGCCAGCGCCGTCTCGCTGTACTGGCCGAGCCAGATGGTGTCGACCAGGTTGTACGCCGTCTGTAGCAGGTTCGTGACGACGATGGGCAGGGAGAGGTAGAACAGGGGGCGGGGAATGTCGCCGGAGGTGAGGTCGAACTCCTCGCGGCTCTTGAACACCATGTTCACCCGCCTGCGGACGCCGGCGACGAGGCGGTCGAGCGGGGAGCCGGCCATCAGGCGTCGCCTCCCGTGGCGACCGGTCGCGTCTCCTCGTCCGGGTCGCGCCCGGTGTCGCCGTCCGCCTCAGCGTCGGCGTCGCCGCCGAGGTCGACCGCAGTGTCGGCGTCGGGGGCGAGGAGGTTCTCGCGGACGTACGCGAGGAAGGTGTCGCGGACGCTCCCGTCGGTCTCGCCGAGGGCGACCCGGCGGGTGTTCACGCCGTCGACGAGCGTCGCGACGAAGGCGGCGGTGTCGTCGGGGTCCACGTCGGCGCGGATCGTCCCCTCGTCGATCCCGTCGGCGACGATCTCGCGGACGCGCCTGCGGACGAACGCGTCGACCCGCTCCAACTGCTCGCGGTAGGCCTCGACGTAGGGCCCCTGGGCCTTGATCTCCAGGAGGGCGGTCTGGAACTCCTCGAACTCGTCGGTCCCGTCGTTCGCGTCGTCGACGGCTTCCCCGTCGCCCGACGATTCGCCCCGCGGCTCGTCGGCCCGCTCGGCCGGGCAGAGCAGTTCGTCGACGAACGTCACGAGCCGCGCGACGGCGTCGTCGCCGTCGGGATCGCTCACGTCCTCGGTGAACGCGTCGTAGAGGTGGTCGAGGAAGGCGAGCAGCAGTTCCTCCTTGGTATCGTAGTGGTAGTGCAGCGACGCCTTGCTCCGGTCCGACTGGTCGGCGATGTCCTGCATCGTCAGGTCCGCGTAGCCGTGGTCGCACAGCGCGCGGTAGGTGGCCGCCATGATGGCCTCCGGTGTGGAGCCGTCGGCCACAGCGCTGTCCGTCGTATCGGTCATTAGCGTTCTTAACTGACTGGTCAGTCAAAAACGTTCCGAACTGACTGACCTGTTAGTCAACAATTCCCACGGTTGGACTACCGGCAGGTGACTCGCTCCCGGCGGACGGGAATCGCTGTGGAGATTGAAATGGCTCGGCGCCGTCGTCCGAGGTGGAGGGAAACCCGTGACACACCACCCGGACCACGAGGTCGAACTGTTCAGAGACGAGGGCGCCTACGAGGTGTACGTCGACCTGCCGGGGTACGACCGGACCGACATCGACCTGCGCTGGCACGACGGGCGACTCCACGTCACCGCCGAACACCGGACCGACGAGGGCGAGACGCGCGTGTTCAACCGCCACGTCTCGGTCCCGCGGCGGATCGACGCCGACGGGATCACGGCCACCTACCGCGACGACGTGCTGAACGTCCGGCTCCCGGTCTCCGGGGACGACGCCCGGCCCGGGACGCGGATCGAGGTCGAGGAGTAGCGCGCAACCGTCTGACAACCGACGGGCGACCGCCCGTCGGTCCCTCACCCGCGCTCGCCGGCCCGTCTCACACCCAGTCGAGGTCGGGGTCGATCCGGTCGGGCGGCCGCTCGCCGTCCAGCGCCGTACGCACGTTGGCCGCGACGGTCTCGTGGAGGTCCGCGCGGGCCTCCTCGGAGTACCACGCCGCGTGGGGGGTCAAGATTGCGTCGTCGCGGTCGAACAGCGGCGAGTTCTCCGGCGGCTCCTCGGTGAACACGTCGAGGCCTGCGGTCGCCACTTGGTCCCGTTCGAGCGCGTCAACCAGCGCCGCCTCGTCGACGACGCCGCCGCGGCCGGTGTTGACCACGACGGCGTGGTCGGCCAGCCGTTCGAAGGCCGCTCCGTCGACCAGACCGCGGGTCTCCTCGGTCAGCGGCGCGTTCACCGAGAGGAGTTCGGTCCGGTCGAGCAGTTCCTCGAATTCGGCCTTTTCGACGCCGTCCTCGGCCATCTCGTCTGCCTCGACGTACGGGTCGTAGGCGACGAACTCGACCCCGAACCCCTCGGCCAGCTCGCGGACCCGGCGGGCGATGGGGCCGTAGGAGACGAACCCGAGCGTGAGCCCCGACAGGCGGTGGATCTCGCCGCCGGCCCGCCAGTCCCAGCCGCCGGACTTCACGTCGCGGTCGTACCGCCCCAGCGAGCGCAGCGCGGCCAGCGCGAGCGACACGGTGTGGGTCGCCACCTCCTCGGTGCAGTACTCGGGGACGTTCGTCACGACCACGCCGCGCTCGGCGGCGGCGTTCACGTCGACTGTGTCGATACCGACGCCGGCCCGCGCGACGATCCGCAGGTCCGGACACGCGTCGAGCACGGCGGCGGTCACCGGCGTCGACACGTTCGCGACGAGCGCTTCGGCCCCGCTCGCGGCCTCGCGGACCCCCTCCTCGGTGCCGGTTTCGGCGACGGTGACGGTCACGTCGTCGCCCAGTCGCTCGGCCAGCAGTCCCGCGTCGATCATCGGGTCGTCGCTCGCGACGACTTCCATACCGGGACACGGGACCGGACCGAAATAAGGGAGTCGGCGGTTCCCGCTCGCCGGGGGATCGGCGCCGGCCGCCGTCGACGCTGGGGCCGGTGGACCCGCACCGCTCGCTTCCGCGTTGGGAGCGTTCAAGTAGCGGCCGGGCGAACCGCGGATCATGACACGCGACCCCGAGGCGCTCGCCGAGGCGTACCTGCCTCGACTCCGGGAGAACCTCCGCGAGACGGTGATCGACTTCTGGTACCCCCGCGCGGTCGACACCGAACACGGCGGCTTCCTCACCAGCTACGACGCCCAGGGGGAGTTCGCCGGCAACGACCGCAAGATGGTCGTCACCCAGGCGCGAATGCTCTGGTTCTCCGCCCGACTCTACCGGGCGGGCTACGGCGACGAACTGCTCGACGCCGCCGAACGCGGGTTCGACTTCCTCACCGGGGAGATGCGCGACGAGGACAACGGCGGCTACTACTGGGAGGTCGAACGGGACGGCGATGTGGTGAAGCCGAACAAGCACATGTACGGCCAGTCGTTCGTCCTCTACGGCCTCTCGGAGTACTACCGCGCCAGCGACGACGAGGCCGCCCGCGAGGCCGCCGTCGACCTGTTCGGCCGGTTCGAGGCCGAGGCCTACGACGACGACCACGGCGGCTACGTCGAGTACTTCGAACCGGACTGGACGCCCGTCACCGAGGGCGGCACCTACCTCGACAACATCGAGCCCGACTGGTCGCCCAAGGAGGACGTGGACGCCGAACTCGACCCGACGACGAAGCTGATGAACACCCACCTCCACCTCATGGAGGCGTTCACGACGTTCTACCAGGCTACCGGCCACGACCTGGCCGGCAAGCGGCTCTCGGAACTGCTCACCATCAACACCAACACCGTCGTCCGGAAGAAGCTGGGCGCCTGCACTGACAAGTACGCCCCCGACTGGCAGCCACTGCTCGACGACGAGAACTACCGGGTCGTCTCCTACGGCCACGACGTGGAGAACGTCTGGTTGACGATGGACGCCGCGGATGCGCTGGACCACTCGCTGGCCTACTACCGCGACCTGTACGAGACGCTGTGGGACTACTCGCTGGAGTACGGCTACGACGACGACCACGGCGGCTTCTACTTCTACGGTCCCTTCGAGGAGCCCGCCACGAGCCGGATCAAGGCGTGGTGGGTCCAGGCCGAGGCGCTGACGAGCGCGCTCCGGATGTACGAGTTGACCGGCGACGACCGCTACGCCGACGTGTTCGCGGAGACCTACGACTTCGTCGACGAGTACCACGTCGACCGCGAGGTCGGCGAGTGGCACTCCGGCGTGACCGAGGACCTGGAGCCCGTCGGCCGCAAAGGCGCGATGTACAAGGGCGCCTACCACAACGGCCGCGCCCTGCTGGAGTGCATCGAGGCGCTGGAACGGCTGCAGGACGCCTGACGGCCGGCAGTAGCAGTTGGCGAGTCACGCCGGTCGGCTCTGCCGTCACGATTCGACGAGCCGATCCATCACCGCGACGAACGCCTCCGTCTCGTCGACGAGTCGGTCGATGTCCTCCTCGATCTCGCCGTAGCCGTAGTCGGCCTGTTTCCGCAGCGTCGAGAGGTCGTTGAGGAAGCGACCGCGCTCGCGGTCGGCGTCGCCGGCGGCGACCACCTCGGAACCGAACAGAGACAACACGCCACCGTGGGACTCCGGTTCGTGGCCCCGGTCGTACAGGACCGCCTGTGCGGCGTGAAAACACGCGTAGTAGAGTCGGTTGACTACGACCGTGTCCGAGAGGTCCGCCTGGCGCGCCCCGGTGGCGTCGTCGAGCGCTTCCCTCGCCTGCCGGAGCTGTGACGTGACCTCGTCAGACATACGTTTCACCGTCGTCGAGCGCGCTGCGGACGAACGGCCGGTCGCGTCGCCGTTCGAACTCCGCGCGCGACAGGACGTGTACTTCGACGACCGGGCCGAATTCGAGCATCACGTCGTAGGCGATGTCGCGGAGCGAGTCCGCAGCTGATCGGCCGTCCGCGTCGTCGGAAACGACGGCGAGGAAGTCCACGTCGCTCGACCGTCCTGCGGCATCGCCGCGGGCCGTCGATCCGAACAGGACGAGCCGCTCGACGCCGTCGACCTCCGTACGAACGCGTCGGGCGAACGCATCGGCCGCGCGCGAGTGCGCCCCGTCCTCCTCTGGGGTCGTGAGTTCCCCGCCGCTCATGTGCGGAGATACGAGGGCCTCTGTGAAACGCTTTCCGCCAGGCACGTCAGTGGAGACCCGTTCGGCGCTGTTCACCGAGCCACCGAAACGGGAGGCTCATGTGCGAGCGTCCGATAGGGTCGTCCATCCCCGACGGGAGCCTACTATGACACGCGAGGGACGACGATGACACGAGAGACGCGCGGAAGCCCGTACGCGCCGGGCGACGCCGCCGACACCGAGGCGATGCTGGACGCGGTCGGTGTCGACGACGTGGAGGAGCTGTTCGACATCCCCGAATCCGTCCGCTTCGACGGCGAGTTCGACATCGACGCGCGGAGCGAGCGCGACGCCGTCCGCCTGGTCGAGCGGACGCTGGGGCGCAACGACGACCTGACCGAGTTCATGGGCCGGGGCCACTACGACCACTACGTCCCGGCGCTGGTCGACGACCTGGCGAGCCGCCAGGAGTTTCTCACCTCCTACACGCAGTACCAGCCCGAGGTCGCCCAGGGCTTCCTCCAGGCCCTCTTCGAGTACCAGTCGATGCTGGTCGAACTGACGGGCCTGGACGTGGCGAACTGCTCGATGTACGACGCCGCGACGGCGCTGGGCGAGGCCGCGACGCTCTCCCAGCGGGTGCGGTCGGTCTCGGGCGACCGGATCCTGGTGCCCGACCAGCTTCGCGAGGGCAAACGCGAGGTGCTGGAGGCCTACGCCGACGGCCCCGACCTCGCGGTCGAGACGTACCCGACCGCGGAGGGGACCGTCGACACCGGGGGACTGGCCGACGCCCTCGACGGCGACGCGGCGATGGTCTACGCCGAGAACCCGACCGCCTGTGGCGCCATCGAACCTGAACTCGATACCGTTGGTGACCTCGCCGACGAGCACGACGCGCTGTTCGTCCTTGGGTCTGACCCGGTCGCGCTGGCGTTGCTGGAGCGGCCCGCCGACGCGGGCGCCGACGTGGTCGTCGGCGAGGCGAGCGCGCTCGGCGCCGGCACCGCCTACGGGATGGGCGCCGGGCTCTTCGCCACTCGCGAGGAGCACCTCCGGCAGGTACCCGGCCGGCTCGTGGGGGTGGGCGAGGACGCGGCCGACCGGCGGGCGTTCACCCTCACGTTGCAGACCCGCGAACAGCACATCCGGAAGGAGCGGGCGACGAGCAACATCTGCACGAACCAGGCGCTGCTGGCGTTGCGGACGGCGATCCACGCCGCGACGCTCGGGCCGGACGGCCTCGTGGCGCTCGCGGAGGACTGCGTGACCCTCGCCCGAGATCTCGCCGCTCGGCTCGACGAGGTTTCGGGGCTCCGGGCGCCCGTCAACGACCGCCACCACTTCCGGGAGTTCCAGGCTCACATCGACCAGCCCGCCGCGGCGGTGGCGAGCGACCTCGAAGACGAGGGGTTCGCCGTCCACGTCGTCGGCGAACACCGGATCCAGGTCTGCGTGACCGACGCGAACGAACCCGCAATCGATCGGTTCGTCGACGCCGTCGCGGAGGTGGCCTGAGATGAGTGAGGACGACCACGCCCCCGAGGCGGGGACGCTGTACGACCAGGCCCGCTGGACGACGGACGGCGAGTACGAGCCGCTGCTGGCCGAGAAGGGGACGACCGAGGTCGAGATCGGTGACGACGCGCCGCTACCCGACGAGTTGACGCGCGACTCGCTGGAGTTGCCGGATCTGTCCGAGCCGGAACTCGCCCGTCACTACACCCGGCTCTCGCAGATGAACTACGGGGTCGACAGCGGCCCGTTCCCGCTCGGCTCCTGTACGATGAAGTACAACCCCAAGTTCACCGAGCGGATGGCGGGCCTGCCCGACGCGGCGGTCCACCCGGACCGCTCCGAGGAGAGCGTCCAGGGGACGCTCGAACTGCAGGCGGAACTGCAGGACTACCTCGGGCGGATCGGCGGGATGGACGCGGTGACGCTCCAGCCGCCGGCCGGGGCCGCCGGGGAGTTCACCGGCATCCGGATCGCGGCCGCCTACCACGAGGCCAACGGCGAGCACAGGACGGAAGTCGTCATCCCGGACAGCGCCCACGGGACGAACTTCGCGACGGCGGCGATGGCCGGTTTCGACGTGGTCGAACTCCCCAGCGGCGACGACGGCCGCGTCGACGTCGACGCCCTGGAGGCCGCCGTCGGCGAGGACACCGCGGCGCTGATGCTCACCAACCCCAACACCCTCGGACTCTTCGAGCGCGACATCGAGGAGATCGCCGGGATCGTCCACGACGCGGGCGGGCTGCTGTACTACGACGGCGCGAACCTCAACGCCCTGCTCGGCCGGGCGCGGCCCGGCGACATGGGCTTCGACGTGATGCACTACAACGTCCACAAGACGTTCGCGACGCCCCACGGCGGCGGCGGCCCGGGCGCCGGGCCCGTCGGCGTCACCGAGGGGCTGGCCGAGTTCCTGCCGACGCCCCACGTCCGCGAACAGGCCGACGGGAGCGGCTACGAACGGTACGAGCCCGCCCGCTCCATCGGCAAGGTCCACGGCTTCGCGGGCAACTGGCTCGTCCTGGTGCGGGCGTTCGCCTACATCGCCCGGCTCGGTGACGAGGGTCTCGCGGACGCCAGCGCGCGGGCGGTGCTCAACGCCAACTACCTCGCGAGTCGGATCGACTACGAGGTGCCGTACGGGCCCTTCCACCACGAGTTCGTGGCGAGCGCGGGCGAGCAGGACGCCGCCGACGCGGCCAAGCGGATGCTCGACTACGGCGTCCACCCGCCGACGACCAAGTGGCCGGAGATCGTCGACGAGGCGCTGATGACCGAGCCGACCGAGGCCGAGACCAGGGAGTCGCTCGACGACCTCGCGGCGGCGTTCAACGCCGTCGCCGCCGAGGACGACGCGACCCTGGCGGCGGCGCCCGAGCGGACCGCGGCCCGGCGGATCGACCAGGTCCGGGCAGCCCGCGAGCCGCGCCTGTCCTGGCAGGCGCTGGACGACTGACCCGCACCGGCGCTACTTGCTCTGTCACCGAGTCGGCGCGCGGTCGGTCCGGGGCGCGCCGTTCCCGCTCGCGCCTCAGTTTCGATAATCGGGGGGAAGCGGATTTATGGAGGGATCGCTTTGATCCGGGTCACGAATGGGAGGCACGGTGCTGGCGGTCGGTCCCGCGGGCGACCGCCCGTGGGTGGACGGACTCGAAGCCGACGGGTGGGACGTGGCCCGGGCCGCGTCGACGCGGGCCGCGCTCTCGACGCTGGGATCCGAGGACGTGCGCTGTGTCGTCGTCGACGGCGACGCCGACGGGGCCGTCGACCCACTCGACGCGCTCGCCGGCGTCCGCGAGCTCGGCTACGACCAGCCGGTCCTGCTGACCACCGCGGAGCCCGACGGCGAGTTCGCGGCGGCCGCGACCCGACACGGCGTCACGGAGTACGTCCCCCGGGCGACGACCGACGGATCGCTGGTCGACCGCGTCCGGGCGAACGCCCCCGAGATGGCGCAGGCGGGTGACCGAGCGGCCCCGGCGGCTGGACGCGGATCCGACACGTTCGCCGCGGCGACCGGTCGTGCGGCCGACACGGGGGACGCGGACGAGGGTCCGGAGAATACGGGCGTGGAGACGCGGGAAGCGGGCGTCTCGGCGGCGACCCTCGGGGAAGCGGCCGCGGCGCTCGACGCGGTCGACGACGGGCTCTACGTGCTCGACCTGCAGGGGAACTTCGCCGTCGTCAACGAACCGCTGGCGGAGATGGCCGGCCGCGACGCCGACGCGCTCGTCGGCGAGCACGTCTCGACGATCACGACCGAGGCGGCCGCCGAGCGCGTCTTCCCGGCGGTCCGGCGGGTGGTCCGCGGGGAGACGACATCCGAGACCGTCGAGACGACGGTCGTCCCCGCCGAGGGCGAGCCGTTCCCCGCCGAGGACCACCTGACGGCCGTCGAGGAGGGCGGCGAGGTGGTCGGCGTCGCGGGCGTGCTCCGGGACGTGTCCGACAAGCGCGAGCGGACTCGCGAGCTCGAGCGCTACGAGTCGATCATCGAGGCGGTCGACGACGGTGTCTACGCGCTCGACGACGAGGGGCAGTTCGACGTGGTCAACGACGCGCTGGTCGAACTGACGGGCTACGACCGGGCGGAACTGCTCGGGGAGCACACTTCTATCGTCAAGGACGACGAGACCGTCCAGCGGGCGGAGAACAAGCTCCGGGACCTCGTCCACGGCAACGCCGTCGAGACGACGTTCGAGCTGGACCTGGTCCCGGAGTCGGGCGAGCCGGTCGACGCCGAGGACCACATGGTGATGCTGACCGACGAGGACGGGGAGTTCGCCGGGACCGCGGGCGTCATCCGCGACATCACCGACCGGAAGGAACGGGAACGGGAACTGCGTGCGGCCCGCGAACAGTTCGCCGAACTGCTCGACACCGCGCGGGCGCTGCTGGGCGCCCACAGTACCGAGCGGGTCGGCGAGATCGTCGTCGACGCCGTCGCGCACACGCTGGGGTTCGACATGAACGTCGTCAGGATCTACGACGCCGAGGGCGACCGGCTCCGTCCGCTCGCGGCCCCCGACAGCGACGCGGTGTCGGTCGACGACCGGCCGGACTACGCGGTCGGGGAAGGCGGGCCCGGGCGCGCCTTCGAGGCCGGCGAGATCCGCCACGCGCCCGAGGAGCTGGCCATCGCCCCGGCGGAGCTACCGGGCGAGGCCGTGGAGACGCTGTACGTCCCGCTGGGCGACCAGGGGGTCGTGAGCATCGGCGCGACCGAGCCGGGCGCGTTCGACGATCGGGCGCGCGAGTTGGCCGAGATTCTCGCCTCGAACGCGGCGGTCGCGTTCGACCGCGTCGCCTACGAGGCGGAGCTCGCCCGCTACCGGACGGTCATGGAGAACGTCCAGGACATGGTGTACGTCGCCGACGAGGCGGGCCGCTTCTCGCTGGTGACCGACCCGTTGGCGACGTGGCTCGGCGTCGACCGCGCGGACCTGGTCGGCCGACCCGTCGAGGCGGTACTCGACGACGGTAGCGACCTCGACCCGGCAACCGACATGGTGGGCGACGACGGACCCGACAGCCGCGTGCTGGAGACCGACTTCGAGCGGGCCGACGGCACGTCGCTCCCCGCGGAGGTCGAGGTGTCGTCGCTCCCGGCCGACGAGGCCGTCTCCGGGACCGTCGGAGTGGTCCGCGACCGCACGGAACTGGTCGAGACCCGGGAGCAACTGGAGACCCAGCGCGACCGGTTCACCTACCTCTTCGACAACCTCCCCGACGCGGTCGTCGAGGCGACCCACGCCGGCGGCGAGCCGGTCGTCACCGCCGTCAACGACGCGTTCACCGAGGTGTTCGGCTACGACGCCGAGGACCTCACCGGCGAGCCGCTCAACGACTTCGTCCTCCCGGACGACGAGTACGACGCCGGCCGCGACCTCGACCGGCGGGCCGCCGAGGGCGAGACCGTCCAGAGCGAGGTCCGCCGCCGGACCGCCGACGGCTACCGCGATTTCCTCTTCCGGGGGATCCCCTACGACACCGGCGACGGGTCGGTCGACAGCTTCGGTATCTACACCGACATCACCGACCAGAAGGAGCGCGAACGCCGGCTCCAGGTGCTCAACCGCGTCCTCCGGCACAACCTCCGCAACGACCTCAACGTGGTGCTGGGTTACGCGGAGATGATCGCCGCGCGCGTCGACGACGACACCGTCGACGAGTGGGCCGAGACGCTCATCGAGACGGCCTCCGACGTGGCCTCGCTCGGCGACCGCGCCCGCTCGCTCGACCGCACGATGCGCGAGGGGTCGCTGCGCGACCGCGAGATCGAAGTCGGTTCGGTCGTCGACGCCGTCGTCTCCGAGTACCGCCGGGAACACCCCGACGCCCGCATCGAGACCGACGTGGACGACGCGAGGGTCGTCGGCGACGGTCGGATCGAGCTCGCGCTGACGGAACTGGTCGAGAACAGCGTCGAGTACGGCGGCGACGGCGTCCACGTCCGCGTCGCGACCGACCGCGCTGGCGGCCGGGTCGAGCTGTGCGTCGACGACGACGGCCCCGGCATCCCCGACTACGAGCGGACCGTCGTCGACGAGTCGTCGGAGATCACCCAGCTCGAACACGGCAGCGGGCTCGGCCTCTGGATCGCCCGCTGGGTCGCCGAGTCCTGCGGCGGCCGCCTGCGCTTCGCTGAGAGCGACCTCGGCGGCACCGCCGTCGTGCTCTCGCTGACGCCCGCCGACGCGGAGGGCGGGTGATGTCGTGACCGCTCCTGCGGCGCTCTCCGCCGACGACGGGCCCGCCGGAACAGGGACCGACGGCCCGTCTACGCCGTGGCTTTGCTCGTGTCGACCGTCTCGTCGATGCGGACGAACCCGTAGTCGCAGTCCCAGCAGTGCCACTTGACCTTCTCGCCGATGTGGACCTGCATACTGGCCGCCTGGTAGAACTCTTTCTCGGCGTCGCAGTTCGGACACTCGTGGGTGATGACCTCGCTCATACGCCCGTCTTCCGGGCGACGGTAATTTAACGTCCCGATTTTCTGCCGCCCTCCCGTCCGCTCATCCGTTCGGACCCGGAGTTAAGTCGCTGGCCGCCCGAGCGGCGCGTATGACGATCTACACCGGCCGCGGCGACGAGGGGCAGACCGACCTGCGGGACATGACTCGGGTCTCGAAGGCCAGCCCGCGAATCGAGGCCTACGGCACCGTCGACGAGGTCAACGCCATGGTCGGCTCCGTCCGCCCGACCGGCCACGACGACGTGGACGAGCTACTGGCCGAGGTGCAGAACCACCTCCACGTCGCACAGGCCGACTTCGCCAACCCCGACCCCGACGAGGACGACCCCCGCGTCCGCGAGGACCACGTCGAGGCGGTCGAGGACAGCATCGACGAGTTCGACGCCGAACTCGACCCGCTGGAACATTTCGTCCTCCCCGGCGGGTCCGAAGCCGGCGGGCGGCTCCACCGGGCGCGCGCGGTCTGCCGGCGCGCCGAGCGCCGCGCGGTCGCGTTCGCCGAAAGCGAGGAGGGCGTCAACGAGACCGCCCTCGTCTACCTCAACCGCCTGTCGGACCTGCTCTTCACGCTCGCCCGCGCAGTGAACCAGCGGGAGGGCGTCCCCGAGGAACAGCCGACGTACTGAACCGTGAAGCTCCCCTGAGGCGGTCACTCGCTCCGCTCGTAGCGGATCTCGCCGTCGCGTTCGCGCGCGGTCGCGCGGCCGGCGGCTTCGAGCACGTCGAGGTGACCGACGGCCTCGCTCATCCCGGGGAACTGCTCGGTGACCGGCAGGTCCCCGAACAGCTCGGTCATGACCTCGACCGGCGTCGCGGGCTCGTCCAGGAGGCCGGCGACGCGCTCGGTGCGGTCGTCGTGCTCGGCGAGGATGTCGTCGATTCGCCCGGCGGGGTCGTCGATCCGGCCCCGGTGGCCGGGATGGAATCGGTCGTACCCCGCATCGCGCAGATCCGTGAGACAGTCGTTGTACGCCGGGAGGACGCGCGGGCGGTCGGAGTCGGCGTCGGGCGGCGGCTGGAGGAACGGGTTGGGCGTGATCTCCGCGAGGACGTTGTCCCCGACGAGCGCCTCCCGGCCCGCGGGGCCGTCGAACGCGAAGAGGACCTCCCCGACGGCGTGGCCCGTCAGATCGTCGACCAGCAGCTCGACGCCGTCGACGGTGACGCGGTCGCCCGCCGTGACCTCCCGGTCGACGGCAACGCTTGGCGCGTAGTGGACGAACGCCTCCGGCAGTTCGGTGACCGTGTCGGCCGTCGAGGGCGCCATCCCGCAGCGCTCGAAGAAGTCGCGGAAGAAGGACTGCTCGGCGTCGAGTCGGCCCGGGAAGTCCCGCAGGACCGCCGCGGCGTCGGGGTGGGCGACGACCGTCGCGCCGCGGTCGCGAAAGCGCTCGGCCAGGCCGAAGTGGTCGGGGTGGGGGTGAGTGACCAGCAACTGCTCGATGTCCCCGGGAGCGAGGTCGCGCTCGGCCAGCGCCTCCGTGAGGTGCGACCAGGCCTCCTCGCTGTCGGGTCCCGGGTCGACCAGCGTTCGGCCGGACAGGTAGGCGTTGACGGGGCCGATCCGGAACGGCGTCGGCACCGTCACCTGTTCGAACATGGCTCCTGCTACAGGACGCGAGTGTAAGGGTGTGGCGGGTGGACTCCCCCGGCCGACCCCGACGAGCGGCCGCACACGGCGATGCCCACCGTCGCGTGCAGGCCTGACAGTATGGGACAGACAGCGGCGCGGGCCGCCTCGGCCCTGCGCCGACGTACTTTAGGTTGGCCTAAAACAACATAAACGTTGCGGTGGGGGAGAAAGCATATATCTGTTGGATTCGTAGGGACAGATATGAACAGGCACTTCGAAGACACCCTGTACTACCTGAAGCGAGCGGGTCAGACGGCTCGAAGCGGCGTGCGCGAGGAGTTCGCGGCGGTGGCGGATCGGGCGCGAGAGCTGACTGGCCGGGAGCGAGAGCCCGAACCGGGGCGGATCGAGTCTGTCCGGACGGAGCTGGAGGCGGTTCCGGAACGAGCGCGGGACGAGGTCGGGACCGCCGTGGCGGAGGCGCGCGAGACAGTCGGCGAGTACCGCGACGGCGGAGCCCGATCGCAGTAACGACCGCGGAAAGCAATTCTTAAGGGCGGTGCTGGATTAGCGTCGAGTGGCCGGGTTGGTGATCTAGTCCGGTTATGATACCTCCTTCACACGGAGGAAGTCGGCGGTTCAACTCCGCCCCAACCCATTCCTACTGAAGCAAGTCCGCGAGACCCATCTGTGGCTCCGCGGAGGGGCAACTGCGGGTGGCTGGGACGCTAGTCAGAACGGGATAGTTTCGAGTCGGCTACCGCATCTCGTCGAGCGCGACGACGGTGTCGGACATCAGATAGGCCGTGTCGCTGTCCTCGCGCTCGATGCTCAGCGCGTAAAAGGAATCACGTCCGCCGTCGACGGTGACGTGGTAGGCGGCAGTCGTCAGGGGATCCAGATCCGCCGGATCCTCGGTTTCGGTGGAGGTCACACCCGTCTTCACCGACGCCCACGGATAACCGACTCGATCTCCGATTCTCGGTCCAGATAGGCATACATATCCGGAAGGTATCATAGACAAATAAAGTATGTTTTGCGGCGAACAGACAATTCGAAATCCGGGTTCCGTCGATCTATCGCGATAACGCATCCGATCTGTTCTCGGGTATCGATTGCGTAGGGATGCCTCGAAGAACGATTCAGATGCGCACAATCGTCGCTTTTACCCGATCGTGGTCCCTTGTGTCGGATTTCGATAAAACACGATTATAGATCGGGAAACAAAACAGTCACGAACTCGGACACCTATTCGCCGGAGATGGTCGCCGTCCGTGGATTGAGGCTGCCGGTCTGAGCGTAGACGCCGACGACGAGCAGGCCACCGGCGACGAGGGGGATCAGGGCGCAGGCGGCGTAGACGGGGGCGAAGCCGACCGACTCGACGACGGGGAGCGAGACCATCGGGCCGAGGCCGCCGCCGAGGTCGCCGAGGACGTTGTTGGTTGCCATCGCCCGGCCCGTGCGGTCGTTCGGGGTGAGGTCGGCCAACAGCGCCATCAGCGGGCCGTTGGCGCCGCCCTGGCCGACGCCGATGAGGACGCAGGCGCCGACGAGTCGCTCCAGCGAGGCGGCCGTCGAGAGGGCCAGGAAGCCGACGCAGGAGACGACGAGGAAGACGAGCAGCGTGGGGACGCGGGCGCCGAGGTCGTCGCTGACCTTGCCGCCGGCGAGCGTGAACACGGCCGCCGCGAGGACGGTCACGGCCATCAGCAGGCCGGACATCCCCTGCGGGCCGTAGCCCCAGACGCTGATGCCCTCCGCCTCGACGAAGAGGACGAGCGTGGCGAAGAGGGCGCCGAGGTAGGCGAAGAAGAGACCGAAGTTGACGAGTCCGACCGTCAGCGTGGGGAGGGCGGTGTCGATCTCCCAGGGCTTGACGGCGGCCCGCTCCTCGTCGACGTGGGTCTCCGGGATGGTGCGGTAGGCGACCGCGCTGGCCAGCAGGGCGAAGCCGGCGGCGACGGCGAAGGCGGCGAACACGGAGTAGGCGTCGCTGACGACCCCGCCCATGACGAGGCCGGCGGGGAACCCCAGCGTGATGCCGGCGCGGACGACGCCCATGTTCGTGCCGCGGTCGCCGCCGTCGCTCACGTCGGCGGCGATGGTGTAGGCGGTGGCGAACACCAGCGCGCTGCCGATCCCCCAGAGGACCCGGGCGAGGAGGAACCACGCCTCCGGGAGCGGGGCGCGCAGCGCGACGACGTAGCCGGCCGTCGCCAGCCCCTCGACGAACAGGCCGACGACGAAGGGGGTCCGGGTGCCGACGCGGTCGACGAGCGAGCCCGCGGGCGCGTTGGCGAGGATGCGCGTGAAGCGGTTCGCGCTGAGGATGAACCCGACGAGGAACGGCGTGATGCCGAGGACGTTCCCGAGGTTCGGCAGGATGGGGAAAACGACGCCGCCGCCGAGCCCGACGAGGAACGTGCTGACGATGACCGACGCGACGACCGTCCGGCGGCGCTCCATGACCGAACCCGGGAGCGCCGGGCGAATAAGGACTGCGAGTCCGCCCCGGCGGACGCGGAACCTGTTGCGGTCGCGAACCGTCCGCAGCGGCGTCGAACGGCCGGTTCCGGCGCAGTCTTTTTGTCCGTCCGCGCGGTGGGCCTACCCATGACACGACCCGAGGTGGGCGAACTCGCGGTTCCGGACCGGACGCTGATGGGCCCCGGCCCGAGCGACGTACACCCGCGGGTGCTCCGGGCGATGAGCACGCCGCTGGTCGGGCACCTCGACCCCTCGTTCGTCGAGATCATGGACGAGGTCCAGGAGCTACTGCGCTACGCGTTCCGGACGGACAACGAGTGGACCATCCCCGTCTCCGGGACGGGCTCGGCGTCGATGGAAGCGGCCATCGGCAACCTCGTCGAACCCGGCGACACCGTGCTCGTGCCGACGAACGGCTACTTCGGCGGCCGCATGGCGTCGATGGCCGAGCGCGCCGGCGGCGAGGTCGTCCACGTCGACGCGCCGTGGGGCGAGCCGCTCGACCCCGCCGACGTGGAAGCGGCCTTCGCCGAGTACCAGCCCGACGTGTTCGGCTTCGTCCACGCCGAGACTTCGACCGGCGTCCGCCAGCCCGACGTGCCCGAGCTGACGAGCATCGCCCACGAGCACGACGCCTACGTGATCGCCGACTGCGTCACCTCGCTGGGCGGGGTCGAGCTACGCGTCGACGAGTGGGACGTCGACGTCGCCTACTCGGGGCCCCAGAAGTGTCTCTCCTGTCCGCCGGGTGCGAGCCCGCTGACGCTGAACGACCGGGCGATGGAGAAGGTGCTCGACCGCGAGGAGCCCGCACGGTCGTGGTACCTCGACCTCTCTTTGCTGGAGGGGTACTGGAGCGACGAGCGGGCCTACCACCACACCGCGCCGATCACGAACGTCTACGCGCTCCGGGAGGCGCTGCGGCTCGTCGCCGAGGAGGGCATCGAACAGCGGTGGGCGCGCCACCGTCGTGTCGCGGCCGCGCTGAAGGAGTCGCTGTCGGCGATGGGGCTCGCGCTGAACCCCGACGAGGCCCACTGGCTCCCGAGCCTCAACGCGATGGAGGTGCCCGCGGGGGTCGACGACGGCGCGGTCTGCGAGTACCTGCTCGACCGCTACGACCTGGAGATCGCCACCGGGCTGGGCGACCTGGACGGGGAGATCTTCCGGATCGGCTGCATGGGTCACTCGGCGCGGCCGGCGAACGTGACGCTACTCGTCCCGGCGCTGGCGGAGGCCCTGGCGGCGCAGGACGCCGACATCGACCCGGACGCCGGGCTGTCGGTGCTCCGCGAGCGACTGGGCGAGGTGTGACCGGCGGGGCGTCTGGACGACGTACGATCGGGCAGGGATACGGAATCGGGGGCTGGGCGGGAAAGCACGTCGGGGACGTGGGGACGACAGGAATGGGCGTCCGGACCCGCGGGCGACGGGTCCGTCCGGGCGAAACGACCGCCCCGCGGGCGGCGGGGCGGGTCGCCACGGCGGCGGGCGACCGCCGCGGCGTGTCGGGTCGCGGGTGGGGATTTCGGGTACGCGGTCGCCCGCGCCAGGTGGAGGGCGCGCCGACCGCACTCGATACGTGGGACGGTACCACCATAACCCCTCCTGTGACTAAAACAGGGGTTTGAGTTTCGGCCTACGGTCGCGGGCGAACCGGCCGGCGGAAGCCGACACCCCGGTGCGTCGGCCTCGGACGGGGGTCACCGGCTCACTCCTCGCGCTCGGTCGCCTTCGCGGACACCGCCGGTTCGGAGGGGTCGGTGTCGTCGGCGTCGCCGAACTCGCCGGCGGCCGCCGGGTCGACGGCGACCGGGTCGTCGTCCCGCCCGGCGATCCGCCGGGCGACGACCGTCGCCAGGACCGAAACAGCGACGCTCGCCGCCGTGAGCTTCAGGAAGCGGCCCGGGCCGCTCGACCCCTCGGCCGACCCCTCGCGCTCGGCGGCCTCCGCGTCTCCGACTCGCTCCACATCCGCGACTCGCTCCGCGTCCGCGGCGGTCGGGCGGTCGCGCTCGCCGGCGTCGTCGCGGTCGTCGGCCCGGCCGGCGTCGGCGGTGAACTGGGCGTCGTCGAGGTGGACTTCGAACAGGGTGACGTTCTCGAGTACCATGGCGACACCTACGACCGCTGACG
Organism: Halosimplex marinum; assembly: GCF_051414075.1. NCBI lineage: Archaea > Methanobacteriati > Methanobacteriota > Halobacteria > Halobacteriales > Haloarculaceae > Halosimplex > Halosimplex marinum. Next base: position 168,501 of record NZ_JBLKNY010000003.1, on the reverse strand, counting down.
ACTTAACTGCACAGTGAGGCGTGCTGACAGCGCGGTCGCGGAGTCGACGGGTCCGGGACTGACGGGCGAGCCGTCCGTTTCGACCGAGCGCCGACGCCTCCCGGGTACCAGAACCGTTAACCGCGAGATGGCCCAACGGCCTTGCGATGAACCGACGGAGTCCCCTCCGCTCCGCGACGGCTGTCCGACCTGCTGGATTCCCCGGGCGCTCCGGCGGCGGCGCGACCGGAACTCCCGCGACCGAGACGAGGCCGGGCCGACGGCCCGGTGGCGCCGGGGCGCCGGCCTGAGATGTCTGCCGCCACGTCACGCCGGTTCGGTGTCCTCCTCGCGCTCGCGGTCGTCCTCTCGACGCCGCTCGCCGTCGCGACCGTCGGGGCCCACGGCGACCACGTGCGAGCCGACTCGCAGGTGAGCGACGACGGGACGGTCCTCGTCGAGACGGTGTCGTCGATCCGCCCGGGGTTCGTCGTCCTCCGGGCCGACGCGGGCGGCCGGCCCGGCGACCCGATCGGGTCGACCTACGTCGGGCGGACGCCGGCCCAGACCTACCGGAAGACCGTCGCCGTGTCGGTCGACCCCACAGCCTGGGGCGAGTGGGGCGGCAACCGGACGGTCTGGGCGGTCCTGCACGCCGACGCCGACGGCGACGGGGAGTTCGACCCCGGCACCGACCGTTCGGTGACGGCGGCCAACCCCGCCGCGAGCACGCAGATAACGGTCCGCAAGAGCGACGCCGGTCCCGCTCGCGTGCTCGCGGCGGCGTTCGACCCCCAGGAGCTCGACGACGGCGCTCTCACGGTCCGCCGGGCCGACCTGCCCGCGGCGGGCCACCTGGTCGTCCGCCCCGCGGGGTCGAACCGGACCGTCGGCACCCGGTCCCTCGCGGCGGGGACCCACCGGAACGTCACCGTGGCGCTGAACGAGTCGTTCCTCGACGAGCGGACCCGCGACTTCCGGGTGCGGGTCGCCGCCTACCGCGACGACGGCGACGGCGTCTTCGGCCCCGACGACGCGCCGATCACCGCCGGCGACCGGGTCGTCGACACCTACCTCGCCGTCGCGCACGACGACGCCTCGACGGACCGCCCGCTCGTCGTCACGCCCGCGCCGACGACAGTCGGGTCTCCGACCGCCGCCGCGACCGGGACCGCTCCGCCAGCGACGGACTCCCCGGACCGGGCGACGACTGCCGCCGACCCGCCCGCCGCCACCGGCGCGACGACCGCGACGGACGGTTCGGGCGCCGGGTTCGGCGTCGCGGCCGCATTGCTGGCCGTCCTCGTCGGTGCGCTCGCGGTCGGCGTTCGGTCGCGACGGCGGGGGTGACCACCGTCCCCGGGAGCGCCCCCGCTGTGCCCGAGGGAGTCAGAGGTACTCGCCGTCGACGGTGACGGTCACGGCCTCGCCGTCGACGACCAGGTCGTAGTCGCCGGCCTCGACGCGGTGGCCGTCGCCCGGCGCGTAGACGCCCAACCCCTCGACGGGCACCTCGACGGTGACGGTCGCCCGCTCGCCGGCGTCCAGATCGACCCGCTCGAACGCCTGGAGGCGCCGCTCGGGCATGACGAGTGTCTTCGACTCCGTCCGGCTGTACACCTGGACCACCTCGGTGCCGCGGCGGTCGCCGACGTTCTCCACGGTCACGTCGAGTTCGACGGTGTCGCCCGGGCCGACGACTTCCTCGTCGACGGCGAGATCGCCGGTCTCGAACTCGGTGTAGCTCAGGCCGTGGCCGAACGGGTAGAGGGGTTCGTAGGAGTCGGGGTGTTCGGAATCGCCGATCGGGCGGGGCTGGTGGAGGTGGTCGTGGTGGACGTCGACCTGCGTGCCCGACCGCGGGACCGTCACCGCCAGCCGGCCGCTCGGTTCGTTCTCGCCCACCAGCGTCTCAGCGACGGCCTTCCCGCCCATCGTCCCGGGGAAGTAGGCCATCAGCACGGCCCCGGCCCGCTCGTCGAGGCGCTCGACGGCCAGCGGCCGGCCGGTGACGAGCACGCCGACGACGGGCGTACCCGTCTCCGCGACGGCCTCGACCAGTTCCTGCTGGGCCTCGGCCAGGGCGATCCGCTCGCGGGTGGGGAACTCGCCGGTCTCGGTGCGGGGGTCGCCCGCGCCGAACTCGTGGAGGTACCACCCTTCACCGAGCGCGAGCACCGCCACGTCGGCGTCGGCGGCCTGCTCGGCCGCCGCGTCCACGTCCAGCGCCTCGCTGTGGGTCGTCCCCTGCTCGTGGGTCACCTCGCCGTCGACGTGGGCGCGGACCTCCTCCAGGATCGTCGTCCCGTCGACGTGCTCCGCGCTCTCGACCGACCAGCCGCCGACCTGGCTGACCAGGTCGTCGGCGTTCGGTCCGCCGACGAACACGTCCTCGTCGCCGTCGAGCGGCAGGAGCCCGTCGTTTTTCAGGAGGGTCATCGCCTCGCGGGCGGTGTCCAGCGCGGCCGCCTGGTGGTCGTCGGCGCCGACCGTCTCGACGGCCTCCGCTTTCTCGACGTAGGGGTCCTCGAACAGCCCCATCCGGAACTTGCGTTCGAGGACCCGCTCGACGCTCGCGTCGAGGACCGACTCGGACAGGTCCCCCGACTCGACGAGGTCGACCAGCTCCTCCTGTTCGAGGTCGTTGCCCACGGAGGCCACGTCGAGCCCGGCGGTCCGGGCGTCGTAGGTCGCCTCGCGCAGGTCCGCGGCGGTCCTGTGGTCGTCGGTGAGGTGGCGGACGCCGCCCCAGTCGGAGACGACGGTACCGTCGAAGCCCAGGTCCCCGCGAAGCAGGTCGGTGAGCCACCGCTCGGAGCCGTGGACGGGTTCGCCGTTGATGGAGTTGTAACAGGGCATCACCGACTCGACGCCCGCCTCCAGGGCGGCCTCGAACGGCGGGACGAACGTGTTGCGGAGCTTGTACTCCGAGACGTCGACCGGCGCGGCGTCCTCGCCGCGCTCGGGTTCGCTGTAGGCCGGGAAGTGCTTCGCCGTCGCGACGACGGTGTCGTCGGCCTCGATCCCCTCGCCCTGGTAACCCCGCACCTTCGCGGCGGCCAGCTCGGCGACCAGCCGCGGGCTCTCGCCGAACGTCTCGAACACGCGGCCCCAGCGGGGGTCCCGGCCCACGTCGCAGGTCGGCCCGTAGTTCTGGTGGGCGCCGGTGGCCGCCACCTCCGTCGCGGTGACCCGGGCCCCGGCCTCGACCAGGTCGGGGTCCCACGTCGCCGCCGCCCCCAGCCCGTTGGGGAACACCGCCGAGCCGGCGACGTAGGCGTGGCCGTGGACCGCGTCGACGTTGAAGAAGAGGGGGATCCCGAGCCGCGTCTCCTCGGTGGCGACCCGCTGGAGCTCGTTGACGATGTCGACGATCTCGCCGACCTCGGTCCCCGCCGACCCGCCCCAGCCGAACGGCGCCGCGCAGCCGACGTGGTGCTCGCGGACGAGCGCTTTGACCTCGGCCACGTCGACCTCGCGGTGCATCTCGCCGGCCCACGTTCCGACTAGCTGACCGGCCTTCTCCTCGACAGTCATCCGATCGAGCAGATCCGAGACCCGCCGGGATACCGGGAGATCCGGGCGTTGATACTCGGGATCCGCCTCGCTCGATGGCATGTTCGGATGGATTTCCGACGCCCACATAAACATTGCGAGGCGAATGTCGGGACCGCTCGTCCGGGTGAGCAGAACGGTCGTCCGTGGTATCGATATCCACACGTATTTGTCGCTCGACGGGCTGGAGTTCGGTATGACCGACGAGGAGTCCGCGCCGCTGGAGGGGGTCGACATCGGATCGGGATCGCTGGACGACGACGAGCGCGAGCGGGTCCGCGAGGCGCTCACATCCGAGACGAACATCAGGCGAAACGAGGCCGTACAGACGCTGTCGCGACTCTCCAAGGAGGACCCCGACGAGATCCGCCCGTTCGTCGACGACCTCCTGGCGCTGCTGGACGACGAGCGGACCACGATCGCACAGCAGGCGGGGACGGCGCTGCTGGCCGTCGCCCGGGAACGTCCCGAGGCGCTGGCCGACGACGTGTCGTCGGTGTTCGCACTGGTCGAGCACGACGCCAACTCGCTGGAACTGCTGGGGACGCAGATCCTCGTCCAGGTCGTGCTGGAGCGTCCGGAGGCGGTGGCGTCACACCTCGACCGCATCGCGGCGGTCCTCAAGGGCCGGTCGCCCGCCTACGAGCGCGGCGAGGGCATCGACATGGTCGACGACGAGGAGGCCCGGCAGACGATGCTCGAACACGACAAGCAGGAGCACCAGCTACTGATCCAGTCGCAGGGGCGACTGGCGAACGTGATAACCGCCGCTGCCGAGGGCGCCCCCGAGGCGGCCGCCGAGCACGTCGACGCGGTCATCGGGCTGTTCGACACGCCCGACGTGACGGTCGTCGGCGCGGCCGTCGACGCGGTCGGCGAGATCGCCCGGGCCGACCCCGAGGCCGCCGCCGGTGCCGGCGCCTACGACGCGCTGGTCGCCTGTCTCAACCACGACCGCGAGATCGTGCGGGCCCGAGCGGTCCGCGCCCTGGGCCACCTCGGGGACGACCGCGCGGTCGGCCCGCTCGAAGACCTCGCCCGCGTCGAAGACGACGAGGACCTCGCCGACCTCGCCGCCGAGACCGCCGCGTTCCTCGACGAACAGTAACCCCGGGGTTGCCGGCCTCCGCGACCGGACCCGCTACCAGTCGAACCTTCTAGTCGTCCATCGCGCGCTTCGTGCAGTAGTAGTACGTCACGAGGAAGAAGGCGGTCGACCCGACGATCAGCACCGCGTCGAACACGAGTATCGGGAACGACTCGTCCCCCGGCGAGACGAACACGAACGAGAACGCGAGCAGGACGCTCATGGAGATCATGACCGCCAGCGCTACCGGGATCTGCTCGCGCTGACCACAGACGAGCTCGACCGCGGTTGTTCGGCGGGACACGTTCGGGCGTGTCGGTCCGCGGTATTCAAGCTCCCGGTTGTGCGTGCCGCCGGGGGGACACCGAACGACGGCGGGGCGGAACCCGGCCCGGATCGCGGGGGGCCGTCAGTCCCAGGCGCCCTCGGCCCCGAACTCGTCCGAGGTGGTGTCGGTGTCGAACTCCTCGTCGGGACCGACCCGCTCGGCCCCCTCCAGCGGTTCGCTGTCCCAGTACTCGTGGTCGGGGTCCTCGCGGAAGCAGGCCGCGCCGCTGCCGTCGCCCTCCACGTCGTACAGCGGCGGTTTCTCCTGCGTGCAGGCCTCCCTGGCGACGGGACAGCGGGTGTGGAACCGGCAGCCGCTCGGCGGGTCGACCGGGTCCGGCACGTCGATAGAGCGCATCGGCGGCTCGCCCGCCTCCACCGCGTCGAGCTGGAGCGAGGGGGTCGCCCACCGCAGCACCTTCGTGTAGGGGTGGCGCGGGTCCTGGATCAGCCGCTCGGCGCTACCGATCTCGACGATCTCGCCGAGGTACATCACCGCGATTCGGCCGTCGCCGTGCTCGGTGAAGTAGCGGGCGTTCGAGAGGTCGTGGCTGATGAACAGGAACGAGGTGTCGAACACGTCCTGCAGTTCGAGCATCAGATCCATCAGCTCGACGCGCAGGCTCACGTCGACGGCGCTGATGGCCTCGTCGGCGAGGATCGCGTCGGGATTCATCAGCAACGCCCGGGTGAGCGCCACCCGCTGTTTCTCCCCGCCGGACAGCTGGTGGGGGTAGCGGTCGGCGAAGTCACCCGGCGGGTTCATGCCGACGCGATCGAGCAGCGAGTAGATCCGGTCGCGCCGTTCGTTGGGACTGATGTTCGGGTGGGTGTGGTGCAGCGGTTCCGAGAGGATGTCGATGATCCGACGGTTCGGGTTGAGCGAACTCCCCGGGTCCTGGTGGATGATCTGCAGCGCCTGGCGGATCTCGTCGTAATCGATGTCGCCGTCGCCGTCCTTGGCCTCCCAGATGTCCTGGCCGCGGTAGTTGACGCTGCCGCCGGTCGGCCGCTGCAGGCCGATAGCGGTCTTGCCCAGCGTCGTCTTCCCGCAGCCGGACTCGCCCAGCAGCGCGACCACGTCGTTCTCGTAGATGTCCAGGTCGACGCCGTCGACCGCCTTGACGACCTCCGAGTCGTCGCCGAAGAAGTTGAACAGCCCCTGTTCCTCCTCGAAGTGGACCTCGACGTCCTCGAGCGACAGGACCGGCTGTTCGCCGGTCCGCGCGGCCACGTCCCGGTCGGTGCTCGCCTCGAACTCGGGGTCGGCCTCGCTCTCGCCGTAGTTGAGGGTGATCTCCTCCTGGGCCTGCTCCCAGTGGTGACAGGCCGTGCGGTGGTCCTCTCCGATGTCTTCGAGGGGCGGGTCGTCACTGACGCACTCCTCGGTCGCGAGCGGACACCGCGGGTGGAAGCTACACCCCTCGGGGACGTTGACCGGCGCGGGACCCTCGCCCTCGATGGGCTGCATCTCCGACAGCGGCGCGTCGAGGTTCGGCGTGGCGTTCAACAGCGCCCTCGTGTAGGGGTGTCCCGCGTCCGCGATGATCCGGTCGCGGGGCCCCACCTCGACGAACTGGAACGCGTAGATGATGCTCATCCGGTCGGCCAGCGCCGTGATCAGCGGCAGGTCGTGGGTGATGAAGGCGAGCGTCAGGTCGTAGCTCTCCTGGAGGTCGTTGAGCAGCATCAGGATCGACCGCTGCATGAGCAGGTCGAGCGCGGCCGTCGGCTCGTCCATCACGAGCACCTCCGGTTCGAGCACCAGCGACAGCGCGATCAGCGCGCGCTGTTGCATCCCGCCGGACAGCTCGTGCGGATAGGAATCGAGCACGCGCTCCGGTTCGAGGTACAGGTCCTCCAGTAGCTCGCGCGCGAAGGCCATCCCGTCGTCGACGTTCGCGTCGTGGGCCTTCAGCGTCTCCTTGAAGTGGGTCCCGACCTTCATCGTCGGGTTGAACGAGGACATCGCCCCCTGGAAGACCATCGAGATCTCCTCCCAGCGGAACTGCCGCAGTTCCTCGTCGCTCTGTTCGAGCACGTCGACCGTGCCGCCGTCCTCGGGGTGGTAGAGGATCTCGCCGGTGAGCACGCCGGGGTCGGGGATCGAGTCCAGCAGCGCCGATGCGAACATCGACTTGCCCGAGCCGGACTCGCCGACGATCCCCAGCACCTCGTCGCGTTCGATGTCGAGGCTCACGTCGTCAAGGACGTACGTGTCGCCGCCGTCGAAGGTCACCTTCGCGTTGGAGACCTCGACGATCGGGTCCTCGACCGTGGACTGTACCGCCGCGTTCGAGCCGGATCGTTGATCGGTTGCCATCTAGAGCGTCCCTCCCGTTATCGTCCCGTCGTCCTCCGCGGTCGATTCGGACTCGCCGGCCATCCGGGTGCGGACCCGCGGGTTGAACACCCGGTCGAGGCCCTGTCCCAGGAGGATCAGCGCCAGCGCCAGGCCGACGATGAATACCATCGGCGCGATCAGCCAGTGGGCCGCCTCGGGCACGAACAGCGCGCCGTTGGACTGTGCCCGCGCCAGCGTCACGCCCCAGGTCGGCTGGCTGTAGGGCAGCACGCCGAGGAAGTACAGCCCGACCGACGCGAAGATGGTGTAGCGGGCGGCGAACACGAAGTTCACCGTCACGTACGGCATCAGGTTCGGGATCACGTCCTTGCGGAGGATCCGGAGCGTGCCGGTCCCCATCGTCCGGGAGGCTTCGACGTAGCTGTCCTCGCGGATGGTCAGCACCTGCGAGCGCAGCGACCGGCCCAGCCCGGCCCAGTAGTTGATCGTCAGGACGACGCCGACCAGGACCGGGTTCTCCGGGCTGAACGTGATCGCGAGGATGATCACCAGCGGGAGCCCCGGGATGGCCATGAAGAAGTCCGAGATGGACATCAACACGGTGTCGACCCGGCCGCCCTTGTATCCCGCGAGGGTGCCGACGAGGACGGCGAGGCCGGTCGCCCAGACGCCGCCGGCCAGCACCATTATCAGGATGTCCGGCGTCGCGTGGACGAGCTCCGCGGTCAGGTCGACGCCCGCGGAGGTCGTCCCCAGCGGGTACGACCAGTTCTCGAACATCCCGAGCAGCCGCGGCGCCTGACTCGATGTCGGTTCGCGCCACAGGCCGAGGACCGCGACCCCCGCGATCGCCAGGTAGACGCTGAGCAACAGGAGTCCCACGCGGGTCCGCATATCGGCCCACGCGACGACCGCGGGCTCGTAGATGCTCCGCTCGTAGAACTCGCGGAGCCGGTCCCCCCGCGTCATGTCCGCGCCGCTGCTCTCGCTCTGCCAGTCGAGCCCCTCCGTGGGGGCGTCGGATTCAGTATGCTTCACTGGAATCACCTGCGCTGATCCGCGGGTCGATCTTGCTGTAGGTCAGGTCGGCGACGTACACGCCGACGACCAGCGCCACCGTGATGACGAGGAACGTCCCCATCATCAGCGGGTAGTCGTTGGAGTTGACCGCGTCGAGCAAGTACAGGCCCAGTCCCGGGTAGTTGAAGATCTGCTCGAGGATCACGGTGCCGCCAAGCCGGAAGCCCAGCAACAGCAGGAACCCGGTGTACATCGGGAGGATGGCGTTGCGGGCGACGTAGCGGGTCGCGATCCGACCGTCGGAGAGGCCACGCAGCCTGGCGACCTCCACGAAGTCCTCGCCCAGCACCTGGATGCTGTTGCCGCGCATCGCGAGCGCCTGTCCGCCGACCCCCACGATCGTGTACGACAGTATCGGCAGGGTGCCGTATCGGAGGACGCTGATCGCGTAGCCCAGGCTCCAGTGGTTCTCGATGTTGGGGTTGGCCGTCCCCGACGCGGGCAATAGCCCCCAGCGGTACGACACGAACAGCAGCAGCAGGATCGCTGCCACGTAGAAGGGGATCGACATTCCCATGATCGACAGCGAGGAGGCGATGGTGTCGAACTTCGACCCCTCCCAGTAGGCCTGGATCGCGCCCAGGAGGATCCCGAAGATGAACATCAGTATCGTCGAGACGACGACGACGAATATCGTCCACGGCGCCGCATCGGCGATGATCGCCGCGACGGGCTCGCTGTATTTGATCGACGTACCCAGGTCGAGCTGGATCGCCGATATCATGTAGTCGATGTACTGTTGCCACAGCGGCGCGTCCGGCCGGACGTTCTGCAGGTTCGCGATCTGCTCGTTGACCTGCTCGGGCGGAATGCCCTGCCGGAGCAACTGCGTCCGCAGCTGCGTGAACGGTCCTCCCGGAAGCAGGCGGATCAGCCCGAAGGTGAGCGACATGACCCCGAAGATCGTGATGAACACCCGCGCTGTCCGCCGCACGTAGTAGTTAACCATGCGTCTTATTGTCGGTATTGACAGCCAGCACTCTAAGGTCTAACGACTCGCGTCGTGAGAAGCGGTTCGGTGCGAGACCGGGCGATGCTTTCTCCATCAGCTGGTGGGCGTGGAGTCCGTTACTCCTGGGCGGTCAGCTTGCCCTGGCGCGGCCACCAGAACGGGGGCCACTTGATACCGCGAGCGGGGTCGCCCTCCTCGATGGAGACGTTCCACTCGTCGGTGGTGACCCACGACTGCTCGAACTTCGAGACCAGCGAGAGCATCGGCAGGTCGTAGTTGTTGTGCCAGGCGGCCTCCTGGACGATCGGCCGCGCCTCCTCGGTCGTCGGTTTGGTCGCGATCTCCTCGACCTTCTCCAGCGGGTTGAACGTCATCTCGCCGTCGCCGCTCATCGCCGGGATGGTCTGTTCGGACTCGGTGTCGTAGTTGTGCCCCCCGTTGAACGCCGACAGCGCGAGCTGGTGGCGCAGCGGGAAGTACGGGAACGACGACCGGGCCTGGCCGGGCAGCCAGTACAGCGTCCCGACCTTGAAGTTACTGTCGATGAACGCGCCCTGCCAGTCGGAGGTGGGACGCGACGCGACCGAGAGGTCGAAGCCGAACTCGTTGAGGCGGTCGACGATGGTCTCGGTCATCGTCGTGAAGTCGGTCCACCCGCCGGGCGTCAGGTAGTCGGCCTGGACGGGTTCGCCGTCGGGGCTCGTCCACGTGCCGTTCTGCTTCGAGTAGCCGGCCTCTTCGAGGATCTGGGTGGCCTCCTCGGTGTTCGTGGAGCCGACGCCGTAGTCCTCGAAGTTGCTCTTGGTGTCGCCGAGCCAGGTGTCGATGTCCTTGGGGGCGATCCCGCAGGGGACCGACGCCGGGAACTTCGTGCGGGGACCCGCGTTGGCGACGAGTTCCTCGCGGTTGACGATGTGGGCGATCGCCTGGCGGACCGCGCGGTCGCCGAAGATGGGGTCGTCGTGGTTGAAGATCATCCCGTAGCCCCACTTGGCCGGGATGGTCTGGATCTCCATGACGTAGTCCTGGAAGGCGTTGACCGTCTCCGGCGCGGCGAACATGCTCCAGATGCTGTCGAAGCGCTTGCCGCCCGTGGTGAAGTCCTGCTGGGGTACCGAGGCCTCCTGATAGGAGTCGAACCGGTAGGTCGAGAAGTTGACGTTGTCGATGCTGTGGAACTCCTCGTTGCGCTCGAAGTTCCACTGCTGCTGGTTCTTGTCGACGTACGCCCACGCGCCGCTCGTGATGACCTCGGTGTCGCTCTCCTCCCAGTTCCACTGCTGGATCTCGGCGGCGTCGGCGTCGACGAACTGCTCGTAGGCAGCCGCCGGCGTGTCGATCCACATGTTCCCCAGCTGGTGTTTGACCATCAGCGGGTTGGTCGGGCCCGTGAGGTTCAGCTGGAAGGTGTAGTCGTCGACGACTTCGGTGCTCTCGACGTAGCCCCAGATGGCGCTGCCGATCTTCTCGAGGATCTGGAACTGCACGTCGATGTCCTCGGTGGTCACGTCGCTCCCGTCGGACCACTTGAGGTCCTCGCGGAACGTCAGCGTGACCGTCTCGCCCTCGAACTCCCAGTCGTCCAGCGCCGCGAGCTGGAACTCCTGGGTCTCGAAGGAGTACGCAGCGTAGCGGTCGAACGCCAGCCGGTTTGCCGGCTCCGAGGAGATCTGCGTGTTGTGTGAATTGAGCGTTCGGTTCGTCGGGTCGGCCTGGAGACCGCTCGCGTGGACCTGGTCGACGACGTTCGTGCTGCCGCCGTCGCCGCCGTCTCCACCGTCGCCGCCGTCTCCACCGTCGCCGCCGTCTCCACCGTCGGATCCGTCGTCGGTCGGTGTTCCGCCCCCGCCACCACACCCTGCGAGTGCAGCGGCACCGGACGCTCCCGCGAGTGTCAGGAACTTCCGGCGGTCTACGACATCGCTGTACTCGTTGGTACTGTCAGACATGCCTGTGGTTGATATACGATAACAGTTAATAAGGTTTTTGGAAGGCACCCGACTCGTTCGGTCGATCACTGCCGAGGTCCAGTCAGAGACGGGCGCGCAGGCCCTTCAATAGGCCCGATATCGGGGCTTTCGGTCGATACCGATCGACCGCGACCGGGAACGACCCCCGCTCCGACAGCTCGCCGGCGGTGTTTCGGAGAACGGAACCGTCTCGCCGTCGTTCTCGCGTCCCCTGCCGGAATTGTTCACCTTCTATCACCGGAATTACGCCCCGTTGAGTTCCGATCGTTCCGACACGGGTATATGCGTCTCCGCGATAGAGCAGAACGAAGGTTCGGCATATCTGAACGGGTGGGCGAACAGGGGGTACGATAGTTCGGGAGACGCGCTCGCGCGCGCACCGCCGTGGGCTGGGTCGAAAGGATCTCGTCGTCACCGAAACTGGGGCGGACGCCGTCCCAGGTTCCCGGGGTGCGAGTCCGGCTTCCGGCCGCCGTCCGTCGGTGGGACGTGGCAACCGGCGTGACCGTTCGTAGAAGGGTTTTTCACCCGGACCGACTAACCTCGTGCAAATGTCACCGGACAGCGAGCGCGGCATCGGCCGCCGGGAGTTCGTCGCGGCCGCCGTCGCCATCGGTGGGGCGAGCGCGCTCTCGGCGTGTCAGGAACGGGAACGGGATCTGGTGGGGACCGCCTCCGACACCGCCGAGGGGGACGGGAGCGCCGGCGGGACGCCGACCGGGACGGACACGGCGTTCGACCTGTCGGTCCCGTCGGGCAACCCCGACGCCCTCTCCGAGCGCCAGCACGCCTGGAACTACGCGGTCGTCCACGACGCCCACGGCAACACCGTCATCCCGCAGCAACAGCTGATCCTCGGGCTCTCCTACGAGGGGTCGACGCCGCCGACCGAGGCCGAGCGCGAGCAGGTCGAGGGGGCCCTGCGGACGCTCGAATCCGCCTTCCAGTGGGGGACCGGTGGGAACCCCTCGGCGTCGTTCACGCAGGGACTGCTCTTCATGATCGGCTACTCCGCGTCCTACTTCGAGCGGACCGGCGCCGCCCCCGAACAGCTGGTCCCGGCCGAGGACGTGCTCCGGGAGGTCGGCGAGGACCCCGCGAAGGCCGACGACTTCGACGCCGTCCTGCTCATGAACAGCGATATCGGATCGGTCGTCATGGCCGCCGAGGCGGCGCTGTTCGGCGAGATCGAGACGGTCAACGGCGTCGAGGTGACCGACACCTTCGAGGGCGTCTTCTCGAAGACGGCCCGCCGAACGGGGATGGTCGGCAAGGGCATCCCCGCCGACGTGCTGGACAACGAGGAGATTCCGGAGTCGGCCCCGCTGTCGATGGGGTTCAAGTCCGGCTACCGCGACAGCCAGCCCTCCGAGGACCGGATCACCATCCGTGAGGGACCGTTCGCCGGCGGGACGACGATGGCCGTCTCCCGGCTCGGCATCGACCTCGACCGCTGGTACGACCAGCCACACGAGGAGCGGGCGGCCGAGATGTTCTGCCCTGCCCACGGCACCGACGAGATCGGCGAGATCGGCGAGAAGCTCGGCGCCACGAGCGGGATCACCGAGGAGAACGCCCACAGCGTCGAGGAGTTCGCCGAGGAGTACGGCCGCGTCGGCCACACACAGAAGGTCGCACGCGCACGCGACGACGAGTTCGTCCCGACGATCCTCCGGCGCTCGGAGGGGGTCGCCACCGACACCGACCGGACGGAGTTCAACTTCACCGGCCTCCAGCGCCACGTCGACGACTTCGTCGAGACCCGCAAGGCGATGAACCCCGACGAGTACGACGACGACCTGTCGGCCGACGACCACGGCATCATCGACTACCTGGAGACGCTCCACCGCGCGACGCTGCTCGTGCCGCCCCGCCCCCGGCGCGCGCTCCCGACGGGGATCGACGCATGACAGGGGACTCGCTCCGGCGAGCCCTCCTCACCGTCGCCGTCGCGGCGGCGCTCGTCGTCTCCGGCTGTTCGGCCGCCCCCGGTTTCCTCGACGGCGGGGACGACGAGGCGCCGAGCGCCGAGATCGGGTTCGTCGAGGCCACCGACGAGGCGGGTCTCGCGTACAACGGGACCGGCACCGGCGCCGCCGGCAACGGCAACAACGGCGTCTTCGCCGCCGACATCGACAACGACGGCTGGCAGGACCTGCTCGCCGTCGGCGGCGAGCGCCCCGCCCTCTTCCGGAACACCGGCGGCGCCTTCGAGCGCACTGGCGAACTCGACGGGCTCGAACGGGAGTTCAAGAGCGCCGCGTTCGTCGACTACGACGGCGACGGCTGGCGCGACCTGATCCTGCTCGCGAAGGACGGCCCCGCGGTCGCCTTCCACAATGACGGGGGGAGCTTCGAGCGGACCGAGGTCGGCCTCGGCAACTTCACCCACCCGCTCGGGGCGGCTGTCGCCGACTACGACGGCGACGGCGACCGCGATCTCTTCGTCTACCAGTCGGGCGACTGGGCCGACGAGCGCCCGGCCGGCTACTTCTCGACCAACAGGTCCGTCGAAGACGACAACGGCAACCCCAACGTCCTCTTCGAGAACACGGGCGAATCGGGCGCTGACCGCTTCGAGCGCGTCGACGGGACGGGCATCACCGGCGACCGCTGGAGCCTCGCGGCCAGCTTCGTCGACCTGACCGGCGACGGCCGCCCCGACATCCACGTCGCCAACGACTACAACAACGACACCGTCTACCTCAACCAGGGCGACGGCACCTTCCGGCAGATCCAGCTCGGCGGCGCCACCGCCCGCAACGGCATGGCCTCGGAGATCAACGACGTGAACCGCGACGGCCGGCCGGACGTGTTCGTCACCAACATCGACATCCCGGCCTCCCGGGAGACGCTCTCGCCGGACCGCTACGAGCGGCTCAAGCGGTTCCTCCGGTACGTCATCCACTCCGGGCGGACGAAGGGCAACACGATGCTCGTCAACGAGGGCGACGGCGAGTTCGTCGACCGCGCCGACGCCTACGGCGTCCGCGAGGGCGGGTGGGGCTGGGCTGCCAGTATGACCGACCTCGACAACGACGGGGATCGGGACCTGTTCCACACCACTCAGAAGGTCGTCGCGCTCAACCAGTCCGGCCCGGTCTTCACGCTCCCGATGGTCTGGGAGCGCGGCGGCGACAACTTCACCCGCCTCGACGCCTCCGAGCGGGGCCTCCGCGAGCAGGACGGCCGCGGGATGGTGACGATGGACTACGACCGCGACGGCGACCAGGACGTGATCATCGCCGACTACCACGGCCCCTACGCCGTCTACGAGAACACCGTCCGGTCGCCGGACACTGATAGGGGAACCAATGCGTCAGCGCCCGCCGGCGCCGTCCAGTTCGAGATCGTCGACGACGAGGGCGCGGTCGCCATCGGGGCCAACGCGACGGTCACCGTCGACGGTCAGGAGACCGCCGTCTGGCAGAACTCCCGGAGCGACTTCATCTCGCAGGACTCGCCGGTCACCCACGTCGGGCTGGGCGACGCCGACGCGGCGACCGTCGACGTGACCTGGCCCGACGGGAGCGAGCGGACGGTCGAACTCGACGCCGACCGGCGCTACCGGATCGGCCCCGACGGCGTCGAAGTGGTCGCCAACTTCACCAGCGCGAGCGGGGAGTGACGGCGGCGCGCGGGTCGTTCCGACTCGTTCAGTGTTTAGACCCGCTCGCTGTGCATGATCACGTCGTCGCCTCGCCCCGGACTCCAGACGATCCGGACGATCGACCCTTCGCTCGCCTGGACGACCGTGCTCTCGGACTCGGTCACGGGGTCGCTCCAGTCGGTCGCCCGCCGGTAGCTCTCGACGCGCACGGTGAGGTCGTCGGTTCGCACCGGCTCGCCGCCGGCGTGGGTGATCCGGACGGCGGTGTCGTTGACCCGCTCGACCGTCCAGTTCGCGTCGGGCGCCTGGGTCCCCCCGCTCCCGCCCGCGATGTTGAGTCCGACAACCACCAGCCCGCCGACCACGGCCACCACGATGGCCGCCCCGACCAGGTTCAGCATCGTGTCCCCGTCCATGCGCGCTACGTGGACGCCGAACGGTATGAGCGTGTGGGCTCTCGGAGCGTTCTGTTCGCTCTCGTGTGGGGGTCGATCAATCGTCGTCACCGCGATACGCGTCGTCGCCGCGTTTCCGGATCCGCAGGACGTAGAGGATATCTTCGGTGCGGTCAGCCCGACATCCGAGCCGAAACGGGCCGACGCGGAGCTTCTGGTGGGGGGCGCCCTGTAGCGGTTCGAGATGTTCGGGCGGTTCTCGCCACTGGTCCGTCACGATCTCGTCGAGTTTGCTGGCGACCCGGTCGCGCGCGTGCTCGTCGAGCCCGTCGAAGTCCCGCCGTGCCGTGTCGGTGAGTTCCCAGTCCCACTCACTCATCGCTGTCGCGCGTCGCCCCGTCGAGACCGTACTCGGCCTTCACCTCGTCGCTGCTGTGCGTTCGCCCCTCACGGATCTCCGCTTCGCTGGTGAGCATCGCTTTCAGGTCGGCGCGGTTGAACTCGGGATGTTTGAGCGCGTCGCGGAGCACGGACCGAATGAACTCGCTCCGGCTGTTGAAGCCGTGCTCCTCCCACGTCGCGTCGACGTCCTCCAGAAACGTCTCCGTCATCCGGATGTTCACGGTCTTCTTCTCGGGCGAGGATTCCGCTTCTGCCATACTTCGTGTTGAATTTGTGTGTGGATAAGCGTTACGTCGGTGTCGTTCTCCCGTACCGAGCGTCGCTGATTCGGGGCGACAGGCGCGTCGTTCGCATCGGATCGGCGCCGTCGCCGGCAAGCGTTTTGGGGGACCCGCACCGACGATCAGGTATGCGCTGGGTGCTCCGCGGGCTGATGGTCGTCGTCGGCGTGCTGACGCTGGCGGTGTACCTGGCCGGCGCCTACCTCGTCTACGAGCTGGCGCGGGCCGTCTGGGCGGTCAGGCCGCCGCTGTCGACGCTGGCGCTGTACCTGGCGGTCCTGACGGTCGTCTTCGCGTTCGTCAGCTACCGGGTCGGCACCGCCCAGATCCTCCGGAGCCTGCGGGTGTGGGAGCTGCCGGAGGGGCGGGCGCCGACCCTCTACCGGCGGCTGGCCGGGTTCAGCGACGAGATGGGCATCGAGCGACCGGACGTGCTGGTCGCGGAGATGGGCAAGCCCAACGCCCTGGCGCTGGGCGGGGGGTTCGGCCGCGGCCAGGTCGTCGTCGACCGGCGGCTGTTCTCGCTGCTGACCTTCGACGAGCTGTCGGCCATCCTCGCGCACGAACTGGCCCACATCGAGCGCAAGGACAGCCTGGTCCAGACGTTCGGTTACAGCGTGTTGCAGACGCTGTCGGGGGTCGCGGTCCTGGCCCTCGCGCCGGTGCTACTCCTCGGCGCGGGGCTGGCCCGCGGTGTGGCGTGGATCCGCGGGCGGCCGGAGGCGTGGACGCGGACGGTCCCGGGCAAGCTCCAGCGGGCGGTCGTCGGGGCGGTGTCGCTGGTCTTCTTCGCGCTGACGCTGGCGCTTCTGGCTCACTCCCGGCGGCGGGAGTTCGCGGCCGACGACCGCGCGGCGGAGGTGACCGGCGACCCGCTGGCGCTGGCGCGGGCGCTCCGGAAGATCGAACGCGCCAGCGAGGGGCCGTGGTCGCTGCTCTCCCCGCTGTACGTCAACGGCGAGGAGGAGGGCCCGCTGACGCGGATGCTGTCGACCCACCCCGCCACGGACGAGCGGGTCGAACGCCTCCGCGAACGGGCCGAACGCGACCGGCGGGTCCGGGTCGAACGCGGTCGGCCGTGACTCGCCCCGTCGGCGTCTGTTCGGGTGACTGCGGCGACCGATGTCGGGATCTCCGCGCGTGAACGGGCGAGCCGTCTGTTCCGTATTCGAAAACCCTATACTCGCCTCGGGAGACGTTCTATTCAGCATGAGTGAATCCGACGAGGGGACCGTACGCATCGGTCTGAACGGCTTCGGCCGCATCGGGCGCAACGTCTTCCGCGCGTCGCTCGGGGACCCGCGCGTGGAGGTCGTCGGCATCAACGACGTGATGGACGACGACGACATCGAGTACCTCGCGAAGTACGACACGGTGATGGGGACGCTCGACGGCGTGACCCTCGACGACGGCGTCATGACCGTCGACGGCACCGACTTCGGCGCCTCGGTCCACGGCGAGACCGACCCCGCCGAACTCCCGTGGGACGAACTGGACGTGGACGTGGCCTTCGAGGCGACCGGCATCTTCCGCAACTACGACGACGCGAGCAAACACCTCGACGCCGGGGCGGACACGGTCGTCATCTCCGCGCCGCCGAAGGGCGAGAAGCCGGTCAAGCAGATCGTCTACGGCGTCAACCACGACGAGTACGACGGCGAGGACGTGGTCTCGAACGCCTCCTGCACGACCAACTCCGTCACGCCCGTCGCGAAGGTCCTCCACGAGCGCTTCGGCATCGAGGCCGGCCAGCTGACGACCGTCCACGCCTACACCGGCTCGCAGAACCTCGTCGACGGCCCCAAGTCGAAGACCCGCCGCGGTCGCGCGGCCGCCGAGAACATCGTCCCGACCTCGACCGGCGCCGCCCAGGCCGCCACCGAGGTCCTGCCCGAACTGGAGGGCAAACTCGACGGCATGGCCATCCGCGTCCCGGTCCCCAACGGCTCGATCACCGAGTTCGTCGTCGACCTGAACGAGGAAGTCACGGAGGCCGACGTGAACGACGCCTTCCGCGAGGCCGCCGCGGGCGAGCTGGAGGGCGTGCTCGGCGTCACCGACGACGAGGTCGTCTCGACGGACATCCAGGGGACGCCCTACTCGTCGTACGTCGACCTCCAGTCGACCAACGTTGTGAACGGCATGACGAAGATCCTCACCTGGTACGACAACGAGTTCGGCTTCTCCAACCGGATGCTCGACGTGGCGGAGTTCGTCACCGACTACTGACTACCTGTCGATCCCCCAACTGCTTTTGCCGTTCGGCCCGAACTGCAGAGGGCGATGCCCCTCCGATCGAAACTCGGCCGACGGCCCGAGGAGTACAACAGCGCGGGACGGCTCCGATGGCTGGTTCCGAGCGCGGCGGGGCTCGGCGGCGCCGCCGGCGCCCTGCTCGCGCTCGCCGTCGAACCCTGGGCGCTCCCCTCGCGGCGACCGCGGGAGTGGGCGCCGGGCTGGGCGCCGCCCTCGCAGTCGTCCTCGCCGCTGCCCCTGACTGACTCCCGTCGACCGCGATCGGTTCGCGTCCCCGACCCAGCGAGTTTCGGTTCGGATTCGTGTGACGATGTGACTCAATACCGCACCTTATTCGGACGCGGTGTCTAGATCACGGAGTGCGATACCCGATCAGTCGTGGCGAATCGACCAGCGATGCGGTGGGCCGAGCGGTGGAGGCATCCGAAGACCACCCCGCGGCGTCGGCCTCTCCGCCGGGAGGGGCGACCGACACGGGGTCCGTCGGCGGAGCCTCCGGAAACGGACCGAACGCGGACCCGCCTGCCCCTCCCGGCACGGCCGTCTCGCTCGGGACCGACGACCCCGACACGGCAGGCGAGTTCGACAGCGAACCGAACTGAGGGTGTTCTCGGATGCCAACGCGCGACGGTTCCACGATCGCGAGATGCGCCGACTGCGGCCGGGTCTACGCCTCGTACTACTTCGACGGCACGCTGAACACCCCCGCCGGAGACAGCTGCCCGAACTGCGGGGGGCGGAAACTGGTCGACGTCGGGGAAAGCGAGACGTGACCCGCCACGGTGTGCGCTCGGTGCGCGAGCGGGCCCGCCGGGCTGAAAACGGGTGACCGACGCTTCGCGAGCGAACGGACGTTTTTTCTCGCCGCCGGGCGACGGATCGAACGAGACCATGGCCTCGTTCAAGACGCTCGACGACCTGGCGGACGGACAGCGCGTGCTCGTGCGGCTCGACCTGAACTCCCCCGTCGAGGGCGGCGAGGTGCAGGACAACCGCCGGTTCTCCCGCCACGCCGAGACCGTGCGCGAACTCGCGGAGCGCGACTGCGCCGTCGTCTGCATGGCTCACCAGGGCCGCCCCGGCCGAGACACGTTCGTCTCGCTCGAACAGCACGCCGACATCCTGGGACGGCACGTCGGGAAACCCGTCCAGTTCGTCCCGGACACGTTCGGCGACCGGGCCATCTCGGCGATCAACGACCTCGAAGGCGGGGAGATCCTCCTGCTGGAGAACACGCGGATGTGTGACGAGGAGCTGCCGGAGGAGGAGCCGACGGTCAAGGCGGAGACGGAGTTCGTGCGGGCGCTGGCGCCGGAGTTCGACGCCTACGTCAACGACGCCTACTCGGCGGCCCACCGTAGCCACGCCTCGCTCGTGGGGTTTCCGCTGGCGCTACCCGCGTACGCGGGTCGGGTCATGGAGACGGAGTACGAGGCCAACACGGCCATCGCCGAGCGGGAGTTCGACGGCGAGGTGACCATGGTCGTCGGCGGGACGAAAGCCTCGGACGTGATCGACGTGATGACCGCCCTGGAGGACAAGGTCGACACGTTCCTCCTCGGCGGCATCGCGGGCGAACTGTTCCTGCGCGCGACCGACGTGCCCGTCGGGCGCGACATCGAAGGGATGGATCTCTTCGACGACCAGTGGGCGGAAAACGAGACGACGATCCGCAGTCTGCTCGACGACTACGGCGACCAGATCCGGCTGGCGCTCGACCTGGCCTTCGAGGACGAGGACGGCGAGCGGTCGGAGATCGAGGTGCTCGACATCGAGGAGAAAGACCGGGCGTTCCTCGACGTGGGGTCGAATACGGTCTCAGAGTACGCCGCCGTGATCGACAGTTCGGAGGCCGTCTTCGTCAAGGGGGCGCTCGGGCTGTTCGAGGACGAGCGGTTCGCCGACGGGACCGTCGGCGTCCTCGAAGCGATCGCCGAGACGGACTGTTTCTCCGTGGTCGGGGGCGGCGACACCTCCCGGGCCATCGAGATGTACGGGCTCGACGAGGACGACTTCGGGCACGTCTCGATCGCCGGCGGCGCGTACATCCGCGCGCTGACGGGCGAGCGGCTGGTCGGCGTCGAGGTCCTGAGCGAGTAGGAGAGCGGCGTCAGGCGCGGCGACACCAGGCGTGTCGCGCGGTCCAGTCGTCGGCCGGCGGGTCCGCGCGGACGACTCCTCCGCCGTCCGCGTCCGCCCCCGATGGCGTGCCACCCCGTTCGCCCTCCCGGACGGTTCGTGCGTGCCGCCGCGTCCAGTCTCCGCCGATGTCTCCCATGTGCCCCGCTCGGCCTCCAGGAGTAAATTTCTTTCCTCAATCTGTGAAATAAAGTAACTCGGCGGCGAGTTAATCTCTCGCCTGAGAGGGACACGTTGATTGTCCGACCGGGCGAACGGCCGGTCATGCGACTCGGCATCGTCTCCGACACGCACGACGACCTGGACGCCGTCGAAGCGGCGGTCGAGACCTTCGAACGTGAGGGTTGCGACGCCGTCGTCCACTGCGGGGACATCGTCGCCCCGTTCTCGGCGACGCCGTTCGCTTCGTCGTTCGAGTTCCACGCGGTCCGGGGCAACAACGACGGCGAGTGGGCGCTGGCCGAGACGGTCGACGACTTTGGCACCTTCCACGGCGAGACGGCCGAGCTGACGTTCGACGGCAGGGAGTTCGTCGTCTACCACGGGACCAGCGGCGCGGTCGTCGACGCGCTGGTCGAGTGCGGCCGCTACGACTACGTGCTGCACGGCCACACCCACGAGTTCGTCCGCGAGGAGTACGAGGACACGGTCCGGATCAACCCGGGCGGCGTCCCCTTCGAGGGCGCGCCCGGGCCCCACTACGCCGTCGTCCTCGACACGGGGTCCGACCGGGTCGTCGACACCGGGTCCGACGACCTCGAACGGTTCACGCTGTCGGGGGGGATCGAGTAGGGGCGGCGATCGGAGCGGACCGGGTCGGAGTACCGATCGGAGGAAACGCGGCGGCGTCAGTCGTCGTCGAGCGCGCCGTCGGCGACGGCGGGCGAGCGGGCGGGGTCGCGGAGCGACCCGCCGATCCCCCCGTCGAGGCCGAGCGCGTCCTCGGTGAGTGTCGTGCTCTCCTCGCGGTCGGCGGTGTCGGCGACGGCGCGGACGGCGTCGACGTTTTCGGGCACCACGTCGGCCTCCTGGTGGATGGCCTGGAACAGGTACAGGTCCCGTCCCTCGACGGTGACCGACTCGCCCCAGATGCAGTTCTCCCAGCAGTCCCCGCGCGGGCGGCCGGCGTCCTGAGCGAACTCCTTGAGCTTGCCCGCGCCGTCGATGTCCAGCTCCGGCGGGACGAGGGCCAGCCGTGACTCCGCGTCGAGCAGTTCGCGGACCGACTCCGCGTCGGCCTCGGAGGCGAGCGTCACGTTGACCGAGTGGGTGTGCATCAGCGTCGCGGGCACCTTCATGCCCATCGTGTCCACGTCCAGGTCCGGGAAGACCGTGTTCAGGTCGGGGCCGTGGTGGGAGGGGATCTCCACGGGGTCGGGCAGGGTGTCGTTGATCGGCCCGCGGTCGGTCTGACCGGGGTCGCCGCCGCGGCGGACGAGCGTGACGCGGGCCTTCTCGATCCCGAACTCCTCCGCGATGGGGGCGAACAGCCGCGAGAGTCCGGTCGTGTTGCAGGAGACGACGCGGACGGCGTCGGCGCCGCGGGCGGCCGCGTAGTTGGCGCGGGCGTTGAAGCTCGCCTCGGCCACGTCGGCGTCCTCGCCGCCCTGGAAGATCGCGGGCGTGTCGTGCTCGCGGTACAGGTCGGCGTTCTCGGCGCCGATCCCGGCCGGCGTGGCGTCGACCACCACGTCGCTCCCCGCGACGAGTTCGTCGACGGTCCCCGCGGTGTCGAAGCCGGCGGCGGCGAAGTCGTCGGTCCGGTCGCCGTCGACCGCGTAGAGGGGGTAGCCGCGCTCGAGCGCGACCTTCGCCTCGAAGTTCGGGCTCCTCTTGGCGACGCCGGCGACCGCCATGTCCGGCTGGGCCCGTATCGCGTCCGCCACGCGCTTGCCGATCGTCCCGTACCCGTTGACGCCGACCTGGATCATACCTCCCGGTTCGCCGGCGACGGGCATAATTCTTTTCACGTCAATTTCCGAGAAATTAACTCGGAAGCGAAAAAGGGATTTCCGGCGTGAGCGGCGCTGACGTGGTGGTTGTCAGGCGGTACCACGGTGTCGATAGCGAGCGCGGTCAGGCGTCGGCTGACGCGTTGGCGGCCGTCTCCGGCGGGACCCGGGCCGGGTCGGCGGTAGGCGTCGGCGACGGAGTGAGCGCGCCGTCGGGGACCCACTCGGGGCGTTCGACGGTCGTCTCGCCGACGCGGTCGTAGGTGTAGCGCCACTCGACTGCGATGCGCTCGTCGACGTTGCGCAGGACGAACTCGTAGTGGACCGCGCGCACGTACCCCTCCGGGGCGACCCACAGCGTCGCCCGGAAGTCGTGGACGGCGTAGGCGCTGTAGGTCTCGGGGATCGCCGGCGGGACGTGGTCGGAGACGATCCGCGCGTAGGGCCGACCGCCCCTGGTCACCACGTCCACCGAGTCGTACCCCGTCTCGACGAACATGAGCACCTCGAAGGAGACGGCCTCGGCGTAGCGCTGGCCGGCCGGTCCGGTCAGCCGCATCGTCGCGGGCGACACCGCGGTCCCGCTCGGGGAGACGACCCGCTGGTAGGCGCTCTTGCGGTCGCCGTAGGTGAGCGTCAGGTTCGTGCCGCCGTCCTCGTTGCGGATCAGGAAGGTCCCGTCCGCCCCGACGGCGATCCGCCGGTCGTACTCCCGCGTGATCGCCCCCGACCCGCCCGCGGTGCGCCGCTCCCACGACAGCGTGTACGAGTGCGCGGACAGGTGGGCGACGTGCGCGGCGTACAGTCCGCTGGCGTTGACCTCGCCGTCGGCCGAGACGGCCGGGAACGCGGCCAGTCGTTCCCTGGGCGTCGCCGCCGGGGGCGTGTCGGTCGACGCGGAGTCCGGCACGGGCGCGGGCGTGACGGTCTCGGCCGGCGTCGGCTCGCCTCCGCCCGCGAACACGCTACAGCCCGCGAGGACCACGAGGAGGGCGGTCGCGGCCAGCAGCGCGCTCCCGCGGCGCTCTCCCCGATCCGGTCCGACTGCCGGACTCATCGCCCGCTCCCTCCGTCCGTCGCGGTCGGCGGGCGCGCGGTCGCCGTCTCCGCCCCCGTCGCGGCCGTCGGCGTTCCGGCCGGAGCGGCCGTCTGTGCTCCCGACGGTGTGGTCGCCGGCGTCCCGGACGGGGTCGTCGGCGTCGCGGTCGCCGTCCGGTCGCCGGTCAGCTCGGCGACCCACTCCGGGCGGGTCACGGTCGTCGCGCCGACCGCGCGGAACTCCGAGCGGAGCGACACGGTGACGAGGTCGTCGCGGAGGCGGTACTCGTACTCGACGGCGAGCGCCCGGATCAGTCCGTCGCGGGTCACGTACGCCGTCGCCGCGTAGTCGGTGATCGTCTGCTTGGCGTGGCCGTTGGTCAGGGCCCGCGGCGGGTGAGTGACGTGGACGCGGTAGTAGGTTCGGCCGTCCCGCTCGACCGTCGAGAGCGTCGCCGCCTCGACCGAGAAGTAGCGCCCGAGCGTCTGGGCGGTCCGCAGGTAGTGGCGGTAGTCGAGTTCGCCGCCGGCCGAGCGGTACGCGGACCCGTTCGCGCGGGCGGTTCGGGTGTACGTGCCGGTGTCGTCGGCGTAGACGGCCCCGCCGGTTGCCCCCGTTGTCCGCAGGGTGAGACGATACGAGCCGTTGGCCGCGACCCGGAGTCGCCGCTCGGCCACGTCGACGGTGGCGTTCGAGGCCGCCGCGGCGGCGGGCGGTCCGGACGCCTCGACGCTCCGCCGGTAGTCCAGCCGCCAGCCGAACGACCGGCCGTCGAGCGCCGCGTAGTGGGCCCGCAACAGCGCGCCGGGCGCGACGCTCCCGTTCGGCGCGACCCCCGGCGGCGGCGACAGCGTCTCGACCGGCGTGTCCGTCGGGACGGCCATCGGCGTCACGGTGTCGGTCGACGCCGGCGTCGCGCCCCCGCCACCGCCGGACAGCGCGCTACAGCCGGCCAGCGCCACCGCGAGCACCGCGACGACCGCGAGCCGCCGGACCATTGTCGGACGTTGGGACGAGTCGCACATAAACGGCGCGGCGAGGTGCGCGCCGGCCGGCCAGTCGCGCCGCCAGCGCGGCGCTCGGGCGCGCTCGCCGGTCGCTCCCGAAAGGGCCAAGACGGCCGGGACGAACCTGTGGGGTGTGCGCATCGAGAACAGCTTCATCCCGGTCGACGGCGTGGGCGAGCGGACCGAGCGGTCGCTGTGGGAGGCGGGGGTCACCCGCTGGGACGCGTTCGACCCGTCGGCCGTCGGCGCCCGGCAGGCCGAGAACATCGAGTCGTTCGTCGCGACGGCCGCCGAGCGGCTGGACGACGGCGACGCCGCCTTCTTCCGGGAGCGGTTCCCCTCCGGCAGCCACTGGCGCTGCTACGAGAACTTCCGCGAGGACGCCTGCTTCCTCGACATCGAGACGACTGGGCTCGACCAGGGGCGCGACGACGTGACGGTCGTAGGCCTGCACACCCCCGGCGAGACAGAGACGCTGGTCGCCGGGCGGGACCTGACGGCCGCCCGGCTCCAGCGCCGGCTCGACGACGCGAACCTGCTCGTGACGTTCAACGGCAAGCGCTTCGACGTGCCCTTCCTCGAATCGGCGTTCGGCGTGGACGTGGACGTTCCGCACGTCGACCTGATGTACCCCTGTCGACGCCTGGGGCTGACCGGCGGACTGAAGGCCATCGAGCGGGAGACGGGCATCGACCGCGACCGCCCGGACCTGTCCGGCGAGGACGCCGTCCGGCTGTGGCGCGAGTACGAGCGGGGCGACGAGTCGGCGCTGGAGACGCTGGTGTCGTACAACCGCGACGACACCGAGAACCTCCGCGCGCTCGCCGACCGCGTGACCGACCGCCTCCACAGCGACGTGTTCGTCGCCCCGGAGTGAGCGGCGGGTCGCCCGCTCCGGAGAGCGGCGCTCTCCCGTCCCGTAGCGGGGCCGTCGCGTTGCGGTGGTGAGTGTGGGGCCGCCCGCGGTCGCGCCCGGTGGGTGCGACCCGTTCGCACTCGGGATCTAAAGAAACTTAACGGTTCATTACACACGTGAGGGACATGGACGGGCCCTCCAAACGCCTCGCTCGCGCGCTGTTCGCCGCCGTGCTGGTCCTCGCGGCGGGGGCGGTCGCGAGCAGCTACGCGACGGCGGAGCCGAACGTCGCGCGCACTCACGGGTCGCTCGCCGACGCGGCGGAGTCCGCGCCCGGCGCGACCGGCGTTGCGGCACCCGAGAACGCTCCGGGCGGCGTCACAGCGCCCGACGACGCCCGCCTCACCGACGCCGGCGGCTCGCCGGACGGCGCGGCCAGCGCCGCCGACGGGCCCGCCCTCGTCGACCCCGCCGAGCACGACCACGACGACCTGACCGTCGTCGGCACGCAGGGGTTCTACGCCTCCGACGAGCAGGCCGAGCTGGTCGCGTTCGACCGCTCGGGCGAGGTCGCCTACTACGAGGACGACTACCGCGTGTACTTCGACGTCGACCCCGTCGAGGGGAAACCCTACACCGTCGAGTACCTCGCGGCGGAGCACCGCGACGGCGAGGCGTGTGCGACGGTTAGCACCGAGCGCTGCACGTACAACGTCTTCGAGCGGGTGAACATGACTACCGGCGAGACCCGGACGGTCTACGGCGAGCTCACGCCGAAGATCTACTCCGGCCGCTGGCACGACGTCGACCGGATCAACGACACCCACGTCGCCGTCGCGGACATCCTCCGGGACAGCGTCCGCGTGGTGAACGCGACGACCGACGAGACGGTCTACGAGTGGAACGCCTCCTCGTACTTCGACCCCGACGCCGGCGGCGCGGCCGGCGACTGGACGCACATCAACGACGTGGAGGTGCTGGCCGACGGCCGGCTGATGGTCAGCGTCCGCAACATGGACCGGGTCGTGTTCGTCGAGCCCGGCGAGGGCGTCGACGCGAACTGGACGCTGGGCGAAGAGGACAACTACGACATCCTCTACGAGCAGCACAACCCCGACTACATCCCGCCCGAGCGCGGCGGCCCCGCCATCACCGTCGCGGACTCCGAGAACAACCGGGTGCTGGAGTACCAGCGAGTCGACCCCGAGACGGGCGAGGCGACGACGGCGGCGGACGGCGAGTGGCGCCGCTCGTGGGGCTGGCGGGACAGCCGCGTCCAGTGGCCCCGCGACGCCGACCGCCTGCCGAACGACAACACGCTGGTCGTCGACACGCACGGCGACCGGGTCGCCGAGGTCGCGCCCAACGGGAGCGTGGTCTGGGCCGTGACCGTCGGGATGCCCTACGACGTGGAACGACTGGGCACCGGCGACGAGAGCGCGGGCGGGCACAGTATGCGGTCGATCCGCGACGAGCGGGGCACGACCGCCGGCGGGTCGGGGTCGCGCTCCGGCGTCGGCGTCCCCCTGTTCCAGCCGGCGGGCCACGACGCGGACGCCGGCGCTGCGCCGCCGGCCGGCCGGATCACGCACCCCGACCGCGGCCCCGTCGAGACCGTCTGGGTCGCGCTCAAGGAGCTGACACCCAGCCTCCTCGTCAACGGGATGCTGTACGCCGCGCCCTCCTGGGTCCGGTTCACCGACCTGGCCTTCGGCGCGCTCGCGGCCCTGACCGCCCTGACCTGGGCCGGGACCGAGCTGTACTGGTCCCGGTACGCCCCCGTCGCCTCGCTTCGCGCGCGCCTCCGTCGCGCTCGCGACCACTGACTGTCTCCCGCTCCGCTGTCCTCCCCGGACGACGTTCCCCTCACCACGGACCACCCCTCTCGTCCGACCCCCACGCTCCACCAGAGAACGACCTCTCTCCGCCCGCGAAGGGCGCCCGCGTCGGCTGCCGACCACGGTATTACCAGATACTAATAATACTTCGATATCGGAGTGTTCGGTTGAAGCATACGTTCTTCATCTTTTTAGAAACGTTCGTTCGGGAGATAGAAACAACAGTTCAGGGGACGGATCGCCGCAGCGTCTGCCGGTTTCCGGATCCCGGTCGGGACTCTCGAAGCCCTCAGCGGTTCGTTCGAGCGATCGGTCGAAACGCCGAGAGTACGGATATAAGTTCCCCTGATGTGGAATTTGGGACGATCACCCACGACGAACCCGTCCGCCGTCGCCGCTCCGTAAAACCATCATATCTCGTATGGTATCCGGGAACTCTATCATTCTAAATATTGAGTACGCTCCGAGTAAAAAATACGCGGAACCGGACCGGGCGGGCCGCTCCGGACCGTTCCGGGTCGGTACGAGTGTCGAGGATCGGGCGGGCGAGGGCGCGGCTAGACTTCGGTGACCCGCTGGTAGTCGTCGTCGAGCGCGCGGGCGTCCTCTTCGAGCAGGGCGACGACGACGTACTCGGCGTACTCGGCGACGTAGTCGACCAGGCGGGCGATGCGGTCGGAGTCGATGGCCTCGATCGAGTCCAGCAGGAGGAACGGACAGGTCTCATACACGTCGTGGGTGAGATACCCCGCGAGCGCGAAGATGAGCCCCGTCACCTCGCGCTCGGACTCGCTGAGGTGGTCGATGGAGTCCTCGTAGGTCGTGCCGTCCTCGGTCGAGCGGACGACGTGGAGGTCGAAGACGGGCTTCTCGACGCGGCGGCGCCCCTCCGTGACCTGTTCCTGCTTGCGTTCGATCCAGATGCGTTCGAGGTTCCCGTAGCCGAGCATCTCCAGTACCGACTCCATGTGGTCGTTGAACTGCTCGACCGCCTCCGTCTCGATGCGGTCGATCCGGGTGCGCAGTTCCTCGATGCGGTCGGACAGCTCCTCGCGCTCGGCCTTCAGGTCCTCCCGGCGGTCGAGCTCGGTCTCGATGCGCTCTATCTCCTCGGAGACCTCCTCCAGGTCGTCCTGGCTGCGGCTGATCTCGAACTCGAGTTCGTTGGCCTCGCGGTGCAGCTCCAGCAGGTCGTTGTGGGTCTCGTCCTGGAGTTCGTTGACCTCGTCTTCCAGCTCGTCGATGCGCTCCTCCAGCCGGTCGCGCTCGACCTCGAGGTCCTCGACGCGCTCGCGGCGCTGTGTGAGCTCGGATTCGGCGCGCCGCCGACGGTCCTCGAGCTGGGAGCGCTGGCGCTGTTGCTCCTGGTAGGTCGCCTTCTCGGTCTTCAGGTCGTCGATCTCCGACTGCAGGTCCTGGCGCTCGGAGAGCTTCGTCTGACGGAGCTCGCGGATGCGGTCGAGGGTCGACTCCACCGCCGAGCGGTCGACCTCGCTGCCGCAGGTCCAGCAGACCACCTGGTCGTCGACGAGCCGGTCGGTCACCTCCCCGTCGCCCTCGTCGCGGAGCGCGGCCACCACGTCCGAGCTCGTCCCCTCCAGCATCTCCTCGTTGAACTGGATCACCTTCTGGAGCTCGTTGACCGTCGAGTCGAGCGTCTGTCGCTGGTCGCGCAGCCGCTCGATGCGCTCCTCGACGCCGTCCACGTCGGCCCCCGCCTCCTCGGGCAGTTCCGTCAGCTCGGCCTCGACCTCTTCGATCTCCGACTCCAGGGCGTCGATACTCTCGCGCTCGCTGTCGAGGTTGTGTCGCACGTCCTCCAGGTCCGAGCGGGCGTCGCGGAACGACTCCAGCGCCTCCTCGAGCTCGGCCTGCTGGTCGCGGGTGGTCCCGAGGTCCTGGTCGGCCTCCTCGATCTGCTCTTTCTTCTCGTCGAGCGCCGCGCGCTTCTCCTCGATCTCCGACTCCAGCTCCTGGCGGCGCTGTTCGAGGTCCGGCAGGGTGTGCCGCAGCGATTGCAGGTCGTCGAGCCGCTCCTCGACCTCCTCGCGGTCCGCCTGGAGCTCCTCGATCTCCGACTCGATGGCGGCGGTGTCGACCGGCCGCATGATGAGGTCGCGCAGGTTCTCCGTGCGTTCGACGGCCCGGCGAGCCTCGTTCGACTCCAGCAGGAAGACGAAGAGATCGGCGATCTCGGCGTCCTCGAGGTAGGGATCGCCGCCCGTGACGACGGTCCCGTTCCGGCGTTCGAGCGTCCGGGTGTACGTCTCCTCGCCGACGGTCAGCTCGACGCGTCCCTCGTCGGCGTCGCCCTTCAGCGAGACGTTGTCGCTGCCAAGCCCCGCCATGATCGCCTGCAACAGCGATGTCCGGTTCGTCGCGTTGCGCCCCGTCAGGATCGTCACGCCCGCGGAGAACGACACCTCCGTCCTGTCGATCCCGCCCACGTTCTCCACGGCGACATCTACCGGCTTCGCCGTACTGTCAGTCGCTCCCATGTGTACCGGTGGCCGTCACCGGCGGATAAAAGTACTGCAATACCACTCGCCGTCCGGGCCCGGTCCCGTCGATACCTCGCGGTCCCGGAGCCCTCGCGGCGAATTACACACATACGAGTGTAAGGACTACTCGTCGACGCGGCACCGGCAGCCGCCCCGCTCGATGAGGTCGATCGGGTCCTCCTGGCGGCCACACTCCTGGCAGACGACCTGCACGTCCGCGAGCACGTCGACGGGTCCGATGTCCAGCCGGTCGGTCGAGCGGAGGTTCTCGACGTTGCGCCGGGTGACCGCGTTCAGCCGGCTGGTGAGCCGCTGGACCGTCTCGATCGACTTCTCGCGCTGGTCGCCGTCGTCGCCGGCCTCGTACTCGGCGTCCCGGTAGTCCCGCAGATAGGTGTGGACCGCGTAGTGGCTCACGAAGTCGCTCCGGAGGTCGTCGACGTCGATCCCCTCCCGTTCGAGCCGGTTACGGGCCTGGGTGCGAGCCCCCTCGGTCACGTCGTCCCCGGTGAGCAACTCGTAGATGTTCTCCAGTTCCCCCTGCAGCGTCACGACGCCCGCCTCGTCCATGGCGCTCTCCAGCACCCGCCGGTTGAACAGATCCGCCAGGTCGCGCAGGCTCTGCCGTTCGCGCCCCTCGCCCGTCCACCGCCGCTCCAGTTCCCGGCCCAGGTCCCCCAGGTCGTACTTGCGGACGACCCGCTCCACCTTGTTGTCCGGGCGCTCGTCCTGTCGATTCGTCATGCACACCCGCTACCACGGACTCGCTGATAGGTCTTCCGTTCGCCGCCCCGTCGGCGGTTCACACCGGATCCGATCCCGTCGGATCCGTCCCGACTGCGCCCAGTCGGGATCCGACCGTCCCGACGATCGCGGGCCGACCGCCGCGGGCCACGCCGGCCCGCTCCCCGGCCTCGATTCTCCCGGAAGTGTTCCGTAACTCTCATTAGTGAATATATTATGTATCTCCGACGTACAGTCTCCGTCTATCGTTCGCACTTTCGGCTGAAAAACCTCTAAAATGGCTGGATATGGCATCGAGCGTTCGAACGTGACTCTCGAATGGAAAGACGCTGTCCGGGTCCGAAAACGGACGTGAGATCCGGAGATAGCGGGTGAACTGGGACCGTGGCCGTGACTGGTCGAAATGGCCGTAACGATAAAAATTCATTCATGTATCCTATCATTATCGATATCGTATAATACGATCCGTCGGCGATGGTCGGGCTCAGGCGGCCGTCGAGTCGGGCCGGAGGCGGGCGAGGCGCATCGCGTTGGCGGTGACCGCGGTGGTCATGCCCACGTCGCCGGCCAGGACGACGAACCAGAGGGGGACGGCGACGAACGGCAGCGGGATGGCGACGGCCAGCGCGGCCTTGACGAGGAGGCTCCCCCAGACGTTCTGACGGATGATCCCGTTGCCGGTCCGGGCGAGCCGGTGGAGGTAGGGCAGCTTCGAGAGGTCGTCGCCCATCAGCGCCACGTCGGCGGTCTCGAGGGCGGTGTCGGTCCCCGCGGCGCCCATCGCGATCCCGACGGTGGCGGTCGCCAGCGCGGGCGCGTCGTTGATGCCGTCGCCGACCATCGCGACGGTGTCGTACGCCTCGCGGAGCGCCTCGACACGGCCGACCTTCTCGTCGGGGAGCAGGTCAGCGTGGAACTCGTCGACTCCCACCTGTTCGGCGACCGCGCGGGCGGTCCGTTCGTTGTCGCCGGTGAGCATCACGAGGTGCGCGACGCCCTGCTCGCGCAGGCGCTCGACCGTCCGGCGGGCCTCCGGGCGCACCTCGTCGGCGATGGCGACCAGCCCCTCGATCTCCTCGTCGGTCCCGACGAGCACGACCGTCTTCCCCGCCGACTGCAGCCGCGGGACCGTCTCCCGGAGGTCGACGCAGTCGTCACGGTCCGCGCAGGGCTGTTTCGCGCGCTCGACCGCAACCCCTCCATCCGTGACGGGGTCGGAGTCGCCGCTCAGGTGGACGTGGTCCAGGTCGAACCCGAGGTCGGCGAACAGGCCGGGCTTGCCGGCGTAGTGGGTCCGGCCGTCCAGGTCCGCGCGGACGCCCTTGCCGGTGATCGACTCGAAGTCGGTCACCTCGCGGTCGGCGACCCCCCGTTCGTCGGCGTGGGCGACGATGGCGTCGCCGATGGGGTGTTCGCTCCGGCGCTCGACGGCGCGGGCGCACTGCAGTACGTCGGCCTCGTCGTTGCCGTTCAGCCCCATCACGTCGGTCACCGACAGCTCGCCCGTGGTGAGCGTCCCCGTCTTGTCGAAGGCGACGGCGTCCACGTCGCCCATCGCCTCGAGGTGATTGCCGCCCTTGATCAGCACGCCGTTCTTCGCGGCGCTCGTGACGCCCGAGACCACCGTCACGGGCGTCGAGATGACGAACGCGCAGGGGCAGGCGATCACGAGCAGGGAGATGCCGCGGACGAACCAGGTCGCCCAGCCGCCGCCGAAGACCAGCGGCGCGACGAACGTGGCCAGCAGGGCGGCGACGACCACCGCGGGCGTGTAGTAGTCGGCGAAGCGCTCGACGAACTGCTCGCGCTCGGTCTTGTTCGCCTGGGCGTCCTCGACGAGTTCGACGATCCGGTCGATGGTCGTGTCGCCCGCCGCGGCGGTCGTCTCTACCGCCAGGAAGCCCTGCTCGTTGATCGTCCCCGCGAACACCTCGTCGCCGGGCTCCTTGTCCACGGGGACGCTCTCGCCGGTGATCGGCGCCTGGTTGACCGCGCTCGACCCCTCTATCACTGTCCCGTCCATCGGGATCTTCTCGCCGGGCTCCACGAGGACGGTCTCGCCGACGGCCACGTCCTCGACGGGGACCTCCTCCCGCTCGGGCTCGCCGTCGGGTCCGGTCCGCCGGACCGTGGCGATGTCGGGCGAGAGCGTCAGCAGCTCCTCCAGGGAGTTGCGGGCGCGGTCGACCGAGTACCGCTCCAGCAGCTCGGCGACGTTGAACAGGAAGGCCAGCGACGCCGCCTCGACGTAGAAGTGCAGGCCGGGGACGGCCAGCGAGATGCCCGCCGCGCTCAGGATGGCGACCGACATCAGGAAGTCGATGTCGAGGCTGCGGTTCTTCGCCGAGTAGTAGCCGTTGCGGACGATGACCTGGCCGCCCGCGAGGACCGCCAGCAGGTACAGCGCGTCCGTGACCAGCAGCTCCCGTCCCGCGGCCGCGAGGAGGGGGGTGTTCAGCCCGGGGAGCCCGAACTGGACGAGCAGGCCGAGCCCGAGGGCGAGGCCGCTGAGCGCGGTCTTCTTCGCGCGGGCGGTCCGGAAGACGCTCTCCGTCTCGACCGCGGCGTCGTCCCCATTGCCGCCCGCGCTCCCGCTCCCGTCGTTGGCGACCGGATAGCCGGCGCTCTCGACCGCCGCGACGAGGTCCGCCCGGGAGGTCCGCTCGGGGTCGAAGGTGATCTTCGCCGTCCCCGTCGTGGGCTGCAGATCCGTCGCGACGACCCCCTCGCGGTCGGCCAGTGCTGTGTCGACCTTGCTCGCACACGACGAGCAGTCCATCTCCGGCACCGAGAACCGCACCTCGGTCCCCTCGGCGACCTCGCCGTCGTCCGCGTCAGCAGCCGCGGTGTCGCAGCCGTCGGACTCGTAGCACGCGTCCCCGGTGTCGGTAGCATCGGCGGCGTCGGCACTGGCGGCGTCGACACTGGCACCATCGGTGCCGCCGGAGTCAGCACTGACGCCGTCGGCGTCGTCGGCGCGACGACGGTCCCCGGCGCCGGTTCCGGCGCTCTCGGGGCCGCTCGGGCCGTCGGACCGGTTCGGGTCGTCCGTCATTACTCGGAGCTAGGTCGTCGGGACGTATTAACTCCGCTGCTACGAACCGGGGATGAATTGCTTCGGTTTACTAAAACAAACGCGTTCGATTAATAACTCCGCTACCGGTCGGGGTCGGTCGGCTCCTCGTCGGTCTCCCAGAGGTCGGTGCCGTCGGGGTCGGGGACGCCCAGGTCCATCGGGCGGATCCAGACGTACCACGCGGCGAGGACGACGCTCCCGTAGCCGACCGGCCAGACGACGCTGCCGAGGCCCTCGAAGCCCGCCGACTCGACCAGCCCCGCGACCTGGCCGGTCAGCGCGATCCCGACGAGCAGTGCGAGCGCGAGCGCGATGTCTCCGTAGTCCATTGCTTCTGAATTGGACCGGGCCGAAGGTAAGCGGATCGATGCGGGCGACGAACCGGCGGTCGCGGTCGGCGCCCATCCAAAACGACTTACTCGCCCCCGCCGTGGCTCCGGGCATGACTGCCGCGCGCGAGGTCGAACTGGAGGGCCACATCATCGACTCGGGGATGATGCAGGCCTGTTTCGGCATCATCATGGACATGGGCGGCTCCTTCGAGGTCGAGGAGTTCGCGATCGGCCGCGAGAAAACCGAGGAGTCCTACGCCCGCCTGCTCGTCGAGGCCGACGACGAGGAGACGCTCCAGTCCATCGTCCACGAACTCCATCAAAATGGCGCCAACCCCTCCGACCCGAAAGACGCCACGCTCCAGCGCGCCCCCAAGGACAAGGTCGTCCCCTACGGGTTCTACTCGACGACCAACCACCCCACCGAGGTCCGCATCGACGGCGAGTGGGTCGAGGTCGAGGACATCGAGATGGACTGCGCCGTGATCGTCGAGGACCGCGAGGGGGACAACGGCGGTCCCCGCGCCTACACGAAGGTGCTGAGCGCCGTCGAGGAGGGCGCCGCCGTCGTCACCGGCGAGACGGGCATCCGCGTGAGCCCGCCCGAGCGCCCCCGGGACCGGGAGGGCGCCTTCGGGTTCATGCAGGGCGGCGTCTCCTCGGAGCGCCCCTCGGAGTCGACCATCCGGCAGGTCGGCGACGCCATCGAGGAGACCAAACGCGAGGGCGGCGACGTGCTCGCGGTCTGCGGCCCCGCGCTCATCCACTCGGGCGCCCGCGAGGACCTCGCTCGCCTCGTCCGCGAGGGCTTCGTCGACATGCTCTCCATCGGCAACGGCTTCGCCGTCCACGACCTCGAACGGGACCTGTACGGCACCTCGCTGGGCATGGACACCGAGAGCCTGGACCACCCGCGCAAGGGCCACAAACACCACATCTACACCATCTCGGAGATCATCCGCGAGGGCGGCATCGAGGAGGCCGTCGAGAGCGGCACCGTCGAGTCGGGCGTCATGTACGAGTGCGTCGAGAACGACGTGCCGTTCGTCATCGCCGGCTCCATCCGCGACGACGGCCCCCTGCCGGACACCATCACCGACTCGATGGAGGCCCAGAACGCCATCCGCGAGCAGGCCCACGAGGCCGACCTCGTGCTCATGCTCTCGACGATGCTGCACTCCGTGGCCGTCGGCAACTGCCTGCCCTCGACCACCCGGACCGTCTGCGTCGACATCAACCCCGCCACGGTCACCCAGCTACTCGACCGCGGCAGCGACCAGGCCGTCGGGATGGTCACCGACATCGGCACCTTCGTCCCGATCCTCGCCGACCACCTGCTGGACGAGGGGTAGTCGCGTATCGGAGACCACCGTCCGTGAGCGTCTGACGCCGTTCAAACCGAAATTTAAGCATCCGCCGGGGCTACTTACCAGTCGGCTGTAGCCGGAGGTGGGATGCACGCAGACCGTCCACCCCGCGACCGAATCGAGGCGGTCGGCCCCCTGTGGTCCGACCGCGGACAGCCCTCCCGCGTCACAACGGGGGTGATCCGGTGAATCGCACCTACGGCACGGTCGGCGCCGTCGCGGTGGTCCTCGTGGCCGCCGTCGCCGTGGTGTCGGCCGGCGGCGTCCCGCTCGGGGGCGACGGCCCCGCCGACTCGACCGCGACGCCCGACCCCGCTGGGAACGGGACGACCGTCGCCTACGACGGCGCCCACCTCTCGCTGGCGGGCGCGCCGAACCAGACCATCGCCGGCGAGACGGATCTGTCGCCCGGGACCGAGATCGCGGTGCGGGTCGTCTCGGACGGTGACAGTCCGTTCCTCGTCTCCGAGTCGACGACGGTCGAGGAGGGCGGTGCGTTCTCGGCGACCGTCGACCTCTCGCGCGTCTCCGAGGACGCCTCGGCGTGGGCGACTGTCGTCCGCGACGGGACCGAACTGGCGAACGTGAGCGCCCGCGTCAGCGCCGTCGCGGGCGTCACGCCGACCGACGGTTCCGACGGCTCGGATTCGGGCACCGCCTTCGCCTACGAGGGCGACCGGCTCACGCTCGCGGCGCTCGAAAACGAGACCGTGCGCGGCGAGACGGACCTGGCGCCCGGGACCGAGGTGACCGTCCGACTGACGTCGACGGCGGGCGCGTCGCCGTTCCTCGTCCAGCGGGCGGCGACCGTCGACGAGGACGGCGCCTTCGCCGCCGAGGTCGACCTGGTCGGCGTCGCCAACGGGACGACCTTCGAGGCCGTCGTCCGCCACGACGGCGCGGACGTCGCGTCCACCGAGGGGGTCGTGATCGGCGGCAAGAACGACGTGTCGACGACGGACGCCAGCGACGGCAACTGGACGAGGGAGCCCGTGAACGACACCAGTCCGGTCGCCGACGAGGACCACAACACCACCCTCGACTACGACGGGGACGCGCTGACGCTCGAATCGGCGTCGGACCAGTCGATCGCCGGCGAGACGGACCTGCCGGCGGGGACGGAGGTGACCCTCCGGGTCCGGTCGGCGGGCGGCTCCAGTCCGTTCCTGAAGAGCGCGTCGGCAACCGTCACCGAGGGTGGCGAGTTCGGCACCGCAGTGAACATGAGCACGGTATCGGCCGGTTCGGCGTTCGAAGTCACGGTCCGCCACGACGGTGACACGATCGCCATCGCCGACGGCGAGGTGGTCGAGTAAGTTCGGTAGCCCGTTCCGCGTACTGTCAGGCTTCCACGCTTCTGTAATTTCTCCCCACCGGGTGTCGGTTCCCCGATGCCCGTTTCCGCCCGTTCTGTCTGTCGCGTATCCGGGGCCTCTGTCCGTGATTTGCTCAGTTCGCGATGCGAACCCACGTTTTTCCAGCGGAGAGTTCCTCGCGCGCCGGGGGCGCGCTGCGGGAATCCTCCGCTGGAAAAACGTGGGGAAAAATGCCGGACGACTCGGTCGCTTCGCTCCCTCGCGTCCGGTGTCTGCGGGAGTGAGCACCGCGACCGACCGCAGGCTCGTCAGCGTTCGCTCTGACGGCGAACCGCCTCGCTCACTTCGTTCGCTCGGCGGATGCCAGCGTGATATCTACGTCCCCTGCACTGAGCATCCGCGCGCCTGCGGCGCGCGGTTCGACCGCCGGAGCGGGGCGGAGCCCCGCGGAGGCGGCCTTTTTCACCCATGTTTTTGGCGGAGGGGTGGGCGTGGTTTGCCCACCCCTCCGCGAAAAACATGGTCTTTAGACGCCCTCGACGGTCTCGCGGAAGGCGACGACCGACTCGTGGGCGGACTCGACGCTGTCGCCCACGTCGGTGTCTTCGAGGTCGTTGAGCGCGTTCTCGATGCGGGCGAGGCGGCCGTGGTCGGGGTCGCGGTCCCGCGTCGCCAGCGTGTCGAGCTGGTCGGCGAGGCTGGCCAGTCGCTCGGCCGCGTCGTCGTCGCCGGTCTCGTCGGCCGCCGATTCGAGTGTCGTGCTCGCGTCCGCGAGGTTCTCGCGTGTCATGGCCGACGGTTCTCGACTGGCCCTCCTAATCCTTGCGGAGAACGTCTTCGGACGGGGTCACCGCTCCTCGTCGGCCGCGCGGCGTCGTTCGGCGTCGACGTGGAACGCGAAGAACCCGACCGTGAACGAACAGAGCGCGAGCGGGAGCCACAGCGCGACGAAGGCGTCGACGACGGGGCGGATCCCGTCGAGGCCGGCCTGCGGGACGCCGGGGACCGTCCCGTGGAGCGACCAGGCCAGCGACTGGAGGGCGCTCATCAAGTAGAACCGGGTCGATCTGGCGAGGAGCCACATCGCCAGCGAGACCAGCGTCGCGGCCTGCCAGAACTCCCAGTCGGTCAGCAGCGAGCGGAGCCTCGGGGACATGGACGGAGAGCGGTTCGCGGCTCGCCGGAATCAGTCTTCCGGCCCGCTCGCCCGGGCGCGGCGTCGGCACTGCCCGCGCGAGGCGGGCGCCGCGCGCTCCGCACCTCGCCGGTCGTCGCGTCGCTACGATTCGACCAGCGGGACGCAGCGCACAGGCCGGTCGGTCCCGAGCAGGAGGTTCTGACCGGTCGAGCCGAAGACGACCTTGCCGACCGGCGTGCGCTTGCGGATGCCGACGACGAACTCGTCGGCGTCAATCTCCTGTGCGAAGGTCATCAGGTCTTCGACGGGCTCGTTCCCGCGGACGAACTGGTGGGTCTCGACGTCGACCGCCAGATCCTCCAGGGCGTCGACGACGGCCTCGATGGCGTCCTCGCCGGCCCGGATGTCCTCGCCGCTCGTGTCCTCGCCGCCCTCCAGTGAGTTGACGACGTAGATCGTGTCCTCCGGCTCGACGACCCGCCGCAGGTACGCCGACAGCGCCTCGCTCGATTCGACCGTGTCCGTCCCGACCACGAGATCGGTCATGGCGCTACCTTCATCGACGACGATGATAAATCCAGGCGGTCGTACGGGGCGCTGGCGGGGTAGAGAGCGGGGTCGACTGCTCGCGGATCCGCGGGGTCCCGGAGAAAGAGGCGGGATGAGGCGGAGTCGTCACGCCTCGCGTTGCTGGCGGTCGGCCGCCTCGAGGAGGACGACGGCGCCGCCGAGCAGGGCGAGATTCTTGAGGAAGTTGATCTTGTTGCCCTGGCGCTCCTTGCCGTCCATCGTCCAGAAGCTGTGGATGACGGGCGTGGTGCCGAGGAAGAAGACGACCAGGGCGCCGGCGGAGGCGCGGGGGTACTTCCAGAGCGCGATCCCGAGGTTGGCGACGAACAGCATCCCGGTGACGAACGGGACCATCACGTCGGGCATCGGAACGCCGCTCTCCTCGGCGACCGCGACGCGTTTCTCGTTGTTCCGGAACCCGTCCAGCGCCATGTACGCGAGCACGCCGCTGTACAGCAGGCGACCGAGCGCCGACGGCGGGGAGGACTGTGCGTCCCCCATACTCAGATCGCCTCGATCCGGCTGACGTTGGCGTCGACGCGGCCGACGGTCTCGTACTCGCCGTCGGTCCGGCGCATGACCCGGCCGCGCACGTCGTCGCGGGCGTCGGGCACGTCGAACAGCCCGGACCCGCAGACGACGCTCCCCTCGTAGACATCCCAGGTCTCGATCACCTCGTGGGGTTCGCCGGGGAACGCGACCCGCTCGAAGTCGCGGCCGAAGTTGGTCGACTCGAACAGCGCCACCTCGTGTTCGTCCTCGACCCAGGCGGGCGGGGCCTCCTCGCCGCCGCAGAAGAACACGCGGCCGTCGTGGACGAACACCCGGCGGATGTACGAGAAGTCGTTGCCGCGGTCGAGTCGGGTCCAGGAGTCGCCGCCGTCGACCGTCCGCCAGAGGCCGCCCTCGCCGACGGCGTGGCCGAGTCCCAGGTTCTCCAGGTTGTGGTCGAGGTACCCCGTCGTCGCCAGCCACACGTCCTCGGAGATCGGAAGGACCTGATGTACGTCGTCGACGATGGTGTCCCGGCGGTCCGTCCAGGTCCGACCCCCGTCGTCGCTGAGGTGGATGCCGCCGGCCTCGACGCCGGCGATGAGTCGCTCGGGTCGACCGGGGACCTGCTGAAGTTCGCGGAGCCGAGCATAGTGGGGGTCGATCGGCGACTCCCAGTGGCCCCGCGACGGGAGGTCGCGGAAGCCCTTCAGCTCCGACCAGGTCTCGCCCTCGTCGGTCGAGCGGAAGACGTAGGGGTCGTTCGTGCCGGCGTACAGCACGCCGTCGTCGGTCCCGAGGATCGACCACACCTCGCTGGTCCCGGCGTGCCAGAACCGATCTCCGATGGGGACCCCCAGGTCCTCCCAGGTGTCGCCGCCGTCGGTCGACCGGTAGGCCCCCTCCGAGGAGGCGACGAACACGCCGTCGACGCCGTCGAAGGTCCTCACCGCCGTCACCACCCCGCAGTCGAGTACCTGCTCAGCCTCGCCGTCCTCGAACGGCAGGTCGTCGACCCGGTGCAGTCCCGCGTCTGTCCCGATCAACAGTGTCATACAGTGGCACAATGGGATCGGGACCGCATAAAGGTTTACCAAGCTGTAAAACGCTAAGTGCCAGCGGACCGAAGCGGCGTTCGAGCGCTTCGGGCGCGGCGAGCGGCTCATTGCCGGATCTCCGCGACAGGACTACTATGACACGAACACAGCCGACGAGGCGGCCGACCGACGCGGCGTATCTCGACGACGCCGACCGGGTGGACCCGCCGACCGAACTGCTGAACCTGCCCTGGATCGACGCGCACAACCACGCACACACGCTCTCGTGGGCCGACCGCGAGCGCTACGCGCTGTCGGGCTGCGAGGGGATGATCATGGTCTCCTCGGGGTATCACTGGACCCCCTACAAGCCCGTCCGCGCCGAGGACGTGCGCTACCTCTGGGACGACGCAATCAACCGCCGGGCGGCCATCGAGCGCGACCACTTCTTCGAGGCGAAACTCGGGCTGGGCGTCCACACCGGCGTCCGGATCGAGAACCCCGACGAACTGCTCGACGCGATGGCCGACTACTGCGAACTCGACGAGGTCGTCACGGTCGGTGAGACGGGCGTCACCCCCGCCCAGCACGCCGAAGCCTGGGATCTGGACGAGCAGCGCGCCGTCGTCGAGGCGCAGATGGAACTGGCGGCGGACCACGACCTGCCGGTCATCCTCCACACGCCCAACACCGGGACCGACTCGAAGCGGGAGTACGTCCGCCCGCCCGGCGGGACCCCCGGCTACGAGAAGAACACCGGCCTGGGACAGGACCCCGTCATCGAGGGCGAGAACCCGCACCTGGAGGCCGTCGAGATCGACGTGGCGGCCGCCAACGACGCCGGGCTCTCCGAGGAACGGGTCGTCGCCTCCCACGCCGATCCCAACAACATCGAGTACCTCATGGAGGAGACCGACTGCTACGCGAGCTTTACTATCGGCCACTCCTGGCTGGTCGGCGTGGACGCGGCGGACGTGGCCGACGCCATCGACCGCTGGGGTCCCGGCCGGATCATGGTCGACACCGACTGCGCGAACGTCCTCCGGACCGACCCGTTCGCGCTCAAGCGGGCGATCTTCGAGCTGTACCGCTACGGGATCGACCCCGCGGACATCCGGCAGGTCGTGTTCGAGAACCAGCGCGAGGTCTTCGGGTTCGACGACTGAAACGAGAAATCGGTCTCCGGTCGCTCGCCGCTCAGTCGAGGTAGGCGAAGTCGTTCGTGAGTTCGCCCAGGCCCTCGATACCGACGGTCACCTCGTCGCCGTCCTCCAGCAGGACGGGCGGGTCGCGGTAGACGCCGACGCCCGGGGGCGTCCCCGTGAAGAGGAGGTCGCCGGGCTTGAGGGTGAACGCCTGGCTACAGAACGAGACGAGTTCGTCGACGCCGAAGATGAACTCCTCGGTCGAGGAGTCCTGCAGGCGCTCGCCGTTGACCTCCGCCCAGATGTCCAGGTCGTGGGGGTCGTCGACCTCGTCGCGCGTGACGAGATCCGGACCGGTGGGCGCGAAGCCGTCGAGGCTCTTGCCGCGGATCCACTGGCCGTCGCCGTGCTGGAGGTCGCGGGCGGACACGTCGTTGCCGACCGTGAAGCCGGCGACGTGGTCCATCGCCTCGTCGGGGTCGACGCGGCGGGCCTCCTCGCCGATGACGACGACCAGCTCGGCCTCGTAGTCGACCTTCTCGGTCAGATCGGGGTCCCAGCGCACGGTGTTGCCGGGCCCGTTGACGGTCGTCGGGAACTTCGAGAAGAGGACGGGCGTGTCGGGGATCGGGTTGTCGCCCTCCTCGGCGTGGTCGCGGTAGTTGAGGCCGACGCAGACCACCTTCTCGGGGCCGGTGACCGGCGCGTGCCGATCCAGATCGGCAGGCTCGCGGAGCCCCTCGCCGGTCTCGGTCGCGTGCTCGACCGCGAGGTCCGCCTTGCGGCGCCACTCCCAGGTCGCCAGGAGGTCGCCGGTCGTCCGCGGAATGTCGACGCCCGCGGCCGCCCCGGCCTCGGGGAGGGCGACGACGCCCTCGTCGGTTTCGATGCCACACCACGGTCGCTCGCCGTCCGCGCTGTATTGTCCTACTCTCATGGTCGTGTCGCAGTTTGCGGTCGCACCGCAAAGTCGGGTCGGTTCGCGTCGGCGAATGCCGCTGCGGTCGGGAGGTCGGTCCCGGTCACGCGTCGATGCCGGCCTCGTCGAGCAGGCGCTCGCCCGAGGCGACGAACCGGTCGAACTCCTCGTCGACGAGGGGACTGGTCAGTTCG
This sequence comes from Halosimplex marinum, assembly GCF_051414075.1. Classification (NCBI taxonomy): domain Archaea; kingdom Methanobacteriati; phylum Methanobacteriota; class Halobacteria; order Halobacteriales; family Haloarculaceae; genus Halosimplex; species Halosimplex marinum. The sequence goes on along the minus strand of NZ_JBLKNY010000003.1, from coordinate 126,640 downwards.
CCGCCGCGCTTGACGACCTCGCCGTCGACCATCACCGTGTCGATGTGCGAGGGGTCGGCCTGGAAGACGACGGTCTGGACCGGGTCGTGGTTCGGCGCGGTCATGAAGTCGTCCGTCCGGAGCAGCTGGATGTCCGCGCGCTTGCCCGGGGTCAGCGTCCCGATCTCGTCCTCCAGACCCAGAGCCCTCGCGCCCTCGATGGTCGCCATCTCCAGGGTGTCCCGACACGAGATGCTCACCTCTCCCACTTCCTCGTCGCCCTCGAGGACCGCTTGGTTGTCGAACATCCGCTGGAGCTGGAGCCCGATGCGCATCTGCGAGCCCATGTCGCCGCTGATACTCGAACAGACGTCGACGCCCCACGTCGGCCGCCCGCCGGCTTCGAGCACCTTGTCGGTGACCGGGATGCCGTGACCCATCTGCATCTCGACCTCCGGCGTCGACGAGAACGAGACGCCCTGCTCGACGGCGTGGTCGACGTCCTCCTGGGCGAAGTGGTTCCCGTGGGCGACGTTCACGTCGGGGCCGAGCATATCGTGGAGGCAGCCGAAGCCCTGGTAGTCCTCGCCGTAGACCGACGAGGGCCACAGCGCCGCGCCCATGTGGACCGTCGCCAGGGCGTCCAGTTCGCGTGCGAGTTCCAGGTCGGCGCGGGCGGTCTCGTCGACGCAGAAGTCCGGCCCCCGGAGCCCGAGGCCCAGGCTGAGCCGGTCGTCGTCGCGGATCGTCCCGTCGTAGACCTCCCGGATGTTCTCCTCCGGGAGGCCCACGTCGCTCTCGAACCACCACTTCGCCGCGTCGTCGCCCGGCGGGCCGTAGGTGTACACCGTGCGTAGACCGGCGTCCTGCAGCGCGTCGACGGCCCGCTCGGCGTGTTCGAGCGAGTTGGGATACGACCAGTCCAGGACCGTGGTCGTCCCCGTGTGGAGCTTCTCGAAGGCGCCGAAGAGGCCGCCGAGATACATGTCCTCGGGCCGGTAGAGCCCGGTGATGTTGCCGAGCATGTGGTCGAAGTACTCGCCCATGAGCGACCAGTCCCCGGCGATGCCCCTGACCTGGGTCTGTGCGAGGTGGATGTGCGAGTCGACGAACCCGGGCAGGACGATGTGGTCGCTCGCGTCGATCTCCTCGGCGTTCGACGCCGAGAGCCCGCGCCCGATCTCGACGATCTCGCCGTCCTCGACGAGCACGTCTGCCTCGTCGTACTGCCCCACGTCCGGGTCCAGGGACACGACCGTCCCGTCCCGAATGATCGTTCGTGTCATGTTCACCCGTACCGTTCGACCGAGTCGGCATAAGTTTACCGGGCAGTAAGACAGTACGGTAAGACCGTGCGGTAAACCGGTTGCGCGGAACCATCAATATAAGTACGGGAGCGGATAGAGTGGATGTATGGGCAGTACCGAGGAGACGGTCGGGTCGAAGGACACGCGGGAGGTCATCATGGAGGCGACCTTCCGCGCGCTGAGCGAGCACGGGTACAGCGACCTCCGGATGCGCGACATCGGCGAGGAGATGGAGCTGACACGGCAGGTCATCCACTACCACTTCGGCGGGAAGCGGGACCTGATGTCGTCGTTTCTCGAGTACGTGGCCGAGCAGTACGAGGGCGCTATCGACGTCGAGGAGTACGACGACCCGCGGGCGGAACTCGAGGCCCGCATCGAGCAGTGCCTGTTCGGACCCGGGTTCGACGAGTTCGGCCACTGGGAGCGGATGAAAGTCTACCACGAGCTGTTCGCCCACGCCCAGAACGACGAGGAACATCAGGCCATCCTCGACGAGCACTACGACGCGATCAGAGACAGCATCGTCCGCGTCGTCGAGGACGGGATCGAGGCGGGGGTGTTCCGCGACGTCGACGCCGAGCGCATGGGCCAGTTCGTCACCGACGCCATCCACGTCGGCCGCGAGCGGCGCCTCTCGCTCGGCCACGACGACGCCCCCGAGGAGACGCGGGCCGCCATCGAGGCGTTCGTCCTCGACTCGCTGTACGTCGACGACGAGCCAGGACCCGCCTGAGCGGCCGGCGACCTACTCGTCTTCGCCGAAGACGCCCATCGCTTCCAGTTCGTCGACCTCCTCCTCGCTGTACCCCAGGTCGCGGAACACCTCGCGGTTGTGTTCCCCGAGCAGCGGCGGCGGCAGCTCGAACCCGCTGTCGACCCCCTCGAACTTCAGCGGGTGTTCGACGACCGGGACATCGCCGATCTCGGGGTGTTCGATCTCCGAGACCGCACCTCTCGCCTCGACCTGCGGGTTGGTCAGCGCCTCCTCGACGCTGTAGACGGGACCGGCCGGCACCCCCGCGTCTTCGGCGATGACCTCGATCCACTCGTCGGTCGTCTTCTCGGCCAGGGTCGCCTCGATCTCGGCCTCCAGCTCGTCCTGGTGTTCGACCCGGGCGGCGTTCTGCGCGAAGCGCTCGTCGTCGACCAGGTCCGGCCGGTCGATGGCCTCGCACAGCTCCCCCCAGAGCTTCTCGTTGAGGATGCAGACGTTGATGTAGCCGTCGCCCGTCTCGAAGGTCTGGTACGGCGCGAGCACGGGATCTTTCGTCCCCATCCGCTTCGGCGTCTCGCCGGCGAACACCTGCCCGGCCTGCTTGGTCAGCCACGGCAGCACCGACTCCAGCATGCCGAGGTCGATGTACTCGCCCTCGCCGGTCAGCTCCCGGCGGTACAGCGCCGAGGTCGCGCCGAACGCCGCCCACATCGCGGTGATGAGGTCCGTCATCGGCAGGCCGACCTTGACGGGCTGGCGGCCCTCCTCGCCGGTCACGTCCATGATCCCGCCCATCCCCTGGATCAGGAGGTCGTAGCCCGACCGCTCGCGCCAGGGGCCGGTCTGTCCGAACGCCGAGATGGCGAGGTAGATCAGGTCGTCGTTGCGCCCGGACAGCGTCTCGTAGTCGACGCCGAGCCGCTCGGCGGTCCCCGGTCGGAAGTTCTGGACGAAGATGTCGGTCTCCTCGATCAGGTCGTACAGCGCCGCCAGCGCCTCGTCGTTTTTCAGGTCCAGCTCGACGCTGCGCTTGCCGTAGTTGACCGTCCAGTAGTACGGCGATTCGCCCTCGATGAACGGCGGCCCCGTGTGGCGGATCGCGTCCCCGTAGCCCGGCTGTTCGACCTTGACAACGTCGGCGCCCAGGTTCGCCAGCATCGACGAGGCGAACCCGCCCGTCACGAACGTCGAGAGGTCGACGACGGTGATCCCGTCCAGTATCTTGCGGTCGGCTGCCATACCCGCCGTTGGGTTTACCGAATGGTAAAACTACCGCTGGCCGCGCTCGCCGCCGCTTACTAGGTGGTAAACCGCGGCACTTAACGGTTAGTGGCGGGGTCGTCGGGATCGGCCGGCAGCCGCTCGGGGTTCCGAGAGCGGTACGCTATTGACAGGTCGGTCCATCACGCCGGTCATGGACGCCGAGGAGTTCCTGCGGACGGCTGACATTGACGCGAGCGACGGGACCGAGCGGGACGGCGACGGACCCCGACTGGCGGCCGACGAACCCCATCCCGACGTGCAGTCGGTGCTGCGCTCGCGGCGCTGGCGTCGGCCGGTCGGCCTGTCGAGGCTGGGCGCCCGCGGCGCCCGCCTCCTGACGAAAGTCGGCCTGTGGCTTCAGGACGACGACCCGCCCGCAGTCGGGGACACGACCGACCTGACGATCCCCGGTCCCGGCGGCGAGATCCCGGTCCGGCGCTACCGGCCCACCGGCGCGGGCCCGTACCCGACGGTCGTCTTCTACCACGGCGGCGGCTTCGTGGTCGGGAGCCTGGACACCCACGACCACCTCTGCCGGCGGCTGACCGTCGAGAGCGGCTGCGAGGTCGTCTCGGTCGACTACCGCCTCGCGCCGGAACACCCGTTCCCGGCGGCCGTCGAGGACGCCTACGCCGCCCTGGAGTGGGCGGCCGATCCGGAAGCGAGCGCCGACGTGCTGGACCCGGACGGCGGCCTGGCGGTCGCCGGCGACAGCGCCGGCGGCAACCTCGCCGCCGTCGCGGCGCTGATGGCCGCGGAGCGCGACGGCCCCGACCTGGACTACCAGAGCCTGATCTACCCCGCGGTGGGCACCCGCGAGGACCAGGCCTCGATGCGGGAGTACACCGGATACGTGCTCAGCGAGGACGACATCCGCTGGTTCGACCGTTGCTACTACGGGACGGAGATCCACCGGCGCAACCCCTACGCGGACCCCTCGCGGGCCTGCGACCTCTCGGGCGTCCCGCCGGCGACGGTCGTGACGGCCGGGTTCGACCCGCTTCGGGACGGCGGGATCGCCTACGCCCGGCGGCTGGTCGGCGACGGCGTCTCCGTCCGCTTCCGCAACTACCCCGACATGGTCCACGGGTTCGTCGGGATGCTGTCGGAGGACGTGGACCGCGCGGGCGAGGCCGTAGACGAGGTCGCCGCGGACCTGCGGGGGGCGCTCGGTCGCGCGTGAGAGCGGCGCGCTCGCCGCTCAGACGGCGCCTGCAACCGCTGGCGTGAGGGCCGCCTCCACCCAGGCGGCGACGACCAGGAGGCCCAGCGCGAGCAGGAACCGGCGGCCGCTCCGGACGACCGCCGACCGTCTGAGTAGCGTCGGCTGTGCCCCGGTCAGGTACCGGACGACCTCGGCGGGGAGTTGCAGTCCCGCGGCGCCGGCGAGCACGAACGCGGGGAGTTCGAAGACGCCGTGGGGCGCGACCAGCAGGACGGACCGCGCGACCCGTTCGCTGCCGGCGACGGCGTAGCCGACGACGAACCCGTTGTAGGCCAGCGTCACGGCGGTGACCGCCCCGAACGTGAGGCTGCCGACGTACATGACGACGGCGACCGTCGCGTTCCGCGCGAGGAAGAACCACGCGGAGCGCCCGTCGACCGACGGGAGCGGGATCGACGCCGCCGTCCGGGCGAGCACCGCTCCCACGAGGAGGCCGACGCAGAACACGGCGGCCGACGCCGCGAGCGGACGGTCGAGACGCGGCGTCCGGACCACGGTCAGTCGGCGCGCCAGTACAGGACGGCGCCGGCCGCGACGAGCCCGGCGGCCAGCACCGGGATGGACGCGACGGTGACCGTGCGTTCTACCGTCACGTAGTCGGACGCCGCGTAGACGCCGGCAGTCGCCACTGCCCCGGCGAAGACGGCGACGCTCGCGACGCGTCGGTCCGCGGTTCCGTCAGTGTGACTCATGTGCTACGGTGGCGGGGTCGGGTCACGCGCCCGCGGCGACCACGAGGCCGGCGCCGCCGGTGACCGCGCCGGCCAGCGCCACGCCGCTCAGCGACGACGCGCTGATTCCGGCACCGACGACCGCCCCGGTCCCGGCCGAGGCGCCGCCCGCGGCCGCTCCGCTGTCGGTGATGTAGTACGCGGCGTGGAGGAGTCCGTCGGTCAGACCCCCGAAGGCGACGGTCCCGACGACGCCGACGATCGCCAGCGCGGTCAGGATCGCGACGAGTCGGTCCTCCGATACGTCGAACTGATCCGCGGTTACGTTCGCGTTCATATCGGGTTCTCACCCACGAGCGTGTTGTTTGCGATCGACAATAAAGTCAACGATACTTAATTTAATTTCAGTCTACCTCAACCATTGTAATGTATATATCTATATATCGCCCTCAGAAAAGTTTTTGTGACTGTCACAACTCGGATGCGACTGTGATCGGGGCGCTACTGAGTGATCCGGACGAGTTCTTCGCGCGCCAGTCTTCGGATCCGAGTTTCGCGGCGCCGGTGGCGGTCGTGCTCGTCGCGGGGGTGGCGATCAACCTGAACACGGTACTGGTGTTGCCGGCGTTCGCGGAGGCGCTCTCGGGCCGGAGCGAGACGATCGCGCGCGTCGTGACGCTCATCGGTGCGGCGGGTGGGTCACTGGGGATCTTCGGGCTGTGGTTCATCTACGCGGGGTCGTTCCACACGATCTCGGTCTACTTCGACGGCGAGGGTCGCTTCCGGACGCTCTTCTTGCTCACCGGCTGGGGGTTCCTCCCGCTGGTCCTCCAGGGAGCGTTCGGCGCCGCGATGCTCCAGTACACGCTCCAGCACGTGACGGTCCCGCAGGACCCGGCGCAGCTCGAACCGTTCGTCCAGGGGCTCCGGAGCCGGCCGCCGCTGTTCGTCGCCTCCCTGACGCGACTGGTCGTGCTCGCCTGGCAGGCGCTGTTGTGGGCCTCTGCGGTCAGTCACAGCCGCGACCTGAGTCACCGCGAGGGGCTGGCCACCGTCGGCGCGCCGGTGGCGGTGACGTTCGCCGTCGACTTCCACGGACTGGTCACGACGGTCGCACTCTGAACCGCCCGCTCAGAAGCCGAACGCCCGGCGGTACTGGGGCGGCCCCGAGACCTCGTCGGTCGCGTCGAGCGCGTCGGCGGCACGGAGGCCGAAGTAGGGGTCCCGGAGGAACTGCCGGCCGACGATGGCCAGGTCGGCGCGGCCGTTGGCGACGACCGCCCCCGCCTGCTCCGGGGTAGTGATCCCGCCGACCGTCCCGACCGCGATGTCGCTTTCGGACTCCTCGCGAACCGTCTCGGCCAGGGGGAGCTGGTAGTTCGGGCCCCCGTACTCTGGCCAGGAGCCGGGCGCGATCCCGCCGCTGGACACGTCGACCAGGTCGGCCCCGATCCCCGCCAGTCGGTCCGCGAGCCGGGCGGACTGCTCGGCGGTCCACGACTCGCGGTCGTCGAACCAGTCGGTCCCGGAGACCCGGACGAAGACCGGTTTGCCGTCGGGCCACACCCCACGGACGGCCTCGGTGACCTCCCGGGTGAGGCGGGTTCGGCCCTCGAAGTCGCCGCCGTAGTCGCCCTCGCGGTGGTTGGTCACCGGCGAGAGGAACTCGTGGAGCAGGTAGCCGTGGGCCGCGTGGACCTCGGCGACCTCGAAGCCGGCGTCGCGGGCCCGCTCGGCCGCGCTGCGGAACGAGTCGATCACCTGTTCGATGTCGCCCTGATCCATCTCGCGGGTCGGCGGCGCGTCGACCGGGTCGCCGTCGTCGTCCTCGTAGGGCCACGGGTTCCCGCTCGGGCCGATGACCTCCCAGCCGCCGTCGTCGGGGTAGAGGGGGCGGCTCCCCTCCCACGGCCGGCTCTTCGAGGCCTTGCGGCCGGCGTGGGCCAGCTGGATGCCCGGGACGGCGCCCTGCTCCTTGACAAAGCGGGTCGTCCGCGCCAGCGCGTCGGCCTGGTCGTCGTTCCAGATCCCCAGGTCCTCGGGGGTGATCCGGCCGCGCTTCTCGACGGCGGTCGCCTCGGCCATGACGAGGCCGGCGCCGCCCACCGCGCGCGAGCCGAGGTGGACGTGGTGCCACTCGGTCGCGCGCCCGTCGCGGGCCTCACAGGAGTACTGGCACATCGGCGAGACCATCAGTCGGTTGGGGATCGTCGTCGCCCGGAGTTCGAGCGGGTCGAACAGATCGGTCATCGGCGTGTCTAGCCGCCGGACCCCCAAGTATCGCCCGCCCGCCGCGGGGCTTTCCGGTTTCTCGGTCGAGCGCAAAACCGGGATTCGGGGGCACCTGCCGTGGGGCGAGCCCGTCGCGGCCGCCCGCCGTCAGGTCGTCGAGGGCGATCCGAGGTGCCAGCCGGGATCGCGGCCCGTCCGCTCGATGCGGTCGGACCGACAGGCCGGGCAGAAGTCCGGCCTCGCGTCCGCGCTCCGGGGGACGTAGACCGCGCCGCCGCACTCCACGCACGCGTCGTCGGCGACCGTCACGCAGTCGCCACAGACGTTGAAGTCGTCGACCGTCAGCTCCCGCAGGGGTTCGAGTTGTTTGTCCAGGGTGTACTCGTCGATGACCGCCTGACAGTTCTGACACGGTTTCATTGCGATACGCTCACACACTTGGGACTCAGTCACATAGTTCTGCCGCCGTCGCGGTATTTCACCGGTGTCCATCGCGCGGACCGCTCCGACCGCGGGGACCGGCGGTCGGAAGCCCTTTCACCGCGGGCCGCGCAGGAGGCGTATGACGTACGATACCGTCGTGTTCGACAACGACGGTGTCCTCGTGGGCCGAACGCGGTTCGACGTCCTCCGGGAGGCGACCGGGGAGACGTTCGCGCAGTTCGGTGTGTCCGACCCGGACACCGACCACGTCGAGGACATGACGATCGGAGCGACCCCCGAACGGGTGAACACAGTCTGCGATACCTACGGCTTCGAGCCCGAGGAGTTCTGGCGCACCCGGGACAGCACGGTCTCGGGCGCACAGCAGGACGAGGCCCGCGCCGGGCGGAAGACGCCCTACGGGGACATCCACACGCTGGCGGACCTGGACGTAGCGACCGGGATCGTCAGTTCGAACCAGCAGGAGACGGTGGACTTCCTCCTCGACCACTTCGACCTCGGCGGCCACTTCGACACCGCTTACGGCCGCGAGGCGACCGTCGAGAGCCTCACGCTGCGGAAACCGAACCCCCACTACATCGAGCGGGCGCTGGCGGACCTGGACGCCGACTCGGCGCTGTACGTCGGGGACAACGAGTCGGACATCGAGGCGGCACACAACGCCGGCATCGACTCGGCGTTCATCCGCCGCCCCCACCGCACCGACTGGGACCTCAACGTCTGGCCCACGTGGGACATCGACTCGCTCGACCGCCTCCACGACATCTGCGGCTGACTCGCGACGGAACGGCCGACCGGCGTCCCGGGGCCATCGCCGCGGGGCCTCCACCGTGAGGTCTCCGCCGCGCTCGGAGTGACTACTTCACCCACCGCGGCCGCGTCGGCACGTCGAAACGGTCGGTGACCGCGAGCCCCAGCCCGAACAGGGCCGCCAGCGCGACCGGGAGCCAGTTGCCGAACGCGGCGTTGACGCCGCCCCAGAGGATCACGAAGCTCACCATGTCGTCGAGTATGAACGGACAGTCGTCCAGCCGCGCGAGCAGCGCCTCCCGGTCCAGTCCCCAGTCGAAGGCGGCGACGGCGACGGTCGCCGAGAGCACCCAGCCGGCGTAGTTGCTCCAGGGGACGCCGTAGAAGGGCCCGCCGCCGTCGTAGGTCCAGAAGCCCAGTGCCACGGCGCCCGGGTCGAGCACCAGGTCGATCCCCACCACGGTTGCGACGACGACCGGAAGCCGGACCCAGGGACTGCGGGCCAACTCGCCCAGCAGGAGCAGGCAGAGCAGGTAGCTGTTCAGGACGAGGGGGAAGAAGAAGACGGGCAAGGCGAGCGGGATGCCGCCGAGCATCGGCCCGAGGGCGACGCCGTACTCGAAGGCGCCGTAGGGCCAGCCGGTCGTGACGCCGACGAACTCGATCCCGTAGGCGTAGGCCGCGAGCGCGAGCAGCGCCGCGGTCGCCCGCCGGTCGACCAGCGGCGCGACGCCGGCCACGAGCGGCAGGCGCATCACGACGACGCCCACCAGCACGAGCCAGGGGTTGAACGCGAGCGCGTCGGGGAGCCACGCCAGGCGGGTCGCGAGCGCGGACGGGAGCGCCCCGACCGCGGGCGCGAACCACCCGAGCGCGCTGGCCAGCAGGAGAACCGCGCCGGTGACGGGGAAGACGACGGCGATGGTGAACCGGTTCCGGCGGACCAGGCGATCCAGGCGCGCCTCGACGCGGTCGCGGTCGAGCGCGCCGCTCGCGGGCAGTCCCGCCCGCTCGACCCAGTCAGGCGCCATAGAGCATCACCCAGAGGCCGCCCATCGTCAGGGCCGTCCCGACGGCGGTGTTGAGAAGCGGGAACCACCAGTAGGCGCGGTCGACCGACACGTCCGACAGCGCGACCGCGGCGGTGAAGACCGGGTAGACGGCGAGCAGGCCGCCCCAGTAGGGGTGGACCCGCCAGAAGACCGCCGCGGCGGCCGCCCAGACGACCGCGCAGTAGCCGTAGGTGGCCCCCTCGCCGAGGAGCGTCGCGGTCGTCTCGATGCCCGCGGCGCGGTCCGGTTCGATGTCCGGGATGGCCGAGAAGGTGTGCATCGCCATCGTCCACAGCCACGCGCCCGCGACGGCGGCGGTCGGCGGGAATCGCCCGGCGACGGTCGCGTAGGCGACCACGCCCGGCAGGACGTACAGCCCGTTCGACAGCGAGTCGAGGAGCGGCGTGGTCTTGAACCGGAACGGCGGGGCGCTGTACTGCACCGACAGGGCGAGAAAGGCCAGCATCGCGAAGACCGCCTCCGTCGGCAGGACCGGGACGAGGGCGATCCCGAGGACGCCGCTGGCGAGGACTGCGGTGACGACGGCGCGACTCCCGCGGTAGCGGACCTCCTTGTCATCCTTCTTGGGGTTCTCCTCGTCGATGTCGGCGTCGAACACGTCGTTGACGCCGTAGAGGAAGACGTTCGCGGGAAGGAGGAAGTACGCGGCCAGCGCGACCGTCAGCGGCGTGAACAGCTCCGCGGTCGACCGCGCGGCGAAGACGGTCCCGACCATCGCCGGGCCCGCGAGGTACAGCCAGAACCGCGGCCGCGAGAGCCGCAGGAGGTACCCGACGGTGGTGTCGGGGGGCGCGAGCGCGCCGAGGCGTGCGGTCAGCGAGGCCATCGCGTCGTCGGACATACTACTCGGAGGGGCTTAGTTGGCGTCGTCGACCAGCGCCTGCGCGGTGTGCTGGCCGCTGATCAGACACATCGGCACGCCGATCCCGGGGGTCGTGAACGACCCCGTGAAGTAGAGCCCGTCGACCGCCGTCGAGCGGTTCGGCGGCCGCAACAGCGCGGTCTGGCGGAGCGTGTGGGCCAGCCCGAGCGCCGTCCCCTCCGTCGCGTTGTAGCGGTCGACGAACTCGGAGACGCAGAACTCCTCCTCGAAGACGATGCGGTCCCGGAGGTCGGTGTCGGCGTGTTCGGCCACGTCGTCGAGGATCTGCTCCCGGAAGCGCTCGCGCTGGGCGGGCGTGTCGTCGAGGCCGGGCGCGATGGGCACGAGGACGAACAGGTTGCTGTGGCCCTCCGGCGCGACGGTGTCGTCGGTCTTCGAGGGGACACAGAGGTAGTAGGCGGGCTCGTCCGGCCAGGCCGGCTCGTCGAAGATCTTCTCGAAGTGGGGGTCCCAGTCGTCCGGGAGGACGAGCGTGTGGTGGGCCAGTTCGGGCACGTCGCCCTCGACGCCCAGATAGAGGAGGTACGCCGAGGGGGCGTAGGTGCGGTCGTCCCAGTAGTCGGCGTCGTACTGGCGCTCGTGCTCGGGGAGCAGTTCCTGCTCGGCGTGGGCGTAGTCGGCGTTGACGACCACGCGGTCCGGCCGCCGTTCGGCCCCCGTCTCGTCCGCCACGAGGAATCCCCGCTTGCGGCGAGTGATCTCCGTGACCTCGACGCCCGTCTCGAAGTCGACGCCGAGTTCCCGGGCGAGGTCGACGAACGCGTCGACCACGATGCCGATGCCGCCGGGATGGTCCCCGTTCTCGTCGGCCTCGTTCGCGACGGGGTAGTACACGCCCATGTTGAAGTCGACGTGGCTCATCATGTTGTACAGCGCGGGCGTGTTGCGGGGCGAGCCGCCGAGAAACACCAGCGTGTACTGCATGATCTGCTGGAGCTTGGGGTCCTCGAAGTAGTTCTCCACGTGGCTCTGCATCGAGCGCATGAGCTTGATCCCGATGGGCGCCGCGCGCATCACGTCGAGGTCCACCCAGTCCCGGAGCGACGAGCGGTCCTCGTAGACGAACTTCTCCATCGCCGTCTCGTAGTGGCGCTTGCTGGTCGCCAGGTACTCGTCGAACGCCTCGCCGGCGCCGGGTTCGATGGACTCGAACAGCTCCCGATTTTTCGCCCGGTCGGCGGCGATGTCGACCCGCTCGCCGTCGCCTGCAGTTGGCCCCTCGCCCTTGAAGAAGATCCGGTAGTGCGGGTCGAGCCGTTCGAGGTCGTAGTAGTCGCCGGGGGTCTTCCCGAAGTGGCCGAAGAAGCGCTCGAACACGTCGGGCATGAGGTACCACGAGGGCCCCATGTCGAAGCGGAAGCCGTCCGCTTCGAGGCGGCTGGCGCGCCCGCCGAGCTGGTCGTTTTTCTCCACGAGCGTCACGTCGGCGCCGGCGTCCGCGAGATAGGCCGCCGCCGAGAGGCCGCCGACGCCGCCGCCGACGACCGTCACCGACTCGCCGTCCGCGCGTCCCGAGAGCCCTGCCATTACCCGCCTATCGGCGCCCGCCACTGAAAAAGGGGGTGCCCAACCCGTTGCGGTCCCCGACCGGCCCCGAGCGACAGCCTTATTAACAACAGTGTCCGTGTTGCTAAACGATGGGTATTAACGAAACACTGGATGTTAATAACGCGGCCGGGCGGCTCTCGCTGGTGGGGGGCGCGGGCGTCGCGGTCCTGATCGGGCTGTCGGTCGTGGCGGCCCTGGCCGAGACGTGGAAGGTGCTGGTCGTCGGGTGGGTCGCGTTCGCGGCGATGGCGGCGGGGACGTACCTCGGCACGCGGGCGACCGAGACCGACCCCCAGCGGCTCGTCTGGGGCTACGGGCTCGCCAGCGGCGCGATGGTGACCAGCGCCGCGATGTTTCTGGTCCCCCAGGCCATCGGCATCGGCGGGTCGGCCGGCGCCCCCCAGATCGGCGGGGCCGGCATCGCCGCGGGGATCGTCGTCGGCTACAGCGGCCACGTCGTCGGCCACCGGCTCTCGCACTACGACTGGCCGATGGACGTGACGACCGCCCAGATCACCGCCCACGCGCTCTCGGCCGGCCTGATCATCGGCCTCGTCTACGGCTCGATGCCGACGCTCGGCCTGCTGCTCGGGCTCGCCATCGTCTCGCACAAGGGCCCCGCGGGCTACGCCGCCGCCCGCCGGATGCAGCGGGCGGGCAAGCCGGTCTCGGCGCTCCTCCTTCCCGCCGCCGGGGTCGGCATCACCGCCATCCCGACGGCCGCGCTCCCCGTCCCCGAGGTCCCGGTCCTCAACGCCGTCGTCTTCGGCTTCGCCGCGGGCATCTTCCTCCACGTCGCCATGGACTTCCTCCCTCACTGCGACGCCGGCTCGGAGATCGACGAAGTGTGTTCGCTCAGCGAGGAGTCCCACGAACTGCTGGATCGGTTACGGTTCCACGCCGTGGGGAGCACGGTCGTCGGCGCGGCGGCCGTCGTGGTCGCCTGGGTCGCGCTCTGGGCCTGAGAAATCATCATTGGGACCTTATCGTCTGACTTCCGGTCGGAAAGTGTCATGGTATCATTCGTTTGGAACTGGACGGTAGCGATGTAAGGGCTGTTCGCATAGGTCAGATTATGCTCCCTGGATGGATTCGCAGTCTGGAACTGAGTCAGTGTCGATCAGCACTGAACGATCACGAGTTTAGCCCCGAAACACTGGAACAATCGGCGGACGAAGGCGCGGTGATTCACTGGGTCTGGCCCGCAGACGAGGAGTTTGACACGGACAGTACCCCGTTCGAAGACGGCCGCTGGTACCACCACGAGACGACTGTCGCCTCCAAGCCCGTCGAAGAGACGTTCGGAACCTCCGTCTTTCACTCGAAAAAGGCCGGTATCCCGAGAGAGTTAGTCAAGGACCGGATCGACCAAACTGCCACCATGGACGCCGAGACGGTACGCGAACGGTGGCGACAGACCAACAGATACGATATCCGTTCAGAACTCGACCTTGAACCGCCGCGGAGTCCGATCGCCGCCGACGGTGGGGATGTCTCGTGGCCACCGGAACCAATCCAATATCTCATCAACGAAGGCTACATAGAGCGACACGAGTGGCCAATGGCCTTCTCGCCCGAGTTGTTGGGGGCTCTCCGCGATGTCTCTCTCGACACGATCCGGTACGTGATCGAACAGCGGGACTGTGCTGACAACCATGGTCTTAAGATCTGGAAGATGCCGGAGTGTCTTGCCGTCGAGCAACTGTTGCGACTCGTTCGCCCCGACCTCGCTATCGGCTCGGGACACGACGACTACAGTGGTCCCCTGTTCACCTACTCGAAAGAGCGCAACTGGAAGCTTGAAACGACCGGCTATCGACCCTCGTCCCCGATCAATCTCGTCTGGAAAAGTTCATCGACTACTAAAACGGCTCGACAGGTCGCCAACCACTTCATCTCAGACGGCTGGATCCGGGTCTTTCAGCTTTTGTCGCAAAACCGTGTGGTGATCAACGTGCGTGACTCGGCTGGTGATTCTGACCATAGTGCCACCACCGAACCGACAAAGGGCGTCGATATCTGGATCCCGACGAAGCAACACCACGTCCGATTGTTCGAGACAAAAGGGACCGACTTCGAACATCGCGTCGTCGGGCAGGCGCACTGCGACCCGTTTGACCACGGCGTGATCGTCGGTGACGGACCACATTGGATGTTCAACGACGTTCGGGATATCGTCCTTGATCAGTGGACCCAAAAGGAGTTCAACCGAAGCTTCGTCGACGCCGGTAACGGCTGTTTCGAGGGCTGTGACGGGAAACAGGGTCGTATCATCGGCATGAACGCGACGTGAGTGGCAGCCTCAAAGAGGTCACACTTTTCGGAACACTCGCTGCTGGACTCTTCCACTCCGCTGTGACCGTTTTCATCATACGCTACTTCGACTACGACTTCGATACGGAGTCTCTGACGCGGGGATCGCAGGTGTGGATCGCCCTCGGGAGCTTCTTCCTCGGGTCCGTACCGATGTATCTGTATCTCACCTACGGAACGATCAGCCCGATACTTGTCGTCACCTCCTGTTGGTTCCTCGTCGTTCGAACGGAAATTCGGCGTGGGCCCGGAGAGCCATTCGGTACGCTGTATCTCGGCCTCTGGCCGATCGTGGTGGCCCTCTCGATAGGAGCGTTCTGGTTGGAATACATTCTGATATCCTGAAAATCCGTTGTTCTGTCCAGACCCTGGGTGTTCCCGACCGCAATGAGTAACGTGGATTGACACCTCTGTTCGCATTCGCTGCCGGCTGTCGACTCAATGCCTTCCCACTGCCCGTTTAGGTCGACATGATCCGAAACCGCTAGCCTCGGTCGTCAGCGGGCGTTTGAGTCGCAGTTTGACTCGGTATTGCCGGTCTCAACGCGGCATAACGCTCTCCGGAGTCGCTGGAGGATATCACTCTCGCCGCACTATTCGCCCTTACCTTCGACCGCCACCAGACCTTTACTGTCGCCGCCGCAAGCGCGCCGTATGGCCTCCCCGCCGGTGCACCGACCGAAGGACCCGGACTACGACCGCCGGGTCGGCTGGGGGCTCGCCCTCGTGAGCTTCGGATCGCTGGTACCGATCCTCTACGCGCGGGCCGCCGGTCTGTCCGTTCTCTGGGCGCCGTCGATCTACTGCGCGGCCGCGGACTGCCCGACGCTCGTCCAGTGGAGCGCCTATGTCCTCTCGGTCCCCGTCTCGCTCGGTGTAACCCTGCTCTGGTGGTCCGGCAGGGCCCGCTCGCGCGCGCTCGTCGGCGCCCACCTCTGTGCGATGGGCGCGCTCGCCGGGTGGGCGTTCGTCGTCCCGGTCACACTCTGGGCCTGGCCCCCGCTGGTCGCCGGCGGCTTCCTCGTCGCGAGCGGCACCGGCGGACTGTTCGAACGGGGGTCCCGCGACCGCGAGGGCCTGCCGAGTCGCCTGGCGACGTTCGGCGGCGTCTCGGTGTTCGCGGGGTTCGCGGCTACCGCCCTGCTGGGGTACTGGTCGCTCGTTACGCTCCCGCTTTTCGCCGTCGCGCTCGGCGCGTACCTGTTGCTCGTCCGCGCGCCGCTGGGCTGGCTCCGGGCCCACGCCGTCTGGTTCCTCGCCGCGGCCCTGCTCGCGGTCCCGCCGTGGACCTACGTCCGCCCGGAGTTCATCGGCGCGACCGACGTGGTCCCGCCGCCGGACGACCTCCCGCCGCAACCGCCCGACGGGAGCCCGGTCTTCCTGGCCGACGAGGTGATCACCGCGTTCGTCCTCGTGGGCGTCGCGGCAATGGCCCTGGCCGCCGGTGCGGAACTGGTCTGGCGTCTCGCCGGCGAGGGTCCCGGAGGGCCCGCCGCCGCGGCCGACGCCGCGGAGTGACCGCCGGTGCGGTCACTCTCGGTCGGTGCCACTCACCCGCTCGCTCGCGGCCGCCACCGAGCTCCGCGTCGAGCCGATTCTCAGACGGTCTCGACGTCGGTGAACTCGAAGCGCGCGCCGCCGCCCTCGCTCTCCCGGACCGCCACGTCCCAGCCGTGGGACTCGGCGATGCCCGCGACGATGTTCAACCCGAGGCCGGTGCCGCCGTCGGCGTTCGAGTAGCCGGCCTCGAACACCCGCTCGCGCTCGCCCTCGGGGATCCCGGGGCCGTCGTCGGCGACGTAGAACCCGCCCTCGCAGTCGCCGACCGTGACGGTCACGTCGCCGCCGCCGTGATCGACCGCATTCCTGACGCAGTTTTCGAGCAACTGCTGGAGCCGACCGGGGTCGGCCCGGACCGTCGACGCGGCGTCGACGACGAGCGTCGCCTCGCCGGTCTCGACGTGGTCCCAGCACTCCCGCGCCGCGGCGGCGAGGTCGACGGGCTCGGGGTCGGTCGCCCCCTCCCCCTCCCGGGCGAGCGCCAGCAGGTCCTCGATCAGGGTCTCCATCCGCTCGTGGGCCCGATCGATAGCCGCGACGTGCTCGTCGTCGCTGTCGTCGGCGATCAGTTCGAGCCGCCCCTTCGCGACGGTGAGCGGGTTGCGCAGGTCGTGGCTGACGATGCCGGCCAGCCGTTCGAGCCGCTCGTTCTGCCGTTCGAGCGCCTCCCGCTCGGCCCGGAGTTCCCGCTCCGAGCGGATGCCGTCCAGCGCCGTCGTCGCGTGGACCGCGAGCGTCCCCGCCAGCGTGACGTCCACCTGGTCGAACGCCTCGGGCTCGCTCGACCCGGCCAGGAGGACGCCGTGGTCGCCCAGCGGGAGGATCAGCTCGCTCCGGATCGGCGTGTCTTCAGCGAACCGGCCGGGGACCGTCGACACGTCGTCGTACACCCGGCGCTCGCCCGCCTCGAAAACCTCCCACGCGAGCCCCTCGTCGCGCGGGATCGAGGGGACCTCGCCCAGCAGTTGCTCGCCCTCGTCGGTCCAGGCGACCGGGACCAGCGCCTCGGCGTCCTCGTCGTAGCGGTGGACCGCGCTGTTGGGCAGTCCGACCACGTCGCGGACCGCCCTGACCAGCGTCTCCGCCACGCCCTCGAAGGTCGTCGCCTCCATGAGCCCGCGGACGGTGGTGTGGATCCCCTCGATGGCGTCCTCGTGGCCCCCGCGGTCGGTCTTGTCGAAGACGCTGCAGACGAGCCGCTCGCCCTCGGTCTTGGTGAGCGTGTGGTCCTCGACGAAGGTCGTGCCGTCGGCCCGGAGCCCGGTCGTCTCCCCGCGCCAGAACCCCGTCCCCTCGACGGCGGGCATCACGTCCGCCCTGACCGTCTCCAGCGCCCCGTCCGGGTACGTGATCTCGAACGACTCGCCGACCATCTCCTCGGGATCGTAGCCGTAGAGGTCGGCGTACTCATCGTTGACGTAGCTGAAGGTCCCGTCCTCCTCGATGATGGCGATCCCCTCCCGCGCGGCGTCGATCGCCTCCAAGCGCCGCCGCCGCTCGCGCTCGGCGAGGGCGGACTCGACGGCCGCCTCGATCCGGGCGGCCAGCTCCGTCGGACCGTCGGCGTCGACGCCCTTCCGGACGTACTCGGTAACGCCCGCGGAGACGGCCTCGCTCGCGACCGCCTCGCTCCCCTCGCCGGTGAACAGGACGAACGGGAGATCGGGGTGGTCGGCCCTGACGGCGTCGAGGAAGGCGACGCCGTCGCGACCCGCCAGGTCGTACTCGGAGACGACGCAGTCGAATCCGCCGTCGGCCAGGCGCTCCAGCCCCGCCTCGGCGTCCGCCACCGCCTCGACGGCGAGCGACTCGTCCGCCGCCTCGACCGCGGCGTCGAGACCGGCGTACTCGGGGTCGTCGTCGACGTGGAGGACCCGGATCGGGTCCGGTGACGACCGACTCATCAGCGATCCAACGCACAGGCCGAATAAAACGGTTTGGGGGTGAGTATCAGCTAGAAGAACGATCGCGCCGAGTACGGCGGTGGCCGGGCTCCGGTTCGGCCGGACCGACTCACTCCCGCTCGCGCTCGGGTTCGCGCTCGCGCTCGGCCGACAGGTCGACGCCCGCCCCGGCGGAGTCGGTCAGGCCGGCGCCCTCCGGTACTTCGACCCCCTCCGTCTCCAGCAGGCGCTCGAGGCGGCGCTCGAACTCGACGTCGTCGATCTCGCCGGTCGCGTAGCGCTCCCGGAGCCGCTGGAGGGCGTCGTCCGCCTCGTCCCGGTCGCCGCGAGCCCCGCCGACCGTCCGGTCCCGGTCCCCTCGCTCGCCGAGGTACTCGCGCAGGTCGACGTGGTCCGAGAGGATCCCCAGCACCGGCACGAGGAAGAACCACCCGACGATGGCGACGACGGCGGCCGCGTCCCCGCCGATAAAGATGGCCGCCAGCGCCGCCAGCGGGAGCGTCGCGACCGCGACGATCCCGACGAGCGCCTCCATCGGGTCCTCGGTCGCGTCGTCCGTCCCGTCGCTCATGGCCGACGCTACCGGCCCGGGCGTCATAATTCTCGGGGACGACCGCGTCCGGTCGGCCGCCGCCTCGGGCGGCCCCGAGCGCGCATCCCGTCGGCGCCGACAGCGATAAGCTCGCAGCCGGCGTAGAGGGTCTATGCCAATCAGTATCGACCAGTTCGAGAAGACGCCCGAGCAGAGACTTCGCCCGCCCGCGGCCGGCTCGGAGAACGCCGACCGCGTGCTCGCCTTCCTCACCGAGCGCCGCGCGGAGGCGTTCACGCCCGCCGAGATCTGCGAGGGCACCGGCGTCCCCCGCGGGAGCGTCGGGGTCTCCCTCGCGCGGCTCGAAGACCGGGGCCTCGTCCGCCACCGCGGGGCCTACTGGACCGTCAGCCCCGAGGCGACCGCGCGGTGATGGACTGGCCGGTCGCTATCTCCGGTCGTCCGGCGCTCAGTTGTACTCCCGCCAGCGGTGGCCACACTCCTTGCACTTGAAGAATCGCGTCGGCGGCTCGTCGGCGGAGCCGGTCTGCTTGATCGTGTACCAGGCGACGCCGTGGCCGCAGTCCTCGCAGGTGACGCTCTTGTCCGTCGGTTTCCCCTCGAAGTTGGCTCCCTCTTCGGTCTCGACGACCTCCTCTCCGGACTGCTCGGCCATGCTGACGAACTGCTCGGCCAGTTCGTCGTCGCGGCCCGCCGTGGCGCCGCAGCTCTTGCAGATCATCTCGCCGCCCTCGGAGTGCATCATCGATCCGCAGTCGTCGCAGAACTGCATGGTACCACGCCCGTTGGCCGCCCGGCCGTAAGTATACCCCGCTCTCGTGGTGGTCCGTCCGGGCGACCGGCAGGCGGTCCCGCCTGTCCTCTCCCGGCCCCGCTCAGGCGTCCTCTTCGAGTTCGCGCCGCTCCTCGACGACCGGGCAGTTGCTCACCCGGACCCTGTCGATGTCGACGAACTCCAGGATGTCCGTGCCCTCGTGAGTGCAGGTCACGTCGGGCGGCGACGAGAAGTGCTCGCAGCCCTCGCAGTAGCCGTGTTTCGATACCGTGACCACGTCGTCCTCGTCGCCGTCCGGCGGGTCGACCTCGCCCTCCCCGCCGGTCGATGGGTCCGCGTCGGGCTCGGCGGTGAGCCGGTCCCACACCTCGTCGGGGTCGATCCCCTCGACGCCCGACCGCTCGAAGGCGCTCGACGCCGACTCGAAGGGGTCGCCCTCCGAGACCTCCACGTCCGCGAGCGGGTCCTCGCCCCGCCCGCCGAACGAGTCGTCCCCGGCCCCGCTGTCGCGCGGTTCGCCGACGCCTCCGCTATCGGTCCGCTCGCTCCCGCCGTCCCGGTCGTCCACGTACTCGAACGGGTCCGGGTCGGCACCGGTCGCCGGCCCCTGGGCTGCGGACTCCTCGTCGTCCGAGGGGTCGTCCGAGGGGTCGTCGCCCCCGGTCCCGCCGCTCCGGTCGTCGTCCGGGCCCTCGCCCAGCGAGTCGAAGGGGTCGCCCTCGCGGTCGCGGTACTCGTCGAACGAATCGAAGGGGTCGCCGCGGTCGGCCCCGTCCCGGCCGTCGCCGGTGTCGTCGGAGTCGTCGCTCACGGTATCAGCTCCCGTCGGCGGCGTCGGGGACGTTCGGACGGTTGTCGTCCTCGTCGCCGGCCTCCAGCTTGCGCGCGACGGTCAGCTTCGGCTTGCCGAACAGCCCGCCCGGCAGCGCCACGTCGCTGACGGTCGCGTCGCAGTGGGGACACTTCGGCTCGTGCAACAGCGCGATGTCGACGGCCTGCGAGCAGTTCCCGCAGACCGCCCGGTCCACGTCGAGCTCCGCGGCGCTGGCCTTGAGGCGGTCGATGGCGTCGGTGCCGCTCGACCGCGCCTGCTCGGCCTCGCGGAGGTCGCTGACGACCCACGCGACCGTCCGCAGTCGCTCCTCGACCTCGTCGAGGCGGCCGGTCGCTTCCTCGATCTCGCTCACGCGGTCGTCGAGGTCGTCGACCCGCCGCTCGGCCGCGGCGGCGTCGTCGGCCGCCTCGTCGACCCGCGATTCGAGGGCCGACAGCGACGACTCCAGGTCGTCGACGGCCGTCGAGAGCGTCGCGAGCTCGCCGAACTCCGGGTGGGCGTGGTCGGCCTCGGCCTTGCCGTCGGCCTCGCGTTTCACCTGGACCACCCGCTCGCGCACGTCCTGTATCTTGTCGGTGAACTCGGACTCGACGCGGTCGATCTCCGCCGACAGCCCCTCCTCGACGGCGTCGATGTCCTCGCTCCCGTCGTCGACGCGCTCGGCGACGGCGTCGGCGATGTCCGGGAGTCGCTCGGCGATCACGTCCCGCACTTCCCCCTCCACGTCCCGGCCGCCGAGGGCGGCGGCCACGTCCCCGTCGTCGAACTCCTCGGCGGCGCGGTAGGACGCGAGCAACTGGACGACGACGGCCTCGCGGTCGACGCCCAGGTCGGCGGCCTTGCGGTCCAGCCAGGCCTCTACGTCCGGGGGGAGCGACACGGACACGCCGGCGTCGTCCGACGACTCGCTCGCCATTAGTTCCCCTTGACGCGAGTAGGCAGTTAAGGGTTTGCCACCGGTTCTCGAAAATCGAACTCGGGGGGTGCGGCGAAACCGCTCCAATGGGCGTCTCTTGGTCGTTTTCAGATCCGGATCCCGCTATCGGATCTTGCGCACGTCGCTGATGTCGAAGCCGCCGTCGCCGATCTCGGTCTCGAACTGGACGATGTTCTCGTCGTCGATCCCCGAGAGGACGCCGCGGAACTGCTTGACGACGAGCGTCCGCGCGCGAGTGGAGCCGCCGCTGGCCCACTCGAACTCCAGGGTCCCGTCGACGCTGTCGACGAGCTGGCCGTACTCCGTGTCCGAGACCGTCTCCCGGCCGACGTGGGCGAGGATGACGCCGTCCCACTCGTTGGCGCCCTTCTGGAGGCCCTTGATGAGGAAGACCACGTCCGACCAGTTCACGTTCTCGTTGCGGCCGGCGGTGCTGATGAGGTCCGACAGCGAGTCGATGACCACGAGGTTCCCCGGCGCGTGCTCGACGAGCAACTCCCCGAGTACGCCGAGGATGTCGTCGCGCTCCTGGCGCGCCCGGAGGTCGCGGATGTCGGCGGTCTCCTCGGCGTACCAGTCCCGCGGGACCGGGCTCTGGTGGAAGTACTGCTCGGAGAGGTCGTGATACCGGACCGCCTCCATGCCGGCGTCGACGATGTCGTCGTCGATGGTCATCCCGACCTCCTCGGCGAAGCGCCGTTCGTCGGCGGTGAACGAGACGAAGTGGACCTCCTCCGGCGTGGCGGCGCCGGCCGCCACGTCGCCGTAGTAGAGGTCGTGTAACTCCCCGTCGACCTCGGCGAGGGCGTTCATCAGCGTGCTCGTCTGGAGGAACTCCCGCGACCCCGCGCCGCCCTCGCCCGCCACGAGGACGACGCTCCCCGTCGGCGCGCCCCCGCCGAGCGTCGTGTCGAGCTGGCGGACCCCGAAGGGTATCCGGTCCATGCGCCCACTGTTCGACCCCGGCCGTTTACCTGTTGCGCCGCGGTTCTCGCTCGCTGAAACTGTGGTCGGCCGCTCTTGCGGGTCAGTCCGCCCCGCCGGTCGTCCGCCCCGCCGGTCAGTCCGCCTCGACGGTCGCACCCTCGTTGCGCGGCCGCGAGACGACGACGCGGCCCCCCTCGGCCGCGTCGGCCAGCGCCGCCCGCGCCGCGTCGGCCACCTCGGCCGCGTACTCGGCGTCGGTCAGCGCGTAGACGGTGGGGCCCCACGAGGACTGGCCGGCGCCGGCGACCGCGGGGTGCTCGGAGAGCGCGTCGATGATCGCCCCCGCCGGCGGGCGGTAGACGCCGCCCTGCTCGTCGGCGTACCAGGCGCCGTTGAGCCGGCCGAGGCGCGCGACGCACCTCCCGAAGGCGGCCCGGTCGCCCGTCGCGGCCGCCGGGAGCAGCCCCTGGGTGACCAGCAGGGCGATCTCCTCGGCGATGCCCGGGTCGGCCCGCTCGACGACCGAGCGCATGCTCTCGTCCTCCTCGTCGCCGCTGCGGCCGGGCCCGGCGTCGGGGACCGCGAGGACGAACCGCCAGGACTCGGGGAGGTCACGGCGGGCGACGACCGGCGGGACCGTCCACTCGCCCTCGGCGGGCGGCGCGGTCGTGAACCGCTCGGTCGGGTGACCGCCGTCGACGACGAACCCGCCCGACTCGAAGGTGGCGACGCCGATGCCGCTGCGGCCGCCGCGGCCCAGCGCCGGCGCGCGCTCGCGGGGGTCGACCTCGATGTCGTAGGCACCGGCGACGGCGACGAGCGCGGCCAGCGCGAGCTGGGTCCCGCTCCCGAGACCGGCGTGGCGCGGCGGGCGCTCGGCCACGCGGACGGTCGCCCCCGGCACGTCGAGGTGGTCGACGACCCGCTCGACGTACGGCCGCGCCGCCTCGTCGTCGCAGTCGACGGCGTCGCCCCGCTCGGCGCGCAGGTCGAGCCGCGGCTCGGCGAGCGCGACGCCGACGCCGCCGTAGAGGCGTTCGTGTGCCAGCGAGAGGTTCTGAAAGCCGGCGTGGAGGCGGCTGCCGACCGTGACCCGGGTCATACCCCCACCGTCGCCGCCCCGGTCCTACGGCCTTTCGACACCGGCCGGCGTCGCCGGAGTCCGCGACGCGCTCGCCCCGCCGACCCCGCTGGCGGGCCGGAGCGTCCGACCCCTCGACCGTCGGTTCGGCGGGCCGACCGAATCGTCCGAACCGGGCCGCTGGCGTCGATAAGCCGCCATTTACAATCGGTGTCGGACGGCGTATCCCCGGGCATGAGTGAGCAACGACCGCCCGGCGACCGCCGGGACGAGTCCGCTCGCGACCGGGAGGGGGAGCGGACGGGCTCGGCGCCGTCGACTGGAGACGACGCCGGTCCGTCGGTCCCGGAGACGGGTGACGGATCGCGACCCACCGACGGTCGGTTCCCGTCCGTGACTGGCGGCGGGGACCGCGACCCCGAGGCCGACGACGGGACGGACGGCCGCGACGCCGGCCTGCTGGCGGCCGCCGCCGACGCGACGACCGTCGAACCGTGGAGACCCGCGTCGCCGACCGGGCGCGAGACCGCGGCCGTCCGCCGTCACCTCCGCCGCGACGAGTCGCTGCAGGCCGTCGACGGCGCGCGACTGCTCGGCGACCGCGGCGGGGACGCCGCGGTCGGCCTCAGCGACGACCGGCTGCTCGCGGTCACCGACGACGGCCTGGTCAGCGTCGGCCTCGACCGGCTGACGGCGGTCCGCAGCTCCGTCGACGCGACGCTGGGCGTGCGCGGCCGCGACGCCCGCCTCCTCGGCGCTCTCGGCTACCTCTGTTCGGTCGTCGCCTTCCTCGGCGTCCTCGGGACGGCCGCCGACCCGCTGACGCCGACGCTCGCGCTGGCGACCGCCGGCGGTGCCATCGCTGCCGACCACGTCCACCGCGAGGGCGTCGCCCCGAACGGCCGGACGCTGACCGACCGGCTCCGCAGGTTCGACCCGCTCGCTACGCTCGCCGACGCGCTCGGCGGGATCGAGCGGCGCCTCCGCGGTCGCGCGGGCGCCGACCCGCTCGGCCGCTGGGGGACGGGTGCGCTCGCGGTCGGCCCGTTCGCGGCACTGGTCGCGCTCGAAGGGACCATCCTTCCGCCGCTGTTCGCGCTGGCGACGGTCGGCGGGTTCGCCCTGGTCGTCCACGCCGTCCGCAACGGCGACGAGTTCGACGGGCTGGAGGTGGTCCGGCGGCGCCGCCGGACGGTCACCGCGACGTTCGACGACGGCACCGTCCTCGCCATGCGGACGCGTCCCGACTCGCCGCTGGACCGCGAACTCGCGGCCCGCGTCGGGGGTCGGTCCGGTCGACCGGCGCGGTCGAGGCGGGACCGCGACGACTGACCGACGGGCGGGAGCGACGCGGGGCGGCGAGGGCGACCGGCCGGCGCGTGTCGCCGCGGATCGAATCCGCTACGCCAGCGGCAGGAGCTCCTTCGGCGGGCTCCCGGGCAGTTCGTCGCGGTCGTGGTCGGCGTCGAACTCCAGGTCCGGCCCGCGGGCGATCAGCCGCTTGGGGTTCACGTCCGGGTGGGTCGTGTAGTAGTGCTCCTTGATGTGGTCCATGTTCACCGTCTCGGCCACTCCGGGCGTCTGGTAGAGGTCACGCAGGTACGGCCACAGGTTCTCGTACTCGTGGATCGCCTTGACGTTGCACTTGAAGTGGGTGTGGTACACCTGGTCGAACCTGACCAGCGTCGTGAACATGCAGATGTCCGCCTCGGTCAGGCGGTCGCCGGCGAGGTAGCGCTGGTCGGCCAGCACCTCGTCCCAGTGGTCCAGCGCCGAGAACAGGTCGTCGATGGCCCGGTCGTAGGCCTCCTGGGAACTCGCGAAGCCCGCCCGGTAGACGCCGTTGTTGATCGGCTCGTAGATGTCGTCGATGATCCGGTCGACCTCATCGCGGTAGCCCTCGGGATAGAGGTCCACGTCGCGCTCGGCCATGTCGTCGAACTCGGTGTCGATCATCCGCAGGACCTCCTCGGACTCGTTGTTGACGATGGTCTCCTCCTGTTTGTCCCAGAGTACCGGAACGGTCACCCGGCAGGTCGCGTCGGGGTCTGCCTTCTGGTAGACCTCTCGGAGGTAGTCGCTCCCGTTGACGGTGTCGGGCGTGCAGCCCTCCTTCTCGGGGGTGAACTGCCAGCCGTCGTCGTCGCGGTAGGGGTCGACCACGTCGACCGAGATGGCGTCTTCGAGCCCCTTCAGCGACCGGATCAGCAGGGTGCGGTGGGCCCACGGGCAGGCGTAGGAGACGTAGAGGTGGTACCGGCCGGCCTCGGGCTGGAACCGCGCGTCGGGGTCGTCCTCGACCCGGTCGCGGAACGTCGTCTCCCCGCGCTCGAACTCCCCGTCGTCGTTCGTGTACTCCTCGGCGTCCGTCCGCCACTCGCCGTCGACGAGTTTGTTCATGGCTGGTCGTCCGTTGGGCCGCGACACTCAAAAGGGCACCAGTGACACGCGAGTAACCGGACGCGCGTCCACCGCGGTCGCCGGGTGCCACGCGTTCGCAGGGGCCCGCCCGGGTTCGAAGGCTTTATCCACGCGCTCGGACTCGTTTACGGCAAGACTATGGCCGAAAAACCTGCCTCGATGTACCGGGACATCGACAAGCCCGCGTACACCCGACGGGAGTACATCACGGGTATTCCCGGCTCGAAGATCGCACAGCACCAGATGGGCGACAAGAACTCCGACCCCGAGGACTACCCGGTCCAGATCAGCCTCGTGGTCGAAGAGTCGGTCCAGCTCCGTCACGGCTCGATGGAGGCCTCCCGGCTGTCGGCCAACCGCCACCTGATCAAGGAGCTCGGCGAGGGCAACTACAAGATGGTCCTCCGGAAGTTCCCCCACCAGGTCATCCGGGAGAACAAACAGGCGACCGGCGCCGGCGCGGACCGCGTCTCCGACGGGATGCGCCAGTCGTTCGGCAAGATCGTCGGCACCGCCGCGCGCATCCAGTCCGGCGAGCGCCTCTTCACGGCCTACTGCGACGTCGACCAAGCCGAGGAAGTCAAGGAGGCCTACCGCCGCGCCTACAACAAGATCACCCCGCCCTGCCGCATCAAGGTCGAGCGCGGCGAAGAACTGCTGATCGCCTGATACGGATTATTGCAAGACATTCCGGGATCGACCGCACGCAGTCGTGCGGTCGACCCGGTAAACGCTTGCAATAATCCGTATGAGCCGGCCTTCCTCTCGGTCTCTCCCCGTCGACCACTGACGAGTCTCCGCGCGCTCGTCCCGGTCGTCGACTCCATGCGTGGACGTTTTCGGCTCCGATTTCTCTACCAGTGATATGAACTGCGGTGGCGCGCGCTGTCGCGCGCTTTCATGCGCGCGACGAAGCCGCGCGAGGGATGAGCACCGCACGCCGCAGGCGCGCGGAGCGCAATCGGCTGGGGAGGTTCGTGGTCGTCTGCGGCGCTGTGCAGAGCGGTCGCCGTGCGGTCGCTGTCCCTGGCGGACTGAAAGGGCGAGGCGCGCTCGCGTGCAGTTCAGTCGCCTGAGCGACCCCTATCCGCGCGGGCGGTGCGGAGAGCGCGGATATGTCGCTCAGCGACCGCGAGCGCGTCGAGGGCTTTCATCGCTTGCTGTCTCCTGCGGTCGATCCGGTTCAGGGCGAGCGCGTCGAGGGCTTTCATCGACCGTCGTTACCGGCAGTGGAGACGACGGCTTGCCAGCAGGTCGAGGGCTCTCACCACCCCTATCGACCACAGCCACGGTACGAGCGAGCGGAGGTGCTAAGTGGGGCTGATCCAAACGGGCGGGTATGCTCCGGCTGGCGGTCGCCACCAACGCCGAAACGTACGAGCGGATGCGGGGGCCGCTCGCCGACCGCGACATCGCGGTCGACCACGTCCGCTCGCGCGAGCGGACGGTCCACCTGACCGACCCGCCCTGGGGCGAGTTCGACGCCGGCTTCGTCTTCCCGCCGCGCCTGATGGAGGGCGGCGTCGCCGACGCCGCGCTCGCCGTCCCCTGGGTCAACGACCGCGAGTGCATCCTCCGCTCGCGGAACAAGGCGGGGGTTATCGCCCGCCTGGCCGCCGCCGACGTGCCGGTCCCGGAGACGGTCATGGTCTCGAACCCCGCGGACGAGTCCGAGGTCATCGAGGCCGTCGAACCGCTCGACTCGCCGGTCGTCGTCAAGCCCAACTCCACGACCCGCGGCGTCGGTGTCGCGAAGGCGGGCGACCTGGACTCGCTTCTGGGCGTCGTCGACTACCTCGATCTGGTCCACGACTTTCGAGCCACTGGCGACAAGTCCTTCCTCGTCCAGGAGTTCCTCCCCGACGCGACCGACTACCGCGTGATGGTGCTGGACGGCGAGTACGTCGGCGCCGTCGAGCGCCGGCTCCCCGACGACGCCCTCGCGGCCGGCCAGTGGAAGCACAACGTCCACCGCGGCGCCGAGGCCAGCCGCGTCGATCTGGACCCCGAACTCCGCGATCTGGCCGAGCGGACCGCCGACGCGCTGGACATCCCCTTTCTCGGCGTCGACCTGCTCGTGACCGACGACCGCGCGGTCGTCAACGAGACCAACGCCCGCCCGACCATCGACGACGCCGAGAAGTACGCCGACGGCTTCTGGGACGATCTGGCCGACCTGGTCCGCCGGACGGCACGGCGGTGAGACTCGCGCGGCCGTCCGGTCCCATCAGCTCCCGTCAGCCCTGGATCTCCTCCGCGATCCGCTCCAGTTCCGCGAACTCCTCGTCGGCGTAGGCGATGACGCGGGCGTCCGAGAGCGTGTCGGGATCGTACCCATCCACGGCCTCGCAGACGATCCGGGCGCCCTCGGCGAACTCGAAGCCGGCGGCGCCGGTCCCGAGCACGGGGACGACGACCGACTCGCAGTCGAGGTCGTCGGCGCTGGCGAGCGCGTTGCGCGTCGCGTCGCGGATCGACTCCGCGGTCGCCCGGCCGTCGCCGTAGTGGGGCATCGCGGCGGCGTGGATCACGTGGTCGGCGTCGAGCTCGTAGGCGTCGGTGACCGCCGCGGCCCCGAGGTCAACCGGGCCCTTGTCCATCGCCTCCTCGTTGATCGGGCCTCCGGCAGCCCGACGGAGCGCGCCTGCGACGCCGCTACCCATCCGCAGGCTCGTCCCCGCCGCGTTGACCAAGGCGTCGGCCGACTGGGCGGCGATGTCGCCCTGGACGGTGTCGAACTCCATACCCGAGGGTCCGGGCGCGAGTGGCTAAAAGGCGTTCCCGGGCCGCGGGGCGTACGAACCCGGTAGGCTAAAGGGCGGGCGTCCGGAACCGCTAGACGCGAGGGCCCGTATCTCAGTCCGGTTAGAGAGAGCGGCTCATAACCGCTTCGTCCCTGGTTCAAATCCGGGCGGGCCCACTCGACTTCTCGGCGTTCTGCGACCGCTACCGTATCGTCTGTTGAAACGAGAGCGACGCGCGGATGAAGATCCGCTTCGGTGAACTCGACCCGGACGCGGACCCCTCGCCGTCGTTCCTGGCGAAGCGCGCCTTTTCGATGTGGACCGACGCGAAACAGGATGCCGAGCGGTTCCGCTCTGCCGTGGTGAAGTGGACCCGGCCGGACGGGGAGAACTGCCGGGTGGACGCCTGGCGGCTACTGGCGTAGCCGCTACCCTCCCGCGGGCCGGGAACGTCCCGGTTCGTGGGTAGTGGCGACACTCTCGAAATCTCTATTTTCCGGGTATTTTCGCCTCGTTTGCGGGGTGTCTGCCGGGGTGGCAAGAGAGATCGGCGTGGTCGAGCCGGGGCGTGGTGGGCTGTGGGCGATGGGCCTCGGCCACCGCCCGAGTGGAAACCCGACCGGGGCGGTCACGTTTCCACTTAGGGGTGTGGCTAAGGCCACATCATCAAAATACACCGCACCGCTCTCAGAGTCTGGTGTTGAAACTTTCCAGCTTTGATTAGAAATACATAATTTCAGACATCTAACTAGCTTCCACATCCATCACTGGAGTTGTTTCTGAAACTCTTCGAAGTTGTGGACTACATCAAGTGGTTTCCGATTCAACCGTTCCATCACCTGTTTAATTATTGGGTGTTCGTACTTCCATTGAGCCTCGGTCCATAGAATATCACAATCACAATAGATCGCTTGAGACCAGATGATTGCATCTCTGTAATCGCCAGGCTCCGGTTCGTGGTATGTTTCAGAGATGTATATCATTGACATTCCGAATACATATTTTTTCAGAGGTACCCTAGAATCCTCAAACTGCTCCAACCCGTCAGACTGGTTTTGAGTATATTCTGCGAATAGGCCAATCTTCTTAGAGGCTACCTCCTTTGAGACATCTTCAGGGACCTCAAAGTGCCCCTCTAATTCTAAATCTTCCAATCCTCGAAGATCTTCAATGAACTCAGACAAGACGGACGAGGCAGGTTCTGCATCAAAGTCACCGTCTCTAAACATTGACCGCAGTGTCTCAATATTATTGTAGCCTCTTGTCCCCACTTTACAATGTTCGTACCACTCTTCGTCAATCAAAGCGAGCACGAGAGGTTCATCTGAGTGGATATATTCTCCCTCAGGCTCAAGTCGAAATGGACCGAGGTATTCATCGGAAAACATTCCAATTATGGCCGACAATTTATCCTGATTTTCCCGTCTGACTAGATCGAGAAAGTTCCCGTGGCTAAAGACAATCTCAATATCATGGTTTCTGTAGGTTCGTATGAAATCTTCAAGAAACTTCCTATCTTCTTTGAGAGATACCCAAACCATGGTATCCAGTAGAACTCTCATGTCTTCTTAGACTGATTGTCGAGGATTGTATTGAAGATTATTCAGACGCGCCTATCGCGCGTCTTATATATACACTCTTCCGGCCACTCTCACGGCGCGGCCCATGGCGTGCGTCGCTCGCCATCAAGGC
Source organism: Halosimplex marinum (assembly GCF_051414075.1). NCBI lineage: Archaea > Methanobacteriati > Methanobacteriota > Halobacteria > Halobacteriales > Haloarculaceae > Halosimplex > Halosimplex marinum. The sequence goes on along the minus strand of NZ_JBLKNY010000003.1, from coordinate 96,805 downwards.
GAGCAGGTGCGATGGGCTGTAAAGGGGAGGCGGTAGACACCGACAGACAGACATCAGCGCGCTGTCTAGCGGTTAGCACGTCTCTGGTGTCGGGAGGAATACCATCTATCGAGAGCAAAGTAGGCGAGATCGTCTGGGAATCTGGGAAATCAAGAAGGGAGTGTCTATACATAGTATGGGGGTTGGGTTTTCGTTTCCACCTTTACATCCGGGTGCCGTACATCGGTTTTCACAATGACGATGTAAACTCGATACACTACTTTGAGAAAAGATAGGGTTTTAGGTGAACTAATATCCTCAGTAGAGACGATATAAAGCAACATTTCGAAGGTTTCGGTCTTCTGTTTTACAGACAAAATAGAGCTAACCGAGTCGGATTAACCGAAATCAATAATATTCGATATGGATAAGAACGAACATAATGCGCTCTGGTATTTCCTCCCTTGCCCAAAAAGTCCCAGCGACTACAACAAATCCGCTTTTGCGTGTTACTGTAGCCGCTATCTTTGGGTATTCTATTGCAACAATACTCTATAGCATTATTCTCTCACAAGCGGTTCGCCTTTCTAGGGAAGACGGCATGTCTATGATAAATGATTTAATCGAGTTAGGTGGAAAACCAGCGTGGTTATTGAGCACTATGGCGTTCTGCCTTTTGACCACCACATATTACCTAAAATTCGATTCTTGGGCAGAAGAACAAGCAGAACAGGGTTTTGATAATCTTGATAGATTTTCTCTCTGGATTGTTCTTATTCTGTCTACGATACTGTTTACCACAATGCTGGGCCTCAGCCAACAGATGTCCCCGTATCAGGCTTACAAACACCAATATACTCAGATGCTGATCAAGACTACTGCCATTTGGATTGTACCTGCCGCTCGGCATATCGCCAATACTGGTCGTATTGCGCTTGATTCAGTTGATGTCCAAGAAAAAGGGTGGCATCTCACCTTATCTCTCATACTATATCTTCTCCTAATCATTGTCAGTAGCCTCTTAGTCTATTTCGGAACCGTAGATCTCCCAAAGAGAGCGGCCCCTCTGCTTCTACTCGCTGGGATTGGTTCATACTTGACCGTAGCACCAATACTTGTAGAAGAATTGTGTGAGGAAGACGACCCGCCAAAGATCGCATATCGAAGATTCGTGAGTCGATTAAATCAGATAACTGCAGGTCCCCTATATGTTGTCGGAACATGGCGGTACCTTCCGTTTATCGCCGGTACTGCTATCGGAATTAGTTGGTTTATGTTCGGATTTTCATATAACGCTATGCAACCACCGGAGGGATACGATTTTACGGAAGTTCTGTTGCAATATGCTAGTCCGCTAAATCTAGTAGCAGGACTGATTCTAATGCTGTTCGCCATTTTGTTGCTAATTTTACCACCGCAACTTGGCCGCCTCTACAGAGTTGTGAAGAGCATTGGATAATCTCTAACCCCCAACGGTCGTGTTCAAGAGAAGCACTTGACGCGATATGCACACGACCGAGAGTGGCCCGTGTGTATTTCCGGGGAGCTGAATCGACTGGTGGACTCGGTATCGGCTACTGTGGGCAGTGAACTGAAACGTGTTTTAAGAAAAATGACTGTCAAACCGCTCGCTGAGGCCGGAATTGAGAGAGTCGTGTGTACGCGATCCACCCTGCCGTATTCATCGCGGCGTTCGGACACGAGCACCGTACTCTGTGACCCGTAGAGCCATCTGATTTTCACGCACTGAAAACGCTGGTCCGCCTTTATTTCCGACCAATCCACAGAGTCGCGTGTCTGCATTCCCCCGAGACCCCCCACAGTGCAGACACCCACCCCAATTGCCACCTGGACACTCCCCCCGTGTCCAGTTTTCTCACTTCGACGCCGGTCCGGGAGCACCACCTAAACAGATTGGGAGTATCACTATACCACTACGCAACGAACCGGCAACTGCCCGCACACACGGGCAACGAAGCCATCCACTTCGTTTCGGGGGAACGAGGGGACACCCGACCCACCTACCCACCCACCTACCCGTCTCGCCCCTTCCGGGGCGAGCCCTTCCCGCCACCCGATCCTCCCGCTATCGCGTCCGAGTCACTTGTAGGACTCGCCGGACGCCGCCGCGGCGGCCTCGGCCAACCGGGACCGAGCCTCGCGCTTTGAACCGACGAGCGACAGGGTGTCCTCGTCCTCGTCGTGGGTCACTACGTCGGCCGCCTCCAGCGGAGCGATGCACTCGTCGACGAGCTCCGCCCGGATCGTATCGAGCGTGATCGCGTCGAGCGTCTCGCCGTCGCTGGCGGCCTTGAACCGGGCGGCCTCGTTGACAAGCAACACCATCCCGCGCTCGCCGTCCGGTTCGTCGAGCAGCGCCCGGACGACCAGCCGAGCGAGCGGGTGGTCCAGTCCGTCGTCGCGGTCCGGGGGCAGGTTCCTCTCCTCTTGCGTTCGATCCATGAGGGGGGTGAGCGCTACCCGGTAATAACGGTGTCCCCCGGAGTACCCGAAGGACGGCCGCCCGTTCCAACGGTTGCTTCGGGTCACGCTCCGGAGCTCTCGCCGGGCTGGCCGCGATATCGAGTGGCCGCCCCGGTCCGGATCGGGCGCTGTCGACCGCGAAGTTCGGCTCTTCGCCCTCTCTCGCCTCGGTGGTCGCCCGCTGCACGGTTTTGGTATCGCGGTATTGGGTTTATTTCGTCGGCTTCGAACGCCGGGAACTCGTCACTGTCGGGGGTGACGGAACGACACGGGCGGCGAAAACGGGGTCTCAGGCGATCTGGTCGCGGTACTCGTCGGCCGACAGCAGGTCGTCGAGTTCGGACTCGTCGCTGACGTCGACCTCGATCAGCCAGCCGTCGCCGTAGGGGTCCTCGTTGACCAGCTCCGGCCGGTCGGTCAGGTCGTCGTTGACGGCGGTGACGGTGCCGGAGACGGGGGCGTAGATGTCCGAGACGGCCTTGATCGACTCGACGACGCCGAAGTCCTCGCCCGCGGCGACCTCCGCGCCCTCGCTCGGGAGGTCGACGAAGACCACGTCGCCCAGTTCGTCCTGGGCGAACTCGGAGATGCCGATGCGCGCGCTGTCGTCGTCGACCCGCGCCCACTCGTGGGAGTCGAGATAGCGCAGGTCGTCGGGAACGTCGAAGCTCATCTGTCGAGGAATGGGGTCGCGGTGGTACGTGCTTTCTTCGGTTCGTCCCGCACCGAGACGCGGACCGACTCGTCGACGCCGACCTCCGCGGGGAGGTACGCCAGGCCGATCCCCCTCCCGAGCGTCGGGCTCATCGTCCCGCTCGTGACCGTCCCGAGGCGCTCGCCGTCGGTCGACTCGACGGGGTACCCCTCCCGGGGAACGCCGCGGTCGACCAGTTCGATCCCCCGGAGCTTCTCGTCGACGCCCTCCACGTCGACGCCCTCCAGCGCGTCGCGGCCGACGAACTCGCTGTCGAGGTCGACCGCGAAGCCGATGCCCGCCTCGTAGGGATTGCGGGGGTTGTCCTCGGGGTCGAAGTCCTGCCCCGAGAGGAGAAAGCCCATCTCCAGGCGGAGCGTGTCGCGAGCGCCGAGCCCGCATGGCTGACAGTCCAGGGCCGACCAGACCGTCTCGGCTTCGTCCCAGGGATAGATCAGCTCGTAGCCAGGTTCGCCGGTGTAGCCGGTACGGGAGATCAACGTCTCGACGCCCGCTACCGACCCGACGGTCGTCTCGAACCGCCCCATCTCCCCCAGGTCGGCGTCCGTCTCCGCCGCGAGGCGGTCCCGGGCGTCGGGGCCCTGGAGCGCGACCATCGCCAGCGACTCCGTGCGGTTCTCGACCGCGGCGTCCAGTTCCCAGGCGTCGCGGTGGTCGACCCAGCGGTCGGCCATCTCGGCGTCGTGGCCGGCGTTGGGGACCACCAGGTAGTCGGCGTCGACCGACCAGTCCGCGGGCGGGCGGGAGACGACGGTGTCGTCGAGCATCACGCCGCGGTCGTCGGTGATCGCGGCGTAGTTCGCCTCGCCCGGGTCGAGGTCGGACACGTCGTTGGTCACCAGCCGGTTGGTGAGCCGGCCCGCGTCGGGGCCGGAGACGGTCAGCTGGCCCATGTGCGAGACGTCGAACCGGCCGACCGACTCGCGGACCGCCTCGTGTTCCGCCCGGATGGAGTCGAACTCGACGGGCATCTCCCACCCCCCGAACTCGGTGAGCGTCGCGCCGCTCGCCTCGTGGGTCTCCGCGAGCGGCGGCTGTCTGAGCGCCATACCCCGATTTCCGCCCGCCAGCGACGTAACTGTTGCCGTCGCACATGCGCGCCCGCGACCGACTGTTTCGACCCGGCGTCTGACGCCCTCAACCGAATGTCGCTATATCGAACGGCGCCGGCTCGCCGACGGCGAGCCGCGGATGCGTGGCGTAACCGCCATCCGGCCTCGCGAGTCGACGGTCGGTCCGGTCGCCCGCCGAACCGCCGCGTGCGGCGGTTGCCGGTCGGTTTCCCACAGTTTCCGACCCTGAAACTGTGTTCCCCTTTATATGCTGGTCCCGGTTCTCGGGTCGAACGCAATGGTTCCCGCACCGTCCCCACGATCGAACGCCCTCCCGCCCGGCGAGCCGCCGGGCGGCGCATCGCACGCGCCCGCGGAGGTGGCCCCGTGAGCCGCCTCGACCGCCCGTTCCGGTTCGTCACGGAGCACAACCTCGTCGTGCTCCTGCTCATGCTGCTCGTGAGCGCCGGCGTCGTCGTCGGCATCGGCCAGCTCCAGACCCAGAGTCAGATGAACGGGTCCAGCGCGGTCGGCGACACGGAGGTCGCCCAGGCCATGGAGTACATCCAGGCGAACTACGGGACGAGCGAGAGCGAGTCCAACGCCACGTCGGTCAGCCCGGCGCCGGTCTACGTCCGGAGCGACGGCAACGCCCTCTCGAAGGCCGCCCTGCTGGACTCGCTGGAGTTCCAGCAACGGGCGCTGGACAACGAATCGGTCGCTGCCGCGCTGGGCGACCGCGAGCCGTTCGGCGTCGCGAACCTCATCGCGACGCGCGCGGCCGGCGACCCCGGCGCGTCGCTCGATGAGCAGGTCGCGGCCCTGGAGTCGGCGAGCGCGAGCGAGGTCGAGTCGCTCGTCGCCGAGACGCTGACCGAGGGGTCGCAGGCGACCGCGCTGGTCCCGAACGACTACGAGCCCGGCACCGCGAGCGCCGAGAGCCACCGGATGCTGTTCCGGTTCGAGAGCGCCGACGCCGGCGAGGCCGCGGCCGAGCGGCGAACCGCCGCGACCGCGACGCTGTACGACCTCGCCGACGACCGCGAGGGGCCCGACTACTTCACCCTCGGCGAACACGCGATCGCCGAATCGAACGCCAACTTCAACCAGCAGACGATGCAGCTGATCGTCCCGGTCGCGCTGCTGGCGATCCTCGCGGTGCTCGCGTTCGCCTACCGGGACCTGGTGGACGTGGTCGTCGGGTTCACCGGCGTCGTCCTCTCGGTGCTGTGGATGTTCGGCATCCTCGGCTGGATGGGGATCCCCGCCGGGTTCACGCTCATCATCGGCCCGGTCCTCATCGTCGGCCTCAGCGTCGACTACGGGTTGCACGTGTTCATGCGGTACCGGGAGGAGCGCGGTGAGGCCGAGGACATCCGCGAGCCGATGGCCCGCGGGCTCTCGTCGGTCGCCGTCGCGCTCGGGCTGGTGACGCTGACCGCCGCGGTCGGCTTCATGTCGAACATCACCAACGAGTTCGCGATCATCAAGCAGCTCTCGATCGGCATCACGCTGGGCGTCGTCTCGACGTTCGTGGTCTCGCTGACGTTCGTCCCGGCGCTGAAGGTGACCGTCGACCGCCTGCTCGAACGCGTCGGGTTCGACCGGGCCAAGCGACCGCTGGGGAAGACCCGCCTGCTGGAACCGTTCCTCACCGGCGGCGTCCGGCTCGCCAAGCGGGCCGCGCCCGTCGTGATCGTCCTCGCCCTGGTCGCCGGGTCGGCCGGCGCCGTCGCGTGGACGGATCTGGACCGCCAGTCGGTCCAGCAGGACACCGACGGGATCGCCGAGTGGAAGCAGAACCTGCCCGGCCCGCTGGGCTGGGAGACGAGCGAATACGACGCCTACGCCGACTACGTCGACGCCCACTACCGCGCGGCCGACGAGGACGCCCGGAGCAGCTCGCAGGTGCTCCTCGAGGGCGACGTGACCTCGCCGTCGGCGCTGGCCGCCGTGGAGACGGTCCGCGACAGCGCGGGCGAGCAGGCGGAGGTGTTCCAGCGCGCGGGCACGGTCCCGCTGCGCTCGCCGCTGTCGGTGATGGAGTCGGTCGCCGCCGAGAACGACGAGTTCGCGGCGACGTTCGCCGAGGCCGACACCGACGGCGACGGCGTCCCCGACCGGAACGTCGAGGGCGTCTACGACGCGCTGTACGCCGCCGCGCCCGAAGAGGCGAGTCAGGTGGTCGAGCGCACGGACGGCGAGTACCGCTCGCTGCGGGTCGTCGTCCCGATCGACGGGGACGCGACCATCGCCCAGCAGGCCGACGCGATGCAGGCGGTCTCCGGGAGCGTCTCGGCGGAGGGCGTCGACGCCATCGCGGCCGGCGTCGGGACGCTCAACGAGGCCGAGCTGTCCCAGACGACCGACAGCATCCTGACGACGCTGATCGTCGCGCTCGCGGCGGTCGGCGTCCTGCTGACGCTGGTCTACCGGGTCGCCACCGGGAGCGCCGCGCTCGGCGTGGTGACGTCCGTCCCCATCGTCCTCGTGACCGCGCTGGTCGTCGGCGGGATGTACCTGCTCTCGATCCCGCTGACCCTGCTGACCTCGCTGCTGCTCAGCCTGGTCATCGGGCTCGGCATCGACTACAACATCCACGTCAGCGACCGCTTCGCGCAGGAACTGGAGCGGGGGCAGACGGTTACCGGCGCGTTGCGGACGGCCGTGACCGGCACCGGCGGCGCGCTGCTGGGCAGCACGCTCACCTCCGTCGGCGCGTTCAGCGCCCTGCTGCTCCACCCCCACCCCCAGATCACGAGCTTCGGGACGCTCGTCGTCCTCGCGCTGTCGCTGTCGTTCGTCGTCGCCGTGTTCGTCCTCCCGAGCCTGCTGCTCCTGTGGGCGAACCACGGTAGCCCCGACGCCGTCCGTAGCGAGTCACCGACCCGCGACCGGCCGGCGGCCCAGGACTGACGGGCCACCCGATTTTCGCCGGCGCTCCGGTACTCAGTTCCGGCGGAACCGAACGGCGGCAGCGACGACCGCCGCGGCGACCGCGCCGACGGCGAGGGCGGCACCGAGCGGCGTCGGCCCCGACCCCGACGTGGGCGTGCCGAGCACGCTGTCGTCGCCCGGGTTCGATTCGCCGTCGTCGCCGTCCCCATTGCTGTCCCCGCCGTCGTCGCCGTCGCCGGCGCTCCCGTCGGCCCCGTCGCCGCCCGAGCCGTCGGCCGGGTCGGTCCCGTCGCCGTCCGTCGCGGTCGGCGCAGCGCCGATGGCCGCCAGGTCCTCGTCGGGGATCAGCCGGGTGCTCTCGAATCCGGTGAGGTGGTCGTAGCAGGCCGCGATGTCCTCGGCGTCGAAGTCGGCGCCGCCGGTCGCCTCGACGACGCCGCCCTCACCGACATCGGCCATCGTCGGACCGCTGGACTCGTCGCCCGTGCCGACCCGCTCCACGTCGTAGGGCTGGTACGGCGAGTACACCTCCCAGACGACCTCGCCGTCGGGCGTCACCTCGACGATACGGTGGGCCCGCCGGTCGGCGATCAGCGTGTTGCCGTTGGGCAGGCGGTCGGCGTCCCGTGGCTCGTTCAGGCGGCCGCCCCGAAGCACCCACGTCCGGTTCCACTCGTCGCCCTCGCGCTCGTACTCGACGACGCGGTCGTTGAGGCTGTCCGCGACGATGACCGTCGCGTTGCCGTCCTCGCTCGCGAGGTAGTCCGGGTTGTGCTGCTCGTGGAGGATCGAGGTGTTGTCGTCGCTGCCGAGCGTCCACTCGACCTCCTTCGTCTCGCGGTCGATGGCGACGACCTTGTCGAAGTTGCGGACCGAGACCATGATCATGCCCTCGCGGATCTGCTCGACGTCGTTGTTGTGGGTCCAGTCGCCGCCGAACTCACCGCCGCCGGACTTCGGGTAGTGCTCGGTGTAGTTGGCGAAGTAGTACTCCCAGGTGATCGCCTCCCGGGTGAGATTGTAGATCAGGACGCGGTCCTCGCCGTCCTGGCTCATGTCGTTCATGAGCAGTTCGTCGCCGTTGATCAGATCGACGTCGTGAGTGTCGTAGGCGTTCTCGAAGCGCCGTTCGGAGACGTGTTCGCCCGTTTCGGGGTCGATCTCCTCGATCAGCGTATCGCGGCTGTCCGTCGTCGCCTGGAGGATGTTGCCGTTGTCGAGCACGTCGATGTCGTAGCTCCACCAGCGGCCGACCGCGGTGTCGTTGTGGACGCCGACGATGGAGCCGTTCGGCCGGGCGCCGACGACCATCGCCGAGGTCTTCTCGCCCTGGTAGGCGCCCTGGATCGAGAACAGGGTCGTCCGGTCGGGCGTCCGCTCGATCGTGCCGACGCAGGGGTTCGGTGCCTGCTGGAGGCCGGCCGCCGCGTGGCCGACGCCGGGCGCGGCGCCCGGGCGGTCGCCGGCCGCCGCGACGCCGCCAGCGGCGCCGGCGATCGGGACCACCAGCAGGAGCGCGACGAACAGAGTCGGAAGGACGGTTCTTCGCATCTGTCACGGGTATCGACCGAGGAGGTTAACTCGGTTACGACTCCCGGCGGCTGGAGCCGACCGCTACGGCGACTGGGCGCTACGGGAACCCGTCGTAGAACTCGACCAGCCGCCGCGTGTGGGGATGATCCGGGTCGTCGAGCACCCGCTCGGTCGGCCCGGCCTCGACAACGTGGCCGTCCGACAGCACCGCCAGCCGGTCCGCGAGCGCCGCCGGCGCCGGCAGTTCGGCCCCGAGCGTGACCAGGGTGAGAGGGTCGGTTCCGCTGGCGTCGGCGGTTCCGCCGGCGGCGACCGCCGATTCGAACCCGTCGAGGTGGTCGCCGCGGGCGAGGTGGGCGAGGGCGGCCGGGTGGTCGTCGACGACGAGCACGGCCGGGTCGGCCAGCGCCGCGCGGGCGAGGTCCGCCAACTGGGTCGCGGCGGCGTCCAGTTCCCGCGGTCGGGCGTCGAGCACCCGGCCGGCGTCGAGTCCGAGCGCCGCGAGGAGAGCCTCGGCCCGCGCCTCGTCGGCCCCGGTCGCCCGGAGCGCCGCCCGGAACTGTCCCCGGAGCGTCGACGCGGGATCGAACGGCTCGTCGCCGGTGACGACCGCGACCGATTCGCGGCGGAACCGCTCGCGTTCGCCGTCAGAGAGGTCGAAGACGGACACGGGGTCGCCGCGCCGGGGGCGGTACGTGACCGAGCCCGAGACCCGGGCGGGCGCCGGGAGCCCGTCGACGAGCGCCCGCGCGAGCGTCGTCTTCCCGCTCGCGCCGACGACCGCCAGTCGCTCGCCCCGCTCGACGGCCAGATCCAGCCGGTCGAGCACCTCCTGGCTCCCGTAGCTCACCGACAGGCGTTCGAGGGCGAGGACGGGGTCGTCCAGTTCGTCGCCGGGCGCGTCCGCTGGCGGGGCGGCCATGGTACTGTCCGCCTTTCGGGCTTCGGCCACCTATCGCTTCCGGCGGTTCCCCGAAGCGTCACGCCTATACTCGGCGGTGGGGAACGGCGGGGTATGAGCTGGCTGGGGCGGCTGTTCGGCGGCGACGAGGCGGCCGGCGCGGACCGATCGGCGGGCGCGGACGGGCCGGGCCACTCGGGCGCGGTCGGAGACGCCGCGGCCGAGGCTGGAACGGACCTCGAAGCGCGCGGCCACGACCAGCCGCGGGTGGGCCTGTTCGTCGACGGGCCGAACGTCCTGCGCGAGGAGTTCGACGTGGACCTGGACGACGTGCGGGGCGCCGCCGAGCGCTACGGCCACCTCGCGTTCGGCCGCCTCTACCTCGACGAGAACGCGCCGTCGGGACTCATCCAGGCGGCGGAGGCGCGGGGGTTCGAGGTGGTCACGACGAGCGGCGACGTGGACGTGAAGCTCGGGGTCGACGCGACGGCGGCGACCGTCGAGGAGGCCATCGACGTACTCGTCGTCGCCTCGCGGGACACCGACTTCAAGCCGGTGCTGGAGGCGGCCGCCGAGCGGGGGCTGGCGACCATCGCGGTCGCCCCGGGCGAACACGGCCGCTCGGACGCGCTCCGCAACACCGCCCACGAGTCGGTCACGCTGTAGCCGGGGCGACCCCGACGGCCGCGGCCGTCGGCCGGCGGACCAAGAGTTAACTCACCGGGCCGGGATCGGGCGGTATGCGCAGGATCGACGGCCGGAAGCTCGTCGCGGGACTGGTCGCGGCGCTGTTGTTCGGACTCCTCGTGGGATACGCGCTCGCGGCCGTGCTCTGACGCGGGACCGTCGCGCCGCGAGCGCGGCCGTCGTGCGAGCGTAGCCGTCGCGCGTTCAAGCGGTGATAATCGGGGGCGAGTCTTTAACCGGGCGAGCGGAAACCGTGGGATATGCTCCGGATCGACGGGCGCGTGCTCGCCGCGTCCGTGCTCGGCGTGTTCCTCGTCGGCGCGCTCGTCGGGTTCGTCGCCGGCGGGGGGAGCGGCGCGCCCGGCGGCCCGGCGACGCCGACCGACGCCGGCCCGGGTGACGGCACCGCCCCCACCCCGACGCCCTCCCCCGCGCCGACGCCGACGCTCACGCCGGCTGCGACCGCGACGGCGACGCTGACGCCCACGCCTACCCCGACGGCGACGCTCACCCCGACGGCGGTCCCGACGCCGACCGCGACAGCGACGGCGACGCTGACGCCCGCGCCGACCCCGACGCGGACGCCGACGCTGATCCGGCGATTCGACACCGAGCGGATCGAGAACAGCCTCCGGCGGCTGATCAACGACTGGCGGGCCGAGCGGGACCTCCGGCGGTTCAGCCACGTCGACGGGACGGTCGTCCGGAAGTTAGACCGGATGGCGACGGCTCACAGCGTCGACATGGCCGACGCCGGCGAGACGGTCCACCGGATCGACAACCGCTCCAGCGCCGGCCGCTACCGCGACCACGAGCTGTTCGAGACCTGCCAGTTCAAGAAGCGCGGCGACCAGTACATCGTGACGCCGACGCGCAACCGCCTGGAGGTGCTGGGCAAGACCTACGCGGGGGTGACCTACCGCGGGCCGGACGGCCCCCGGTACAACGAGAACGAGTCGATGGTCGCGCGGGCCATCTTCGAGAACTGGCGGACCGACCGGGTGTTCCGCGAGCGGCTCTCGTACGCCAACGCCACGCGGCTGGGCATCGGTATCGAGACCACCGGGAAAAACGAGGTGTACGTGACCGGCAACCTCTGTGGCGTCTACGGCAGCGCGTAGGGAGGTCGGGTTCCGACTGGTTCGCCGACCCACAGCGAACGGTTTTTTCGACCGCGCGCCGGATGGCCGGACATGAACGCCGAGATCGACGGGCCGGTCCTCGACGACCACATGCACCTGGACCCGGTCCACGGCCGCGGCGTCGACGCCGCCCGCGAGTTCGCCGACAGCGGCGGGACGCACCTGCTCGTCGTCAACAAGCCCTCCTGGCACCTGCTCGACGCCCTGCCCGAGGGCGCCGAGGACTTCCGCGAGGTGTTCGACCTGACTGTCGACGTGGTCGAGCGGGCGAACGAGGAGTTACCGGGACGGGCCTGGCCGGTGCTGGGCGTCCACCCGGGGCTCGTCTCGCAACTCGTCGACGACGGCCTCGACCCCGAGGCGGCACGGGATCTGATGCAGACGGGGCTAGACACCGCCGCCGAGTACGTCGCCGACGGGCCGGCGCTGGCGCTGAAGTCCGGCCGGCCCCACTACGACGTGAGCGACGCCGTGTGGGACGCCTCGAACGAGGTGATGCGCCACGGGTTCGACCTCGCGGCGGAGACGGGCTGCGCGATCCAGCTCCACGCCGAGGGCAGCGAGGACTTCACGGAAGTCGCCGAGTGGGCCGAAGCGCGGGGGCTCCCGCCCGAGCGCGTCGTCAAGCACTACGCCGGCGGCCGGCTGGCGGGGATCACCAAGAGCGTCATCTCCCACAAGGACGAACTCGAACTGGCGATCGGGGAGGACGAGCCGTTCATGATGGAGACGGACTACATCGACGACCCGGACCGGCCGGGCGCGGTGCTGGGCGTCGGGACGGTTCCCTCGCGGGTGCGCTGGCTGCGCGAGGAGGGGTACGACGAGGCCATCGAGCGCGCGCACGTCGAGACGCCCGCGGCGGTCTACGGCATCGACACCGAGGCGACGCTGGAGTAGCGGTCAGTCGCAGCCGGTGGTAGAGCCGTCGGCAGTGGAGTCGTCGGCGGTGGCGTGGTCGGCGCCCCACTCGCGGAGCGCGGCGATCACGGGCTCCAGATCCGCGCCGCGGTCGGTCAGCGAGTACTCGACGCGGTACGGCCGTTCGCTGACCACCTCGCGGTCGACGACGCCGTCCGCTTCCAGGGAGTCGAGGCTGTCCGAGAGGACCGTGTCCGAGACGCCGTCGATGGCCTCCCCCAGCCGGTTGAAGCCGAGGGGGCCGTCGTCGAGGAGGCGCGCGACGATGACCGGGTGCCACTTCCCGTCGAGGACGCCGGCCGCACACGTCAGCGCGCACCAGTCGTCGTCGGCGCACCACCCGGCCACGCAGTCGTCCGTCGAGGCCATGGCCGCCGTTCTCCCGCCCCCGCCGAATACGTTACGCCCCGCGGTCGCCGCGAGCGGTTCGAAACCGAACCCGGTTCGGAAATGCAACCAGGTCAGCGCACACTCCGCTGAGCGTTAAGCACCCGTCGGGACTACGAACGCACGATGAACCTGTCACGTAGCGCCGTCGTGCCGGCCAGGGTCGGCCTGTTCGTCGCCGCGGTCTTCGTCGGCATCGGTATCGGTACGCTGGTCCCGCCGGACCCGGTCACGGTCCCGGGTGTCGGATCGGTGTCGGGACTGCTCGTCGGCGGTGGCGCGCTCGTCGCCGGCGGCGGCCTGTACGCGGCGACGAAGCGCTCGTCGTCCGGGTGCGGTTGCGGCGGCGACTGCGACTGCTGACCGCCCGAGCCCGCGCCGGTCGACGGTATCACAGCACGGCGGCCCACTGCTGGGTCGCCATCCACAGGAAGAGGATTCCGCCCGCGAGGAAGACCCCGAACGTGTACCGGGCGATACGCACACGCCAGTCGGTCGGTTCGATCTCGTCCCACGAGCGGGTGCTCCCGACGGCGTCCAGGCGCTCGCGCCACAGCGCGACCGTGTACGGCCGGAAGACGCCGAACAGGCCCACCGTTAGGAGCACGGCGCCGACGACGGTGGCGCTGGCGGCCGCGGCGACGGTCACTCCGCCTCCCGTCCGATTCGACGGTCGGATACTCCAGACCCGAGACGAGCGGCCGCCGACCGACTGATCCTCCGAAACATACCTCCGATGCGTCGGCGGACACGATAAGGGTAGAGGCTTCCGCGAGCGCTCACTGGAACGGTTTTACGTCACCACCGGTCGACGGGCCGGTATGGAACGACGCTGTCCCGACTGCGGCGTGTCGATGGAGTCGGTCGAGTTCGGCATGAGCGACGCCTGGAACCCCCACGTCCGGACCGGCGAGAAGCGCGAGGGACTGCTCGGCAAACTCGGGGTGGGCGAGACCGAGGACGTGACGACGCTGATGTGTCCCGAATGCGGCCTGCTTCGGTTCTACGCCGATCTCGACGAGGACGAAGAACCGTACTGAAGTCGGGTCATACGGCACAGTTTCGGTGCGGGCGTAGTTGCGGAGCGGTGCGGTCGCGGAGCGGTGCGGTCGCGGAGCGGTGCAGTCGCGGAGCGGTGCGGTCGCGGAGCGGTGCGGTCGCGGAGCGGTGCGGTCGCGGCGGCCGGGAGCGCGTGCCCGCGCTCTTGCGCGGGCCGCGCGACTCGGGGAAAGGCAGGCTCGCCGAAGCGGCGATTCCCGAGTGTCCGGCGCCACGGGCGCCGGTTCACCGCTCGCGCGGAGCGCGAGCGGCCTTTTTCACCCATGTTTTTGGCTCGGGGGTGCCCGCAGGGAGCGAAGCGACTGAGGACACCCCCGAGCGAAAAAGATGGGATCGGGGTCGAAAGCCATATGACCGGAGCGACGAACGACGTTGTATGAGCAATCAGCCGGGGGAGTACTACACGCCCGAACGCTGGCAGAACTGGCTGGACAGGATCGACGAGGAGGACCTCGACCCGGAGGACGACGACACGGCGCAGTTGCTCTGGAACATGCAGGACGACACGGCCATCGCCGTGGTCAAGGTCGTCTCCGACTTCGAGGAGGGCATCCTCGAGGAGGAGGAGGCCCTCTCGGAGATCGAGGAGATGCGCGAGGTCGTCCTCGCCGAGCCGGCGTTCGACGACGAGGAGGCGCTGATGCTGGTCGACAGCGTCCAGACCTCGCTCGTCTGCGTGTTCTACGCCGCCGAGGAGTTCATCGTCGGCGGCACCGCCGAGGACGCCGAGATCGGCGAGTACGTCGGCGCCGCGGCCGACGCCGAGGCCGAGGAGGACCTGGACACGGCGCTGTCCTACTGCGTCCAGGCGGGGACGCTCGTCATCGACGGCGCGGAGTTCGACCCCTCCATCGCCGAGGAGGTCGAACCCGGGCTGGTCGTCCAGTGGGTCAACGGGCTCGACAGCCTCCAGACGGCGATGAAAGACCCCGAGGTCGTCGAGGAGGACGACGAGTAGGGGCGCGGGCGCACCGTCGCGGACGGTCCCCGCCGGCGCGGCGCGCGGCCGCCGTCGGCCGACCCCGGCTCGGCGGGTGGGCGTTATCAGGGTGGAAAATCGGGAACACAGGTTTTTGCACGCCGAGGGGGTAGTCCGGCGACATGGAGTCGTGGGACGACAGGGGGCAGTCCATCCAGATCGGCGCCGTGATCCTGTTCGCGGCGCTGATCCTCCTGCTGTCGCTGTACCAGGCGACGGTCGTCCCACAGCAGAACGAGCAGGTCGAGTTCGACCACAGCCAGCAGGTACAGAGTGACCTGCTGGACCTGCGGAACGCCGTCACCTCGATGTTCGGCGAGTCGGCGAGTCGCTCGGTGTCGATCCGGCTGGGGACGAGTTATCCCTCGCGGGTGCTCGCGGTGAACCCGCCGCCGGTGTCGGGATCGTTGCGGACCGACGGGACGGCCGAGAGCGGCGTGTATTTCGGGCTGGCTAACGCCGTGGCGCTGGACCGCGAGACCGACGACTTCTGGAACGGTACCGGCCCGCTCCGGGAGTATTCGACCGGCGCGGTCGTCTACCGGCCGAGCTACAACGAGTACGGCCAGCCGCCGCGGACGGTCTACGACTCGACGGTGCTGTACGACAACTTCACGTTCGAGGGCGCGACCATCGCGCACAGCGACCAGACGTTGATCGACGGGTCGACGATCTCGCTGGTGGCGCTGAACGGGTCGCTCCAGCGGTCGTCGTCCGGTAGCACCGCCGTGGACGTGCGGCCGGTCAGCGCGTCGAGCACGACGGTGACGGTGGAGAACAAGGACGCCGAGCTGATCACGATCCGGACGGCGACGCGGTTGCCGAACTCGACCTGGACGGAACTGCTCGCCGACGAGTCGAACGTGACCGGCTGGGAGACGAGCGCGCTGACCGGCGTCGACGGGTTCCGGATGCTCGAAGTCGAACTGAAGCCGGGAACCTACGAGCTGCGGATGGCGAAGGCCGGCGTCGGGACGCGGGTAAACCGTACAGAGCCGGCGTATCTCACGGGCGTTCGAGGCAACGGCTCGACGGTACCCGAGAACGGCAGTCAGCGGTTCGTCGTCGAGCTCAGAGACAGATACAACAACCCGGTCCCCGGCGAGCCGGTCACGGCGAACGCGTCGTGGATCGAAGGGGCGCCAGCCACCGAGCGGACCGGGAACGACGGCCGGGCGAGTTTCGTCTACCGAGTCCCGGAAGACGCGGGGGGGCGGACCGAACGCGTCAACGTGTCGATCGGGAGGGGGGCACCGCCGGCGGCGTTTCGGGGCGGAGCGCCCGAGAACGTGAGTCTGAACGTGTCGGTGGTCGACACCGACGTGACCGGGACGGGGACGGGAAGCGGCGACGGCCAGGGACCGGACGTGACCGGGCAGACGGCGTCGCCGGATCCGGTTGACCAGGGAGCGCAGGTCACGCTCTCCGGGCGGGTCAGCGATATCGAACGCGGCGGGCTCGACATCATCGCCGCCGAGTGGTTCCGCGCCGCGCCGGGCGAGACGGTCGCCGGACAGGACCCCGGAAACGGGAGCGCCAATTCGCTGTCACCGGCCGACGGGAGCTGGGACCAGGCGTTCGAAGACGTTACCGACACGACAACCGCGAGCTGGCAGACCGGGACGCACACCATCGCGTTCCGCGGGGAAGACGCCAACGGGAACTGGGGACCGATCCGGACGACCACGGTGAGCGTCGTCGCGAACTCGCTGATCACCGCCGTCGAACCGGACCCGCAACGACTCCCCGACGACGAGGGCGAGTTCGTCCGGCTCGATATCCCGAGCGGCGTGGATACGAGCGGCTGGGTGCTGGCCGACGGGGACGGCAACAGCGTGACCCTCTCCAACCTCGACGGGACCGTCTACTTCGCCCGAGACCCGGGTGCGTTCGCCGACCAGTGGAACGGCGTTTCGGCGGGCGACGTGGAAGGGTTCGACTTCGCGTTGAACAACGACGGTGACGCGGTTGAACTCCGCGACAGCACGGGAACCGTCGTCGACCGATTCGCCTACGAGGGACCGACGTTCGACGACGGGTCGTCGTTCGACTTCGGTGCGACCGACTACGAAGGACAGGTCGCCTATCGGACTCAGAACGGCGGGAGCTACGTCGACACTGACAGCGCGAGCGACTGGGCAGAGCGAGGGGAGTGTGACTTCTTCGGTGGCGGGGACGGCTGTGGCCCGTCGGGCGGGTTCGAGCGCGCGACCGCCACCGCGCTGCTACCGAACACCGGCCAGCAGCAACAGACGTTCACCTTCACGCCGGATTCGACGATCCCGAGCGGGACTCAGATCGAGATCAACCTCGACGACCCGCAGCAGCTCAGCCCGCTCCAGGTGGACTACAGCAACTACAACTTCATCGACGCCAACATCTCGACGAGCAACACGAACGGAAACACGAACGGGGACACCGGGTTCATCATGATCGAGCCCACCGACGACATCGCAGCCGGACAGACCGTTCAGGTCCGGACGGCGCCGATCAAGACCGGCGGCGACGGACAGTACGACGTGACGGTCACCCGCCGCGATACCAGCGCCTCGACGACGACCTCGTTCGACGTGTCCAACAGCGCCGGCGACGCGGAGATCTCGAACTTCGAGGCCAGCGACCTCCAGCCCGACACGGACGGCCAGCAACAGACGTTCACGTTCACGCTGGATTCGGCGCTGTCGGGCGACGACCGGATCAACATCGGACTGTCCGACGCCCAGGGGAGTTCCGATGTGCAGTATCAGGGGTCGGTCACTGTGAACTTCTCGCAGAGCAACAAGAACCTCAACAGCGGTTCCGACGGGACGTGGATCCTGATCGAACCGCCGTCCGGCGGACTCCCGGCGGGAACCGGCGTCGAAGTCACGATCAACACCAACACCGACGAACTGACGAACGCGCCATACGAGGTCGGGATCACCCGCGGCGACGCCGACACGACGAGCACGACGTTCGGAACGGCGCCCCCACCGACGCCGAATCAGGCGTACGTCGACCAGGACGGGGACGAGGTGTACGAACCCTCCGACGGCGACTTCACTGTCGACTTGGCCGCCGAGGGCTACGATTACCAGTCTCCGGCATCGCTCGTCGTTCCGGAGGGTGTCCCCCTCGACGCCGGTAGTCTGACGCTCCGTGGTGACAACCTCACGATCCGCTCGGACATCACGACGGATTACGAAATGACCCTCCGGGCCACGCAGGGTGACCTCGACGCGAGTGGGATCGCGATCACGCCCGGAGGGGCTGTTGACGTTCGTGCTCCCTCAGGCGAAGTCGATCTGTCGGGCGCGACGCTCGACAACACGGCGGGATCGAGCGACGTGACGGTCCGAGGGGATACGCTCGACCTTCGTAACGCGGAGGTCATCGCAGCGCAGGGACTCACGCTCAACGGCGGGGCGATCGAACTCGGCGGCGCGACGCTGGACAACACCGCCGGGTCGTCGAACATCGTCCTGACTGGGGCCGGAGCGACCGGGACGGGGATCGAATTCCGGACCAGCGGTAGCATCACCGCCTCCGATCTCACGTCGGTCGACTTCGCCGATGCAACGTTCGACGCGAGCGGGTCCATCACGCTGGGTGGTAGTTCGACCACCGCCGTCACGCTGACCGACTCGACGCTGGATACGGGGTCCAGTGGAGACGTGGCCATCACCGGCGAGTCGGTGACGTTACGCAACGTCGATGCGACGGGGTACGGCGGTGTGGCCGTCGATGCGACGAACGGCGACCTCGCTGTTGACGATTCGTCGTTCAGCGGAACGGCGAGTTACGCGTCCGTGCCGCTCTCCGCGACGGGAGTGACCGACGTTCGCGACACCACGGTCGTGTCCGGAGGCGGCGGCGGCGGGACCGCCTCCGTGTCCGGGGGGACGACGACGCTCCGGAACGTCACTGCGACCACGTACGGCGGGTTCGACGCAACGGCCACTTCGGGCGCGCTCGACGTGGGCGGGTCCTCGCTCGAAGCCACCGTGAGTTACGGCTCGATATCGCTCACCACGAACGCCGAGATGAACCTCACCGAGGCTAGACTCGCCGCCGACGGGTCGCTCACCGGGGACAGGCCCAGCGGCAATTCACAGGTCACCGTCACCGATGCCCACTTCGTCGACACCGCCGGGAACGGACGGGACTTCGACATCGAGCCGGGCAATACCGGTGGTCCGCCGGGTGATCCGAACCCACCGAACGGCGTCGTCGGCGAACCCGACCAGGGCCAGGTCGTTTGAGGTCCCCAGTCTCGGTCGGCTCCGAACGCGCATTCGACACCCGTCGATACGCTAGTCGACAGGCACTTGTAGGAGTCTCACGGAGTTCGGGGTATGACATCGGTCGGTATCGACGCCGTCGAGATCCGGACGGGCAAGCTCAGGCTGGACCTGCCGGAGACGTTCGCGCCGGCGCAGGGCGACGACCCGGGGAAGTACACGAAGGGGCTCGGCCTCACCGGGAGTTCGTTCCCGGACGTCTACGAGGACATCGTGACGATGGGGGCCAACGCGGCCCACGACCTGATGGAGCGCAAGGGGCTCGAACCCGAGGACATCGGCCGCATCGACGTGGCGACGGAGTCGGCGTTCGACAACTCCAAGCCGGTCTCGACGTACATCGCCGGCTGTCTCGAACAGGTCTACGACGGCGACTTCCACCACGCCAACAAGGGCGAGCGGAAGTTCGCCTGCATCTCGGGCACGCAGAGCCTGGACGACGCGTACAACTGGATCCGGGCGGGCCGCAACCGCGGCCGGTCGGCCCTCGTCATTGCCACCGACACGGCGCTGTACGCCCGCGACGACCCCGGCGAGGCCACGCAGGGCGCGGGCGCGGTCGCCCTGCTGGTCAGCGAGGACCCCGATCTGGTCGAGCTGTCGGCCGAGCAGGGCTACGGCAGCGCCGACGAGACGGACTTCCTCAAACCCCAGCAGCAGTTCCCGAGCGTCGACGGCAAGCGCTCGGTGCAGGTGTACCTCGCGCGGATGCGCGAGGCCATCGAGGACTTCGAGTCGGTGACCGAGCCGATCCACCCCGACGACTACGTCCTCGGGCCGTTCCACACTCCCTTCCCCGGGATGGTCCGCAAGGCTGCCGCGCTGGCGTTCCGTCACTTCAGCCGCGACACGGAGATCGAGGAGCGACTCTCCGAGGACATCGGCCGCCAGCCGCGCCGCGAGGCCTTCGACAGCGAGGAGTCATTCCGCGAGGCCGCCGCCGACTACACCGACGAGCTGACCGACACGGACACCTACCGCGAGTGGTACGCCGAGACCGTCGAGCCCACCCTGACGGTCTCCCGCGAGGTCGGCAACTGGTACACCGGCTCGGTCCACCTCGCCCGCCTGTCCGGGCTGAAGGCCGCCTACGAGGACGGTACCGACCTGACCGGCGAGCGGCTCCTCGTGGGTTCCTACGGGTCGGGCGCCCAGGCGGAGATCCACGCCGAGACCGTCCAGCCCGGCTGGGAGACGGAGATCGAGGCGCTCGACGTCGACGACCAGCTGGCCGCCCGCTACGAGCTGACCTTCGAGGAGTACGAGGACGTCCACGACGTGCACAACCACGACGCCGAGGCCGGCGTCTCGGACGTGGACCAGTTCACCACGCCCGACTCCGAGTTCGTCTTCGACGGCTGGGGCCGGATGGGCGAGCGCAAGTACACCTACGTCGAGTGACCGCCCCCGGCGGTCCCCGCTCGGCCCCCGCCGCGCCGAGCGCGAGACCGAACCACTCAAGCGCGATTCGCCCGACGGATCGCCCACAATGGGCACGCCGCTTCCCTCGCGCACCGAACAGGCTGAGGAGGTCATCGAACGGCTCTGGGAGGAGTACCCCGACGCCGCCATCTCGCTGAACTTCTCGAACCGCCTCGAACTGCTCGTCGCCGTCGTCCTCTCCGCGCAGTGCACCGACGAGCGGGTCAACAAGGAGACCGAGGACCTCTTCGAGAAGTACCAGTCACCCGAGGACTACGCCGAGGCCGACGTGGACGAACTCTCGGAGGACATCGGGTCGATCACCTACCACAACAGCAAGGCCGACTACCTCAAGTCCTCGGCGCAGACGATCGTCGAAGAACACGACGGGGAGGTCCCGGACACGATGGACGAGCTGACCGACCTGAAGGGCGTCGGCCGGAAGACGGCGAACGTCATCCTCCAGCACGGCTACGACCTGGTCGAGGGCATCGTCGTCGACACGCACGTCCAGCGACTCTCCCGGCGGCTGGGGATCACCGAGGAAGAGCGCCCGGAAGCCATCGAGGAGGACCTGCTCCCGGTCGTTCCGGAGGACGAGTGGAAGTGGTACACCCACCTGCTGATCAGCCACGGCCGCGAGGTCTGCACGGCGCGCAACCCCGACTGCGGCGAGTGCGTCGTCGAGGACATCTGTCCGTCGTCGAAGCTCGACCGCGAGGTGGACCTGGCGAGCGGCGACCCCTGGGACGCCTGACTGCGGGTCGGAGCGAGTCGACTTACGCCGGTTCGACCGACAGGCCCGCGACGCTGTTGGCCGGGAGGTCGACGACGAGGTCGCCCGCTTCGGTCGACACGTCGAGGTCGGCCGCCGCGAACTCGGCGGCGTTCTCGCGGGTGGAGTGGTCGTCGGGCTCGTGGTCGCCGAACAGGACCTCGCCCGTCGCGCCGCTGACGGCCTCGTCGAGGTCGACCCGGACCGTCCGCGCGTCGTCGAGCGAGCGGTTGCTGAGTGTGACGTAGGTGCCGTCGTCGCCGGTGGTGGCCGACGCGCTGACGAGCGGCACGTCCCACAGGTCCGTCTCGACGGCGTCGGTGTCGACGGTCGTCCGGAGCGCCGTGGCGCCGGCGTGGGGGCGGTAGAGGTCGAACAGCCGGTAGGTCGGCGTCGGCCAGGCGGCCTCCTCGTCGGTCTGGACGACGCACTGGAGGACGTTGACGGTCTGGGCGAGGTTGGCCATCGACACCAGGTCCGCGCGGTGGTTGAAGTCGTCGAGGACGCCGGCGGCCGCCACCGCGTCGCGCACGCTGTTGTCCTGTTCGAGCCCGTTCTCGCTGGTCGCCTCCGGGTGCCAGGCGCCCCACTCGTCGACCGCGATCTCGATGTCGTCGGTCGACGCGTACGTGTCGATGGCAGCCGCCGCCTCGTCTATCTGCCGACCGACCTTCAGCGACTCGGCGAACAGCCGGTAGTACTGCTGGTCGTCGAACTCGGTGGCGCTCCCGCAGTCGCCGTCCCACCGGCCGAAGTAGCGGTGGACGGAGAGGTGGTCCAGCAGGTCCGGTTCGGTGAGTTCGGCGAGAAAGCGGCGGTTCCAGTCGTCGTCGACGTGGCCGCAGGCGACCGTCTCCTCGGCGCCGGCCAGGCGCATGTAGTGGGCGAACCGGCGGAACTCGTTGGCGTAGGTCTCCGGGTCGAACTGCCCGCCGCAGCCCCAGTTCTCGTTGCCGACGCCCCAGTTGGCCACGTCGTGGGGCTCGGGCGAGCCGTTCTCGGCGCGTTCCTGTCCCATCGCCACGTCGGTGTCGCTGTTGCAGTACTCGACCCAGTCCTGGGCCTCGGCAGGGGTTCCGGACCCGACGTTGGCGGCCAGGAACGGCTCGGCGTCGACGAGGTCGCAGAGGCGCATGAACTCCTCGGTGCCGAACTCGTTGGACTCGACGTTGGACTTCTCGCGGCCCTGCGCCCAGAAGTGGTTGGGCTGAGAGGGCCGCTCCTCGCGGGGGCCGACCCCGTCGCGCCAGTGGTAGTCGTCGGCGAAACAGCCGCCGGGCCACCGGAGCAGCCGCAGATCCAGGTCCGCGAGCAGTTCGACCGTGTCCTCGCGGAACCCGTCGTCCGTGGGGACGCGGTCGTCGTCGCCGACCCAGATCCCGCCGTAGATACAGCGCCCGAGGTGCTCGGCGAAGTGGCCGTGGACCTCGGGGTTAACGCGGTCGATCGCCTCGTCGCGGACGCGGACGGTGTCGGATACCATGAGACGTGTGCTCTCGCACCGACGGGGGTAAAAAGTTAGGCCACCCGGATCGACCTGCCGCGAGGGGTCGGGGATCCGGGGTCGGCGGTCGCCTCCGGTGGCGAGCGGCTCATCCGCATCACTCGTTGACGTCTTCGAGGTGGTTCGAGACGACGACGCGCCCCTTGGGAGTGAGTTTCGGGCCGTCCTCGCCGTCGACGACGAGTTCGTCGGCGCGGAGGTCGTTGAGCACCATCGTCAGCTGGCTGCTCTCCATGTCGAGGACGCTCGTCAGCGAGACGCCCGGCCCCGTCGAGTAGACGGCCACCAGGAGCTCGATCTGCTCCTCGGAGAGGGACACGTCCTCCAGGTCTGCCATGAGGTCGCTGTACTCCAGGCGGAGGTAGCGGCCGAGGATCGACATCTTCCGCGGGGACTCCAGCGCGGCCAGCGAGAGGCTCGACTGGCCGCTCGCCAGGTGACGGACCGCCAGGACCGACCGCTCGCTGCCGTTGATCTCGCGGGACGTTCGCTCGAAGTCGCTGACCGTCGAGAGGTCCACGTCGACGGTGTCGTCGGCGCGCCGAAAGCGGACGGTACCGGGCTTGAGGTAGAGTTTCGCGGGGGCGAACTCCGCGTCGGTGACGCGACCGCCGACGCGTGCGGGGTGTTTGACGGTCACGTCGGTGCCGTTGAGGATGGCTTTGAACAGGACGGTCGTGAACTTCTCGATCTTATCGTCGTCGGCCTCGACGGCGGCGACCATGCGGTTGCCGCCCTTCTCGAAGGCGACCGTCACCGTCGAGTCGAAGAAGTCGCCCAGGTCGTCGGGCACATGGCCGACGGCCACGTCGAAGACGGCCGAGAGGGGGATCGTCACCTTCCCCTCGTCGCCCGCGAGGACGAGCCGCTTCTCGCTGAGGAGGATCCGCCCTTTCACCGGCTCGGCGCGGGCCGACGCCTCCGAGTTGAAGGTGGCGACGAAGTCCGCGATGACTGATTCCGACATGGGCGGCCTTAGCCGTCCATTTCACCCCCCGAATATTGAGCGTTTCGAGCCAGTATCACGTGCGAGAACGGTCGACGCCGGTCGTTCGTCCGACCGGGCCGGTGGCGGCCCGGGGCGGGGCCGCCGGCCCCGTTACGCGGCGTCCGCGTCGGGGTACCGCGGCCGGCGGGCGGAGTCGTCGCTTCCCTCGACGAACGGGAGCGCGACGCGCTCGGCGGGGCGGTCCTCGCCCTCGACGCGGACCGCGAGGTCGCCGTCGTCGGCGTCTCCGCCCGTCGCGTCGCTGTCGACGGCGGCCAGCGCGACCGGCTCGCCGCGGGTCGGGCCGATGGCGGCGCGGGTCACCTCACCGACGGCGGCGTCGCCGGCGAACACCGCCGCGCCGGCCTCGGGGATGCGGTCGGTCCCGCTCTCCTTGTCCGCCTCGGCGTCGACGACCAGTCCCACGAGCCGCCGGCTCGGCCGGCCCCGGTTCTCGACGCGGGAGACGACCTCCTGGCCGACGTAACAGCCCTTCTCGAAGTCCAGGGCGTTGCGGACGCCGCAGACGTTGGGGATCCGGCCGGCGAGTTCGGTCTCGAACAGCGGCGTGCCAGCCTCCAGCGTCAGCGTCTCCCAGGTGCGGTGGCCGAAGGGGGCGGCCGCGTTTCCGCGATTTTCGAGGGTGTCGAACACCTCGGCGGCCGACTCGGCGGCGCAGACCACCTCGTAGCCCTCCTCGCCGGCCAGCCCGTCGTCGCGGATCACCGTGACGCCGGCGTCGCCCATCGTCCCGCGGACGAAGGATAGGGGTCCCTCGGGGGAGCCGGCCTTGTTGAGGACGCTCGCGATCTTCTCGGTCGCCTGGGGGCCGTAGACGCCGAAGACGCCGAAGTCGTCGGACGCGTCGGTGATCGCCACGTCCTGGATGAACGTCTTCGAGCGCCAGTCCTCCGCGACGCGCTCGTGCTCGGTCGGCGGGAGGAAGACGAGCAGGCGGTCGCCGGCGGCGGCGTTGTAGACGTACATGTCCGTCTCGATCTTCCCCTGCGGATCCAGCAGGAGGGCGTAGCAGCCCTCGCCGTCCTCCGTCGGGACGCGGTTCGAGACGGCGTTGTCGACGAACTCGACGCGGTCGTCGCCCTCGACGGTGAGGACGCCGTAGCCGCGCTCGGTGACGCCGACGACGTTGCGGACGGCGACGTGGGTCCGCTCTGGGCGGCCGTAGTGGGCCACCACCCGGCGGTCGCCCCGCTCCTCGAACGTCGCGCCGTGGTCCTCGTGGACCGACTCGATGACCGTCATTGCCCCGACGTGGGGCCGGTGGCGGGTTACGTCTTGCGGAGCGGGGGACGGCGGACCGCGCGGCAGGGGCCCGCCATCACGCCGCTCGCGTCAGTGGGTCCACTCACCGCGTCGCGCTCACCGCGTCGCGCCGGCCCGGTACTCCCCGTGAGCGACGCCGATCACCAGACAGATCAGGCCGAAGACGACCATCGAGGGGGCGACCATCATCAGGATCGTGTCGGTGCCCATCGGGATCGGCGCGCCGATCAGTCCGCCCACGCCGACCGCGATCAGGACGACGAACGCGGCAGCAGTCTTCGGCAGGTCGAGTTCCATGGCAGGAGGTTAGGAAGCTCCCCAAATCAGCGTTGCGGGGATTCTCACCCGGCCTGCGGGGCTCGAACCCCGCCCGCCGGGAGTTCACCCGCGCAGCAACGACTGGAGCTGGTCGAGCGAGAAGACGGTGGTCGGCCGGTCCATGTGGACGCCGATCTCCCCGGAGAACGCCCGGAGGCCGACCCGCTGGACCGGCTCGGGCAGCGAGTAGGCCCGGCGGATCCAGTGGCCCAGTTCGATCTCGCGTTCGAGGTCGTCGCGCCACGCGCGCTCGTAGGCGGCCAGTGTCGCGGGGTCGCGGGGGTCGATCTCGCGGGCGGCGTGGTCGGCGGCGGTCATCCCGTAGAGGATGCCGCCGCCGGTGAACGGCTTGGTCTGGGCGGCGGCGTCGCCGACCAGGAACGCCCGGCGGCTCGTCACCGAGTCGGGCGGGCCGACGGGGATCAGCCCCGAACAGCGGCGGTCGGTCTCGACGCCGTAGTCGGCGGTGAACCGGTCGAAGCGGTCGCGCACGTCCGCGCCGGGCGGCGTCGCGAGACCGTACTCGACGCCCGCCTCGCCCCGCGGGATGCGCCAGGCGAAGAAGTCCGGGACAGTCAGGTGCACGTCGACGAAATCGGAGTCGTCGTCCTCGTCGGAGAAGCCGAGCACGCCGTGGAGGAGTTCGTCGGGTTCGGGCATATCGAGTTCGCGCCGGACCCGCGATTTCGGGCCGTCGCAGCCGGCGACCATCCGCGCCTCGTGGGTCTCGACGCCCTCCGGACCTCGAACTTCGAGTTCGACGCGGTCGCGGCGTTCCGTGACGCCGACGACGGTGTGGTCCTCCCGGAGGTCGACGCCCGCCTCGCGGGCGGCGTCGGCGAGCTCCCGGTCGAGGCCCACGCGGTCGATGACGTTCGACACCTGTTCGTCCTTGTAGAAGGGGTACGTGCGGGCCGGGAACTCGCCGTCGCGGCCGTTCGAGCTGTGTCCGTCGCCGCCGCTGGCTCCGTTTCCGCCGGCTGAGGCGTGTCCGCCGGAGCGGACGTGACCGTTCGACCGGGGGTCGCCCGGCGGGTCGCCGCGGGGGCCGCCGAGGTGGAAGCGGGCGCCGTGGACGACGTTCTGCAGGAGGCGGTCGCGGGCGCCCTCGGGGGTGTACTCCCAGATGTCGGTGGAGACGTGGCCCGAACACGCGAGGGGTTTCCCGACCTCGCCCTGCTCGAGGGCGAGCACGTCGTGGCCCCGCTCGGCGGCGCGGCGGGCGAACCGCGACCCCGCGGGCCCACAGCCCACGACGACGAAATCGTGCATACCGAGCGGTGGGTCGCCTCGCTGTAAATAGTCAACGGCCTCCGGTGAGACTGGGCGGGTCCGACCGTCCGGCGGCGGACGGGTCGACTGTGCGGCGTGATATCTGGACCCACACCGCTTTATGCATCGCCGCGAGTCGTGGGTTATGGGGCTGTTCGGCGGCGGCTACGACTACTACACCTACGAGAAGGGCAACTACTACGAGATCGAGGACGCCTCGAAGAACACGGTCGGGGTCATCCACGACCGCGGGTACTACCACGAGGTCGAAGACGCCTCGAACAACACTATCGGCGTCGTCGAGGAGAAGGGGTACTACCACAGGGTACAGGACGACTCGAACAACACGGTCGGGACCGTCCAGGAGGACGGTCAGACCCTGGAGGTCGAGGATATATCGAACGACACGGTCGGGATCATCCGGGAGGACGGTTCCGGCTACGAGGTCGTCGACACCTACTCCAACGCCATCGGGAGGTTCGACGGCGGGACCGACGAACACCTGGCCGCCGTGATGGTGTTGCTGTTCTGAGGCTCCCGGGCGGTCCGCCCGTTCAGCCCGCGCGGGGCGTACGCTCCGAGTTCGACCAGCGCCCGTCGAGGACGGACCCGACGCTGTTTGCTGGTGGCCTTATCCGCCGTCGGTTCACAGTCACGGTTATGAGCGAGTATCAACCGGGCGTCTGCAATATCGGGCGCGACGAGCGGCGCAAGCGGCGCGCGCTGGGCGCGGTCTCCTTCCTCGCGGCGGCGGTCTACGTCGGCTTCGTCGTCGCGACGGGTCGACCAGCGGGGCTGTTGCTCGGGTCGTTCCCGCTCCTGTTCGGCGGGTTCATGGGCGTCGTCCAGGCCCGGATGGGCTTCTGTGCGGGCTTCGGCGCGCTGGCGCGCTACGACCTCTCGGGGTCGGGCGGCGACAGCGGGTCCGTCGCCGAGGCGGAGGCGGTGAAACAGGACCGGGTCAAAGCGTTCCAGGTGGTCGCCGTCTCGGCCGCGGCGGCCGTCGTGACGACGATGGCCGTCTACGGCGTCGGCGCGGCGCTGTGACCCCGTGGGAGGCGAAGGGAGCGCTCAGACTGCGGCCAGCCCGCGCGGCGTCTGTGACCCGTAGGCGTCGGGCCACTCCAGGGGGACTCGCTCCCACGACGCGCCGGCGTCGGCCGAGCGGTAGAGTCCGCGATTGTTCAGCGCGAACAGGGTCGGCCCGTCGGCCGCGGCGAGAACCGACCGGACCGTCCCCTCCGGGTCCGGCAGGCCGTCCATCGCGAGGTCCCACTCGGTCGACGCCTCCCGAGCGGCGCCGTCGTCGCCGCCTCCCGCGTCCGTCGTCCGGTAGACGTACGCCTCGGCGGTCGAGACGCTGTGGGCGTTCCGGGCGCCGCTGGCGGCGGAGACGACGACGGTGTCCGGGTCGGCCCGCGGGACGGCCAGCCCCCAGACGTACCGGTGGTCGAGCCCGTCCTGGGGGTACGCCCAGGTGTCGCCGCCGTCCTCGGACTGGGCGTAGCCGTCGCCGGCCGCGGTGTAGACTCGGCCCTCGGCGTCGGGGTGGGTGGCGAGCGTGTGGTTGTCGTAGCGGGCGCCCCCGGGTCGGTCCTGCCAGGTCTCGGTGCCGTCCGCGCCGTCGGCCGCCGTGGCCGCGAGCGCGTCGTCCGTCCGCACGAGTGCGCCGGCCTCGATGGCGACGTACAGCCGCTCGGGGTCGCCCGGGTCCGGTTCCAGCCAGCGGACGTGGTGGGTGTGCGGCCGCGGCGGGAACGACCACTCCGACTCCGAGGGCAGGTCGGTCAGCGACGGCAGCGCCTCCCAGGAGTCACCGCCGTCGGCCGAGCGGTAGACTGCGGAGGGTTCGGTCCCCGCCCACACGGTGTCGGGATCGTGCGGGCTGACCGCCAGCGCGGTGACGCGGTCGTCGATCCCCGGGGCGACCCGTTCCCAGGTGTCGCCGCCGTCGCTGGTGCGGTGGATCCCCGATTCGACGGTGCCGGCGAACGCCCGGTCGGGCTCGTCGGGAGTCGCGGCGACGCACTGGAAGTCGCGGCCGACGAGGCGCTCGTCGGCGGTCCAGTCGTCGGTCGCGCTCGGGTCCGGCCCGTCGGCGGTCGGTTCGGCTCCCCCGCCGCGGACGACGAGCACGCGGTCGCCGAGGGCGGCGTAGGCGGTGGTGTCGCTCATACCGGATCGGAGGGGCGGGAGACACTTGACTGCTCGCTGAAATTGAGTTCAGCGACCGAGGGGTCGGGCGGGGAGCGCAGGGCGGGGCGACTGGGACGGCCGGGACAGCGCCGCGCGAGCCCCGGCTCACTCCCCGGCGAAGTCGGCGGGGTCGACGTGCTCGCGCGCCCAGGCGTCGAGCTCGTCGAAGACGGGTCCGAGCGCCTCGCCCCGCTCGGTCAGCGAGTAGAAGGTCGCGACGGGGGCGGCCTCCTCCATGCGCTTGTCGACCAGGCCGGCGTCGGTCAGCGCGTCGAGCGACTGCGAGAGCGTGCGCGAACTCGCCCCCGTCGACTCCTTGAGTTCGTTGAAGCGCATCTCCCCCTCGTCGTTCAGGTCGTGGAGGACGTGAAGCCGCCACTGCGTGCCGATCACCTCCAAGGACTCGGCCGTCGGACACGCCTG
Organism: Halosimplex marinum; assembly: GCF_051414075.1. Lineage (NCBI taxonomy): Archaea > Methanobacteriati > Methanobacteriota > Halobacteria > Halobacteriales > Haloarculaceae > Halosimplex > Halosimplex marinum. The sequence goes on along the minus strand of NZ_JBLKNY010000003.1, from coordinate 67,606 downwards.
CGGGTCCACCTCCGCGAACGGGTCGTCCGGGTCGTCGGCCTGCATGGTCCTACCGTTCGCTCCTTCCCCTGAAAAATATCGCGGGTCGTCGGGTCCCGGTACACCGCGGTATACCCGGTTGCCCGCCTTCCACCCGATATACTATAATTTACCTGACATCTATGGGGACGGCGGCGAAAGTCGGCGATGCGATGAACGCAACGCAGCAGCTCGACGGAATCGACGCGGAATCGGAACGGGACGCGAACGCGGCGGAACCGGAGGTGTGGGCCTGATGGCCTTCGAGTCGGCGCTGGCCGGCGGCGCGCTGCTCGCCGGTCGCGTCCTGTTCGCGGCCGTCCTGGCGTTCATGGCGCTGGGCAACCTGCTCGACCTGGAGACCACCGTCGGCTACGCCGCCCACAAGGGCGCGCCGGCGCCCCGACTGCTGGTCCCGCTGTCGAGTCTCGCGCTGGTCGCGGGCGCGGCCTCGATCCTGCTCGGCGCGTTCCCGGCCGTCGGGGCCGTTCTCGTCGTCGGCTTCCTCGTCGGCGTCACGCCCGTGATGCACGACTTCTGGGCCCAGGAGGGCCAGGATCGACAGAACGAGCAGGTCCACTTCCTGAAGAACGCCGGCCTGGCCGGCGCGGCGCTGGTCTTCCTCGCGCTGTCGACGGCGTCGTGGCCCTACGCGGTCGGCCTCGCGCTGTTCTGACTCGCTCGCGAAACGACGCTCCACTCCGCACACCTTCGACACATGGGACGACTCATCGACGGCGAATGGCTGCGCGACGTATCGAACGACGACCGCGAGGACTTCGACTACGAGACGACCGAGTTCCGCAGCGAGGTCGGCACCGACCGCCACCCCGCGGATCCGGACCGGTACCACCTCTACGTCTCGTGGGCCTGCCCCTGGGCGCACGGGACGCTCCTCGTCCGCGAACTCCTGGGGCTGGACGACGCCATCGGTATCAGCGTCGTCGACCCCCACCGCCGGGACGACGGCTGGGAGTTCACCCCCGAGAAAGACGGCTGCACGCCCGACCGGCTCCACGGCAGCGACTACCTCCGCGGGGTCTACACCGAGGCCGACCCCGACTACACCGGCCGCGTCTCCGTCCCCGTCCTCTGGGACGAGCAGGCGGGGACCGTCGTCAACGAGGAGTCGGACGAGATCATGCGGACGCTCGCCGACGCGTTCGCCGACCACCGGGGCGTCGACCTCTACCCCGAGACCAACCGCGAGGCGGTCGACCGTGTGATCGGCGAGCTCTACCGCCCGCTCAACCGCGGCGTCTACGGCGCGGGGTTCGCCGAAACACAGGCCGAGTACGAGGCCGCGGTCGAGACGGTCTTCGACGCCCTCGACCGCTGGGAACGGCATCTCTCGGACCGCCGCTACCTCGTTGGGGATCGGTTGACGCTGGCGGACCTCCGGCTGTTCCCGACCCTCGCCCGGTTCGACGCCGTCTACCACACTCATTTCAAGTGCAACCTCCGCCGGATCGTCGACTATCCGAATCTCTGGGGGTACACGCGGGACCTCTACGGGACCGGCGGGATCGCCGACACCGTCGATCTGGACCACGTCAAGGAACACTACTACCGCAGCCACGACGCGCTGAACCCGACCGGGTACGTCCCGGTCGGTCCCGAGGTGGACTTCGACGCGGACCACGACCGGGCGGAACTGCCAGGGGAACCGCCCGCGGTGCCGCCGTAGCCACTGGTCACCGCGAGGTGCCGTCCCAGACGGAGCGGTCGCCGACGCTCTCGACGGCGTCGTCCCGCGTCACCGCCGCCCAGAGGCCGTCGAACGGCGGCGCCGTCACGTCGGCCTCGGCGGTCCGACCGTCCCACGCGTCGAGGTGAGGGCGTCCGTTCGACGGCCCACCCCCGCCCGCCGCCCCGGACTCGCCGCCCGCTCCGTCCCCCTCGTCGCCGATACCGTCGGAGCCACCGCCGATACCACTGGCGCCATCGACGAAACCGCCGGAGCCAGCGCCGATACCGTCGGAGCCGTCGTCACTCTCGGCGTCGCCCAGGTCGTATCCGCTCTCGGCGTCGTCCGGTTCGGTTCCCGTCGCGCCGGTCGACGCGGCGTCGCCCGTACTCGTGTCGCCGATGCTGTCACCGGCCATCTCGCCGCCGGGCGGGGCAAGTCCGCCGTCACCACCCCCGGCGTCGACTGCCGGGCCGTCGGCCGTCGCATCGGGGTCGGTGCCCGCGTCGGAGGGGCCGTCGACCCCGAGTTTCGATCGCAGGTCGTCGCCGTCGACGACGGTCACGTCGTGGCCCGCGGCCACGGACCGGGCGACCCCGCCCGCGCCGACGGTCAGACAGACTGCCGAGTCGGCGCCGGTCTTCTTGGCGAGCGCGCGGAGCTGTTCTAGCTGGGCGGACTCGACGGCTCGTTCGCCGGCGATCCAGACGATCTCCCCGCTGATCCCGCCGTCGACCCGCCGCTTCGCGAAGACGAAGACGTGCGACCCGTGTTCTCTCACCGTCGTCCGGTAGCCGTCGGCGGTCCACGCCTCGGCGACGAGGGCGGCCAGATCGGCGTCGCTCGCGCCGGCCAGGTCCGTGGGGTCGGCGGGATACTCCCCCGTGGAGTCGTCGGCGGCGTCGTCGGGCGGACCGGGATCAGTGGCCATTGGTGTGGGGGCTCACCCGTTCGCGGGTCGGTTCGTCGACGACGGTGTAGCTGTTCTCGGCGGCCACGTCGTCGAGACGGTCGGTCAGGGCGTCGAAGTCGGCTTCGAGTCTGTCGACCTCGAAGTACACCGAGTGTTTGGCGCCGAGCGTGACGAGTAACTCGGTCGAGGACTCGGCGGCCGTGACCGCGGGCTCGTGGTGGACGACGCCCTCGCCGGGGGGTTCGCCGTCGTGGACCGCCGCCGTGGGCGTGTAGACGGTTCCCTCCTCCACGCAGTACAGTTCGGCCCACTGGCGGGTCCGCCGGACGTAGTCGTAGAGGAACCCGGCGCCGCCGACCAGCAACAGCGGGAGTCCAGCTACCCGTGGCCCGGTCACGAGCAGGGAGACGCCGACGGCGACCACCGACAGGCTCGCGGTCGTGAGGTTCACCACTTCGGCCATCGGCGAGTCGTCGGGCAGCGGACTCAGCGACGACTCGAACGGGCGCTTTCGCACCTTGAAGCCGCCCTTCGAGAGATACACTTCCTCGTCGAAGGCGGCCGCGGAGCCGCCCCGGCCGGGCGAGGTGTCGCTGGTCGGCACGTAGCCCAGGTCTTCCGTGATCTGTCGGAGGTGGACGTGAAAGGAGTGCAGCGAGAACAGATCGGGGATGCGGACCGACACGCGGTGGGTGTAGTCGGCGGCGATCTCCTCGCCGTCGGTCCGCGAGGTCACCACGATCGCCAGCCCCGCGAGGACGGCGCCCAGCCACAGCAGCGCCATCGCGCCGCCGGCGTTCCCGGTCTCCCCGCCGGTACCGACTGTGAGCGAGACGACCAGCGCGACCGTCCCGGCGACGGTCAGCGCGACGCCCAGCGACCGACGCAGCCGGATCCAGTTGAGCCGCTTCCAGTTGGTCGCCTCGACGATCTCGTAGCGGTCGACCGGGACGGCGTCCGACCCGCCCAGCACGCCGCCGACGCCGTCGCCGCGGCCGCCGAGCAGCCGCCCGACCGTCCCGCGGTCGATCAGGTAGAGGACGACCGCGAGGACGACCAGCGGGACGGCCAGCCCCGAGACCGTCGACACCCAGCCCGGCTGGGCGGTGTAGAGCCCGCCCCCGGCCGTGGCCGTGACCGGATACAGCCACCCGAGCAGCCCGAACCCGATACCCGCGAGCCCCGAGAGCACGGCGCCCGTTCGTGCGAGTCCCATATCGGCTGAGTCACTCGTCTGTCAACAGTTATAGCTGTCCGCGCAGATATCAGATATGATACCTGTATGGCGTAGACAGACTCTCTGGATCCGACCCGTCGAAGTGAAAAGCGGCTCCTAGTCGTCGTCGGCGCGAGGCGCCGTCTCCGTCTCGCCGTCGGCGTCGGCGGTGACGACGCGGTCGCCGCGCGGCCCTTCGAGGTCTACGTCGGGCAGCAGGTCGCGGAGGTACTTCCCGGTGTAGGAACCGTCGGTCCGAGCCACTTCCTCGGGCGTGCCCTCGGCGACGAGCCGGCCGCCGGCCTCGCCGCCCTCGGGGCCGAGGTCGACGATGTGGTCGGCGTTTTTCACCAGATCGAGTTCGTGCTCGATGACGACCACGGTGTTGCCGTCGTCGGTGAGCCGGTGGAGCACGTCGATGAGCTTGCGCTCGTCGTGGGGGTGCAGGCCCGTGGTCGGTTCGTCCAGCAGGTACAGCGTCTCGCCGGAGTCTTTCTTGCCCAGCTCTTCGGCGAGTTTGACGCGCTGGGCCTCGCCGCCCGAGAGGGTCGTCGACGGCTGGCCGAGTTGCATGTAGCCCAACCCAACGTCCTTGAGGAGCTTCAGCCGACGGCGGATCTGGCTGTGGCCCTCGAAGAAGTCGTAGGCCTCGTCGATGCTCATGTCGAGCACGTCGGCGATGGTAGCGTCCTTGTAGGTCACGTCGAGCGTCTCGCGGTTGTAGCGGGCGCCGCCGCACTCCTCGCAGGGCACCTGCACGTCCGAGAGGAAGTTCATCTCGATGGTGACCGTGCCCTGGCCGCCACACTCCTCGCAGCGGCCGCCCTTGACGTTGAACGAGAACCGACCCTTCTGGTAGCCGCGCTGGTTGGCCAGGTCCGTCTCGGCGAACAGCTCGCGGATGTGGTCGAAGACGTTGGTGTACGTGGCGGGGTTCGACCGCGGCGTGCGGCCGATGGGGGACTGGTCGATCAGCCGCACCGTCTCGACGTTCTCCAGCCCCGAGAGGCCGTCGTGCTCGCCGGGGTTCACGTCGGAGTTGCCGTGCATCTCGCGGGCCAGCGCCTTGTAGAGCACGTCGTGCATCAGCGTGGACTTGCCCGAGCCTGAGACGCCGGTGATCGCCGTAAAGCAGCCGACCGGCAGGTCCACGTCGAGGTCCTTGAGGTTGTGCTGGCGGGCGCCCTCGACGGTGAGGTGGCCGTCGGGGTCGCGCCGTTCGTCGGGAACGGGGATCGCTTTCTCGCCGGAGAGGTACTCGCCCGTCGTGCTCTCCTCGCAGTCGAGCACCTCGTCGAAGTCGCCGTTGACGACGATCTCGCCGCCGCGCTTGCCGGGGCCGGGCCCCATGTCGATGATGTTGTCCGCGCGGCGCATCGTCTCGGTGTCGTGCTCGACGACGAGGAGGGTGTTCCCGAGGTCCCGGAGCTCCTCCAGCGTGTTCAGCAGGCGGTCGTTGTCGCGCTGGTGGAGGCCGATGGAGGGCTCGTCGAGGACGTAGAGGACGCCGACGAGGCCGCTCCCGATCTGGGTCGCGAGGCGGATGCGCTGGCTCTCGCCGCCGGAGAGCGTGGCGGCTTCCCGGTCGAGGGTCAGGTAGTCGAGGCCGACCTCGCACATGAACCCGAGGCGGGCGCGGATCTCTTTCAGGATCTCCTCTGCGATCTTGGTGTCGCGCGGGCCGAGGTTGCGTTCGAGGTCCTCGAAGTGTTCCAGCGCGTCGCCGATGGAGAGCTGGTTGACCTCGGTGATGGCGGTGCCGTCCACGAGCACCGCGCGGGACTCGGCCTTCAGGCGGGTGCCCTCGCAGGCGGGGCAGGTGGTCGTCGCCATGTACTCCTCGATGTGCTCGCGGGCGCGGTCGGAGTCGGTCTCGACGTGGCGGCGTTCGAGGTTGGGGATGACCCCCTCGAAGCGCTCGGTCTTCTCGCGGGTGCCGTTCTTGGTGCGCCACTCGAAGTGGACCCGCGAGTCCGTGCCGTAGAGGAACTGGCGCCGGATCTCGGGGTCGAGGTCCTCGAAGGGCGTCTCCAGCGAGACGCCGAAGTGCTCGGCGACGTTGTCCAGCTGCCGGGAGTAGTAGGTCCGGTCGTAGCTCCAGGGCTCGAAGACGTGTTTCAGCGGCTTCGAGGGGTCCTGGATCACGAGGTCCTCGGAGACCTCCTTGGTCTCGCCGAGGCCCTCGCACTCCGGACAGGCGCCGTAGGGGCTGTTGAACGAGAACGAGCGGGTCTCGATCTCGCTGATGTCGACGTTGCAGTGCGTACACGCCAGGTCCTCCGAGAACTCGACGACGAGGCGGTCGTCGGCCGCGTCGGCCTCGTCGCCGTCGTCACCGTCGCCCGCGTCGTCGGCGCCCAGGTCCCCGACCGAGCGGGCCTCTGCGCCGCCCAGTTCCACGTCCTCGGGCGGGTCGGGGACGACGACCTTCAGGACGCCGTCGCCCTCCTCCAGGGCGGTCTCGACGGAGTCGGTGATCCGCGAGCGGTGCTCCGGGCCGACCTCGACGCGGTCGACGACCACGTCGATGGTGTGGTCGTAGTTCTCGTCGAGGTCCGGGCGGTCGAGCGAGAGGTCGTGCTGTTCGCCGTCGACCTCGACGCGGGCGTACCCCTCGGCGACGAGGTCGTCGAACAGGTCCTCGAAGGCGCCCTTCTGGTCGCGGACGACCGGCGCGAGGATCTTCGCGCGGGTGCCCTCCGGGAGTTCGAGCACGCGGTCGACCATGTGCTGGGCCGACTGCTCGCCGACCTCGCGGCCGCACTCCGGGCAGTGCGGCGTGCCGACGCGGGCGTACAGCAGGCGGAGGTAGTCGTGGAGTTCGGTGACGGTGCCGACGGTCGAGCGGGGGTTGTTCGCGGCGTTCTTCTGGTCGATGGAGATCGCCGGCGACAGCCCCTCGACGTTCTCGACTTTCGGCTTGTCCATCTGCCCGAGGAAGTTCCGGGCGTAGGCCGACAGCGACTCGATGTACCGGCGCTGGCCCTCGGCGTAGACGGTGTCGAACGCCAGCGAGGACTTCCCCGACCCCGACAGCCCCGTGACGACCGTCAACTGCTCCCGCGGGATCGTAACGTCGACGTCCTTGAGGTTGTGTTCCTCTGCCCCTCGGACCTCGATGACGTCTTTGCTCATCTATCCCTCGCCAGGGTCCGGCGGTGTGAAACGCTGTCGATCTCCCGGTCCGCCCGACCGCCCCGCTCGACCCGCCGGCGGTCCCCGCGTCGGCGAGTCTCCGTGTCGGCGGCCACTCCCTGCGCGGCTGACGGGCCGCTCGGCCCGGCCGCGGGTCCCCGCTGGCGGGCATCTGGAACCGAGATTTAAATACCAGGGACGGAACAGTTAAGGCGAACATGGCTGGGACCTACGACATCGCGGGGATCGAGCTGGGAGACGACAGCTACACGGTCGAACAGTCGCTGATCCGCAACAAGTACAAGGCGACCGACGCCGCCGGGAACGTGGTCCTGCGGGGCAAGCAGAAGCTGATGAAGATGAAAGAGGAGTTCCCGTTCACGGACGGGGACGGCAACGACGTGTTCACCGTCAAGGCCGGCGGGATCATGGACGTGGCCGGCAACTACGCCCTGATCGACGCCGCGACGGACGAGGAGCTCGTCGTGCTCGACAACGACTTCTCGATCTTCCAGGACACGTGGACGGTGCGGGACGCCGACACCGGCGAGCAGCTCGCCCAGATCGACTCGCGGGGCGCCCTCTACACGGTCGCGCGCCACTACCTCCCGTTCGGCGCGTTCATCCCGCACAAGTACGAGATCACCGACGCCGACGGCGACCACGTCGGCACGATCCAGGGCCACGTCTCCCTCCGGGACCGCTACGACATCACTATCGACGACGCCACCGACGTGCCGAAAGAGCCCATCGTCGCCGCGGCGATGGTCATCGACGCGATCCAGAACCACTGACGGGTCCGGGTCGGAGCAGCCGCCCCTCGCCGCGGTGCGACCGGCGACCGACGGCCGGAGCGCCCGCGATACCGACGAGCGGTGAGGCCGACGACACCGCCGGCGGTGGATCCGATTACTCCCGGTCGGCGTCGCGCTTCCACTCGCGTTCCTGGCGGCGCTCTGCGACGTGGCGGCGGCCGTCGGCCAGGTCGGCGCGGGCGCGGTCGGCCAGCCCGGTCACGTCGGCCATGAAGTCGTCCTCGAACGACTCCAGCACGTCGTACGACCAGCGGTGTTCGTCGACGACGCCGCGCGGCAGGTGGCTGTCGCGGATCTCGTCGGCCAGGTCGGTGTGACCGCTCTCGCGGAGCAACTCTTCGGCCTCGGCGAAGTGCTCCATCGCGTGGCCGGTGTTGTGGTGGAACGCGACGAGCTTGCCGTGAGCGCGGCGCAGCCACTCGACGCCGAGTTCCACCTCGTGGAGCGCCTCGACCTCGCGGTCGGTCATGTCGCTGCCCGGACGGTCGTCTTCGATCGCCATGTGAAACTCTACCACGCCCGCGGAGAAAGGACTGTCGCCGGCCCCGGGCGCAGGCGACGAACTCCTCGCCCATCAGGCGTAGGCGGCGAACTCCTCGCCGAAGACGAGGAAGTACGCGACGCCGACGACGCCGACGACGGTCGCGACGGAGAAGGCGAGTTCCGGGCCGGCGGTCACGGTATCGAGGGGACCGCCGGGCAGGGCGACCGTCCAGTCGCTGTCGTAGAGGTACCCGCCCAGGGCGGCGCTGGGGATGACGATCGTGTTCCGCAGGAGGTAGTACGCGCCCGTCACGCGGCCGCCGGCGTCGCGCTCGGCGGGGCCGACGATGAGCGCCTTGTGGGAGGGGAGGCCGGCGAAGCGCAGGCCGGAGAACGCGAACAGCAGGGTCACCACCAGCGGGTCCGCCGGGGCGAAGATCAGCAGCACGGGGAAGACGGCGTAGACGGCGAACCCGAGGGCGACGACGGGCTTGAGGCCGACCCGCTCGGCGACGACCGCCGCCGGCGCCATCGAGACCAGCGCGACGACCATCTCGACGCCGAGCAGGACGCCGAAGAAGACCGCCGGGTTGAGGTAGAACCCGAAGAGGGTCGCGTCGAGCTCCCAGATGCGGGTGACCACGAGGATGAAGAAGCCGTAGACCATCCCGTTGGCGAACCGGACCAGCGTGTCCGCGACCAGCAGCGGCCGGAGGGGGTCGGGCAGGTCGGCCAGGTCCGAGCGGATCTGGTCGATCCCCGCGAACTCCGTGCCGAACGAGTCGGCGTCGGCCTCGTAGCTGACGTGCTGGACCGCGGTGGCGACGACGCCGAAGACGACGGCGACGCCCAGCACGTAGAGGAATCCGGGGAGAATCTCCTCCTCGGTGGCGCCGCCGGAGAAGACGAACAGCAGGCCGGCGGCCAGCAGCGGGCCGACGAGGAAGGCCGTCCGCCGGAACGTCTCGGTGCTGGCGAACCCGCGGGCCAGCCGGTCGTCCGGGACGCTCTGCTTGACGATGGCGAAGGTCGCCCCCAGCCCGAAGGACTTCCAGGCCTGGGCGAGCACGAGGCCGACGAAGATCCAGACCCACGGTTCGAGGACGAGGGCGCCCAGATCGACGGGGCCGACGAGCGGGGCGACCAACCAGAACAGGAAGCCGAGCGTCGACAGCAGGCCGAAGAGGGTCAGGGCGTACCGCGAGCCGACCCGGTCGGAGAAGACGCCGCCGGCGTAGGGGTAGACCGCGCTGATGATATTGCCGAAGGAACCGTAGAGGCCGACGATAAAGGGGGAGGCACCGAGGACGACCAGGTACTCCGAGAGGTAGCGGCCGGTCATCTGGAAGCCGAGGCTGAACGCGAACATCGCGACGGAGAGGACGAGCACGTCCCGCTCCAGCGAGAGGAACTGCCGGACCGTCGACCGGACGCTCGGCGATTCCGTGGCCATAGCCCCGAGTTCGCCACCCCGAACCTAAACCCCCGCGACGCGGCGACGATTTCCGGTTTGGGCTCCCATGTTGGACGTTCTCGACCGTTTCGCTATATAGAGCCACCGGGAACCGGCGGCCGGCGGCACGGTCCGGCGGCCCCGGTCACTCGACGCGGCGCCGGGCGAGCAGGACCCCGACTACGAGCGCGACGAGCGCGCCCGCGACGCCGGGACCGGGTCCGAACCCGCTCGATGTCCCGGTCGGAGTCCCGGACGCCGTCGGCGAGGCGGTCGCTGTCGCCGTCGCGGTCGGCGTGGACGCGCCGGCGGGCTGGACGCCCTCGACGGTGACCTCGGCCTCGCGCCCGTCCGCTTCGGCCGAGATGGTGACGTTCCCGGCGCTCTCGACCGGGACGCTGAGAACGCCGTCCCCGTCGGTCTCGCCGACCGCCGTGTCCGCCCGGCTGACCGACGCGTCGGGGACGGGGTTGCCGTACTCGTCGGTGACGGTCACCCGGACGGGCTCGCCGACGACGACGCGGTCGTTGTCGGCGCGGAGGCTGATGGCGGGCGTCCGCTGGATGGTCGCGTTCAGCGAGGTCCCGGACTCGCGGACCCGGAGGCGCTCGGTGACCGACTCGTAGCCCGGCTTCGTGATCCGCACCTCGTAGGCGTCGTTGACGGGGACGCTCACGCTGACGGTCCCGGTCCCCTGTGTGGTCACGTCGGCGACGCCCGGGACGGTGACGTTCGCGTTCCGCACCGCCCGCGGCGGGTCGAAGTGGTCGTCGCGGACGGTGAAGGCGACCAGCACCGACTCCTGGCGGATCTGCGTCGTCTCGCCGACCCGGCCGTCGACGGTCAGCGTCGTCCGGTTGCGCAGGTACCCCTCCTTGAACGCGACGAGCGTGTAGTTGCCCCGCTCGATATCGGGGGTCGTGTACCGGCCGTCCGCCGTCGTCCGCTCGTTGACGACCGGTCGCCCGTCGTGGAACAGCCGGACGATCGCGTTGCCCAGCGGCCCCTCGCTGTCCTCCACGGTGACCGTCGCCCGGCCGGCCCGGGCGACCTCGATGGTCACGTCCTCCTCGCTGGCGTTCTCGACGACGTAGGGGTGGTTGCGGACGTAGTTCGGGTGGTCGACGCCGATGGTCACGTCGGCCCCCTCGGCCACGGTGAGAAACGCCTTGCCGTTGCCGGCGGTGGTGCGGTTGACCGGCCCCCCGCCGTCCCACGTGGCCGACAGCGCCGCGTCGGAGAGCGGATCTCCCCCTTCGTCGACGACGGTGACGGTGAGCGTGACGGTGTCGTCCGATCCCGCGCCGACGCCCCCGACGAACGACGCGCTGGCGACGAACACCGCGAACACGACCGTGACGGCTCGCGTGTGTGCCCGTGACATAGCCGGGTGGACCCTCGGCTGGCGCCCCCATATCTCTGTTGGCATCTCACCGTCGACCCGCTCCCGTCCGGCGGATCCGAGCGCCGGTGGTCCCGCAGTCGCTCCGCCCGCTGTGCCCGTTCGACGACGGGACCGCAGTCAGCGCCCGCCGTCGAGGTCCGCGGCCAGCGACTCGACCTCCTCGCGGCTCGCGGTCGTCATCGCGCCGGGGATCGTCCGCGCCAGCGTCGCGCTCGCGACGCCGTAGGTGAGCGCCTCGCTCGCGCCCGCGCCCGAGAGGACCCGTTCGAGGAAGGCGCCGGTGAAGGCCTCGTGCTGGCCCGCCGGGTCGACCGCGTCGACCTCGATCCCGTCCTGCTCGTGGATCACGCCGTCGCTGCAGGCCAGCGCCCCGCGCTCGCTCCGCGTTATCACGACCGCGTCGAAGTCCCGCTTCGAGGCGATGGCGTGGGCGAACTTCCGGGGCTCGCCGGTCCGGTCGAAGACCGCCCGGGCCTGTTCCTCGTTGGCGATCAGCACGTCGACGGCGTCGAACACGCCGTCGAGCGTCTCGCGGGCCTCCTCGGCCGACCAGAGGCCGGGCTGGAAGTCCAGATCCATCGCGACCAGGCCGCTGCCCGCCGCCCGCAGGACCGCCTCGGCCGTCTCGACGATGTCGCCCGACAGCGACAGCGTGCTCCCGGCGACGAACGTGGCGTCGGCCCGCTGGACCCGGTCCATCGGCAGTTCGCCGGGCGTCACCGACGCTGCGGCGGCCCGGCCGCGGTCCTGCAGCAGGCGGTCGGTCCGCGGCGCCGGCGCCTGTTCCGCGAACTGGAGGCCCTGCCGCCCCTCCTCGGCCCACGCGATCTCCGTGTCGATGCCGTGGGCGTGTAGCGTCCGCTCGACGCGCCGGCCCAGCGGCGAGTCCGGCAGCTTCGACAGCCACGTCGCGTCGGCCCCCATCGCGCTGGCCGCGACCGCGACGTTGCTCTCCGTCCCCGATACCCGCATCCGCACGTCCTCGGCCGTCTCCAGCCGCTCGTCGCCCGCCGGCGACAGCCGCAACGAGGTCTCGCCGAACGTCACCAGCTCTGTCATACCCCGTCCATGGACAGCATCCGGTTTAGTTCATTGGGCAGTGTGTCCGCAGCAGGCGACGCCCGCAGAACCGTTCCAGCCGTCCCCCGCGAGAACTCGCTCTCAGTCCCGGCGGCCGCCGTGGCCGGGGTAGTCCCGCTCGAAGCGCGCCTCGATCTCCTCGGCGTCGTACTCGACGACGACGGGGCGGCCGTGCGGGCAGGCCCACGGGTTCTCGCAGTCGTCCAGCCGTTCGAGCAGTTCCGTGATCGACCCCTCGGTCAGCGAGGTGTTGCCGGTGATCGAGGGGTAGCAGGCCAGGTCGGCCAGCAGTTCGTCGGCGGCGGCCTCGACCGTCTCGGCGGCCGACCCCTCGCCCTCGACGAACGCCGCGAGCGCGTCGCGCAACAGGTCGGGGTCGGCCGTGTCGGCCATCAGCGAAGGCACCGTCCGCACCTCGACGGTCCGGTCGCCGACGCGCTCGGCCCGGAAACCAAGGGTCGACAGCGCCTCGCCGTAGGTCTCGAACAGTTCGGCCTCCCGGGCCGTCAGCGAGAGTTCGACCGGGCTGGCGAGCGCCTGGGTCGTCGTCTCGCCGGCGAACTGTTCGCGCAGCCGCTCGTAGTTGATCCGCTCGTCGGCGGCGTGCTGGTCTATCATGACCAGCCCCTCGTCGGTCTCCGCGAGGACGTACGTCCCGTGGAGCTGGCCCAGCACCCGCATCGAGGGCAGCGCGTCGAACGCCGACGCCCCGTCGGCGCCCGCCTCGACCGGATCGCCGTCCCCGAGGCGGGCCTGGTCGTGGCCCCCGGCGAACTTGCGGCCGCGGTCGTCCCGGTCGCGCTCCGCTGTCGGATCGGCGGACGCGTCGGCGTCGCCGCCGGCGACGGATCCCGGGTGTTCCCCGTCGCCCGGCTCCGCGGTCGTCCTCGCTTCGTCCGTCACGGGTCCTGCGCTCGCGTCCGTGGCGGTCGCGGTTCCGTCGCTCTCGGCGCCCGATTCCCTCGACGGATCGCTCCCCGAGGGCGTCGAGCGGGGCGAGGGCGCCGACGGGTCCGAGGAGAAGGTCGGTCCGGTCGTCGACTCGGTGGCGGCGTCGGTACTCCCGCCGGATTCGCTCGATTCGGCGGTCGCCTCACTACTGGCCGTCGCCGCCGTTCCGTCGGACGACTCGGTCGCCCGGGGCGACCCGTCCGGGCCCGTCGGTTCGTCGACGCCGTTGCCCTCCCCTTCACCGTCGTTCGCACCCCGCTCCGGAGCGATCTCGGCCTGTTCGGGCGCGGACTTGCCGCGGGGGGCACCGCTGCGGAGCAGCCCCTCGTCGAGCAGGGCGGACTCGACGGCGGTCTCGATCTGTTCGCGAACGCCCTCCTCGTCGGCGAACCGGACCTCCAGCTTCCGGGGGTGGACGTTCACGTCCACGTCGCCGGCGGGCACGTCGAGGAAGAGGACGGCGAAGGGGTACCGGTCCGGCGCCAGCTGGTGGCCGTAGGCGTCGACGACGGCGTCGCGGACCGCGCTCGCCGTGACGTACCGACCGTTGACGTACGTCGACAGGTACTCCCGGGTGCTCCGGGTGGTCTCGGGGTGGCTCACCAGCCCGGACACCCCGTCCAGCGGGCCATCCGGCAGGTCGCTGGCTTCCCCGTCGCCGCCGTCCGCGCCGTCCGCGCCGTCGCCGCTCCCCATCGAGACCTCGACCATCGACTCGGCGACCTCGCGGCCGTAGACGGCCATGACGGCCTCGCGGCGGTCGCCCCCGCCGGTCGTGGCGAACGTCTCGCGACCGTCGTGGGTCAGCGAGACGGCCACGCCGGGGTTCGCGAGCGCGTAGCTCGTGACGACGGTGTTGACGTGGGCGAACTCGGTGCCGTCCTGCTTGAGGTACTTCCGGCGGGCGGGGACGTTGAAAAAGAGGTCGTCGACCTCGATGGTGGTACCCTCCGGGCAGCCTGCGGGCTCGACGCTCGTCACCTCGCCGCCCTCGACGGTGAGTTTCGTCCCGCGGTGGCTGTCCACGTCGCGGTCGGCCCGGGGGCGAGTCGTGATCGTCAGTCGGGAGACGGCGCCGATGGCGTGTAGCGCCTCGCCGCGGAAACCCAGTGTTCCCACGCCCGATTCGAGGTCGTCGATGTCGCGGATCTTCGAGGTGGTGTGTTCCTCGACGGCGCGGCGGACCTCGTCCTCGGTCATGCCGACCCCGTCGTCCGCCGCGGTGACGCCGTCCTTGCCGCCGCGCTCGACGGTCACGTCGACCCGGGTCGCGTCGGCGTCGAGGCTGTTCTCGACGAGTTCCTTCACGACCGAGGCCGGGCGCTCGACCACCTCGCCCGCCGCGATGCGCTCGACGGTCGCCTCGTCGAGCCGGCGTATGTCGACCATCACCACCCCGTCGGGGCGGCGCCCTCAAAACACTCCCGGAGGCGAGAGCGGCGCGCAGTCCGGTTGCCGACTCGCCGACTTTCGCGGGCGACCGCCGCAGGCGAACCCTGACGGCTCACTCGCCGTCCGGCCTCTCCGTCTCGCCGGTCCACTCGGTGGCCCGGTGGTTCTCCACGGCGCGCTCGACGGCCTGTTCGAGGGACTTGAAGTGCATCTCCTCGACGGCGCCGTCGGGCGTGTACCAGCAGTAGTCGTCGTGTTTCTCCCCCAGTTGCACGTCGCGGCTGCGGGCCTGTACCCGGTACAGCACCGCGTACACCGGCTCGTCGCCGCTCCCCCAGATGTCGGTCACCGTCTTGACCGGCTCCTCGACGGTCGTGTGCAGGCCCACCCGCTCGTAGAGGGTCCGCCGCAGTGCCGGCTCCGGGTCCGCCTCCACCTCGATCCGCCCCCCCGGGAACGTCCACGGACGCAGCCCGCTCGTCACGAGCAACACGTCCCCCCGCGGGCCGAAGACGATCCCCCGCTGGGTCACGTGCCCCCTGAAGTACGATTCGCCCATGGGTGGGGATTTCGTCGTACCACCGTCAACGTTTCCCTCCCGGTCACCCCGCCGCGCGCCGCCTCGGCCGATATCCGCCGGGCGTCGAAACGCCTTGAAAATCATAAGTTAACTGTTTATTAGGCGGAGTGGTTTGAAGAAAGATACTATCGGCGAGGTGACCGCAGTGTCGTGGCGGTGACCAAAACCCATACGTCGGTCCGCCCGGAGGGTGGGCTATGGACGACGACGCCGCCCGCATGGACATCGGACTCGTCGGGCTGGGCGAGCACGGGGAGACCCACGCGGAGTTCCTGGAGGAGCTGGGCCACACGGTCCACGCGGTGGACCTGGACCCGCGGGCGAAAGAGCGCTTCCGCGAGCGCTACGACGCGTCGATGTACGAGGGGCTGGACGAGCTGTTCGCGGCGGGCGTGGACGCCGCGATCATCTCGACGCCGAACAAGTTCCACGAGACCGCGGCGCTGAAGGCCTTCGACGCCGGGCTGGACGTGCTGATCGAGAAGCCGCTGGCCCACGATCTCGCCAGCGCCGAGCGGATCGTCGAGCGGGCCGACGAGACCGACAGCATCTGTATGTGCGGCTACTTCCACCGGTTTCGCAACCGCTGTCGGCTGGCGAAGGCCTACGCCGAGAGCGGCCGACTGGGCGAGGTCACCCACATCGACGCCCGGTACATGCGCCGCCGGGGCGTCCCCGGGCTGGGGACGTGGTACACCTCCCGGGAGATCGCTGGCGGGGGAGCGCTCATCGACGTGGGGTCGTTCGTCGTCGACCTCGTGCTGGACTTCTACGGCTGGCCGGACCTGGAGGAGGTAGTCGCGACCACGCGGTCGGACTTCGGCGACCGCGAGGACTACGCCTACCTGGAGATGTGGGGCGAGGACGACGAGGCGAAGATGTACGACGTGGAGGACTCCGCGACCGCCTTCTGCGAGTTCGAAGGCGGCCGGACCGCCCACCTGGAGGTCGCGTGGGCCGCCAACGCCCGGCGGCGCCACGAGTACAACATCCGCGGCACCGAGGCCGGCGTCTCGCTGGACATCACGACCCCGCTGGAGTCGGTCGACCCCTCGGACGGCCAGCACCGGGACTTCCGGCTCTACGAGGTGCGCAGCGACGTGGTCGACCACTACGTCGACAGCGAGCTCGTCCCGCCGGCCAACGACCCGTTCCGGGACGAACTCGCCACCTTCCTCGCGGCCGTCGAGACGGGCGAGTCGCCCGACCGCTGCACCGCCGAGCAGGCGCTGGCCGTCCAGCGCGTGGTCGACCGCATCTACGAGGCCGCCGACCGAGGGCGGGCCTGACCCGGAGGACCGCGATCTCACCGGCCGACGGACGCCGGCCGACCGACGGCGGCGCCGATATACCACTGACGGGCTGACGGTCCGCCCGACGGTCGCGCGACAGGCCGGCGGGACACGGTTAAGTGTCGGCCGCGACAGTCACGGACATGAGCGACGGGGACACCCGTGGCGGCGACCGGATCGCCTCGGTCGGCACGGCCTTTCGGATCCTCGAGGCGGTGCGCGAGCGCGACAGCGCCGGGGTGACGGAACTCGCGGAGGCGCTGGACCTCCCGAAGAGCACCGTCCACCACTACCTCGCCACGCTGGCGGACGACGGGTATCTCCGCGCCGAGGACGGCCGCTACCGGCTCGGGCTCGGGCTGTTCACGCTCGGTGCGACCGCGCGGACGGGCGAGCGGATCTACCACGTGGCCAAGCCGAACGTCGACCGCCTCGCCGAGGCGACCGGCGAACAGGCCCGGCTGGTCGTCGTCCGCGACGGCCGCGCGATCACCCTCTACCAGGCGACCGGCGACGCGGTCGACGACCCGCCGACCTACGCCGGCACCGTCGAGGACCCCCACTGCACGGCCGCCGGGAAGGCCTACCTCGCGGAGCTCCCCGAGGAGCGGCTCGACGAGTTCCTCGCGGACCACCGGCTCCCCCGGCGGACCCCCGACACGATCACCGACCCCGAGGAGCTGCGCGCGGCCCTCTCGACCATCCGCGAGCGCGGCGTCGCCTTCGACGACGAGGAACGCGACGAGGGCGTCCGCTGTGTCGCCTCGGCGGTCTCCGACCGCTCGGGCGATCTGCTCGGCGCCATCAGCGTCTCCGCTCCCGTCGACCGGATGCCCGACGACCGGTTCCGCTCGGAGATCCCCTCCCAGCTCCGCAACGTCGTCGGCGTCGTCGAGTTCAACACCACCTACTCCGAGTGGTCGGACGCGCTCTGAGTCTCCCCCGCTCGAGTCGGTTTCCGCTCGCCTCGCCGGCGAGCCCCTGTCTCACCCATCTACGAGCCCTAACTATCATATTCCAATGTATACTGTGATGCGAACTATTCGGGGCACTAACTCCGGTATGCGCCGTCGGTATGCAGAGAGGGGAGAGAGAAGTGTGGCAGGCGATCCGCGACGCATGGTCGTAGTACCGGGTGTGGAGACGGCGTCCTACGGGGGGATGTAGGGCTGATTCGGTCTGACAGTGGTCGGTACGTGCCTGCCGACCCGGATTCGAAGCGGGAACGAGTTAAATCTATTCTAGAAAAAATTATGTTCCGGGGAGAGGGGTCAGGCCCGGCGGTACCAGACCGCCATCGCGCCCGGGTCGCGGTTGTCCCAGGCGTAGTACGGGACCAGTTCGAGATCAGTGTTCTCCCGTTCGGTTTCATCCACCGGGCGATACAGTTCCCCGTCCCACCCGTCGGGATCCGGCACCGTCGCGTCCACATCGAGGACCGTCACGCCGTCGAGCCGGCCCGCGTCGTGGCTCGCTTCGACCTCCCCGGTCTCGTCGACGGCGTAGTGGTGGAGCGGCCGCTCGTTGTCGACGGCCTCGGCGCAGTAGACCAGCGGGCCGCGCTCGACGGCCAGCCGACCGGCGTCGGCCTCGACCGCGGGGTGGGCCGCGACGAACTCGGCGGTCTGCTCCAGCGTCAGCTCGACTCGCTCGCCGCCCCAGTCGCGTTCCAGGCGGACGAACCCGGACCCGTCGTGGTCGACTTCCTCGCCGTCGACGGTGACCGTCGCGTCGGCGGCCCACTCGGGGATCCGGAGGCTGACCGGGACCGTCCCGTCGGCCTCGATATCGAGCGTCACCTCGCCGTCCCACGGGAGCGCGCTCTCCTGGTCGAGTTCGACGGCGGTCCCGTCGACCGCTGTCGAGAGGTGGCTCCCGACGTACTGGGTGACGTACAGCTCGCCGCCGGCCGTCGAGTAGCAGTACTGGCCGAGCGAGGCGAACAGTCGGGCGGCGTTGGGGGGACAGCAGGCGCAGGTGAACCAGCCGCTGCGGTGGTGGTCGCCGTCGCTCGCGAGGGGGTTCACGTAGAAGAACTCCTCGCCGTCCATCCCGACCCCGGCGAGGAAGCCGTTGTACAGCGTCCGCTCGACCAGGTCGGCGTAGGCGGGGTCGGGGTCGAGCTCGAACAGCCGCTGGGTCCAGAAGACGCTCCCGACGGCGGCGCAGGTCTCGGCGTAGGCCGATTCGTTCGGGAGGTCGTAGTCCTCGGTGAACCCCTCGTGTCGGTGGGCCGACCCGATCCCGCCGGTGACGTACATCCGCTTCTCGGTCATGTTGGCCCACAGCCGGTCCAGCGCCGCGCGCAGCTCCGCGTCGTCGCGCTCGGCGAGCAGGTCGGCGACGCCCGCGTAGAGGTACATCGCGCGCACCGAGTGGCCCTCGACGGCCTCCTGCTCGCGGACGGGCGCCTGCGCCTGGGCGTACGCGCCGACGTACTCGCCCTCGTCGTCGAGCAGGAGGCTTCCCCCGCCCTCGGCGGGGATCAGCGCCCCGTCGTCCCACGAGGCCCCGCCGATCGCCGCGGAGTGTTCGAGTTCCCACTGCAGGCGGTCGTCGTGGCCCCGGAGGTCCACGAAATACTGCGCGAGGTCGAGGTATCGCTCCTCGTCCGTGACCCGGTAGAGCCGAACCAGCGCGAGTTCGATCCCCTCGTGGCCGGGGACGCCGTCGACCTCGTCGCCGAAGGTGTCGTCGATGTGGTCGGCGAAGGCGACGGCCACGTCGAGCAGTGCGGTCTCGCCGGTCGCCTCGTGGTGGGCGACGGCCGCCTCGATCAGGTGGCCGGCGCAGTACAGCTCGTGCATGATGTTGAGGTTCGTCCACCTGTTGTCCGGCTCGACGAGCTGGAAGTAGGTGTTCAGATAGCCCGAGTCCTCCTGGGCGCGGGCGACCAGGTCGATAACCTCGTCGACCCGCTCGCGCAGGTCGGGGTCGTCGGCCTTCGCGAGCTCGTAGCTCGCCGCCTCGAGCCACTTGTAGGCGTCGCTGTCCTGGAACCACATCCCCTGGAAGCCGCCCGATTTTCCCTCGATCGCGCGCCGGAAGTTCTCCAGGGTCCCCGACTCCTCCAGTTGCTCGTACTGGTACTCGATGGTCACCTCGCGGTTGCGCTCGATCCACGGCGACCAGAAGGGGTCGTCGACGGTCACCTCGTCGACGCCGACGGTGTACTGGCTGGGCATGAGAGTGCGGAGTGTCGCGCCAGCGAAAACATAACCCTGCTGATCTCGATCGCCGAAACATTATTCAATTAGGAGGTTGACTTGGCTGTATGAGTTTTGCGGAAGCGGCCGACCAAACTCACGACGCCATCATGGGCGCGACCTACAGCGCGCTGTGCAAACACGGCTACGCGGATCTCACGATGCAGGACATCGCGGACGAGTTCGACAAGAGCCGGTCACTCCTCCACTATCACTACGACACGAAAGAGGAGTTACTCGTCGCGTTTCTCGACCAGGCTATCGGATGGCGGCGCGAACGCCTCCGGGAGTCCGATACCGAGGACCCGCTCGCTCGTCTCGTGGAGTTCGTCGACCGGTTCGTCATCGAGCCGGGCGAGGAACAGCGCGAGACGTTCGCGCTCGCGATCACCGAACTGCGGGTTCAGGCCGCCCACAACGACGAGTTCCGCGAGAAACTCTCGGCTCGCTACGACGAGAACGTCGCGACGATCGCCGCGATCGTCGTCGACTGCGCCGACGCCGGTCTCTTCCGGCAGGTCAACCCCCACAAGACCGCTCACATCATGTACACGTCACTCGTCGGTGCCCGGACGGTGCAGGTTACCTTCGGTGTCGAACGTGCCACGTTCCGAATGCGGGAAGGCATCGCCCGGTGGATCGATCACGACCTCCTCGCCGTCGACCGCGAGGTCGGCGAGTATCAGGGCGGCGACTTCAGCAAGCAACGGAACTGACGCCACAGCGTAATACAGCACGACCACCTCGGCTTCGACCCTCCGATCCCGCCTTACCGTAGGTACGGCCGCTCGACGAAGTTCTCCCCAGTCCCGACGCGGAAGATCAGAGATCCGAACCTCCGGCTCCAACCCCCGGCTCCGACCGCCGGTTACTCGACGGAGATACCGGCGACCGTGCCCGGTTCGAGTTCGGCGGTGACGCGGCCGTCGCCGTCGACGCTCACGTCGAGGTCGTCGGCGGCGAAGGCGTCGGCGTTGTCGGCGTCGACGACCGTGTCCGGCTCCTGGCCCTCGAAGAGGACCGAGGCGTCCACGTCGTCGCCCGTCGCGTCTTCGACGGTGAACTCGACGGTGTGGGCCGCGCGGGTGTCGAGGTTCGTCGCGGTGACGTACACCTCGCCGTCGTCGTCGACGGAGGCCGAGGCGCCGACGAGCGGGAGTTCGCCGTCGTCGACCTCGCGGGTCGGCGTCTCGACGGACGTGGTGACGGCCTCGTTGCCCTTGTGGGGGGCGTACAGATCGTAGACCCGGTAGGTCGGCCGCTTGAAGGCGTCGTCGCCGTCGGTCTCGACGAGACACTGGAGCACGTTGACCGTCTGGGCGATGTTGGACATCGTCATCACGTCGGCGTGGTCGTTGAAGATGTCGAGCACCGCGGCGGCCGACAGCGCGTCCAGCACCGTGCCGGGCTGTTCGAGGCCGGTCCCGGGGTCGGCCTCGGTGTGCCAGGCGCCCCACTCGTCGACGATGACGCCCACGTTTCGGGTCGAGGCGGTCGCCTCGATCGTCCCGGCGATGCGCTCGACGTGGTCGTCGAGCGCGAGCGCGCCCATGAGGAACTCGTCGTAGTCCTCGGCGTCACCGTCGAGGATCGACATCGTCCGCCCGTAGTAGTGATGGAGTGTCAGGTGGTCCATCTGCATGTCGGAGAGCCAGATACCGTCGGTCATGTCCTCCATGAACCGGCGGTTCCACTCGTGGTTCGAGAAGCCACAGCCGATGAGTTCGAGGTCGTCGTCGAGCAGTTGCCCGTCCATCGAGCCGACGTAGGTGGCAAACTGGCGGTACTCGCCGGCGTACTGTTCGGGGCCCATGTTGCCGCCGCAGCCCCAGTTCTCGTTGCCGATGCCCCAGTAGCGCACGCCGTAGGGGTCCTCGTGGCCGTTGGCGCGGCGGCGGTCGGCGAGCTCGGTGTCGCCGTCGTAGTTGCAGTACTCGACCCAGTCGGCGGCCTCCCCCGGGTCGCCGGAGCCGACGTTCACGGCCAGGTAGGGTTCGGCTCCGACGCGCTCGCAGAGCCCCAGGAACTCGTCGGTGCCGAAGCGGTTGGACTCCTCGGGGACCATCTCGCGGCCCTGGCCCCAGAAGAGGTTGCGCCGGCGGGGGCGGTCCTCGACGGGGCCGACCCCGTCCTCCCAGTGGTAGTCGTCCGCGAAACAGCCGCCCGGCCACCGCAGGACGGGCATCTCCAGCTCGTCGAGCAGTTCGACCACGTCCTCGCGGAAGCCGTCCTCGTCGACGGAGTCGTCCGTGTAGATGCCGTCGTAGATGCACCGCCCGAGGTGCTCGGCGAAGTGGCCGTGGAGTTCGGGTTCGACCCGGTCGATACCTGCCTCTGTGTGGACCGTAACGCGGGCGTTTGCCATGCAGTCGTATGGTATCCGATAGCGATATTATAAAACGATCGGTCGGCGGGGCCGCCTGGACGCCCCCGCAGTCCGGCGATGCGTCTCCCTTCGGGTCGATGCGTCCTCCTCCGGGTGGATACGCCTCCGTCCGCGCCGGTACGCCTCCGTTCGGGCCGACACGTCCCCGTCCGGGTAGCGGGCGAGCCCGGAGCTTCGGCTACAGCTGTTCGACGGTGTTGGTGAGAGTGCCGATGTCCTCGATCTCGATGTGGATCACGTCGCCCTCCTCCAGGGACACGTCGTCGGGGACCATGATCGAGGTGCCGGTCAGCAGGACGCTGGCCTCGGGGACCTCGTTGTAGCGGGTGTAGTAGTCGACCAGTTCCTCGCAGGTCCGGACCAGCTCGGCGGTCGAGGTCCCCTCCGCGAAGACCGTCTCGCCGTCGCGCTCGATCGACATGTGCATCTCCAGGTCGAGCGGGTCCCCGACCGTCTCCCCCGTGGCGATGCAGGGGCCGATGGCGCAGCTCTTGGCGTAGATCTTGCTCTGGGGCAGGTAGAGGAGGTTCTCCCGCTCGATCGACCGGCTGCACATGTCGTTGCCGACGGTGAACCCGACGATCTCCTCGTCGTAGAGGACGATCGTCATCTCGGGCTCGGGGGCGTCCCAGTCGGAGTCGCCGCGGATCCCGACGCGGTCGTTCGGACCGACGGTCCGGCTCGGCGTCGCCTTGAAGTACACCTCCGGGCGGTCGCCCTCGTAGGCCTCCAGGTAGGACTCCGCGAGTCCCCCCTCCTCCTGGCGGGCCTCCTGGCTGATGGAGTAGGTGACGCCGGCCGCCCACACCTCGTCGGGGTCCAGCGGCCGGACGAGGTGGTCCTCGACCGCCGCGAGTTCGACCGTCGGCGCCTCGTCGACGAGCCCCCGCGCCACGTCGTCGACGGTCCCGTCGGTCAGCGACGCTGCCGACGCGAGTTCGAGAAACGACGTCGGCCCCGCCTCGGTCCCCGAGAGGTCGTACGCGGCCGACTCGTCTGCTGCGATCAGCGATATGGATCCGCCCCGATCGCTGCGGTAGTAACGCATACAGCCTCATCGTGAGTTCGTCAGCATAAACTTTGCTATCGAATCGGTTTCATTTCCGGTCGACCGCCGTCGACGGGCTGACTCGGTGGGACCGACGGGCCACCCTCGCGGAGCAGACCGACCGCCACTGCGTCCGACGATATCGGATGGTCGTGTGAGGGCACCACACACGGCGGCTGGCGGCGGCCGCTCAGGCGTGCTGGAGGTTGACCTCGATGATGTTCGCGGTGCTGAGCACCTCCGAGGGGATCTCCTCCTCGAACCGCTGGCCGTTCATGCGGCTCTTCGGGGCGGAGACGCTGACGCCGCCGACGACACCGTCCTCGGTCGTGATGGGGGCGGCGACACAGCGGACCCCGTCGACGCGCTCCTCGTTGTCGACGGCGTACCCCCGCTCGCGGATCTCCGTCAGTTCCGTCTCCAGTTCCTCGCGGTCGGTGATCGTCTCGGCGGTCACCGGCTCGAGCCCGTGTTCGTCGACGATGGCGTCCCGTTTCTCCCGGGGGAGCTCCGAGAGGATGGCCTTGCCCATGGCCGTCGTGTGCAGGTCGACCTCCATCCCCTCGTAGGTGTCGAGGTGGACCGACTGCGAGCCCTTGACCTTGTAGAGGAAGACCCCGCGGCCGTTCTCCTCGACCATCAGGTTGGCGTGCTCGCCGGTGTCGCCCGCCAGCTCGCGGACCTCCGCCTCCGCCACCTGAAACAGCTCCGATTGGGCGCGTGCGCGACCCCCGAGGTTGAGAAAGCGGACGCTGACGCGGAACTCCCGGCCGTCCTTCACCAGGTAGCCCGCGTCGGTCAGCGTCTTCAGGTGGTCGTGGACCGTGCTCCGCGGTTTCTCGAACTGCTCGACGACCTCCGAGAGCGTCGCGCCGCCCATCGCGTGGACCGCCTCGACGATGTCGAGGCTCGTCGCGGTCGACTTGATGGGCGGGTCGCGTTCGGCGTGCATACTCGACACACGGGGACGATCCCTCTTTAATCGTCCGGCATCGTCGGACGGCGTCGCGGCCGGAGACGTTCGGCCCGGACCGGCAATTTTAAGTCGACTCTCGGGCGCTACTCGACTGAGTATGTCAGACGTGGAAATCACCGGCGTCGAGACGTACCTGGTAGCCAACCCGTGGAAGCCCTGGGTGTTCGTCCGGCTGGAGACGGACGCGGGCGTGACGGGGCTGGCCGAGGCGACGACCCACGACAAGCCCCGG
Source organism: Halosimplex marinum (assembly GCF_051414075.1). Taxonomy (NCBI): domain Archaea; kingdom Methanobacteriati; phylum Methanobacteriota; class Halobacteria; order Halobacteriales; family Haloarculaceae; genus Halosimplex; species Halosimplex marinum. The sequence continues at coordinate 43,338 of NZ_JBLKNY010000003.1, read as the reverse complement.
ACCGTCGCGGCGGCCATCGAGGAGATGTCGGACTTCTTCGTCGGCCGGGACCCGTTCGACACGGAGTCGCTGTGGCTGGAGATGTACCGCGACGAGTGGTTCTCGAAGAACGTCATCAACACGACGGTCGTCTCGGCGGTCGACATGGCCTGCTGGGACATCAAGGGCAAGGTGCTCGACCAGCCCGTCTACGACCTGCTGGGCGGCCCGGTCCACGGCAAGGAGCTGCGCGCCTACGCCAACGGCTGGTACACCGACGCCGACGGCGAGCCGGAGGGGTTCGCCCGCGCCGCCGAGCGCGTCGTCGACGACGGCTACGACGCGATGAAGTTCGATCCCTTCGGTACGGCCTGGCAGTCGATGACCACCGAGGAGAAGAACCACGCCGTCGACATCGTCGGCGCCGTCCGCGAGGCCGTCGGCCCGGACGTCGAACTCCTGATCGAGTGTCACGGCCGCTTCTCGGCCGCTCAGGCCGTCGACATCGCGAAGAAGCTCGACCAGTTCGACCCGGCGTGGTACGAGGAACCGTGCCCGCCGGACTCGATCAACAGCCTCGCCGAGGTCGCCCGGAAGTCCCCCATCCCGGTCGTCACCGGCGAGCGCCACATGACCAAGTACGACTTCTTCGAGCTGGTCACCCGCACCGACATCGACGTGTTCCAGCCCGACCTGATGAACACGGGCGGCATCACCGAGGGCAAGAAGATCGCGGGGCTCGCCGAGGCCGACCACGTCGACATCGCGCCGCACAACCCGCAGGGACCGGTCGCCGGCGCCATCTACTCGCACTTCTGTACCTCCATCCCCAACTTCCGCATCCAGGAGATGTTCCAGACCTACGACGAGCCGTGGGTCGACGACCTCTTGAAAGAGCCGCTGAAGGTCGAGGACGGCTCCGTCCAGGTCCCCGAGGGGCCGGGTTACGGCGTCGAACTCGACATGGACGTGGTCCGCGAACACGAGTACACCGAGGACGCGGTCCACACGATCGACCTCTGGGAGGAGGACTGGGAGAAGCGCGCCGACGAACTGCGGTGACCGCGCGGTAAGGATCGAGCGGCTCCTCTATTCGACCGTCGAACCGGAGGCGCCCGTCCGTAGCCGTTCGCCCGTCTCTCGGCTCGTAGTCGAGGAGGAACTCGACACGGCCTGGGAGCATCGCCCGCGAGCCCACAGGGCTGTGACCCTCCCCGTTCGTCCGCGCCCCTCCGCACTCGGCCGTTCCGACCATCTAGTCCGATATTATCGGACCGCATGAGGGTCCTCGCGACGGGCCGATCTGATTACACGAGTAGGATTGTAATTCCCGGCGCACGGAGGACGAGCGCGTGTGCCGCCCGTTCCCGGCTCAACCCGACGGCTTTCGTCGCCGATCGGATCGCTCACGTCGGGGGCGACCGCGGGGGTTCGTACCGGGTACAGCACAGCCCCGAAACGGTGCGAATTTGGCATATCGGGCATGAAACGATGGATCCGATCATACCGGAATTCTGTTCTCCCGAGCGTCGGTCCCGCGGGGAGTCGACGACTCACGACGGTGTATCATATACTGAAACGATCTGCGCCGTGGCCGGTGGCGTCGCGCCGCTCCTGCGCAGGTGAATTACGAGTATAATATTGGAATCGATGGTCGCCGGTCGCGCCTGTCGACTCGCGAGCGGTCCGCCTGGGCTGGATCGACGCGGCCGGATCCGCGCCCGTATTTCACAGTATGAAACGAGGGCCGCGCCGTCGGAGTCCCGCACGCCGGGTCATCCGCTCGTCGAGCCGGACAGCCTCCGTGAAAAAGTTTATGTGCCGTCCGGGGAACGGTGGTTAGTATGCGGGACAGTACCAACCTGCGTGACCAGCTGTCACGTCGGCAGTACGCACAGTTGCTGGCCGGAATGGGCGCGGTGGGCCTGGCGGGGTGTCCATCGGGGAGCGGTGACGGCTCGACGGACGAGCCGACCGAGACGGACGGGTCCGCGGCGACACCGACGGCCACGCCGGCCGACGGGACGGAGCCGCCGGCCGACACCGAGACGGAGACGGACAGTCCGACGCCGCTGGGCGACCCGGTGACCGAGGAGGTCCGGGTCTTCCAGGCCAACTCGCCGAGCGTGTTCGACGCGAACGTCTGGGCGCCCCAGGACAACACGACCGGGGTCGCGTTCATGACGGACCTGCAGGCGCTGCAGAACGTTCACACGCGACAGATGGCCTACAGCGGCGTTGAGATCGAGACGCCGTGGAAGCCCCGGACCGACAGCGCCTCGATCATGACCTGGTACAGCGGGTACGAGATCGACCCGCCGTACGACGTCTACGAGAGCCACGACGACCGCGCGACCTACTGGAACGGGGACCCGCTCGACGCGGAGGCCCGGGAGACGCACTTCCACGTCGACTACTTCCAGGGGGGCAACAAGTTCACCGAGGACACCGCCTTCACTCAGGAGGCGGCCAGTCAGTGGGAGTACCACTGGTGGAACCCCGACGGGGGCGACGGCCTGCCGGACAACCCGCAGGCGAGGCACGTCCTCGAGTCGCAGGCGGCGCCCAACGACGGGGATATGCCGATCCACCCCGACTTCACGCAGCCGTATCTCGAACGCTATCGGGACGCCGGCAGCACGGACCAGGTCTCGTCGGTGACGGACGAACTGGTGAGCGACCGCATCTCGCTGCAGCGGCTCATGGAGAACGGGTGGGGGAGCGGTCCCTACGAACTGCGCTCGGCGGACGACATCGGGTCGGCGGAGCTCACGCTGCGCCTGCGCGACGAGGCCGCCGCCAGCGCGGGCGACACGGAGACCGCCCACCCCAACGCCGCCAACACGAACGTCCCGCAGTTGACGATCAAGTGGGGCGACGGCGAGCGGCGACAGACGCTCGCGGGCAACGGTGCGCTCGACCTCAACGGCAACATCGTCGCGCCGAACGGCCTCTACTCGCGGGAGTCGCTGCCCGACCACATGCAGGAGCTGACCCGGTGGCTGCGCTCGACGGGCGGCGACAAGTGGCGGCTCAACTGGAACAACCCGCACCTCCAGAACCTCTGGGTGCGCCGCGCGCTGGTCGCGGCCATCGACTGGAACGCGGCCGGAGCCAACGGCTGGGGCCCGGAACGGTCGGTCCCCATCGAGAACCACACCTACATGCTCGACGCCCAGTCGCAGTCGGTGTTCTCCGGGGAGTTCCTCGACAGCCTCCACGCGTGGCCGATGGAGTCCGACACCGAGGCGGCCGCCGAGTACCTCCGACGGGGCGGCTACAGCAACCAGGGCGGCCAGTGGGTCGACCCCAACGGCAACGCCGCGGAGATCGACGTCATCTTCCCCTCGTCGATCGCCGACTACGCCGGCGCCGCCCAGACGATCCGGGCGAACCTCTCGAACATCGGGTTCGGCGTCAACTTCTCCAGCCAGGGGTGGTCGACCTGGTCGAACAACCTCAAGGCGTCGAACGGCCTCAACTACGACTCCTCGATCTTCTGGCACGGCTACGGCGAGCCGTTCGGCTACTACAACTCCAGCCCCGGCTGGGTCTCCGGCACCCTCGTGATGGGCAAGGCCGACGCCCCCTCCCAGCGGGTCGACCCCGACACCGAGATGGACGCCCAGGGCAAGCCCCTGCAGGTCGAGATCCCCTCGGAGGTCGGCTCGATCGAGGCGCCCGACGAGGCCGGGATCAACCCCGACCTGTCCGACGGCGAGGAGATCGACCTCGCCAGCATCGTCCACGAGATCCGCGAGCCCGGCAAGTCCGAGGAAGAGGTCCAGGAGCTGTACCGAACCTGCGCCCGGTACTACAACTACTACCTCCCGCACTTCGTGTTCCACCAGTACAACTGGGGCGCCTGGGGTAACGTCCGAGACTTCGAGTGGCCCGACCCCGGCCAACGCGGCCTCGACTACGAGCGCGGCTTCGGCATCAGCACCGCCCTGGTCCTCGGCGGCCTCGTCGAAGCCAGCTACGACACCGAGTTCCAGCCGCCGGAGTGACGCCGTCGAGCCGCCCGCCCCGCCTGGCGCCACCCCGCTGACACTCCTCCGGGCCCGCCCTCGCTGGACGTCCGGATCGTCACCCGGACCCGACCGCCCGCCACCCCTGCGGTACCGGGTCCCGAACCGCTCCTTGTCACCGACTCCGAACGCCGGAACATATTATACGCATCTGATAGATACATAGAAGTATAGAATAACTGTCTGTAACGGCGATCTTCGACGCCGACACTCGGATTCGGCTACAATACGGCCACTGGGAACCCGAATATTCGATTCCTTGCCGAGCCGGATCGGATCGTTCCCACGTTCGGCGAGAAACAGAAAAGAGCGGTATATGGATAGAGACGGCTAACGAACGGCAAATTCGATCCGTGTCCGGTTCGGTGCCTGTCGGGGAGTGATCTATCGTATATGTATGTGAAAGCGAGGTGTATCCGGCGTGGTGGCGGACTCGTCGGTCAGCCGCCGTAGTCGCGGCCGGCGGCGGCGGTAGGGATGTCCCGCTGTTCGGCGTCGATCCCGAGGTCGTCGAGGGCGGCGCGCATGTGTTTCGAGGCGACGAACTCGGCGCCGTCGTCGACGCGGCGGGCGTGGGCGCGGGCGAGCACCTCGCCGCGGCGGTCGTCGGGGATCGCGAACTTGTCGGCGACGAGTTCGACGGTGAGGCCGTTGTTGTCCTCGGTGTACAGCGCGTGGAAGGCGCCCCGATCGTACTCGTCGACGGGGTAGCCCGCCTCGCGGAGCCCCTCGCGGATCTCGCCGACGCGGCGGTGGTCGATCCGGTAGGCGACGTGGTGGACGTCGCCGCGGTCGGGGTCGTGGTCGTCCGTCGATTCCCGCTCGTCGGAGACGAACGCGGTGAGCAGGCGGCCGTCGCCGGTGTCGAAGTAGAGGTGGGTCAGCTCGCTCCGGTCGAGGTTGGGCTGGCGGAGCACGAGGGGCATGCCGAGGATGTCGCGGTAGAACTCGACGGTGTCGGCGACGCTGGTCCCCTCGATGGTGATGTGGTCGGTGCCCTCGACGCCGACGACGCTGTCGGGTCGCTCGGCGTCCACGGGCGGGTCTGTCGGATCTGACACGATGGCCGAGACTACGGGAGAGCGCGAATATACCTTGCGAACGCGGGCGGCGATGGCTCCCCGGTCCGCGGCCTCGCGGCCCGGTGGACTTTTCCCCGGATCGGCCGAATTCCGTGGTATGACTCCCGGTGGCGGCTCCGATCGACAGTTCGCGTTCGACTACGACCCCGGCGAACTCCGGTGTCGCCGTGGCGCGGTCGCGGACCTCGGCGAGGTGCTCGCCGACCGCGACTGCGAGGACGCGCTCGTGGTCACCGGCTCGAACGTCGGCGCGAACCGCGACGTGATGGACCCGGTCGAGGCGGGCCTGGGCGACCGTCTCGCCGGCGTCTTCGACGAGACGACCCCCGAGAAGTACCTGAAGACCGGCCTGAACGCGGCCGAGCGCGTCCGCGAAGAGGGCATCGACGCCGTCGTCGCGGTCGGGAGCGGTAGCAGTCTCGACGTGGCGAAGGTCGCCAGCGCCCTGTCGAGCCACGACGACCTCCGGGCCGCCGCCGAGGATGCCCTCGACTCCGGCGGGGTGGCGGTCGCCGACGAGCGCGAGCCCCTGCCGGTCGTCGCCGTCCCGACGACGCTGGCGGGCGCGGATCTGTCGGTCATCGCGGGCGTGAGCCTCTCGCTGGCTCCCGAGGGCGTCCCCGACGACGAGATCCCCAACGGATCGGTCGGCGACCGCCGGCTGATGCCGACGGCGCTGGTCTACGATCTGGCGCTGTTCGAGACGACGCCGAAGGGCGTGCTCTGCGCCTCGGCCATGAACGGCTTCGACAAGGCCGTCGAGTGTCTCTACTCGCCGCATCGCACGCCCGTCACCGACGGCACCGCAATGCGCGCGCTCTCGCTCATGGGGTCGGGCTTCGAGACGCTCCCCGACGAGGAGATGGACGAGGAGAAGCTCTACGAGGCGGTCGCGGGCGTCGTGCTCGCGCAGTACGGCATCTCGACGCCCGACGCCTATCGAGCGTCGGTGATCCACGCCTTCGGCCACGGCTTCTCCCACGACTACGACGCCCACCAGGGGACCGTCCACGGCATCCTCGCGCCCCACGTCCTCCGGTACGTCTTCGACGAGGTCGACGGCCGCCGGGAACTGCTCGCCGAAGCGTTCGGCGACGCCGACGAGAGGGCGACCGACGCGGAACTCGCTGACGCCGTCGTCGACGCGGTCGCCGCCGTCAGCGACGACCTGGGACTGCCCGACCGGCTCCGGGAGATCGACGGACTCTCGCGGGACGATTTCCCGGCCATCGCCGCCGCGATCCGCGACGACGGTCTCATGGACGCCACGCCCGGGGGGCTGGACCCCACGACCGAGGACATCGAGGCCGTCCTCGACGAAGCCTGGTGAACAACTGCGGTGGCGCGCGCTGGAGCGCGCTTTCATGCGCGCGACGACACCGCGCGAGGGATGAGCGGAGGAACGGAGTGACGGAGCGAATCGGCTGGGGAGGGTCGTGGCCGTCTGCGGTGCTGTTATGGGGCGGGTGCTGTCGCGGTGTGGGTGCTGTCCTGGCGGACTGAAAGGGCGAGGCGCGCTCGCGTTTATTCAGTCGTCTGCGCGGCCCCTATCCGCGCGGGCGGTGCGGAGAGCGCGGATATGCCGCGCAGCGACCGCGAGCGCGGCGAGGGCTTTCATCGCTCGCTGTCGAGAGCCATCACGGTCACTTCTAGCGAGCGCGGCGAGGGCTTTCAGCACGTGCCGTCGACTCCGGTCACTGCTAAAGAGCGAGCCGACGAATCTCACGCGACACCAACTACTCCACGAAGGGGCCGCGCTGGACGATGGGATCGCCGTGAGGCGCTCCAGCGATAGCGGCCAGCCGAACCCCCTCTTCACTCTCGACAGTCACTCTCGTCCCCTCGTCGATCCCCTCCAGCGCCGCGAAGTCCTCGACTGCGAAGTCCTCACCCTCCACCGTCCCCGACCCGTCGATCCCGTAGAGGAAGCCCGACCAGCCCGCCGGCGGGTCCCAGGTCCACGACCCCTCGACGGTCACGTCGAGGTAGGTCACGTCGGTCGCCAGCTCGATGGGCGAACCGCGGCCGACGACGGTCGTCACGGTCGCGTCGCCGGCGTCTTCGGTCGGCAACTCGCCGCCGCTCACGTCCTGAAACGCCGGGTCGGCGTCCTTCCGGTCGCGCGGGAGGTTCACCCACAGCTGGAGCCCGTTGCAGGCCGCGCCGTCGGCCGGGAGTTCCGAGTGGCGGATACCGCTCCCGGTCGTGATCCGCATCGCGTCGCCCGGGTAGGCGGTGTGCGATTCGCCCAGCGAATCGTCGTGGACCATCCCGCCCTCCAGCATGTACGAGACGATCTCGAACCCGCGATGGGGGTGGGTGTCGAAGCCCTGGTCGGCCGCGATGAAGAAGCGCTCGAAGACGACGAACGGGTCGAGGTGGTCCCGGACCGGCGTCGGCATCACCCGATTGCCGCGCATCCCGCCCGGATGGGTGATGTCCTCCGCGCTCTGTACCTCGGCGCCGCCGTCGACTGTCTCGTCCGTGTCCATTTACCGTCCGGTAAAGGCCGGGCGAACTAATACTCGACGGTCGACGATGGAGGGATATTTATATTTGATTTCTTACCTTATTCGAGTAAGATAGATTTTCTTTTATATTTACGGCGTGCTGCGTCTGTGCGAGTTGGGTGGGTGTTTCTGTTTCTAATGTCGTGAAACGAAGTCGAACGAGAGTGACCGGAAGAGACAGCGGGCGGTGAAAGCCCTCGCCGCGCTCGCGGTCGCTGAGCGGCATATCCGCGCTCTCGGCACCGCCCGCGCGGATAGGGGCCGCGCAGACGACTGCAACGAGCGCGAGCGCGCCTCGCCCTTTCAGTCCACCAGGGACTGCACAGCACCGCCACGGCAACCGTCCCGCACAGCACCGCAGACGGCCACACACCTCCCCAGCCGATTGCGGTGCTCGTCGCAGGCTCCTGCGCGCCTCATCCACCGTCAGAGGCAAGCTCTGACGAGCCTTCTCTCACGAGTTCGAGAAGACCTCGCGCGGCTACGGTCGCGCGCATGAACGCGCGCTCCAGCGCGCGCCGACCGCACCGCAACCGCAACAGCCGTCACCTGTGTCTCTCATTCTCGCAGAATCATATTGGATATCGTTTTATTATGTAATTATTATGTATAGTCGAACGGGCGCGAACTTCCGGGAGTCGCGTACTTAACTCGGACGCGGCCCGGCAGGGAACCATGGACGTGAACGCGAGTTCGCTGCCGCGGTGGCGCGGGTTCAACCTCCAGGCGAAGTTCATGGCGGACGACGAGGAGCGCTTCCGCGAGGCGGACTTCGAGTGGATGGCCGAGTGGGGCTTCGACTTCGCCCGGCTCCCGATGGACTACCGCTGCTGGACGGGCGAGGACTGGCGCGAGTTCGACGAGGACGCCCTCGAAGAGGTCGACGAGGCCGTCGAGTACGGGCGGAAACACGGCGTCCACGTGCAACTCAACTTCCACCGCGGCCCGGGGTTCACCGTCGCCGACCCGCCCGAGGAGACCGACCTGTGGACCGACGCCGAGACGCAGGCGGTGTTCGCCGAGCACTGGCAGCGATTCGCCGAGCGCTACGAGGGGACTCCCAGCGAGCAGTTGAGTTTCGACCTGATCAACGAGCCCGCGGAGACGAGCCACGGGGCCTACGCCGACGTGGTCCGCGATACCGTCGAAGCGATCCACGAGGTCGATCCCGACCGGCTCGTCGTGGCCGACGGGATGCGCTACGGCCGAGAACCCGTCTTCGAACTCGCCGGCGTCGACTGCGCCCAGTCGACCCGCGGGTACGACCCGTTCCCGCTGACCCACCACGAGGCGGAGTGGACCGACGTGGATCTGGACGAGCCGCCGACGTGGCCCTACGTCGACGACGCGGGGAAGGTCCACGGTCGGGAGTGGCTACGGACGACCCGGATCGCTCCGTGGAAGCGCCTCGAATCGACGGGCGTCGGCGTCCACGTCGGCGAGTGGGGCGTCTACAACCACACGCCCCACGACGTGACCCTCTCGTGGATGGAGGACGACCTCTCGCTGTGGGAGTCGGCCGGCTGGGGCTGGGCGCTGTGGAACTTCCGCGGCCCCTTCGGCGTCCTCGACAGCGACCGCGACGACGTCGACTACGAGGACTGGCACGGCCACGACTTGGACCGCGAGATGCTGGAACTGCTCCGGGAGTACTGACTCGCCCGCGGGCGCGAAGTCGCGGGACTCCCGGACCGGATTTCCCCCGCCGGTAGCTATTTTCGCCGGTCCCCCGATCCCCGTCCATGAGCATCGACCGCGTGGCCGTGACCGGCGGCAACGGGAAGATCGGCGAGGCGATCCTCCGCGAGTTCGCCGACGCCGGCTACGGGACCGTCGCCCTCTCGCGCGGGAAGCGCCGCGAGGAGGCGGCCGACAGCTACCGCACCACCGACCTGCTCGACGCCGGCGAGACCTACGGCTCGCTCGCCGCGAGCGACGCCGACGCCGTCGTCCACATGGGCACCATCCCCTCGCCCGTCCGCCACCCCGAACACGTCACCTTCGAGAGCAACGCGATGTCGGCCTACCACGTCCTCGAAGCCGCGGCGGAACTCGGGCTGGCGGCCGTCGTTCTCCCCTCCAGCATCAACGTCATGGGCGCCGACTACCAGGACGCCCCGACGGACGTGCGATATCTCCCGGTCGACGAGGAGCATCCGCTCACCCCGCGGGACCCCTACGCGCTCGGCAAGCACACGACCGAGGTCCTCGGGGACGGCTTCGGTCGCCGTCCGGACGCCCCGCGGGTCGCCTCGCTCCGGTACCCCTGGGTGCCGAGCGGCGACCAGATCCGCGAGCGGTTCGTCGGGACCGACCGCTCGCTGGACGCCGTCCGCGACAGCGGCCGCTCGACGCTGTTCTCCTATCTCCACGTCGCCGACGCGGCCGCGATCGCCCGCCGCGCCGTCGAGGCCGACTTCGCCGGCCACGAGGCGTTCTGGGCGGTCGCCGCCGACACGAACGTCGACGCGCCCTCCGAGCGGGTGGCCGCCGAGTGCTACCCCGACGCCGAGATCCGCGGCTCGCTCGACGGCCACGAGTCGCTCATCTCGACCGCGAAGGCCCGCGAGGTGCTCGGCTGGGAACCCGAACACAGCTGGCGGGACTACTGAGGCACGTCGCGGTTCGATAACCGCCGGGACGCAACCGGCGCCCCGCGACCGACGGACTGCGACCGGGCATCGCTCCGCGCGTGGAACGTGGAGCGGTCGCTACATGCCGTGGAGCCGAAAAAATCGAACTGCGTCGGTTGCGACTGCTCGTTACCGCTCGGCGGCCGCGGCGGCGTCGGACTCGCTACCGGAGTCGCTCGAATCGCCGTCGGAGCCGCTCGCCGACCCGCCGGCGGAGCCGCTCCCGGAACTCCCGTCGGAGTCGCCACCGGAGTCGTCACCGCCGACGACGCCGCCCTCGTCGGGCTCGCCGGCGTCCGTCCCGTTCGTCGACTCGACGACCTCGACGGGGACGGTGATCGTCCCGGGGACGCTGTAGGGGATCCCGTCCTCGTCGACGACCCAGTCGACGCGGAAGGCAATCGTGTTGTTGCCGGTCGCGATGGTCTCGTCCCCGAAGCGCTCGGTCTGGACTTCGAGGTTCCCGACTTCGACGGTGCCGCTGGGGGTGTTCGCCTCGAAGGCGGTCGCCTCGGTGGTCGCCTCGCCGCCGCCGAACCCGGCGCCGACGGAGATCCGGGAGGCGTTGACCCGCAGGTTCAGGCGCGGGCGGACCGCGGGCTCGCCCGTGCGGTTGGCCGACAGCGAGAGCGCGCTGATGCCGTTGTCGACGTCCGTGAGCGTGACGTTCGCCGCGGCCGACCCGTCGACGGGGACGGTCAGCGAACTCCGGTTGAGCGAGACGCCGACCTCGCGGCCGGCGTCCTGGGCGACGACGACGCGGCCGGTGGCGACGCCGCCGGCCTCGCGGGTGTCGGGGCTCGCGACGGTGACCTCGTAGAGGCCGGCGTCGAACGCGGCGGCCGAGACGTTCAGCCGGACCTCCTCGACGTCGCCGACCTCGATGCGGGCGACCTCGCGGCCGTCGACCGTCTCGACGCCGTCGAAGCCGTCGACGGTCCCGAAGGCGTTCCGGAGCTCCGCGGCGGAGACCGGCTCACCGTCCGAGTCCGTCGCCGAGGCGTGGAGGACGTAGTCCGAACGATCGGAGTACAGCGACAGCGAGACGCCGTCCTCGCCGGCGGCGGCGTCGACGAACGTCCGGTTGGTCTCGAGGTGGAAGAAGTCCTGGCTACGGAGGTCGAACGCGGCGGCCTCGCGGTCGGCGGTCTCGACGACCCGGCCGTCGTCGAGGACGACCGGCTCGCCGTCGGCGTTCCGGAGGACGTACTCGCCGGCGGGCAGCGTGGCCGACTCGAGGAGCACCTCGTCGTCCTCGAAGGCGAGTCGGCGGACGACGTGGGGTTCGAACTCGTCGTACTCGGCGGGCAGGCGGACCAGTTCGTAGGTCTCGCCGACGGCAGTCGCGTCGGCGAACCGGAGGTTCTGCCCGCGGTAGACCGTCTCGTTGGAGGTCGGGCCGGCGTCGGCCTCGAAGGCGTACTCGCCGTCGCCGCCCCGGGGCACGTCGACGGTCGCCGTGGTCACCGAGTAGTTCCCGGCGAGGAGGTTCGTGACGCCGGCCAGCGTGACGGCGTCCTCGCCGACGTGGGTCGCGGTCGGCGAGCCGTCGAACTCGGTCGACTCGACGAACCGCTGGGCGCCGTCCGCGCCGACGCCGCGGAGGCGCAGGGTCGTCGCGTTGCCGCCCACGAGGTCGCCGCGTTCGACCAGCAGGACGCCGCCGTCGCGGGGGGCGACTCCCTGGACGGTCGAGCGGGCGTCGGCGCCGTAGACGCGGCTCCAGCGCGTGACGCCGTCGTCGTCGAGGCGGCTGACCCAGGCGTTCGAGGTGGCGCCGTCGCCGAAGATGGTCCGGGAGCCGGCCAGCAGGACGCCGCCGTCGTCGGTCGGGACCGCGCCGACGACGCGCTGGTCGACGCTCCCGCGGACGGTCCGGTTGAGTTCGACCGCCCCGGAGGCGCTGGTCTTCAGCACCCACGGGTTCGCGTAGCCGGTCGTCCCGGCCACGAGGAAGCCGTCCTCGGTCGTCCGGAGCGTCACCGGCTCGGCGCTGATATCGTAGGTTTCCGTCCAGATAGCGTCGCCGCCGGTCAGCTCGGCCAGGCGGACGCCGTCGCCGCCGGGCAGCGTGTGGACCACGGCGACGCCCTGGTCGGTCGCGCGCAGCGTCTCGCCGCCGGACCCGACCGTCGCGGCCACGCTCGCGTTGAGTTCGTACCGCCAGGTCAGGTCGCCGTCCGCGGTGAGGCGGACGACCTCGGTGGTCGTCTCCGGCGGGTACGACTGGACCTGGGTCGGTCGCGTCGAGACGAGCGCGTACACGTCGCCGTCGGGACCGACCTCGACCTCGGCGATCTGGGTGGTCGCGTTCTCGGTCGAGAACGTCCGCGACCAGACGGTGCGGTCGTCCTCGACGCGCACGACCGAGCCGTTCACCGTCCGCGGGGTCGAGCGGACGCTGTAGTTCTCCGGCAGCACGACGCCGCCGGCGACGGTCCCGTCGTCGGTCTCCTCGATCGCCGTCGGGACGATGTCGCCGTAGGGACTGTTCGACTGTGCGTCGGCCGCGGCCGCGGCGGATCCGTCCGCGGCCTCGGCCGGGCTGGAGGGCCCTGCGGCGGCCGCACCGGCCGGCACCACTGCTGCGAGGGTGCCGACGACCATCAGCGCGGCCAGCCAGCAGGCTGTCGCCGTTCGTTCGCGAGACATGTACCGGGTCCGACTCACGGACGTACGGAGTAGGTTCCGCTTGCTCAAAGAGCGGTTTGAGTGTCACGCCGTGGCACGGTCCGGACGGCCGCGCCCGGTATTTATGTCGTCGAGGGCCCTACGCCCGGGCGTGACCGAGGACTACGCGCCGTCCGACGTGCCGGTCTACGAGAGCCCGGCCGCCCGGGACGCGGCCTACGAGACCGCCGAGCGCGAGGGGACTCCCTTCTTCGCGGTCGAGCGCTACGAGGAGGGCTACACCGTCACGTACGACCTGCTCCCCGCCGGCAAGGAACTCGCCAGGCCCGCGCGCAAGGAGCTCGACGAGCGGCTCACCCGCGAGATCGAGGCGCTGGTCGGCGACCCCGACGTGCCGGTCCGCGAGGTGAGCAAGAGCGTCGGCGTCTCGCTCGGGAGCGTCTCGCTGTTCGACCGCGAGGCGACCGCCCGCGAGGTCGCCGCCGTCGCTGCCCGGACCGCCCTCGACGAGTCCAACTGGGTCGAGGCCTCCGAACCGACCCCCGCCGACACCGAGTTCCGGCAGAACTGACCGGCACACCGTCCCCGCGCGCCGTCAGGCGCCCCCGCCCAGCACGTCGTCGGCCCACGCCGCGGGGACGACCAGCAACTGACGGTCGGTCGCCAGGTCGTCGCTCGTCGCGAAGACGATGTCGTCGCCGCTCTCGACGGCCATCGGTCCCCCGACCGCGTCGTCCCAGTGGTCGGTGACCTCGTCGGGGACCGTCAGCATCCGGTCGTCGTCGACCGCCGTAGTGGCGACGTAGTCGACCCCGTCGCCGCTGGCGACCGGGTCGAACCGCTCGGAGACGACGACGCTCCCGCCGTCGCGGACGCCCCAGTGGGCCTCCTCGCCGAGCGAGAGGAAGCCCCGGTTGAACGCCTGCTGGGGGACCGGCACCTCGTTGCTGTGTTCGTCGAACGCCGCCTCGCCCAGCCGGTCGTACGTAACCGTCTCGTCCGGCCCGGCGTCCGCCGCCGTCTCCGCGGCTTCTTCCCCGGGCCCGGCGTCAGCCGTCCCGTCCGCGCCGGTATCGGTCGCTCCGTCGTCGGCTGCTTCGGTGTCTCCGGTCCCCTCGCTGTCTCGTGCCCCGGCGTCCGCCGCGTCGGCGGTCCCACCGGCGGCGCCCCCGCCGGCCCCGGTTCCGTTTCCCTCGCCGGTGTCGACCCCCGTCCGGTCGCCGCCCGCGGCCCCCTCGATGTCCGGGGCGGTGTCGACGACCTCCGAGGCCGCGTCGCCGCCGGCGCGGTCGCCCTCGTCGCTCGACGACCCGACATCCCCGATGTCCGGGGCGGTGTCGACCACGTCCGACTGGTCGATGTCGATGCGTTCGCCGCCCGGCCCGCGGCCGGCGCGGCGCTGGACGGCGGCCACCGCCAGCAGCGCGCCGCCGACGGCCAGTCGGCCGAGGCCGCGTGCGCGCTCGCCGGCGCGGAGCGAGCGGACCCCCCGGACGACCGCTGCCCCGCCGAGGACGCCCGCCACCGTCCCCGACTTCGCGTGCTCGCGGAGGCGCGAGGCGAGCCCGGTCGCTCGCCCGTCGTCCCCGCTGGATTCCCCCGGCTGCGCGGTGTCTTCGTCCGCGATACCGCCGCGGCTGGCGTCTCCCTGACTCATGGATACGCCTTGGAGTCCCGGACGTAAATCCGCCCGGTCGGGGGTCGTCGTTCGCCCGGTCCGGCCGGCCGCGAACAGTCGCGGCCCGACCGAACGGGCCGTCGGTCCGGGCGGCCGGAGAGCGGGAATACGGCCCATAACAATACGGGGACCGGCCGCGAGTCCGGGTGCAACCGGGGCGCCGGAGCGTCGAGTCGTGGCGGTGCGGCCGGAGTCGGGTCGCGGGCGAGCGGCCCCGGCACACAGACACCCATGAAACTCGCACTCATCGGGTTCGGACAGGCGGGCGGGAAGATCGTCGACGAGTTCGTCGCCTACGAGCGGCGGACGGGACTCGACATCTTCACCGCTCCCGTCGCGGTCAACACCGCGAAGACGGACCTGCACGGGCTGGAGCACGTTCCCACAGACAACCGCGTCCTCATCGGCCAGGCCCGCGTGAAGGGCCACGGCGTCGGCGCCGACAACGAACTCGGCGCCGAGATCGCAGAACAGGACATCGACGAGGTCCAGGCGGCCCTCGACGAGATCCCCGTTCACGAGGTCGATGCGTTCCTGATCGTCGCGGGGCTCGGCGGCGGAACCGGATCGGGCGGCGCGCCGGTGCTCGCCAAGCACCTCAAGCGCATCTACACGGAGCCGGTCTTCGGCCTCGGGGTCCTCCCCGCGGCCGACGAGGGCGGCATCTACACGCTCAACGCCGCCCGCTCGTTCCAGACGTTCGTCCGCGAGACGGACAACGTCCTCGTGTTCGACAACGACGCCTGGCGGCAGACCGGCGAGTCGATGGCGGGCGGCTACGACGAGATCAACCGCGAGATCGTCCGCCGGTTCGGGATGCTGTTCGGCGCCGGCGAGACCGAGGGCAACGACAGAGTCGCCGAGAGCGTCGTCGACTCCTCGGAGATCATCAACACGCTCGCCGGCGGCGGCGTCTCCACGGTCGGCTACGCCGCCGAATCGGTGCAATCCGACGACGACGGCGGCCTCCGCTCGCGGATCCGCCGGGACGACGACGACGAGTTCGACGAGACGAACACGACCAACCGCATCACCTCGCTCGTCCGGAAGGCCGCGCTCGGCAGGCTCACGCTCCCCTGCGACCTCTCGGGGACCGAACGCTCGCTGCTCGTCGTCGGCGGACCGCCCGGACAGCTCAACCGGAAGGGCATCGAGCGCGGCCGCTCCTGGCTGGAGGAGGAGACCGGGAGCATGGAGGTGCGCGGCGGCGACTACCCGCTCCCCGACTCCGGGACCGTCGCGAGCGCCGTCCTGTTCTCCGGCGTCCACAGGGTCCCCCGGATCAAGGAACTCCAGCAGGTCGCCATCGAGGCCCGCGAGAACATCGACCGCCTGCGGGCCGAGAGCGAGGACAACCTCGACCGCCTCCTCCACGATGGCGCCGAGGAGATCTCGCCCCTCTACTGACCGCCGCTCTCCTGTCCCCGGTTCGGCCCTCCCCGTCACGGTCTCCTCGTACGGCTCTCCTCGTACGACTCTCCTCCTCACGCCGCTCCCCGCTACGGCCCCGGACCGATCCCGATCCCGGTTTTATATCTCTATAACTTATCGAGAACCATGGTAACGCCTGTACATATTACTTTATTACCCCTCCGGTCGTCGTCTGTAGTAGGAAGTTCCCTTCCTGTATCATGACAGCCTCGACTATCTCCCCCGACACTCGCAACACGTTCGAAAGCACAATCGGCGGCTACACGGTCGGCGGCCGCGCCCACAGCCTGTCGGCGTGGTTCGTCCTCTCGCTCAGACTCATGATGGGCTACGCGTTCCTGTACTCGGGCGCGACGAAGGTCCTCGCCGGCGGCTTCGACGCCGGCGGCTACCTGTCGAACGTCGCCGCGACCAACGGCAACCCGCTGGCCGGGCTGTTCGCGTGGATGGGATCGACGCCCTGGTTCGTCGAGTTCGCCAACGTCGCCGTCCCGTGGGGCGAGGTCCTCATCGGGCTCGGCCTGCTCGTCGGCGCACTCGTCCGCCTCGCAGCGTTCTTCGGCGCGCTGATGATGCTCATGTTCTACTTCGGCAACTGGGACATGGCCCACGGGTTCATCAACGGCGACTTCGCCTACATGCTCGTGTTCCTCGCCGTCGCCGCCTTCGGCGCGGGCCGCATTCTCGGCCTGGACGCCTACATCGAGAACTACGACGTGGGCGGGGAGACGCTCGTCGAGCGCTACCCCCGTCTCGAATACGTCCTCGGCTGAGGGCCACGCCCCTCGATTTCCCCGCGCTCTGCGACCGCACCCTGTTTTCGCGACCGCTTCCCCCGACGAGCGGCGGGTCTCCTGCGGAGCGACCGACCGTATCCGCGACGTTTCAGTCGGACGCCGCCGGGCCGGGGCCGGACCCCGCGGTCGCGTCGGCTCCGCTTCCGGGCTCGGCAGACCCGTTCCGGACGGCCGGCGGGTGACTGAACGGGGCCGTCGATTCGGCGTCCAGCGGCCGGCGCATCCGGACGGCGCCCAGGCCCCCGCCGGCGACGGACGGTTCGGACTCCGTCTCGAAGCCGAGTTCGTCGTAGACGTGCCGGGCGGCGCGGTTGTCCGGTTCGACGACGAGCGCGAGCGCGTCGCGGTCGGCGACGGCCGCCGCCGCGACCACGTGTTTGCTCACCTCCGTGCCGAGCCCGCGGTCCTGGTAGTCCTGGTGGACGAAGACGGCGAACTCCGGCTCGGCCGCGTCGGTCGGCGTGTACAGCGCGTGGCCGACCAGTCGGTCGCCGCCCTCGACGACGAAGTTACAGCCGTCGTCGAGGCAGTCGTCGACCCAGTCTTCCAGCCGCGGGCGGTGACGGGGCGGCAGTCCCTGGGCCTGTTCGCCCGGCGCGAAGTCGTCGTACATCTCGACGAGCGCCGCGCGGTCCTCGCCCGTCGCGGGGCGGACCACCCACGGCTCGCCCGTCCGGTCGACGAACCGCGGACAGCGCGGCGGGCAGTGGGCCGACCCCTCGCACTCCGTCGGCGCCCAGTACGTGCACGTCCCGTCGGCGTCGGTCATACACGAACGTCCCTTCCCGACGGGGATAAGGGGGCCACCGCGCTCTCAGTCGCTGGGAACGGGTAGGGAGGGTCGCAGGTCGGTGGCCGCTTCGTCCTTCAGCGGTCGTTTGACCCTCCAGAAGGCCCTTTCCGGTACCGGCTGTGGGTTGCGACCATGCCCACTCGACGCCGAACGCTCGCGCTCGCGGCCGGCCTCGCCGCGTCGCTGACCGGCTGTCTCGGCGACGGCGACGCCGGGAGCGGGACGGACCCGCCGACGGCTGACGCGACGCCGACGGACGAACCGACCGCTCGACAACCGACCGGCACTGCCCCGACGCCCTCCCCGTCGGCGACGCCCACCCCGGGGCCCGACGGGACGCCCACCGTCGCGGGGACCGACGAACCCCGGAAGACGGCCGACCCGGCCACGCCGGCACCGCCCGCGACCGTCACCCGCGTCCCGGACGAACTCCCCGAGTGGACCGCAGCCCACTGGGTCGACACCGACTACGCGGACGTCCTCGGGCTCGACGGGGGCGAAGACCGTCTCTACGTCACGCTGGGGTCGGACGGTGGCGGCCGCTCGGCCGTCGCCGCGCTGTCGCCCGGCCGGACCGACTTCGACTGGGTCCAGTCGTTCGCGGGCGAGGCCGAGGCGCGCTCACACCACGAACCGACCGACGCCACCGACACCTGGGGCGTGACCGTCGGCGGCGGGACCGTCTACAGCGTCCACGGCCGCGGCGACTCCTACGAGTGGACGGCGCTGCACGCCCTCGACGCGGGGACGGGCACCGAACGCTGGTCGTTCAAGCGCGAGCGCCGCCTCGGTGTCTGCGGTTTCCTCGACGGCGCCGTCGCCGTCCGCGCCACGGAGTTCTTCGAGCCCGAGCACAGCCACGACACGCCGGAGGAACCGCTGGAGACGACGGTCTACGCCGTCGACACCCAGAGTGGCGACCCACGGTGGTCGGCATCGCTCGCGGGGCTATCCGCACTGGCGGTCGGTCCGGAAGCAGTCTACGCCGCCAGCGGCCGGACGCTCTCGGCGTACGGTCCCGGCGGCGACCGGCGGTGGCGCCGCGAACTCGCCGCCCCCGTCCGGCTGGCCACCGTCCTCGGCGACACCGTCGTCTGCTCGGTCGGCGAGAGCGACGACGACTCCTCGCTGGTCGGCCTCTCGACCGGCGGCGAGACGGCGTGGACCCGCTCGCTGTCGGCGCGGTGGTTCGTCCCGACCGACGACCGGGTGTACGTCGGGGACGACTCGGTGGCCGCCGTCGCCGCCGACGGGACCGTCGCCTGGCGCGAGCGCGCCTCCGCCCACGACCCGCTGCTCTCCGCGGACGGGAACCGGCTGTACACCCGGACCAACGCGCGGATGAACGCCGTCGACGCCTACGACCTCCCCGGCGGCGACCGGCCGTTCCGGTTCGTCACTCCCTCGAACAACGGCTGGCCGGCCGCCGCCACGGCCGAGACGCTCGTCGCCGAGGCGATCGCCCCCGAGCAGGCCGAGTTCACCAGCCTCTTCGCCGTCGACGCGGCGACCGGCGAACCGCGCGCTGTCTACCGGCCGGACGACTCCGTGTTCACCGTCGCGGGGTTCGACGGGACGGTCTACGCCGGGTTCGGGGACGGTCGCCTGGGCGTCTTCGAGGCCGCCGAGTGAGTTCGACCGCCCGGCGACGCCTCATACGGATTATTGCAAGCGTTTCCCGGGTCGACCGCACGACTGCGTGCGGTCGATCCCGGAATGACTTGCAATAATCCGTATCACTCCTCGTCGAGTTCCGCCTGCCAGTCCTGCACCGTCGCCATCAGCTCGACCGGCGGCGTCTCGTTCACGTCGAGATCGCGCAGTTCGTCCAGCACGTCCTCGACCTCGGGGTCGAGCGCCGGCCCCGCGTCGGCGGACTCGCCGACCGCGTGACTGCCGTCGGTGGCGAGCTGTTCGCCGCCCGAGCCCGTCCCTTCGTCGGCCGTCGGCTCCGTGTCGGCCGCCGACCCGTCGCCGCCATCCCCGGTCTTGAACTGCCCGCTGCTCAGGTCGAAGACGGCCTGGGTGGTGCCCGAGCCCGAGTCGCTCCCGCGGACCTCGATGGCCTCCTCCTCGCGGAGCCGGTCGAGCACCGCCCGCGAGCGGTCGACGACGGGGTCGGGCACGCCCGCCAGGTCGGCGACGTGGATCCCGTAGGAGCGGTCGGTCGGCCCGTCCTCGACGGTCCGGAGGAAGGTCACGTCGCCGTCGCGCTCCTCCGCTGCGACGTGGACGTTCTGGACGCTCGGCAGCTCCTCCCCGAGGACCGTCAGCTCGTGGTAGTGGGTGGCGAACAGCGTCTTCGCCGCGACGTTGTTGACGATGTACTCGCTGGCGGCCCACGCGATAGAGATACCGTCGTAGGTCGCGGTCCCGCGGCCCACCTCGTCGAGGATCACGAGCGAGTCGTCGGTCGCCGAGTGGAGGATGTTCGACAGCTCCTGCATCTCGACCATGAACGTCGAGCGGCCCTGCGCGAGCTCGTCCAGCGCGCCGACGCGCGTGTAGATACCGTCGACCAGCCCCACGCGCGCCGAGCGGGCGGGGACGAAACTCCCCACCTGCGCGAGTAGCGTGATCAGCGCCGCCTGGCGCATGTACGTCGACTTCCCGCTCATGTTCGGCCCCGTCACGATGAGGAACTGCCGGTCGTCGTCCATCCGCAGGTCGTTCGGGACGAACTGCGTCGTCTGCTCGACGACCGGGTGCCGCCCCTGCTCGACGACCAGTTCCCGCCCGTCGGACAGTTCGGGCCGGGTCCAGTCGTTGCGCACGGCGTGGGCGGCCAGGCTCGCCAGCGCGTCGCACTCCGCCAGCGCCCGCCCGGTCTCCTGGAGGGCCTCGGCGCGGGCCGCGACGCGGTCCCGGAGGCGTTCGAATATCTGCCGTTCGAGTTCGTGACGGCGCTCCTCCAGCCGGAGGATCTCCCGTTCCTTCTCCGCCAGTTCGTCGATGACGTACCGCTCGGAGTTCTTGAGCGTCTTTATCTGCTCGTACGCCTCGGGCACCGCGTCGGTCTCGCTCTTGCCGACCTGGATGTAGTAGCCGTCGGTCTTGTTGCGGTCGACCGAGAGGTGGGTGATGCCCGTCCGCTCTTTCTCCCGTTCGGGCAGGTGCTCGATCCAGTCGAGCGCCGCCTCGTGGTCGTCGATGATCTCGTCGAGTTCGGGGTCGAACCCCCGCCGGATCAGTCCGCCCTGAGTCACCGTCCCGGGCGGGTCTTCGACGAGCGCCTCGTCGAGGTCGGCAGCGAGTTCGGCCGCAGCTTCCCTGTCCGGCCGGTCGAGCACGTCCCCCAGCGGCGAGTCGGCGAGTCGCTCGCTGTCGGCGACGAGGTCGCCGACCTCGGAGAGCAGTGCGAGCGTCTCCTGGGCTGCCCGGAGGTCCCGGGCGTCGGCGCTGCCCGACGCGGCCTTCGAGGCCAGCCGTTCGAGGTCGTAGGCGTCGCCGAGCGTCCCGCGTAGCTGGTCGCGGGCCATCGCCGCCTCCGCGAGCGCCGCCACCGCGGACTGGCGGCGGCCGAGCTCCTCCCGCGAGCGGCGCGGGCGCTGGAGCCACTCCCGGAGGAGCCGTCCGCCGGCGCTCGTGACCGTGTGGTCGACCGTGTCGAACAGCGACCCCTCGCGGTCGCCCTGCATCGTCTCCGTGAGTTCGAGGTTGCGCTGGGTCGTCGCGTCGAGGTCGACGTAGGCCGACTCGTCGAACGACTGCAGCCGCGTCATCGACGCCAGCACGCCCGCGCCCGTCTCGTCGACGTAGGAGACGACGGCACCGGACGCGCGGACCGCGGCCTCCGCGTCGGCGATGCCGACGCTCTCCAGGGTCTCCGTCCCGAACTGCTCGCGGACGCGATGCCGGGCGCGGCCCGGCGCGAACGCCTCCGTGGTGTGCAGCGACAGCGAGGCGTCGGTGCGCTCGCGGATCTCGTCCAGAAAGTCGTCGTCCGAGCGGACCTCGGGGCCGGGCAGGACCTCCGCGGGGTCGAACTTGTACAGCTCCGTCAGCGCCGCGCTCGTCGCGTCGGCCCCCGACTGTTCGGTGACGAGGAACTGCCCCGTCGTCACGTCCGCGACGGCGATGCCGTAGGTGGCGTCGTCGCCATCGCTCCCGCCGCTGTCGCCGCGGCCGCTCCCGCCCTCGCGGACGACCGCCGCGAGGTACTGCGCGTCGTCGTCGCTCGTTTCGAGGTGCGTCCCGGGGGTCACGACCCGCGTGATCTCGCGGGCGTGGCCGTCCGCCGTCTCGTACTGGTCGGCGACGGCCACGCGGTACCCCCGTTCGACGAGCGCGGAGAGATAGGGCGTCAGGTCGTCCAGCGGCACGCCCGCCATCGGGTACGACGAGCCGTGCGAGGACTTCTGTGAGACCTTGAGGTCTAACTCGTCCGCGACGGTCTCGGCGTCCTCGGCGAAGAACTCGTAGAAATCGCCGCACTGCATCGCCAGCAAGTCGGCGTCGGTCTCCTCCTTCAGCGAGAGGAACTCCCCGACGATACCCGTCGCCTCGGTCATACCCTGAGGTGTGTCCGAACTGGGGTAAAAGCCTACGGGTCCGGAGCGGAAGTAGTCACTGTCCCGTGCGGCGGTCGCACCGCGGTCGCGTCACCGTCCACTGGGCGTCGGGTCGAAGCCGCCGAAGC
Organism: Halosimplex marinum; assembly: GCF_051414075.1. Lineage (NCBI taxonomy): Archaea > Methanobacteriati > Methanobacteriota > Halobacteria > Halobacteriales > Haloarculaceae > Halosimplex > Halosimplex marinum. Next base: position 21,134 of record NZ_JBLKNY010000003.1, on the reverse strand, counting down.
GACCGAGGAACCCACGCGCGGCGAGTCCGAGGAGGCCCGCCGCGAGCGTCAGGGCGAGGACGACGACGCCGAACTCAGCGAGGTAGTCCGGCGTGGCGGACCAGACGGCGGTCCCGCGGCCGTCGCCGAGGAAGGCGACCCCGGACGCCCAGCCGACCAGCAGCCCGGGAGCGACCGTTCGCTTCCGGGTCGCGAACAGGACCGCGGCCGTGACGGCCGCGGCGAGGAACAGGCCCCGCGTCGCGACGGCGACGTAGTGGATCCCGCGGGCCCAGGCGGACCCGTAGGTGGTCGGAACGGGCGTCCACGTGATGAAGACCGCGAGCGCAAGGGCGGCACCGACGGCCCCGCCCGCGAGCGCGTCCCGTCCGGACAGCAGCGACCGGACGGACGACGGCCAGCGGAGCAGCGACTCCGATCCGAACGCCAGGAGGAAGACGCCGAAGGCGATCGCGCCGGCCGACCACAGCGCCGTCACTGGCCGTCCGCGGTTCAGTCCGAACCCCCAGGTCAGCACCCACGGCACGACCGCGAAGGCGACGAGACCGACCCCGGCCGACGTAGGTGCTCGTCGGCAAGTGAACCCGACGCCGGCACCGAGACCGCCGAAGTACAGAGCGAACGTGGCCGCTTGCGTCGGCTCGGGCAGTTCGAGCGCGAACCCGAGCGCGACCGCGTAGGCGACAGCCGCCGCGAGCACGACGAGGGCGCCTGCGAGCGGGCGGTCCGACTTGCCGACGGCTACCAGTGGATGCGTCCGCTCCGCCGCCGCAGGTTCACCCGTCGACTCCGGGGGATCGTCGCTCGACACACTCACATATCTTTCCTGGGAATTGAAAGATCTTGTCCCGCGCTACTCGTATTCGACGCCCGGCTACTCGTACTCGACGCCCGCCTCGTCCAGCTCGTCCTTCAGCGCCTCGGCGGCTGCCTCGAACCCCTCGGGGCCGCTGTAGCCGTAGGCCGACCCCGCGAACGCCAAGTGCGGTTCCAGCGACAGCGGACCGTCGAACCCTCGCTCGTGCAGTGCCGCCACGGTCTCGCCGATGCGTCCGTCGCCCTCGCCGGCGGGACGGATCTCGCCGCGCTCGCCGTACTCGGCGTCCTTGACGTGGACCTGGTCGACGTACTCGACGACCTGCAGGAGCGCGTCCGGATACGGCCTGGCGCCGATCTCCAGGTAGTTCGCGGGGTCGAAGACCGCCCGCAGGTGCGGCGAGTCGACGGTCGTCAAGAGATCCCGCATCCGCCCGGGCGTGTCGCCGTAGATGTCCTTCTCGTTCTCCAGGACGAGCGTCACGTCCGCCGATTCGGCCCGTTCGACCGCCGCGCGGGTCCGCCGCAGGACCTCCTCGCGGTGGTCGGCCGGGTCGTCGCCGTCGGGAATGTAGTAGGAGAACACCCGCACGCGGTCGGTGTCGAAGCGGTTCGCCAGTTCCAGCGCCCGCTCCAGTCGCTCCAGGTGGGGTTCGAAGTCGTCCCCGATACCGATCTTCCCGATCGGCGAGCCGATGGAGGTGACCGAGAAGCCCCGGTCGTCCAGCGCGGCTTCGAGGGCGTCCAGCCGGTCCTCGGAGAGGTCGAGCGCGTTCTCCGACCAGACTCCGCGCAGGTCGAGGTGGCTGATGTCGAGCGATTCGAGCGTCGCGAGCTGTTCGTCGAGGTCGTCGGCGATCTCGTCGGCGAACCCGCTGATCGGTAGGGCTTCGGCCATGACTCGCCGGTCGGCGCGCGGGGTGGTGTGTCTTGCGCCCGCGGAGAGGGGTGCCAGGAAACCGAGTCGCGGTCCCGGCCGCACCGGGGGGCCCGCGGCGGCGCCCCCTCCCGTCGTCTCCGGATCGACCGGTGGCTCCGGGCTCTCACTGGTGCTCGCGAGTTCGGTCCACGTCGGACCGCCGGCTCGACCGCTCGACACCGGGATTTTTGGGGATCGCTCCGTATTCGACTGTGTGGTTGGGACCGACCCGACGACTGGTGTCATCTGCGTCGGCGTGGACGGGGCGGACCGTCTCGTCGCCCGGCTCGACGCCGAACTGGACCGTTCGTCCGTCGGGGCGGTCCGGTCGCCGTCGGCCCTCGACGACCGGTCGCTCGGTGCCGACGCGCGTCTCGTCGCCGTCGTCGGCGAGGACGCGCTGGCCGTCGACGCGGTCGAGCGACTGGCGGACCGCGACCCTCCGGTCGTCGCCTTCGTCCCGCCGTCGGAGGGACTGGCCGACGCGGCGCTGGCGGCAGGCGCGACCGACGTCGTCACGGCGGCCGGTCCCGACCGATTCCCGGTGCTGGCCCACCGCCTCGAAACCGTCGGCCTGGACCCGGACACTGGTCGGTCCGACCGGGCGACCACGGCGGAGTTCGAAGCGCTCACGAACAACGACTCGTTCGCGATCCTCACAGTCGACGCGGAGAGCCGCGTCCAGTACGCCAGTCCCGCGACCGGGGACATCTTCGGCTACGAACCGGCCGCCCTCGAAGGCGAGCCGCTGACGACGATCATGCCCGAGCGGTTCCACGACGCCCACCACGAGGGGGTCGCTGCGTACCTTGCGAGCGGCGAGCGCTCGCTGGACTGGTCGTGGGTCGAACTGCCGGGCCGTCACCGCGACGGCACCGAGGTCCCGCTCGGGATCTCGTTCGGCGACACGGTGACCGACGACGGGCATCTGTTCAGTGCGGTCGTTCGGGATATGCGCGACCAGCGGGAGCGCGAGGCGCGGCTCGACCGGCTGGCGACGGCGGTCGAGGCCTCGATGGACGGCGTGGCGCTGCTGGACGCCGACGGGAGATACGAGTACGTCAACGCGGCCCACGCGGCCGTCTACGGGTACGACGACCCGGCGGCGCTGGAGGGCGAACACTGGCGGACGCTGTACGACGAGGCGGAGGTGGAGCGTCTCGAAGCCGAGGTGTTACCGACCGTCGACGACGATGGGGAGTGGCGCGGCGAGCTGACCGGTCGGCGGGCGGACGGGTCGACGTTCCCGCAGGAGATCTCGCTGACCAGGCTCGACGACGGCGGGCTGGTGTGTGTCGTCCGGGACATCACCGACCGGGTACGTCGGCGGGAGGAACTCCGGACCGAGCGGCGCTTCGTCGAGAGCATTCTCGACGCGCTCCCGGACGCCTTCTACGTGCTCGGGCTCGACGGGACCTTCCAGCGGTGGAACGACGAACTGAACGCGGTGACCGGCTACAGCGACGCCGAACTCGACGGTATGGACGCGCTGGACGTGATCCCGCAGTCGGACCGCGACCGGGTCGGAGCCGCGATCGCCGCCGTCCTGCACGAGCAGGAGACTCAGACCGTCGAGTCGGCGTTGCTGACGAAGCGGGGCGAGGAGATCCCCCACGAGTTCAGCGGCAGTCCGCTGCACGACGCCGACGGGGCGGTGACCGGCCTCGTCGGGATCGGGCGCGACGTCTCGGCGAAACGGTTGCGCGAGCAGCGGCTATCGGTGCTGTCGCGCGTACTCCGCCACAACGTCCGCAACCGGACGACGGTCATCCGCGGCCGGGCTCGGCAGGTCGCCGAGGCGGTCGCCGACCCCGACCTGACGGACGCCCTCGACGTGGTCGACCAGTCGGCTGCGGCCCTGGAGTCGACCAGCGAGCACGCTCGGCTGGCCGAGCGGCTCCTCCGCGACCGGGAGACCGAGCGACGGCCGATCGACCTCTGTCGGGTCGTCGCGGACGCGCTTGGTGCGACCGACACGACGGGGATCGACGTGACGACCGACCTGCCCGACGCGGCCACGGCGGTGGCGACGCCGCACGTCAGGCACGCGGTGGCTGAACTGGTGGCCAACGCGCGGCGCCACGTCGACGCGCCGACCGCGCGGATCGCGGTGACGGCGACCGACGAACGGGTCCGGATCCGCGTAGAAGACGACGGGCCCGGGATCCCCGCACACGAACGCGAGGCCGTCCGATCGGAGGAGGAGACGCCGCTCGACCACGGGACCGGAATCGGACTCTGGCTCGTCACCTGGATCACGAACGACGCCGGCGGGACGCTCGCGTTCGAGGAGAGTTCGCTCGGCGGGGCGGCGGTCGTGCTGTCGTTCCCGGCGGCATCGGACCGAGGCAACTGACGGCGGACGCGACCCGCCGGCTCTGAAATCGGGGTGGAAGACTGACTCACTCGATCCGCACCGGCTCGCCTCGCTCGGCCGACTCGTAGATGGCTTCGATGATCTCGACGGCCTTGCGCGCCTCGCTCGCGTCGAGCAAATACGGATCGCCGCTCGCGCGGGCGTCGAGGAAGTCGGCGATGTTGCGGCGGTGGTTGGCGTAGTCGATGCTCATCGGGTCGGCCGCGCCGCCGCCCGACTCCGTCTCGCCGAACCGCTCGCGGACCTCGGGGTCGTCGTCGCGCTCCTCGCGGAACTGCCAGGTGACGAGTTCGTCCTCCATGATCTCGGCGGTGCCGTCCCGGCCGGCGACCTGGAGCCGCTTCAGCGACCCGGGATACATCGAGGTCGCACCGAGGATCTGGCCGAGCGTGCCGTCCCGGTAGCGGAGGACGGCCACCGCCGAGTCCTCGACCTCCATGATGTCGTCGCCGTGGGCGCGACGTGCGGTGTAGGCGAACACCTCCTCGACGGGGTTGGCACTCGCGCCGCCCGCCTCGCCCGCGGCGTCGCCGTCCCCGCCGGCCCCGGCTGCGCTCGCGATCCACTGGATCGCGTCGACGCCGTGGATCGACTGGTTCATCAGCGCGCCGCCGCCGTCCAGGTCCTGAGTGCCCTGCCAGGCGCCGTCGTAGTAGTCGTCGTCGCGCCACCACGGGACGTAGGCGTTGGCGACCGAGAGGCCGCCGAACCGACCCTCCGCGGCGGCCGCCCGCAACTGGCGGACGACGGGGTTGTACCGCTGGTTGAAGATGCCGCCCAACCGGATCCCCGCCGCGTCGGCGGCCGCGACCATCTCGTCGATGCGGTCGGTCGTGATCTCCAGGGGTTTCTCGCAGAGCACGTCGACGCCGCGGTCGGCCGCGGCCAGCGCGGGTTCGAGGTGGGCGCCGCTGGGCGTGCAGATCGACAGCACGTCCACGTTTTCGGCGTCGAGCATCGCCTCGGTGTCCGCGTACCAGGTGCAGTCGTACTCGTCGGCGAACTCGCGGCCCCGCTCCTCGGTCCGGCAGGAACCCGCAACGAGTTCGGCCCCGTCGATGTCGGCGATCGATTCGGCGTGCATCGACGCGACGGCGCCGATCCCGGCGATCGCGATGCGGTCTGTCATGTCCCGGGGTTCTCGACGCCCCGGCAAAAAACCATCCGAGCGGGCGAGCCGTGCCTCGAACGCGCGGCGACGGGCGGAGGTCGCCACCCCGCGACCCGCCGCGTTCGCGCCCGCGGCCCACCGCGCTCCCCCGATCCGGCCGTAGCCGCCGCATACCGGACCGAAGGCGGGCCGTTTTTACCCTTCGGCCCGGTCGAGTCGGGACGAACGAATGGTCCTCGAACCGCTCCGGCGGGCGAAGCGCCAGGTCGTCGACGACCTGCGCGCCGACCCGTACCTCCCCTACATCCTGCTGGCCGCCCTCCTGCTGTCGTCGTTCTGGATCTGGCATCGCCTGCCCAACTTCGCGACGCGCGACGAGCGGTGGCGCGTGGTCGACCCCGTCGAGGTGCTGGCGACCGTCCTCGACGACCCGCGGCCCGGGTCGGTCTCCGAGGGCGTCGGCTACTGGCGGACCTACGGCTCGGCGATGTACCTCTCCGCGCTCGCCCTGATCCCGGTGCTGGTCGTCGCTCTCGCGACGGACGCCCTGCCGGCGTTCGCCGACATGGGTCGCCACCTCGACGTGGGCTTCTGGACCCACTGGCTGCGGACGCCCGCGTGGATATGGACCTGGAGCGTCCTGCCCGTCCGGCTGGCGAACGTCGCGATGGCGGTCGGCTGCGTCTATCTCTGCTACCGCATCGGGACCGTCCTCCGGGACCGCGCGACCGGCCGGCTGGCCGCCGCCCTGCTGACGGTCACCTGGGCGCTGCTCATCCTCGCTCACGAGGGCGGCGAGGACGTGCCATCCCTCTTTTTCCTCCTGCTGTCGCTGTACTTCGCGGTCCGGTACGTCGAGACGGGCGTCGACCGGCTGTTCTACTGGGGGGCGCTGGCCGGCGGCGTCTCCATCGCGTTCAAACTCTCGGGGGGGGTCAGCGCGGTGATGCTCGGCGTCGCGCACCTCCAGCGCGCCCGCCGCTCCGAAGACGGTTTCGTGAACGGGGCCGTCCGCCCGCGGTTTCTCGCGACGGGCGTCCTGATCGGGGTCGTCACCATCGGCGCGGGCTACCCGAGCATCCTCTTCGGCGCGCCAGCGGAGTTCGCCGGCCGGCTCGCCCGCGCGTTCGGGTCGAAGTCCGAGCCCCACGGCTGGCTCGTCCAGCCGAGCTGGTGGTGGATCCTCCGGAGCTACCTCCACGGCGTCGGCCTCCCGCTGGCCGTGGCCCTCGTCGGGGGCGCGCTCGCGGCGCTCCGGCGGGTCCGCGAGGACTCGCTGGCCGCCGACGGCCTGCGGATGGCGCTGGTCGGCGTCGGCGTCTACCTGGCGGTGTTCTCCTCGTGGCGCTACGTCCGCACCCACCACCTCCTGCCGGTGGCCGCGCTGCTGGTCGTCGTCCTCGCGGTCGGGCTCGCCCGCCTCCGCGACCGCCGCCCAGCGGTCGGCCGGGCGGTCGTCGCCGTCCTGCTCGTCACCAGCGCCGTCTACGCCGGCACCGGGACGCTCGCCTACGCCTCACAGCCGCGCGACCAGGCCGTCGACTACCTGCGGAGCGAAGCGGGGGCGAACGACACCATCGAGACCTACACCAACGACCCGCAGGACGCGGCCGTGCCCCACACCGACCGCGTCGAGGCCCGCTTCGGCGTCGGCGCGGACAGCTTCGAGTTCCGCTGTCCGGAGTACGTCGTCCTCAACTACCACAAGTCGATCCTCTATCTCGCCCCCGACAGCTGGGGCAAGCGGGCGGAGGTCCTCTCGAACGACGCGGTGGAGGAGCACGTCCGCACGCTCCTCGCGGAGGACACCTACCCCTACGAGATCGCCGGCGAGTACGGCCGGGAGCCGAGGTTCCTTGACGGGAAGGGCCGCGCGCCGATGTACCAGCGGCTCCTCAGAGTGAGCGTCCGCCCGCGAACGATCCAGTACGGCGACCCCCAGGACATGGGCGTCGACCAGTACACCGTCGTCCTCCGCCGGACTGGCCCCTGCGAGACGTGAGGCCGACGGTCGGTTCTGACCGCCGACGCGGTGCCGCTCCCGCGAGTGTGCGTGAACCTCGGGATAACGGGGTTTAAGCGGGCGCGTTCGCTAGCGACGGGTACATGAGCGACAGCGAGTACGACGTGGTCGTGGTCGGCGGCGGCCCGGCGGGGCTGACGGCCGCGCTCTACACGACGCGGCTGGGGCTGGACACCGCCCTGGTCGACCGCGGCGGCGGCCGCGCCGCGATGATGCAGGACACCCACAACGTCATCGGCGTCACCGAGGAGACCAGCGGCGTCGAGTTCCTCGAAACGGCGAAAGAACAGGTCGCCTCCTACGGCGCCGACGTGCATCGTGACTTCGTCGAGGAGGTCGAGCGGGTGGACGACGGGTCATTCGTCCTCGAAGGTGAGGACGGCGAGTACACAGCCGGCAACGTCGTCCTGGCGACGGGCTTCTCGGACGTGCGGCCGGACCCGCCGCTGCCGCCGACCGGCCGCGGGCTCCACTACTGCCTGCACTGCGACGCCTACATGTTCGTCGACGAGCCCGTCTACGTGATGGGAACCGGCGACTCGGCAGCCTACGTCGCGATGATCATGCTGAACTTCACCGACGACGTGGACGTGCTACTGCGGGGCGACGACCCCGAGTGGAGCGCGGACACCGCGGAGATGCTGGACAACCACCCCGTCGACGTGGTCGAGGAAGAGATCACCGCGGCCAACCGCGACGACGGCGGCTGGCTCGAATCGTTCGAGTTCGAAGACGGCACCGTTCGGGAGTACCGCGGCGGCTTCCCGATGCTCGGTTCGGAGTACAACACCGACCTCCACGAGTCGCTGGGCTGCGAGATCACCGACGACGGGACGGTCGCCGTCGACGACCACGGCCGCACCAGCGTCGACGGCGTCTACGCGGTCGGCGACGTGACCCCCGGCCACAACCAGATCCCCGTCGCGATGGGCCAGGGCGCCAAGGCCGGCATCGCCATCCACATGGACGAACGGGAGTTCCCCCGGTCGACCGAGGCCATCGACGAACTCGGTCCGGTCTCCTCGGGCGACGTGCCGGCGGTCTCCGAGGAACTGCTCGCGACGGCTATCGCCCACGAGGGCCACGCCGGCGGGCCGCGGGTCGAAGCGGACGAGGGCGGCGAGCAGCCCGCGGACGACGAACAGCCCGCTGACGACGACTGATACGGATTATTGCAAGACATTCCGGGATCGAACGCACGACTGCGTGCGGTCGACCCGGTAAACGCGTGCAATAATCCGTATGAGCGGCACCTGCGGTTTTCCCGGGCTCACGGCTCGGAGTCGATCCCGTAGACGTGGTCGACGCCGAGGTAGACGAACCACACCATCCAGACGGTGAAGATGACCAGCCACGCGCCGTACTGGACGTAGGGGTGTGGGACGACGACGTAGGCGACGAACAGCAGGGCCGCGGCGCTGACGGCCGCTGCCACGTTGTACCGCGTCGGCGCCAGGGCGTCCGCGAGCAACTCGCGCATCGGGCGTAGCGTTCGGCCTCGGGTCACATTACTGTTTGCGGCCGCTCGGAGATGGATCCGCGCCGGCGGATCGGTCTCACTCGCACTGTGCTTCGGCGACCAGGTCCAGCAGTTCGCGCACGTCGCGCTGTGACCCGATCCGAACGTCCGCGGCCGTCTCGCGCTGGCCGACCAGGATCCCGACTCCGTCGAGCGACCCGCTCTCCCCGTCCAGCACGCGGAACGCGTCCTCGTCGGTCACGTCGTCGCCGACGTAGAGGGGGAGCCAGCCGTCGGGCGCCGCCTCGGCCAGCCGCTCGACGGCCCGGCCCTTGTCCCAGTCGACGGCGGGGCGGATCTCGCGGATGGCCTTGCCGTCGCGGATCTCCATGGCGGGGCCGCCGGCGCTCATCGCCTCTTCGACCGTCTCCCTGACGACGCGCTCCACTTCGGGGACCCGGTCGTCGGGCACGTCGCGGACGTGGACCGTCGCGGTGAGGTCCTTGTCCTCGATCCCGACGCCGGGGACGTGCGCGAGTTGATCGTCGAGGCGGTCGCAGACCCGCGCGACGGCGTCAGCGCTCCGGCGGGCGTCGGAGGCGACCGACCGCTCGCCGTCGACCCAGCGTTCGAGACCGTGGTTGCCGGCGTAGGCGATCCCGTCGATCCCGACGCGGTCGCGCAGGTCGGAGAGTTCGCGGCCGCTGACGACCGCGACGCGGACGGACTCGCACTCGCGGAGGGCGACGAGGCGCTCGCCCAGCGGCGCGGGCATCGCGGCGGCGTCGGGGTCGTCGACGATGGGGGCGAGCACTCCATCGAAGTCAAGACAGCAGACGACGCCGGGGGCGGCGGCGAGCCGGTCGGCGACGCCCTCGCGGGCGAGCCACAGCGGCGTCGCGTCAGTGGTCTGCACGGGTGGGGACACCCCCGTCGGGCCGCGCGACGCGGGCGACCGCGCCGAGCACGTCCCCGAGCCAGGCGTCGAGGTCGCCGTCCTCGACGCCGTCGGCCAGGGCGTTCGCGCGGCGGCGCCGCTGGCGGTCGGGCATCGAGAGGGCGTCGTCGAGCGCGGCGGCGAACCCCTCGGTGTCGTGCGGGCGCACGGAGACGGCCCACTCGCCGAGTTCGTCGTGGACGCCGGCCTGGTCGCTGAGGACGAGCACCCCCGGGTCGTCGCTCTGGGCGGCGACGTACTCCTGGGCGACGAGGTTCATCCCGTCGCGGACGGGGCTGACGACCGCCAGGTCGGCCTCGCGGTAGAGTCCGGCGAGCCCCTCGTTCGAGATCATGTCCGTCGTGTAGACGACCGGCCGCCAGTCGTCGGTCGCGAAGCGGTCGTTGACCCGCTCGACGGCCGCCTCGACGCGGTCCTGGTAGTCCGCGTAGGCCGGGATGGCCGACCGGCTCTCCGTGCCGACCTGGACGAACGTGAACTCGCCGCGGTAGTCGGGCTGTTCCGCGAAGAGCCGCTCGACGGCGTCGAGGCGCTGGACGATCCCCTTGGTGTAGTCGAGGCGGTCGACGCCGATCCCGAGGCGCGTGTCGCGGTCGATGCCCCTGTTCTTCCGGAAGGCGGCGCGGAACCCCGTGGCTTCCGTGCTGTCGGCCTGCTCGCGGATGCGGTCGACGGGGACGCCCATCGGCGCGGCCCTGACCGCCGTCGTCCGGCCGCGGTAGTCGACGGTCCCGGCGTCGACGTCGACGGTCGTCCCGTCGAGCCCCCGGTCGGCGCTCCGCAGGAAGTTCTCGCAGTACCGCGGGACGTGGAAGACGAGCAGGTCGTTGCCGAGCAGCCCGTCGAGGAGGGCCTCGCGGTTGGGGCAGGCCCGGAACGTGTCCCAGCTGGGCCACGGAATGTGCCAGGTGTGTGCGAGCGTCGGATCGCCGTCGCGGTCGGTCCCGTCGCGGGCGACGCCGTCGCCCCCGCTCCCGGTCCGCTCGCGGACCTGCCGGGGCGCGAGCGCGAGGTGGTAGTCGTGGAGCCAGACGAGGGGGTCGCCGTCGGCGGCGGCGCTCGCCATCGCGTCGGCGAACTGGTCGTTGACCCGGCGGTAGTCCCCCCAGGCGTCGCCGCAACTCTCGACGGTACCCAGCGCGGCGTGACACAGCGGCCACAGCACCCGATTGGCCATCCCGTAGTAGTAGCCCTCGACCTCGTCGTCGTCGAGCCACAGCCGGCGGAGGGTGTAGGTCCCGTCGGCGTCGGCCGCGGCGGCGGGTCCCGCGCTGCCCTCGCCGCCCTCGTCGGGCGGCACGGTGACGGTGTCGTCGCCGTCGACGACGGCCTCGTCGGCCTCGCCGTCCCCCCAGGCGATCCACGTGCCGTCGACGCGCCGCATGACCGCGTCGAGGCCGGCGGTCAGCCCCCCGGCCGGGCGGTCGACCGTCACCTCGCCGCCCTCGTAGTCGTGTCTGTACGGTTGTCGGTTCGAGGCGACGACGATGTCGTCGCCGGTCGCCGCCAGGAGTCGGTCGAGGTCGGCCTCGACCCGGTCCGCACGCAGGTGTGTCCTCGCCATGTCAGCTACCCGCTCTTGCCCCGCCACGGGGGTATGGCCGCGGCTTGCACCTGCGAGTGTCACCCGGATCGTCACGCTTCCGGAAATCGAGGAGTAGAACGGGGTCTATCCCGCCGACGCGTCGGTCGTGTCGCCGTCACTCGCGGCCGTCTCCCCGGCCCGCCGACGGATCTCCCGGACCCGCTCGGGGATCGGCGGGTGGGTGTAGTGGAACGTCTCGTAGAGCGGGTGCGGGAAGGGATTCGAGAGGTTCTCGCTGGCGAGGCGGGTGAGCGCGTCGACCATCGGCTCGCCGTCGCCCATCACCTCGACGGCGAAGGCGTCGGCCTCCCGCTCGTGGGCCAGCGAGAGCCTGTTCTCGATGGGGCTGGTCAGCCGCGTGAGCGGCTGGAGCACGAGCCCGGCCAGTAGCAGGCCGGCGTAGAGCGGCTTGCCGGCGCCCGTCGCGAGCCCGAACATCTCGTAGAGCCACGGCCCGGTCACGAGCTGGTAGGCGACGAACAGGACGATCCCCATCTGGACCGCCGAGGCGCCGACGCGCTTCCAGATGTGGGCCTTCTTCCAGTGGGCGAGTTCGTGGGCGAGCACGCCCTGGAGCTCCTCGGTCTCCATCTGCTCGACCAGCGTGTCGAAGAGGACGACGCGCTTGGTCGCGCCGAAGCCGACGAAGTAGGCGTTGGAGTGGCCGCTGCGCCGGCTGGCGTCCATCACGTAGATCTGCGAGCACTCGAAGCCCGCGCGGTCGAACACGTCCGTGACGGCGTCGCGGAGTTCCCCCTCCTCGACGGGCTCGAAGTCGTTGAACAGCGGCGCGATCACCCGGGGGTAGATCACCATCATCGCCAGCGAGAAGGCCACGAACAGCGCCCAGGCGCCGACCCACCACAGCGCCGGGAACGCCGCGACGACCCACATGACCGCCGCCCCGATGACGGCGGTGAAGGCGAGCGCGACGGCGAGGCCGACGACCTTGTCGCGGACCCAGAGTTTCGGCGACGCCTCGTTGAACCCGAAGATTTCCTCGACGACGAAGGTGTCGAAGCAGTCGAAGGGCAGCGAGGAGACCTGGAGGACGGCCACGGCGCCGAGGAAGAAGACGACGCCGGAGGGCACGGTACCGAAGCCGAGCGACTCGACGGCGGCGACGGCGTCGGCCAGCAGGCCCGAGTACAGTACCAGCAGGACCAGCCCGAGTCCGACCCACGACTCCAGCTGGGCGGCCCCGGTCGTCGCGCGCTGGTAGCCGAGCAGCTCGTCGGTGTCGTCGACGTCGAGGCGGTCGTCGAACCACTCGGCCTCCCGGGTGACCGCCGCGGCGCCGTGGCGGACGTTCAGCGCCGCGAGCCAGGTGAAAAACGCCTCCGTCCCGACCAGCAGGGCGAGGAAGGCGACGTGAAACGCGAGCATACCGGCCGATACGGGAGCGGCCCATTAAATCCCCTCGCCCGCCGCCTCACCGACCCGCCGGACGGGGCCGCCGTCGTCGCCGGGTCGCGGAATTCGACCGTTCGGCAGTCCGACAGGGCGACCACTCGGCCCCGCAACGGGCCGTCGCTCCCCGGTGGGCCGATTCAGGGGACCTTACCGGGTTGTTCCTATCCAAAGGTAACCTTATGGAGCAACAATCCCGCTAGAGAGATGACTAATGAGCAACAACGAGCCGAATCCCCAGACACGGAAGAAGAACCGTGACTGGTGGCCGAACTCGCTGGACCTGAGTGCCCTCGACCAGAACGCGCGCGACGCCGGACCCTACGACGACGACTTCGACTACGCCGAGGCGTTCCAGGAACTCGACCTCGACGAGGTGAAGTCCGACATCGAGGAGGCGATCACGACGCCCAAAGAGTGGTGGCCGGCCGACTACGACCACTACGGCCCCCTCATGATCCGCATGGCGTGGCACAGCGCCGGGACCTACCGCGCCTACGACGGCCGCGGCGGCGCGGCCGGCGGGCGACAGCGCTTCGCGCCGATCAACAGCTGGCCCGACAACGCCAACCTCGACAAGGCGCGGCGCCTGCTCCAGCCGGTCAAGCAGAAGTACGGCCGCAACCTCTCGTGGGCCGACCTGATCGTCCTGGCGGGCAACGTCGCCATCGAGTCGATGGGCTTCAAGACGTTCGGCTTCGGCGGCGGCCGCGAGGACGCCTTCGAGCCCGACGAGGCCGTCGACTGGGGGCCCGAACAGGAGTGGGAGGCCGACGACCGCTTCGAGGAGCCCGGCGGGATCCAGGAGGGGCTCGGCGCCTCCGTCATGGGCCTCATCTACGTGAACCCCGAGGGCCCGAAGGGCGAGCCCGACCCGGAGGCCTCCGCGAAGAACATCCGGCAGACGTTCTCGCGGATGGCGATGGACGACAGGCAGACGGCCGCGCTGATCGCCGGCGGCCACACCTTCGGGAAGGTCCACGGCGCCGACAACCCCGACGAGGCCCACGACCCCGAGCCCGAGGCGGCCCCCATCGAGAACATGGGGCTGGGCTGGCAGGACGGCGAGACCGCCGCCGAGGAGGGCGTCACGACCAGCGGCATCGAGGGTCCCTGGACGCAGAACCCGACCTGGTGGGACATGGGCTACGTCGACAACCTGCTCGACTACGAGTGGGAGCCCGAGAAGGGGCCCGGCGGCGCCTGGCAGTGGACGCCCAAGGACGGCGAACTCGAGGGCTCGGCCCCCGACGCGCTGGACGACGACGAGCGGGACACCCCCATGATGCTCACGACGGACATCGCGCTGAAGCGCGACCCCGACTACCGCGAGATCATGGAGGACTTCCAGGAGAGCCCGATGGAGTTCGGGATGGCCTTCGCCGAGGCCTGGTACAAGCTGACCCACCGCGACATGGGTCCGCCCGAGCGCCTGCTCGGCCCCGAGGTGCCCGACGAGACGAAGATCTGGCAGGACCCGCTGCCCGACCGGGACTTCGACCTCATCGACGATGAGCAGGTCGAAGAGCTCAAGGCCGAGATCCTCGACAGCGACCTCTCCCGGTCGCAGTTGGTCAAGACCGCGTGGGCCTCGGCGTCGACCTACCGCGACAGCGACAAGCGCGGCGGCGCCAACGGCGCCCGCGTCCGGCTGGAGCCCCAGCGTAGCTGGGAGGTCAACGAGCCGGCCGAGCTGGAGACGGCGCTGGAGACCTACGAGTCGATCCAGGCGGAGTTCAACGAGGCCCAGGACGACGACACCCGCGTCTCGCTGGCTGATCTCATCGTGCTGGGCGGCAACGCGGCCGTCGAACAGGCTGCCGCCGACGCCGGCTACGACGTGACGGTGCCGTTCGAGCCCGGCCGCGTCGACGCGACGGCCGAGGAGACCGACGCCGACTCCTTCGAGGCGCTCAAGCCGAAGACCGACGGGTTCCGCAACTACGTCGCGGACGACGTCGACCGCCCGGTCGAGCAACTGCTGGTCGACAGGGCGGACCTGCTCGACCTGAGCGCCGAGGAGATGACGGCGCTGGTCGGCGGGATGCGCGCGCTGGGCGCGACCTACCAGGACTCGGAGCTGGGCGTGTTCACGGACCGGCCGGGCACGCTGACCAACGACTTCTTCGTCAACCTGCTCGACATGGGCACCGAGTGGGAGCCCGCCGACGGCGCCGACCAGGTCTACGAGGGCTACGACCGCGACACGGGCGAACTGGAGTGGGAGGGGACCCGCTTCGACCTCATCTTCGGGTCGAACTCCCGGCTGCGCGCCATCGCGGAGGTGTACGGCTCCGAGGACGGCGAGGAAGAACTCGTCGAAGACTTCGTCGACGCCTGGAGCACGGTCATGCGGGCCGACCGCTTCGACCTGAAGTGACCGCGCCCCGAACGCTTCGACTCGAAGTGACCGCGACCCGTCCCATCTGAACCCCGACCGGGATTTTCCTTCCGTTTTCCGACGCCGCCGGACGATCCGGAGTGGCTTTGCGCGCACCGCCCGTAGCCGCGCGCATGAGCGACGACGACCTCCACTGCGAGACTTGCGAACGGTCGGTCCCTCGCGAGTCGGCCATCCGCAGCGAGACCATCGCCGACCTCGACCCGACGAAGTGGCAGGCGCTGTGCTGTCCGGACTGCGGGCGGAAACTCAAGACCGTCTTCGTCGCGCGCGAGCGACTGGAGTGACTGTGGGCGCGCTACAGCGACTTCCGCATGACCGTCGCGCTCGCCGGACACAGCTCCGCGAACTGCTCGGTGGTCCGGAGCGCCGCCGGTACGTCCTCGCGTTCGACCGATTCGTAGCCCAGCCCGGCGAAAAAGTCGCTCGCGGTCGTGGTGAGCAGGAAGAGCCGGTCGACGCCGGCGTCGCTGGTCTCCCGTTCGATCCCGTCGACGACGGCGGCACCGTAGCCCGATCCCTGGTGCTCGGGCTCGACCGCGACCGACCGGAGCAGGCCGTCGCGCCCGTGGCGTTCGAGGCCGCCGACGCCGACCCGCTCGCCGGCCGCGCGTGCGACGTAGCAGTCGACGGCGTCGCGTCCCAGGTCGTCGGTCGGCAGGCCGGCGCCGGCCAGGACCGATTCGACGTACTCGGCGGACCCGTCCGTCGGGTCGAGCGTGACGACGGGTTCGACCATGCGGGGACGTTCCGCCGCCGACGCAAAGACGTTTGCCGCCGTCGGGGGGCATCCGCCGCCGTCAGGGAGGCGGCCCCCGCCGAACCCCACCCGGCCTTCCGGCTTCCCCACGGCTTAGTGGGTGGCGACCCCAGATCGGAGCGCTATGGCTGAGGACGTACACAACGAGAGCGACACGTTCGACATCGGCGGGGAGCTGACGGTCCACCGCCTGGGCTTCGGCGCGATGCGACTGACAGGGGAAGATATCATCGGCCGCCCCGACGACGAGGAGACCGCGCGCGAGGTCGTCCACCGCGCGGTCGAACTCGGCGTCGACTTCATCGACACCGCGGACTCCTACGGCCCGGGCGTCAGCGAGCGGATCCTCAACGAGGCGCTGGCCGAGGTCGACGCCGACCCCGTGGTCGCGTCGAAGGCCGGCCTGTTGCGCCACCGCGACGGCGAGTGGCCGACACACGGCGACCCGCAGTTCCTCCACAATCAGGTGCTCTGCAGCCTCGACCGGCTGGGCGTCGACAGCATCGACCTCTACCAGTTCCACCGGCCGGACCCCGACACGGACTTCGAGGACTCCGTCCACGCGTTCGCCGAGATGAAAGACGCCGGGCAGGTCGACCACGTGGGCCTGTCGAACGTCACCGTCGACCAGCTGGATCTGGCCCGCGACATCGTCGACATCGCGACGGTCCAGAACCAGTACAACGTCGCCTACCGCGACGACGAGGACGTACTGGCCGCCTGTGAGGAGTACGACGTGGGCTTCATCCCGTGGGGTCCGCTCTACACGGTCGACGACGAGGGCGTCGCGGGCGTCCTCGACGAGGTGGGCGAGGCCCGCGGCGCCAGCCGCCGCCAGGTCGCGCTCGCGTGGCTGCTCGAACACTCCGACGTGACCCTGCCCATCCCCGGCACCTCCAGCGTCGACCACCTCGAATCGAACGTCGCCGCCTCGCAGGTGGAACTCACCGACGAGGACCTGGCGAAGCTGAACGACATCGACCCGCAGTAGGGCCGTCGCTGGCGGGCTTCGAGTGCGTTTTTCGGATTTCGCGACCGCGAGCGGCGGCGCGGTCGCTCGGTGGCGTGTGCCGGCGGCGCACTGACGGCGCTGTCGCTCCGCGGAACGATAGTGCGGTACCACCGACGGCGCCGTCGCTCGTCGGTGAGTGAGTAGTAGATTCCGGGGTCAGCCCGTCGCTGACGCCGTCGGAGTCAGCGACTTACTGTCGGGTGAGGTTCGACGCGCGCGGGCCCTTGTCGGCCTGCTCGATGTCGAACTCGACTTCCTCGCCCTCTTCGAGGTCGGGGCCGCCGATGTCTTCCATGTGGAAGAAGACGTCCTCGTCCTCCTCGTCGGTGTCGATGAAGCCGTAGCCGCCAGTGTCGTTGAAGAAGTCGACTTTACCGGAGGCCATTAGAGGCGCTCCAGGTTGGTCGCTCGCGGGCCCTTGTCGGCCTGCTCGATGTCGAACTCCACTTCCTGTCCCTCTTCGAGGTCCGGACCGCCCACGTCCTCCATGTGGAAGAAAACGTCGTCGTCAGCGTCCTCAGTCTCGATGAAACCGTAACCGCCCGTGTCGTTGAAGAAATCAACCTTACCGGATGCCATTGCGACTAAACACAGAGGCGGGGGATGTATAAGCATTCCGAGAGAACCGTTACCACGACCCGTCACGGAACCGGGATCGGGGATTCTCAGCCGCGTGAGAGTCGTGGTGGCGGGGGGATCGCAAGCGGGCGAGGGGTTTTTATCGAGCGGGGCGGAGTAACTGGTAATGAGCGACGCCGGGGAACCGCTGTACGTCGGCGCGGCCTGGTCCGAGGGGTCGTGGTTCGCGGTGGCGTTCGACCGCGAGGGGTTCGACCACGCCGCGGTCTTCGCGGAGGTGGGCGACCTGTGGGTCCGCTACGAGGAGACCGCCGAGCGCGTGCTCGTGGACGTGCCGGTCGGGCTCGTCGAGGAGGGCGAGGAGGGACGCCGCTGTGACGAGCTCGCGCGGCGCGTGCTCGGGCCGATGAGCGACGCGGTCGTCACGCCGCCGGTGCGGGAGGCGACGCGCAAACGCCGGTATCCCGCCGCCCAGCGAGTCAACGAGCGCAAGGCCGGGCGGGGCATCTCCGAGCGGGCGTTCGAACTGAGCGACGCCATCGTCGCCGTCGACGAACTCCTCCAGAACGTCCCGGAGGCCAGGGCGGCGTTCGCGGAGAGCCACCCCGAGGTCTGTTTCCGCGCGTTCGCGGGCGAGCCGCTGGAACACGGGACGGCCTACGCCGCGGGGTACGCCGAGCGGATGCGGACGCTCGCCCACCACGACCGCGACGCGCCGCCGGTCGTCCAGGCCGCCGCCGAGGCCACTGAAGGTCACGAGGTTACCGTCGCCGACGTACTCGACGGGGTCGCGCTGGCCTACACCGCCGCCCCCGGGGAGGGCGACCTCCGGACGCTCCCGGCGGACCCGCCGACCGACGCTGCCGGCCTGCCGATGGCCATCACGTACCGCGCCGACGGCCCGCTCGTGACCGAGTGAGCCCGCCTCCCCTCAGGCGGTTCGGCGCGCCGCCCGAGCACTTTTTCCGCTGCCGCGCGAAGGGGTGTCATGGGTTACACCTGGCAGTACTACGACCTGGTCTTGCTCGGCGTGGTCGCCAGTATGGGCGCGGGCGTCGCGGTCGCGGCGCTCACGTCGGTCGCGGCGACCACGTCGGTGTTCGCCGCGGGCCTCGTCGCCGTCGCGCTCATCGGCCACGGCCTGTTCGTCAACGGCCCCGTCGACGGGGCCGACGACCTCACCGACGAGGTCGACGCGCTGAACTGACCGGAACCCTCCCGGTCGGCGTTCCGATCGGCGCCCAGTTGGTGACCGGTCCGCCGGCGACACGCAACGATCCGGCGACAAGGATATCGTATCGGCGAACCAACAGGGTGTCCATGGAGCACGAGATCTCCCACAGGCCGTCGTACGCGCAGCTGACGCTCGACCTCGGTCCCGGCGAGTCCGTCCGCTCGGAGGCGGGTGCGATGGTGAGCAAGTCGCCGTCGGTCGAGGTGGAGACCAGCGCCGAGGGCGGCATCTTCAAGTCCATCTCGCGGTCGCTGTTCGGCGGCGAGTCCTTTTTTATGAATGCGTTCTCGGCGCCCGACGGCGGGGAGATCCAGCTGGCGCCGGCCCTGTCGGGCGACGTGCAACACCACGAACTCGCCGACGAGACGCTGTACGTCCAGTCGTCGTCGTTCTTGGCCTCCGACCCGACGGTCGAGGTGGACACCGAGTTCGGCGGCGCGAAGACCTTCTTCGGCGGCGAGGGGCTGTTCCTGCTCAGGCTGTCGGGGACCGGGCCCGTCTTCCTGTCGAGCTACGGCGCCATCGACGAGCACGAGGTGACGAGCGACGAGTCGTTCGTCGTCGACACGGGCCACATCGTCGCCTTCGAGGAGTCGCTGTCGTTCGACGTGCGGAAGGTCGGCGGGCTGAAGTCGACGCTGTTCAGCGGCGAGGGGCTGGTCTGCGAGTTCTCCGGCGAGGGGACCGTCTGGACCCAGACCCGTAGCCCCGACGCGTTCCTCTCGTGGCTGATCCCGAAGATCCCCCAGCGCAACACCACCACGACGACCACGTGACCGGGTGGCGTCGCGGCCGGGGCGCGAGCCGCCCGGAGCCGCGGCCTGCGCGTAGCCGTCAGACCGGTCACGCGGTCGGTGGATCCCGCACAATCGTTATGACAGGGCCGTCCGAACAGGTGGACATGAGCGAACGAGCCGAACTCGACTCGGAGTCGCTGGCGTCGCGCGTCGTGGCCGCGGGCGTGGTCGAACTGTCCGTGCGCGACGAGACGCCGGCCCACGCCGGCGAGATCCGGCGGGCGTGCAACGACGCGATGGACGCGGTCGAGGGGGAGGTCCTCGGCACGGTGACCGAAGCGGAGGTGGCGCGGACGCTGAACGAACTCGAGGCCGACGGCGTCGTCGAGGGCGCGCGGGTGGACGCGTCGCCCGCCGGCAAGGGCCGGCCGAACTACCGGCTGGTGCCGCCCGCCGACGCGGTCCGCGCGGCGCTGGCCGACGACGACCGCACCGCGGAACTGGCGGAGCGGCTCGGCTCGCTCGACTCCTGACCGTTCTCCCCCCGCGACTCCGCCGAGTACGACCCCGGGCCGGCACAAGACCCATGTGTCGTCGGGTTGACGACCCGGTGTATGCTCGAAGCTGAACTCGAAGTGTGTACGGACTGTGGCGTGGTACACATGGAGGGCGGCCCGGCGCCGACGAACGTCAGCGAGTGTTCGGCCTGCGGCGGCCGCGTCAGGGACGTGGAACTCGACGACCTCGTCGGCCTGTAGGATCCGCGACTCCGGCGTCGCCGCGGTCGCGCGGCCCGGACCCCTCCCGGCCCTTCGTTCGCAAGCGAGGGGGTTTCGACCGGCCGCGGCGAACCCCCTCGCATGGGCATCTTCGACACGGTCAGGGACGTGCTCGTCCCGGACAACGAACCCGGTGTCCGCTACGAGTGCGCCGACTGCGGCGAGCGGTTCGACGACGCCCGGGCCGACTGCCCGAACTGCGGCGGCACCGACATCAAGGAGGTCGAGGGATTCGACGCTGCGCCGGACACCTGACGGCGCGGCGGTCGTCCGCGACGGCCGGGGATCCCTCGACGGCTATCGCCCGGCCGTGTTCTCGCTGCCGACGTGGGTCGGGTCGTGTCCGTGACGCGCCTCGCCGCCGTAGCGGAGCCCCTCCTCCGACCAGGTGCCGGTGTGCCGGCCGGGTTCCGTGTCCGGCCACTGGCTGGATTCGGCGGCGCCGCGCGAGCGCCCGGAGCTGTCCTCCGGACCGCCCCGTGACTGCTGGCGCCCTCCCGACTGCTGGCCGCCCCGCGTCGGCTGTCCGGGTCGCCCGCCCGTCCGCTGGCTGTGCTGTTGCCGGCTCTGGACTTTCCCCCCGCGCTGCTGTGACCCTTGCTCGCTCGGGCGGTGGTCCGGGCTGCTGGCGGTCCGGTCGCTGCCCCCTCGGTGCCCGCCGGTCCCCTGCTGTCCGCCCTGTCGATAGTTCTGCTCGCTCGGACTGTGTTGCGGGCTGCTGGCCGTCCCGGAGTGTGACCCCTGTTGGCTGTGGTGCCGTGACTGCTGGCCGGGGTGCTGTGACTGCTGACCAGTCTGCTGTTGAGACTGCCGGCCGGCCTGCTGGGGGGGTTGCTGGCCGGTGTGTTGTTGAGGTTGCTGGCCGGTGTGTTGTTGAGGTTGCTGGCCGGTGTGTTGTTGAGGTTGCTGGCCGGTGTGTTGTTGAGGTTGCTGGCCGGTGTGTTGTTGAGGTTGCTGGCCGGTGTGTTGTTGAC
>NZ_JBLKNY010000002.1:0-147680 GCF_051414075.1 Halosimplex marinum | reverse complement strand
GACCGGAGTGTTGCCGTGACTGCTGGCCGGTGTGCTGTCGGGACTGCTGACCACCCTGGGGCTGGCCACCAGCTCGCGGTCGCCGCTCCGGCGACATCGCGCCGCGCTCTCGCTGGTGTTCGGAGCGCTCGCGCTGGGGCGGCTGGACGTAGTCGCTCTCCGCGCCGCCCTGGGGGTGTTGTGTCCGGCTGGTGCTCCGCTGGCGGCGGTCGCGGTCGGCGCGGCGCTCCCGGTCGGTCGCCCCCCAGTCGACGCGCTGGGCGTCCCCGCCGCCGAAGTGGCGGCCCACCTGTTCGCGCTGCTGGCCGCCGGCCTGCTGGCGGTTCCCGCCCTGCCGGTGCTGGCGTGTGCCCTGCGAACCGCCCCCTGTCTCGGTCGGCTGGCCGGTCTGTCGGTACTGGTCGGCGTTCTCGGCGCCGCGGCGGTGCTCGCCCCGCCGCTGCTGGCGGTCGTGCGTCTGCCGGTCGGAGTCGTGCTGGTGAGTGTGATGCATGCGGATCGCCGGGCGCGAACCCGGCGACGGAGGTCCGGCCGGCCGCCGGAAATAGGACCGACTCCGTTTTCCGGGCGCGCGCGGACCCCGCGGGGATAACCCGGTCTTATCCGACTACAGGCCGGATCTCGGTCGCGATCCGGGCGCCGCCGCCACGGTAAGCAGCGGGTACCGTCGCGGCGGGGAAGCGCGGACCGACCGTCTCAGTCGAGCACGCGCCGCCGCTCGGTGAACGTCGCGTTCCCGCCGCCCCAGCGGACCGCCGTCTCGATGCGGACCCGGCCGTCGTTGCGGACGACGCGGAACAGCTCACCGAGCGACAGCTCGATCCTGGCGGTCCGCTCGGCCGACGCGTTCGTCGAGAGGTTCCCGAAGCGGTGGTCCCGGGTCCAGATCCGGCTGTCGGCCGCGAAGATCCGCGTCTCTGCGGTGACGTTCCGGATCGTCTCGTTGCCGGTGTTCGTGACGTTTGCCGTCACCCGGCGACAGCGGTCGCCGCACCTTCGGACCCGCGTCACGTCGAGGTCGACGACCCCCGTCTCGTTCGGCCGGGTCACCGTTGTCCCGTTCGACGGGGCGGCGTCGCTCCCGTTGCCGGGCCGAGGGGTGAGGACGCTCGCGTCCGGATCGATGCCGTTCGCGTCCGAGCCGACGCTGTTCGCGTCCGGGTCGGTGTCGCTCGCGGGCGCCCCGCCGGAACTCGCGGGCCCGGCGGCGGCGACCCCGGCCCACGCGAGCGACGCGACGACCGCGAGCGCGACGGCAATCGGTATCGACCACGAGCCGGTCGGTTCGGCGCCGGTCCGTTTCTCGGTGCGGGTCACACGGGCGTTCGGGGAGGGCCGGGGAAGTGCGACCGGCCGGCATCGACAGGGGGTCGCGTGTCGCTCGCAGGGCGAGACCGGGAGGTTCTCCACGGGGTCGGCCCAACGGGCGACCGATGACCGACCACGCGAACCGCGGGTACCGCCGGATGTTCGACGACGACTTCTCCGTCGGGCTGTTCTTCCCGATCACGACCGCCGACGGGCCGGTCCCGCCGCTGGGCGAGCAGACCGACCTCGCGGCCCACGCCGAGGAACTGGGCTTCGACGCGCTGTGGTTCCGCGACGTGCCGCTGTTCTGGCCGAAGTTCGACGACGCCGGCCAGGTCTACGACCCCTGGGTGTTCCTCTCGCACATCGCCGCGAACACCGACGACGTGGCGCTGGCGACCGGCAGCATCGTCCTCCCGCTGCGCCACCCCCTCCACGTCGCCAAGGCCGCGGCGTCGGTCGACCGGCTGTCCGAGGGGCGGCTCGTCCTCGGCGTCGCGAGCGGCGACCGGCCGCCGGAGTACCCCGCCTTCGGCGTCGACGAGGACGACGCCGGCGAGCTCTTTCGGGAGAGCGTCCGGACGCTCCGGACGGTCTGGGCCGAGGAGTACCCCGAGATCGACACCCCCTTCGGAACGCTCGACGGGTCGATGGATCTCTTGCCGAAGCCGACGACCGAGACGCTGCCGTTGCTGGTGACCGGCCACGCCGGCCAGTCCCCGGAGTGGATCGGCGAACACGGCGACGGGTGGGTCTACTACCAGCGGACTGCCGAGGACGTGGCCGAGCAGGTCGACGAGTGGCGTTCGGTGGCGGGCGAGAAACCGTACGTCCAGGTGCTACACGTCGCCCTCGCCGAGGATCCGTCGGCCGGCCCGGAGCGCATCCACCAGGGGTACGCCGCCGGGACGGACTGGCTCCGCGACCACGTCCGGGACCTGCGGGACGCGGGGGTCGACCACGTGATGGTCAACGTCCGACAGACCGACCCCGACCGGGACGTTCGGGCGGTCCTCGGCCAGTTCGCCGACGAGGTGCTGACCGAGCTCTGAGCGTAGGGGGAGCGGCCGCTGGACCGGTTGCGGGCGCCGGCCGCGGCCCGAGCCACCTGTTACCCCGGCCCAGTCTGCCGCTAGGGACACCCTTTTTCCCGCGTATCGAGTCCCCACGAGGGAACCCAGATGACGCTCACACCCGAGAAGCGCGACCGCCTGGAGAATCTCCACAGCGCCCTGATCAACGACATCACCGACGAGATGGGCATCGACGACAACGTCATCCCCGGCACCCGCATCCGCCCGGTCTGGTCGAAGGAGCCGACCGTCGGGACCGCTCACACGGCCCAGCGCGTCGATATCGGCTACGCCGAGGGTGAGTGGGACCCCGAGGACGGCGACGACGGCGAAGACGAGGCCGTCGAGGACGACCGCGACGCCGAGGACATCGACTTCTTCCAGTACCTCGAAGCGACCGACGAGGGCGACTTCGTCGTCATGGCCGCGCCGAAGGACACCGAGGTCGGGCTGTGGGGCGAACTCCTGAGCACCATCGTCCAGGAGAACGGCGCGACCGGCGCGCTCATCGACGGGCCGACCCGCGACTCGACGATGATCGAGGAACACGAGTTCCCCGTCTGGTCGGACGGTCACAGCGCCATCGAGTCGTTCGGCCGCGTCAGTTTCCGCGAGTGGGACGTGCCCGTCGAGGTCCACGACGTGACCATCGCGCCGGGCGACGTGATATTCGCCGACTACCAGTCCATCGCCGTCATCGACCCCGACATCGTCGACGAGGTGCTGGAACGCGGCGAGGAGGAACTGGAGCAGGAGAACAACGTCCGTTCGGACATCCGCGACGGCGACAGCGTCTACGAGGTGTGGGACCGCTACGGCACGCTGTAGTGCCGGGGCGTTTTCGCGGCGGGTGAACCGACCGCCTCATCGCTCACAGGTCGAACACCCGCGCCGCGACGCCGGCCAGCAGGATCAGCCCGCCCAGGACGAACGTCCCGGGGACGGGGAGGACGAACACGAGCGCGCCGGCCACGAGGATCTTCGTGGAGAGTCTCATCGCGGCCCCGAGTAGTGCCCGCGGACGGGTATGGGTTGTGCCGGGGCTGCGCTCCGCGGAGCGCTCCCGCGGTCGCTCACTGGAGGTACCCCAGCTGTTCGAGCCGCGCCTTGCGCTCGGCGCCGATGGAGACCGACCCGCGCTCGCCGGCCGTCTCGACGGAGTCCAGCCAGTCGTCGAGCGCGTCGGTCAGGTCGGCGACGACCGCCGGGTGGGACTCGGCCACGTCGGTCGTCTCGCCGGGGTCGGCCTCGAGGTCGTACAGCCGCTCGGAGCCGTCCGAGCCGCGGACCAGCTTGTGCTCGTCGGTCCTGATGGCCCGCAGCGACCGGTCGTACGTCCGGAGGTCGTCGGGGACTCGACCGAGGTTGCGTTCGAGCGCGGCCATCGACGGCTGCGGCGCCACGTACTCGCTGACGACGAACTCACGTGACGGGGTCCCGGCGTCGGGGTGGAAGGAGGTGCCGTGGAACCGCTCGCGAACGTCGGGGGCCTCGATGCCCGCGGCGTCGAGCAGCGTCGGCGGCAGGTCCATCAGGCTCACGAGGTCCTCCAGGTCCGACCCGCCGGTGAACGCGCCGCCGTGGAGGACCAGCGGCACGCGAACGAGCGTGTCGTAGAGGCAGTACTGGTGGTCCATCAGGCCGTGGTCGCCGACGTTCTCGCCGTGGTCGGCGGTGACGACCAGGACCGTGTCCTCCCACTCGCCGGCGGCCTTCAGGGCGGTCCGGAGCGCGGCCAGTTGCTCGTCGAAGTAGGTGATCTCGCCCCGGTAGAGCGCCCGGAGGAGGGCGAGGTCCCGCTCCGAGAGGTCCAGATCGCCAGCGAGGAACTCCCACGGCTCCTGGGGCACCTCCATCGCCTCCTCGTAAGTGGCGTCCCCGGGGAGGTGGCGCTCGGTCGTCTCGCGTGGCGGGCGGTACTCCAGGTGCGGTTCGAGGTAGTTGACCAGCAGGAAGAACGGGTCGTCGCTCGACCGGTCGGTCAGCCAGTCGGCGATCCAGCTCGTCGACCGCTCGGCGCCGTCGTCGGAGCGGTCGCGGACGAACTGCCGGTAGAGCGTGTTGGCGGCGTTGACGAGGGGGTTGCCGTCGAAGAGCTTCCGCGCGACGAGGCGGGCGCGACTCTCCTCCGTCTCGTCGACGAGCTCGGAGAGGGCGTTGTCGGACTGGACGAGTTGCCACATCTGTCGGAACTCGTCGAAGCCGCGGTCGAAGCCCGACTCGGCGCTGAGCCAGGTGTTGTTGGAGACGCAGACGGTCTCGTAGCCCGCCGCGCGGAACGGTTCGGGCAGGACGGGCAGGCGGTCGTCCAGTCGCTCGTGGTCGGCGTGGGCGCCGTGTGCCGAGGGCGGCGCCCCGGTCAGCAGCGAGGCGTGGGAGGGGAGCGTCCACGGGGCCGCCGAGACGGCCTGCGTGGCGCGGGTCCCCGAGGTGGCGAGCTCTGCGAGCGTCGGCGCGACCTGCGAGTCGTAGGCGTCGTCGACTCGCGTGGTGTCGGCGACGACGACGACGACGTTCGGCTGTGCGGCCATTGTCGCCCGGACTTGGCGGGGAACGCCGATAGCAATTGGCCGCTTACTTCCGGCGGTTTCGGCCGTTTCACCGCGGCGGTCACGCGGGTTCGGTACCGGTGGCTTACCATCGCGGACCGCGACCACCCGATCCCCGCCGCGCGGGCGTCGCGTCCGGTAGGAGCGACTTACGCCCGGCGCAGGAACACCTCCGTGGCCGGGCGCTCCGCCGGTCGTCCGTCCGAAGCCAGTAAGTGTTCGAGACGATTACTCGCCCGCGTGCTCAGCCCTCCATCCCGGGAACACGCCCGATACGGCGTCGTCTGTCTCCTCGCGGTCGCCGCCGCGGCGACCGTCGCGGCGACCAGCCTCCCGACAGCGGCGACGGCTGCGACGGACGGCGCGTCGCCACAGTCGGCGACCGCGACGCAGGCCGAGTGTTTCGACGCCGACTACGACCCGCCCGACCTGGCGCCCGACTGGTCGGCGACGTTCACCGACGGCCTCTCGACCGAGTCGCTCGACCGATGGACCGGCGGGCGGGTCGCTCCGGTCGGCGCCGGCGGCGACTGCTCGCTGTTCGTTGCGGGCGGCGAGCGCGCGACGCTGTCGGCGGCGACCGTCGACGGGTCCGGCGGCGTCGTCGCCGGCACGCTCGACCTCGGGGCGAACGGGTCGCTCCGCCTGGTCGACGCGGGCGGCGAGTCGACCGCGGCCGGCACGGAGACCGACGCGACGACCGCCGCGGGAACGCCCGCGGGGACATCGGTGACGACCGCCGCGACCGACACCGGGACGGCCGGACCGTCCCCGACCGCGACGCGTTCGGCGGTTACCGCGACGGCCGACTCAACCGTGACGACGGACCGGGCCGCGACGACCGCCCGGAGCGGGACAGCTGATTCGACCACGACCGCGACGGACGGCGACGCTCCGGCGGTCGCCATCGAGAACCGCGGCCCCGACTTCTCGACGGAGGCGGTCGTCGCCGTCGGGAATCGGTCCCGGAGCGTCACGCTCCCCTCGGGCCGGTTCTTCGAGTTCGCGGTCGCTCGGACCGCCGGCGGCGAGGTGCGCGTCGCCGTCTGGGATCCAGGACAGCCGTGGGACGGGGAATGGGACGCGACGTTCGACTCGGTCCCCGAAACCGAGTGGCGCGTCCGTCTCGACGGCCGGGCGTTCCTCGACGGGATCGCGGTCGGCGTCGGTGACCGGCTGACGCCGACGGCCGAGCCGCCGGTCGTCGGCGGCGACGACACCCCCACGCCGACGGAGGACCCGCTCCCGAACTTCCCCGACGAGGGACCGGATTCCGGGTTCGAGGACCCGGAGTCCGAACGCTCGGGGAACTCCGCCTTCGGGTCGACCCTCGTCGGCCTGGTCGTGGTCGCCGTCGGAGCGGTCATGGTCCGGTACGCCTACGGGATATCCCGGTTCAGCGAGCAGTTGGACGCCATCGGGAGCACGACGCCCGCTCACGAGGTCGAACCCGCCGCCTGGAACGTCGCGCTGACGAAGATCGGGGGCGGCCTCGTGATCGCCTTCGGGCTCTACCTGATCGTCTCCGGCTTCCTGTGAGGGTGCGGGGGGTCGGGCGCCCCCGGGGTCACCCTCCGTCGACCGCGCGGTCCTACCCCTCGCCCACCATGCGGTCCTCGTCGTCCCACTCCTGTGCGCGCAGTTCGTACTTCTGGACCTTCCCGGTCGCGGTCGTCGGGAGGTCGTCGACGAACTCGACGGCGCGAACGACCTTGTAGCTCGCCAGGCGCTCGCGGGTGAACGAGGCCAGTTCGTCTTCGAGCGCGCCGGGGTCGTCGGGCTCCCCGTCGGGGACGACGAACGCCTTGGGCTTCTCGCCCCACTCGTCGCTCGGGGCCGGGATCACGGCCACGTCCGAGACGGCGCCGTGTTCGAACAGCGCGTCCTCCAGCTCGATCGAGGAGATGTTCTCCCCGCCGGAGACGATGATGTCCTTCTTGCGGTCCTGGATGGCGATGGCGCCGTCCTCGTCGACGGTCGCCAGGTCGCCGGTGTGGTAGTACCCCTCGGCCCGCTCGGAGAAGGCCGCCTCCGTGACTTCCGGCTTGTTCCAGTAGCCCTCCATCACCTGATTGCCGCGGACGACGACCTCGCCGATGGTCTCGTCGTCGCGGGGCACGTCCTCGCCGTCCTCGTCGACGACGCGGACCTCCGTGCCGAGGTAGCCGATGCCCTGGCGCTTCTTGACGGCGAACCGGTCGGAGCTGTCGTCGTCGAAGTGCCGGCGGGCGTCGGAGGTGGTGATGAGGGGACCGGTCTCGGTCGCGCCGTAGACGTGCTTGAGGTACCAGCCGAACTCCTCCTCGACGGTGCGGATGGTCGCCTCCGGCGGCGCGCTGCCGGCGGTCGCGACCCGCACGTCGGCCTCGCCCGTCGTCGCCGGGTCTTCCGCCTCGTAGTGGTCGATCAACCGGTTGAGGACCGTCGGGGCACAGCAGAGATACGATACGTCCTCGGCGGCGACGGCGTCGAATATCCGTTCGGCATCGACACCGCGGGTACAGACGTGGGTCGCGCCCAGCCCCGTGATCGCGTAGATGTGGCCCCAGCCGTTGACGTGGAACATCGGCAGCGTCCACAGGTACGTGTCGTCGTCGCGGATCTCCTGGTGGACCGAGACCAGGTAGGCGTGCAGCGTCTCGGTGCGGTGGGTTCGCATCACGCCCTTCGGGTCGCCCGTCGTCCCCGAGGTGTAGTTGATCGTGATCACGTCGTCCTCGTCCATCTCCGGGCGGTCGACTTCGCCGTCGGCGGCGTCGAGGAGCGCGTCGAAGTCCTCCCAGTTGCCGTCGACCACGTCGGCGCCGTTCGTCACGAACGTCTCCGTCGGCACCTCGTCGCGGATCGGTTCGATCTTCCCGGCGTACTCGCGGTCGGCGTAGATGGCGTCGACCTCCGCGTCGCTCAGGATGTACGCGAAGTCGTCGGGGGTCAGCCGGTAGTTCAGCGGCGTGTGGACCGCGCCCAGTTGCATCGCCCCGTAGGCGGCTTCGAGGTGGTAGTGAGTGTTCGGGTCCAGCACCGCGACGCGGTCGCCCTTCCCGATGCCCCGCTCGGCCAGCGCCGCCGAGAAGCGGTCGACTCGCTCGCCCAGCTCGTCGTAGGTGAACCGTTTCCCGGTCGTCGCCACGACCGCCTCGTCGTCGCCGTAGTGGCGCCGCGCGCGGTCGAGGAAGTCCGTCACCAGCAGTGGCTTGTGCATTCTATCGCCTCGGACCCCGATATCGGCCGGTGTCCACATAAATTGGATGTTCGATTATGTTGGATTCCGGCCGCCGGCCGGCCGCACAGGTCCCGACTACCGCCGCGCCGGGACACGGGACAGACGGGTACAAGGGGACGGAGTGCGTTGTGGCGCGTATGGACCCGACGCAGTCGGACGACGGCAACGGTCGTATCGCGCGCGCACTCCTCGCCGCCGGCCTGGGTGCGGCCGCCCTCTGGTCGCTCCGCAAGGGGAAGCGACTCCGCGGCGCCCTCGCCGGGCTCGGTGCCGTCGCGCTCGGCTACAGCGCGACGAGCGACGACGGCCTCGAACAGGTCGGCGACGAACTCGACATCGACGGGCTGACCGACGACGCCGGGAGCGCGACCGCGGACGAGGACGGTCACCTCCGCTGTGCGGCCTGCAGCGAGCCCATCGTCGCCGGCCAGATCCGCGTCCCTAACGAGGACGACGAAACCGTCCACGAGACCTGCCTCGAAGCGACCGCCTGAGTCGGCGGTTCCGTTTTCCGTACGTCGCGCAACCGGACGAGCGTTGCATCCATCGCCCCTCCGAACGGGCGCGGAACAGTGGCCGCGTCTCGCCGTCGAAGTTCCGAAAAGGGGGATGCCGCCTCCCGGATTTGAACTTCCGAGAGACTTCGTTGCGCTTGTCTCTCGACTCCCCGCTCGTTGCGCTCACGGGGACGGGGACAGCTCGTCCGACGCTCATGGGGGCTTCAGTGAGAGAACCCATGACGAACGAACTCGAACCCATCTCGCCTGCTGAGGCGAAGGAGATGTACCTCGAAGCACGGAAGCGAGAAGTATCGCAGTCGACCCTCGATGGCTACCACTATCGACTCAAGCACTTCATCCGGTGGTGCGAGAACGTCGAGGGGATCGAGAACATGAACGACCTCTCCGGTCGGGATCTACAGCGATTCAAGACCTGGCGGAGGGACGACGGAAATCTCAAACCCATCTCGCTTGAGGGGCAACTCGACGCGCTCCGGATCTTCATTCGTTGGTGCGGATCCATCGACGCGGTTGAGCCGGACCTTCACGAGAAGTTCGAGGCGCTGATGCCCGACCTCAAGAATACTGACGAGCAGAGCGAGAGCATCCTCGATACCGATCAAGCCCAGGCGCTTCTCGAATATCAACGGAAGTTCCAGCACGCGTCTCGCCCGCACGTCATTATCGAAATATGGTGGATACAGCAAGTGCCCGATTAACGTCTCGCCCCATGATATTCGGCGAGGCTCAATCACCCACTTTCTGACCGAGGACGTGCCCGAGAAGGTGGTCTCTGACAGGATGAATGTGGGGCAGGACGTACTCGACAAGCACTATGATAAGCGCAATGAGGCGATGAAAGTTGAGCAGCGGCGTGGATATCTCGAAAATATTTAATCCATTACAACTTAACTCCTCTTTTTGGATAGAAATCCAGTCACCTAATCAGTAACCGAAGTTAGGTCTAGGATAATATTAATAAGGACTTGGTCAAAGTTAGGTGTAATGCCTGACACCTCAGAACAATCACTGTTGTTGGCCTTAGATACTCACGAAGAACTTTTTGAGAAGATTAACTCGCTATTAACCAGCGAGAATTACCTGAGAGTCCTGATGGTCGTTGAGGAGGGCAAACTTCGCAAACAGATGGCTGAAGAAGCTGGCGTATCAACGGGAACGGTTTCAAATGCTATAGCTGAACTGCAGGAATTTGGATTGGTAGAAGAAACTGATGAAGGCTATCAGCGCACACTTCCTGTTCTAGGTCATCCCATTGTCCAGCACTTATTCTGGGAGGAGGCAGTTGATGATGCCTGATGATGACATCATTGATGTCCTAAAGGATATCCGACAGTGGGTGAAAGTAATCGGATTGCAGCAATCCAAACCTGTGTTAGAAGATGCTCTCAGCGATGAAGATGAGGAAAGACAACGCGACCTGCGAATTACATTCCACTTCACCAATGGTAACAATGGTAGGCGTGCCATCGCTGAAAAGATATCATATTCGCGTGGGTGGGTTCGAGATCGCCAAGAAGAATGGTCGAATATGGGGTTAATTGAGAGAAATGGGTCGAATGACCAATACCAGCATATTATCAGCCTGGAAGAGGCCGGCATAGAAATTCCTGAACCTCGGAAAACTGAATCAGAAGAACAAGAGGAAAACGAGAATAGAAGGACTGAGGAGAAGCCTCAAGAAGAAGCTGAACTCACCGATTACGAATAATGAGTGAAGAAACCAAAGAACTTCTCGAAAGTATCGATAATCGATTGAAGTGGCTAAAACTTGAAGTAGAGAGCCAATTCGATGATGGCGCGACAAACAAGGAGAAGATTCGAATGCTGTATCAGATGGGGTTTGATAATTCGGAAATGGCTGAAATTGTTTACACGACTGAGGCGAGTATCCGGTCTTCCCTCTCTGACCTAGACAACGAGGGAGTGATTGACGGATGACGGACGAAGAGGTACTAAAGGAACTGAAAACGATTAGGACTCTATTGGCAATGGACAAAGGGGAAGAGTTGGAGGAATTGACTACAGATTTATCGAATATCCAGCGGCATATTTTGGATATGCTACACTATTCGGAATGGAGGCCTATCTCGACCTCTGAGGTTTCTGATGAACTGGACGTAGGGAATACAACCGTTCGAGAACACCGCTATGAACTCGAAGATAAGAATCTAATCAATAAGCGTGGGGAGAAAAGAGGTGCAGAGTATAGGAAAACTGGATTACTACGTGCAGCAGAATCACTTGGTATGTTGAAAGATAACTAGATTAATAAAGTATTGTTCTCTTACCTCTGTCAGACACATGGCTGATGAAGACTTGCTTCGAGAGCAAAATGAACTGCTTAAAGCCCTCGTTTGCCTGACGTTGGAAGAGCAGATCTCTTCGACAGAAGAAAAAGCAGCATTCCTTGATCAGTTTGACTTCACCCACGGCGAAATTGGTGAAATCCTCGACCGTGACCGGAGCACCATTAGTGGTTACCTATGAGTATGGAAGTTGACCAGTTGGAGCGGGTCGAGAAGCTGCTCGCACTGAATTTAATCCAGGATAAGCAGGATAAAGAAGCTGTGTTGCTCCTCTACCGAGCCGACTACAATTCCGCTGAGATCGGTGAATTTCTCGGAATTAGTGCAAGCACTGTGAGAAACAAGATTAGCAAGTTGCGCAACGAGGGAAAAATCAATGACTGAAAGCAATGAGACTCAGAGGGACGTTAAGCGTCTCAAATGGCACGTGGAGAACATCGATAAAAAGTTGGATATGATGGTGAGAGGGGATGCTGACGTGATGGAAGCTATCGCTGATGTATTCCGAGATGACGAAATGCTCTGTAAAGTATACTTGGCTGTGAACGGAGAGCGGACTCAACAGGAGATAGCGGATGAAGTAGGTACATCTAATGCAACAGTCTCCCGAAAAATTAGTACCTTATCTGATCATAGTTTAGTATGGAAGAAAGATTATGACGATGGGATCATATATCAGAAGGATGAACTGCACGAGACTCTTCGACTGGACCAGAAAGTGACCCCTGACGGTTGGAATGACGAATGACGAATATTTCAAGTCGGTAAGGGGAACAATTTTAGAACGGATAAATAAAGAAGGTTATCAGGACTATGACGATTTTTCAACTATTGCAGCCAAAACCGTTACAGAAGGAGATTCAACAAATATACGCCAAGATAGATTTAAAAAGGAAGTTTCGAGCCATGCAACCGGGTTCTTCCGGTTCAATCAGGTTGAAGATCGGAGCCGATTTCTGGAATTAGTTTTCTCAGATATAGAGGGGTTGACTGAAACCTCTACTAAGGGGGACCCCCGTCAGATATACATCGAGGATATCGACTCATTTTCAGATGCAGCAGAGGTTGAAGCATCTGATTTAGAAATTGATGACCGCCTAGAGATATCTGAGGAAGAAGTAAAAAATCGGCTACGGGAGATCATTAATGAACCATTTACTCAAGCTGATTGGGGAGGGGAACAAAACGACCTGTTCACTTCTGAGGTCAGACTGAATGACGACCGCGTTGATACTGCTTTCATGCTTAAGGGCCCAAGTGTTAGCGGTGAGATGTATGTGAGTGATGCAGGTAAACGAGGTGACCAGGTACAACGACTTTTTGAATCACCCGCAGATTTGTTTATAGTTCAGTTCAATGGGAAGTTCGAGGATCGACTGATTAAGCACATTAAAGAACAGGCGGAAGTAGCAAATGCGGGCTATTACTGCATAATGAATGGGACTGATACTGCCAGGGTGCTTGAGGCGTATGATTTGCTATGATGTAGCAATTTTAGGTGACTAGGTAAGATATTTACCAAATTGGGAATATCGACCGGCTCTCCCAAATCCGCCTCTACGTGTTTCGCGGGCTCATTCAATGTAGCCCACAGTAGGAGAATCGGAATGCAGAACAATCCAAACTCAGACATGAATCGTACTCAAGTCTGTCATGACTGCTCCTTACGGTTAGGAAAGAAGATGCAAAAGGTGCGCAGATCACTCGGGTTGAATCCAAATGGACAGGAAAAGACCTCGCGCGACAGATAATCTTGATAATCGACATCGTAAATTCAGAACCACCCAAACGAGACTGAGAAGACACATTTCGCTGAGGCACAGTACTCGCAAGAGCGCGTAGACTCCGATATGATCGGCACTAATGAAATCCAATGATTCCCCTTACTTGGTCTATCAAGCCAGTCTCACGGCGGGTATGAGCTGCTAAGGGGAGAGTGAGAATTTAGAGGAGACCAGAACCTCCTTGCAGGGCAGTTCCGAGAATCAACTACACCGAGTACGAGGCACGAGTAACTACAAGGGTCCCCCGCGTCAAATATGATCGAAGCGCCTGAAGGCGTCGGGGCGCGAGTGGAATCATGGTCAAATCTAATCGGACTCTCAGGCAGATAATCGCCGTAAGGTATTGCTGTCTGCCGAATGTTGTCCGAGTAGAAACGGGATGCCGCCTCCCGGATTTGAACCGGGGACAGCTCGATCTTCAGTCGAGTGCTCTCCCAGTCTGAGCTAAGGCGGCTCGCAGTCGGGCGTATCTCCGAGTGCGGGGAGGGGAGAAAAAAGGATTTCGAAAGCCGGACCGACCGGTCGGTTCGCTGACGGGGTCAGGGGAGAAAGAGGTCGGCGGAGTCGAACTCGGCGCCGCAGTCGTCGCAGACGTAGGTCGTGCCGTCGGTCGTGCTGACGTGCCCGCTGCACTCGGGGCAGGTGGAGCCGTCTATCATGGCCGCCCTTCTCTCGGCGGGACACATAGCCCTTGCGCGTCCCGCGGCGGTCGCGGGAAACCGGCGGAGTCACCCCGAGGCGAACGTGTGACCACGAAGTATTTGTTTCCGGCACCCTACCCAACGGTGAATGCATCGCCCGGAGTGGACCGTTTCCGCCCGCCCTCCCCGCCGGGGCTGACCGATGAGCGACGCCGACGAGCGCTTCGAGTTCGGCGGTCCGGGCCCGTCCCGCGAGTACGGGGTCGTGACGCTCGCGGCCGTCTGCGTCGTCGCGGCGGTGCTGGCGACGGCGCTGGTCCCGGCGGCCGCCTCGGTCGGGCTGGACGGCGCGCCCGCCGAGTCGCTGATCCCGTTGCCGCCCGGCGCGGACGAACGGTCGGGCGACAGCGGAGGCGGGGCGGGCGGGGCCCCCGGCGGGAGCGGGTTCGGCGCGCTGAACGTCGGCAACAGCACGTCCGTGGGCGGGCCGATCGGGGAGAGCGGAGCGAGTCCGTTCCGCTCGCAGGACACGGAGGTCCACTTCCGGGTGCGGAGCCAGGAGTCGAACTACTGGCGGACGGGGGCGTACGACACCTACACGGGGAGCGGGTGGTCCCGTTCCGGGCCGAGCGACGCGACGGCGCCGGTCGAAGGAGAGGAGACCCGGTACCGCGTCGAACTCGTCCAGGCGGCGAGCGCGGCGCCGACGGTGTGGCGGCCGACCGATCTGGAACGGGCCGAGGGCGTCTCGCTCACCGAGGGCGGGTTGGCCCGGGCCGACGACCGGCTGTCGGCGGGGGCCAGCTACGTCGGGGTGAGCCGGACGCCGCCGCGGGATCCCGAGGTTCTCCGGGCGACCGGGCGGGACTATCCCGACGATATCGAGCGGCGGTACACGCGGCTGCCGCCGAGCGCGGCGGTGTCGCTGCGGCCGTTCACGAACAACGTCACGGAGGGGGCCGAGAACCCCTACGAGACGGCGACGCGGATCGAGGAGTGGCTGGAGACCAACAAGGAGTACTCGCTGAACGTCTCGCGGCCGTCGGGCGACAACGTCGCCCGGGAGTTCATCACGGAGATGGAGGCGGGCTACTGCGAGTACTTCGCGACGGCGATGGTGACGATGCTGCGTTCCCAGGAGATCCCGGCGCGGTACGTCGTCGGCTACTCGACGGGCCGGCAGGTCGGCGCGAACACGTTCCAGGTGCGGGCGATGAACGCCCACGCGTGGGTCGAGGTGTACTTCGAGGACGTGGGCTGGGTCCGCTTCGACCCGACGCCGGGCGCCGAGCGGCTCCGCGCCGAGCAGTCGGCCTACGAGGAGAGCGACGCGCCGGGCGAGTACGCGCCCCAGGAGGAGGGTAGTCCCGGCGAGACATTCTCGGCCGAACCCGCGGCGGAGGGGCCGGTGACGCGACCGCCGGCCCCACCGGGCGCAGGGACCGAACCGGGGGAGACCCCGCCGCCGGATCCCGCGACTCCGTCCGAGCCGAGGGAGACGCCGACGCCGGGCGGGTCCGGAGACTCGCCGGAGAGCGCCTACGACGTGTCGCTCAACCGCAGCGCCGTCCCCGGGACCGTCGTCGAGGTGACAGTCGAGGCGGGCGCTCAGCCGGTCGAAGGCGCGGCGGTCGCGTTCAACGGGGAACTGGTCGGCTGGACCGACCGGGACGGGACGGTCGCGGGCCGCGTCCCGTTCGCCGAGAACCTGACGGTCACCGTCTCCGGCGGGACGACGACGGGGTCGGACGTTCGGGCCAGCGGACCGGCGGCGCTGGACGAGCCGGCGGCGCCCTCGGCGTCCGCGAGCGGGTGGTTCGCCGACCGGAAGGCGACGGCCGTGTCGAACGCGGTAGCGGACAACGCCTCGGGCCGGGAGTCGAACGACGCTTCGCGCCGGGAATCGACCAGCGCGTCGCGCCGGGGGGCGGCCAACGACACGTCGCGGTCGTTCGACGTGGTGACGGACGCGACGCTGTCGGTCTCCGGCGACGTGCGCACGGGCGAGACGGTGCTCGTGACGGCGACGGTCGACGGCGTGGCGCTCCCGAACGCGACCGTGACGGTCGCCGGCGACCCGGTCGCGCGGACGGACGCCGACGGCCGGGCGAGCGTCCCGCTCCCGGCCGAGCCGGGCAACGTCACCCTGCGAGCCGTCCGCGACCCCGTGGCGGGCAACCGGACGCTGGAACTCGGCGCGCTGACGGTCGCGGCGGACCCGCTCTGGCCGCTCCCGGTCGCAGGCACGCCCGTCGAGGTGACGGCCGAACTCGGCAACGAGTCGGTCGCCGACGCCCCGGTCCGCGTCGGCGGCGAGCGCGTCGGGTCGACCGGCGTCGACGGCACGTTCGCGGCCGCGCTCCCCTTCGAGTCGTCCGCGTCGGTGACCGTCGCGGCGAGCGGACAGACCGCGACGACGACGGTCGCGAACCCGCTGGTCAACGCGGTCGGTCTCGCGGTCGGGACGCTCGCGCTGGTGGGGGCCGCGGCGGTCGGCGCCGCCCGGCGGTCGTTCGACCCGCGAGCGGTCCCGCGGCGGCTCGCACGGGCGCTCGGCGGACTCGCTCGGTGGGCGGTCCGGGCGTTCGTCGGCGGTGCCGTCGCGGCGGCGACCCGTATTCGGCTGACGCTCGCGAGTCTCCGCGCGCTGGTCGCGGGCGAGCGCTCGCCCGCGGAACTGCTGGCGGCCCTGCGCGCCTGGATCGCGGCCCGGGCGCGGCGGGCCCGGCGCGGCGCGCCCGGGGCGACCGCGGCCGGCGGCGAGTCGACGACTGACGCGGAGGGCGAAACTGCGGACGACGCCCACCTGACGATCCGGGAGGCGTGGGGGCGGTTCCTCGGGCACGTCTCCGTCCGGCGGCCGTGGACGAAGACGCCGGGCCAGCTGGCCGACCACGCCGTGACGGCCGACGGTCTCCCCCGGGAGCCGGTCGCGACGCTGCGCGACGAGTTCCGGGCCGTCGAGTACGGCCCCCGGTCGCCCGACGAGTCGGTCCCGGCCGTCGAGGCGGCCATCGAACGCATCGAGTCGGCGCTCGACACCGACAGCGAGGGAACCGGCGACGCGCCAACCGACGGACGGACCGGAACCGGTCCAGACAGTAGCTCCGGTGCCAACCCGAACCAGGGGTCGGGAGGGAACTGATGGGGAAGACGCTGCGCGCAGTGCTCGGCGGGCTCGGCGTCCTCGCGACGGTACTGGGGGCGCTCGCGGTCGCGGCCCCGTCGGCGGTGGCCGAGACCGAACCGCTCGCGACGCTCGTCGGCGCGGCCGCCGCGGTCGGGCCCCGGGACCTGTTCGTCGCGGGGAGCGTCGCGGTCGGGCTCTCGCTGTTGCGGGCGGCGGTCGCCTCCCGCGAGTCCCGCGTGGTCGGCGACCCGGCGGCGAGCCGGCGGTTCGCGGCGCTCCTCGCCGAGCAGCCCGAGAACGCGACCGCCGCCGAGGCGACGCTGGCGGCGAGCGAGTTCGACGAGGCGATCGAGCGGGCTGTCGGTGGCAACGACCGGGCGATCGGGACGGTCCGGGACCGCCTGCGGCGGCTCGCCGTCGCGCGGCTCGCCCGCGAGGGGTACGATAGCGAGGCGGCCGACCGCGCGGTCGCGGCCGGCGAGTGGACCGACGACCGCACCGCCGCGGCGTTTCTCGCCGGCGAGAGTGGCCCCGTGTCGACGCTCTGGTCGCGGCTCCGCCTCTGGGTCGACCCCGAGCGCGAGCGCGAGCGCCGGATCCGACGGACGGTCGCGGCGCTGGACGACCTCGCCGACCCGGAAACGAGCGACCGACAGGGGGCGAGCGCGGACGAGGCCGCCGGGGGCGAAGACTCGTGAGCCGCGAGCGCGTCTACCGCTGGCGGGTGGGCGCCGTCGCGGCGGGCGCGCTCGTCGCGCTCGGGCTGCTGTACGCGTCGCCGCTCCTGCTCGCGGCGACGGCGGTCCCGCTCTCGTACGTCGTCTACGGTGCCGTCTCGTCGGTGCCGGCGGACGCCGCAGTCAGGGTCGAACGGTCGCTCGCGGATGCGACGCCGCCGCCCGGCGAACGGGTGACGGTCCGGCTCACCGTCGAGAACGTCTCCGGGGCGACGCTGACGGACCTGCGCGCTATCGACGGCGTGCCGGACGACCTGGCGGTCGTCGACGGCTCG
Organism: Halosimplex marinum; assembly: GCF_051414075.1. Lineage (NCBI taxonomy): Archaea > Methanobacteriati > Methanobacteriota > Halobacteria > Halobacteriales > Haloarculaceae > Halosimplex > Halosimplex marinum. The sequence goes on along the minus strand of NZ_JBLKNY010000002.1, from coordinate 130,133 downwards.
CCCCGGGGCTCGTTCGTCCTCCGGCCGGGCGAGTCGGCGACGGTCGCCTACGACGTGGTGGCCAAGCGGGGGGAGTTCGCGTTCGCGGACCCGGTCGTGCGCCTGCGGTCGCCGGGCGCGGGCCGGGTCGTCACCGAGACCGTCCCGGCGGCGGGCGAGCGGGAGCTGTCGTCGCTCGACCCGGTGTCGGCGGCGCCGGTCGGGTCGACGACCCCGCTGCGGACGGGCACGCACCCGACCGACAGCGGCGGCGAGGGCCTGGAGTTCCACTCGACGCGGGAGTACCGGCCGGGCGACTCGATCAGCCGCATCGACTGGCGCCGCTTCGCGAAGACGGGCGACCTCTCGACGGTGTCCTACCGGGAGGAGCGGGCGGTCCGGGTCGTCCTCGTCGTCGACGCGCGGCCGGTCGGGCGCGTCCGGCCCCGCGCCGGCGCGCCCACGGCCGCCTCGCTGAGCGGGTACGCCGCCGAGCGGATCTACGAGACGCTGGTCGACGGGGACGTGACGACGAGCGTCGCCGCGTTCGGCGTCGACGGGACCGATCCGTCGGTGCCGACCGGGGCGGGGACGGTCCCCTGGGTCGACGGCGGGGCCGACGACGCCACCGCGCTCGCCCGGTCGCTGTTCGACGCCGTCCAGCGCGTCGCCGACGGCCCGGAGGCCGGCAGTGGGGGACCCGGGGTAGTGTCGTCGGACCCCGGGCCCGCCGTCTCGGAGGGTGAGGCGGGGTCGATCGGTGTCGGGCCGGCCGCGGACGAGGAGGCGACCACGGGACGGCAAGGGGTCGAGTCGCAGGAACGGGCCACGCCCGACGGCGGGGCCGACGCCGTCGACGCCCTGCTCTCGCAGTTCCCGGCGAGGGCGCGGGTCGTCGTCGTGACGCCGCTGGTCGACGACTGGCCGGTCTCGTTCGTCCGCCGCCTGCGCCGCCGCGAGTACCCGGTGACGCTCCTCAGCCCGGGTGCGGCGAGCGAGGCGTCGCTGGGCGGGCGGGTCGCGGGCCACGAGCGCGACGTGCGGCTGGCGGACGTGTCGGCGGCCGGCGCGACCGCCGTCGACTGGGACCGCGACGAGCCGATCGAGGCGGCGCTGGCGACCGCACTGTCGCGGTTGCAGGGGGGATCCCATGGCTGACACGCGGGCTCGCGACGGGTCGGCCGGCGACGGGACCGCGGCGTCGGCGGACACGCCGACCGCGCCATCGGCGGACGCACCGACCGCGAAGGCGGCGTCGGACGCGTCGACTCACGCTGGCGCGTCGAACGGCCGGCCGACGAGGGCGAGCGCGGCCGTCGTCCTCGTCGTCGCGCTGGCGGCGGCCGTCGCGCTGATGGCGAGCGTCGGGCCGGCGCTGTCGGTGACCGTCGCGGTCGCGCACGCGGCGGCGTTCGCGGCGAGCCTGTGGCTGGTCGACCGCGAGCACTGGCGGGGCGCGGCGACCGTTGCGGCGGGCGTTCTTGCCCTCGGCGTGGGCGCGAGCTTCGCCTTCGCGGTGGGGTACGCGTTCCTCGACCTGCTCGCCGCCGCCTACCCGGTGCGGGAGGTGTCGCAGATCCGGCCCCGCGGCCTGCGGGTCGCCAGCGCGACCGCCGTCGTCCTCGGCGGGACGCTCGCCCTGCTCGGCGGGTTCGCGACCGTCACCGCCCGCCTCCGCCCGGAGACGGTGCGAGCCTACGCGAAGCTCGCGGTCAAGACGTTCGTCGTCCCGCTGCTGGTCGCCGCGGCCATGCTCCTGACCGCGCTGGTGAGCCGCCTCGGCGGGGCGAGCGAGGCGCCGGTGTTCGCACCGCTCGCGGAGCGCGTCGGCGGTATCGTCGGCGCCGTCGTCGCGCCGGTCCCCGGGCGGACGCACCTGCTCGCGTTCGCTGTCCTCGTCGCGGCGGCGTCGCTGTCGGTCGCACGCGGCGTCGACGCGCTGCCCGTCTCGGAGCTGTCGACGCCGCGAACGGACGACCGCGTCGAGGCGGCCGCCGAATCGGTCGTCCGCGCAGCTCGCCGGACGCTCGTCGTCACCGCCTTCGCCCTCCCGGTGACGCTCGTCGAGGCCCTCGTTCCGCCGGCAGAACTGCGGCTTCTGGTCTCTCCGGGCGTCTACGGCCTCCTCGCGGCGGTGACTGCGAGCCACGGGTTGCGCGCGTTGCTGCTCGCGACAGTCCTCGTCGCCGGCGGGACCGCCGCGGTGACCTGGCTACTCGGCCGCCTGGTGCGCGCGGACGCGACCGACGCCGTCGTCGCGCTCACGCCGTTCGTCGGCGGCGGCGCGGTCGTCGCGCTCGCCGTCGCGCTCCACGGGGTCGTCCTGGAACCGACGCTGTCGTTCGTCGCCGGGGCGCTCCCGGGCGGGTTCGAGACGGTCTTCGCCCGCCAGTCGGGCGCGGTCGTCGAGTTCTACGGGTCGCTCCCGGTCGTCGCGACGCTCGCGGCCGTCCTCGTCGGGATGACGGCGTTCCTGTCGGTCGCGCTCGCGCTGGTCGCCAGCGTCGGCGCCCTCCCGGAGTCGGCGCCCGGCCCGGCGCTCGCGGCCGTCGGCACGTTCGCCGCCGCCGCCTTCGCGGTCGGCGCGGGTGCCGGCCCGGGGCTCGTCCTCGGCGGTCTCGTCGCCAGCTTCGTCGTCTGGGACGCCGGCGAGTACGGCGCCGCCCTCGGCCGGGAGGTCGGGAGCGCCGCCGACACGCTCGCCCCGGAATCGGTCCACCTCGCCGCGACGCTCGCGGTCGGCGTCGGCGCCGCCGCCCTCGCCGCGGTCGTCCACCGGATCGCCGCGAACGCCGCGATCACCGACGTGACGACTGTCCCCTTCGCGCTCGCCGTCGTCGTCGCGGGACTCCTGTTGCTGGTCGCCGCGCTGCGGTAGCTCGGAGAAGCCGCGCTCGACGGGCGACGGACGAACCGACGCGACGGTCCTACCGCGCTTCGTCGACCGCCGGGACGGCCACTCGCTCCAGCACGTCGTCGACGACCGCGACGGGGTCGGCGTCGCGGACGCTCGCCTCCGTCGTCAGCACGAGCCGGTGGGCGAACGTCGCGTGGACGACCCCTCGCACGTCCTCGGGGACGACGTAGCTGCGTCCCTCGATGACCGCCGCGGCCCGCGCGGCCTCGAACAGCCGCTGGACGCCGCGCGGCGAGACGCCCACGTCGACGCGGTCGTCCTCGCGGGTCGCCCGCCCGAGTTCGACCACGTAGTCCCGGAGCTTCCCGTCCACGGAGACGGTCTCCGGGACCGCCTGCAGTTCCCCCACCGTCTCGGGGTCGACCACGGCGTCGACGCTCGGGGACTGGCTCGTGCGGTCGGCGCGGCGGTCGATCAGCGTCCGCTCGTCGTCGAAGCCGGGGTAGCCCATCGCGAGTTTGAACACGAAGCGGTCCCGTTGCGCTTCGGGCAGGCCGAAGGTACCCTCCTGTTCGATGGGGTTCTGCGTCGCGATGACGAAGAAGGGATCGGGCAGCGCCGTCGTCTCGCCGTCGACGGTGACCTGGCCCTCCCCCATCGCCTCCAGCAGCGCTGCCTGGGTCTTCGGCGGCGCGCGGTTGATCTCGTCGGCGAGGACGACGTTGGAGAAGACCGGCCCCGGCACGAACTCGAAGTCGCCGGTGGCCTCGTTGTAGACGTTCGAGCCCGTGATGTCCGAGGGCAGCAGGTCCGGCGTGAACTGGACCCGGGAGAACGACAGCCCGAGCGCGCTGGCGAACGACCGCGCGGTCAGCGTCTTCCCCGTTCCGGGCACGTCCTCCAGCAGGACGTGGCCCTGCGCGAGGACGCCCGTCAGGACCTGCTCCAGGAACCGGTCGTCGGCGATGACCGCCTCGCTCACCGCGTCGAGGATCCGCCGGCAGACCCGCCCCGCCTCGTCGTAGTCCATACACGCCGTCCGGGACCGTCCGACCAAATGCTTTCGGCCTCAGAGGCGGGCGAACTTGCGACCGCACGAGGACTCCGGCAGCAGACGGGGACGCCAGCACCGCAAACAGCGTGAAAGCCCCCTTTCATTCCCACCCGCGTCGGCTGGCCGGTCAGTCTGTGCGGGCGGGAATGAAAGGGGCGACGCGTTCGACGAAGCCCGACGAAGCAAGCACTGGAACGAGCGAAGCGAGTGAAGCGCGCAGCGAGGCGCGCGAGTCGAACGCGTCGGGGCTTTCACGCTGTTCGCGGTGATGGTTTCGTCTGCGGTTGCGGCAGAATCACCTGTTACGCGACTCTCTCGGCCTCCGACTACCACTCCGCGTCGACCAACTCTCCGATCCGGTCGAACGCGGCCCGTTCGCGCTCGCCGCCGGCGGTCTCGACGACGCTCTCGAAGTACGCCAGTCGGTCGAGCAACGTCCCGCGGTCGTAGCCCGGCACGTCCAGCCGCGAGGCTGCGACTGTGGCCTCGACGACCGCGTAGTATCCGCGGTTCGTGGTCGGGATCACCCGCCGCTCGACGCCGCTGTCGACCGGGTGGAGTTCCCACGTCACTATCTCTGTGTCGCCCTCGTGCTCGCTCCCGACGCGCTCGGCCTCGACCTCGACCCACGCGTCGGCGCCGTCGAGGACGGGCTCGTCGACCTCGTGGACCGAGAGCGCGGCGTCGACGAACGCGACGGGGTCGCGGGTGAACTGGACAGTCCCGCCGCCGCGCTCGCGGAAGTTGCGCCGGGTCCGGGTCCGGCCGTAGGTGCGCGCGGTGACCGGGTCGCCGGCGTGGAGGCCGAGCGCAGCGACGTTCCAGCGGTCGTTCGGCCCGAGCGTGGCGACGACCGACTCGACGACGCCCGAGAGTTCGACGGGCCAGCGGGTGTCCCCGGTCATATCTCGACCCCGCGCTCCAGCGCGACGAACAGCGCGGCGGCGACCGTATCGGCGGTCGTCCCGGGGTTGATCCCTTCGGCGACGAACTCCTCGGCAAGCTTGTCGGGATCGATCTCCCCGTCGAGCGCCGCCTGCGCGCGCTCGGTCGCCCGCTCGGCGGTCGCGCGGTCGTGCTGGGTGACGACGAAGGTGTCGACCCCGGCGGCCAGCAGTTCGAGGAACGCGTCGGCGGCGCGGTCGGTGACGGGCAGTTCGGAGTCGCCCGATTCGATGGACTCAGCGGCGGCGAACGTGCGCTCGAAGCCCTCGACCCACTCGCGGGCGACGCCGTCGCGGTCGGCCGACCGCTCCATGATGTCGGCGAGCGTGAGCCCGCGCTCCTCCAGGTCGGGGACGGCGTCGCTCCCGCGGCGCACGTCCAGCGCGGCCATGTCCTCCGGCGGGTCGTCGACGGCCACGTCGACCGCCTCGAACGCCCGGTAGAAATTCGCCGCGTCGTCGACGGTCGTGGACTCGACTAGCGCCGTCGCGCCCTCGGGCGAGAGCGTCCGGTCGTCGGCCCCCGCGGCGGCGACGAGCGGCAACTGGAGCAAGATTGCACCGAACTGGGTGTTGCCGCCGCGCTGCTCGCTCATCCCCTCGATAGCCCGGCGGAACGACTCGCCGAGCGGCTCGCCGTCGGCGGCCATCCGGAGCCCCTCTTGCGCCCCGACGGCGCCGGCGAGGAAGTGCTCGAACCGGAGGTCCTCGTACTCCCGGCGGCGGTCGACGTTGCCGGGTTTCGGGGTTCCCGCGACTTCGAGCAGGAGGGCCAGTTCGGCGTTCTGGGCGACGGTTCTCACGGCTGTGACCCTCCGCCTGTCGGCCGAGCGCGACGCCGGGGCTCGTCGCCGGGGTCGTCGTTCCCGTCGGGGTCGCCGGAGTCGTCCTCGAACCACTCGTCGACGGCGGCGCGGACCCGCCGGAGGACGCGCGGGTCGTCGCTCGGGCGGCCGACGCTCACCGCGTCGGCGCCGTACGCGAGGTACTCGCGGACCGTCTCGCGGTCGCGGACGCCGTTGTTCGCGACGACGAAGGTATCGGTCGCCTCGACCACGTCGGCGACCACGCCCTCGGAGTCCATCGCGTCGACGTGGACGATGTCGGCGCCCGCGTCGTCGAGTCGCGCGGCGATCGCGGGCAGGTCGACGCCGGCGAGTTCCGTCCGGACCTTCACGCTCACGGTCGCACCGGTCCCGGCGGCGGCCGCGACGTACTCGGCGAGCCGGTCGGGCTCGCGCAGCAGCGACTCGCCGGCGCCCGCGGCGCACATCTCCGACTGCCGGCAGTGGGCGTTGACTTCGAGGACGGCGCCCCGCCGGGCGCAGACTTCGGCGGCCTCGCGGACCGGCTCGGGATCGCTCGCGCGGACGTTGAACCCCGCCAGGAGCGGCGCGTCGGCCAGCGCGGCAAGCTGTTCGTCGACGAACGCCAGCGGGTCGACGGGGAGGAACTCCTCGCGGTCGCGGTCGACCATCTCGCGGGCAGCTTCCCGGGTCGGTCCGTCGAGCGCGATCCCGCCGAGGAAGGCCGCGCCGGCGAATCCCCCGGCGGCGCGCGCCCACTCGGCGTCCGACCGGCCGCTCAGGCTCGCCAGCGCCACGCGGGGCTCGAAGGGCGCAGTCGAGCTTGGATCGGTTCCGCGTCCGGTCATCGTACCGCCTCCAGCGCCTCGCGGGCGGCGCGGGCGACCCGCTCGGCGTCAGCCTCGTCGTCCATCCGGGTGTCCGTGCGGACGACCGGCCGGTCGAGGTCGGTGCCGTCGGCCTCGTCGAGGACGAACGCGTCGGCGAAGGGGTACGCCTCGGCGACCCCGGCGGTGCTGGCCTCGTAGCCTTCGGCCGCCATCAGGTCGTCGGCCGGCCCGGAGAAGACGGTGTCCTCGACGAACGGCGAGACGGCGACGACCGGCGTCTCCCCCAGTGCCTCGCGGACCCCGTCGAGCGCGAGCATCGGACCGAGACTCGTGATCGGGTTGGAGGGACCGATCACGACCGGGTCGGCCAGCGCGCCGAGGACGGCGTCGGTCGCGGTCGCCTCGGCGGCGCCGCGGAACTCCACGGACTCGATAGCCGGCTCGCCGCCGCGGGCGACCCAGAACTCCTGGAAGTGCATCGGTCCAGAGTCGGTGTGGACGATGGTCGCCACGGGGTCGTCGCTCATCGGCAGCAGGTCGACGGTCAGCCCGAACGCGTCGGCGAGGATCCGTGTCGCCTCCGTCAAGGTGTGGCCCTCGTCGATCAGGCTCGTCCGCGTGAGGTGGACGGCGCGGTCGGCGTCGCCGATGTGCATGAACTCGCCGACGCCGGAGAACCGGCGCCAGCGGGCGATATCGCGGCCCGCGGTCTGTCGCTCGTCGTCGAGATATCGGGGTTCGGTCCCCAGCCCGGCCGCCTCGGCGATGTCGACGAGTTCCCCGTGGGTTGTCGCGGAGTCGTCGGCGATGCCCCACCAGGTGTCCCGGTCGAGGCGCCCGCCCCGCAGGTAGAGGACGGTGTCCACGTCGGGACAGACGAGGTGGCCCCCCAGCTCCACGTCGTCGCCGGTGTTGCCGACGACGGCCGTGTCAGTGGGGTCGAAGACGGCGTCGGCGCCCGACAGGAGCTTCGGCGTGCCCGTCCCGCCGGACAGAAGCGTCACCATACCCCGGCGTAGGTGCGAGCCCGGGCTAAAGCTTTGCGTACGCCGGAGACGAGCGGGACCCTCGTCCCGGACGAGGTGGGGGTCGGGCCTCCGAGGTCGAGACGCTGCTTTGGGGGCGGGAGCGGCCGTTACTCACCCCAGGCGCGGGGGTCCCAGCGGGACGTACCCGCGGCGATCCGGGCGTGGACCTCCGCCCAGAGCGCGAGCGTCACGACGATCGCCGCGAACCGACCGACCTCGTTCGCGAGTCCCGACTCGGGAACCATCCCCAGGACGATCCACAGGAGACCCGCGAGCCCGAACCAGATGCAGAGGAGGACGAGGTATCGGAGGGGGCGGGAGTCGACCGGTGACTCGGCCATGTCGGGGCCGAACGGCCGGGCGTCCGAAAAGCGTGACGGCGCGGCCCGGCCGGTTCCGACCCCGGAACCGCCCGCCGATGCCGCAAGCTAGTTGACTCGGGTGGGCGACCTGGCTGTATGCCAACTGCCGACGGTCCCGACGAGGAGCACCGCCGAACGCGCCGCCTGGAGACGGGCTGGCGGTTCACGCGCGGCGACGTCGACGACGGCGCCGACCCCGCGCTCGACGACGGCGACTGGGAGCGCGTCGAGGTGCCCCACGACTGGAGCATCGAGGGACCTTTCGACCCCGACAACCCCGGCGGCGCCTCGCAGGGCTACGCCACCGAGGGCGTCGGCTGGTACCGCCGCGAGCTCCCCGAGGACATCGAGGGCGAACCCACGATCCGTTTCGACGGCGTCTACCGCAACTTCGACGTGTACGTCGACGGCGAACACGTCGGCCACCGCCCGTACGGCTACTCGACGGTGAACTACGACCTGAGCGAGTTCGGCGTGACCGGCGGCGAGACGCTGGCCGTCCGCGTCGACAACAGCGAACAGCCCCACAGCCGCTGGTACACGGGCTCGGGCATCTACCGCGACGTGCACCTGATCGAGACCGACGCGGTCGCCGTGGCGCCGTTCGGCACCGACGTGCGGACCAACGCCGTCAACCGCCAGCGCGCCGAGGTGCAGGTGCTCACCGAGGTCGAAAACGGCGAGGACGGCCCTGTCGAGGTCGCTGTCGAGACCGACATCGTCGACGCGGACGGCGAGGTCGTCGCAACCGCGGGCAGCGAGGCGACGGTCGAACCCGGCGCCCCAGAGAGCCACGAGTTCGAGCAGCGCCTCTCCGTGGCCGACCCCGACCGCTGGACGCTGGACGACCCCACCCGCTACTTCGCCCGCACGGTCGTCTACCGGAAGGACGGCGGCGCCGAGAGCGACGCGACGGAGGGGTCGGCGGGCGACGCGGACGGCACGGAGGCGGCCACCGAACCCGTCGCCGTCGACGACTACGTCACCCCCTTCGGCATTCGTTCCTTCGAGTGGACCGCCGACCGGGGCTTCTTCCTCAACGGCGAGCCCGTCGACATGAAGGGTGTCAACCTCCACCACGACGCGGGCTGTCTCGGCGCGGCCGTCACCGAGCGCGCGCTGGAGCGCCGCCTGGAGACGCTCAAAGAACTCGGCTGCAACGCCATCCGGACCGCCCACAACCCACCCCAGCCCGAGTTGCTGGATCTGTGCGACCGGATGGGCTTCCTCGTCGTCGACGAGGTGTACGACAAGTGGCGCCACGTCGGCGCCGACGAGTGGTTCGACGAGTGGTGGGCCGACGACCTCGCGGCGATGATCGACCGCGACCGCAACCATCCGTCCGTCGTGCTCTGGAGCGTCGGCAACGAGAACTTCGACCAGGGCTCCGACGAGATGATCGAGGACCTGGCGATGCTCACCGAGGCCGCCAGCGAGATGGACCCCACCCGCCCGGTGACCTACGGCAACCCGCCGTGGGGCGACGGCACCGAGGGCGTCGTCGAGAACATCGAGCGCGTCGCCGAGCACGTCGACGTGCTCGTCGGCAACTACCAGGAGCACTGGTACGACGACTACCGCGAGGCCGGCGTCGACCTGCCCGTCCTCGGCTCGGAGAACCGCCGCTTCTTCCGCGGGGCCGACGACGACCCCCTCGCGTTCGTCCCCCGCAACCCGTGGTACGACGTGGAGGAGCGCGACGACGTGTGCGGCCAGTTCCTCTGGCCCGGCATCGACTACCTCGGCGAGGCCCGCGACTGGCCGAGCAAGGGGTGGCCGACCGGCCTGATCGACACCACCGGCGCCATCAAGCCCTCGGGGCGGTTCCACCAGGCCGCCTGGTCGGAGGAACCGGTCGTCTTCGCCGCAGCGGTCGACCACGACCGCGAGCGCCCGGCCTGTCGCCCGGCGTGGAGCGGCCCGCCGTTCTCCGAGCACTGGAACTTCCCAGACCGCGAGGACTCACAGGGATTCGTCAACGTCTACACGTTCACCAACGCCGAGGAAGTCGACCTCTACCAGAACGACGAGTCTCTCGGCACCCAGCGCGCCGACGACTACGGCCCGCGCCCCATCGAGTGGTACGTCCCCTACGAGGCGGGCACCCTGCGAGCGGTGGCGAAAGAAGAGGGTGAGGTCGTCGACGAACACGAACTGGAGACGGCAGGCGAACCCGCCCGCGTCGAACTGTCGGCCGACCGCGAGACGCTGGCCGCCGACGGCCGCGACCTCGTGTACGTCGAGGCGACCGTCGTCGACGACGAGGGCGTGCGCGTCCCCCGCGCCGACCACGAGGTCGCGTTCTCGGTCTCCGGCGCGGGCGAGATCGCCGGCGTCGACAACGGGAACCTCGACAGCGACGAGCCGTGGGTCGGCGAGACCCGCTCGGCCTACCACGGGACCTGCATCGCCGTCGTCCGAGCGGCCCGCGAGGGCGGCCGGGTCGACGTGGCGGCCGACGCCGACGGGCTCGACGGCGACGATGTCACCGTCGTCGTCGGCGCCGACGGGGACTGACCGGCCGAACTGACTAGGACCACCGGAGCCACCGCGACCGAACGAACTGTTCGCACGGGAACGTTTTTCGGCCGGCGGTCTCAACCCGGAGGTATGCGTGCCCTCCTGTACTGGCCGTTGAGCATCGCCGCCGGGATCGGCGTCGCCGCCGTCTCCTGGGAGTTCGCCGGCCTCCACTTCGGCGCCGTCGCGTTCGGCCTCGTCTACGCCGTCGCCCTGGGCCTGCTCGCCAGGGCCCACTTCGACCTGAAATCGCGCGTCGACTCGTGGAAGCGCCCGTCGCTGTGGTCCGGGGCGTTCGCCGGCCTGTTCACGTTCACGATGCTGCTCGTCGCCGAAACGGTCGAGACCGACACCGAACCGCTCGTGGTGATCCTGGGTCTGGTGGCGACGGCGATCCTCGGGATGGCCGCCGGGACCGGCATCGCCCTCGAAAATCTCGACGCCGCCGACGCGGCGGAGTGAGCCCTCGGAACGGCAGATACCGCACGCTTTCCCGCCGAGCGACGAACTCGCGGGAGTCCGTGTCGTTCGAGACGGGTGAGAGCTGGTGCGGTCGGCGCGCGCTGGAGCGCGCTTTCATGCGCGCGACCGTAGCCGCGCGAGGTCTTCGCGAGCACCGCGAGCGAAGGCTCGTCGGAGCTTGTTCCGACGGTGGATGAGCGACGGCAGGAGCGAATCGGTCGGGGTGGTGTGTGGCCGTCTGCGGTACCATGCGGGGTGGTCGCGGTGTCGTGCGGTGCGATTGCGGTCCTGGTGGACTGAAAGGGCGAGGCGCGCTCGCGCCGATAGTCGCCTGAGCGGGCAACTATCCGCGCGGGCGGTGCCGAGAGCGCGGATATCCCGCTTCAGCGACCGCGAGCGCGCCGAGGGCTTTCATCGGTTGCTGTCTCCGATGTGTGCTGTTCCTCGTAGCGAGCGGGCCGAGGGCGTTCAGCGCTCGCCGTCGAGAGCGGTCGCTGTCTCGCTGCGTTCCTCCACGTCGACCGAACCAGAAGCGACGGAGACGCTCGCACCATGAACAGACACTCCGGAGGTCGACGCCGGGATTAAGCCGCGAACGGGCCAAGACCGGGTATGGAGTTCGACCACGCGGGCATCGCGACCGACGACCGCGACGCACTCATCGACCGCTACGGGGCGATCCTCGACGCCTCGGTCGCCCACGAGGAACGGTTCGGTGAACTCCGAGTCGCGTTCCTCGACCTGGGCAACGGCTACTTCGAACTGCTCGAACCGACGGCCGACGCCGAGGGACCGATCCCGAACTTCCTCGATAGCCGCGGCGCAGGGATCCACCATCTCGCCCTCCGAACGGACGACATCGGCGACGCGCTCGACCGCGCCCGCGCCGCGGGGGTCGCCCTCATCGACGAGGAACCGCGACCCGGCGCGTGGGGCCACGAGGTCGCCTTTCTCCACCCCGAGGACACGGGTGGCGTCCTGATCGAGTTCGTCGAGCACTGAGCAGGGGTCGCTGACGGGACCGTCCGCTCACCCCGGCAGGAGGTCGCCGAGCGCGGCGCCGATGGCCATCGGGACGAGCGCGACGGCGACCTGACAGACCGCGAGCCAGGGATCGGCCCAGTCGACCCGGCCCCAGACGGTCATGACGACGAGAGCCGTGGCCAGCGGGATGGCGAGCACGCCCACGAACTTCCGGGGGACGAACCCGAAGATCGGCCGGTAGACGCGCACGTCCTGGAAGTCCGCGACGTAGAGGATGCCGGCGACGAGCGCGAGCGTCAGCACGTTGGTCGCCACGAAGTAGAGGGGACGCGCGGCGATGAACTCGCCGACCTCAGTGGTCCCGCCCTCGACGAACATCGGGATGCCGAACAGGAGCGAGCCCAGCAGCGCCTCGGCGGCGTCGCTGCGGTCGAACCCGAAGACGACGCGGCCGAACACGGGCGTCTCCCGGACCTCCATCGCCATCCGCATCGTCTCGCGGACCCGCTCGCGTTCGTCCTCGGAGTCGACGGAGTCCTCCAGCTCCGCGAGTTCGTCGAACAGGTCGCCCATGTCCGGGTCCTCGTCGTCCTCGTCGTCATCGACAGCCAGGTCGGAGTCGACCTCGCGGTCGCCCCACCACCCCTCGTCGTCGGGGACCTCGCCCTCGCCGGCCCACTGCTCGTCGTCCCACTCGTCGCCGGTACCTCCGGTGTCAGGTCCGTCGTCGCTCCCGTCGCTGCCCCGGCCGCTCATCCGTCACCCGGGCCGACGGAGCCGCCGAAGTCGTCGAAGTCGCCGTCCGGGCCGCCGATGTCCGAACCGCCGACCGGGCCGTCGTCCGGTTCGCCGTCGGCGCCCTCGTTCGGGACGGGCTGGTCGTCGGGGTCGGTCGGGCTCTCGGCGCGCAACTCCGGCGTCGGGTCGGGCTCGCTCGGCTCGACCGGCTCGCCGCCCTCCCAGACGTAGAACCCCTCGCCGGTCTTGCGGCCGAGGTCGCCCGCCGCGACCTTCTCCCGGAGCACCGGCGGCGGCGCGAACCGCTCGCCCAGGGCGTCTTCGAGGTGTTCGAGCGCGTCGAGCGTGCTGTCGAGGCCGCGCTCGTCCGCCGCGGCGAGCGGCCCGACGGGGTGGTCGTGGCCCGCGGTCGTCGCCCGGTCGATAGCCTCGACGCCGGCGGCGCGCTCGTCGACCATCGTCATCGCCTCGACCGATAGGGCGAGTCCCAGCCGGGTCGCCGCGAAGCCGGGCGTGTCCCGGACGACGACGGACTCCCTGTCGAGTCCGTCGACGAACGAGACGGCCGCCTCCCGGGTGGGTTCGGTCGTCTGCTCGGCGACGACGACCTCGACCAGCGGGGCCGCCGGCGGGTCGACGAACTGCAGGCCGACCGCGCGACCGGGATATTTGAGCCCGGCGGCGACCGCCGTCACCGACACCGCCGCGCCGCTGGTCGCGATGAGTACCTCCTCGCCGACCGCCTCCTCCACGTCGGCGAACAGCGCCCGCCGTTCGTCCCGGCTCGCGTCGGTCGCCTCGACCACGATGTCGGCGCCGGCGACCGCCCCCTCTAGCCCGGTGGTCGCCTCGATGCGGTCGACGGCCGCCTCGCGCGCGTCGGCGGCGAGATCGCCGGCGGCCACGGCGTCGTCCAGCCCCGCCTCGACGGCGTCGACCCCGTCCATGACGACGTTGGCGTCGTCGTCGTGGAGGGTCACGGCGTGGCCCGCCGCCGCGCAACACTGCGCGATCCCGCGCCCCGCCGCGCCGGCGCCCAGTACGGCTACGTCCATACTCCCCATGCGAGCGCCTACCCGATTAAGCGTTTTCGCCTGGCAGCGCAGTGTGACCGACCGTCGACGGCGGGACTCCGGACGGGGACGCCGACACGGTGCCCGCCGGTGACACGACGCTCGTCGCGACCCGCCCGAGCGACCGCCGACCGGCCGGCCGCGACGCCCGGGCGGCCCAGCGATCGTCTCGAATCGACTACACGCACGCCCGCCCGGTCGCCACGAACGCCGTCGTCAGCCCTCCGTCGGACGCCTGTCTCGTACCCGACCAGTTCCCGCGAATTCCCGAATCCGGCGGCCGAAACCCCGAATCTGTGCGCTTTCGGGCGTTGTGTCGTCTGACATACGACGGAAGACGGGCGAAGGGTTTATATGTCCCCAAAATTTGTCTATATAAGAACAATGGAACGGCCGAGCCGCCAGCGCGAGCGCGTGGAGTCCGAGGAAAAACAGGACGAACAAGCGGACGAGCAGGCCGAACAGCAGCAGTGTCCCGAGTGCGAGTCGTCCGCGCTCGTCACGAGCGCGGACGGCGGGGAGATCGTCTGCGAGGACTGCGGACTGATCATCGACGAGGGCAACATCGACCGCGGGCCGGAGTGGCGGGCGTTCAACCACAGCGAGCGACAGGAGAAGTCCCGCGTCGGCGCGCCGACGACCCAGACGATGCACGACAAGGGGCTGACCACCCAGATCGACTGGAAGGACAAGGACGCCTACGGTCGCTCCCTGTCGTCGGAGAAACGGTCCCAGATGCACCGCCTGCGCAAGTGGCAGGAGCGCATCCGCACCAAGGACGCCGGCGAGCGCAACCTCCAGTTCGCGCTCTCGGAGATCGACCGGATGGCCTCCGCGCTGGGCGTGCCCCGGTCGGTCCGGGAGGTCGCCTCGGTCATCTACCGGCGGGCGCTCGACGAGGACCTCATCCGCGGCCGCTCCATCGAGGGCGTCGCCACCGCCTGCCTCTACGCCGCCTGCCGCCAGGAGGACATCCCCCGCTCGCTCGAGGAGGTCTCGGAGGTCTCCCGCGTCGAGCAGAAGGAGATCGGCCGCACGTATCGGTACGTGGCCCAGGAGCTCAGCCTCAAGATGGAGCCGGTCGACCCCAAGCAGTACGTCCCCCGGTTCGTCTCCGAGCTGGAACTCTCCGAGGAGGTCCAGGCCAAGGCCAACGAGATCATCGACGTGACCGCCGAGAAGGGCCTGCTCTCGGGCAAGTCCCCCACCGGCTACGCCGCCGCCGCCATCTACGCCGCCTCGCTGCTGTGCAACGAGAAGAAGACACAGCGCGAGGTCGCCGACGTGGCACAGGTGACAGAGGTCACCATCCGCAATCGCTATCAGGAACAGATCGAAGCGATGGGCATCCACTGACCGGCGCCCGGACAGTCCGGTGACGGCACCGTCCGCTCACTGTCGACGGCTCACGGCCGTCGCCCGTTCTCCGCGCGCTCGACCTGCCAGCGGCGGGGCTGTCGCTCGCCACTGGTGATCGGTCCGGAAAACGGGGCCGCCGTCAGTCCGCGACGCTCGCGTCACCGACGGCCGCGTCGGCGTCGGCGGTCTCGTCGGTCGCGGCGGCCATGCTGGCGAAGTCGTTGATCGCGATGAGGCCGAAGCCGACCTTTGCGACCACGTCGATGTAGGTGACGACCAGCGCGGTCGTCTCGACGTCCATGATCCCGACCCCCGCGGGCGCGAGCAGCCAGATCACCGGATACACCGACCAGAGGACGACGACGAACGAACGCAGCTTGCGGAAGAGTGCGGCCACGTCGTCGGACTCCCCGGCGGCCAGCGCCTCGCAGTCGCCGTACAGCAGGTAGACGACGCCCGCGAAACAGGAGCCTCCGACCAGGTACAGCGCCCAGCTCAGCGGGGCCGCGAGCGTCGCGCCGACGAACCCGAAGCCGATCGTCAGCGCCTGCAACGCCGCGAGGCGGGCGATCAGGCGGGTCGACGCGCCGACAACGAGCGCGATGACGGCGACGTGGATCGGCGTCGTGAGCAGCCAGTCGACGTATCGCGGGACGAAGACGGTCGCGCCGTCGCCGGTCGTCAGGCCGCCGAAGCCCAGCGCCATGAGCGCGTAGGCGACGGCGGCGATCGCCGGGACGACCGCCGCGAGCGCGAGCGTCCGCTTTCGTTCGTCGGGGACCAGCACCAGTCCGTAGGCGAGCATGGCGGTCCCGACGACCATTCCGAGCGTGCCGATGGTGAACCAGGTTGTGAGTCCGAGCATGGTTAGTCGTCCGTGGTCGCGGTCGCGGTCGGTCCCGCGCCCTCGGCGCCGGTCCGCGTCTCGAAGCGCGACAGCGCGTCGGCCAGGTCCGCGGCCTGCTGTCTGAGTTCCCGCGCGGAGGCGGCCACCTCGTCGATGGACTGGGACTGGTCGTCGGCCGCCCCGGCCACCGTGTCCGCCTCCGTCGCGGTCTGCTGGCTGATCGCCGTCAACTCGTCGATGGTGCCCATCACGTCCTGAGCGGTGCGGGCCTGTTCGGCCGTCGCGTCGTCGATCTCCTGGATGCCGGTGTCGACCTCCTCGGTGTACTCGACGATCGTCTCCAGGGCGTCGACGGCCTCCTCGACCGTCCCGACGCCGTCGGTGACCCGCTCGCTGGTCGACTCCATCCGCTCGACCGTCTCGCCGGCCTGGGACTGGATGGCCTCGATGCGGCTCTCGATGTCGCCGGCGGCCTCCTTGGTCTCCTCGGCCAGCCCCTTGATCTCGTCGGCGACGACCGCGAAGCCGGCGCCGTCCCCGTCGGCGTGGGCCGCCTCGATGGAGGCGTTCAGCGCCAGCATGTTCGTCTGCTCGACGATCTCGGTGATGACGCTCACGATCTGTCCGATCTCGTCGAGCTCGTCGTCCAGGTCGTTGATCGCCGCGACGGTCTCCTCGGTCTCGTCCTCGATGGCGCCCATCTCCTCGATGGCGCGCTGGGCGGCCTCGCGGCCCTCCTCGCCGACCTCGGCGGCCTGCTGGGAGGTCGTCGCGACCTGCTGGGCCGAGGAGGCGACCTGCTGGGCCGTCGCCGAGAGGTTCTCCATCTCGCCGGCGGCGTCGTCCAGGCGCTCGGACTGCTCGGTCGTCCCCTCGAAGATCTCCCCGATCGACGACCGCACCTGCTCGCTGGCCCGGTCGACCCGCTCGGCGTTGGTGCCGACCCGCTCGCTGGCCGACGAGACCTCGCCGGCGAACGACTTCGTCCGCGCGATGGTCTCCTCGATGGCGTCGAGCGTCTCGTTGATGCTCTCGCCGACCGACGCCATCGAGGCGTTGTCGCTCGCCGGGTCGACCCGGCGAGTCAGGTCGCCGTCGGCCGCGTCCGACAGCACGTCGCCGTACTCGGCGGCCTTGGTCTCCAGGTGCGTCGTCATCGACTCCATCTCGGCGGCCTCTCGTTCGGCGCGCTCGCGGGCCTCCTCGGCGTCGGCGCGGGCCTCCTCCGCTTCGGCGCGCGCTTCCTCCGTCTCGGCGATCTGCTCGCGTATCGAGTCGCGCATCTCCTGGAACGACCGATAGAGCCGTCCGATCTCGTCCTCGCGGGTCGTCGCGAGGTCGACCTCGAGGTCGCCGTCGGCCATCGACTGCGCGCGCTCGGAGACCCGCCGCAACGAGATGAGCGTGTTGCTACCGACGGTGACGCCGACGAGCCCGAGGTTGATGATCGCCAGCAGGACCAGCCCCACGAGGTCGGAGTTGATCTGCGACCCGAGCGCGTAGGCGGTCTCCCGCGGCGAGTGGATCATGACCGTCCAGTCTTTGGTCTCCATCTTCGTGCTCGCCATGAGCGTGTCGCCCATGTCCATGAAGGTCGTCGCCCCGGCAGCGACCGACGCGTTCATCTCGTGCCCCTCGTGGGGCGTGAGGATCCTGCTCGCGTTCGGGTGGGCGACGTACTGCCCGGCGGCGTTGACCACGACCGTCGAGGTGTCGTCGTTCGCGTCCGCGAGCGCCTGCGACCGCGCGGCGAGGTCGGTCATGAACACGAGCGCGCGGTTCTCGACGCCCGGCACGGGCGTCACGACGGCGACGACCGGGTGGTCGGCCGCCGGCACTGAGAACGGTTCCGTCACGTAGGTGTCGTCCGGCCCGTCGAACGCCGGCGGGTCGGTCGCGAACGGCGCGCCCTGTTCGGCGGGGCTGACGCCCTCGAACTCGTCGTTCGTGCTCTGGGTGAACACCATCGACTCCGTGTCGAGGTAGTGGATCGCGGCCACGTCCGGCGGGACGGCGCCGGACTCGATCTGTTCGGTCAGCGCCCGGTCGACGGCCGCGCCGTCGCCCGACCGGACGGCCTCCAGCCGCGAGGTGAGCACGGCCTCGCGCTGGACGCTCCCGAGCCACGCGTCGAGTTCGTCCGTCCGCGTCTCCGAGAGGGTCCGGAGGTCGTCCTCAACGTCGTCTTGGAGCGTCGCCGACGCCTGGGTGCTGATGACGGCCCCGAAGCCGACCATCACCACCACTGCGACCGCGAGCGCCGCGCCGAGGCGAGCGGCGTACGACCGCCTGATCACCCCGGGCAGGAGAGAAGGTGCATCCGATGTCATCGTGCGGTACGGAGGAGTACTCCGTGTAAAACGTTCGTACGCGATTCTCAACGGTGATAGCCGAGTCGCCGACCCGGCGGCGCCGACCGCTTCCGCGGTCCTCCCGTCAGGCCCCGGGTTCGACCCAGACGGGTCCGGCCCAGGCCATCCCGTCGTCGGCCTGCTCGACTCGGAGGTAGTACACGTCGGCGTCGCTGCCGCGCTCCTCGTCGGGCGCGTCGGCGACCGGCGGCTCGGACGCACTCGTTCCCTCTGTGTCCCACGTCATCCCGGTCACGGGCTCGTCGTCGGTGACTTCGCCGGCCTCCGTGTAGGCGTCGAGATCGGCCGACTCGTCGGCCGTCCCGCCGATGACGTGCCAGTCGGCGTTGTTCTTCACGACCGTCACCCGCTCGATGGGGGCGGTCCCGGCGACGAGCCACTCGACGGTGCGTTCGCCGTCGGCGACGACCGCGCTGTCGGCCTCGCCGACCTGCGTCCCGTCGACGGCGAACTCGACGAGGATCCGGTGGGGCTGGCTGGTCGCGTACACCCGCCGCGAGCGCAGGCTCTCGAAGACCGACTCCCGCGAGAGGTCCTCGGCGTAGAAGCCCGTCAGGCCGCCCGGATACGACCCCTCGTCCCAGACCCGCCAGATGTGACCCCAGCCGACCCCGTCCTCCCAGATGTCGCCGAGCGAGGGGAGATGCGGCGGCAGGTGGATGTGCGACCGGCCCGGCCTGGGCGCGTGGAAGTCCGACGACCCCATCATCCCGACGCGGTAGCCCAGTTCGTGGGCGTCCTGGACGTAGTGGCCGGGGTCGCCCATCTCGCCCTGGCCCATCTGCACAGGTTTGGGATTGCCCTCGTCGCCCGGCATCTCGCTGGAGCCCCACTGCGAATAGACTTCGACCAGCGGCGCGATGTCGTCGTCGTAGTCCACGTTCGAGAAGTCGAAGGGGTACATCGCCTCGGCGGGGTGGTGTGGGATGGCCAGCACCTCGTTGCCGGTCTCCTCGCGCCACGCCTGCAATCGACGAAAGAGCTTCTCGTAGCGGTTAGTGTCGGTGTCCAGCGAGTCGAACAGCTCCGCCTCCTCGACCCCCTCGAAGTAGACGTTGATGTGCCCGCCCATGTTCGGCTGTTTCGTCCACTCGTAGCCGAACAGCGTCACGAACTCCCCGGGGTCGTGAAAGTGGTCCGTGACGGTCTTCATGTCCTCGAAGTAGCCGCCGTGCATCCGCCGGCGCTGGAGCTTCGGCGGGATGAAAAACCCCATCGTGTCGTGGTCGGTGTAGGCGGCCACGTCGAGGTCCATCACGTCGCGGCCGAACCGGAACCCCTTGCTCATCGACCCCGCGCCGTCGGAGAACTGCGAGTGGAGGTGGATGTCGCCCCAGTAGAGTCGCCGGTCGGGTTCCGAGTCGAACACCTGAACGGGGTTGCTGGTGAACCGCCGCCCCGACTCGTCGGTGAGCGTCAGGTACTGGACGCCGGGCGTCTCGAAGGCGACCCCCGAAAGCTCCGTCACGGCGTCGTCGGTCAGTCCGAAGTCGATCTCCTCGGGGTGGATCGCCTCGGGGTCCGTGCTGTCGACGGTGAGGGTGCCGTCGTAGTCGGGCAACAGCCGGAGGTACTCGTCCCAGACCGAGACGGTGGCCGACAGCGACTCCGCCGCGGCGACGCGGGAGGGGAGGACGCACTCCACGTCGTCGAATTGCCGTCGTCGGCCGCGCGCGAGGTCCCGCAGGGAGGGGTTGTTCTCGGCGAAGACCTTCACGGACTCGATGGCTTTCGTCAGCACGGGCACCACCGCCCCGGGCGGGGTGGCGCGACGGCGCCGCCGACCGCCGGGCGAGCGCCTGTCTGGACGGACATACCACCGGGGTCGGGCGGCTGGGGGTTAAGCTTCCCGGCGGTTCGGGCCGCGCGGATCCCTCCGCGACCCAAACAGTCTTGGCAGATGATCGGTGAATTATCCGAGACGTACCGCGCGTCGGGGCGCGGCGAGCGACCACGATGGCCGAGGACACCGACGGGACGGACCGAACCGGGAGAGGCGCCGGCGGGAGCGGCCGCGACGGCAGCGATGAACGCGGCCGCGACGGCGCCGACGAGCAGGGCAGCAACGGTGCCGACGAGCAGGGAAGCGACAGCGAGGTGCCCGACAGCGACGGCGAGGACCCGGTACTGACCGTCGTGGCCGACCCCGCCCGCGGCGGCGAGCACCTGCCGCAACTGCTCGGCGCGCTCGACGGCGACGACCGCTCTCAGCGGCTCCGCGCGGCGCTCGCGCTCTGTCTCGTCGTCGAGGCGGACCCGGACCTGCTCGGCCCCGTCGTCCGCCGGCTGGTCGACCGGCTGGACGGCGACCCGCCCGTCGAGGTGCCCCACGCGCTCGACTACCTGGCGGCCCGCCGGCCGAAGGCCGTCGACGAGGTAGTCACCGAGTTCGACGAGGAGCGGGAACTGCGGGCGCGCGAGCACCTCTTTCGGTCCGGCGGCGGGTTCGCCCGCAGCGAGTACCTCTCGCCGTCGCCCGGCGACCGCGGCGTCGGCCGGACCCGCGTGGCGGGCGGCGACGGCGGCGACGGCGGCGGCCAGCGCGTCTACACCGACCGCTCGCCCGGCGCCGACTTCGACCCCTCCACGCTCGCCGAGGGCGGTGAGGGGACAGAGGAGGGGGCCGACGCGGACGGCGACGACGAAGGAGCGGACGGCGGGGACGCGGACGGTACCGGCGAGGACGACGGCGACAGCCGACGGGAGCTCACCCGCGGGCGGCTGGCGCTGGTGACCCGTCGCCTGTCGACGGTGATAGAGCGGAGTCGCTTCGACGACCTGTCGGTCCTCTCGGACCGGGCGGAGTGGCGGTTCGGCGACCGCTACCGCGCCGTGGGGACCGTCGGCGACGAGGAGGCGCCGCTCGCGCTGACGGTCTTCCGGCTCCCCGACGAGGACCGGGCGGCGTTCGCTCGCGCGCTCCGGGACGCGCTCGACGCCTGGGCCGGCGTCGACGACCACGACTCGGTACTGAGCGTCCACGACTGGGGGCTGCGCCCGCGGCCGTGGGCCGCGCTCGAACACACCGGGACCGCGCTGGCCGACCGCGACGCGGGGGCGTTCGACCCCGGCGAGGGCGTCGCGACCGCCGTCGAGGTCGCCGACGCCGTCGCCCACGCCCACCAGCGCGGCGTCGTCCACGGCGCGCTCGACCCCGCGACCGTCGCCTACCCCGGCGACCGGCTCACCGAGCGCGAGCGCCAGCGCCCCCGCGTGACCGCCGTCGGCCTCGCCCGCGTCTACGCCGACCACCTGGGCCTCGCGAACGTCGTCGACCCCCGGTACGCCGCGCCGGAGCACTACGCCGGCCGGTTCGGCGGCGTCGACCACGCCACCGACGTGTACGGCCTCGGCGTCCTGCTCTACCGGCTCGTGACCGGCGAGCCGCCGTACGACGGGACCGCCGAGGAGGTCCGCGCGGGCGTGTGCTCCGACCGCGCGCCGGTGCCCAGCGAGGTCGACCCCGATCTGCCCGGCGGGCTGGACCAGGTGGTCCGCAAGGCGACGGCGACGGGGAAGCTCACCAGGTACGAGACGGTCACGCAGTTCCGGCGGGAGCTGCGGGGGGTGACCGGCGATGGCCGGTGACGTGGAGTTCGGGCTCTACCTGATCGCCGACGACCCCAGCCTCACCTTCATCGTCTTCATCGGGCTCGTCCTCCTGACGGTCATCGCCGCCCGCTTCGGCGCTTACGCCTACCTCAACATGCGCGCCACCGGCGTCGACGCCCAGCGGGTCCTCTGGGAGTACCTGCTGTACGTCGGCGGCGTCGCCGCGCTGTACGGCGTCGTCGGCATCCTCGAGATCGTCTCCTCGGTCCGCACCCCCTACGGGACCGGCCTCATGCTCGCCGTCGTCCTCCTGCTCGCGCTCGCGGTCCGGGAGGTCTACTTCAACGCCGCGCTGTCGACGACCGGCGCCGACCGCGTCTTCCCGGGCCGGCGCCTCGTCGAAGTCGCCTTCGTGGGTATCGTCGCTGCCGTCGTCTTCGGCGTCGCCGTCTTCGGCCTCCGGCGGTCGCTGTTGGCGCTCCAGGGCCTCGGGGCGCTGGCGTTCGCAGGCTACGGCTTCTGGTTCGGCCGCAGGCAGACCGCGGCCGCGATGGTCCAGGGGACCATGATCGACTCGCTGCTGCGCCACCTCCTGCCGGTGCTCGCGTTCGCCACGCTCGTCCCCGCGGTCGACCTGGCGACCGTCGCCGGCCTCGACCGCGTCGTCGTCATGCACGTCCAGATCGTCTTCGTCATCATGACCGCCACCGCCCTCATGACCGCCACCATCAAACTCCGACAGAACCTCGCCAGTCTGTGACGGCCGGTGGATTGCCGAATCGGCGCGCGCTGTCGCGCGCTCTCGTGCGCGCGACCGTAGCCGCGCGAGGTCTTCGCGAACCAGTGAGCGAAGGCTCGTCAGAGCTTGCTCTGACAGTGGATGAGCATCGCAGGCCGAAGGCCGAGAAGCGCAAGACGCTGGGGAGGCGTGAGGCTCGCGACACTCTGACCAGCCACCGTTCTGAGGCCACCACGGCAAGAACCTCCCTGGCGGACTGAAAGGGCGAGGCGTGCTCGCGTCCAGTTCAGTCGCCTGAGCGACCCCTATCCGAGCGACCGAAGGGAGCGAGGATATGTCGCTTGGTTCGAGAGAGCGAAGCTCTCTCGTCATCCTGAAAATCTTCGATTTTCAGAGACAGCGACCGCGAGCACGCCGAGGGCTTTCGGCGCTTGTTGTCCAGTGCTGTCGATTCGCTTCAGAGCGAGCACAGTGAGAGTCCAGCGGCGACCAGCGCCCACACGAACCGCGCCGACTCGAAAGACCGAAACCCGATATCCACGATGAGACACACCATGGACGAGTACGCGCACGTCGTCAACGTCGACGGGGTGGTCGCGAGGGAGCGCGACGACGACTCGGACGGCGATACGCCCGAGTTCCTCGTCATCGAGCGGAGCGCCGAGGAGGACCACGCGGCCGGCCTCCTGGGGCTGCCGGGCGGCAAGCTCGAACCCGAACCCGGGACCGACCACGCGATCGAGGCCACGGTCCGCCGCGAGATCGAGGAGGAAGTCGGCGTCACCGTCGGAGAAGTCGAGTACGTCTGCTCGGGCACGTTCGAGACGGACACCGGCCACCAGTGTCTCAACGTCGTCACACGCTGCGAGTACGAGGGCGGCGAGGCCCGCGTCCGCGACCCCGAGGAGGTCGCGGCCGTCCACTGGCTCACGCTCGACGAACTCCGCGCTCGCGGGGACGTACCGGAGTTCACCGAGACCTACGTCGAGCGGGCCGCGGCGGTTCGTGACGGGGAGTAGCGGTTCGACGCGCCGACGAGCCGTCGCGGCCCCAAAACTCATGACAGTCCGCCGTCGATTCCGGATCGGTGACCGACCGTGGCCTCGGAGTACCCATCCACGCTAGTCGAGGTCGGGAAGCTACTGCTGGCCATCCCGGCGCTGTACGCGGCGTTCGTGCTCTTCGGCCTGGGGCCCGTCGGCTGGGCCGTGCTGGCCGCCGCCGTGCTCCTCGGCGGGGCGATCTGGTACGACGGGAGCGACGGCGAGCGCGAGGGGTCGGAGCGGACGAACTGCCCGCACTGCGGGGCGCCCAACGACGCCGGGGCAGCCGTCTGTGAGTACTGTGAGGAGTCGCTCGCAGCGGAGTGAGCCCGCGGCTCACAGCCGGTCTCGGTCGACGCGGACTCGCTGGAACTCCTCGACGGCGAGCCAGCCGCCCCAGACCGCGAAGGCGACCGACCCGACCAGCTCCGGGATAGCGATCCCCGGTGGGAACCACGGGAACAGCGCCCACCAGGCCCACGAGACGACGTGCAGGACACCGAGCAGGACCAGCACCAGCCCGCGCACGGGCCGGTCCGC
The DNA here is from genome assembly GCF_051414075.1 of Halosimplex marinum. Taxonomy (NCBI): domain Archaea; kingdom Methanobacteriati; phylum Methanobacteriota; class Halobacteria; order Halobacteriales; family Haloarculaceae; genus Halosimplex; species Halosimplex marinum. The sequence goes on along the minus strand of NZ_JBLKNY010000002.1, from coordinate 106,044 downwards.
GGCGTAGTCGCCCGCCCCCCACAGGAACACGGCGAGCGTCAGGAACAGGAAGAAGGGGACGGCGACGACGCCGTGCAGCGGATGGGGCAGCGGGAACGCGCCGACCAGCGCCATGAACAGCATGGCGAGCAGGCCGAAGAGCCCGCCCGCTCGGCGGATCGGGTGGTCGGTGTCGGCCAGCACGGCGACGACGAAGCCGGTGCCGAGGGCGCCGCCGACCAGAAGCGCGCCGTTGAAGATCGGCGCCGTCACGACGCCGCGGGCGCCCAGATCCGAGAGAGCGTAGTACAGCGGCGAGAACCACGGCGCCGCGACCATCGCGTAGACGACGCCGCCGAAGGCGACGACGACCGCCGCGAGTCCGAGGGAGGAGGGAACCCGCTTCAGGGACGGATCGTATTCGGCCATACCGCGCGCTGGGTCCGCCCCGACGAAAAAAGACGGGGATGGTGTTCGGTTCATGGTGCGAGTGTATCAGTCGTTTCGAGTGGATTCTTCGTGGAAGAAACGAGGCCGATCGCAACCGACAGCGAGTGTTGAAAGCCCTCGGCGCGCTCGCGGTCGCTGAGGCGGGATATCCGCGCTCTCCGCACCGCCCGCGCGGATAGTGCCCGCTCAGGCGACTATCGGCGCGAGCGCGCCTCGCCCTTTCAGTCCACCAGGACAGCACCGCCCCGCACCGCCCCGCACAGCACCGCAGACGGCCACATACCTCCCCAGCCGATTCGCGACACGCGAGTCGCGAATCCCTCGCGCGGCTACGGTCGCGCGCATGAAAGCGCGCGACAGCGCACGCCGACCGCACCGCAACCGCTCACCGTAACAGCTACCGCCTGCACTCCGCAACCGTTCACCGCAACAGCCTTCCCCTGTATTGAACACGGCGGTCGCGAGTCCCCGCAGCGACGGCCGCGTGGCGTACGCTTTAACCGCGCAGGCGCCGTCGATTCGGGCATGACTCCCGAGGAACTCCGCGCGGAGATGCCCGCGCTGGACCGCGGCGTCTACCTCAACACCGGCGCCGGCGGGCCGAGCCCCCGCCGGGTCGTCGAGGCGACCGAGGCCGCCCTGGAGTACCACGAGTTCGAGGCGCCGACGGGCGCCGGCACCTACGGCGCGCTGTTCGAGGCGCTCGACGAGACGCGGGACGCCGTCGCCGACCACGTCGGCGTCGCCCCCGAGTCGGTCGCGCTCACCCAGTCCACGACCGACGGCATCGGTCGGATCGCCGCCGGGATGGACTGGGAGCCCGGCGACGCCGTCGTCCGCACCGACCAGGAACACTCCGCCGGGATCCTCCCCTGGGAACGCCTGCGCGAGCGACACGGCGTCGAGGTCCGCGTCGTCGAGGCGGCCGGCGGCCGCGTCGACCGCGACGAGTGGAAAGCCGCCGTCGACGGCGCGAAACTCGCCGTCTTCAGCTCGCTGTGCTGGACCGACGGCTGTCGGCTCCCCGTCGCGGAACTGACCGACATCGCCCGCGACGCCGGCGCCCGCGTCCTCGTCGACGCCGTCCAGTCGGTCGGCCAGCGCCCCGTCGACTTCGGCGCGTGGGGGGCCGACGCCGTCGCCGCCGCCGGCCACAAGTGGCTGCTGGCCCCCACCGGCACCGGCTTCCTCCGCGTCACCGACGAGTTCGCCCGGGAGCTCGAACCCGCACAGGTCGGCTACATGGGCGTCGAGGACCCCGAGGCCGACGACTGGGACCTCAAGCCCGACGCGCGCCGCTTCGAAGTGGGGAGCGTCTCGCCGGTGCCCTACGCCGGCCTCCGCGAGGGGATCGCCACCGTCGAGGAGCTGGGCTTCGAGACCGTCACCGACCGCATCGAGCGGCTGACCGACCGGCTCAAGGACGGCCTGGGCGACCGGCTGGTCTCGCCCGAGCGCTCCGAGTCCGGGCTGGTCGCGTTCGCGGCCGATGACCCTATCGCGACCGCCGAACGACTGGACGAGCAGGGGATCCGCGTCCGCGACATCCCGCCGACGGGCACCGTCCGGGTCTCCGTCCACGTCTTCAACACCGCCGACGACATCGACGCTCTCCTCGACGCGCTCTGAATCAGGACGGGCAACAGTCCGGGAAATCCGTGATCGCGCCGTCGGCGCCCGCCTCGCGGAGCCGCTCGGTCTCCTCGGGGTCGGTGACGGTCCAGGCGGTCACGTCGAGGCCGACGCCGTGTGCCCGTTCGACGAGCGACGCGTCGCAGGCGTCCAGGTTCGGGGCGACCGCCGAACAGCCAAGCTCCCGCGCCCGCGAGACCAGCCCCTCGCTCTCCCACTGGACGAGCGCGGTGGGCAACGCCTCCACTTCGGTCAGCGCCTCCGAGTCGAACGAGGAGACGACGACCTCCGAGTCCGCGTCGGCGGCGACCCGCTCGACGGCCTCGCCGGTCCCGCGCTCCTTCAGCTCCGCGTAGAGCGTCACGCCGTCGGGGATCGCCTCAACGACTTCCTCGAAGGTCGGGACTCCCTGGTCCGATCCCTCGACCGAGAGCGCGGCCAGTTCCTCGGCGGTGTGAGCCGAGACGGGACCGCTCCCGTCTGTCGTCCGGTCGACCGTCTCGTCGTGGCAGACCACGAGCTCGCCGGAACCGCAGATCCGCACGTCGACCTCGACGGCGTCGGCCCGCGATGCGGCGTCCGCGACGGCCGCGACGGTGTTTTCCGGGTTGACGCCGGGGAAGCCGCGGTGAGCGATGCAGTCCATGGCCCGGTGTTCGCTCGACGGTCCGGTAGGTCTTGCGCTGGCCCCGCGACGCACCTTTAACCGCCGCCGGCCCCAACACACGCCTATGTCAGCCGACTTCGACTTCGGGGGCAGCGTGGTGCTCGTGACCGGCGCCGGCGGGACGCTCGGCAGTTCGGTCTGCGAGGCGTTCGCCGACGCGGGCGCGACCGTCTGCGGCGCCGACGTGGTCGGGCCAGACGACGAGGACTTCGGACTGGACACCGACCGCGACCGCGTCGACTTCTACCAGGGCGACTTCACCGACGAGGACGAGGTGGCCGACACCGTCCAGTCCGTCGTCGACGACCACGGCGGCCTCGACGCGCTCGCGAACATCGCCGGCACCTGGCGCGGGGGAACGCCCATCGACGAGACCGACGCGGACACCTTCGACTTCCTCATGGACGTGAACCTCAAGACGATGTTCCTCGCATCGAAACACGCGGTCCCCCACCTCCGGGAGTCAGACCTGACCGGCCAGGGGGCGATCGTCAGCGTCTCGGCGCGCTCGTCGCTGGAGGGGGGCGAGGGCGACGGCCCCTACCGCGCGTCGAAGGCCGGCGTGCGCATCCTCACCGAGACCATCGCCGAGGAGAACGAGGGGGAGGTGCGCGCCAACGCGGTCATGCCGAGCGTTATCGACACGCCGATGAACCGCGAGATGATGCCCGACGCCGACCACGACAAGTGGGTCGACCCCGCCGACATCGCGGAGACGATCCTCTATCTCTGTTCGGACGCCGCCAGCGTCACCAGCGGCGCGGCCGTGCCGGTGTACGGGGAGGCGTAGCGCCCTCGAAATCGAGACGGGAGCGCCGGGCTAACAGCCGCCCGCGCCGCCCGCGGCACTCGCACCGGCACAGCTGGCGCCGGCCGCGCTCGCGCCCGCGGCGGCGGCCGCCGCGCCGGTCACCACGGCGGCGTTGTCGTTGCTGCTGTAGTCGACGCAGTCGCCCCACGCCACTGGCGCGATGTGGTCGTCGATGTCGTCGGCTTCCAGCATCGCCGACTTGAAATCGGCGGCGCCGAAGCCGGGCTCCGAGACGAGTCGGTCGGCCAGTTCGGGCGTGACGGCGATCCGGCGACACTCCTCGGCCTCGAACAGGCCGTCCCCGTCGAAGGTGAACTGCACGTCGTAGTGGCGGACGAACACGCCCTCGAAAGCCGGGACCATCGCCCGGACCGCCTCGCTCGCCAGGTCCCAGACGAGGTCGTAGTCGGGCGACTCCACGTCCTCGCCCAGCGAGAACCGGGCGATGGGCACCGTGATCGGCTCCTCGTCGGGGCCTTCGTTGACGACCGCGACGCCGGTCACCGCGCGGTCGTCGATGCCGTAGGTCTCGGGCGTCACGCGGTTGTGCAGGGCCTCGTGGGCCTCGTCCTCGCGCTCTTCGAGGTCGACACCTTCTTCGGTCGAGTCGTCGCCGAGCAGGCGTTCCAGCAGGGAGGGCATTGCGTTCGGGAGTGCGCGCGGCGTCGGTATAGCTCCTGTGGCGTCGGTGCGGTGGCGTCGTCCGACCGCCGGGGCCGTACCTGCTCCGTCCCCGCGAACGCCCCGTAGCGACCGGCCAGTGTCGGTGCAGGCAGAAGATACTTGCCACGGTGTACCAAACCCGGTCGTGAAGCCATGACGGACCACGCGCGGCGACGCGGCGAGGCGGACAGTGCGGAGAGCCAGCCGTCCGCGGACGTGCGAGTCGCCCCCGCCGACCCCGAGGGGGTCGCGGCCACGGACGCCTATGAGGTCGACGGCGGCGTGGTCCTGTTCGATACGGAGAACCCGCTCGCGTGGGTCGAGGCCGACGACGCCCTCGCGCTCGGGCGGATGGCCTGAGCGGCGTCGACAGGTCGAGTGGGAACCCTTTTGCCCGCGAGTCCGCTACCCGTCGGTGTGCTGGGAGACGACGGCGACGGCGGGGACGACCCGTTCGACGACCCCGGGGGCTCCGAGTCGTCGCTCGGCCCGGACATCCCCGAGGTCGACGTTCCGGAGGTCGACGTGCCCGAGGTCGACCACGACTACGGCGACGCCGACGCCTTCGACGCCGACGTGGACCCGGAGCTCAGGCGGACCTTCTGGCGGCTGGTCGTCGTCTTCGACGTGGCCCTGCTCGCGCTGTCGCTCGGGCCGATGTTCGTCTACTTCAGGGGCGACTGGGCGACCGGCGGCCCGCTGTTCGCGCTCGGCGCCGTCGCGTTCGCCTACGGCGTCCTGACCTACCGCCGCTACCGCGCCGACAACCCGACTGAGTCCGAGCCGGTCGGCGAGTGACGCGGCCCTGTCGCCCGCCGACTCCCCGGCCGTGGCCCTTCGCGACCGGAACGGCTAACCCCGCGAGGCCGCTACCGCCGCTCATGCGAACGGTCCGCGACGACTCCGGCCGACGGCTGGTCCTGCTGAAGGAGTCCGGCGACTCCTCGCTCGTCCGCGATCCCGACACGGGCGAGCGGCGCCACGTCGCCAACGAGACCCTGGAGCCGGTCGACGGCGAGTCGCCGCTGGCGACGGCCAGCCGCGCGGTGCCCGAACCGGTCCGCGCCGTCGCGAGCGCCGTCCGCGACGACCGCTCGCTCGGCCTCCTGCTGGAGATCGACGCCCGCTCGCCCGTCGACGTGCGGACGCTGACGGGCGCCGTCGACCTCTGCGAGAGCGACCTGCACGGCCTCCTCTCGGAGTTCCGGGCCGCCGGGCTGGTGGCCGAGACCGACGTTGCGGGCGTCCGCGGCTACGAGACGACCGACCTGGCGAGCGCGGGGCTGGCCGCGATGCGGGGCGCGGGCGTGGACGGTGACGACCCGGCCGAGAGCGACGACGACCCAGCCGAGAGCGACGACGACCCGGTCGCGGACGACGCCTCGAACGCGGCCGACCCCTGACCAAGACATTTACCGCAGCGCTCCCGACGGAGTGGTATGGACCGGAATTGGCTGCGGGCGCACGTCGTCGGCGAGCGCCCGAAGCTGATCCCGGCCGCGTTCGCCGTCGGCGTCGTCGCCGCGGTCGCGTTCGAACTGTTCCTCGCCGTCCTCGGTACGGGGCCGGGGTTCGCGGTCCTGACGGTGATAGCGTATCTCGTCGGCGCCGCGGCGCTGATCCGCCTCGTGTTGCGGTGGTCGGGCGGCGTCGTCACCGCCTGGGCGGCCGCGTTCCCGTCGATGTACGCGTTCGCCTGGCGGCTCTTCTCGTACGTCGGGATGCCACCACCGGACCTCGGCCGATTTCTCCCGCCCGCGGTCGCGCTGACGCTCGGCGTCGGCACCGCCCTGTACGTCCTCGGCACCGCAGTGGGGTGGATGCTCCGTAGGTCCGGCCTCTCACCCGCGAGCGAGAACCCTGCCGAGGAGGGGGTCGCAGGCGCGGTCCGTCGGAACAGGCGCGCCGTCCTCGTCGGGAGCGTCGGCGGCGTGCTCACCCTGACCGCCGGCGTCGGCCACGCGCTCGGCTGGTGGTGCCAGGCCGAGCCCGCTACCTGCCACGTCGATAACGAACTCCCGAGCGCGGTCGACGCCCGAGTCACCGTCCGCCGGGCGGACGAGACGGTGTTCACCGCGTCGCCGTCGCTCGGTCCGGCCGAGGACACCCAGGCGGGTTCGGCGGACGCGACGCCGGACGACGCCCGGTTCGAGGAGGCCGTCCCGCTCGGCTGTTCGTTCCCCGCGACGGTCACCGTCGCCGTGGAAGCCGACGACCGGTCCGCGACCGAGACGGTGACCTTCCCGGAACCGGACCTCTCCCGGTCAGAGAGCCTGTTCGGGTCGGTCCTCCACATCCGGGTCACGGACGGCGACATCGAGATCGAGGCGAACTACTCGATCGCGATCGCCTGAGTCGCCGGCCTGTCGGAGGCGAACCGGACGACGTAACGGATGGAACGTATCCGCCGCCGACCGTCCGACCCCGGACGCGGGGTTCGCCGTCCGGTCGCCTCGCGAGCCACGCGACCCTTTCCTGCGCCAGCCCCGCTTTCAACCGCTCGCGGCCGGTACCTGGCGTATGTCGACCGTCCGCTCCGTCGTCGCCCTCGCCCGCGACCGCAACCTCACTTTCCTGGCGGCCGGGATCACCTACTACGCGTTCGTGTCGATCATCCCCATCCTGCTGCTCGCCGTCGTCGTCGCGTCGGTCGTCGGCGGCGAGGCCCTGGTCGACCGCGTGGTGTCGATGGCCGACCAGCAGCTCTCCTCGTCGGGCGCCGAGAGCCTGACCCAGGCGCTCACGGCCTCCACCGGCCGCGGCGCCGCGGGAGTCGTCGGGTTCGTCACGCTGACCTGGAGCGCCCTGAAACTGTTCCGCGGCCTCGACCAGGCGTTCGACGAGGTCTACACCGACGACGTGGAGGCCTCGCTGCTCGACCAGATCCGCGACGCCCTTGTCACGGTCGCCGGCATCGGACTCGCCATCGGGCTCGTCGTCGCCGTCGGCGTCGCCCTCTCGGTGCTCCCGCTGGAGATCCCGCTCGTCAACGTCTTCGGGACTCTCGTCCTGGTCGCCGCCCTCGCGATCGCCTTCCTGCCGATATACTACGTGCTCCCGCCGGTCGAGGTGTCCGTCTCGGAGGTGCTCCCCGGCGCCGTCGTCGCCGCCGTCGGCTGGGTGCTCCTCCAGGTCGGGTTCCGGCTCTACGCGTCGAACGCCGGCCGCTACGCCGCCTACGGTGCGATCGGCGCCGTCCTCGTGTTCGTCACCTGGCTGTACTTCGCGAGTATCGTCGTCCTGCTGGGCGCGGCGGTCAACGCCGTCCGCCGCGGGCGGCCGGTCGAAACCGCCTGACTCAGTCGTCGGCCTCGACGGCCTCGGCGAGCCGGTCCTCGGGCTGTTCCCGGCGCACCGACGACCGATTCGTCGTCGAGTCCTTCTCGACGCGGACCAGGTCGTCGGCGGCGCCGACGAGTTCGTCGTCGTGGCTGACGACGAGGATCTGTTCGACCCCGTACTCGCGCATCGCCTCGACGAGTTCCACGAGCTGGGAGACGTGGCCCGAGTCGAGGAAGACGGTCGGTTCGTCGAGGATGAGCGGCGGCATCGGCGCGGCGCCCTCGATGCCCTCCGCGAGCAGTCGGTAGATGGCACACCGCAGGCTGAGGTTGAACAGGGCCCGCTCGCCGCCCGACAGCTGCTCGGGATCGAGCGCCTCGCCGTCCTTCTGGTAGACGGTGAGCTCGTACTCGCCGGAGAGTTCGATCCGGGCGTACGAGTCGTTCTGGTAGACGAGGTCGAAGATCTCGTTGAGCATCGCCTCCAGGCTCTCGACGTTGCGCTGGCGCAGTTCCGCCCGGAGGTCGCCGTACATCCGCTGGAGTCGCTCGGCCTCCTCGTACAGCGAGTCGAGCCGCTCGACGCGCTCGGCGAGTTCCTCGCGGCGCTCACGGAGCGATTCGAGTTCTTCGATCTCGTTCTCGACCCCGCCGATCGCGCTCTGGAGGTCGTCGCGGCGCTCGCGCAGTTCCTCCAGCTTCGCGTCCGCCTTCTCGATGTAGTCGACGGCGTTGTCGTGTTGCTCGCGGGCCTGCTCGATCCGGTCGTCGTCGAACTCCTCCTGTAGCTCCGACCGGCGCTCGCGCTTCTCGGCGAGCCGCTCGCGGCGCTCGTCGTTGGTCTCCGCCAGCTGTTCGCGGCGCTCGCGCAACCCCTCGATAGCGTCGGTCGCGTCGGCGACCTCGTCGAGCAGTTCGTCGACCCGCTCCAGCCGCTCGCGGCGCTCGCGGATCTCGCCGCGTTCGGCGTTGATCTCCCCGGCCCGCTCGCGGCACTCCTCGGCATCGCTCTCGTGTTCCTCGGCGGCCTCCCGTTTCTCCTGGGCCTCGGCCTCGAGGTCGTCGGCCTCCTCGCGGAGCCGCTCGGCCTGCTCGCCCTTCTCTTCGAGAGCGTCCTCGCGCTGTTCGACCAGCTGCTCGACGTTCGAGCGGTTCGTGCGACACTCCTGAACCTCCGATTCGACCTCGACGAGGTCCTCGGCGCGCTCCAGGCGGTCCTCGAGGTCGTCGCGACGCTCGCGGGCGTCTTCGAGGTCGGCCTCCAGTTCGGCGAGGCGCTCGCGGTCGTCGTCGATGGACTCGACGTGGGGGGACCCGTCCACGTCCTGGCCGCACTCGGGACACTTCCCCTCGTCCAGCAGTTCCTCGGCCTCCTCGATCCGGTCGCGCTGGTTCGACACGTCGGATTCGAGGCTGGCGACCCGCTCGCGGGCCTCGCTCAGCTCGTCGGCGACCTCCGCGCGGAACGATTCGGCCTCCCCGAACGCGACGGGCGCGTCGTCGAATTCGGACTGCAGGGACTCGATGCGTTCGCCCAGCTCGTCGATCTTCTCGCGGCGGTCGGCGAGTTCCTCGCGCGTCTCGGCCACCTCCGATTCGAGGTCGTCGGCCTGCTCGCGCTTGGCCTCGGCCTGCGATCCGAGGTCGTCGGCCGTCTCACGGAGGTTCTCCGCCTGCGTGCTGTGCTGGGACACGTCGGCGGTGACCTCCTGCAGCGTCTCCTGTAGCTCGTCGTCGCGCTCGGCGAGGTCGTCGAGCAGCGAGTCGACGGCCGCGGGGTCGGGCGGGTCGTCGGCGGTCCCGTCCAGTTCCGTCTCGGGGAGCAGGTCGCGGAGTTCCTCCCGCCGGGTCTCCCGGCGCTCCCGGTGGTCGGCGATCTCCTCGGACAGATCTTCGCGGTCGCGCTCGGTGTCGGAGATCGCCTCGCGCAGCTCCTCGACGTCCGACTCGATGTCGTCGAGTTCCTCGCGTTTCTCCTCGTAGCTGTCGAGGACGTCCCGGGCCTGGTCGCGCGTCTCGACGGCCTTCTCGCGTTGGTCCTCGAACCGTTCGATGTCCGACGTGACGGATTCGAGGTCCGTCCGGAGCTCGTTGAGCCGGGCGTGGAGGTCGTCGTCCTCCTTGGCCTCGATCTGGTCGTCGAGCTGCGAGAGGGAGCCGCGCTTGTCCCGGCGGACGCGGTCGACGCCGACGCGGGCGTCGCTGGCGCGCTCGCGGTAGTCCTCCAGTTTGCCGAGCTGGAGCAGCGAGTCGAGCATGTCCTGGCGCTGGCTCGGCGAGGCGTTGATGAGCTTGTTCACCTCGCCCTGGCGGACGTACGCGCAGTTGACGAACGCCTCGGCGTCCATCCGCAGCAGCTCCTCGACGTAGCCGCGCACGTCGCGGGCGCCCTCGACGGTCCCGTCGGGGCCCTCCAGCACGCACTTGGCCGTCTGGGCCTGATCGCCGGTCGCGCGGACGCGCCGCTCGACGTGATACGAGTCGCCGCCGTGGGCGAACCAGAGTTCGACCTCGGCGTCGTCGGCGCCGATGGTGACCACCTCGTCGAGGGTGTTGTCCAGCGCCTTCGCGCCGTACAGCGCGAAGAAGCAGGCCTCCAGCAGCGAGGACTTGCCGCTGCCGTTGAGCCCGTGGATGACCGTCACGCCGCGGTCGAGGCGCACGTCCGCGTCGTCGTAACACTTGAAGTTCGAGAGCCTGACGCGCTCGAACCTCACTGGAACTCACCCCACGTCGCCTGACCGTCCCCGTCTTCCGCGGGGGCTCCGTCTTCCGCCGGCGCTCCGTCCTCCCGGGCGTCCGATTCGGCGTCAACGTTTGATTCGCCCCCGGCATCTTCGGATCCGTCAGCGGGGTCGCCGCCGTCGGCCGCCGCGCTCGCGGCGGCCGTCTCGTCGTCGGCCGCTGGGGAAGCGGGTTCTCCGTCGCCGTCGTCTTCTGTCGATTCGGACTCGTCCTCGCGCTCCTCGGGGTCGACCGACTCGAAGGCCGCGGGGTCGCCGTCCTCGACGAGGTCGGCGACCCGGTCTTCGACCACGTCGTCGACGTTGGAGTCGGCGACCTTGCTGGCGCGGACGGTCTCGTCGAGCGAGCGGGCCGCCTCGCTGAGGCCGAGTTCGCGGACCCGCTCGCGGACGGCGTCGTCGGGGTCGGCGAACGACACCTCCCGCTCGGTCTCGTCGGCCGTCTCGCGGTGGTCGGTGACACGGGCGACCAGCGCCCCGCGGTCGAGGGCGAACTCCTCGACGGCGGCCGGGGTGACCGGCTCGCCCTCGCCGTCGATTGTGACGACGACGACCGCGTCCTCCAGGTCGTACTCGCCGACGCGCTGGCGGACGGTTTCGATACCTTCCCCCTCCTTGAGCTCCGGGTCGACGAAGACGAACTCCCGGGTGTCCAGCCCGCGGCGGCGGACATCCACCTCGCCGTCGAACTCGACGACGTTGTAGCCCCGCTCCTCGCGCTCGGCGGCGCTGGTGCGCTCGGTCGACCCGCAGTAGGTGACCCAGGTGTCGTCGACCTGGGCCGTCTCGGCGTGGTGGTTGTCCCCCAGCAGGAGCGCGTCGAAGTCGACATCCGTCGTCGCGAAGATGTCGCGGGGGTCCCACTCGCCGAAGTCGAACGGCTCGAACAGGCCGTGCGTGACTAAGGCGGCGTGGTCGGCGCCGTGCGGTTCGAGGTCCAGTTCGAACCCCTCGCGCTTCGAGCGCGGGACGAAGTCAAGCCCGTAGAAGGCGGTCGATCCGAGTTCGACCGGCTCGGGGCCCAGCCGGGTAGCCAGTCCAAGCGATTCGAACAGGTCGAGCCACTGGCCCTCGCGTTTGGCCTCGTGGTTGCCGACGACGGCGAGGAACGGGACGCCGGCGTCGTCGAGGGTCCGCAGGACCGAGAGGGCGCCCATGATGTCGTCGAGGGTCGGCCGCCGGTCGTGAAAGAGGTCGCCGGCGTGGACGACCGCGTCGACATCGTCGGCCACGGCGTCGTCGGCCACCTGTCGGAACGCGTCGAGGTAGTCCCGCTTGCGCTCCGGCCGGTGGTACTGCCGGTAGCCGAGGTGGGTGTCCCCGGTGTGTATCACGCGCGTCATCTACGCCGGGGTACGAAACCCCGGCCTAAAGAGGTGTCGCGAGCGCGGTGAAAGTACTCCCGTCGGGTACGGTCGACCTACCTCGCGGTCCGGCGAACGCCGCGCCGAGCGGGGAGAACGGGGACGGAACGCGGGAGCGCGATCACTCGATGTCGAGCGTGTAGATGCGCTTGCGGGCGTCGGCGAACGAAAAGCGGGAACTGACCACGTCGACGTCTTCGAGCCTGTTCAGCGCGTAGCGGACGGTCCGTGGGGGCAGCAGCGTCTCCTCGGCGAGCTGGCTCTGGGTCAGCGCGTCGTTGTACTCCAGGGTCTTGGCCACCAGCTTCGCGCTGGGGGGCAGGTCGCGAACGGCGTCCCAGCCGTCTTCGGCCACCGATTCCGCCTCCGCAGTCTCGGACGTGCTCATCGTGACTGTCGCTTTCGGATACAGACTAATAATATTTCCCGTTTCGAATAATTACCTCCGAGAATCTATCGGCAAGAACCGCACTCCCCGTCGTCGCGGGCGGACCGGTGTTCGGGGCCCGATACGTCACTCGATAACACATGACTCGGTCGGTGAGCCGAGCACGTGCGAGAGCGGGCGAGCGGGCCGGACGCGGCCGGGTCGGCAAGTGACCCGCCCGACCCGAAACCTCTTATTATCCCATCCGCTAGCAGGGGTGTAATGACCGACACCGTGGACGAGGTGGACCTGCCGTACGACGACGACGCCTCCCAGCAGGAGAAGATCGAGGCCCTGGAGGAGCGCCTCGAGGTGCTCGAATCGCAAAACGAGGAGATGCGGGACAAGCTGCTGGACGCCAACGCCGAGAACAACAAGTACCAGCAGAAGCTGGAGCGGCTCACCCACGAGAACAAGAAGCTCAAGCAGTCGCCGCTGTTCGTCGCCACGGTGCAGGAACTGACCGACGACGGGGTCATCATCAAACAGCACGGCAACAACCAGGAGGCCATCACCGAGGTCACCGACGAGATGCGCGACGACCTCGAACCCGATTCGAGAGTGGCCGTCAACAACTCCCTGTCGATCGTCAAGAGCCTGGAGGACGAGACGGACGTGCGGGCCCGCGTCATGGAGGTCGAGGAGTCGCCGGACGTGACCTACCAGGACATCGGCGGCATCGAGGACCAGCTGGAGGAGGTCCGCGAGACCGTCGAGATGCCGCTGAAGAACCCCGATATGTTCGAGGAGGTCGGCATCGAGCCGCCGAGCGGCGTCCTCCTGCACGGCCCGCCGGGCACCGGCAAGACGATGCTCGCCAAGGCCGTCGCCAACCAGACCGACGCCACGTTCATCAAGATGGCCGGCTCCGAGCTCGTCCACAAGTTCATCGGCGAGGGCGCCAAGCTCGTCCGCGACCTGTTCGAGCTCGCCCGCCAGCACGAGCCGAGCGTGCTGTTCATCGACGAGATCGACGCCATCGCGGCCAAGCGCACCGACTCCAAGACCTCCGGCGACGCCGAGGTCCAGCGCACGATGATGCAGTTGCTCTCGGAGATGGACGGCTTCGAGGAGCGCGGCGAGGTCCGCATCATCGCCGCCACCAACCGCTTCGACATGCTCGACCGCGCGATCCTCCGCCCCGGTCGCTTCGACCGCCTGATCGAGGTGCCCAAGCCCGACGTGGAGGGCCGCGAGCAGATCTTCCGGATCCACACCCGGAGCATGAACCTCGACGAGGAGCTGGACTTCGCGGAGCTGGCCGAGCTGACCGGCGAGGCCTCCGGCGCCGACGTGAAGGCCGTCTGCACCGAGGCCGGGATGTTCGCCATCCGCGACGACCGCACGGAAGTGCGGATGCAGGACTTCCTCGACGCCTGGGACAAGATCCAGGCCGAAGACGAGGACGAGGACGTGTCGCGCACCTTCGCCTGACCCGTCCGGTCCACCTCTCCTCATACGGATTATTGCAAGCGTGTACCGGGTCGACCGCACGACTGCGTGCGGTCGATCCCGGAATGTCTCGCAGTAATCCGTATCACTCGTTTTCCGACCGGCGAGCGGCCGCGCCGTCCCGTCGGAGCGCCGTGTCGTCGCGTCGGAGCGGTGATACCGGGCCCGGGCCGGAGAGAATAAACCCGTCCGTCCGACCCGGTCAGCGACTCGCGTCCGTTCCGTCGAGTCGCGGGAGCGCGATCTCGACCACGTTCCCGCGCGGTTCGTTCTCCGAGAAGGAGAGTTCGCCGCCGAGCGAGGTGACACACCAGTGCATCACCCAGAGGCCGACGCCGGTGCCGTGGTACGTGCTGGTGGTCTCGACCGTCTCGTCGAGCACCTCGGTCTCCACGTCGGGGATCGGCGGGCCGTCGTCGGCGACGCGGATCACGCACTGCCCACCTTCGGCCGCCACGGTCACCTCGACGGCCGGCGTCTCGCGGTCGTTGTGTTCGACGGCGTTCTCGACGGCGTGTTCGAGCGCGTAGCGGAGCCCGTCGTCTGCCATCAGCCAGGCGTTGTCCTCGACGGTCAGCGACAGCTCCGCGCCGGGATAGGCCTCGCGGGCGCCCTGGACCACCGGTCCGGCGACGGCCCGAACGTTCGTCGGCTCGCGCTCGGTGGCGTCCGGTTCGGCCATCTCCTCGATCTGCCTGACCGACTCGCTCAGCCCCGCGACCTCCTCGGCGGTCGCCTCGACGCGCTCCAGTTCGGCCGCGAGTTCCTCGTCGTCGACCGCCGCGCGGACGTGGCCGGCGCGGCCCGCCACGAGGTTCATCCTGTTGCGGAGGTTGTGGCGGAGGACCCGGCTGAGTAGCCGCAGCCGCCGCTCGCGGGTCCGATACTCCGTGATGTCGTCGATCTCGGCGAGGACGCACGTCCGCCCGTCGATGGTCGTCGGGCTGAGTCGCACGCGGACCCAGAGCAACTCCCCCGTCGCGCGCTCGACCTGCCACTCGAACGACTGGCGCTCGCCCTCGGCGGCCGCCCGGATCCGCCTCGTGGCCTCCGCCTCCGTGAACTTCGTCGACGGCGCCGTGTACTCCCCGACGGTCATCTCCCGAAGCTCCGCCGTCGAGTAGCCGTACAGCCGCTCCAGGCTCTCGTTCACGTCCAGGACCGCGCCGCTCTCCGGGTCGTGAAGGGTGATCCCGACATCCAGGTCGTCGAACGCCGGCGGTAGCGTTACGCCCCGGATCACGCTCATACCGATTGTTGTGATCCCAATCACTTACCAAATCGGCCTAAAATATTTGGCGGATAGGTTCGACCGCGGGACTGCGGTCGGATTCGACGGAGTGTCGACCGACCGAACATCTAAGCCCGCGGGCGTCGACCCTCGACCGTGAACGCACTCGATCGCTTCGACGGGCCCGCGTGGACGACGGCCGCGGCGACGATGGCCAGCTACGGCCTGATCCTCCTCCTGCTGTTCGCGCTGCTGTTCGCCGTCCCGTTCGTCGTCTACTCGCAGGGACTGGTCTGAGTGTGCGCCGGCGGTCGGTCGGGGGCGAGCGCGGCGGCGGCCGGGCCGCTCAGTAACCGCCGGCTGTCGCGTCCATCAGTCGACGATATCGGCGATCCGGCGGGGTTCGCCCGACAGCGAGGGGTCGCTCTCGACGAGCTTCAGCACCTCGTGGTCCGTGACCTCCGGGTAGGACTTCCGGGTGGCGTCCTCGATGAGCGACTTCTCCAGGCGGAAGTCGTGGCCCTCGTACACCACGTCGACCCCCTGCTCGTCGAACGAGAGTACGGTCATGCCCGCCGGTAGGCCGCCGCCGGATAAATATCTGGAGATCCGCGCGTCGGATCGAGAGCCCGCCGCCCGCCACACACCGGAGCCGTCAGACACGCGTCAGACGCCCGTCGTGCGCGGTGTGAGGGTTTATTACGACTGAAATCGCTATGTCGGGTGTGCCGATCCGCTCGGACCCGCTCGACGAACTCGCCATCCCCGACGGCACCACGGTCGAGGAGCACGACCTGGTGACCGACGGGGACGTGATCGTCGGCGGGCAGAGCACCGTCGAGTTCGGCGTCCGCGGCGACGACGTGATGGCGGGCGAGCGGGTCACCTTCGACGGCCACATCGAGGCCGAGGGCGACTGCCGGCTGGACATGTGGAGCGAGGTCGAGGCGGACGTGCTCGTCGGCGGCGACGCCTACCTCGGCGAGCGGACGCGGGTCGGCGGCGAACTCAAGGTCGCCGGCAACGTCGACATCGGTGACGACGTGGACATCGAGGAGAGCTTCGAGGCCAGCGGCCACATCGTCATCCGCAACCCGATGCCGACGGTCGTCTTCCTCGTCGTCTACCTCTCGCAGTTGCTTCGTATCGGCGAGGAGGAGGCCGCCGAGGACCTCGCCTCCCAGCTCGTCGACGCCGAGGACGACGAGGACCAGCCGGTCGTGATCCCCCGCGGCGCCCGCGTCAGCGACGACGCCTGGCGCGTCTCGACGCCGGCTACCGTCGGTGACGACTGTCGGCTCCACGGGAACATCCGCGCCGAGTCGCTCGACGTGGGCGAGAACAACACGGTCTTCGGCAGTCTCCGCGCCCGCGGCGACGTGGTCGTCGGCGCGGACACCGAGATCAAGGGCGACGTGACCACCCGCGGCGGCGACGTGTTCGTCGCGGAGGGCGCGACCGTCTGGGGCGACATCTCCGCCGAGGACGTGGAGCTCCACGAACACGCCGTCGTCGAGGGGAAGATCCGCGTCAGCGGCGAACTCACGCAGGTCCGCGACGCGCTCGGTCCCGAGCCCGCCGACGGCGAACCGACGACGGACGACAACGCGGGGGCCGGCGACGACGCGGCGACCGAAGACAGCGAGGCGGACGAACCGACCGACGCCGATGGCGACGACGGTCCGACAGACGACGAGGCCGAGACGGGCGACGACTCCGTCCCGGCGGAGACCGCCGACGATTCGGTCGACACTGTCGACGACGGGGACTCCGACGACGACACGGACCCCGCCGACGATACCGACTCCGCCGACGGAGTCGAGAGCGACCCTGACGAGGGATCTACCGACGAGCCGCCGGCGGTCGAGAGCCGCGAGAGCGTCGAGGCGGAGTTGGACGGCGTCGTCCCGATGATGGGGGGCGACGCCGACCACATCGAGAACGCGGACCACAGCGAGAACGGTCACGACGAGGACGCGGAGATCGTTCCCGACGCGGACTGACCGCGGCGGAGTGAGGGACCGAAAGCGGCTTTTCGCGGCCCCGGGAAGTAGGGGTATGCTCTCTATCGCGCTTGCCGGCAAGCCCAACGCCGGCAAGTCGACCTTCTACAAGGCGGCGACGATGGCCGACGTGGACGTGGGCAACTACCCGTTCACGACCATCGACGCCAACCGCGGCGTCACGCACGTCCGCACGGAGTGTCCCTGTCTCGACCGCGAGGAACGGTGCGGCGACGAGAACTGCCACGACGGCAAGCGGTTCGTCCCCGTCGAGTTGCTGGACGTGGCCGGCCTCGTCCCGGGCGCCCACGAGGGTCGCGGCCTTGGCAACCAGTTCCTCGACGAACTCTCGAACGCCGACGCCATCCTCCACGTCGTCGACGCTTCTGGAGGTACGGACGAGGAGGGCGAGCCCGTCGAGGTGGGTGAACACGACCCCGTCGAGGACCTGCAGTTCATCGAGGAGGAGATGGACCTGTGGCTCGCCAGCATCGTCGACCGCAACTGGGAGGGCGTCGAGCGGGCCTCGCGCTCGCCCGATTTCGACATCGACGAGGAGCTGACCGAGCTGCTGACCGGCGTCGGCGCGACGGAGCTGGACGTGGCCCGGACCCTCCGCGAGCTGGACTACCCCGACGACCCCATCCAGTGGACCGACGAGCACCGCGAGGAACTCGCCGCCGAGATCCGAGAGCGCACCAAGCCCATCGTCGTCGTCGCGAACAAGGCCGACGTGGCCCCGCCCGAGAACATCCAGGCGCTCAAGGAGCGCAACGAGGCGACCATCCCCGCGACCGCAGACGGCGAACTGGCACTGCGGAAGGCCGCCGAGGCCGGCGTCGTCGACTACGACCCCGGCGATCGGGACTTCGAGATCGACGGCGACGTGAGCGACCAGCAGGCCCAGGGGCTCGAACAGATCCGCGAGGTGATGAACGAACACGGCGGGACGGGCGTCCAGCAAGCGCTGGACACCGCTGTCTACGACGTGTTGAACCAGATCACGGCCTACCCGGTCCAGGACGAGACCCACTGGACCGACGGTCAGGGCAACACCCTCCCCGACGCCTTCCTGCTCGGCGAGGGGTCGACGCCGAAGGACCTGGCCTACGCCGTCCACTCGGACATCGGTGATGGGTATCTCCACGCCGTCGACGCGCGGAAGAATATGCGCATCAGCGACGAGGAGGAACTCGACGAGGGCGACGTGATCAAGATCGTCTCGACGGCGAACTGACTCGTTTCAGAAGCGCCCGCCCGGTCACTCCGACCCGGGGAGGCGGGCCCAGAGACGGTCGAGAAGTCCCGGATCCGACGAGCTGGGACCGCTGTCGGAACCCGCGAGCGACCAGCCGGCGGCGTCGGCCACCTCGGCGGGCCGGCGGAACTCCCAGCCGGTCGCGTCGGCGATCCGGCGGTCCTCCGGCGTCGTGCCGACGAAGACGTGTCGCGGCGCGTCGCTGTCCTCGCGGATGCCCTCCATCGCGAGCCAGATATCGCGGTCGCCCAACTCGAAGTCCTGCCGGATGTCGCGTTCGGCGACGAACTCGGCGACGGCATCGGTGTCGTTTGCGACGACGCCGACGTAGCGGCTCCACTCGCGGGCCTCGGAGAACACCCGTTCGGGGTCCGCGAACTCGCGGACGGCCGCGAGTTCGAACGCGAGGGTCATCTCGCCGTCTCGGTCGCCCCCGGCGTCGACGCTCATAGATGCTCGTTCGGTCGCCTCGGGTAAAGCTACTGGCCGGGCCGCAACGATACGGTGAACGAATAAGTATCAGTCCCAAAATAATAGTTCACTCTTGTAGTATCGTTCCTATGGACGACCTGTCGAGGCCCGAGGTGCCCCTCTCACGACGACAAGTGCTGGCTGCTGTCGGGGGAATCGCAGGGATGGGCGGAGCCGGATACGTAGGGGCCCGCAGGGCGGCGAAAGAGGGGACGATCAACGCTCGATTCGTGGCCGGGAATGACCTCAACGACAGCGGGACGGTAGTCGGGACGACGGATATCCTGACCGTGATCGGTCACATCGATTCACCGCTAACCCGCCGGATCCATCCCGACTATCGGCAAGCCTTCCCCGACGAGCCACCGATGACTGTGTCGGCATCGCTCCACCAAAGGCTCCAAAACGACTTCGACGACGTCGATTACGCCTTGAGCCATTCGTGTCCAGAAGCGGAGTGTTCGACGCCCCAAGTCAGTCGGAAAGATTTCAACAGCGGTAGAATGGGTGAGGAGATCCGACTGCTGTATCACTCCCAGTCGCGGGCGGTCGTTATTCCATAGGAGCCTCTAGGGTACACTGACCAGAGACGAGCGACCGACTGAGGGATTCGGTCGCGGGTGACGCTCTGCCGAATGGATTCTCTGTACCGAGCTTCCGACGGTGGATAGTCTGACCTGCCCCAGGGCCCTCAGTCGTCGACGACGACCGTCTCCCAGTCGTGGTCACCGTGGGCGCCCTCCCGCTCCTTGGCGGCCTGCTCGACGCGGATGAACTCGGCGTTCTCGCGGGCCTCGGGGATGGTGTGGCCGCCGCAGTACGAGAGCCCGGAACGGATGCCGGCGCAGAACTCCTCGGCCACGTCGGCGAGGGGGCCCTTGTACTCGGTGAAACCCTCGACGCCCTCGTCGGCGTCGACCTCGGTCCCGGCGTCTTCCTTGTCCGTGCGGTCCTCGGCGGCGGCGGTCGTCGCCATGCCGCGGGACTTCTTGTAGCGCTCGCCGTCGACCTCGACGATCTCCGGCGGCGTCTCCTCGGTGCCGGCGAAGAGGCTGCCCATCATCACCGTGTCGGCGCCGGCCATCAGCGCCTTGACGGCGTCGCCCGACGAGCGGATGCCCCCGTCTGCGACGATGGGGATGCCCAGGTCGGCGGCGGCGTCCGCGCAGTCGTCGACGGCGGTGAGTTGCGGGACGCCCGCGCCGGCGACGCGGCGGGTCGTGCAGTGGGAGCCGGGGCCGATGCCGACCTTCACGCAGTCGGCGCCGGCGGCCGCCAGGTCGCGGACGCCGTCGGCCGTGGCGACGTTGCCGACGACGAGATCGGTGTCGGGGAACTCCTCGCGGAGGCGTTCGACGGTGTCGAGACACCGTTCGAGGTGGCCGTGGGCCACGTCGACCATCACGCAGTCGGCGCCGGCGTCGACGACCGCCGCCGAGCGGGCGACCGCGTCCTCGGCGATGCCGACCGCGGCGCCGACCTGCTGGCCTGCGTCGACCACCTGTTCGACCGCCGCGGCCTGCTCGTCGACGCTGAGGAAGCGGTGGATCGTGCCGAACCCGCCGGCCCGGCCGAGCGCGATGGCAGCGTCGGGGCCCGTCACGGTGTCCATCGGGGCCGACAGCAGGGGAGTGTCGAGTTCGATGTCGGGCGTCAGCTGCGTCGAGAGGTCAACGTCGCTCCGGCTGTCGACCGGCGACCGCTGGGGGACCAGCAGTACGTCGCCGTACGAGAGGCCGGTTCGGAGGTTGTCCATACCGCCACAATCGTAACGCGTCCGGCCGTATAGCCGTGACGGTCCCGGGTCGGCGTATGCGGTGCCTACTCGCCTCGGAGCCGGCGGACCCGTGGGCACACGTCGGCCTCGGCGCGCCGCTCGTCAGCCAAGCGGTCGGAACCACACCGCGGCGACGAGCGCCGCGAGGAACAGGTACGACCCGCGGATGAGCAGCATCGTCGCGAGTTCGGGTTCGGCGCGGCGGGCGACGAGCGCGACCGCGCCGAAGACGAGCCCCGCGGCGCCCGCGCTGGGCGGGATGGCCCGCAGCCCGAGTGCGAGCGCGACGACCGCGACCATCCCGGTCGCCATGAGCGCGTAGGCGGCCCGGTGGGCGCCCCGCTCGCCCAGCACGACTGCGACCGTCCGCTTGTCGATCGAGCGGTCGTAGTCGTAGTCCTGCGCGTCGTCGATCACCTTGATCCCAGAGAGAAAGAGCAGGAACACGCCAGCGAGCCCGACGACCGCGGGGGTGAGCCGCCCGGCCTGGACGTGGAAGCCGCCGAGGAGCGCGAGCGCGATTCCGGCCGGGTAGCCCATCGTGGCGCCGACGGTGTTGGTGTCGAGCTGGGGGGCGTGAAAGTATCCCAGCGCCCACGTCGGCGCCGTGAGCGCGGCCGCGGCCGGTCCGGCGAGCGCCCAGACCGCGGCGAGCGCGAGCAGAAATCCGGCGGTCGACCCGACGAGCGCGCGCCGGCAGGTCGGCGCCGAGAGCGGGTGGCTGTCGTCCTCGTCGCGGACGTGGAAGTCGACGTAGCCGTCCTTGACGTGGGCCGTGTAGACGGCGAAGAAGAGGGCGGCGACGTGGGCGGCGGCCGCCGCCGGGTCGACCCGCCCGGCGAACACCCCGCCGAACAGCGACGCCGCCAGCGGCGGTAGCATGAACACCGGGTGTACCTGCGAGAGCAACGCTCGAACGACTGGAATTCCCCCACTGGCGTGCGTGGCCTCCCCCATGGGACCCCCTTCGGCCGGGAGCGACAACGTTCTTTCGCAGGATCAGGTTCCACTCTCGTGGGTTCGGTGACGAGAGTGTTCAATTCAGGCGGTAGCTGTTGCGGTCGCGGTGCGGTCGGCGCGCGCTGTCGCGGCCTCCGTGCCGCGACGTAGCCGCGCGAGGGATGAGCGACGATAGGAGCGAATCGGTTGGGGAGGTATGTGGCCGTCTGCGGTGCTGTGCGGGGCGGTGCAGTGCTGTTGCGGTCGCGGTCCTGGTGGACTGAAAGGGCGAGGCGCGCTCGCGCCGGTAGTCGCCTGAGCGGGCTACTATCCGCGCGGGCGGTGCGGAGAGCGCGGATATCCCGCCTCAGCGACCGCGAGCGGGCCGAGGGCTTTCACCGCTTGCTGTCAGGTGCGGTACTGACTCCAGCGAGCGAGCGGGCCGAGGGCTTTCAGCGCTCGCCATCGACTGCGGACACTCTCGAACGACTTTCTTCTACGACCCAACTCACAGCAGGAAGACGCCGACCATGGCGACGAGGACCCCGGCGGTCAGTAGCACCTGGAGGACGCTTGAGGTGAGCATCCCGAGCAGGGTCACGCCGGCGGCGCGGGCGCTCTCCTCGAACTCGCCGCCGTCGGCCAGTTCGAGGACGAACACGGTTCCGGCGGTCCCGAGGAGGAAGCCCAGCGGCCCCCACACGAGGCCGACCAGGCCGACGGCGGTGGCGATGACGGTCGTGCGGGTCGAGGCGCCGCCGGCCTTCGCGGAGACGGCGCCGGCGAGCCAGTCGGTCGCGACGGCGATCAGGGCGACGAACAGCAGTCCCGAGAGGACGAAGACGGTGGGCTCGGCGAAGCCGCTTCCCCACCAGTAGACGACGACGCCGGCGAGCGAGAGGATCCCACCGGGGACCAGCGGGGTGACGCTGCCGACGACGCCGCCGATCAGGAGGACGAACGCGGCGATCACGAACAGGTCGACGGGGAGGGCTTCGAGCGCGGGGAGTTGCATCATTCGAATCGCTCCAGTTCCGCCGCGACCTTCGGGCCGCCCAAGTGTGAAAGTAGCGGTCGGGTCGCCTCCCCGAGCGCCCGCATGCACTGGCCGTGGGAGTGGAAGTCCAACTCGTCGGCCACCGCGCCCCACGGATGGCCCTGCAGCGCCTTCCGGACCAGCAGGCGCTCCTGGCGGGGGTCGAGCAGCGCCCCGCTCGGGTCGTCGCCGGGCGGGTCGTCGTCGGGCGGATCGGCGTCGGTCAGATACCGGACGGTCAACCGCCGGAGCGGCCGCGGCGAGGTGTCGAAGATGCCCGCGCCGCCGACCGTTCCGGCCAGCAGGCGCCACTCCCACTCCGAGAGGTCGAGGTCCGGCGTCGCGTCCGCGCTGCGCAGTGCAGCCCGCACCACGTCGGGGTCCATGTCGTCCAGCGGGTCCGACAGCATCGCCCCGACGCGGTCGACGAACCACCGCGAGTGGCGGTCGGCCAGCTCCCGGCCGGCGTCGCTCGTCGGGTCGAGCATCACCGCGGAGTACTCGCCGCTGGCGTCGTTGCGCGTCGTCGAGAGGTGCACCGTACTGAATCCGTTCGCCCGCCAGAAGGTCAGGAGTTCCGGCGTCGCGCCGTAGCCGGTGCCCAGCCAGTCCACGTCGTCGGCGAACTCCCCCCGTATCTCGGCGAGCAACCGCGAACCCAGCCCCCGCGAGCGGACGGCGTGGTGGGTCGCGATCCGGAGCACGCGTAGCCCCTCCGGCACGCCCGCGTCCTCGTCGCGCAGTTGGCTCGTCAGCACGTCGGGGATCATGTTCCCGCGTACCCGGCCGCCCTCGTACATCTGCGCACGCAGGTCCGCGGGGAGGTTCCCCTCGCGGGCCAGCAGCGCGACCGAGACGACGTGGCCCTCGTAGGTGAGCGCCCGGACGGTCACGTTCGGCGCGTCGAGCAGGCGGGCGAGGTCCGACGGCTCCGTGCGGTAGTGGGCGGCGACGAGCAGCCCGAAGACCTCCCGGAGCAGGTGCTCGTCGGCCAGCAGGTCGGCGGCGTCGAACGCGCGGTAGTCGAGCGAGCCGGCGCCCTCGCCTTCATTCGCGCCGTCGCCGACGCCCTCGACGAGCGGGTCGACGGCGGGGCTGGCGTCGAGCAGGAGCGCGCGGAAGGCCCACACCTCCACGGGGTCGCCGGCGGCGTAGCGGATCGGGTCAGTCATCGCCGCGTCCGTCACTTCGAAGTCGCTGTCGGCCAGGCGGTCGCGGAAGCGGACGGAGAACCCCCGGCCGGCGCCCTCGTAGCCGTGGACCGTCGTGGTGAACGCCGCCGCGGGCGCGTCGAGAAATCGTTCGAGCAGTCGCACGGGTAGCGCCGCGGCCTCGTCGACGACGACCGCGTCGGGGTCGTCGGGCAGTTCGGCCGCGTCGGTCGGTTTCTCGAAGCGGACGCGGCCGGCCGGACCGTCCGTATCGGCGTCGCCTCCTACCTCCAGCAGTTTCGGGTCGGATTCGTCGGGGTCGCCGGCGAGTGCGTCGGCCTCGGCGAGTACCTCGCGGGCGCGGGCGAAGACCTCCGCTGCACTCCGGTACTGCGGCGCGGTCACGAGCACGTCCCGCCCGTCGAGCGCGAGCGCGCCCGCGGCGAGTCCGGCCGCGCTCGACTTCCCGCGGCCGCGGTCCGCCTCCACGACGACGGCGTTACCGGGTTCACCGAGCGCTTCGAGCGCTTCGACGGCGGTCACCTGGTCGTCGGTCCGGCACCGCTCGTAGACGGCGGCCGGGAACGCGGGGTCGTCGGGGACCGCCGGCGGGTCGGGCGGGCGACGCGGCGCGGGGTCGGTCAGTCCGTCGCGTTCGACGGTCGGGTCGCCCGCCCCGTCGCCTACGTCGACGACGGCGACCCCGGGGTGGGCGCGGAGCAACTCGACCAGCCGGCGCCGGAAGTTGCCGGCCACCTCGGACACGTCGAAGGGCGGGACGGCGAGCGTCTCGTCGAAGGCGTCCCGGCGGTCGGGCCAGGCGTCGAGCGACGGGGCACAGAGGACGAGGAGGCCGCCGCCGTCGACGGCCCCCACCGCTCGTCCGAGGGCGTTCGGACGGCACGCCTCGTGGCAGTCCACCACCAGCGCGCCGTGGGTCGTCCCGAGCAGGTCGCCCGCGCGGGCCGGCGGGACCCGCTCCCAGGGGGTACCCTCGGACTCGCCGAGGTAAGTCGCGTCCCGCGAGTCGATGTCGGCCGCGTCGAGCGCCCGCTCGGCGGCTTCGCGGGTGGCTGCCCCCTCCCCGGCGAGGACGAGTAGCCGTCGCTCGTTGGTGGCGCGGCCCTCCGCGCGCAGGGCCTCGGCGACGCGGCCGACGGTCATGGGTCCCCGTCCGCCGCCGAGCGACAAATGCCCGCCGATCGGATTGAAGGGCGGCCGCCGCACAGAGTTGAACGTGTCCCCCCACACGCCGCTCTGCGACGCGTCCGGGATCGACCACCCCGTCGTCCAGGCGCCGGTCGGGAGCGTCTCGACGCCCGAACTGGCGGCGGCGGTCTCCGCCGCCGGCGGACTCGGGACGCTCGCGGTGACCTGGCGCGACCTCGCGGCGACGCGCGCCGCGATCGCCGACATCCGCGACCGGACCGACGCGCCGTTCGCGGTGAACCTCGTCCTCGACGACGCCGCCCGCGAGCGGCCCACCGACGAGCATCTGACGGCGTGTCTCGACGCCGGCGCGCCCCTCGTCTCGTTCTCGTTCGGCGACCCGGCGCCGTACGTCGACCCGGTCCACGACGCCGGCGCGGACGTGCTTGCGACGGTGGGGAGCGCCGACGAGGCGCGCGCGGCGGCCGAGGCGGGCGTCGACGCCGTCGTCGCGCAGGGATGGGAGGCCGGCGGGCACGTCCAGAGCGACGTGGCGACGACGGCACTGGTCCCCCGCGTGGCCGACGCGACGCCCGACGACGTGCCGGTGGTCGCGGCCGGCGGCGTCGCGGACGGGCGCGGGCTCGCGGCGGTCCTCGCGCTGGGGGCGGACGGCGCCTGGCTCGGGACCCGCTTCGTCGCCACCGAGGAGGCCGACGCCCACGAGCGCTACCGCGAGCGCCTCGTCGCCGGCGAGGCGACGGAGACGGTCCGGGGAACGCCGTTCCCGAAGGGCTGGCCCGGCCAGCCCCACCGGACACTCGCCTCGCCGGCCACCGAGCGGTGGATCGCGGCCGGCCGACCGCCGCTGGCCGAGCGGGATGACGCCGACGACGTGGTCGCCGACCTCGACGGGGACCCGCTCGAACGCTACGTCGACCTGCCGCCGCTATCGGGGGTCGACGGGAGTGTCGAGGAACTGCCACACTACGCCGGCCAGAGCGTCGGCGGCGTCGACGCGGTGGCGCCGGCCGCCGATGTCGTCGCGGAGCTGGTCGAGGGGGCCGAGCGGACGCTCCGCTCGCTGGCCCCGGACCGCGACGCCGACGGGCCGGAGGGAGACGGACCGGACGGGCGCGGGTGAACGGCGCCGCTCCGGGCTCCGGGGAGGCGGGCGAAAGCGGACGTGACGTGTGCAGACTGCTCGCACGCCGTTGCATCTTCGAAAGTGCTTTTAGTACTCCTCTGCCAGATGGGTGTACAGCCCGCGCGGGGTTGATGATGCTCCTAGCCTCTCAGGATATTCCGCCGCGATTTTCTCGCGGCGCCCGGGCCAGGCCCGGCGGCGGGGGAGCGCGAGCCCACGCGCGGGAGGTGATCCACAAATGCCAGTATACGTAGATTTCGACGTGCCCGCGGACCTCGAGGACGACGCCCTCGAGGCCCTCGAGGTCGCCCGAGACACAGGCACCGTGAAGAAAGGAACCAACGAGACGACCAAGGCCGTCGAGCGCGGCAACGCCGAGCTCGTCTTCGTCGCCGAGGACGTCCAGCCCGAGGAGATCGTCATGCACCTGCCCGAGCTGGCCGACGAGAAGGACATCCCGTTCGTCTTCATCGGCACGCAGGACGACGTGGGCCACGCCGCCGGCCTCGAGGTCGGCAGCGCCGCGGCAGCCGTCGTCGACGCGGGCGACGCCCAGGACGACGTCGACGACATCGCCGGCAAGGTCGAGGAACTCCGGTAGGTGATCCGGTATGTCCGCTGAAGAATCCGACGGAGACGGCGGTTCCACGGCCGCCGAAGTCATCGAAGTCGTGGGCCGCACGGGGATGCACGGCGAGGCCATGCAGGTCAAGTGCCGTATCCGCGGCGGCGAGAACCAGGGCCGCATCATCACGCGAAACGTCCTCGGGCCGGTCCGGGAGGGCGACGTGCTCCAGCTCCGCGAGACCGCGCGCGAGGCCGACCAGATCGGAGGCCAATAATGCCACGAACGCGCGAATGCGACTACTGCGGCACCGACATCGAGCCCGGGACGGGCACCATGTTCGTCCGCACCAACGGCTCGACCATCCACTACTGCTCCTCGAAGTGCGAGAAGAACGCCGAACTCGGCCGCGAGTCCCGCGACCTCGAGTGGGCCGGAGAGGAGGAGGACGCCGCCGAGGCCGGCGAAGACGAGGAGTCCGAGTCGGCCGCCGACGAGCGCCCGACCGATATCGAGGACCAGGGCCAGGACGTCGACGCCCCCGGTGACACCGACGAGGACCTCGAGGACGTCGAGCCCGACGAGGCCGTCGAGGCCGGGGCCTCGGACCCCGAGGAGGTCGAAGCCGAGGAGGCCGACGAGGGAGCCGAGGCTGACGAAGACGCCGAGGCCGACGCCGACGAGGAAACCGACGCCGAGGAAGCGGAGGCCGAGCGATGAGCCACCACGACGAGCGGACGTTCGTGATGGCCAAGCCCGACGCCGTCCAGCGCGGGCTCACCGGCGAGATCATCACCCGCCTGGAGGAGCGCGGGCTGAAGCTCGTCGGCGCGAAGTTCATGCAGATCGACCGCGAGCTCGCCGAGGCCCACTACGGCGAGCACGAGGACAAGCCCTTCTTCGACGAGCTCGTCGACTTTATCACCAGCGGTCCGGTGATGGCGATGGTCTGGGAGGGCGGCGACGCGACCCGTCAGGTCCGACAGATGATGGGCGCGACCGACCCCGCCGAGGCCGCGCCCGGTACCATCCGCGGCGACTACGGCCTCGACCTCGGTCAGAACGTCATCCACGGTTCCGACCACGAGGACGAGGGCGCCAACGAACGCGAGATCGAGCTGTTCTTCGACGAGGACGAACTCGTCGAGTACGACCGCGCCGACGAGCCCTGGGTCTACGAGGACGAAGACCACTGAGCCGGAACCCCTGAACCGGCACCCCGCTTTTCGGCCGTCGCTGCGCACGTCGACCGGGCTCCGGTCGACTTCGCTTCTCGCCCGCGAGCCGCGGCCGTCCGCCGCCGTAGATATTTATCGGCTCGGTCGCACCGTTGGGCCATGGACGACCTGGCCGAGGACCTGCTCTCGACGCCCCCGGACGCCGACGAGGTGTGTTCCGTCTGCGGCGACCAGATCCCGATCGACGAGGGCGTGGTGCCGCCCGAGGGCGAGGAGTACGCCGTCCTGCGGGCCGCAGACCCCGAAAGTGCCGGCGTGATGACCGAGCGGTGGGTCCACCGCGAGTGTCTCCGGACGTACCTGGACGAGTCGGCCGAGGGGTGACCGGCGACGCTCGGGCGCGTACAGCGGCCGGAGGGGTCGCCCGGACGACAGATCGCGGCCGGGCGGCCTCGCCGCGGGTGATACATTTTTGCACCCCCCTGATCAATAGGGTGGCGTGCAGACGACATCGGCCGCCGACATCGAGGCCGTCCTCGACGAGTCCGGCCCGGACTACGAGGAGTTCAGCTACGAAGCGGCCACGGGCGGGACGCGGGCGGACGTGTACATGGTCACGCTCGTCTACGACGGCAACGAGTACGAGGTCGTCGTCAAGTTCGAGCCGCCCGACGACGACCGGTTCGCGGTCGAGCCGAAGCTCCACGAGTACGTCGCCGACCGGACCGACATCCCGATCCCGCGCATCCTCGTCTTCAAGCAGGAACCGGAGCGGTCGGTGCCGCCCTACTTCGTCACCGAGCGGGTCCGCGGCGACAACCTCGCCGACCAGTACGGCGCGATGACCGACGAGCACTGGGAGCGGGTCATCGAGCAGGTCGGGTCGATCATGGGCGACCTCCACTCGGAGATCGCCTTCGAGGCGTTCGGCCGGCTGATGCTCCACGACGACCGGATCACGATCCGCAACTGGCGGGGCAACTGGCGGGAGTACTTCGCCGACCTCACCCGGTCGCACATCGACCGCCTCTCCGGGACCCCCTTCGAGGGGATGCAGTCGCGGGCCCGCGACGCCGTCGAGGACACTCTCTCGCTGGTGCCCGAGGACGGGATGCCCCGCCTCGTCCACGACGACATGCAGCCGACGAACCTCCTCTGTCTGCTCGACGAGCCGGACCCGATCACCGCGGTGCTGGACTGGCAGGACACGCTCGCCGCCCACCGCGACTACCAGCTCGCCCAGTCGGAGTTCCTCTACATCGACTCGACGTTCGACGACCCGGAGGTCCGCGATCACCTGCGCGAGCGGCTCTACGAGGGCTATCGGCGCCACACCGAGTTCGAGCCCGGCGAGACCTACGAGCGGTGCAAACCCGTCTACCAGCTGTCGACGCTACTGTGGCGGATGACCGGCTTCGACGACGCCTTCGCCGAGGACGATCTGGGCCGGGCCCGCGCGGAGTTCCAGTACCGCCAGCAGTTCGACCGCCTCCTGACCGAACTCCCGCGGTGACGCCTCTCGGCTCCGGCCCCCCCTCGCTCGCGGACCGGTGTCCCCCGCTCGCCGTCCCGGGACGCTCTCGGGGGTCGCGTCTCGCCCGACGCCCGGACCTATCTGTCTTCGGACGTGTTATCTATAACAAAGTTTTTAAGTTACCGCTCTACGGACACCCGGGCGAGATGCCCTCCATATCAGCGTTGCTGACCGATCCCGACGGGTTCTTCGACCGACAGGGGTCGGACCCGTCGCTGAAGGGACCGCTCGTCGTGATACTCGCCGTCGCGGCGGTCGACACGGTGGCCGCGGTGTTGCAGTCCCGGTTCATGTCCCAGCTGTTCGAGGGGGCCGGAGCGGCCGGCGGCTTCCTCGCCGCGATCCAGGCGGTCACGTACCTCTTCGTGGTCGCCGGACCGTTCGTGGTCTGGTTGCTGTACGCCGGCCTGTTCCACGCCGTCTCGGTCGTGTTCGACGGCGACGGCGCGTTCTCGACGACCGCCGCGTTCGTCGGCTGGGGGTTCGTCCCCAGCGTCCTGGGGTCGGTCGCCTCCGCGGCGATCAACTACTACCGGTTCAACGTCCGCGGTATCGACGTGCCCGCAGAGTTCACCCAGGAGTCGATGCGGCAGTTCAACCGGGCGCTGCAGACCGGGCCGCTGGTTGCGCTGTCGGCCGCGCTCGGCATCGTCTTCACGCTCTGGAGCGCGTTCCTCTGGACGTTCGCGCTGAAACACGCCCGCGAGTTGACGGTCCGGCAGGCGGCGCTGACCGTCGCGGTCCCGGTCCTGGTCGCGGTGCTGATATCGCTGCGGACGCTCCTGGTCGCCGTCGAGGTCCTCTGATGGTCCGAGCCGCCCCATTCCCCCGCATCGAGTCGCCAGTCACGAACCACTCCCCGCACAACCGATGAACCGAACCAAGACAGCAGCTGTCCTCGTTTTGCTCGCAGTCGCATCGCTCCCGGCCGTCGCGGCCGCCACCAGCGTCGACGTGACCGTCTCGTCGGTCGAGGT
This sequence comes from Halosimplex marinum, assembly GCF_051414075.1. Lineage (NCBI taxonomy): Archaea > Methanobacteriati > Methanobacteriota > Halobacteria > Halobacteriales > Haloarculaceae > Halosimplex > Halosimplex marinum. The sequence continues at coordinate 76,158 of NZ_JBLKNY010000002.1, read as the reverse complement.
GACGCCCGCCGAACCCGTCCCGGGCGACGAGATAACGATCGAGCCGACCATCGAGAACTTCGGCAGTAGCTCGGCGGGCTACTTCGTCGACCGCGTGCGCCTCATCAAGGCGGACGACGGGCCGGACCCGAAGGAGTACGACGACATCAAGAACGTCGGGACGATCCCGGCCGGCTCCGACAGGACCGTCCCCCTGTCGGTGTCGTTCGACGAGCCCGGCACGTACGACCTGCAGGTCAACGTCTCCGGCCGCGGCGCCGAGGGAGAGGGGGTGACGCGGCTGAGTTACCCCGTCACGCTCACCGTCGAACAGCGCTACCCCCAGCTCGACGTGGACGCCAACGACTCGGTCGCCGGGGTCCGCGCCGACGGGTCGGTCACCGTCGCCAACAGCCTCTCGGCCCCCATCGAGAGCGTCGAACTCACCGTCGACGGGGAGAACGTCACCGTCACCAACCGCCGGGAAGTGCTCGCGACTGTCGGGAGCAACGCCTCCCGCAGTATCGAGTTCGACTACCGCGCGGACGACCCCGGTCGCCACCGGGTGACCGCGACGCTGACCTACACGACCGCGGGCGGCGTCACCGACACGGTCACCGACACCGTGACGGTCCGCACCGAGCGCGAGCGCCCGCAGCTGGACATCGACACCAACACCTCGATCGCGGGGCTGGAGTCCGACGGGACCGTCACCGTCGCCAACGGCCTCGGCGCCCCGGTGACCAACGCGGAACTGACGGTCGCCGGCGACGGCGTGGCCGTCCGCAACGACCGCTCGGTGTTCACCCGGGTCGCCGACGGCGAGTCGGCGACGGCCGCCTTCGACTTCCGGCCGTCGTCGGCCGGCGACCACGAGGTGACCGCGACGCTCTCCTATTCGACGCCCGGCGGCGCGACCCGCACCGTCACCGAGACGGTCACCCTGCAGGCGGACCCGCTGCGCGACAGCGTCGCGCTGGACCTGAACACCCGCGAGGGGGGCAACTCCCAGGCCGTGACGGTGTCGGTGCTCAACGGGGGCAACGCGCCCATCGATAACGTCAGCGTGCGGGCGACCTCGCCGAACGCCTCCGTCGGGCAGGCGCTGGTCGACCGCGTCGCCGCCGGCGAGTCCCGGACGGTCCGGCTGAACGCGACGCTGTCGGCCGACCGCGCGGCCGTCGACGTGGTCGCCACCTACGACGTGGCCCGCCAGCGCGGCGAGGCCACGGCGTCGACGGCGCTGACCCAGACGCCCGGCACCATCGGCCTGACCGGGCTGGAGGTCGTGCCGGAGGGCGGTCGGCTCCGCATCTCCGGGAGCGCGAGCAACCTCGGGACGACCGACGCACAGAGCGTCCTCGTCGGCGTCGTCGACACCGACCGGGTGACGCCGACCGCGCCCAACCGCGAGTACTTCGTCGGCACCGTCCCCGCGAGCGACTTCGTCTCGTTCGACGTGTACGCGGCCACCGAGGGCAACGTCTCGACGGTCCCGCTGCGGGTCGAGTACCTCGTCGACGGCCAGCGCTACACCCGGACCGTCGAGGTCGACGCCGCGGGCGCCAGCCGCGCGCTCGCCGCCGGGCCCGACATCGACCGCAGCTCCGGCGGCGGGGGCGGCGGGTTCCTCCTCCCGCTGGCGGTCGGCGCCGTCGTCGTGGTCGGGGTGCTGGCGGTGGTCGTCCGCGCCTGGAGGAACAGCCGTGGCGGTAATTGAGACCCGGGGCGTCGTCAAGCGCTACCGGACCGGCGGGGAGACCCTGGAGGCGCTGAAGGGGATCGACTTCGCCGTCGAGCCCGGCGAGTTCGTCTCCATCATGGGCCCCAGCGGCAGCGGCAAGACCACGCTGCTCAACCTGCTCGGCCTGCTGGACGACCCCAGCGAGGGGGAGGTCCTGCTCGACGGCGAGGACGTGACCGGCCTCTCCGACCGCGAGCAGACCGCCGCCCGCAAGCGCACCATCGGGTTCGTCTTCCAGAACTTCTACCTCATCCCGACGCTCACGGCGAGGGAGAACGTCGAGGTGCCCGCCCTCTTCGACCACGACCCGACCGTCGAGGAGCGCTCGGTGGACCTGCTCGAACGGATGGGCCTGGGCGACCGCCTCGACCACAAGCCCGACGAACTCTCCGGCGGGCAGAAACAGCGCGTCGCCATCGCCCGCTCGCTCATCAACGAACCGAGAGTGCTGCTGGCCGACGAGCCGACGGGGAACCTCGACCGGGACACCGGCCGGCAGATCCTGGAGGAGTTCGTCGAGATCACCGAGCGCGACGTGGCCGTCATCGCCGTCACCCACGACGAACTCGTCAACGACTACGTCGACCGCACGGTGGAACTCGTCGACGGCCTCATGGGCGCGGACGCGCCGACCGACGCCGGCCGCGGCGAGCCGGGAGCGGCGGCCGACCCCGGAGACGCGGGACCGACCGGCGGCGCGCGTGGCCCGCCGGACCCGCCGGGCGACGGGACCGCCGGAGGTGACCGGCCGTGATAGGCTGGTTGCGCCGGCGGTTCCCGGCGCTTCTGATGGCACGGCGCAACATCGGCCGGACGAAGGTCCGGTCGGTGCTGGCGGCGCTGGGCATCGTCATCGGCGTCATCGCCATCGCGTCGCTGGGGATGTTCGGCCTGACGCTGCGCTACCAGCTCACCCAGAACCTCGGCGACATCGGCAACCAGGTGATGGTCCAGCCGGGCGACTCGGCGGAGGCCCCGGACCTGCTCTCCGAGCGGGACCTCCGGCAGATCGAGTCGGTCGCCAGCCCGGGCGCGACGGTCGCGCCGGCGGTACAGCGGGTCACCACGGTTTCCTACGGCAGGGAGGCGTCCGAAACCAGGCTGGTCATGGGGATCGACCAACCGGACAAGCTGTTCGAGGCCCGCGACGGGTCGATCCCCCAGCCCTACCGGAGCGGCGCCCTGATCGGACCGAACCTCGCCGACCAGCGCGACCTGGGCCCCGGCGACACGATCGCCGTCAACGGCTCGACGGTCAGAGTCGTCGCGGTGCTCTCGCCGAGCCAGGGCTTCGGCTACACCAACCCGAGCGACCAGATCGTGCTCCCGACCCGGAGCTTCGACAGCCGCGGCTACGACACCATCACCGTCACCGAGACCGACAGCACGGCCGCCAACGCCACCGCGATGGCGATCCGCGCCCAGCTGAACGACCGCCGCGAGCGCGTCGCCGTCCAGGACTACTCCGGCGTCGCCGACCAGATCGGCCAGACCTTCCAGGCGCTGAACCTCTTCCTGATCGGCATCGGCTCCATCTCGCTGCTGGTCGCCGGCGTGAGCATCCTCAACGTCATGCTCATGAGCACCGTCGAGCGCCGCCAGGAGATCGGCGTGCTCCGGGCCGTCGGCTTCCAGAAGCTCGACGTGTTGAAGATCATGCTCTCCGAGGCGGTCCTGCTCGGGATCATCGGCGGGCTCGTCGGCGCGGGCTTCTCCATCGTCGCCGGGCTGGTCCTCAACCACTTCGTCGTCGGCGACGCGATGTTGGCCTTCCGCCCGGGTAACTTCCTCTACATCGGGCTCGCCTTCGCCTTCGGCGTCGGTACCAGCCTGATCAGCGGGCTCTACCCGGCGTGGAAGGCCGCCAACGAGCGCCCCGTCGAAGCGCTGCGGAGCTGAAAATCGCCGTCTTTCCCCCGCCGCCCCGTTCTCCGATTTCCCTCGGCCGGAGTCTCCAGTCCCGGCCGGTCAGTCCGCGCCGACCGTCAGCCGCGGGCTCGCGCGGTCGACCGTCACCGGCGCGAACCGCTCGAACCAGTCGGTCTCGCCGGCCTCGAAGGCGTCCAGGCAGTCGCCCACGGTGAAGTGGATCTCGCCGCTCTCGTCGGCGCAGGGGAAGACGGCCTGCAGGTCGTCGCCCTCGTAGACCGCCAGCGACGCCATCGGGAAGACGACCACGTCGTGGACCGCGTCGCTCCCGATGTACGAGCGCTGGCGGCGTTCGAACGCCGGTTCGAGGCGGTAGCCGTTCTCGCTCGCCCACTCGCCGAACTCCTCGTAGGTCGCCAGCGCCTCGTCGCGGCTGTCCTGCTCGGGCGTCCGGATGCGCTGCCAGGAGGCGTCGACCTCGGTGTCGGCGACGACGCCCTCGGTCTCCAGGTCCTCGACCCGTTCGAGGATCCGTTGCTGGCGGTCGTAGCTGCCGTAGGTGTCCCCCCGCAGGTAGAGTTCGATCCGCCGGTCTGTGTTCGCGCTCATGTCTCTTATCCGATCTCTCGGGCGGCCCCCTGAAAACGCTTTCCGACCCATTCCTTCGAGGGACTCTAGGATCCTTGTATGGGTCGTGTTGGCGCCGTTCTTGCGGGTTCCGCCACACGTCCGTGCGGCCCGCTCACGAGCGGGCCGAGGTTCGACAGCGGCCGGAAAAGTCGGAGCCGCGATCAGTCGCCGGTCGCTGTCAGTCGTCGGCCGACGCTCGTCCGCCGGCGGCGGGCACGTCTATCTCGCCGGCGTCGAGTTCCGCCTCGATTTCGCGGGCGGCCTGGACCATGTTCTCCATCTTCCGGTAGGCCTTCTCGCGGGGGAGTAGCTTCAGCCCGCAGTCCGGTGAGATAGTGAGCTGTTCCGGCGGGACGACCTTCAGGCCCTGCCGGATGTTCCCCTTGATCTCCTCGACGGACTCGACCTCGGCGGTGTGGTTGTCGACGACGCCCAGCGCCAGGTCGAGCGTGAACTCGGGGTCGGTGAACACGTCGATCTGCTCGTAGTCGCCGTTCGTGAGCTCGAGGTCGAGCTCGTCGATCGGGTAGTCGAGCACCTCGGGGTAGATCCGCGAGTAGTCGCCGTAACAGACGTGGAGGCCGATGCGGACCTCCTCGGGGATGTCGGCGACGATGCGCTCCAGGGCCTCGCCGACGATGGCGTGGTCGTCGGGCGTCGTGGCCAGCGCGGGCTCGTCGATCTGGATGTAGCGGGCGCCGGCGTCGACCAGCTGTTCGATCTCCTCGTTGACCAGCTCCGCGAGGTCGTATGCCAGCGCCTCGTCGTCCTCGTAGGCCTCGTTGAACGTCCAGTTCGCGAGGGTGTAGGGACCGGTGATGGGGACCTTGACCGGGCGGTCGGCCACCGAGTCGGTGAACTCGAACTCGTCGACGAGCCACTGCTCGCCGTACTGCACGTCGTCGACGACCGACGGCTTGTTGAAGTAGTTGTGCCCCCAGACCTTGACGCGGCCGTTGAACTCGTAGCCCTCGATGCGCTCGGCGAAGTACTCGACCATCTCCGTCCGGCGCATCTCGCCGTCGACGACGGTGTCGAGGCCGGCCCGCTCGTGCTCCTCCGTGATGAGGCGGGCGGCGTCGTCTTTGGCCTCCTCCCACTCGTCGTCGCCGAACTCGGTGTCCTCGTCCTCGTAGAGCTCGCGGGCGCGGTCGAGCCACTTGGGCTTCTTGTAGCTGCCGACGACGCTGGTCAGCAGGAAGTGGTCGTTGTCGTGGTCGGCCGGGCGGAACTGCTCGCGGTTGTCGGCGGGCCGGCTCATGCTTTCACCTCCGCGCGCTCGACGGCGCCAAGGGCCGCCAGCTTCTCCTCGAACTTGCCCGACGGGAGATAGAAGGTCGGCGTGTTGATCGTCGCGTACGCCGTCTCGAAGCCGACGCCGTGGGCGTTGTCGAGCGTCCACTCGACGCGCTCGGCGATCTCCGAGCTGTCCTCGACGAGCGTGTTCTGCCCGTCGACGATCCCCAGCGCGATGTCGTCTTTGGCCCCGTACTCGCTGATGACGTAGGCGTTGTCCTCGTGGTTGGCGACGAAGTCGAAGCCGACCGCGTCCACGTCGGCGTCCATGAGGTGGGCGTAGACCTTCTCGTCGATGCCGCCATCGCCGCCGTGGGACTCCCAGTAGGTGTGGGCGACCACGTCGGCGTCGGCGGCCTGCGCCACCGCGTCGATGGCCTCGCTGGCGCGCTCGTCGGCGCCGTCGCCGGGCGGCGACTCCAGCAGCGAGGGCTCCAGGAGGAACAGCGTCTCGACCTCGGGCAACTGCTCGGCCTCGGCGGCGAGGAAGTCGGCCAGCGCCGAGAGGAACGCCGCCTCGTCGCCGTAGTGGTCGTCGGTCGCGAGCTGGCTGAGCGTGTACGGTCCCGGGAGGACGGCGTTGCGGTCCGCGTCGGTGAGCTCGGCGGTCGCTTCGAGGTCGGCCGCCACGTCACCCGTCGCGCTCAGGTCGCCGGTCACGACCGGCTCGCGGTAGAAGTTGTTGTTGTCGAAGTAGCGGACGATGCCGCGGGTCTCGACCGCGTCGGCGACGGCCAGCGGGTGGGTGAGCATGTCGTCCCACCGCAGCTGGCCCTCGACGACCAGGTCGAGGCCGGCGTCGGCCTGGAGGTCGACGACCTCCTCGCGCGCTCGGTCGTAGGCGTCGCCGACCTCGGCGCTCTCGTCGCCGGAGACCAGACCGCCCTTCTGTCGCCCCTTCAGACTCGCGAGTTCGTCCTTCGCCCAGTCCGGTAGCGGGTACAGGCCGGGCGTCGTGGAGAGTACCTGCGTCATTGGAGTCGCCTACGAAATGACGCCCTATAATATTTCTTATCTCGGTTGATGCACTGTGGTAATTTGATCGGCGGATCGTCGACGACTATCGGGTCAGAAAATTCATGTGTCCTTCAGCGGAACGCGAGAGCGTGTCACGGCTGTCTCGACTTGGCCCTGTCGGAACTCGAACCGTCGGTGCGGGGGTCGCCGCCGGGTCGCTGGCCGTGCTGCTCCTGTACCCCTACTACATGCGATATCACTACGCCGTGCCCGCGGCCGGCCGCTCCTACGCGTTCGCAGTCCTCGCGATGTTACTGGCGTTCGTCTGGGCCCCGGCGGCTGCGTGGGGAGTTGCGACCGCAGTTCGGGGACGATTCCGGTCGCTGACTCCATCGCTGGCGTGCGTTGCCGTCCCACTCGCACCGCTACCGGTGGCGCTCGACACCTTCCGCAGGCCCAGGACCGACGTCGTCCCGACGCCCGAGTACATCACCGAGTGGACGCCGCCGTCCGGTCCGGTCGAACTCGCGGTTCGGACCTTCGAAACCGCCGACTTCTGGTGGATCGGCTGCGTCCTCTTCTTCGTCGCCGGCGTGGCGTGGGCTCGTTGCCAGCGTCGCTGGCTGCTCGGAAGTTTCGTCGCGCTCGTCTGCTACGGCGGCGCGTACGGGGCTGTCACCACGACCCTCTTCGAGGGGCTCCTCGTCCGGCCGCTGTTCGCCATGCCCGTCGGCGCGGTGCTGTTCGCCGCCGGCGCGAAGCTGGCGGCCAAGCCGGACGAAACGACGACGGACACCGCGGCGGCCCGAGTCAGCCCGGACGCGTGAACCGCACGACCAGTAGCGTCTCGAAGGGGTGCGATTCGCTGGCGACCTCCTCGCTCGCCAGCCCGTTCGCCGCCGCGCGCTCCCGGACGGCGTCGGGGTCGGTCAGCGAACTCACGAGCAGGTACGCCGCACCGTCGGGCGCCAGCACGCGCGCCACGTCGTCGAGGAACGGGTCGACGGCCGCGCGGCCGTCCTCCCCTCCGGAGAGCGCCCGCTCCATCCAGTCGCCCCACTCCCGGTCGGGCTCGGTCGGCAGGTACGGCGGGTTGAACGCCACCACGTCGAAGCTCCCGTCCCGGAACGGCCCCGTCAGGTCCGCCCGGACGACCGGGATCCCCGCCTCGACGGCCTGCCGGCAGGCGTGCGGATTGAGGTCGGCACCCACCGCGTCGGCGCCCGCCTCGGCCATTCGCGCTGCGACGTAGCCCGACCCGGTCCCCACGTCCAGCGCCCGGTCGCCGCCCTCGACGCGTTCGACCACGGCGTCGGCCAGCAGCTTCGAGTCCTCCGCCGGCTGGTAGACCTGTTCCACGCCGCGCTGTGCTGCGAGTCCCGGTTTCCCATCGGAGTCGCCACCGTCGGCCGCGTCACCGTCGGTCGCGTCGCCGTCCGTTCCGTCCTCGCTCATCGCTCGCCGGGCTCGCCCACTTCGTAGGCCAGCGTCGCCAGGTCCGCGAACTCGGCGGGCGTGACGTTGCCGGCGCGGGCGCTCATCAGGTCCTCGTCGGCCGCGTCGACGACGGCGTCGGGGTCGCCCAGCCCGGAGATGTGGGCGGTGTTGCGGACGGCGTTGCGCATCGTCTTCCGGCGCTGGGTGAACACGGCCTTCAGGAAGTCCATGAAAAAGTCCTCGTCGTCGACCTTGTAGTCCGGGTCCCGCGGCGTCGTTCGCACGACCGCGCTCTGGACGGCCGGCGGCGGCGAGAACGCCTCCTTGGGTACTGGCTCGACCACCTCGGCGTCCGCGTAGTGGCCCGCCGTCACCGACAGTCGGCCGTAGTCGTCGGTCCCCGGCTCGGCGGCCATCCGCTCGGCGAACTCCCGCTGGAACATGAGCACCAGCGGGCGCTTCTCGGGCAGCAGCCGGAAGGCCAGTTCGCTCGACGGGCCGTACGGGAGATTGGAGATCGACGCGGTGAAATCGGGCAACTCGACCGCCAGCGCGTCGCCCTCGACCACGGTGAGCCGGCCCGCGTCGATCTCCGCGGCGAACTCCTCGCGGAGGAACGCGGCGAGGTCGGGGTCGCGCTCGATGGCGGTCACCCGGTCGGCCGCGGCGAGCAGGCGGTCGGTCAGCGCGCCGGTCCCGGCGCCGATCTCCAAAACGTGCGAGAGGTCGACGTTCGCCTCCGCGGCGTACTCGGGCAGCCGGTCGAGCACGCGGTCGTCGACCAGGAAGTGCTGGTCGCGGTCGGGGTCGCCGCGGACGCCCGCCCGCCGGAGGAGGGCGTCGGGATCGCGGGCTCCCGGCTCGGGCGCGTCGGCCGGCCTATCGCCGTCGCGGTTGCTGTCGGCGGACGCGCCGCTCTCGCGCCCTTCCCCGCTGTTCGTGCCGTCGCCGTTCATTCCTCGTCGTCCCGGCGGGCGAAGGTGCGGTACTTCAGGTCGTCCTCGCGGATCTCCTCCAGGATGCGCTCGACGACGACCTCGCGGGGGTTGTGCAGCCCGTCGACCCGTTCGCCCAGGTCCTCGAAGCTCTCGAAGGGGCCGCGCTTGCGCTCGTCGAGGATCGCGTTGCGGAGCTTCTTCCCGATGCCGGGGAGGAGGTTCAGCTGGTGGAGCCGCAGCGTGATGGGCTGGGCGTCGTTGTAGAAGTCGACGAACCGTTGCTCCTCCTCGTCGACGAGGTCCTCGACGGCGTACTCCAGCTCCGACTGGGCGCCGCCGGGGAGGTCCTCGTACTCGACCTCGCCGGTCCGCTCGATGGCGTCGGCCGCCCGGTCGACCACCAGGTCGTCGCCGATCGACACGTCGGCGTCGGGCCCGAGGACCACCTCGAACAGGCGGAAGTCCTCGCGCCCGAGCCCGTAGGCGAGGGGCTGTTTCTGGTACTGCGGGCGGTCGTCCTCAGTCCGGCCGTGGGCGAGAAAGTCGAGGACGACGGCCGTGGGCCCCCCCGGGTCGTCGTCGCCGCGCTCGGTGTCACTCATGACAGGCGAGTAGGGCGAGACGGAACTTAAACCCCCGCCGTCGGGCGCTCCGCGGAGACGCGGAGCGGGTCAGACGTACTTGGCGACGACTTCGAGGATGGCGTCGAGTTCGTCGCCCGAGAGGGTGAACCGCTCCTGGGCGTAGATCGAGCGCAGCTCGTCGCGGTCCCGCGGGCGCAGGTTCGCGATCTTGTAGGCGGTCGGCTCGTCGACCTTGTCGAGCTCCCGCAGTTCCGCGACGAACTCGCGGGACTCCTCGGGGTCGAGCACGGCGAAGCGGTTGACGTGCTCGACGGCCCGCGCGAGCTCGTAGCGCATCTCGCGGTCCTCGTCGGCCGCGCGCTCGCGTTCGAGCTCCTCCAGGATCGCCTTCGTCTCGGCGACCGTGAGGTACTCTTCGTCGACCTTCTCTTTGAAGATCGTCATGCCTGGCTGCGGAGGTGGGCGGGCTTGACGATCAGCGTCTTCTCGACGCTGTCGTCGCTGATGGCGACCTTGTAGGCCGTGCCCTGCTCGCCGACGACCTCGCCGGTGCGGCCGTCGAACCGCGGGTGGAAGCGCCCGTCGGGGACGCTCGGGTCGATCTTCAGGTGGACCTTCTCGCCGGTCTCGAACTCGGTGACCGACCGCTGGGGCGGCGACGTGCCGCTCTCTCGGGGCTCGTTGCGGAGCTTCTTGCGCGTCTTCTTCCGGGGTCCGTTGGAGTTGGGCATTCGTGCGGTCCCGTTATCCGGTCACGCTTATAAAACGTGCGTTACGCGGCCGAGCGGCGTGCGAGCGGGTACCGCGACCGCGCGACTACGGTAGCGTGGCAGCCGGCAGCGCGGCTCGGCGGTCGGGCGTGTCGGGAAAAGCGAGCGAACCGTTACAGGCGACCCACGTCGCCGACTTCGACGCTCTCGACCCCCTCGACGCCGGCGAAGGCCTCCTCGACGGCCTCGGTGCCGCCGGCCTCGTCCGGGACGACGACGGTCGGGAGCAGGGCGACGAGGCCGAAGGCCACGTCGTCGCGCTCGAAGCCGTTGATCTTCGCGCCCTCGGGGAGCGACGCCTCGAGTCGCTCCTGGAGCGCGTCGAGGTCGACCTCCGGGTTCTGCGGCATGACCTTGATCTGCGCGGCGACTTTCCCCATCGTTACGGCCCCGTGAACCCGCAGTCCGGGCACTCGTAGAGGTTGCTCTGCTTGCGACACTTCGCGCAGCGGTAGATCTGCTGGCCGCACTCGGGACACTTGAACGCGGCGGCGTTCGTGCCGGCGATGTTGATGCCGCACGAAACGCACTTTTGCTGGCGTTTCTGTTGGCTCTCGCTCATACCACCCCGTACCTCCTCACGGGTTTTAACCGTTGTCAAAGGCGCCGGCGGTCGTCGCTCGCCGCCCGGACAGTCCGGCCGGCGGGGCTCACCCGAAGTTCTCGACCTTCGCGGCCTCGGCGTCCCCGCCGGCCGCCTCGATGGCGGCCGTGGCGTCGTCGAGGAAGTCGGCGAAGCCGTAGACGAACACCTGGGTGTCCTCGGTCAGGGCGTCGTCGACCGACGACGCCAGCGGCGACGACGGCGCGAGGACGGCCACGGAGGCGCCCCGCTCGTTCAGCTCGGTCAGCCGGTCGTCGTGGATCGGCGCGGCGTCGCGGTAGACGATGGCGGCCTCGCCGCCCTCGTCGAGCGCCCGCTCGGCGATCCCGATCGCCGGGCCGACGCCGGGTCCGCCCGCGAGGATCAGCACCCGCTGTTCGCCCTCGTAGTAGGCGTCGCCGTAGGGGCCCGACACCTCGACGGTGTCGCCGGCGGTCAGCTCGGCCAGTTCCGGCCCGACCTCGCCCTCGGGGTCGATGCCGACGGTGATCTCGAACGTCCCGTCCACGTCCGGCGAGGAGATGGTGTAGAACCGCGACTCCTCGACCCCGTAGAGGGCGACCTTCACGAACTGCCCCGGCTGCGCGTCGAAGCCCGCGGGCGTCTCGAAGTCGATGGCGACGGCGTCCTCGCCGACCGATTCGACCGCGACGACGGCGACTTCGGTGTCTTCCATGCTCACGTGTCGCGGGCGCCGGCGCAAGGCCCTTTCGTTCCCGGGCGTCGCGGCGCGCCGTCCTCCGGATCGGGTCGTCGCCGAAGCACCGGGTCGTTACCGAAGCACCGGGTCGTTACCGAAGCACCGGGTCGTCACCGAAGCACCGCGACGACCCCGTCCTTTCAGCCGGAAATCACTTGGCCGACCCGGTCTTCGGTGCGGACGTGCAACGTTCCGGGACCGCTCTCGTCGGACTCCTCGCGCTGGTCGCGCTCGCGGGGGCCGCGGGCACGTTCGGCGCCGTCGAGGGTCCCGTCGTCGGGGGCGACGGGGGGCCGGAGGGTCCGGCGGCGCCCACCGAGGTGCCGCCGCCGACCGGCGCGCCCGGCGGGGTCTCGGACGCCGAGGTCCAGCGGGCGGAGGCGCCGACGACGGCCGCGGCGGGCGATTCCGGCGGCGTCTCCCCGTTCGTCGTGCCCGCGGTCGGCGGCTCGCTGCTCGCGGCCGGGCTGCTCGTCGTCTTCCTGACCGGCCACGACGAGCGCGCTCCCGAGGTCCCCGACGACGGTCGGGGTGAGGGCGACCCGACGCCGACCGTCGACCCGGCGTACGACTCGCCCGACGGGAACGCGGTGACGCGGGCGTGGCGACGCCTCCGCGACCGGGCGGGCGCCGGCGAGACGGCGACGCCCGGCGACGTGGCGGCGCGGGCGCTCGACCGCCGGCTTCCACAGGAGCCGGTCGCGACCGTCACCGAGCGGTTCCGCGCGGTCCGCTACGGCGGCGACTCGCCGTCCGCCGACGGGTCCGAGGCCGCCGCCGCGGCCGCCCAGCGACTCGAATCGGTCGACGGTCCCGCCAACGATGACCCCACCGACGACTCCGTCACCGAGGACGACGACCCCGCCGCGGAAGTCGACCCCGCCGCGGACGACCCCGACGCGGACGGCGAGTCGGGCGCGAATCCGGGTCGGTAAAAACTTGTAGCTGGGCCGAACACTCCCGTCCGTGAGACGACCCGCGACCGCCCTGGTCGCCCTCCTCGCGCTGGTCGCGCTCGTGACGGCCGCGGGGTCGCTCGGCGGGACCGACCAGCCGACGCTGTACTCCGGGACGACGCCGACCGAGCCGATGCCGACCGGACCGCCCCCCGCCGCGCCCGGGAACGGGACCGACGCGACCGACTCGCGGCAGGTCGCCGGCGGGACGACCGCGGTCCCGCCGGACGAGAGCGGCGGCGACGGCGGCGTGTCGACGCTGCTCGTCGCGGGCCTCGTCGGCGGGCTGCTCGTCGCCGCCGCCCTCGCCGTCCTGCTGACCGGCGACGACACCCGCGCGCCGCCGCGCGAGGAGGACGGGGAGGGCGACGGACCCGCCGGACCCCCGACGCCGACGGTCGACCCCGCGTACGACCCGCCGGCGGACAGCGCAGTAGTCCGCGCCTGGCGGCGGCTCCGCGACCGGGCGGGCGCCGACGAGTCGGCCACGCCCGGCGAGACGGCCGCAACCGCCGTCGACCGCGGCTACCCCGACGAGGCCGTCGAGCGCGTGACCCGCGGCTTCGAGGCGGTCCGCTACGGCCGCCGGTCCCCGACCGACGAACAGGAGCGGGGCGCCCGCCGGCTGGCCGACCGGCTGGACGACGCCGACCGCGACGACAACGGGGGTGACGGCGGGTGAGCCGCCGCCGTCGGGCCCTGCTGGCGGTCGGGGTCGCGGCCGTCGCCGCGGGGGTCGTCCTGACCCTCCGCCCCGGGCTCGTCGCGTTCGACTGGGCGACGCTGGTGACGCTGGGGGTCTGGTTCGGGGCGCTCGTCGGGGTCGCGCTCGCCGCGGTCGAGCGGTTCGAGGGCGACGGCGCGCCGGCCGGCGGCCTCCCCAGGGTGGGCGAGCGCCCCGACTACGGCGTGCCGGGCGACGACCTCGCGACGGCCGTCTCGGCGGTGGGCGCCGGCGAGCGCGACGCGGCCGAGCGCGACCGCCTCCGCGAACGTCTGCGCGGCGCCGCCGTCGACGCCCTGGAGCGGTTCGCCGGCGTCACGCCCGACGAGGCCGAGCGCCGGGTCGCCGACGGCTCGTGGACTGACGACCCCGAGGCGGCCGCGCTGTTCGCCGGCGACGACGACTCGGTCCACGAGGGCGTCGAAGCGGACTTCGACTATCGGGCCGAGCGCGCCGCGGCGGCCGTCGCGCGGTTCCGCGACCGGGGCGACGGGCGTGGCAGCGACCGCGACGCCGGTGGCGGCCCGGACGGACGCGGCGAGTCCAGCGGAGCCGGTCGGTCCGGAGGTGTCGCCGATGACTGAGGCGGCGGCCGTGGGTGCGGACCTGGCCCGCGGCGAGGGGCGCCTCGAACGGACCGGCCGCTGGGCGGGGGTCCACGGGCTCGCGCTGGCGGCGACGGCGGTCGCCATCCTCGTCGGGGAGCCGGTCGCCATCCTCGCCGGGCTGGCCGGCGTCGGCTTCGCGGCATACAGCCGGGCCGCCGAGGCGCCCGACCCCGAACTCGCCGTCGAACGCCACGTCAGCGACACCGACCCGGCGCCGGGCGACCGGGTCCGCGTCACGCTCACCGTCGAAAACGAGAGCGGGGCGACGCTCCCTGACCTGCGATTCGCCGACGACGTGCCCGCCGGCCTGGAAGTCGTCGACGGGACCGCCCGGCACACGACCGCGCTCCGACCGGGCAAGCGCGCGTCGATCGCCTACGAGTTCGAGGCGGTCCGCGGGCGCCACGAGTTCGACAGCCTCACCGTCGTGACCCGCGACCTCAGCGGCGCGAGCCGCCGGGTGGCCCGCGAGGCGACCGACCGCTCGACGGTCGTGTGTCGGCCGACCTACGAGGACCGGACGGCGCCGCTGGGCGAGCTGGCGACGCGGCTGACCGGCAGCCAGCCCGTCTCGGCCACCGGCGAGGGGCAGGCGTTCCACTCGCTGCGGGAGTACCGCAACGGTGACCCGCTCGGGAGCATCGACTGGAACCGCTTCGCGAAGGAGGGGGAACTCGCGACGCGGCGGTTCGACCAGCCCCGGACGGTCAAGGTCGTCCTGCTGGTCGACGCGCGGGTCGCGGCGTACGTGACCGCCGGCGACGGCCGCCCAGCCGTCGACGCCTGCGTCCGCGCCGCGGGCGCGCTCGTCGGCGGTCTCGCCGAGGCGGACTGTCACGTCGGTCTCGCCGCGCTGTCGCCCCGGGAGTGCTGGCTCCCGCCCGCCTCCGGCCGGACCCACCGCGAGCGACTGCTCGACACGCTCACCACTCACGACGCCTTCGGCTGGCGGCCGCCCGCGTCGGCGGACGAGACCGACGCGGGACGGGACGGTCCGGCGGACGGGTTCGACCGCTTGCTGACCCAGCTGTCGGGCGACACGCAGGTGGTCGTCTGCTCGCCGCTGGTCGACGACCGTCCGGTCGCGGTCGCGCGGGCGCTCGACGCCCGGGGCCACGACGTGACCGTCGCCAGCCCGGACGTGACCGCCGACGACACCGCGTACCGCCGTCTCGCCGCCACCGAACGGCAGGTGCGACTCGACGAGTGTCGGCGGGCCGGAATCTCGGTCGTGGAGTGGACGGATGGCGACGACCGCGGGACGACACAGGCGCGGAGCGCGACGGACGCGGGCCCCGACCCCGACGCCGGAACGCGGATCGCGACCGACGGGGGTGACCGCCGGTGGCGGTGAGCCGCGGGACCGACCGGCGGCGGCCGCGGGCGAGCCACGCGCTGGCGCTCCTCGCCGCCGTCGCGGCGGTGGCGGCGGTCCGCGGGTCGACGATGGCGACGCTGGTCGGGGTCTCGGGCGCCGTGGCCGTCCTCGCCGGACTCCTGCGCCGGTCGGAGTCGTCGGTCGTCTTCGGCGGCGCGGCGCTGTTCGCCGCGACGGTCCTGGCGGCGACCGGACCCGCGTCCGCGGAGTCGGTCCTGCTCGGCGGGTTCGCCGCGGTGGTCGCGGCGGACCTGGGGACCTTCGGGCTCGGCATCGACCGGGACGCCGACCCGGCGGTGGCGACGACGCGGGTCGAACTGCTCCACGCCGTCGGGAGCGTCGTCGTCGCGGTCCTGACCGCGGGCGTCGGGTACGTCCTCTTCGAGGCGGTCCCCCGCGGCGGCTCGCTCGGCGTCGTCGCGCTGCTGCTGGGCGGCGTCGTGCTGGCCTGGCTGTTGCGGGAGTAGGTCGGAACCGCCGGGGGACGGGACCGTCGGGAGCCGGTCCGCGGCGGGCGAAAACCCATCGCAGGGGGTCGTCCCGTTCAGGAACGTTAATTACGCAGACGCCGGACCAACGTCTATGGGCGACCGCTTTGACGTGGTGATCGCGGGTGCCGGACCCGCCGGAGCGCAGTGCGCGCGCGACCTGGCGGCGAGAGACCACGAGGTGCTCGTGCTGGAGACGGAACCCGAGGCCGAGTTCCCGCGTCAGAGCAACAAGTCGACCGCCGGGACCTTCCCGTCGATGATGGCGTCGTTCAACGTCCCCGACGAGGTGGTGATGAACTTCACCGAGACGGTCGTGCTGGAGTCGCCGAACGACCACTTCGTCCGCGACCAGCCCGGCGCGGTCCTGGAGTTCGCCGACTTCAAGCGCTGGCTCGTCGCGGAGGGACGCGAGAACGGTGCGGAGTATCGCTTCGACTCGCGGGTCTCGAAACCGATCGTCGAGGACGGCGAGCCGGTCGGCGTCCGCTACGACGGGCAGAAAGAGGTGTACGCCGACATCGTGATCGACGCGACGGGGCCGGCGGCGCCGCTGGCGAAGGACCTCGGTGTCACCGACCTCCGGCGCGAGCGCCAGGCCATCGGCGTCGAGTACGAGTTCGAGGGCGTCGAGGCCGACCACCCCGAGTTCGCCGACTGCCGCGACGCGATGATGCTCCGGCTGGACCACGACCTCGCGCCGGGCGGCTACTCCTGGCTGTTCCACACCGGCGAGGACACGGCGAAGGTCGGGCTCTGCTACATCCAGAACGACAGCCACCGCGAGTACGCGAAGGAGGGGATGGGCATCGACGACTACCTGGAGTACTGGCTGGAGAGCGACCCCCGCTTCGAGAACGCGACCCGACTGGACGGCAAGCAACACCGCGGGTCGGCCCACATCCAGAAGCCCGGGCAGATGACCACCGACAGCTTCATCGCCATCGGCGACACCGTCCCGACCATCGACCCGCTGTGGGGCGAGGGCATCCACAAGGGGATGCTCTCGGCGCGGGCGGCGGCGGCCACCGCCGACCGGGCGCTGACCGGCACGGTCGACACCTCCGCCGACGAGATGGCCATCTACAACGATCTGTGGCACAGCGACGTGGCGCCGAAGATGAACACGCGCCTGCTGATGACCGAGCTACTGTATCTCGCGCCCAACGAGCGCTACGACCGGCTGATGGCGGACCTGCGGCGGGCCGACGGCGACACGCTCGCGAAGGTCAACAACGGGAACCGCCTGGCGATGCGGAACCTGGTCCACCTCGACGACATCCCGCTGCTGGCGCGGTTCGCCCGCGAGCGGCTGGGGAGCTGAGCGGGCGGCCGACCCGCGGCCGGCGCGAGCCCGCGGTTACCATAGATGGGCCGACAGGATTTTACCGCTCCCGGTCGCGTCGTCGGGCATGGAACGGGAACCGAGCAGGCGACGATTCATCAGGGGATGCTGTCTCGCGGGCGCGGGGGCGCTCGCGGCGAGCGGAGCCGCCGGCGGAGCGGCGGCGAGCGACCGACAGGAAGCGCCGCCGGCGCGCTGGGACCGCACGTACGAGCGGGGGACGAGCGCGGCGGCGAACGGCCTCGCGCCCGCCGGGGACGGCGGGTACGTCGTCGCGGGGACGACCGAGCCCGGCGACGGCGACAACGTCAGGGAGATCTGGCTCTACAGAGTGAGCGGCGCCGGCCGACTGGAGTGGGAGACGACCGTCGCCGAGCGCGCCGTCACGGAGGGGTTCGACGTGGCGGCCGTCGGCGACGGGTTCGTCGTCGCCGGCCACACCCACGCCGAGGGGTCGAGCGAACAGAGCGCGCTCGCCGTCCGCGTCGACGGCGAGGGGACCGAGCAGTGGCGCCGGACCTTCAACGCCAGGCCGGAGACGACCGACACGATGCGGTCGGTCGACGTCGATTCGGAGGGCCGGTACGTCTTCGCCGGCTGGACGAGCCGGTTCGAGGACGCGTGGATCGCGCGGCTGTCGGGCGAGGGGAGCATCGACTGGACGGAGCGGTACGGCCCCGGCGACCGCAACCAGCTCCACGGGGTCGTCGCGGCCTCGGAGGGCGGGTACGTCGCCGTCGGCGAGACCGACGACACCGACGGGGACACCGCGGGGTGGGCGGTCAAGTTCGACGACGGGGGGACCCAGGTGTTCTCCCGGCAGTTCAAGAAACAGTCCGGCGTGGCCACCAACCCGTACGACGACTACAACGTCCTCTACGACGTGGCCGAGACGCGGAACGGGTTCGTCGGCGTCGGCGCCAACGCCCTCAACCCGCAGACGAACGACCGACGGGGCTGGGCGCTGGAGTTCAACGTCAACGGCGGCAAGCTCTGGGGGACCCGCGTCGAGTCCGACACCTACACCGTGTTACGCAGCGTCGAGTACAGTAACCTGGAGTACTTCGCCGCCGGCGAGACGGCCACGAACGGGTCCGGCGACGACGCCCGGGGGTTCGCGGCCAACCTCGGTATCGACGGCGAGATGAAGTGGAAGGCGACGTACGGCAGCGGGTCCAGCGAGTTCTCGGCGTTCCACCTGACCGACGAGGAGGGGATGGTCTGCGTCGGGAGCACGGCCGAGTCGGCCGGTGGACCCGCCGCCGGCTGGGGCGTGCAGGTCGGCGGCGAGGAGGTCGCCACGCCGACGCCCAGCCCCACGCCGTCCCCGACAGCCACGCCCACGTCGTCCCCGACGTTCACTCCGACGCCGACCGACGAACCGGGCGGCACCGACGGGCCAGGCGGCACCGACGCGACGGGCGGCGACGGGACGGCCACCGCGGCGCCGACGCCGACCGCGACGCCGTCGGACGATCCGGGGACGACCGCGGGCGGCGGCGGCGGGGACGCGACGACGACTGGCGGCGGCGGTGGCGGCGGGCTCTCGCCGGCCGTGGTCGGCGTCGGCGCGGTGATCGTGGCGCTCGGGAGCGCGGGCCTGCTCTACAACCGCTTCCTCGGCGACGAGGGCGAGGCGTCGGGTCCCGACGACACCGGCGGCGGACCGCCCGGGGACACCGGCGGCGGACCGCCCGGCGACGCCGGCGGGGGGCCCCCCGACGACACCGGCGGCGTCGAGACCACCGAACCGGATACCCAGGGAACCGAAGAGGTCCAGAGGGCCCAGACTGTCGTCGAGGGCGCCGACGCGGGCGAAGACGGTCAGATCGACGACACCGACGCGGACGGCGACGACGGCGTCGAGAGCGCGGACGAGGGCGCCGACGCGGACGGCGACGACGGAACCGACGCGGGCGACGGCGGCGTCGACGCGGGCGGTGACGGCGCGGATACCGCCGACGCGGGCGACCCGGGTGAGGAGCCGGACGGCGAGGCCGGCTCTGGAACCGACGGGGGCGAAGAGGCCGGCACGGACGGCGACGACGAAGCCGACGCGGACCAGCCGGACGCGGTCGATACGGACGACGAGGAGTCGGAGGGGTAGTCCCGCGGGGTTTCCGGAGTCGCAACCCCTATTGGTCGCTCGTCCCGAGTGTCGCGTATGTCACAGGACAGTCAGACTCCCGGGAGCGTGCCGCGCGCCGACGGGATGCCGACGTTCGGGATCGGAACCTGGCAGAACGAGAACCCGGAGCAGTGCGCGGAGAGCGTCCGGACGGCCCTGGAGATGGGCTATCGCCACGTCGACACCGCCCAGATCTACGGTAACGAGTCGGCCGTCGGCGACGGCATCGCCGCGGCCGACGTGCCTCGCGAGCAGGTCTTCCTCGCGACGAAGGCGTGGATCGACCACCTCGACCGCGACGGCGTGGTCGAGAGCACGGAGGAGAGCCTCGACAAGCTCGGCGTCGACAGCGTCGACCTGCTGTACGTCCACTGGCCCTCGCGCACCTACGACGCCGCGGAGACGCTGCCCGCCTTCGAGGAACTGGTCGACCGCGGCCTGGTCGACCGCATCGGCGTCTCGAACTTCGAGCCTCACCACCTCGACGAGGCACGCGAGGTGCTCGACGAGCCGATCTTCGCCAACCAGGTCGAGTGTCATCCGCTACTGCCCCAGGCGGAGCTCCGCGAGTACGTCGCGGGGACGGACATCGAACTCGTCGGCTACTCGCCGCTGGCCCGCGGCGCCGTCTTCGACGTGCCCGAACTCTCGGAGATCGCCGAGAAACACGGCGTCAGCGAGGCGCAGGTGTCGCTGGCGTGGCTCCGCGAGAAGGGCGTGACCGCGATCCCGAAGGCCACCAGCGAGGCGCACATCCGCGACAACTGGGAGAGCCTGACGCTCGACCTGGACGAGGAGGACGTGGCGACCATCGACGCCATCGACCGCACCGACCGCCAGGTCCACACCAGCTTCGCCCCCGACGCCTGGGACTGACCGGCGTCCCCGCCTCGGCCGGCGCCCGTCCGATAACGGCCGATCCTATCGTTTAGAGAACCTGTCGATGGCGAACAGCGATCGGCGTCGCCGGGCAACAGAAGAGGTATACAGGGTGGTGCCAAATTCCGGAATATGTCAGTCGGGAACCGGCAGGGGGTCGTCGAAGCGGTCCGCTTCGACCTGAACAAGTTCCACGAGACGTGGATGGAGTTGCTCTACCCGCGCCAGCGCGGGGCCGGCGACACCGTCCTCGGGAAGTGGCAACCGGAGACCACCCGGGAGAAGGTGACGTACAACGCGTGGGCGGCGCTGGGGGCGCTCGTCGTCGCGGTGCTGTACCCGCTGGCCCTGTTCGGCGTCGTCGTCCGCTTCCACGCCCGGAAGATCGACGTGTCGGTGGAGAAACTCGGCGCGGTCGGCGTCATCCTGCTCGCGATCGCCGTCTGGGGCGGCCTCTCGGCGCTGGTCGAGTTCCGGCTGGACTACTCGAACCAGGCGGCGAACGCCATCATCGCCGCCAGCGTCGTCGCCGTCGTCTCGGCGGCGCTGGCCGTGTTCTTCCGGGCGGTCGGCGGGCGGGTCACCACGGTCGTCTTCGCGTACCCGTTCGGGATGACGGCCATCTTCCTGCCGCCGGTCGTCGCCGCGCTCGTCTCCGACGACATGCCCCAGTTCAGCATCGCTTACGCCGACATGATCAAGGACTTCGTCCGGCTCGAAGTGCTCAGACCGATCGGTCTCAAGGACTACTTCGACAAGCGATTCGACATGACCGAGTTCGCCTACGTCCTCATCTGGATCGGGGTCTCGGTCCCGCTCGGGTGGCTGCTCGGCACGACCGTCGCGCTCGCGGACTTCATCCGCCCGAAAGGGGAGTAGGCGTCACCGTTCGTCTTTCCGCTCCCGTTGTCTGTCGACCGCGGACTCAGAGCACGTCTTCCGGGTCCATAACGGTCGATTCCGGCGCGGTCGTCGCCGCGTCGCCGCCCGCGACGGCGACCGTCCCGGTCGAGTCGCGGTCGACGAGCACCGTGGCGCCCGCGGCGACCGGCGCGAGCACGCCCGCGACGACGGTCCCGGGCTCGGTCAGCGGCGCCCGGACGGCCACCTCGTCGTCGGCGTCGAGACCGTACTCGTCGACGACACGCTCGGCGGCCGTCAGCAGTCGCCCGTGGCTGAACTCGCGGTCGTCGGTCGCGAGTGCGGTATCGTCGGGGGCGACCCGGTCCGGCGGGGCGGTCGGGTTCTCGCTCCACATCTCGGCCTCGAAGTGGGCGAACTCGGGGTCGGCGGGCACGTCGCCGTAGACGAAGGTCTTCGTTCCCGGGTCGGGGTCGTAGGCGCCGGCGCGGGCCGCGGGGACGACGAGCGCCTTCGCCGACGGCGACTCGCCGGGGTCGAAACGGGTCGTCGCCCCCAGGAGGCTCGCGCCGAACAGGGCGAGCAGCGGCGGCGGCGACAGGGACTGGCCGGCGTCGACGGCGACGGTCGCGCCGCCGCGGACCCCGTAGTGACGCAGGATGTTGCCCGTCTTCCAGGCGTTCGTGCAGAACTTCCCGTAGCTGTACGACCCGGCCCGGCTGTCGGTCCGCACCGCGATGGCGTCGCCGCGGCGCTCGCGCGCGACCAGGTCCCCGATCACGTCCATGGCGGCGCTTCGGCCGGTGTCGGCAAAAGGAGTCCGACACGGTACTGTGGGAGTATTCGGGGACGGGAGGCCGACCACCCTCGGCGGTGCTCATCCGGGTAGTCCGTACCCTACGGAGACAGTATCGACTTACTTCCGGGTAACAGCGCCGTAGACGGTCGTATCCGGCGTGTACCTTTCCGACCCGGGCGCCGATCGTGTCGTATGGTAACGGATAGCGCTGGGGGGCGGTCACTGGAGGTGTGCCCGGACTGCGAGAGCCCCCTCGTGGAAGACGTGAAACACGGGTACTACTGCGAGAACTGCGGCTGGCGGCACGTCCGCCGGACCGCGTAGGAGGGGGTCGTGTCGTCCCGGCGGGAGACGCCGGCGGGACGCTCTCAGAAACTGTCCTTGATCTTCTCGAAGAAGCCCTGGCCCACGTCGACCTCCTCTCCGCCGGCCTCGGCGAAGGCTTCGAGGGCTTCCTTCTGTTCGCTGTTGAGGTCGTCGGGGGTGACGACCTGGACCTGGACGTAGAGGTCGCCGTCGCCGCGCCGGCGCAGGCGGGGCATCCCCTTGCCGGAGAGGCGGAACGTCTCGCCGCTCTGGGTGCCGGCGGGCACGTCGAGTTCGACGGCGCCGTCGAGCGTCGAGACCTCGATGGTGTCGCCGAAGACGGCCTGCGGGAAGGAGATGGGCTCCTGGTGGTGCAGGTCCGCGCCGTCGCGCTCGAAGTCGGGGTGGTCCCGCACCGACACCTCGATGAGCAGGTCGCCCTTCGGGCCGCCGCGCTCTCCGGGAGCGCCCTCCAGCTCCATGCGGAGGGTCTGTCCGTCCTCGATGCCGGCGGGGACCTCGACGGAGAGAGAGGCGTCCTCGCGGACGACGCCGTCGCCGCGACAGGTCGAACAGGTCTCCTCGTAGACGGTGCCTTCCCCCTCGCAGTGGCGGCAGGTCTGCCGTTGCTGGACGCGGCCCATCGGCGTCTGCTGGGTGGTCGTGGTCTGCCCGCGGCCGTTGCACTCGGGGCACTGCCGGGAGTCGGTGCCCGGCGGGTGACCCTTCCCGTCGCAGTCCGGGCAGGTGTCGGGTCGGGTGACGTTGAGTTCCTTCTCGACGCCGCGGTAGGCGTCTTCGAGGTCGATCTCCAGGGTGGTGCGCAGGTCCCGACCCTGGCGGGGCCGGTTGGAGTCGCCGCGACCCCCGCCCCCGCCGAAGAACGTCTCGAAGATGTCGGACATGTCGCCGAAGGGGCCCTGGCCGCCTCCGCCGCCCATGCCGCCCATGCCCCCCATGCCGCCGGCGCCGGCGCCGCCGTTGTCGGTGGCGCCGTGTTTGTCGGCCTCGACGTAGCGGTCGTGGCCGAGCCGGTCGTACATCTGCCGCTGTTCCTCGTCGGTGAGGACCTCCTTGGCCTTCTTGACCTGCTTGAACTTCTCCTCGGCGTCGGCCTCGTCGCTCACGTCGGGGTGATACTCCCGGGCTTTCTCCCGGTAGGCCTGCTGGATCTCCTCCTCGCTGGCGTCCCGGGAGACCCCCAGCACCTCGTAGAAGTCCTCGCTCATCGCTTGTCGCGGTGTAGACGATTGAGGTACTTCAATAGAACGGGTCTAGATTCGTGGCGGCCGGGCAACGCGACGGCCGCGGCCGCCGGTCCGACCCGGGTGCCGGGCTGTCGCGGCGAGCTATCGGCGGGTGGTCAGCCGGAGTCGGTCGCGGTGCCGGTACCGTTGTCGTCGTCCTCGTCGTCGAGCCACCAGTCCTCGTTGTCCAGCAGGTCGTCCTCCTCGTCCTCACCGACCGCGGTGAAGTTGATCGTCGTGAGCCAGCCGTCGGTGTCGAACAGCGTGAACTCGGGCTGGACGGTGAACACCTCCGGCTGGACCGTGCCGTCGTCGGCGGTGTCGCCCGCGTCGTCGATGACGTAGCCGGCCTCCTCGTCGTACTCGGGGAGTTCGGCCTCCTCGGCGACGAAGATGGTCGCCCGCTCGCCGGTCCCGAGGTAGCGGATCATCCGGGTGTTGTAGTCCGACCAGACGTTGTCGCGGACCTCCTCGACGTTCGGGTTCCACCGGATCACCGGCGACGTGACGACGAAGTCCGATCTCGGGCGCACGCTGTCGGTGAACAGGATCGCCTTCTGGGACTCCGCGGCCTCGGCGTCGTCCCCGTCGTCGTCATCGTCCTGGGCCGCCGCGACGCCCGCGCCGGACGCGGCGGCGGTGCCCGCGGCCGCGAGCGCGCTCTTTTTCATCACTGATCGGCGCGATTCCTCCGGCGTGTCGAACGGCAGGACGGAGTCGTCTGTCATCGTATATCCCCGTGCGTCGGTTGCGGAGCCACGCCGAACAGTCCGGAGCCTGCCATCGAAACGCCCGCGCCGCCGTCGCCGGGCCGCTCACCCGCCGACAACGGGCGGACGGGAGGAGGACATCTGCGCCCGTCGTTCGCGGCCGCGCTGTGGTCGCTACCGCCCGATATTTGCCCCTTCTCGCCGTCCGCCCGCTTGCAAGTTCCGCGGTCGACGGCTCGCCGTTCCGCAGTCGACAGCTCGCCGGTTCAGTCGCGGAACGGCGGCGAGTCGAACGCCGCTCCGCAGCCGTCACACGACGCGACGACCGCACCGTCGCCGTCGAGCGTGAGCGTCAGCGCGTCGCTCCCGCAGTCGGGACACGCCGCGGGGACGCGCTCGGTCCCGCAGTCGGGGCAGCGGAACGCCAGCCGTTCGCCCCCGGCGTCGAGCGCGAAGTCGGCCGCCCCGCAGCCGGGACAGCGGACGGGCACGCGAACGTCGGTGGTCTCCCGCGGCGCGCCGACGGCCAGCGCGACCAGGTCGTCGTCGCCGCGGTTGTACCCCGACTGGTACTCGCCGGGGGCGAACCGGACCGCCTGGCCCGCCGGGACTGTGACCTCGCGGCCGGTCGGCGGGCCGTCCGGACCGCGGGAGCCGGCGCCCGAGTCGTTCGGCCCGTCGGGGTCGCGACCGGGTAGCGTCTCGAACGTCGCGGTCCCGTCGAGGACGACGAACACCTCCTCCTGGTCGGCGTGGGTGTGGAGGCCGCTCGGGAACCCCTCGCCGGGGGGGATCCGGTAGCGGTTGATCGCGACGCCGTCGGTGTCGAGCGGACCGGAGAGGCCGCGGCGGTCGACGCCGTCCGCCGGCCCGTCGGTCGACTCGTCGAACGCGACGCGTTCCATGTCGGCCCCTCGCGGCCGAGCGGGAAATCACTGTGGGCGGTCGCCCGGTCTAACCGCGGCGGACCGGAATGCCTGCCCCCTTCTCACACCCCGAGCCACTCGTCGTTGCGGACCTCGTAGCCGTTCGAGCGGCAGAACTTCGCCGCCCGCCGGCGCACCGCCCGCGAGCCCGGCAGCGATTCGTCCTCCCGGATCCGCTCGACGATCCAGTCGGCCACGACCTCGATCCCCTCGTCGTCGTCGACGGCGTCGATGGCCCTGAGCTCCCGGAACGTCCGCTCGTAGGCCTCGTACTGCGAGCTGCCGAACTCGGCCGACTGGTGTTCGCCGGCGGCCTCGACGACCCGCTTCATCGCCGCGGCGACGGTCGGCCGCTGGACTCGCATCCGCACCGCCTCGGGCGACTCGTAGGTCTCCGTCATCGTCCCGGGGATCAGCTCGCCCAGCTCGTAGTCCCCATCCTCTGACTCGACTTCGTGGTACCCGAACGCCTCGACGACCTCCTGGCCCGTCGCCGGGAACTCCATCGTCTCCAGCTCCGCGTCGAGGTCCCCGAGTTCGCCCTCGTCGACCGGCGGCTCGGTCTCGTCGCCCCGTTCCAGTTCCTCCAGGATCGCCCGCCGCCGCTGTCTGTTCTCCCGGTCGCGGTCCTGCTTCTCTCGGCCCCGTTTGTCGTCCGGCATTCGCGGTGCGTTCGGGCCGGTGCGGGTTAGACCTGTGGCCGGCCACTGCCGGCCCCCGCCACGTCTCAGCCGGTATCGTCCGACCGGGATCGGTCCCTATCGGTCGTCTCCGTCGCCCTCGCCGTCCAGCGGCTCCGAACAGTACCGGCAGACCGACCGTTCCTCCCCGTTGCGGGCGCCGCACGCGGCGCAGTTCGTCATCGCCGCCGGGTCGGTGTCGCTCGGCGCCCCGACCCCGAGCGCCGAGAGCCCGTAGTGTACGCGGTGGCCGACCGTGAGATAGGCCAGCCAGCCTGCCAGCCCGAGCGCACACAGATACGCCGCGAGGACCCCGATATCCGCGACCGTCCCCGGCAGGCTCATACGCGGTCGTTGGTCCCGACCGGGAATCACGTTTTCCCCGACCCGGGGCGGCGCAGTCGACGGACGCCGCGTCGCCTGTCCGGACCGGGCGCTATCGCCGGGCCGAGAGCACCTGTTCGATCCCGGTCTCCCAGTCGACCGTCGGAGACCAGTCACAGAGCGCCGCGGCGCCGGAGGGGTCGCCGACGAGCGTCTCCGGGGTTCGCGAGCAGTCCGCGTCGGACGCGGGGCGGACCTCGCCCGGAGCGTCCGCGACTTCGTAGATCCGCTCGGCCACCGCCCGCACCCGGCGACCGCGACCGCTGCAGACCTCCGCGCGCTCGAAACTCCGCTCCGTGTCGGCCTCCATCGCCGCCCGGAGAAACGCGACCACGTCCGCGACGTGGACGAAATCGCGCACGTGGTCGGGGCAGTTCGGGGCGAAGTCCTCCCCGGCGACGGCCGCGGCGGCTGCGGCGGGGACCAGCCCGTCGGTGGGCGGCTGTGACGGGCCGTAGACGGTGTGGACGACGGGGACGACGCAGTCGATCCCGCTCTGACTCGCGACGGCGCGACAGAGCTGCTCCCCGGCCGCCTTCGACGCGCCGTACACGTCGATCGGGGACGGTTCGTCGCCGACGGCGCCCCGCCGGTAGGCCGAACTCGCGTAGACGACCCGTTCGACGCCGCTCCTCGCGGCGGCGGAGAGCACGTTGTACGTCCCCATCACGTTCGTCTCGACCGTCTCGAACCGGCCCCGCTCGCTCCCGGTGTCGTCCCGGGCCGCCAGGTGGACGACGGTGTCCGGGGCGACCCGCCCGAGGAGGTCGGTCACGGCCGACCGGTCCCTGACGTCCGCCACGTGGGTGCGGACACCGTCCGCGTCCCGGAGCGTCGGCGGCGGTTCGCCGTGCGAGACGACGTGGACCGCCATGTCCGACCCGAGCAACGCCTCGGTCAGCCGCCGACCGATGAATCCGGTTCCGCCGGTGATCACCACCGAGTCGTGTTCTCGGCCCATCACGTTCCAGTGCTCGGCTCTCGGATATATCTCCGTCGGTGGCGCCGCCGCCCGCCGGAGCGGTCCCGCCGGGTCCCGCGCCCGTTCCCACGGTCCGGCGGCGGCCGACTCGCCGCGTCGTCCGCCGCGCTTCCCGGCCGGCCGGCGGCGCGTCCGCGGCGCTCCGAGCGCGCTACGCGACGGCGAGCAGGAGCGTCCCGACGAGCGCGACGCCGACCGCGAACAGGTGGCTGTACTCGTCGCGTATCACGAGCGTCCCTCGCCCCGTGATCGAGTCCGGGTCGGCGTACGGGGTGAACTGGTACAGGGCGGCGTCCGGCCTGCCGGCGGCGAGCGCGCGCCTGAGCCGTCCGGCCCCGTAGGCGTACCCGTACAGTCGGTAGACGAGCGCTTCGGCCGGCGTCTTGCCGCGGAGCACGCTCCCCGATACCGCCACCAGCGTGTGGACCAGGAGATAGATCGGCGCCACGGCAGCCCCGAGTAGCGGACCGGAGAGGGCGCCCGCGGCGAGCGACCCCGCCGCGAGCACGGCACCGAGAGCGAGCGGGCTGTCCAGCCGCGGGACCCGTTTCGAGCCGTGTCGCACCTGGAGGTCGGTTTCACCGAGCCCGTAGGCGTAGAAGCGCCTCGCGTTGCCGGTGACGGAGTTCCACGTCGCCGTCGTGTGCCGGACGAGCGGGTCGGAGACGCCGACCAGGCGCCCGCCGGCCTCCCGCAGTCGCGTCCCCAGGTCGACGTCCTCGCCCCCCGCGCCCGCGGTGAACGAGCTATCGAAGCCGCCGACGGCCGTCAGCTTCTCCCGGTCGAACGCCGCGAGCGTCAGGGCCCCGAACGGGACCGATTCCGCCCGCGCCGGCAGCGTGAACACGGACGTGAACCGCGTGTCCTCACACGCGCGAAACGCCCTCGTCCGGCTTCCGGCGAACTCCGTGACGGGATAGATGCCCGCGAGGTCGTCGTCGTCTCGGCGCCGTATCTCCCCGGCCAGGACGGAGAGCGACTCGGCGTCTATCACGCAGTCGTCGTCGACGAACACTACCCACTCAGCCGAGGCGGCGCGCAGTCCGCGGTTCCGTTTGGCCGCCGCCCCCGGCAGGTCCGGGACGTGGATCTCTCTCGTCGCCTCGCCGGGGTCGTCGAACAGCGGCTCCGCGGAGCTGTTCACCACGACGAGCGAAGCCGACCCCTCGTAGGCGTCGATCGCCTCCCGAACGGACCGACAGCACTTCGCGGCGAGCGCCTCGCGCTGGTGCGTCGCGACGACGACGCAGAACGACGGGTGATACTCGGCCGTCATATCGATCGTTCCACCCCGGCGACGACCGCCGCGAAGAGGACGACGGCGTACGCCAGTGCCATCGCCTTCAGCTGGGGCGTCTCGTCGGGATACACCCACCGCTCCCGTCCGGACGGCGACGACCCCTCGGTTCCCCAGTCGAACGCTTCGAAGCTCCGGAACGCGTTCGTCACGGGACCCGACCGGATCGAACTGACCGTGTCGCCCAGTTCGAACGCGTAGACGTACAACCGGAGGACCGTCAGCTCTCGCGGTGACTTGTCGCAGAGCCGGTCGTAGAAGCGATAGGAGAGGAGTTGCCCCGCCAGCCCGTAACTGGCGACGAACAGGACGCCGGCCGCCGGGGTCACCGCGACCCAGAGCACGAGAGCCGAAACGAGAACCGCGAGCGCGATCGAGGGGAGTTTGTTGAACTGCAGGTATCGCTGGGACCGATGTTTGCGCTTCAGGTCCCCTTCGCCGTACCCGTACGCGTAGAACCGGTTCGCGTTCCCGCGGACGGAGTTCCACGTCGAAGTGGTGTGATAGGCGATCGTGTCCGGGATGCCCCTGAGTCGATAGCCCGCTCGCCGGATCGACGCACCGAGGTCCACGTCCTCGCCGCTCACCTCGAACGACTCGTCGATACCGTCGACCGATTCGAGCGCGGACCGCCTGAAGACCGCGAAGGTGAGCGGTCCCCAGTCCAGTTCCTCCCGCCGGCTCGCGAACCTGAACAGGTTCGTGAAGAAGGTCCCCTCGCAGGCCTCGAACCCGAGTTCGGTGTCGCCGCTGAACTCGGTGACCGGATAGAACCCGCCGACGTCTCCGGACGCGTCCGCGAGGTACTCCCGCAGGATTTCGAAGGTGTCCGGATCGACCGTGCAGTCGTCGTCCATGAAGGCGACCCACTCCGACTCGGCCGACCGCCAGCCGATGTTGCGCTTCTCGGCCGCCGACCGGTCGCGTCGAACGGATATCTCCTCGAAGCGCTCGTCGTCTCCGTCCGTGACCCGTTCGCTCGCGCTGTTGACGACCGTGACCGAAACGTCGCCCTCGTACCCGTCGATCGCTGTTTCCAGCGAGTCGCACGCCGCTCGACAGAGGTCAACTCGGTCGTGAGTCGGGACGACCACCGAAACCGACGGCGCGCTACCCGCTCCGTCCCGATCCATCGTTGGCTGTTCTGAACAACCGAGTTTAATAACAGTTTTGGAAACACATACGATTGAGGGGAAGACGAACCGACGGATCGGGTCGGACCTTCGCGGCGGGACCGAGACGGAGCGACCCGTCGGGAACTGCGGCGACGTCGGGTGCGAAGCGCGGAGCGGCGACGCCTCGCGCCGTCGAGCCCCGTCAGCTATCGAGAAACGCCGCCGCGGTCAGCCACCGCCAGGCCCTCAGCCCTCCGTCGCGGTCGCCGCCGGAGAGCGCCTCGGCGGGACTGTCCGCGCCGAGCGCGTCGACGTCGGCCAGCGGTCGTCGGTCGGGGTCTCCGTCGGCGGCGAGACGGTCGCGCACGACCGCCGAATACGCGTTCTCGGACACGCCCTGGCGTCTGACCGGCCGGGGCAATACGTCGGCGGTCGCCCGCCGGAACAACCGCTTGTACGTCCCGCCGCAGTACAGCGACGCCGAGTCCAG
Source organism: Halosimplex marinum (assembly GCF_051414075.1). Lineage (NCBI taxonomy): Archaea > Methanobacteriati > Methanobacteriota > Halobacteria > Halobacteriales > Haloarculaceae > Halosimplex > Halosimplex marinum. The sequence goes on along the minus strand of NZ_JBLKNY010000002.1, from coordinate 46,347 downwards.
CCCCAGCAGGAACTCGACGAGTCGCGCGTCCATCCAGGGGTGACGCAGTTCCACCCCGTGCCGGAGGGCGAGGCGCCGGGCGCTGTCCGCCGCGAAGTCCATGTACGGGTCGCGCAGGTCCCGGACGATGCGGCGGTCGCTCGCCCGCCGGAACGGGTCGCTCGGCGCCTCGGACCGGAAGCGGGCGGCCAGGTCGACCCGCTCCGCGAACGACGGTTCGAGCCAGTCCGGCCAGGGAGGGTACCACCGCCCGTCAAGGAGCCGTTCGGCGTCCCTCGTGGTGACCAACGGGACGAGCGCGTACGCCAGCGCGACCGGGACCGAGAGCGAACCGTTCCGGACCGTCCGGGCGAACCGCCGGAACTCGCGGTCGGCGAGCATGTCGGACAGCGCGACCGGCGACCCGTCGAAGAGGTTGCCCCCGAGGCCGGTGAGGAGGACCCGCCGACCGCGGGGCACGCGGTCGAAGACGGACTCGTAGACGAACGACGTGCTGTCGATGCAGGGGTGGTCGGGGAGGAGCCACCGCCGGCGACGCGACGACCGCAGGGCCGCCGTCTCGCGGATCTTCGTCACCGCCACGTCGGTGTCGGCCGCGAGGGCGTCGATAGTCGACTCCTCCGTGATCTCCTCGCGGTCGGGAAAGACCACCGAGTACGCCGGAACCGGCTCCGAGGCGGCCTCGGCGAGATACGCCGCGACCGCCGTCGAGTCGATCCCGCCGCTCATCATCACCGGCTGAGGGTCGGCGGCCCGGCCCCGGTCCCGCACGGCACGCCGGAGGAGCGCGTCGAACGCCGCCGCGGCGTCGCCGTCGGGTTCCGGCCGGGCGTCCTCGCTCGTCGGCCAGTACCGGACCGACTCGACCGATCCCCGGTCCGCCCCCGGGTCGTACGCCACGTACTCGCCGGGCCGGACCGAACGGATCCCGTCGTAGAACGTCTCCCCCGTCGTCACCACGTCCCCGAGGAGGTACTCGCCGACGAGCCCCTCGTTCACCGGCCAGTCGGTTCCGATCGCGCGTATCGCGCCGACCTCCGAGGCGACCAGCAACTCGTCGGCCCCCGTGACGGCGTAGTACAGCGACCGGATCCCCGTCTTGTCCCTCGCGCAGTACAGCCGTTCCCGGTCCGCGTCCCAGATCGCTACCGCGTACGCCCCGACGAGAGCGGACAGGCAGTCGATCCCCCACCGGTCGTACGCGTGGCCGATCAGTTCCGCGTCGCCGACCGCCCCCTGGACCGACGACGGGAGCGCGTCGAGCACCCGCTCACGGTTGTCGACGCGCCCGTCGACCGTGACCCAGGCGCCGTCCACTTCGACCGGCTGGGTCGCCCCGCGCTCGTTCGGGTGCGTGTCGTGATGGAGGTGCCCGAGTTCGGCGTCGTCGAGCCGGACGTGGTCGACACCGTCGATGCCCCTGTATCGCATCGGGCGGAGCAGCGCGGCGATGTCGGTGCGGTCCTCGGCGTCCGAGACGACCGCGGCTATCCCCGACATCGCTTCATCGACTCGCGCGCACGGACACGCCGGTGTCCGCTCCGTCCGACCGATCCGGTCGCGGGCGTCCCGTCGACCGCGAACGGCCGCGTTCTCGACACCACACCCGTCCCGTTCCGCGACGTGCCATATGAGTGTTGCTGTGAAACGATATCTTCGTCGACCTGTTCGAACGAACTGTGTATCTACCGGGAGAACTGTCCGGCGCTGTGGCCGGAGCACCGCCGGCCCGCCGGCGGTTCCGGGGACGGGACCGTCCGGGCGATACCCGTGCTACCCGGTCACCTTCTCGCGGGCACTGTGTCCGTAGGCGAGGAGACTCCGGCCGACCGACCGGACGGTGCGAGCCGGCTCCGACGCCTTCAGTTCGAGTTCGGCCAGTCGCCAGTACAGTCTCGCGAGGCGTTCGGGGTCGTTGTCGCGGAACTTCCGGCGGTGTTTGCGCAGCACTCGCCGGAGGCCGGTCGCGTTTTTCGCCACGTCGCGACTGAGGCTGTCGTCCAGCGTCGCCATCCGGACGAGCGGTTCGTCGACGAACGCGAACTCGTACTCCTCGGAGAGCCGGATCCACAGCTCCCAGTCCTCCATCGACGGGAGCGTCTCGTCGAAGCCCCCCAGCTCCCGGAAGCACTCGCGTCGCACCAGCGCCGTCGACGCCGTCACGAGGTTCATCTCGAGCAACTGCCGGTGGATGTCGCCGCTCGTCCGGCCGACCTCGTCCGTCCGCGGGACGTACTGTTCGGTCCCGTCGCGGAGTTCCCGACGGAACGCCGTGTACACCACCCCCACGTCGGCCCCGCCCGCCTCGAAGCGGTCGAGCTGTTTCTCCAGCTTCGACGGCTCCCAGACGTCGTCGCTGTCCTGGAACGCGATGTAGGCCCCGGACGCGAGGTCGATCCCGCGGTTTCGGGCCTCGCTCGGTCCGTCGTCGGGTTCCCGCACGAATCGGAGCCGGTCGTCGTCGATCTCACCCACCACCCGCTCGGTCCCGTCGGTCGACCCGCCGTCGACGACGATCAGCTCGAGGTCCTCGACCGTCTGCTCCAGCACGCTCCGCACGGCTCGTCCGATGGTTTCGCACCGGTCGTACGTCGGGAGCACGACGCTGACCGTCGGCGTACTCATCCTGTGGTCTGACATTCTCACTGAAACGAACATCAATCTACTGGTCGCCCCGACGACCCGCCCGCGAAACGACCCCGCCCGGGTCGGTGACCAGAGGAGTCGACGATGCCCGGCGGCGGACGCGACTCCGAGCGGGGCCGCCCGGTCGGGACGGCGACCGGGGTCACTCGGACCGGGGGGTATCGCTCCTCGGTTCCTCGTCGAAGTACGTCCCCGAGTGGGAGTCGACATCGCCGACCTGCACGCTCCACAGCGAGGCGTACAGCCCGTCGCCGTTCGCCAACAGCTCCTCGTGGCTCCCCTCCTCGACCAGGTTCCCGTCGTCGAGGACCAGGATCCGGTCCGCGTCCTTGACCGTCGACAGCCGGTGGGCGACGACGAACGTGGTCCGCTCCCTGGTGAGCTCCCTGAGGCTCTGCTGGATGAGCACCTCCGTCTCGTTGTCGACGTGGCTGGTGGCCTCGTCCAGCACGAGGATAGCGGGGTCGAGTAACATCGCGCGTGCGAGACAGAGCCGCTGGCGCTGGCCGCCGGAGAGCTTGACGCCCCGCTCGCCGATCCGCGTGTCGAGACCGTCGGGGAGCTCCGAGACGAACGCGTCCGCCTCCGCGCGCTCGACGGCGTCCCAGACCGCTTCGTCGTCGTCGACGGTCGTCCCGTACGTGACGTTCTCCCGAACCGTCCCCGAGAACAGGTACGGGTCCTGACTGATGTACCCGATCGAGTCCCGCAGGCTGTCGAGCGAGACGTCGCGCACGTCCGTCCCGTCCACGCGGACGGTCCCCTCGTCGACGTCGTAGAACCGGAGGAGCAGCTTGAGCAGCGTCGACTTGCCGGCGCCGGTCGGCCCCACGATGCCGACCGTCTCACCGGCGTTCGCGGTGAACGAGATATCGGTGATCACCGGGTCACCGTCCGACTCCTCCGAGTAGCTGAACGACACGTCCCGGTACTCGACCCGTCCGTCGACGTCGGTGAGGTCCTCGGCGTCCGGCCGTTCCGTGACCGACTCCGAGGCGTTGCGGACCCCGACGAGGCGGTCGGCGGAGGCCCTGGCGTTCTGGTAGCTCTCGATGATGCCCGCGACCTCCCGCATCGGCCACGCGATGTGTTGCGTGTAGAGCAGGAACGTGACGAGCGCACCCGCGGTCAGGGGCGCGGTGAACGGACCGGGCGGTCCGTTCATGACCCAGAAGCTCCCGAGGCTGAACGTGACGAAGACCCCGGCGCCGGTCAGCAACCGCATCGACGGGTAGTGGATCGACCCGACGTCGATGGCCTCGACGTTCGCGTCGACGACGTCGTCGGAGGCGTCGGCGACTCGCTCGTGTTCGAAGGGCTCGGCCGTGTAGGCCTTGACGACGCTGACGCCGCTCACGCTGTTGCGCAGTTGCGCGTTGAGTTTCCCCTCCGTCTCGCGCACGCGCTCGTAGACCCTGCCGATGATGTCCGAGAACCGGTAGTTGACGACGACGATGACCGGGGCGACCGACAGCGCGACGAGCGCGAACTGCCAGTTCAGCAGGAACATGTAGAAGCTGACGCCGACGACGAACGACGCGACCGTCATGGCCGAATCGATCGTGTCGGTGAAGAACGTCTCCATGGCGTCGACGTCGTTGTTCAGGACCGACATCACCTCGCCGGTCTGGTTGTCGTCGAAAAACCCCATCTCGAGGCGTTGCACGACGTCGTACGTGTCGGTCCGGATGTCGTGCTGGAGACGGTAGGCGAACCGACCCCACGCGAGGCTCCGGACCAGACCGACGGCGTGGCCGACGACCGAGAGGCCCAGGAGGACGCCCACCGCGAACCACAGCTGTCCGAGCTGTGTCTCCGGCAGCCACGCCGCCGGGACGAGGGGGATCGCGAACGCCCGCGTCTCGCTGAAGACCGTGTCGAACAGGTACCCGACGAGCGCCGGTCCGGCCTGTCCCGGCAACATCCACGCCAGTCGCAGACCGACCCCGACGAGCGCCAGCGCGACGTGCGACCGCCCGTGCTCGCGGAGCAGCGCGAGCAACGGGCGGTCGGTCTCGGCGTGGAACGGGTCGTCGTCTCCGTCGCTCACGCGGCATCACCCTCCCGAACGCGGTCGAGAAACGCCTCCGGGAGCGCCTCGACGTCGCCGACCTGCACCCGCCAGAGGTTCGCGTACAGCCCGTCCCGGGCGAGCAGTTCCTCGTGGGTGCCCCGCTCGACGATCTCGCCGCCGTCGAGGACGAGGATCGTGTCCGCGTCGCGAACCGTCGAGAGCCGGTGTGCGATCAGGAACGTCGTCCTGTCGGCCGCGATGTCGTCGAGGGTCCGCTGGATCTGCATCTCGGTCTCGTTGTCGACGTGACTGGTGGCCTCGTCCAGCACGAGGATCTCCGGGTCCCGGACGATCGCCCGCGCGAGCGCGATCCGCTGGCGCTGGCCGCCCGACAGCTTGACGCCGCGCTCGCCCACCGCCGTCTCGTACCCCTCGGGTAACTGTTCGACGAACTCGTGTGCGCCGGCGAGCTTCGCCGCTTCGACGACTTCCTCGTCGGAGGTGTCGGGAGCGGCGTACGCGACGTTGTCCCGCACCGTCCCGTAGAAGAGAAACGGGTCCTGGGAGACGTATCCGAGCGACTCCCGGAGGCTCTCGACGGTCACCGACCGGACGTCGGTGTCGTCGATCCGGACGTCCCCGGTGTCGGGGTCGTAGAACCGGAAGAGCAGCTTGAGCAGCGTCGACTTGCCGGCGCCGGTCGGGCCGACGACCCCGACCGTCTCGCCCGCCTCGACCTCGAAGGAGACGCGGTCGAGCGCCAGCTCGTCGCGGCCGGGGTAGCTGAACCGCACGTCCTCGTAGGTGACGTCACCGTCTACCCGTTCGAGCGACGCCGCGTCCTCCCGTTCGGTGACGGTGTCGTAGCCCATGATCCCCTCGAGGCGCCTGGCCGCGGCCTTCCCGTTCTGGTAGGAGTCGACGACGCTGGCGACCCCCTGCATCGCCGTGACCAGCGACCCGACGAAGAAGTAGAAGGTGAACAGCGCCCCGACGGTGAGCGTCCCCGAGAAAAAGAGCGGCGGGCCGACCAGTACCCAGTACCCGCCGAGAAGAAGCGTCAGCGCGCGCGAACTCTCGGAGACGACACGCATGACGGGGTCGACGGACGCCTCCGTGCTGTAGGCGTCCCACTGGGTGTCGACGACGCGGTTCGAGGTGCGCCCCACGCGCTCGCTCTCCTCGGTCTCGGTACCGAACGCCTTGATCACGGAGATACCGTCGATGTTGTTGTTCAGCCGGCTGTTCAGGTCGCCGACGCGCTCGCGGACCGCCTGGTGTTTCGGGTCGAGCCACGCCGAGAAGCGATGGCTCAGGACGAGCAACACCAGCGGGACGACGAACAGGACGACCGCGAGCTGCCAGTTGAGCCACAGCATGTAGACGTACGCCGCACCGGCGAGCGTCCCCATCCGGGCGATCCGGCCGAGGACGCCGAACACGAGGGAGTTGAGTTCCTGCACGTCGTCGTTGAGAACGCTCATCACCTCTCCGGTGTCGTGCGAGTCGAAAAACCCCAGTTCGAGACGCTGTACCGTGTCGAAGACGTCGGTTCGGATATCGTGCTGGAGGTTCTGTGCGAACCGACCGAGGACGCGCCGGGAGGTGAAGTCCGCGGCCGCTTCGCCGACGTAACTCGCGACGAGCAATCCACCCAGGAGCACCAGCTGGTTCTCCATCGTCGTGGGGAGCCACGCGTCGGGCACCAGCGGGAGCCGGAACGGCCCGGTGTCCAACAGCACCGAGTCGATCGCCACCCCGAACAGGACGATCGGGAGGCGCTGCGGGAACCGGCCGAGCGCGACGATCCCGATCCCGAGCGAGAACGCCGGCAAGTGCGACCGTCCGTACCGGCGAAGCACCCAGCCGAGCGGGTTTCCGGCGGACGTGTCGTCTCCCGTAATTGTCTCTCCCATGACGCGTCACATTGACACCATCTGTTATAAAATTAGTACAATCTGTCTCGAAAGAACATCGGTCGATCGGAGCGACGAACCCGACCGACGGGGTCGGTCCGTCCGATCCCGGCGGGCCCTGCACGCTGACTGTCACGGGACGGCTCCGTCCCCTCCCCCGCGCTCGGTGACGGCCCCCGCGGAAACCGCTCACGGATCGCTCTTCAGGTGTGTTTGTCGATGAGCTGTTCGGCGCAGCGTTCCCATTCAGCGTTTTCGTCGTAGTAGCGTTCGGCGAGGGGGTCGTCGGGCATTTCGCCGGTGGCGCGTTTCTCCTCGCCGTAGGAGGGGCGGGTGTCGTCCTTGTAGAAGCGGCCGGTGAGCACTTCGCCCTCGTAGAGTTTGGACTCGACTTCGTACATCATCTCGCCGGCTTCCTGGCGGTCGGTGACGTCGAAGTCGTAGTCGTCCGAATCCTGGACGTCCGTGTAGGGGACGTACTGGCGGGCGTCCTTGTTCCAGGTGGGGCACTGGGTGAGGAAGTCGATGTGGGCGAACCCGTCGTGTTCGACGGCCTCGGCGATGATGTCGGCCGCCTGGTTGGGGTTGACCGCCGCCGTCCGGGCGACGTACGACGCCCCCGAGGCCAGCGACAGCGACAGTGGCCGGACGGGCTGTTTGGCGCTGCCCGACGGCTGAGTCTTGGACTTGTGACCTTTCGGGCTGGTGGGGGAGGTCTGGCCCTTGGTGAGCCCGAAGATCTCGTTGTTGAAGACGATGTAGGTCATGTCGTGGTTCTCGCGGGCGGTGTGCATGAAGTGGTTGCCGCCGATGCCGTAGCCGTCGCCGTCGCCGCCGGCGGCGACGACTTCGACGCCGGGATTCGCGAGTTTCGCGGCCCGCGCCACGGGCAGCGAGCGCCCGTGGATGGTGTGGAAGCCGTAGCTCTCGAAGTAGCTGTTCAGCTTGCCCGAACAGCCGATGCCCGTACACAACAGCACCTCGTCGGGGTTCTTGCCCAGGCGGGACATGGCCTTCTTGAGGGCGTTGTTGACCGCGAAGTCGCCACAGCCCGGACACCACGTGGGCTGGGGCTCGATCCCCGGGGTGAACTCGTCTTCGTCCGCTTCTCGCTGGTCGCCGATGGCACTGAATGCACTCATTGGTCAGTCACCTGCCGCAGGTACGTACTTCATGTTGTTTACCGCCAGTTCCTCGTCCTCGATGCTGGACTCGAAGCCCTCGACGATCTCCGCCGGTTCGAACGGGTTGCCGTTGTACTTCAGCAGGCTGGAGAGCTTCGGCCCGAAGCGGCCGAGCTCCTTCTGGGTGAGCCCGCGGAACTGCCCGGTCGCGTTCATCTCGACGACGAGACACTCCTCGACGGATTCGAGGAACTCCGAGACCTCCGCCTCGGGGTAGGGCATCAGGTCGCTGACGCCCAGCGCCTTGACCGAGTGACCCGCGTCGTTGAGCCGGTCGACGGCCTCGAACACGGTGTCCTGCTGGCTGCCCCAGGTCATGATGCCGTACTCGGCGTCCTCGGGGCCGTGGTGGGTCTGGTTGCCCTTCTCGTCGAGCTCCTCGCGGATGTTTTCGAGCTTGCCGATCCGGCGGTCCATCTGCAGGACGCGGTTGTCGGGGTCCTCGCTGATGTGGCCGGCCTCGTTGTGCTCGTTGCCGGTCGCGAGGTAGCGCCCGCCCTTCTGTCCGGGGACCGACCGCGGCCGGACGTTCTCGGGCACGCCCTCGGCGGCGTCGTAGTCGAACCGCTCGAACTTGCCCGCGTGGTGCTCGGCGGCCTCGGCGATCTCCTCCTCGCTGAGGACCGACCCGGGGTCGGCGTCGGGCTCGCGGTCGAAGAAGCTCGCGTCGACGTTGCGCAGTTCGCCCTGGAGCTTCTGGTCGTAGACGAGGATCGCCGGGATCTGGTACTCGTAGGCGATCTCGAAGGCGGTGCGGATCTGCTCGTAACACTCCTCCTGGTTGGCCGGCGCGAGGACGACCCGCGCGGAGTCGCCCTGGCTCGTGTAGAGGACGTGCTCGAGGTCGCCCTGCTCGGGCTTGGTCGGCATGCCCGTCGAGGGGCCGGCGCGCATCGCCTCGATGAGCACGACCGGCGTCTCGGTCATCTCGGCGAGGCCGAGCGGTTCGCTCATCAGCGCGAACCCGCCGCCCGAGGAGCCGGACATCGCCTTGACGCCGGCGTGGGAGGCGCCGATCGCCAGCGCCGCGGCGGCGATCTCGTCCTCGACCTGCTCGGAGATCCCGCCGAACTGCGGCAGGTTCTGGGACATGATCGTGAACACGTCCGTCCACGGCGTCATCGGGTAGCCGGCGATGAACCGACAGCCGGCGTCTAAGGCGCCGTAGGCGATGGCGTCGCTCCCCGAGACCAGCGCCTGCTCCTCGTCGTGGGGGTTCGGCTCGGAGACCGACAGCTCGTGGGTCTGGTCGAGGTCGCCCGCCCCCTCGTAGGCCTCGTCGAACACCTCCAGGTTCGCCTCCATCGTGTCGCCGGACATGTTCTCCCGGATCAGCTCCTTGAAGTAGGAGGGATCCAGGTCGACGAGGGCCGCGACCGCGCCGATACCGGCGGTGTTGCGCATGATCTCGCGGCCGTGGTCCTTGGCGATGGCGCGCAGGTCGATCGGGTAGACGTGCCAGTCGTTCTCCTCGGCGCGCTCCTCCAGGTCGATCTCGGCGACCTGCTCCTCGTCGATGAGCCCCGAGTCGTAGACGATGACGCCGCCCTCGCGGAGGTCGTCGAGGTTCTCGGTGAGCGGCTTCAGCTCCTCGTTGCCGTAGTAGGCGTCCTCGGCGGGGTTGCGCGCGAAGCTGTCGCCCAGAGAGAGCAGGATGTTGTAGCCGTCGCCGCGGGACTGGACCTCGTCGTCGCTCGCGCTGATCTCGACGTAGATGTGTCCCCCCCGGATCCGCGATGTGTAGTGCTGGTGCGTGAACACGTTCCGTCCGGAGCGCATCAGCGCCTTCGCGGCGCTCTGGGCCGTGGTGATGGCCCCGTCTCCGGAACCGCCCGCAATCCGCCACCGTAATCCGTTCTGAGTCATAGTGATCCGGTCAAAAATACGGCGTCCTTGGTACTTATAAACAAGGGGACCTCCCTTATTACACCAAACAATAATTAAAGTTAATTCCGGGTCGGCCGATTATTTTAAAATATACAGGAACGCGGCGGCGGGGAGCGTCGGCCGGCGGTAGCCGGCCCGACTCCCGCAGATCGAGCGGGGCCGTCCGCGTCGGCGGTGCGATCACGTGTCCGCCGATAGGGGGGCGAGGTTCACAAATCCGTCGGTCGACGAACTCGGCTCCGGAGATCGGGTCTCGAGGGGGGACGCGGGGTCGCGAGCGAAACTGTCCGATCCGTTTCAAAAGGCGGTTTCAGCGAACGCCTATACGGGCGGCGGCCGATCCGTGCGGTATGGCAACGGAGTCCACTGACGGCCCCGAGGGATACGAACGCGCGGCGGACCTCGATTCGCTCCGCGAGGAGGGACGGGCGGTGACGACGGTCGGCGGCCACAGCGTCGCCCTCTTCCACCACGAGGGGGAGGTCTACGGCGTCGACAACCGCTGTCCGCACATGGGGTTCCCGCTCGCGAAGGGGACCGTCGAGGACGGCCTGCTGACGTGTCACTGGCACCACGCGCGGTTCGAGCTGTCCTGCGGGGACACGTTCGACATCTGGGCGGACGACGTGCAGACGTTCCCGACAGCGGTACGCGACGGCGCGGTGTACGTCGACCCCGACCCCGAGACGGACGTGGCGCCCGAGGTCCACTGGCGCAACCGGCTGGTCGACGGCATGGCCGAGAACCTCTCGCTCGTGCTCGCCAAGAGCGCGATCCACCTCGACGGCCTCGGCGAGGGGTTCGCGACGCCGCTGGAGACGGCGGTCGACTTCGGGACGAAGTACCGCGCCGACGGCTGGGGGCGCGGGCTGACGACGCTGGGCGCGATGGCGAACCTCTACGACGAGGTCGACCACGACGAGAAACAGCGCGCGATGTTCGTCGGCGTCCGCGAGGTGGCGGCCAACTGCGCGGGCGAGCCCCCGCGGTTCGACCAGTACGCGCTGGACAACGAGGACCTCGGCAAGGACCGCCTGAAGTCGTGGTTCCGCGAGACCTGCGAGGTCCGCGACAGCGACGGCGCCGAGCGCTGCCTGCGGGCGGCGACCGCGACACTCCCGCCCGAGGACCTGGCCGAGATCCTCGTCGCCGCCGCGACCGACCACCTCTACATGAACAGCAGTCACACGGTCGACTTCATCAACAAGGCGTTCGAGACGCTCGACCACGTCGGCTGGGAGGAGGCCCCGGACGTGCTCGCGTCGACGGTCGACACGATCACGGACGGCTCCCGCGCCGAGGAGACGAGTGCCTGGCGCCAGCCGGTCGACGTGGCCGAACTCTGTTTCGAGGCCGACGACGACATCCCCGAGCTCTCGGCGGCGGGCGCCGGGAACGACTGGGAGCGGCCCGACGACTTCGTCGACCGCCTGCTCGGCGACGACCCCCACGCCATCGACGAGGCGTTGCGCGAGGCGGTCCGGGACGGTGCGACGACCGAGCAGCTGGCCCACGCGGTCGCCGTGGCGGCGCTCCGGCGGGTCGCGCACTTCGCGACCAGCAACGAGTTCGGCGACTGGAACACGGTGCATCACACCTTCTCGTTCGCCAACGCGGTCGAACAGCTCGCGGGCCGCACCGACGCCGACGACCTGTACCGGGCCTGCTGGCAGGGCGCGATGTCGGTGTATCTCGACCGCTTTCTCAACCAGCCGAGGGCGCCGCTCCCGGAGGTCGGCGCCGGCGAGGGCGACGACCCCGCGGAACTGCGCGAGCGCCTGCTTTCGACCTTCGACGAGCAGGGTCGCGTCGACGAGGCCGGGCGGATCGTCTCCCGGCACTTCGACGCCGGCGGCGACCCCGACCGGCTGAAGCGAACGATGGCCGAGGGGCTCCTGCGGGAGGACGCCGGCTTCCACACCCTCCAGAACGTCGAGGGCGGGTTCGCGCAGTTCGAGTCGGCGGGTAGCGACCGCGAGCGGCGGCTGGGGCTGATCGCACCCGCGAGGTACATGGCCGCGCACTTCCCGACCCGCCGCGAGGCCGAGCAGACGTTCACCATCGCCGAACGGCTGTACCGCGGCGAGGCGATCCACGAGGAAGCCGGGGACTGAGCGCGGACCGAGCGCTGTGTGCGGCCGGCGGTCGCGCCGGTCGTGGCAGGGCCGGACCCCGACACCTAACTACCCGGCGCGAGTGCTGTCGGGTAATGACGCGGGCTCGCTCCGGACTGGTCGACGACGAGCGCGGCGGCGTCGAGCGGTGGGTCGTCTGGCTGGTCGCCGTGGCGGTCGTCGTCGGACTCGTCGGCTCGGTCGTCTACCTCGACGACGAACTCCGCCGCGACAGCCCGGGCGCCGACTTCTCGGTGTCGTTCGACGCCGAGGCGGGGTCGGTGACCGTCGAACACGCGGGCGGCGACGTGATATCCGACCGGACGACCGAGCGGCTGGCCGTCGTCGTCCGCGACAGTTCGGCCGGGACGAGCGCGGAGGTGGTGTGGGTCGGCGACTCGCCCGGCGCGACCAAGCGGGGGGTGGGGTATCCGGTCGCTCCCGGCGACTCGCTGACGGTCGACGACCCCAGCGTGGACTCGAACGGGGACGGGAACTACCTGGACGCCGAGCGGAGCGTGGGGTTCTACCTGGAGCCCGGGGACTCGGTGCGGGTCGTCTGGACCGGCTCGATGCGCGGGACCGAACGGACCGTGACGCTCGCGAACGCGACCCTGGAGTGAGTGGGTTCGCTCTCTGGGTGGACGTGAGAGCCGAACTTGACAGCAGGCGCTGAAAGCCCTCGGCGCGCTCGCTAGCAGTCATCTCGACCGCGGATGGCAGCAAGCGCTGAAAGCCCTCGGCGCGCTCGCGGTCGCTGAGCGACATATCCGCGCTCTCGGCACCGCCCGCGCGGATAGGGGTCGCTCAGGCGACTGAAATACACGCGAGCACGCCTCGCCCTTTCAGTCCGCCAGGAAACATCTCGTCGCGGCCGTCTCAAACGGCGGCTGGTCGGCCAGGCGTGAGCCTCGCGCCTCCCCAGCCTCTTGCGCTTCTCGGCCTCCGGCCTGCGATGCTCATCCCTCGCGCGATGCCTGTCGCGAGACGAGACTCGCGACAGCGCGCGCCGTTCGGACGGCCGGTCGATCTGAGCGGGTCAGACGCCCTTTCGCATCAGGTGGCTACGGAGCACGTCGTTCTCCTTGGTGCCGGCGACGGGGTTGACGACCACGACCACGTCGTCGCTCCCGAGGTGGCCGCCGTCGGCGAGTTCTTGAGCGGCGGCGGCGCCGACGCCCCCGGTGGCGCTGGCCTCGATGCCCTCGGCGTTGAGCCGGACCGCGGCCTCCAGCGCGTCGTCGTCGCTTGCGCCGACCGCCCAGCCGCCGGTGTCCCGGACGGCCTCCAGGGCGAGCGCGCCGCCGGCCGGGTCCGGAACCTCCAGCGAGCCGATCAGGGTGTCCGGCCGCTCCCACGCCTCGGTGTCGTCGTCGCCCGTGTCGTCCGCGGCGACGACGGGCGCGCAGTCTTCGGGCTGAGCGACGTGCAGGGCGGGCGCGTCGTCGACGAGGCCTGCGGCCTGCAACTGCTCGGCGGCGAGGTGACTGCCGACGACGCCGAGGCCGTGGCCGGTCGGGTGGACGACGGCGTCGGGAACTTCCCAGTCGAGTTGTTCGACGACTTCGAACAACAGCGTCTTGGCGCCCTCGTGGCGGTAGGGGGTGTCGAACGGGGCCAGCGAGTGCCAGTCGTCGTCCCCGTCGCTCATCGCGCCCTCGAAAGCGTCGACTGCGTCGGGGTAGCGACCCTCGACGACGCTCATCTCGCCGCCGTGGACGTTGGTCATCGCCTTGGCGACGAACGTCGAGCGCGTCGGGACGAACGCCTCCGACTCTATGCCCGCGCGGGCCGCGTAGGCGGCGACGCTCTGCCCGGCGTCGCCCGTGGTGGGGAGCGCGACTTTCTCCGCGCCGTGGCCGCGGGCGGCGGTCACGGCGAGGGCGGACCCGCGGTCGGCGGTCGTCCCGGTCGGGTTCGCGCCCTCGTCTTTGACGTAGACGGCGCCGACGCCGAGTTCCTCTGCGAGTTCCGGCGCGGGGATCAGCGGCGTCGTCCCCTCGTCGAGCGTCACGAGCGCGTCGGCGGGGAACGGTAGCAGGTCGGCGAAGCGGGCGATGCCGTCGAAGCGGGTGTCGGCGAGCGACTCGCGGGTCACGTCCGCGCTCGCGGCGTCGTAGCTCGCGCGGAGGACGCCGCCGCAGTCGGGACAGCGCCGCGGGGCCGCCGCGGGGTCGTGGGTCGCCGCACAGTCGGCGCAGACGAGGCCGTCGAGCGACGTAGTCGTGTCCATATCGGGTTCGGCGGATGCCATCGACTAAGCACTGTCCGTTCGGGCGCGTCGCGGGTACGAACACGTTCACGAGCGGGGCGGGAGCCGTTGGGAGCAGGGCGAATAGGGGGCGTTTAGTGGGTCCGCTCCAAGTGAGGGGTATGAGCGAGGTCGTCATCGTCGGCGGCGGACTGGCGGGCCTGGTGGCCGCGCGGCGCCTGGCACGGGACGGGGCGGACGTGACGCTGTTCGAGCGGCGCACGGAACTCGGGGGACGCGTCCGCTCGCGCGAGGTCGGCGGCTTCACCCTCGACCGGGGCTTCCAGGTCCTCTTCTCGGCGTACCCGGCCGTCCGCGAGGAACTCGATCTGGACGCCCTCGACCTCCGCACCTTCGCCCCCGGCGCGACTATCGCCCGCCCGGACCACCGTTCGACGCTCGCCGACCCGTTTCGGGCGCCGCTTTCCGCCGTCGAGTCCGCGATGAACCCCGACGTGACCCTGCTGGACAAACTCCGCGTGCTCAGACTCCGCCGGGAACTCGGCAACGCCGACCCCGACGCACTCCTCGACGGGCCGACCGAGAGCATCCGCGAGTATCTCGACCGCCGCGGCTTCTCCGAGAAGTTCGTCGAGAACTTCGCCGCGCCGTTCTACGGCGGTATCACGCTCGACCGCTCGCTGTCGACCGACGCGGGCGTCTTCCGCTACACCTTCTCGATGCTCGCGCGCGGGCAGACCGCGGTCCCCGCCGACGGGATGGGCGCCATCTCCCGGCAACTCGCCGCCCGCGCCCGCGACGCCGGCGCGTCCATCGAGACCGACACCGAGGTCACCGCGGTCGACGGAGATGCCGGCGGGGCGGCCGCCAGCGAAGGGGGCGACAGCGGGGCGACCGTCGAAACCGGGAACGAGACTGTCGACGCCGACGCCGTCGTGGTCGCGACCGACCCGAGGACGGCTCGCGAGTTGACCGGCGTCGAGTCGATCCCGACGGACTCGCGGGGCTGTGTCACCCAGTACTTCCGGACGCGTGAACACCGCTCGCTCGATACCGGCCACCGGCTCGTCCTCAACGCGGTCGATAGCTGTCCCAACACCGTTGCCCCCCTCTCGACGGTCGCGCCGGAGTACGCCCCCGACGGTCACGCCCTCCTCTCGGCGACGACGCTCGGCGTCCCCGAGCGGAGCGACGAGGAACTCGCAACCGGCGTCCGCGACGCCCTGGTCACCTGGTACCCCGAACACCGCTTCGACGACCTGGAACTCCTCGCGACCGACCGCGTCGAGTTCGCCCAGTTCGACCAGCCGCCGGGTTTCCGCGACGGCCTCCCCGCCGCCGACGCGCCCGAGGAGCCCGTCTACCTCGCCGGCGACTACACCCGGTGGTCGTCGATCCAGGGCGCGCTGGAGAGCGGGCAGGTCGCCGCCGGGACGGTCTCGGACGAGCTGTGAGCCCGTAGACCGGAGCGAGTTAATCAACGTGGCGCGCGCTGTCGCGCGCGTTCATGCGCGCGACGGAACTGCGCGAGGGATGAGCACCGCACGCCGCAGGCGCGCGGAGCGCAAGAGGCTGGGGAGGCGCGAGGCTCGCGCCTGGCCGACCAGCCGCCGTCCTGAGGCGACCACGACGAGATTTCTCCTGGCGGACTGAAAGGGCGAGGCGCGCTCGCGTGTATTTCAGTCGCCTGAGCGACCCCTATCCGCGCGGGCGGTGCCGAGAGCGCGGATATGTCGCTCAGCGACCGCGAGCGCGCTGAGGGCTTTCAGCGCTTGCTGCCATCCGCGGTCGAGACGACTGCTAGCGAGCGCGCCGAGGGCTTTCAGCGCCTGCCGTTACCTCCCGCCGATCAAGCTGTTGCCGAACGAGTCGAGAGATCCGACACTCGAACAACCCCTACAACATCCGCGAGAACTGGCCGAGCGGCGGGAACCTCAGCGTCTCCTCGCTGTCCTCGTCGTACACCACGGGTCGGTACTGCGAGATCCCGGTCACGACGGGGGATAGCTCCGGCCGGGCGGTCCCGATCCGGCCGTTGACTGAGACGCCCTCGACGAGGCGGTTGAACGACGGGAGGACGAGCACGTCCGAGCGGCGATACGCGCCGTCGCCGACGAGGAAGCAGGGCCGTTTCCGTCCCTCGATCTCGATGGCCGGATGGTCGTGGCCGACGACGTAGGCGTCGGCCGAGGTATTGGGCTCCTCGTGGCCGTGGGTCACCACGACGGTCTCCGCCCCGTCGGTGTCGAGTTCGTACTCGTCGTGGAGGTCGCCCGCGTACGCCGCGTCGAGCATCGTGTCGTGGTTGCCCTCGACGACGACGAGGCGCGCGCCCGCGTCGCGGACCGCCCGCCGCACCCCCGACAGCGCCTCGGCGGCCGAGTCGGGCACGTAGTCGAACGAGTGGAACACGTCGCCCGCCAGGACCACCTCCTCGGGGTCGAAGCGGTCGAGCAACCCGTCCAGGCGCTCGACGCAGTCCTCGCCGGCGCCGACGGGGAACTCGACGGTCGAGGCCTCGCCCTTCCCGAAGTGGGTGTCCGCGAGGACGAGCGTCCCGTCGAGGTACGCCGCACGGTCGCGGTACTCGGGGTCCATCGCCCGCACCTCGGCGCCCGGCCGACAAATGCCTGACGCCCGCCGGCGGTTCTCGCCGTCGCCTCCTACTCCCCGTCGCCGCCGGCGGTGGCCGCCCGGTACTCCGCGGCGGTGACGGTGAACCGATGCACGTCCGCGACGGAGCCGTCCTGAGCCACCTCGAAGTTCCGAAGCAGTCCCTCGCGGCGGCCGCCGTGGGCCTCGACGTACCGGGAGACCGCTTTGCGGGACTTCTCGTTGCCCTCGTGGACGCCGACGACGACGGCGTCGAGGTCGAGCCGGTCGAACGCGACCGCCAGCAGTGCCGCCGCGCGCTCGCCGGAGTAGCCCCGGCCCCAGAAGCGCTTGCGGAGCCACGTGCCGAGCGTCGCCGTCCGCCGGTCCCAGTCGACGGCGAGCCCCGTGAGGCCCGCGAACTCGCCCGCGCTGTCTCGCGGCCCATCGCCGTTCGACCCTTCCGAGGCGCTCCGCGCCTCGCTCTCCTCCCCCGGTTT
This sequence comes from Halosimplex marinum, assembly GCF_051414075.1. Lineage (NCBI taxonomy): Archaea > Methanobacteriati > Methanobacteriota > Halobacteria > Halobacteriales > Haloarculaceae > Halosimplex > Halosimplex marinum. The sequence continues at coordinate 29,282 of NZ_JBLKNY010000002.1, read as the reverse complement.
CGGCCGGACCACGTAGGTCGCGCCCTCGCCGTTCTCGCGCTCCTCGGTGACGAGTTCGAGGAACTCCGCGGTCTCTTTCGGTGTCTCGTGGGGCGTCCACGTGAGATACTCCGTGACCTCGTCGATGTGCGGGGCGCCCTCGCGGACGTGTTCGTACAGTTCCAGCGGGTCGACGGTCCCGGTCGTCGCCGCTTCGAGGACGAGCCGCTCGGTCTCGATGCGCTCGGGGAAGAGGTCGGACATACGTCGACGGGCGCAGTCCGCGGAAAAAGTGCTTTCGTGGCGATGGCACGGTTTCGCACACTCGGCCGAGCGGCGAGCGCCCCGGCGGCGGGGCGACCCGCTGTCGGGGCGGCCGCCGCCCGTCTACATCGATTCGGGGGCGGGAACGCCGAGCGCGTCGAGGGCGTTGGCGACCGTTATCCGGGTCGCCTCCACGAGCGCCAGCCGGGCGCGCCGCGTGTCGTCGTCGGCGGACAGGACCTGGCACTCCCGGTAGAACGCGTTGAACGCCTCGGCGAGGTCCTGGGTGTACGTCGCGACGACGTGCGGCCGGAGCTGGTCGGCCGCCTCCTCGATCCGGGAGGGGAACGCCGCGATCACCCGGATCAGCTCCCGTTCGGCGTCCGTCGACAGTTCCCCGGCGTCGAACTCGTCGGCCCCGGGGAGGGCGATGTCCTGCCCCTCCGCTTCGTCCAGGATTCCGTGACAGCGGGCGTGGATGTACTGGACGTACGGGGCGGACTGCGCCTCGAAGTCGAGCGCCCGGTCCCACTCGAAGGTGATCCCCTTGGTGGGCTGCTGGGAGACGATGTCGTACCGGACGGCCCCGATACCGACCTGCTCCGCGATCCGGTCGATGTCGGACTCGGAGAGGTCGTCGTCCCGGGAGCGGTCCGCCAGTCGCTCCTCGACCTCCGCCCGCGCCTGTTCGACGGCCTCGTCGAGCAGGTCGTCGAGGTCGATCCCGGTCCCCTCCCGCGTCGACATCCCGCCTTCCGGGAGGTTCACCCACGAGTAGTGGACCCGCGAGAGCGGCGCCGTGTCGTGGCCGAGCAGTTCGAGCGCGCTCCCCAGCTGCCTGGCCTGGAGTTCGTGGTCCTCTCCGACGACGGTCACGGACTCGTCGAAGTTCTCGAGCTTCCACTCGTGGTAGGCCAGGTCTCGCGTGGTGTACAGCGAGGTGCCGTCCGACCGGAGGAAGACGAGGTTCTTCTCGAAGTCCGGCAGGTCCAGCTGCCAGGCGTCGTCCTCGTAGACGGCGCAGTCGAGCGCCTTGAGCCGCTCGACGACGTCGTCTGTCGCCCCGTTCCTGATGAACCTGGTCTCCTTGACGAAGCTGTCGAACTCCGCGGGCAGGCGCTCGAGCGTCCGCCGCATCCCCGGTAACACGGTGTCGACGACTTCGGAGACCCGCTCGTACGCCTCGTCGTCGTTCGCGTCGAGGCCCTGCAGGATCTCCCGGATCTCGGCTTCGGCCGCTTCGACCTCCTCGGAGTCGGCCTCCTCGAGGAACTCGTTGCCCTTCCGGTAGTAGCGGACCATCTCGTACTCGGGGGAGTCCCGCTCCGGCTCCGGGAGGTCGGCCTCGTCGAACGTCTCGTAGGCCCACGTGAACACGGCGATCTGCCGGCCCGCGTCGTTGACGTAGTACTGGCGCTCGACGTCGTTGCCGGCGTAGCGCAGGACCCGGGCGATCGCATCCCCGATGATCGGGTTGCGCGCGCGCCCGATGTGGATCGGTCCCGTCGGGTTCGCGGAGGTGTGCTCGACGAGGACCTCGTCCCCGGTGGGTTCGAGCGTGCCGTAGTCACCGTCCTGGGCCGCCCGCACCGTGTCCGCGAAGTAGCGCTCGCTCGGGAAGAAGTTCACGTAGGGGCCGTGGCTCCCGACCGCGTCGATGTACTCGCAGGTCTCGACCTCGGTCTCGTCGGCGATCTCGGCTGCTACCGCCGCCGGGTCCGACCCGACCTCGCTGGCGATCCGAAACGCGACGCTGGAGGCGAAGACCGCGTCGATATCGTCGGGCGGCCGCTCGATCGAGAGGTCGCTGTCCGGGTACTCGAGGCGGGCCAGCGCCGCCTCGAGCTCCGAACGCACCTCCTCACGTGCCGATAGGAACATGGCTGTGAGTTCTCTGCGAGGGGTTTAGGTGTAACGGGTTGGGGCAGGCGCCGTCCCGGACGACTGCCCGGCCGGCGGACGGGACAGGCCGGGCTCCCCAGTCGGGCGGACGGGCCGGGACCGCCCGACGGCCCCGCACGGTCGACCGAGCGGACGACGGCGGGGAGATTTATACCGGCGGGGTCCCCAGACGGGAGTATGGTCGACGTCCTCGCGAACAAGCGCGCGGCGACGCGCTTTCGCGTCCTCGTGGAGATCGCCGAGCGCCAGCCGGCGGTCAGCCAGGGGGAGATCGCCGACGCCGTCGGCGTGACCAGCCAGGCGGTCAGCGAGTACATCCGCGACCTCGTCGAGGACGGCCTCGTCGAGAAGCAGGGCCGCTCGCGCTACCGCGTCACCACCGAGGGCGTCGACTGGACGCTCCAGGCCGCCGCCGACGTGCGGCGGTTCGCCGAGCACGTCACCGACGACGTGCTGGGCTCCGTCCAGGAGGACGCCGCCATCGCCACCGACGCCATCGACGAGGGCGAGACCGTCTCCCTCTCGATGCGCGAGGGCCTCCAGTACGCCGCGCCGCTCGGCGCCGAGGGCGGGACCGAGGCCGCCACCGGCGTCGCGACGACCGGCGCCGCCGCCGGTGAGGTCGTCGGCGTCACCGGCTTCGAGGGGGTCATCGATCTGGACCCCGGCGAGGTGCGCGTCCTCCAGGTCCCCTCGATCCGCTCGGGCCGACCCGACGACGACCGGCTCGCCGACCTCGGCGAGGCCTGTGAGACGGCTGATCTCGTCGTCGCCTCGGGCGTTGAGGCCGTCGGCGCGCTCCGTTCTGTGGGCGTCGACCCCGCCACGTACTTCGCCGCCGGCGAGGTGGCGGCCGACGCGGCCTCCCGCGGGCTCTCCGTCGTCGTCGTCGCCACGGCCGACGGCGTCGGCCGCGTGACCGACGCCCTCCGCGACACCGGCGTCTCCTTCGAGGTGAGATGATGACCGACGATCTCGACACGGCCGTCGAGGAGTTCCTCGACAAGACCGACGCAGCGCTCTCCGAGTACGACGACGGCTACGCCGACGCGGACGCGACACTCCGCGTCGTTCGAAACCACCTCGCGGACCTCCGCGAGGCCGCCGAAGACGAGTAACGCCCGGCGCGCGGCCGCGGTTTCGGCTCGGTTTCCGTCCCCGTGGTCTCGCGTCGACCGCGCTCTTTCCCGCCCCGGGGAAACACCGATGACGGTGCCGCGCGAACCGTTCACACATGACAGACGTAGTGATAGTCGACGGCTCGCGGACGGCCCACGGCGCGATGCTCGGGTCGCTGTCGGCGGTGCGCGCGCCGGACCTGGGCGCGACGGTGCTGGAAGACCTGGTCGCCCGCTCGGGCGTCGAACCCGGGGACCTGGACTGGGTCGGACTGGGCAACGCCGTCCAGGCCGGCGTCGGGCAGGTGCCCGCGCGGCAGGCGGTCACGCGGGCGGGGCTCCCCGAGGACACGCCGGCGACGACCGTCAACGAGGCGTCGGGGTCGGGACTGCGCGCCATCATGCTCGCGGTCGACCGCATCGCGGCCGGTCGGGCCGACATCGCCGTCGGCGGCGGGATGGAGTCGATGTCCAACGCCCCGTATCTCCTCCGTGAACTCCGCGAGGGGCGCCGACACGGCAACACCGAGCTGGTCGACTCGATGATCTTCGACGCGCTGTGGGACGTGGGTTACGACGCTCACATGGGCGAACTCACCGAACGCCTCGCCGAAGCCCACGACATCACCCGCGAGGAGCAGGACCGCTACGCCCTGCGGAGCAACCGCCGCGCCGCCGAGTCGATCGAGGAGGGCCGCTTCGACGAGGAACTCGTCCCCGTCGAGGTCGACGACCGCCTCGTCACCGAGGACGAGGGGCCGCGGGGCGACACCTCGCTGAACCGGCTCGGGGGGCTCTCCGCGGCGTTCCGCGACGGGGGAACCATCACGCCGGGCAACGCCTCGAAGCTGGCGGACGGGGCCGGCGGCGTCGTCCTCGCCAGCGCCGAGGCAGCCGAGGAACACGGGCTCGGCCCGATGGTCCACGTGGAGGACTACGCCGTCGCCTACCGCGACCCCGCCGAGTTCTCGCAGGCCGTCGGCGACGCGATCGAGAAACTTCTGGAGCGAAACGACCTGGCCGTCGACGACGTGGACCACTACGAGGTCAACGAGGCGTTCGCCGCCCAGGCGGTCTACGTGCGCGACCGCCTCGGCATCCCGGAAGAGCGACTGAATCCGCTCGGCGGCGCGGTGGCCCTGGGCCACCCCATCGGCGCCAGCGGCGGGATCCTGGCGACGACGATCGCCCACGCGATGGTCCGGGAGGACCACGACTACGGGGTCGTGGGGATGAGCGTCGGCGGCGGCGGTGCCGTGATGGCGTTGCTGTCGCGATGAGTTAGCAGTTCGGCCGCCGGCGCCGACGGGAGTGAGCGTCGGCGGCGGCGGTGCCGTGATGGCGTTGCTGTCGCGGTGAGTTAGCAGTTCGGCCGCCGGCGGAGCCACTCGTCGCGCGACTCGGCTGTTTCGGGCGAAAAAGCGAAGCGACTAGCCGTCGGTCACTCCTCGCCGTCGTGTTCTAGCCCCTCGGTGAGCGCGACGACGTTCTCGGCCTCGCCGTCGAGTCGCTGGGGGTAGATACCGACGGCGACGACGTAGTCGCCCTCGTGCTTGAACTTCGCGGCGTGGACGTACACGTCGACCTCGCTGCCGCCGAGCGTGGCGGTCCCCTCGAACTGTTCGAGGGTGCGCTGGTTCCCAAGCGAGCGGACGCTCCGGTTGTCGACGCTGTCGCCCACGCTCAGCCCCTCGTACTGGGACTCGAACTGCCGGAGGATCTCGCGGGTGGACATATCGGAGATGGGGTTGAACGTCTGCCCGACGACGCTCACCTCGGGGCTGGCGAAGGTGACGAACACGGCCGCGCGCTGGGAACCAAGCGGGCCGAGGTCGACCGCCCGTTCGTAGCGGGCCTGCTGGTTGGTCACCTCGACCTGTCTGGTCTGACCGGCGGCGCTGAAGTTGCGCGTGACCGTCGAGTTCGTGACGGCCCGCTCCTCGTAGCCCGTCTCCGAGAGCGCGTCGGCGCTCGCGGTCGCCGGCGACGCGCTGAACGCCAGCGCGCTCTGACCGGTGATGAACCCGCAGCCCGCCGTCACCGTCAGGACGAGGACCGCCAGCGTCGCGAGTGTCTGCCGTGTGTGCATACTCCCCCCGTTTCGGCAGGATGCTGGTAAACCTGCTGGTGATCGAAATTCCGGTTCCGCGGTCGAACAGTCGGCTCGGGTGACCCTTCCGCGGTGGGAGGGTCGCCCCGAGCGGCGGGCGGCGGACCCTCAACAGTTATCGGGGAGCGCGCCCGCCGTGGGAGTATGACGGAGTTCTCTCGACGCGTCGAGCAGGTGTCGATAAGCGGGATCCGCGAGGTCTTCGAGGCCGCGGGCGAGGACGCGATCAACCTCGGGCTGGGCCAGCCCGACTTCCCGACGCCCGAACACGCCCGCGAGGGCGCCATCGAGGCCATCCGCGCGGGGGAGGCCGACGGCTACACCTCCAACAAGGGAACCGAGTCGCTGCGGGAGGCTATCTCCGGTCGGTACGCCGAGGACCGTGACATCGACGTGGACCCGAACGACGTCATCGCCACCGCCGGCGGGAGCGAGGCGCTCCACATCGCGCTGGAAGCGCACGTCGACCCCGGAGAGGAGGTCGTCTTCCCCGACCCCGGGTTCGTCTCCTACGACCCGCTCACGCGGCTCGCCGGCGGCGAGCCGAAGCCGGTCCCGCTGCGCGACGACCTCACGATGGACCCTGCCACCGTCGAGGAGGCGATCACCGACGACACCGCCGCGTTCGTCGTCAACAGTCCCGCCAACCCCACCGGCGCGGTCCAGTCGCCGGAGGACATGCGGGAGTTCGCCCGCATCGCCGATCGGCACGACGTGCTCTGCATCTCCGACGAGGTGTACGAGCACATCGTCTTCGAGGGCGAACACCGCTCGCCGCTGGAGTTCGCCGAGAGCGACAACGCCGTCGTCGTGAGCGCCTGCTCGAAGACCTACTCGATGACGGGCTGGCGGCTCGGGTGGGTCACCGGCTCGAACCGGCGGATCGAACGGATGCTCCGGGTCCACCAGTACGGCCAAGCCTGCGCGACGGCCGCCGCCCAGCACGCCGCCGAGGCCGCGCTGACCGGGCCGCAGGACCCCGTCGACGAGATGGTCGAGGCCTTCGAACAGCGCCGGGACGTGCTGCTCGACGGCCTCGCCGACATCGGGCTGGAGTGCCCGACGCCGAAGGGCGCGTTCTACGCGATGCCCGAAGTACCGGAGGGGTTCGTCGACGAGGTGATCGACCGCGGCGTCGTCGTCGTCCCCGGAGAGGCCTTCGGCGAGCACGGCGAGGGCTACGCCCGCATTTCCTACGCCGTCAACGTCGAGACGCTGAAGGAGGCTCTGGAGATCATGGACGACGCCTACGACGCGGTGGCCTGATTCATACGGATTATTGCAAGCGTTTACCGGGTCGACCGCACGACTGCGTGCGGTCGATCCCGGACTGACCTGCAATAATCCGTATCAGTTCGCCGCGCCGCCGCCGTCGGTTTCCGCATCGTCACTGGCGTCCGCCGCGTCCTCGTCGGGGAACGGCGAGCTCAGGAGGACGAGAGGTACGGCCGTCACGACCAGGAGGGCACCGAGCGCACCGTACGCCGCGATCGGTCCACGGGCGCCCGCCGCGACGCCGGCGAGGACGACGAACGGCGTCCGGGCGAGGCCGACGACCATCGAGACGGCCGACAGCACGGTCGCCCGACCGACGCTCTCGACCCGGTCGTTGACGTGGCCCTCGACCATCGGGCGGAGCAGGTAGTGGACCGCCCGGAGGAGGTAGAACGTCGCGAACGCTGCCAGCGGGACCGCGAGGGGGACTAGCGTCGCCGCGACGAGGACGACCGCGGCTCCCGCGAGCACGCGGGAGAGGCCGAACCGCGCCTCGATCGGCCCCGCGTAGTAGCTGACGACGCCGGCGACGAGTGCGAAACTCGCGTACAGCGGCCCCAGCCCGGTCGCCGCCGACACCGGGATGTCGACCGGGAGCGACGCCGATCCGGCAGCTTCGGCGACGCCGCCGACTAGCGGGAGCGCGGCGAGGTCGCTCCCCTCGACGACCGCGACGGCGATCGGCTGGACGTACTGGTTGCCGGCGCCGACGGCGCCGAAGACGAGCGCGGCGAAGGCGACGAACGACCGCAGCGGCGGGCGGGCGAGGCGGTCGCGCAGCAGCGGGAGCGCGTCGCGGACCGACGGGCCGGCCGTCTCGCCGGCCTCGAACTGCTCGGTGCGGGGGAGCGTCGCGATCACCCCTGCACCCACGAGCATGAGCGCGCCCGCCGCGAGGAAGGGGGCACGTGGGTCGACCCCGTAGAGGACCGCGCCGACGACGGTCGTCACCGCGGAGCTCCAGCGGGCGATCGACTGCCCGCGACCGCGGACGGTCGTGAACTTGTCCTCGCCGACGGTCGATTCGAGCACCTCGTAGAGCCAGGCGCCGCCCGTCCCCGAGGTCAGGGCGACCCCGGCCCCCCAGAGGATGTAGACGACGAGGTACGACGCGAACGAGTCGACGAGGAGAAACCCCAGCAACGAGGCGGCCATTGTCAGCTTGCTCGCGACGAGCGTGTCCCGGCGGCCCGCGCGGTCGCCGACGTAGCCCGTCGGGATCTCGCCGCCCACCAGTACCAGCGAGTAGACGGCACTTAGCGTCCCGTACTGCGGATACGTCAGGTCGCGGAGGACGAACAGCGCAAAGATCGGTGAGATGAATCCCACCGCTGCCAGCGCCTGGAAGAGGTAGTACCGGCGGATCAGCGCCCGCGGATCCGACAGGTCGACGCGCACAGGCGGTCCGTCGGGCGGCGCGGACTTGACGTTTCCCTGAACGGGGTTGAAGTAGGCGGTCTGACAGTTCGGCCCGACATTCGCCTGCGGAACGTAGAAACGTCTCGCGACCGTACGCGCGGTCGATGGACCAACTGGCGCCGTCGAACGTCCCGACCTACGAGACCAAGGCGGAGGGGCGGTCGCTGTGGGACCGCTGCGCCGACCGCGGGCTCCCGGTCGTCGCCGTCCGCGAGGGCGAGCGCGGCTACGTCGTCCGCTACGACCTCCAGCACCTCGACGGCCAGCTCTCCGAGCGGGCGCTGCGGCGGCTCCGCGAGCACGTCCGCTCGCTGCGCTCCTACTCGGTCCGCGTCGACCCCGACTCCCAGACCGCGGGCGTCGGCGGCGAGACCGGCCACGTCGCCGGCGAACTCCACGCCGAGACCGAGGACGACGCCCGACGGCTCGCCTCCCACGTCTCCTCGTTCGTCTTCGACGACGACAACCTGGTCTGAGCGCCGTCTCCCTCCCCCTTCGGCGTCACTCGGGCTCGTGCCCGAATCCGGACCGACCGTGTATCGTCTCGTGGACGCCGAGCACGAGCGCCGGCACGACGAGCATGAACAGGTGTTCCTCCACGGGGATCCCGACGAACTCGGCGCCGGTCCGCAGCGGGATGGCGAACACGCCGACTTCGAGCGTGTACCAGTCCCAGACGTACGCCAGCGGGTAGACGACGGCGACTGTCACGGCCGCACGGCGGAGCGACTCGCGGCCCGCCCGGACGAGCAGTCCGACCGCGAACGCCCCGAAGGCGACCTCGGTCGCGAGGTAGGTGTACGGGCCGAGGACGCCGATATCGGGGAGTGGAACGCCGGCCAGCGGTTCGACGGCGACCGCGACGGCGAGCGTGACTAGACCGGCGGCACCGCCGAGGGCGAGGCGACGCGGCGCCTGCGTGGCGGGCCCTGTGGCAATCGCGAGCGCGGTCGCGAACCAGGCGACCGCGACGAGGGCCCCGCTCGGCGGGACGACGCCCGCGACGGTCGCCCAGAGGGCGGCGATACCCAGGGCGAAGGTGGCGGCGACGAACCCCTTCGCGCGACCGCTGTCCATACCGTCGCAAGCGGCGCCACCACCATGAGCGGTCGGGTGGGTTCGGGGATTCGGTTTGGTTTGTATCGTGAGTGTTGTCGTGGTTTCGAACTGTATCTTCGTGGGAGATACGGGGACGACTGGGGCCGCCGAGGGTAGCGAGCGCTGAAAGCCCTCGGCCCGCTCGCGGTCGCTGAGCGGGATATCCGCGCTCTCCGCACGGCCCGCGCGGATAGTGCCCGCTCAGACGACTAAACTGGACGCGAGCGCGCCTCGCCCTTTCAGTCCGCCAGGACAGCACCGCAACCGCACCGCCCCGCACGGCGCCGCAGACGGCCACGAACCTCCCCAGCCGATTCGCTCCTGTCGTCGCTCATCCCTCGCGCGGCTCCGGTCGCGCGCATGAAAGCGCGCTCCAGCGCGCGCCAACCGCACCGCAACCGCTACCTATGCCTCCTGCACGGCGTGTCGACACGCGAAAGAAACAGTCCGCGAAAGGGGTCGAAACCGACCGGCGTTACATGTAGCCGAGGTCGCGCAGGCGCTCCATCAGGTCTTCCTTGTCCTGGGCGCGGCCGGCGCGCTCGGTCGTCGAGTCGAGATCCTGCTGCCAGGCGGGCTCCTCGGCGGCCTTGTCGGTACTGACCTCGCTACCGAGCGAGCGGAAACCGGCGAAGTACTTCGGCGAGACGGGGATGTCCTCCTGTTCGACGCCCTCGGGGAGGTCGTCGTCGGTCTCGGGGACGTAGCCCTCGTCGGGGAACTCCTCGACGGTGTCGGGGACCACGAAGTTCCAGAACGCCTCCCAGACGGCGGCCTCGTCGAACTGGAGGATGGTCTGGACCCGGTCGTGGGGCGGGTAGATGTCCGGGTCGTGGCGCGGCGAGAAGAACGTCTCGTCGGCGCGGGACTCCTGCTCGTCCCAGCGGATGCCGGAGATGATGCCATCGACGTCGTGCTCCTCGATGGCGTCGTTGAGCGCCACCGTCTTGAGGAGGTGGTTGCCGACGTAGGTGTCCAGCAGGAACGGGAAGGTGTCCTCCTCGTACTCCAGAATCTCCCGGACGTGGTGCTGGTTGTGCTCGGAGAGCTCGTCGATGGGGATGTCATCGCCCGGTTCGAGGCCGTGCTCGTCGACGTACTCGCCCACGTCCTCGTTGCGGGCCCAGATCACGTCGAGGTCCCACTCGTCGGCCCAGTGCTCGACGAAGTCGATCAGCTCGTCGAAGTGCTGGTAGTGGTCGATGAACACGACCGGCGGGACCTCCAGGTCGAACTGGTCCGCGACCTCCTTGACGAAGTACAGCGTGAGCGTCGAGTCCTTGCCGCCCGTCCACATCACGACCGGGTTCTCGTACTCCTCGAGGCCCTGCCGGGTGACCTCGATGGCCTTCTCGATCTTGTCGTTGACGTGCGGGTAGTCGGCCGGGTCCTCGCCTTCGCCTGCGCTGTAATCGACGTCCAGGTAATCGGGGAACTCCTCTGTCATCGGTAATGAGATGTAATTAGTGGCTCGGTTAAGTTCTTTTTGGAGGACCAGTCGTCCGGCGTATGTGATCGTGTGGCAGGGTCGCGGACGGGAACGGGGAGGCGCAGGCAGTCGTTCGGCGGTCGTGTCGGCCGGAGGACAGAAGGGGGCGGGGGCCGAACGGCGTGGTAATGAGTGGAGACAGCGACCGCCGGGACGCGGAGGGGAGCACGGATCCCGACCCGGATCAGGACCTGGGCCCGAACCGGGACCCGGACGGGGGGCCCGAATCGAACGACGGGACGAGCGGGGGGTCGATCCGGGCGCTCCACCGGGAGGCGCGGTTCACGCGGTGGCTGCGGTGGCACCTGGTCGCGGCGCTGGTCGTCTTCTTCGGGAGCGCGTTCGCGGCCTACGCGGTGGTCGGGTCGATCCCCGTCGCCCAGCTGGAGGCGCTGATCGAACAGCTCCAGGCCGAGGCGCCGGCGGACAGCCCCCTCCCCGAGCTGGCGTTCGTGCCGCTTCTGGTCAACAACCTCCGTGCGCTCCTGCTGATCGGGCTCGGGGCGGTCACCGGCGGGCTGCTCTCGCTGTTCGGGCTGGTCGTCAACGGGGTCATCGTCGGCGCGGTGGTCTCGGTCGTCGTCCGGCAGACCTCCTGGGCGGTGATCCTCGCGCTGTTGCTCCCCCACGGGGTGATCGAGCTCTCGGCGTTTTTCGTCGCGGCGGCGGTCGGCCTGCGGGTCCCCCACCGGGTCGTCCGATACCTGCTCGGCTGGGACGAGAAACCGCTGACCCGGGTCGAGCTGTACGAACTCGCGGTCATCGGGGCCGTCCTCGTGGTCATGATCCTCGTCGCCGCCTGGATCGAGGTGTACCTCACCCGCGACGTGGCCGAGTGGCTCCTCGGGCCCGGCGCGCTCCCGGAGTGACCGCCCTCCCGACGGCCTTCAAGTTCGTCGATCGTCGCATGAACCTTCGGTGGAGTTTTACGTGGGAATAGAGAACCCGCGGTCAATGAGTACGACCGCATCAGATCACGGCGACGAGCGGCAATCGCCGAGCGAGGCAGTCGTGTCGTCGGTCGCGGCCCACAAGGGCGTCGACGAGGTCGCGCTGCCGCCGCTGTACGAGGCGCTCGACCCGGACGCCCTCGACGCGCTGTTCACCGGGCCGGCCGGGACGGACGGGCGGGTGACCTTCGACTATGCGGGCTGTCGGGTCGAGTGTACGAGCGACGGGCGCGTCGACGTGCGAGACGCCGCGTCGTAGGAGCGTCTCGGGCCGGGTGGTTCCGCGGCGGACGGTTCTGTGGCGGACGGTTTTGCGACGGACGGTCCCGCAACTCGGAGGTGTTGTGACGGATGGAGGAGAGCGGAGCGCGGGGACCGGCGGGACGGTAGCTACCCGGAGATGAACTCGTTGTCGCGCCAGTTGACGCCGTCGGAGTCCTCGTCGTCGCGGGGGTCCTCGACGACGTTGATCGAGGCCGGGCGGTCCTCGCCGTCGACGATGCGGACGGCTTCGAGGTCGTCGTCCGGCGAGGTGATCGCGGTGAGCGTGCCCTTCTCGGCCTCGCGGGCGATGTCGCAGAGCACGAGGAACATCTCGTACTGGTGGGTGCTGTTCTGCAGGACGGTCTCGCGGTCGCCCTTGAAGCAGGCGTACTCGACGAGTTCCGAGGGGGGCTCCTCTTCCTCTTCTTCGAGGGCGCCCCACTGCGGGCCGCCCGCGGTGTCGGTGGTGTGGACGGGGGAACTCTCGTCCTCCTCGTCCTCCTCGATCTCCTCGTAGACGCGGTTCTCCGTGACGCTGGCCTTCAACTGGGCCGTGGGCGTGTACTTGCTGATGCTCTCGTCGGCGGAGACAGCGCTGATGATGAGCGTGTTGTTCCGGCGTGTGATGTCGACGTCCTCGATGTCCTCGGGCAGGTCCGGGTCATCGAAGAAGTCGTACACGTCCTCCAGGGGCAGTTCCAGTGTCGAGTGGAGTCTGTATACGCGGGACATAGTTGGGTGAATCGCCGGCCGTCCGCTGACGACGGTGCTACACCCCTGTAGGACGCCCACCCATATAGGGCCTACCCTTCCGATCCGACGGGGGCGGACCCGTCGCCGGCCGGCGCGCGGGCGCCGTCGGGCGGGAATCGGCCGCGGACGGAACCACCGCGTGGGTTTTTCACCGTCGAGACCGGACTGGCGACCGTGCAAGAGTACGAGCGCAAACAGCTCCTGGAGCGCATCGGCCGGGAGGGAGCCACCGTGGGCGCGACGATCCCCGAGCGCATCGAGATCCGGGGGGAGCCCGTCGACCTGCGGGAGTTCGTCTTCGAGATCAAGCGCCGGGACACCGTCCCCGCGGGCGAGCGCGAGCGCGTCGAACGGGCGAAGACGAACCTCCGGCGCGAGCGCAAGGAGCGCAAGGAGCGCATCGAGGCCGGCGACATCTCCCGGGAGGAGGGCGAACGGCTGGTCGAAGCGATCATCGGTATCGACCGCGCGCTCAACGCCTTGGAGAGCCTCGGCCCGACGAACCTCGAAGCGGAGATCGAGGCCCAGGAGACCGCCGACAAGAAGCGCTGGATGAACTTCCTCAAGAAGGCGCTGGGCGACGACCGGGACAGCCAGGGGAGCCACCGCTCGGGGTCGCCATGAGCCGCAACGACGAGATCGCCGACCGCCTCGAGGAGTTCGCCGACCGCCTCGAGGCGAAGGGCGTCGAGTACAAGCCCCGTGCCTACCGCCGCGCCGCCGAGAACGTGCGGGCGTTCCCCGGCGATGTGGCCGGCCTCGCCGAGGACGACGGGGAGGCGGCCGTCGGCGAGATCGAGGGCGTCGGCGACGCCATCTCCGCGAAGGTCGTCGAGTACGTCGAGACCGGCGATATCGAGGAACTCGAGGAGCTACGCGCGGAGATGCCGGTCGACGTCGAGGCGCTCACCCGGGTCGAGGGCGTCGGCCCGAAGACCGTCGGGAGCCTCTACGAGGCGCTGGGCGTCGAGACGCTCGACGACCTGGAGGCCGCGGCCGAGGCCGGCGAGATCCGCGAGGTCAGCGGCTTCGGCGCGAAGACGGAGGAGAACATCCTGGAGAACGTCCAGTTCGCCCGCGAGGCGACCGAGCGCGAGTCGCTGGGCGAAGCGCGCCCACGCGGGGAGAGCGTCGTCTCGTACCTCGACGGACAGCCGGGCGTCGAGCGGGTGGACCTCGCGGGGTCGCTGCGCCGCTGGAAGGAGACGATCGGCGACGTGGACGTGCTCGTCGCAAGCGACGAACCCGAGACGGTGATCGGGGCGTTCACGGACTGGCCCGAGGCCGACACCGTCATCGAGGCGGGCGACCAGAAGGCCAGCGTCCGCTCGGGGGAGGTCCGGGTGGACCTGCGGGTGGTCGACCCCGCCGAGTTCGGGGCCGCCTTGCAGTACTTCACCGGCAGCAAGGACCACAACGTCAAGCTCCGGAACGTCGCCATCGAGGCGGACCTGAAGATGAACGAGTACGGCGTCTTCGACGTGTCCGACGTGGACGACCCCGACGCCGACCAGCGGGCCGGCGAACGCGTCGCGGGTGAGACCGAGGAGGGGATGTACGAGGCGCTGGACCTGCCGTGGATGCCCCCCGAGCTCCGGGAGAACTGGGGCGAGATCGAGGCCGCGCGGGAGGGCGATCTGCCGGATCTGGTCACGGACGAGGACGTGCGCGGGGATCTCCACACCCACACGGGCTGGTCGGACGGCGACCACACGGTCGCGGAGATGGTCGCGGGCGCGGCCGAGTTCGGCCACGACTACGTGGCGATCACCGACCACGCCACCGGGCCGGGGATGGTCGGCGGCGTCGGCGTCCCCGACGACGAACTCCGCGAGCAACTCGGCGAGGTGCGGGCGGTCGCCGACGAGGCCGACATCGGGGTGTTCTCGGGCGTCGAGGCGAACATCGGGGCGGACGGGTCGATCTCTGTGGCCGACGACCTGCTGACCGAACTGGACGTGGTCGTCGCCTCCCCGCACTCCGGGCTGGACGGCGACGGGACCGACCGCCTGGTCGCCGCGGCGGAACACCCCGAGGTCGACATCATCGGTCACCCGACCGGCCGGTACATCAACCAGCGGTCGGGGCTGGACCTGGACGTGGAGCGACTCGCGTCGGTCGCGGCCGAGCACGACACCGCGCTGGAGGTCAACGCGAACCCGGCGCGGCTGGACCTGGGCGGCGGCGCGGTCAAGGCGGCCGTCGAGGCGGGGGCGACGATCGCGGTCGACACCGACGCCCACCGGCCGGAGAGCTACGGACTCGTCCGCTACGGCGTCCACACGGCCCGCCGGGGCTGGGCCGAGGAGACCGACGTACTCAATACGCGAGGCGTCGAAGGCCTGCGCGAGTTCCTCGAATGACCGGCGACGACTCCGACACCGACTACGGGGCTAAGGGCACCGCGGGCACCGTCGTTGCGGGCGACGGCGGGACCGACGAGGCGACCGACGGCGACGCGATCCCGCCGGAGCCGGCCGGCGAGACGGCGCTGTTGCTCGACACCATGCTCGGGAAGCTGGCGACGTACCTGCGGATGTGCGGGTACGACGCCGCCTACGCGGGCGAGCGCGCCGTCGAGGCCGACGACGACGTGCTGGCGCTGGCCCACACCGAGGGTCGGGTGCTGGTGACCCGCGACCGCGAACTGGCCGCCCGCGCCGAGCGGTCGCAGCTGCTCTCGACCCGGGAGGTCACCGAACAGTTGCGCGAACTCCGGCGGTCGGGGTTCGATCTCGAACTGTCCGACGAGCCCGCGCGCTGTTCGGCCTGCAACGGCCCGCTCGAACGCGTCGACCGGACGGAGCCGACGCCCGACTACGCGCCGGAGACCCACGAGGAGACCGTCTGGCGCTGTCGCAACTGCGGCCAGCACTTCTGGAAGGGCAGTCACTGGGACGACGTGGCCGGCACGCTCGACGACCTCTGAGCGGGCGCGCTCGGCCGCGTCCGGCAAGCAACACGGATTAATAACCCGGTGAACTACCCTCGGGCGAATGACGCTATCGGACGAGGCCCGCGAGCGACTCGCGGACGTGGTGGCGCTCCAGCCGACGAAAAACGCCGAGCTGCAGGCCCAGTGGGACATGGACAGCGGGAGCGACGTCCACCAGTACCTCGAATCCGAACTGAAAGAGTACTACTACCGCAACGAGGACAGCCTCATCTGCGCGACCCCCGAGGCCAACCGCCTCGTCGGCGACGACGTGGAGGGGGAGATCGACGAACAGGTCGTCACCGTCCCCGCGCTGCAGGCGGCGACCATCGACGCCCTCCCCGACCACGACGACGAGCCCCAGAGCGTCGTCGCGACGCTACACGACCTCCGGGCGGCGGGCCGCGACCCCGAGGTCGACGAGGTGCGGTCGGCGCTGCGGTCGCTCGCCGAGAAGGGCGTCGTCGAGCGCGTCCAGAAGACCGTTCCGACCTACCGACTGGCCGTCGAGCGCGACGCGCTGGAGGTCCAGCGGCTGGACGACGACTGACCGACTCTAGAGCCAGCTTTCGCCGACCGTCAGGAAGCCGCGGAGATCGCCCTCCCCGTAGTACGAAGCGATCTCGTCGAGGGCGCCGGCGATCCGCTTCGCCGAGTGAGTCTGGTCCGGCAGGTACAACACCGCGTGGTAGTCGTCGTCTTCGAAGTCGTCCCGAAAGTCGTCGTCGTAGGTGACGATCACGAACTCGCGTTCGCGCGAGAACGCCGCGAGGTCACTGTCGGGATCCCCCTTGCTCAGTTCGCCGCTCAGGTCGACGTGTACCACCTCGTGGTCGCGGTTCCGGAGCCGATGGACTACCTCGTGTTCGAGGTTCTCGTCGAGGAGGTACCTCATTCCGGTTTTTCGAGCGTCTCGGACTCCGCGGCGACCGTCTCCCTGTGGTCCTCGACCGCCTGCATCTCCTCTGGGTTCCGGTGGTAGTACGCGAGCGCCTCGTACACGTCCGCGAGGTCGAGGTTCAACCGCTCCGCGACGGTCTCGGGGCGGAGTCCGCGCCCCTCGACCCGCTCGCGAACGTGGAGGACGGTCACCCGGCTCCCCTCGATGTGGGGTTCGTCGTGGATCTCCGAGTCGTCGCCGGAGACGATCCGATGCTTCGTCACTGCCATACCGACCCTTGGAGCAGCGACCGCAAAAAACCCGCGCTGACTGGACCAAATACCCCCTCGAACCGACCGCTCACAGGCGCGAACCTCGGGTTCACCGTTCGATGGGTCACGGTCTGTCGTCCAGCCCCGGCCGCTGACGCCGCCGCTGCCGGTCCAGCAACCGCTTGATCCCCTTGCCGGGGCCGCCCGAGACCGGCCAACCGTTCGAACGCCAGGCCGGCGGCTCCGGTTCGAACTCCGGACAGGACCCCGAGCACTCGCCGGCCGTCGGGTGACACTCCTTCGCAGCACAGCGGGGCAGAAAGCCCGCATCGGTATCGGTCAGCCGGAAGTGTCGGCAGTCGGGGCGCATCGTGTCGGCGTAGGACCGCCACCCGCGGCCATAGGCCCGCTCGGCGAGTTCGAGCCGCTTGTCGGCCTTCCACTCAGGGTCGGCGTACTCGAAGCGGGCGGCAGAGGCGTCGCGGTCGCCGCCCGCCGGCCGTTCGAGGATCCGGGTTCCAGGGTCGTCGACCGCGAGCGTCCGGGGGTGCCACGAGACTTCGGCCTCGCCCCTTGCGTCGACCGTGAGGACGCCGGCCTCGACGGGCACGTCCTCGATCAGCGCCGGCTCGACCGTCTCGCCGGTTTCGGTCGTCGCTACCCACACCTCGTCGGCGAGCGCGAGCGCCACGTCGCGCTCCAGTTGCGGCCCGAGTTCGCGGGCGGCGCTGGCGTCGAGGTCCGGCTTGTTCTCGACGGCGACGACCCGCTCGACCCAGTCGGGGTAGGCCCACTTGCGGCGGATCTCGACGCGGTTGTTCGACCGGCGGCGACGCTCGACGACCCCGCGGTCGGCCGCCTCGTGGACCGCCTCGCGGACGTACCGCCAGGGGTAGCCCGGGTCGGGGAGGGCGTCGCGGTACCAGGCCCACTCCGCCGGGGCGTTGCGCACGACGTGCAACAGGTCCGAGTCGAGTTCCGCGAGCCCGAAGTTCGCCCGCCGGCGCAGACCTTCGGGGTCGCACTCGACGACGACGGTGTCCCACCGCCGGCGCTTGGTCCCGATCTGCCGGGCGACGATCGTCGGGGTGTCGTCGTCCCCGGCCCCGACGCCGGCCGGGGGCCACTCCCGCTCTGCCCACTGACAGACTGCAAGCTCGAAGACGAACTCCAAGCCGTAGGCGGGCGCCGCGGTCGCGGCGTCGTCGACAGGTTTCGTCATGGGTCTCGGGTCCGGGGTTCCGTCCGTATCGATCCGTGCCGGGAGGGATATAAACACCCGTCTCGGTCCGCCTCCGTCCGTCGAATATCTAACACAGCGGACTAGTCTACTATCGAATACTGAATCGTCGCTGACTGGAAGGTGGTGGGATCGGCGGATCGAACGAATGCGCGGCGATTCGAGGAGTCGGCCGATCCCGAAATACGACCAGCAGAGCCGATCCGTGATCGAATTTCGGTCTCGGAACATCTTCCCTGCGGGGATATACGTAATCTAAATTATAGTTCCAAAGAAATTTATACTCTATCGATCTGTTACGGCCTGTATGTCGACACAAATCGTGGACCAGTCGGCGTTCAAAAAGGGGTCGCTCGGGAAACAAGTGGCGCTGGCGGTCGTCACGCTGGGGCTGTACATGGTCTACTGGATGTACAGTACGGCCAAACAGCTGAACCAGGGGACCGACGCGAGTTTCTCGCCGATCCTCGTGATCGTTCCCTTCTACGGGCAGTGGAAGCTCGCCGACGCGGCCGAGGCGGTGACCGACCAGAGCAGCGGCCTGCTGTTCGTCCTGTTCCTGTTCCTCGGTCCGGCCGCGTGGTTCCTGATCCAGTCCGGTATCAACGACGTCGCGTCGGGCGCCTGAGCGGTCGCGTCGGGTCGTCGGACGACCGGGAACCCCGGTCCCGGCGACACTGTGGAGGGACCGAACGGGAGTCGGGGACAGCGTTCGGTGTCGACCCGCGCCCCGCGACGGGCCGGCGGCCACCGGACGGCCGCGCGCCGGGTACGGGGTCGGCACTGGGGCCGCTCACCGGCGGGTCGGTCCACGGGCGGCGTGACCGATTCTGCCGTCGGGCGAGTAGCGACGCGAGAGTCGGCACCGTAGACCTGCCGCCGGGCGTTCGCGGCCGCTGTGTATCGACCCGCCGGTCGGTACGACGGCCGGTCGGCCCGTCGGAAAGCTCGTACCGGGTCACGCGGCCGGTCGCTACTCCTCGTCGTCTTCCTCTTCGTCCTCGTCGAGTTTCTCGTCGAGGAACTCGTGGGCCTCTTCGAGTATCTCGCGGGGACCGTCCTGGGTGACGGTGTTGATGGCCTGTTCGTAGTCGCGCCACTGGAGGTCGCGGTGCTCGTGGGAGAGCTCCGCCGACGCCTCGAACGACCGGGCGATGAACAGGTGTACGGTCTTGTGGATGGTGTTGCCGTTGGCTTCGAACACGTAGTCGTAGTCCTCTCGGAAGCCGTCCAAGAGCCGGAAGTCGCCGATCCCGGCCTCCTCTTTCACTTCGCGGATGGCGGTCTGCTGGAGCTCCTCGTCGCCCTCGACGCCCCCTTTCGGGAACTCCCAGTCGCCCGGGCGACTCTTCAGGAGGAGGTACTCCCGCCGGCCACGCGTGTCGCGAAAGAGGATGGCTCCCGCGCTCGTGGCCTCTATCATTGCCAGTAGGTACTCTATCACTCCTTAAGTGAATATCGGAGCATCGCCGCGGTGACCACTCGCCGGCTCGACACGACGCGGCGGCAAGCGCATGGCTTATCCCGACTCCCGGCGACCGAGTGGGTATGCCCTTCGTCACGAAGCTCACGTTCACGAGCGGGGACCGCCGGCTCCTCGACGACGTCGTCGACGGGGTCAAGGCCGCCGCCGAGCGCAAGGGCGTGGAGCTGAAAGGGCCCCATCCACAGCCGCCGACCGACCACCGCGTGCCCCAGTCCAAGCGGCTCGCGGCCGACGGCGGCGAGTTCGAGCCCTGGCAGTACACCGCCTACACCCGCACCGTCGAGATCCACGGCCACGACGAGTTCGCCCGCTCGGTCGCCGGCGACGACTACCCCGACCGGATCCACGTCGAAGCCGAGATCGAACAGGTCCGCTGAGTTCGAGACGTTCGGATCGATTCTCCGAGAGCCGCGATTACAGTGACTCTCACCGTCGCGGGCGTCACCATCGACCGTACTGGCGTCACAAACAGCGTGAAAGCCCCGGCCGTCTGCACTCCCGCGGCTCGCTGCGCGCTCCCCTCGCTCCGCTCGGTCCAGTGCTTGCGTCGCCGGGGTTCGTGCAGGCGACCGCCCCTTTCATTCCCACCCGCACAGACCGTCGATCCGGCCGAAACGGGTCGGGACTTCCACGCTGTTCGCGGCGGCGGACCGAGTCGAGCCGGTACTGATCTCGATTTTCACGCCTGATCGCCGAAACCCACACCTTCCCGGGGCGCCCACAGTCGCCCATGAGTCAGCCGAGCCGCGAGCGTCTGGTCGCGCTACGCCGGGAGTTCCACCGGAGACCCGAGCCCGCCTGGCGAGAGTTCTGGACGACCGCGCGGATCGTCGACGAACTCGAATCGATGGACGTCGACGAGATACTGGTCGGTCCCGAAGTGCTCGCGGAGGGCGAACGCATCGCCGTCCCCGACGACGAGGAGCTACAGCGGTGGTACCGGCAGGCGGAGGAAGCGGGCGCGAACCCCGAAACGCTGGAGCGACTGCGCGGCGGTTACACGGGCGCCGCGGCGACCCTCGAACGCGGGGGCGGCCCGACGGTCGCTCTGCGGGTCGACATCGACGGCCTGCCCCAGCAGGAGTCGACCGACGACGAGCACGTCCCCGCCCGCGAGGGCTTCCGGTCGGAGCACGAGGGGGCGATGCACGCCTGCGGTCACGACGCCCACGCGACCATCGGGCTCGGCGTGCTGGAGGCGGTCGCGGACGGCGACTTCGAGGGGACGCTGAAGGTCCTGTTCCAGCCCGCCGAGGAGGCCGTCGGCGGCGGGAAGCCGGTGGCCGAGAGCGGCCTGCTCGACGACGTCGACTACCTGCTCGCCGTCCACATCGGGCTCGACCACCCGACGGGCGAGGTGGTCGCCGGGGTCGAGGGGTTCCTGGCGGTCCACCATTTCCGCGCCGACTTCGCGGGGGAGTCCGCCCACGCCGGCGGACAGCCGGCGGCGGGGCGCAACGCCGTCCAGGCGATGGCCGCCGCCGTCCAGAATCTCTACGCGATCCCTCGCCACGAGGACGGCGTCACCCGGGTCAACGCCGGGAAGGTCGGCGGCGGGACCGCGGCGAACGTGATCCCCGAGGAGGCCCACATCGAGGGCGAGGTGCGCGGCGAGACGACGGGGCTCATGGAGTACATGCGCGAGCGGGCGTACTCGGTCCTCGAAGGCGCGGCGACGATGCACGGCTGCGAGGTCGACGTGACGCCGGACGGGGAAGCGCCGGGCGGCGAGAGCGACGCCGCCGTCGTCGACGTGGTCGAGGCGGTCGCCGGGCGGACCGAGGGCGTCGACTCCGTGCTGCGCACCGACGACCTCGGCGGGAGCGAGGACGCCACGTTCCTGATGAACCGCGTGCAAGGGCGAGGCGGGCGGGCAGCGTACGTCGGCGTCGGGACCGACCACCCCGGGGGTCACCACACCGCCACTTTCGACGTGGACGAGGACTCGCTGGTCGCCGGCGTCGAGGTGCTGTCTGAGGCCGTCCGCGCGCTGGCGCGGGACCGACCCTGACAAGTCCGCGTCCGGCGACCAGACCGCACTCCGGCCGCGGTCCGGTCAGGCTCCGGGGCCGCGCCAGCGGTAGAGGACGGTCCCCTCCCCGTCGGGGTCGACCCACGAGACGGTCACCTCGGTCCGCGAGAGGTCGAGCCGGCTCGCGGTCGGCGGGCAGACCGTGTCGACGGCGACTTCGGCCTCCGACCCGGCGGCGACCGTCGACCCGGAGACGCCCAGCTCCGCCAGGCCGTAGCGGTCGGTGACCGAACCGACGCCCCGACAGCCCGCCCCCGCGACGTGGACCCGCACGTCCTCCCGCGCCAGCACGTCGCCGCCGGTGAACTCGACGGCCAGTTCGTGGCCGCCGCTGTCGACGTCGAACTCGCCCTGTACCGCCACGGTCGGCGTCCGCGACAGCTCCCCTTCGAACCCCATGAAGAACGTCGCCGCCGTCGCCGCAAGCAGGACGGTGATCGCGACCATCAGGATGGCCCCGATGACCGGCGAAACTGCTCTCCGTGTGTCTCGGTCTCTCATCGTTTGCCTTCCCCACGCGCGTCTGAATCCGTCCGGACGCCCCTGTGGGACGGCGCCCCAGTCGCCGTCCCCGCCCCGTTCGGACCGTTCCCCACCGCGCGTTACTCCTCAGTACGTTGTCGAATGCGCATAAACTTTTACCATAAATTTTCCTACAGTGGTACGTTCAGGTGAAGGCGGACCGACCCCTACTGAAGGGACAGGACGGGACGGGTGGGCGCTCGCGGGCGCTCCCTCACGACTCCGAATTCGCCTCCCCCGAGGGGTCGCCGTTGGAGACCTCGAACAGGTCGACCAGTAGCGACCGCTCGGCCTTCCGGAGGTGCGAGTGGAGCGTGGCCGAGGAGATGTCGAGCGTTTCGGCGACCTCCTCGGCGTTCGAGTCGCGGGGCCACTCGAAGTAGCCGGCGCGGTAGGCCGCCTCCAGCACCTCGCGCTGGCGGTCGGTGAGGTCCTCCAGCGGCGCGTCGGGGAGCGCGTCGGCCGCCTCGACCCCCTGTGACCGCTCGCGCTTGCTGAGAAGCCGCACGTCGTCGAACCGCTCGCGGAGGTGGTCGACCAGCGCCCGCACGTCGGCGGCGGCGGCGATGTCGAGCTCGTAGCTGGCTCGGCCGTCCGCCGCGGCGGCCCGGTGGACGTTCGCGCCGCGGTCGAAGATCGCGCCCAGTGGCGCCCCGCCGGTGACCTGCCACTCCAGCAGGCCGCCGTTCGCGTCCCCGGCCGTCCGGACCACGCGGCTCTCGCCCCCGTCGGCCGCGAGCGCCTCGCGGGCGGCCTCGGGGTCGGCCCCCGCGACCTGGAGATACGCCACGGGGCCCTCGGCGCCGCCCGGGACGATCCCCTCGAGTTCGACCTCGCAGGACAGGTCCGAGGCGACCGCGACGAGCGGGTCGGCCTCGTCCCCGCAGGCGATCTCCAGTTCCACGACGGACTCGGCGGAGAGCAGCTGCCGCGTCTCGACCGCGTTGACGGCGTGGCCGATGGTCTCGCCCAGTTCGGCCAGGATCTCCCGCTCGCGCTCGCTGACCGACTCCCGGACCGTGTGGAGCCCGAGCGCCCCGTACACCGTTCGGCCGTAGGTGATGGGGACGACGGTCCAGTCACCGCCGTCGGCCGCCGTCGCGACGAGCGGCCCCGTCCCCCCGTCCGCCGCGTTCTCCGCCGGACGGAGTCCGTCGTCGTCCAGCGCGGGCGGGGTGGGCTCCCCCGCGGCGCTGCTCGCGACCGTCCACCGGTCGGCGTCGCCGGTCCACGTCGCCACGTCACCGATGCAGACCGTCCGGTAGAGCTCGGAGTCGGCGACCCGGTCACAGACCGTCCGCTCGATCGCCTCGCGGCTGCCCGCCGAGACCAGCGCCTGGTTGACGCCGCGAATGACCGCGTTCAGCTCGTTCAGCGTGGCGAGTTCGTCGCGCTGGTTTGCCAGCTCCCGCTCGCGCTCCTTGCGCGCGGTCACGTCGTGGACGATCAGCGTGTGGCCGATGAGCCGGTCGTTCCGGTCGGCGATCGGCGACGTGCGGACCTCGTAGACTGCATCGCCGCGCTCCAGCTCCGCGAGGGCGCCGTCCGCGTCGAAGTCGATGGTCTCGGCGTCGACGAGCGCGCCCACCTCGCGGCCGAGCGCCGCCGTGGGCTGGCAGCCGAACACGTCCGCCGCAGCGGCGTTGCAGTAGACGACCCGCCGGTCGGTGTCCACGATGACGACCCCGGTGTCGAGCTGCCGGATGGCGGCGTCGCGGCCGATCTTCCGGGTCGCCGGGATGAGGTCGAACAGCTGCCGGCGAAACAGCGCGTACCCGAAGGCCAGCCCGCTGACGGCGAACGTCACCGGCGTCAGGTCGACGCTCGCCTGCCCGCCGAGCATGAACACCTCCACGACGTTCGCCACGAACGGCGTCAGGATACCGACGGCGAGGAACGCCGACTGGTCGGTGTAGAGGTACTCCGACTGGTAGATGAGCCGGAGCAGGAGCGCCACGCCGACGATCTCGATGCCGTAGCCGTAGACGATGTTGATCCAGAACAGCGGGCCGTACGTCGGGATCAGGGTCGCCATCCCGTCGACGACGACGACCTCCTGGGCCGTCCAGAGGAGGTGGTGCCACTGGTTCGTCCACGCCGCCAGCACCACGACCACCGGGATGGCGGCGAGCGCTCCGACGGTTCGCCGGTCGAGGACGTCGTCGTTCCCGGTGTAGGCGAGCGCGAACAGGAGGATGAACAGCGGCGGCATGGGGTGAGCGAGCCACTGGACCCTGAGGACGACGAGCCGCCAGAACCGGGACCCGGTGATCTGGAGCCCGACCGCGTACCAGAGCGACCAGTGGGCCAGCGTCAGCATCAGGAGCGCGAACGGCTTGGCTCCCGGGACTTTCCGGTGTCGGTACGCGAAGGCCGTCAGCGCCACCGTCGCGCCCCCCGACGCGAGCAGGACCGCAGTGTACAGCAGCCTGGCGGTCGCTACCATCTCGGATACAATTACGTTGCGTGTTACTACCGCGACATAAATCCCTTTCGGCGCCCGCAACCGACGGTCGGTGCTCGGACGGGTCAGTCGGGCGGACCCGTCACCGGACGACGTTGTTCGATGTCGTGATCGTCGACGTCTGGTCGCCCGTCGGCGGCCGGTCGTCGGAGGCGCGGAACGCGTCGCCGTCGAACTCGGCGATCAGGCTGTTCCGGACCGTCGCTTCGGCGCCGACCGCCCCCGCGACGGCGGCTTTCGACGGCGATTCGATGTTCGCCCAGTCCGACGAGCCCGTGTGCCGGATCTCGACGCCGTCGATGACGTTGTCCGAGCTCGCGGTGTTGAAGTATCGGATCCCCTTCCAGTATCCCGGTGTCCCCTCCTCGCCGCGGAGGAGCGTCGTTCGGCCCCCGTCGCCGGTCTCGCTACCCTCGACCCGGAGCGACCCCCCGTCGATGACGTCGATGCCGGCGTCCTCCGCGAAGCGGATCTCGGTGCCGTCCGAGACGGTCACGTCGGCGGCCAGGGTGACGAGCCCGCCCACACTGCTCCGGGAGAACCGGTAGGGGACGTTGATCGCGGGCACGGTCAGCGACTCCTCGATGGGGTTCGTGGGGTTGACCACCTCGACGCGGTCGGTGTCGTTGCCGCTGTAGTCCGACGACGGCGCCAGCGCCGGGACGGTCGTGACGTAGACGAGGGCCGACTCGGCGTTGTCGCGGATCCGCGCTCCGGCGACGGTCTGGAGTTCGTTGGCCTTGTTCACGAACAGGCCGTACCCCCCGTTGTCCTCGATCAGCGCCCCGTCGACGGTGAGCCGGGACCCGGTCAGTACGCTTAGCCCGGCCGCCTCCTGGTAGATGCCGCGGCCGGCGGGCTCGCTGCCAGCGTGGCGGATCACGACGCCGGAGAGGACGTTGTTCGCGTCCTTCGTATTCGAGTACATCACGCCCTGCCAGTACCCGGCGGTGGCCTGGGCGCCCCGGAACGTGACCGCGCTGTCGGGCGGGCGCTCCATCGCCCCCTCCGACGGGAGGTCGCCGTCGCGCGCGGCCGCGTTCAGCGAGCCGGTGACGAAGACACCGTTGCCCTCCGCGACCCGCAGTTCGAGCCCTGGCGACAGCGTCAGGTCGCCTTCGACGCGGAACGTGCCGCGGTTCTGCCTGAGATACAGCGGGACGCCCGGGTCCGCCCACGCGTGTGACTCCCCCTCCGGGATCACGTAATCGAGCGACGCCAGGACGTGTACCCGGTCGGTGTCGTTGCCGGTCAGCGCGTTGTCCCCGGCGATGGCCCGAACGTTGCTCGCGGTGACCTCGACCGGCTCGGCGTTGCCGGTGATCCCGTTCCCGCTGAACGCTTCGACGCGCGCGCGCCGGTCGATCCGCACCCCGAAGTTCCGGCTGCCGCGGATCTCGGAGTTCGTGACGCTGACGGGGGCTGTGCTCCTGATCTCGACCCCGGCGCCGTCCTCGGGGCCGGCGTTCTCGACGAGGACGTGGTCGAGCGTTCCCCCCGCCCGGCCCGCGAAGGTGACCCCGCCCCAGGCGCCCCGCTCGTCCGACTGCCCGGTGAGGAAGATCGGAGCCGAACAGCTGCCGGCCGCGGAGAGAGTCCCCGCGACGCGCAGTTGCGCCCGCCGCGAGAACGCGAGCGTGGTCCCGGGCTCGACGGTGAGCGTCGCCCCGGACGCGACGCTGAGGAGGGTATCGACCCGCACCACGTCGGCGTCGGTCCCGAGCGTCGTGTCCTCGCTGATCGTCGGTGGCCCCTCGTAGGTCGTTTCGCTA
Source organism: Halosimplex marinum (assembly GCF_051414075.1). Lineage (NCBI taxonomy): Archaea > Methanobacteriati > Methanobacteriota > Halobacteria > Halobacteriales > Haloarculaceae > Halosimplex > Halosimplex marinum. Next base: position 3,058 of record NZ_JBLKNY010000002.1, on the reverse strand, counting down.
CCGGCCGGTGGCTGCTGGCACGGGCCGGACGGGATCGCTGTCAGTGCCGTTCCCCCGGCGGTTTCGGTGCCGCCGGCGGTGGCGGTCCCGCCGGCAGTGTCGGTATCGCCAGCGGTGTCGGTACCGCCCGTCGCGGCGGTCCCAGTGCCGCCGATCCCGCTACACCCGGCGAGCAGGCCGGCCGCCCCCGCGCTCACCGCCGCGAGATACCGTCGACGCGTCCCGTCGGTTCGCCCCGTGTCGCCGTCGCCGTCATCCTGTGTCATCGACGGTACGTCTCCCCCGCGGTGATTAACTCGGCGCGCTACGTGTCTAGACTCGGAACCGCCGGGCGACACGGAGCCCGATGCGTGCCGGCCAGGGAACCCCGTTCCGATGTGACGCCGCGCTCGCCGTCGACCTAGCCCTCTAGACTTCCCCTCTATGTCCACGTGTCGACAATTCGAACTCGACCGATGCAGGTCAGACCACTCGACATCGACGGGCACGCGGTCGGCGTCGCATGCATCGCGCTCCTGGTCGCCCTGGCCGGCTGTGCCGGTCCGACCGGCGGCGGGAACGGCGAAGACGCCGCCTCGCCGGAGGGACCGAGCGGCGCGGGGACCGACGCGCCGACCGACGGCGACTCGGACAGCGGAGCAACGACGGCCGGTGACGGCGATACGACTGCGGGAGACGGGGATACCACCACCGGTGACGCCGCCACGACGGCCGACGAGGGGGCCACGGCGACTCCTGACGCGGCTACGGCAACACCTGACGCGGCCACGGCGACCGACGCCGGGACGGCCACGGCCGGCAGCGGCGGGGCGAGCGACGTCCTGTCGCGGTCGTTCGTGACCGGCTGGGCACAGCACCTCCGGTCGGAGGGGTCGTTCACCGCCGAGATGAGCGGGATCACGGTGACGGGAACGACGGGCGAAGGCGACAGCGAGCCGCCCCTCGTCAACTGGACGATGAAGGTGGACCTGTCGACCGGCGAGCGGTACGCGAACGGGACGGTCACCGGCGGATCCGGCGGCTCGATCCCGGTCGAGCTGTACCACCCGCCGTCGTCGAACACCACGTACACCCGGACGACGTTCCGGGGGCGGAGCCAGGTCTCGCAGTCCAACGCCACGAACAACCGGGGCGAGCCGGTCCCGGCGGGACTGCTGAACACGGTCAGGCTCACCCGGGACGGCACCGGGACCGTCGACGGCGACTCCCTCCAGCGGTACACCGGGGAGGGGTCGGACGCAATCGTCAACCAGTCGTACTTCGACGGGTCGGTGACTGATCTCCGTGTGGAGGCGCTCGTGGACCGCGACGCCGGGCTCGTCCGCGTGATAGACTACAGGTACGAGGTCACGAGCGGCGACACCACGACCACCCAGTCGCTCCGCATCCGATACACGGACATCGGCGACACGACCGTCGAGCGCCCCGACTGGATGGACGGGGTCGGAAACTGAGCGGGGGCACGGCCGCCGCGACCGCTCATACGGATTATTGCGAGCGTTTACCGGGTCGACCGCACGCAGTCGTGCGGTCGATCCCGGAATGTCTTGCGATAATCCGTATCAGTACTTGGGGTCGGCGCCGGTCGTCTCGTAGACGTCGTCTAAGATCTCGTCGCGGCGGATCTGCCAGTCGGCGAAGCCCTCGCGGCTGTCGGGGTAGTCCTCGTAGTGGTCGAGCACGCGCTCGGCCAGTTGCTTCGTCTCGTAGAGGTCGTAGATGGTGCCCCAGTGGCCGACCGACTTGACCGCGGTCTTGAGCTTGAGCCAGAGGCCGATGTCGGTCTCGCCGGCGTAGAGCCCCTCGGCGATCTTCTCGGCGGGCAGGGCCGCCAGCATCCCCATCAGGTCGTCGATGTCGTAGGCGGTCACGAAGATGTTGTACACGTCCAGCGTGGCGAAGCGGGCGCCGAAGTGGTCCATCACCCGCTTGTTGTACTCCCAGAGGGTGTCCTCGCCCACGTCGCCGTCCTCGATGGCGGCGACGGCCTGCTCGCCGGCGTACTGCCCGGAGTAGGCGGCGCCGCCGATGCCGCCGCCGGTCGTCGGGTTCACGAGGCCCGCCGCGTCGCCGGCCGCGAGAAAGCCCGGCGCGACCGCCGAGTCGTAGGGCCGCCGCGTCGGCAGGGCGGCGCCGAGCTTGTCCTCGACAGTCGCGCCGTCGAACTCCTCGCGGTTCCGGAGATCCCGTTTGAGGTCCTCGACGAGGTGCATCGGCTCCTCGTTCATCTGGAAGCCCAGCCCGGCGTTGATCTCGGTGTCGGTCCGCGGGAAGTACCACAGGTAGCCCGCGGCGCGCTCGGTCGGCTTGAAGACGAGGGCGTCGGACCACTCGACGGGCTCGTCGACCGTGACGATCTCACGGTAGGCCGAGCAGAACTGGCTGTAACTGACGTTCGTATCGAAGGTCGACCCGTCGAAGTCGACGTTGTCCTGGAGGATCGACAGCGCGCCCGCGCCGTCGATCACCATCTCGGCCTCGTAGTCGACGGGGTCGCCCGTCCGCATCGCGCGGACGCCCGTCACGGTGCCGTCGTCGGCCTGACGCACGTCCTTGACGAGCGTGTCGAAGTGGATCTCGGCGCCGGCGTCGCGGGCGCCCTCGATGACGGCCTTGCCGTACTCCCAGCGGTCGATGACGGCGAGTTCCCCGGGGACGGGGATCTCGAGGACGGTGTCCTCCTGGGGGATCTCGAAGCGGCCGTGGTCGACGCCGGTGTTGGTCATCGCGGGTTCGATCTGCGATTTCGGGATCGCGTCGGGGAACGAGCTGGCGCCCTTGAGGGCGTCGCCGCAGGCGATGTGTCCCCCCTCCTCCTCGGGCTTGCGCTCGAGGAGCGCGACGTCGTAGCCCTCGCGGGCGACGGTCGCCGCGGCGTAACAGCCGGCGGTCCCCGCCCCGACGACGACGACGTCGTACTCGCGCGTGGTCATGGTCCATCTTTCGCGGGGCGGGGGAGAAAACTCTTTACCAACCATCTTTTCGTTCGGGGGGTTTCCTCGCTCGCTTCGCTCGCTGCGGGAACTGCGTGGCGGCGCCGCCGCCACGACGTACGGTC
>NZ_JBLKNY010000001.1:0-53902 GCF_051414075.1 Halosimplex marinum | reverse complement strand
CCCGCCCCCCCCCCCCCCCCCCCCCCCCCCCCCCCGCCCCCGAACCAAAACAGGGGTGAAAAGGCGCGGCTCGTTCGCTTCGCTCACTCGCCGCGATGAACCGCGCGCCTTCGGCGCGCGGATGCTCAGTACAGACGATTCACTGATCGATCTATTCAGGCTACGCATTCAAAGCGCGCAGTCTCCCAATTTCATGCTGAAATTGCCAAGCGCCTTTATGATATGTCTGTGTCTTTCCCGTGTAATGTCTTCACAAGAGGTACAACTCAGGAGTACAGTCGCGGGATTCACAGCGGAAGGGCGACTCCATACGCTGAGTGTTTGGTTCATTTTGGCGTTGCGTCTGATGATGGGGCTGGCGTTCTTCCAGAGTGGCTTCGACAAAGTGTTGTCCGGAAGCTTCAGCGCATCGGGATACCTACAGAATGCGCCGCCAGCCAACGGGAGTCCCGTCGCCGATCTGTTCGTTACGATGGGCAATACTCCATGGTTCGTTGATTTCGTGAACGTGGCTGTTCCATGGGGAGAGGTACTCATAGGATTGGGTCTCCTGTTCGGTGCATTGACGCGCCTCGCTGCGTTCTGGGGCGCATTTATGATGCTGATGTTCTACCTTGGAAACTGGGATATCTCCCACGGCTACATCAACGGTGACTTTGCGTATATGCTCGTATTCCTCTCGGTCGCCGCATTCGGGGCCGGCCGTATTCTTGGACTCGACGCCTATCTCGAACAGTACGAGATCTCCGGACAACCGCTCGTTGAGCGGTACCCATGGATGCGGTACATCCTCGGGTAACGTCGTCTTCAGACTCCGACGAGTCCAATTCAGGATGTGTGGTGGCGGTAATTACGCACGCCGTACTGAGCATCCTCGGAGCCCCGAGGTCCGGCATAAAGAGTAAAGGCGCAGAGTGTCGAAACGCACGCCATGACCGAGTACACCGTGGAGTTCGCGGGGACCGGCGAGACGATTACGGTCTCCGACAAGGAGACCGTCCTGAGCCGGTGCATCGAGGAGGGCATCGCCCAGGAGTACTCCTGCCGGGTCGGGATGTGTCTCGCCTGCTCGGCGAAGATCGAGGAGGGCGAAGTCACCCAGCCGGCCGCCCGCGGGCTCACCGAGGAGGAAGCCGAGAGCTACGCGCTGACCTGCATGGCCCGCCCGCAGTCGGATCTGGTCCTCGACCGCGGCAAGTACCCGCCCAGCATCGAGGACGATGTGGCTCGCGCCGCGGGCGCCGACCCCGACGCCGCCTCCGCCGACGACTGACCGTCCCCGAGCCGAGTCCCCATGCAGGTCCTCCGCGCCGTCGGCGTTGCCTTCCTCAGTGTCGTCGACGCGCTCGTCCCCTCCGTCGTCGTTGCGCTCACCGTCCTCTTTATCTCGGCGGACCCGTGGGTCGACGCCGCGAACCCGTGGGTCCTGTCCGCCGGCGCCGGCGTCGCCGTCTTCCTCGGCACGCTCGCGGTCGGCTTCGCGACGACGATGCTCGGCCACGGCCCGTTCCCGGTGACCCGCCTCACGAAGCGGCTCTGGGAGTGGTGGCATCGCCCCTGGTTCGCCGGTCGCGATCGGCGCGGTCGCGGTCGGTAGGCCGTGCTACTGTTTCCCACAGCGGCGCAAACGGTTTTCGCGTCGCGCCTGAGAAGTCGGGTATGAGTAGCGACGCTCCCGACGAGTTCGTCACGCCGCCGCCGGCACAAGCGGGCGACCGGGTCGCGGTGGTCGCGCCCTCCGGCGGCGCGGCGACGGTGTTCCCGGACGTGCTGGACCTGGCGCTCGAACGCCTGCGCGACCGCTTCGACCTCGATCCGATGGTCTACGAGACCGCCGAAGCCGACCCGGACGAACTCCGCGAACACCCCGAGATGCGCGCCGCGGACGTACACGAGGCGTTCCGCGACCCCGACATCTCGGCGGTCTTCGCCACCATCGGCGGCGACGACCAGGTCCGAGTGCTGAAACACCTCGACCCCGAGGTCCTGCGCGCGAACCCGACGCGGTTCTTCGGCATGAGCGACAACACCTGCCTCGCCAGCTACCTCTGGACCCAGGGGGTCGTCTCCTACTACGGCGGGCAGTTGCTCAACCAGGTGGCGACACCCGGGCACTTCCCCGAGTACACCGAGCGGTACCTCCGCCGCGCGCTGTTCGACGAGTCGCCGGGCGAACTGGAACCGGCAGAGGAGTGGACCGACGACGTGGTCGAGTGGGGCAGCGAGGAGTTTCCCGAGACCGAGCCGGAGTACGAGGACAGCGACGGCTGGCGGTGGGACGTACCCGACGAGCGGGCCGGGGACGCGGTCACGGGCCGGCTCTGGGGCGGCTGTCTCACCGTCCTCCAGTGGCTGCTGGCCGCAGACCGTGGGGTCCCCGAGCCCGCGGCGCTCGACGGGGCCGTCCTCGCGCTGGAGACCTCCGAGGAACTCCCGAGCGCCGACGAGGTGCGGCGGATCCTGACGTGCTTCGGCGAGCGCGGCCTGCTGGAGCGGTTCGACGCCGTCCTCGTCGGCCGCCCGCAAACCCGCAGCCGCGAGGACGACAGGACCGACGACGAGCGCGAGCAGTACCGCGCGGACCAGCGTGCGACCGTCCGCGAGTGGGTCCGCGAGTACAACCCAGCGGCGCCGCTGGTCTTCGACCTCGACTTCGGCCACACGAACCCGACGGTTCCGATGCCGATGGGCGGGCGCGTCGCGATAGACACGGCCGAGCGGGCAGTCGAGTTCACCGGCCGCTGACGGCCGCGCAGTTCCGGATGTCGTCCGGGTCGCGGGTCGCCGGTCAGATCTCCTCTTCGCCGCCGAACTCCTCCTCGCCACCGAACTCTTCCTCGCCGCCCCATTCCTCTTCTTCCTCTTCCCATCCCTCTTCGTCCTCCCACTCCTCGTCCTCGCCGCCGCCGAGCGCCGAGGTCACCGCACCGAGCAGCCCCTCCTCCTCCTCTTCCTCGTACTCCTCCTCGTCGTCCAGGTCCACGTCGATGTCGTGGTCGGAGTGGCTGTGGCCGTGTTTGTGGTGTTTGTGATGTTTCGATCCCGTGAGTTCTTCCAGCTCTCCGGGGTCGAGCCAGACGCCGCCGCAGTCCGGACAGTAGTCGATCGTCACGTCGTGTTCCTCGCGCTGTTCGAACTCCGCGCCGCACTGGGGGCAGTCCAGCGAGCGGTCGAGCACCATGCCATCGACCATCATGACGCAGAACCAAACAGTTTTCGGTCGTGACACGACCGCGGAAGCCGGAGAACCGCGGCCTCAGTCCTCGTCGACGGGGTCGAAGGCGTTGTCCCGCGTCGGGAACTCTCCGGTCTCGACCTCGTCGACGTACTGTTCGACGGCGCGGCGGATCTCCGAGTCGAGGTCGGCGTACTGCTTGGCGAGGCTGTACTGTTCGCCGCCCAGCCCGAGCACGTCGGAGACGACGAGCACCTGCCCGTCCACGTGGCGGCCCGAGCCGATCCCGATGGTCGGCACGTCGACGGCCTCGGTGACCTCCCGGGCCACGCCCTCGCTCACCGTTTCGAGGACGATCGAGAACGCGCCGGCGTCTTCGAGTCGCTCGGCGGTCTCGACCAGCGCCTCCCCCGGTGAGGACGTGTCGGTGTCCCGACCCTGGACGTAGGCGCCCCCGATCTGGTGTTTGCGCTGGGGCGTGAGGCCGACGTGGCCCTGGACCGGGACCCCGAGTTCGGTCAGCCGGTCGACGATCTCGATCGTCGTCTCGCCGTGGGGCGCGGTCTCCAGCTTGACGGCGTCGGCGCCCGCTTCCTTGAGGAAGCGGCCGGCGTTTTCCACCGACTCTTCCATGGACGTGCCGTAGGTGAGGAAGGGCAGGTCGGCGACGACGAACGCTTCGTCCGTGCCCCGGACGACCGCGGCGGTGTTCGACAGGGCCTCCTCCAGGGTGACCGGAAGCGTGTCGTCGTAGCCGAGGTGGTTGTCCCCGGCGCTGTCGCCGACGAGGATCATGTCGACGCCCGCGGCGTCGACCTGCCGGGCGATGGGTGCGTCGTAGGCCGTCAGCATCGTCAGGGGCGTCCCGTCCTCGTACTTCTCGTAGAGGTCCGGAATTGTCGTGCGAGACATCGCGATTGGTCGCTCTTCGACGGCCAGCGGTTTATCAGTTGCCGGACTCGGACCGAGGGCGTTCAGTTCGGGTTGTGAGTTGAGCGGTTGTTTCTGTTTCTAATGTCGCGAAACGAGGTCGAACGAGAGTGACCGGAAGAGACAGCGGGCGGTGAAAGCCCTCGGCACGCTCGCGGTCGCTGAGTCGGATATCCGCGCGTCGAACAACCGCACCGCACGGCACTCGCGCGGATAGTGCCGACTCAGACGACTGCATGAACGCGAGCGCGCCTCGCCCTTTCAGTCCGCCAGGGACCGCGACCGCCCCGCACAGCACCGCAGACGGCCACGACCCTCCCCAGCCGATTCACTCGCTTCGCTCGCTCATCCCTCGCGCGGCTACGTCGCGGCACGGAGGCCGCGACAGCGCGCGCCGTGTGGATTGTTCCATAGCCGTCCTGTACTGGACACGTGGATACGGCGGCGCGGAGCGTTGTCTTCCGAAGCGGATGAGAAAGCGTGATTGGGGCCCGCGCCCTACCCCCCGCCGTGACACAGTGGGTCGAGAACCCGACGGGCGGGCGCGACAGGGGGCCGGCCGCGCTCGCACGCGCGTGGGCGGAGGTGCTGGTCAGGCCGCGCCGCCTCTTCCAGTCGGGCGTGGCCCCGGGCGACCAGGCGCCGGGACTGGTGTTCGCCGGCGCGGTCGTCCTCGTCGAGGAACTGACGCGCGTCGCGACCGGCGCGGCCGCCTATCCGGTGTTGAGCGGACAGCCGTTCCTCTCGACGGTCCTCTTCCTGGCGCTTGCGGTCGTGCTCGTCGCGCCCGCGGCGCTGCACCTGACGGCGGCGCTCCAGACGCTGATCCTCATCTCGACGGCCCCCGACCGCGCGGGCGTCAGCGAGACGGTGCAGGTCATCGCCTACGCTACGGCGCCCTGTGCCTTCGCCGGGTTCCCCTACCCGGGCGTTCGCGTGGCCGCGACCGCGTACGCCGCCGTCCTGCTCGCCGTCGGCGTCAGCGACGTACACGACGTGTCCCTGCCGAAGGCCGCCGTCCTGACGGCCGTCCCGGCGGCGCTGGCCTTCGGCTACGGCTTCCGCGGGTTCGCCGCGCTGTCGGAGCTGACCGGGCTGACGTGGGCCGACGTGGCCGCGACCCTCGGCTGAGCCGGGACTGGAACCCGCGCCGTCGCCGTCTCGTCCCGAGCCGACCACGGTCGTTTATGCGCGCGCCGGTCGGATCGCCGGTATGCTCACGCTCGACTTCGAGGAGTTCGCGTTCGAACTCAAGGACGGCGCGGTCAAACACGTCGGCCCATCGAACACGTCTGCGACGGCGAAACTGTACGACGTGGAGGGCGTCGACGTGCGGGAGTTCGGGGACAAGCGCGTCAAACTGGCCTTCGAGGACGCCGAGGGCAACGAGGTCGAGGTGGCGCTGTTCCCGGAGGCGGCCGCGGAACTCGCCCGCGGGATCGAGGTGCTCGAAGACGACAGTCCGGTCTTCGAGTGACAGGGGCGACGGGATCGGCCCGTCGCGGTCGATAGCGGCGGTCTCCGTGGCGAACGCGGGCGGGGAGGGGGCCGGCGCGGTGACGGACGCGTTTCGACAACCGTTTTAGGCCCGGGGCATTTCTACCTGCCAATGGGTTCGTGTATCATCTGCGGGAAGTCTGTCGACGGTCGCATCTGCGACCTCCACGAGGAAGACGTCGTCTTCGAGTTCCGCGGCAACCAGCCCGACCAGCTGACGGTCGACCGCTACTACCGCGGAACCGTGGACGGGTACGCCGAGTTCGGCGTGTTCGTCGACATCGGCGACAGCGTCACCGGACTGCTCCACCGGAGCGAGCTCGACCAGCGGCTCGAGAGCCTCGAGTGGGACTCCGGCGACACCGTCTTCGTGCAGGTCAAGCAGGTGCGTGACAACGGGAACGTGGACCTCGGCTGGTCGATCCGCCAGGCCGAGGAGGAGTTCCGCGGCACCCTCGTCGACGACCCCGAGCAAGGCGCACCGTATCTCGAAGAGGACGAGTCGGGAAATGAGGACGCGGCAGCCGACGACGGTTCGGCTGCCGACGCACCCGACGCGAGCGAGGAATCCGACTCGGACGACTCGGACGCGACCGAAGCCGAGTCCGGGGACTCGGACGTGACGACCCGCGGCGACGAGAGCGACGGTACCGGCGAGAGCGACGCTACCGACGACGCGCCGACGACCGCCGACGCGGCCGCGACCGAGACGCCGGCGACGGCGACCGAGAGCGACGCCGGGGCCGGATCCGGCGACGGCGGTGCTGCGGCCGCCAGCGGCGGTGGCGCGGCCGCGGTCGCCGAGGAAGAGCCGGATTCGGAACCGGATGCGGAGCCGACGCACGTCGCCGTCGGGACGCTCGCCGACCGGGTCGGCGAGACGGTCCGACTGGAGGGCGTCGTCGAGAGCGCGCGTCAGACCAGCGGCCCGACGGTCTTCGAGGTCCGCGACGAGACCGACAGCGTCGAGTGCGCCGCGTTCAAGGAGGCGGGCGTCCGCGCCTACCCCGAGATCGGGGCCGACGACGTGGTCCGCCTGGACGGCGAGGTCCGCGAGCGGCGCGGCGAGCTCCAGGTCGAGACCGAGGCGCTGGTGAAACTCGAGGGCGACGAGCGCGAGACCGTCGAGGACCGGCTCGCCGACGCGCTGACCGAGCAGGCCGAGCCCGACGCGGTCGACCCGCTCGTCGCCGACGAGACCGTCGAGGCGCTGAGCGAGGACGTGCGCGAGGTCGCGACCGCGGTCCGCCGGGCGGTCCTCGAGGAGCGGCCCGTCGTCGTCCGCCACGCGGCGACCGCCGACGGCTACGTCGCCGGCGTCGCGCTGGAGCGGGCGACGCTCCCGCTGGTCCGCGACCAGCACGACCAGCACGACGCGGTCTACCACTACTTCGACCGCCGACCGCTGGAGGAGGGCGTCTACGACATGGACGACGCGACGAAGGACGCGACGCGGATGCTGGAGGCCCGCGAGCGCCACGACGAGAAGCTCCCGCTGTTCGTCTTCGTCGCCGCCGGCGCCACCAGCGAGTCGCTGGACGGCTTCGAGCTGCTCGACCTCTACGGCGCCGGCCGCGCGCTGGTCGACGACGTGGCGGTCGACCCCGAGGTCGACGAGGCGGTCGACGCCGCCGTCGCGCCCGACGGGACCGAGGCGCGGGAGACGACCGCCGCGACGCTTTCCGCCAACGTCGCCGCCCACGTCAACGACGACGTGCGCGCGGACCTGCAGCACCTCCCGGCGGTGAGCTACTGGGAGGACACGCCCGAGGCGTACGCCGAGGCCGCCGACGAGGCGGGCTACGACGAGGCGGCCGTCCGCGAGGTCCGCGAGGCCGTCGCGCTGGAGGCGTACTACCAGTCCTACGAGGACAAGCGCGAACTCATCACCGACCTGCTGTTCGGCGAGGGCGACGGGCCCGGCGGACTCGCGGGGCACGTCAGCGAGCAGTTCCGCGAGAAGCTCGACGCGGAGATCGAGACCGCGGAGGCCAACCTCGACACCCAGACCGTCGAGGGGACCGACATCGCGGTGCTCGACACCGACGCGTTCACCCACCGCTACGAGTTCCCGCCGACCGCGCTCCTGCTGGACGAACTGCACCGTCGCCACCGCGACGACGTGAGCGCGGTCATCGGCGTCTCCGACGACGAACTCCACATCCGCAGCGACCGCGCCATCGACGTGCGCGACGTGGCCGACCGCGCCCGCGAGTGGGTGCCCAACGCCGGCCTCACGGCCACCTCGGCCCGCGCCGGCAAGCTGGAGTACATCGCCGGCGAGCGCTCCGCGGTGCTCGACACCGTCATCGACGTGGTCGCTGACGAAGTGGCCTGACGACGGACCTTTTTGCCCCACCTCGCCGTTCGCTTACCCATGAGCGACGGCCAGGCGACCGGCGACGACAGTGACGACGCGACCGTCGTCTCCGAATCGGATCTGGACTGGGACGAGTACGACCACGGCGAGCGGCAGTTTCGACGGAAACAACTCGGAATCGCGGCCGGCGGCGACGACCTGGGAACGAGCCTCTACGAACTCGAACCCGGCAATCGCACGTGGCCGCGCCACTACCACGCCGGCAACGAGGAAGCGGTCTACGTGCTCGCCGGGAAACTGACGCTGTTTCTCGGAAGCGGCGAGAGCGGAGACGGTGACGGCGATGACGCCGAAGAGACCGAACACCGCCTCGAACCGGGCGACTACGCCGCCCTGCCGAGCGGGCCGGACCACGCCCACGAGGTCGAAGCCCGGGGCGACGGGACCGCACGCTTCCTCGTGGTCTCGACGATGAACGAGCCCGATCTATCCGTACTCGTCGAGCGCGACGCGGCGATGCTGTTCGCCGGCGGCGCGCCCGGCAACTACGACGACCGCTACGTCTCGAAGACCGTGGACCTTGACGCGGAGGTCGACTACTGGGACGAGTAGCGCGGCTCGGTCAAAGGTCGAGTTGAGCCAACGGAAGCCGTTTTCCGGTGGGGAACGACTCGACGGGTATGCGACGACGCGCCTTCGTGGCCGCCCTGGCGCTCGGGTCGGTGGGCTGTCTCGGTCGGCCCGGGCCTGGAACCGGCGGACCGACGGACGACGGAACGGACGCCGAGCGAACGTCCCCGACACGGACCGTCGAACCGGCGGAACAGGAGGCTCCCCAGTCGGACCCCGAGGCGGAATCACCGGACGAGACGTACCGCCTCGGTGACGGGCCGCCGAGCGGCGCGGAGGCGCACGAACTCGTCGTCTATCGGGACGGCCCGGTGCGCCCGGTGACCGTCGAGGTGTCGGCGCCGGCAGCCGACATCGACATTTCGCCGACGCCCCAGCTGGAACCCGGTGCGTACCTGCTGTTCGAGCTGACCGAGCGGGTCGACTACGAGGTGGCCGTCCACGTGAAGGGCGGGACGTGGTACGGGTTCGACATCGCGGCGAGCTACGTCGACTGCAACGACTCGCGGACGACCGTCCGGGTCCCCGACTCGGAACCGGTCGGGTACGGGACGTTCACCACGTCGATGGCCTGTTCGGTCGGGACGGCGTCGGAGCCGACGGCAGACGGTGGCGACTGACGGCCACAGACTCGGCCGACCCGCCGGCGGTGGTCCACAGCCTTCTAGCCGCCCGCGCTCACTCGCGCGGGTCGAACACCCCGCGGCGTAGCCCCTCGCGGACGGGCTCGTGTTCGGCGTCGGTCGGCGGCGGCGCGGTCACGAGCAACGCCTCTAGCCGACCGCCCTCGTCGGCCTTCACGCCGCGGTCGACGCCCGCGGGGACGGCCACCACGTCGCCGGGGGCGACCTCGTGGTCGGTGTCGCCCTCGCGGACGACGCCCGTGCCCTCGCGGACGTGGACGACCACGTCGCTGTCGGGGGCGTGGACCGGAATGAACTGGCCGGGCTCGAAGTAGCCACAGACCGCCTTCAGGTGGTCGCTCTTGAAGAGCCCCTGCGCGGAGAACTGGTCGTCGTCGTACTCCCGTTCGGCGTCGAAGTCCGTCGCTGGCATATCGTCTGGATCGACGGCGCCGCGGGGAAAGGCCGCTGGCCCGAACAGGTTCGGCCGCGTCGACGGCGACCTTCGACCTATCCGGTCCGGAGGTACGCGTTCAGCTCTCGGCGAACCTCGTCGACTGCCGCGTCGGTCGCTTCCGCGGGTTGTTTGTCGACCATCCAGTCCTTCAGCGTCACGACCGACCACGGGGAGACGTAGGAGGTGCGTGGCAGCCGTCCCCGCTCGAACCTGTCGTCGGTGAGTTCGACGGCCTCGTCCCGGGCCGTCGTCGTGACGACCGCCGCGACGTACTCCTGGCCGTGGAAGGGAACGGTATCGTTCGAGAGGACCAGGTACGGGCGTTTCGGGCTGTCACCGAACGGGTCCGCGGCGACGACGACTGCCCCCTGCGAGTACGCCATTCAGTCCCGCTCCTCGTCGCTCAGGTCGGGTAACTCCTCGTCCCACCCGTCGTTCTGCGCGTACCAGTCGTCGCCGTACGCGTCGGCGGCCGCTTCGATCCCGAGGAAGGAGGCGGCGGCCGATGCGATCCGGTCGTCCTCCGCGATCGCCCAGTAGGGTTCCTTGTGACGGACGAGGCCGGCGGCTTCGAGCCGGTTCAGCGTCGGGCCGACACTCCCGCGGGGGACACCGGTCTCCTCCGCCAGTTCCGCCGGCGTGTACCCCACGGTCGGCGTCTCCAGCAGGAACTCCAGCAACTGCCTCGCGTTGGTGCCCTCGGACAGGTCGACGCGCGGGTCCCCCGGGTCGTGCGTCTCGAAGTCGACGGGCATGTACGAGAATTGTACTCGAACTGTATTAGATATTCGGGGCGTCACACGTCCGACCAGTGGGGGTCGGTGGGACCCCGTCCGCGCTCGGGGAGTGGTCGCGAGTCAGTCGCGGACCGCACGAACCGCTTTCTTAGCCCCGTAGTAGGTCCACTCGGCCGAGTAACAGAAGACGCAGCCGCGGAACTTCGGCCTGGTCGGCCCGTCGTCGGACTCGCCAGCGTCGGCTGTGGCGGTCATGGTCGGACGCGAGGACTCGCCAGGCAAGAAGGTACCGGCGGTGTGCACGCCCAGCGCACGGACCGAGACGGGTCGCGAGGGCGAGCGACACGCTTATTCGCGCCAGGCGACGATCCCTGACAACGCGATGAGCACCGAGACGCCGGACGCGACCGACTCCGATCCCGACGAGCCCGAGGCCTTCCTGCAGGCCTGTCGGGAACTCGTCGACCGGATCCTCGCGGGCGAGATCGAGAAGGACGAGGTGGAGCAGGCGAAAAAGGAGGTCTGCGGGAAATACTCCTCGCCGAAGGTGCCGCGCAACTCCGACCTGATCGACTTCGGCCCCGACGACCGCCGCGAGGAACTGGAGGAGGTCCTCCAGCGCAAGCCCGTCCGGACCGCCTCGGGCGTCTCCCCGGTGGCGATCATGACCTCACCCCATCGGTGTCCCCACGGGAAGTGCCTCTACTGTCCCGGGGGCCCGGACTCCGAGTTCTCCAGCGCGCAGAGCTACACGGGCCACGAGCCCGCGGCGGCCCGCGGGGTGCAGAACGACTACGATCCCTACGGGCAGGTGCGCCTGCGGCTCGAACAGCTCCGGCAGATCGGCCACCCCGTCGACAAGGTCGAGCTGATCCTGATGGGCGGGACGATGACCGCCCGGAGCCACGACTACCAGGAGTGGTTCGTCAAGCGCGCTCTGGAGGCGATGAACGAGTACGACCCCGAGAGCGACCCGAACCCCTCAGAAGAGGAGAGTTTCGCGCAGGACCCCGAGGAGTACGAGTTCAGCTACCTCGAAGACGTGATCGCCGAGAACGAGACGGCGGACGTGCGCAACGTCGCGACGACGTTCGAAACCAAGCCCGACTGGTGCGACCCCGAGCAGATCGACCGGATGCTCGACCTGGGCGCGACGAAGGTCGAGGTCGGCGTCCAGACCACCTTCGAGCGGATCAACCGCGAGATGCACCGCGGCCACGGCGTCCAGGCCTCCATCGACGCCAACCGCCGGCTGCGGGACTCGGGGTTCAAGGTCGGCTTCCACATGATGCCCGGCCAGCCCGGGATGAGCAAGGAGATGTGCCTGGAGGACTTCCGGCGGATCTTCGAGAACACCGACTGGCGGCCGGACTTCCTGAAGATCTACCCGACCCTCGTCGTCGAGGGGACGGTCACCTACGACTGGTACCAGCGGGACGAGTTCGAGCCGCTGGACAACGAGGAAGCTGCCGAACTCGTCGCGGAGATCAAGTCGATGATCCCCGAGTACACGCGCCTCCAGCGCGTCCAGCGGGACATCCCCGCCGACTTCATCGAGGGCGGCGTCTGGAAGTCCAACCTCCGCCAGCTCGCCCGCCAGCGCATGGACGAACACGGCTGGTCCTGCGACTGCATCCGCTGTCGGGAAGTCGGCCACCACGACGAGGACCCCGAGGAGGTCACGCTCGACACCGATGTCTACGAGGTCGCGGGCGGCCGCGAGCACTTCATCAGCTTCGAGGACCGCGAGAAGGGGATCCTGGTCGGGTTCTGCCGGCTGCGGTTCCCGAACGACCCCGTCCGGCGCGAGTTGCAGGGCGCCGCCGTGGTCCGCGAACTCCACGTCTACGGGAGCGAAGTCGGCGTCGGCAAGTCGGCGGGCGACGGCGACGGGAGCCACCAGCATCAGGGGTACGGCAGGCGACTCCTCCGCGAGGCCGAGCGGCTGGCCGCCGACGCGGGCTACGGCAAACTGGCCGTCCTCTCGGGGATCGGCGTCCGACAGTACTACCGCGAGAAGCTCGGATACCGCCAGGACGGCCCGTACGTCTCGAAGCGGCTGTGAACGGCCGGAACGAGCGCACGGCGAGCGCTCAGCCGTTTTCCCCAGAGGATCGCGCGACCGCGTCGCCGGTCACGGTTCCGGCGGGGGCGTCTCCTCAGGTCGCGTGGGGCCGTCGTCGTCGGTGACGTAGCTCCCGTAGTCGATCTCGGCCCAGTAGAGCCCCCCGTCGTAGCGGACGACGTAGGACCCGCCGTAGTCGGTCTCCTCGACGGGTTCGTGTGCGCGGAACCGGTCGACCAGCGAATCGAACGCCTCGTTGTCGCTGTCCTCGATGTAGTTGGTGCCGTTCAGCGCGTCCTCGACGACCGTCCGCTCGGCGTCGGAGAGGTCGGAGAGTTCGAACTCGTGGCGTTCGCGGAGCGAGTCGGCGTAGGCCTCGTGGCTCTCCGCGACCAGCCTCGCCTCGTAGCGGTAGACGGTCAGCTCCTCTCGTTCGGCCTGCACGTCGAGGGGATAGACCTCGCCCTCGTATCTGACCGCGTCGTACTCCTGTGTCGGGGCCAGTACCGACGATTCGGCGTCGCCCTCGGTGTAGATGGCGCCGACGCCGAAGTCGTAGCCCGGTTCGAGGGCGTCTTCGTCCGGCGGCCTCTGGGAGAGCACGAACTCCAGGGTCTCCCTGTCGACGGCCGGCAACTCGTCGTAGTCGACGACCACCCCGTCGACCGACGAGGCGTTGAAGTCGATCCGGATCCCGACGTCGTAGCCCGGCGCGGTCCCGTTCTCGGCGTAGTCGAGCGCGTAGAACCGCCCGTCGTGGCGGAAGGGCAGTTGCTCGTCGACCGGCGGGTGGTCGCCGACCGCCGTGGCGGTCCCGTTCTCGATCGCTCGTCGCACCACGCTCTCGTCGGCGTCCGGCGGCGCGTCGGCGGGGACAGGACGGCTCGCCTCCTCGGCGAGCGCGCGGTCGTCGACGGGGGAAAGCGAGAGTGACCCCGCCGCCGAGCACCCGCTCAGTCCCGCGAGGAGGGCGACGAGCGCGAGAGCGAGGACAGTCCGGCGTCTCATATCGGAGAGTCGCGGATGCGATATGAATGTCTTGTGCAAACCCAAACCGGGATTTGACTCTCGGTCCGCGACCGCCCGACAGGTCCCGAAACCGGGCGCGGCCAGTACCGTTTTCCCGCTCGATCGCCAACCACGGACACAGATGCCAACGGAACTCGCGGACGGGGTCTGGTTGCTCGACATCGGGCTGGTGCCGCCGTTCGCGACCAACGGCTACCTCGTCGACGACGGGACGGTCACCCTCATCGACCCCGGCCTCCCCTGGAACCGCCCCTCGCTCGGGTCGGAGCTGGGCGAGATCGGCTACGAGGTCGGCGACGTCGACCGCGTGTTCCTCACCCACTACGACATCGACCACACCGGCGGACTGCGGGCGCTCGACGGCGCGTTCGACGGGCCGGTGTACATCGGCGCCGACGACCTCGCGCTCGGCAGCGGCGAGAGCGACCCGAAACTGCTCCACCACAAGGGCCTCTTTCACCGCATCGCCCGCCGGATCTACCCGCTACCCGCCCACATGGACATCCGCGGCGTCGAGGACGGCGAGCAGATCGGCCGGTTCACCGCCTACCACACGCCCGGTCACAACCCCGGCCACACCGTCTTCGTCCACGACTCCGGGGTCGCCTTCCTGGGGGACCTCCTCTGGGAGGACGACGGTCGGCTCACCCCGCCGTTCTGGCTCGACTCCTACGATATGCGGGCGCTGACCGAGAGCATCCGCGACCTCAGCGAGCGGGTCCCGCCGTTCGAGGTCGCCGCGATGGGCCACGGTACGCCCCTGGTCTCGGACGGCCGCCGGGCGCTGCTGGAGTGTGCCGCCCGGTTGTGAGAACGTGAGTGGCTACGGATCGTTCTCGGTGTGGACCGAGCGGTTCTGTTGACGGAGTCGTGGAAGGATGTCGAGTGAACGCGACCGCAGTCGACGGTGAGCGCTGAAAGCCCTCGGCCCGCTCGCTATCTGGAGGATCGACCGCGGGAAACAGTAGCGGTGAAAGCCCTCGCCGCGCTCGCGGTCGCTGAGCGGGATATCCGCGCTCTCCGCACCGCCCGCGCGGATAGTGGCCCGCTCAGGCGACCAAGCAAGCGCGAGCCCGCCTCGCCCGTTCAGTCCGCCGGGAGAGCAAGCTCTCCCGAGCCCGCACTCACACGTTCGCGCGGACACCAGGGACCGCGACCGCCCCGCACAGCACCGCAGACGGCCACATACCTCCCCAACCGATTGCGTTACTCGTCGCAAGCTCCTGCGTTACTCATCCCTCGCGCGGTGCCGGCGCGGCACGGAGGCCGCGCCAGCGCACGCCGACCGCACCGCAACCACACGTATCTGGACTGGCGGCCGCTGACCGCGAACGTGTCGAGGACTTCCCGTCTCAGAACTTCGCGGCGCGGAGCGCGGTCTCGATGTGGTCGTAGGGGTCGTCGGTGACGCTGGGGCCGTGGCCGGTGTGCATCTCGGAGAGTTCCGACGAGACGGTGTCGCGGAGATACTCGATGCTGTCGATCAGGACCTCGCGGTCCCCCTCGGGGAGGTCCGTCCGACCGAAGCTCCCGTTTGCGAACACCAGATCGCCGGCGAACAGGACCTCCGGGCCGGCGGCGTAGAGACAGAGGTGGTCGTCCTTGTGGCCAGGGGTGTGCAGCGCCTCGTAGCTGTGGTCGCCCAGCCGGACGGTATCGCCGTCCGCGAGGGCGTGGTCGACGAGCTCATGGTCGGGGTCGAACCCCCACACGTCGCAGTCGAACGCCTCGGTGAGGGCGGCGGTGTTGCCGACGTGGTCGGGGTGGGTATGGGTGAGGACGACCGCGTCGAGGGCGGCGTCGCGATCCCGCACCTCGCCGACGGCGTCGAACTCGCTACCGGCGTCGACGAGGACGGTGCGTTCCCCGGTGACGAGGAAGGCGTTGCTGGTGAAGACCTGTTGACCCCGGGCGACGTTTTCGATCACGGGCGCCGGTAGTCGTGCGGGGGCGGTGAGCGTGTCGGTTCACGGCCGCCGCGAGCGGTCGAGTCCGGGACCACTCACAGCGGTCCACGAGACGGCGAAAATCCCGTCGCCTGTTGCTATCGGGCGCGAGACTCGGACCCACAGGGCTATGTGTGATGAACGACAACGACGGCGTAGAGAGCAGAATGACAGGATCGGAAACGCCAGTCGTACTCATCGTCGAAGACGAGCCCGACGTCGCCGAGACGTACAATCTCTGGCTCGCCGACGACTACGACGTCAGGATGGCCGGGAGCGGCGACGAGGGGCTGGCCGAACTCGACGACGAGGTCGACGTGGTCCTCCTCGACCGGATGATGCCCGGACTCTCCGGCGACGAGGTGTTAGAGCGGATCCGCGAGCGCGGGCTGGACTGTCGGGTGGCCATGGTGACGGCGGTCGAACCGGACTTCGACATCCTCGAGATGGGCTTCGACGCGTATCTCTGCAAGCCGATCCGGAGCCAGCAGCTCCACGAGACCGTCGAGAACCTGCTGGAACGGTCGACCTACGACGACCTGCTGCAGGAGTACTACTCGCTGGTGGAGAAGCAGGCGACGCTGGAAGCGACCAAGAGCAGCGCCGAGCTCGCCGACAACGAGGAGTACCTCGAACTGCGGGAGCGGGTCGACGAGCTGGAGGCGGATCTGTCGGACACCCTCGGTGGTATCGACGACGACGAGGACTTCATCGCGACGCTGCGGGGACTCAGCGATGTCGAGGAGTAGTGATTCCGGGACGATGTACGACCTGACCGACGTGCTCGACTTCGAGGCGCTGGAGTCGGTCCGCCCGGGGTCGAACATCCTCGTCTCCGGCCCCGCCATGAGCGGCAAGGAGGACCTGGCGATGTCGGTGCTGGCCGACGGCGCCGAGCGGGGCCAGGGCTCGCTGGTCGTCACGACCGGTGACCGCGCCGAGAACGTCCTCGAGGACTTCCTCGAACGGGCGCCCGAGGCCGACGAGTCGACCGTCAGCGTCGTCGACTGCCGCGGCGACGGCAGCCGCCGCGGCGAGGCCACCGCCGCCGGCAGCTACGTCTACCACGTCTCCTCGCCCGGCGACCTGACCGGCATCGGCATCGGGATCACCGAGTGCCTGGAGTACCTCCACAACAACGGCGCCGAGAGCGGCCGCTTCGCGCTCACGTCGCTGTCGACGATGCTCACCTACACCGACCGCAAGACCGTCTTCAAGTTCTGCCACGTCCTCTCCTCGCGGTTCGACTCCGCCGGCTACCTCGGCCTCTTTACCATCGACTCCTCGGCCCACGACGACCAGACGCTCCAGGTCATCAAGCAGGCCTTCGACGGCATGATCGAGATCCGCGAGGAGGAGGGTCGCCGCGAGGCCCGCGTCCTCGGCCTCGCCGGCCAGCCCACCGACTGGCAGGAGTTCTGACCGCCGTCGCGGTCCGGTGCCCCTGTTTTCCCGAGTCTCGGCCGCAGCCGGCCGCTCGCGGCGTGACATCGCCGGTTCTCCGACACATCGGTCGCCCAACCGTCGATAGATCAGGCTCGATCAATCGTAACGATAATTTCCGGACGAATAATCGATATTAGGTCCTACAACCCACCTTGTGGGCAAGGTTTATGCACGGGAATGGCAGATATGGAAGTGCAACGGTCGAACGCGAGAGCGTCCGACCGGGCACGTTCGAGCCACCGGGGTGACGCCCGGACCGAACCGACGAGCATCGCGCGCAAACCAGCCACTGCCAGCCACTGCAAGCCACCATCACCACTGGCCCACCACCGTGGTGCTGTCATCGGATAGGCTACTCGACCCCCGAGTAGCGTTTTTCGACATCGCGACGGGGCGGCGGCTCAGCCGCCCGCGCCCGTCGAGTGATCCCTGTCAGGCGAGATACGTTCCGCCAGCGATGGCCGGGCTTTAATCCGACGACCCGCGTAGCCGTCGGGCATGGGAACGAGCGACCGGCCGGAGGGCGACCCCACCGGCGACCCGCGGGCGGACTACGACTACGCGGCCGACGCGGTGGCGCGGCCGGGACTGGTCGCGGATCTCGACGAGCGGGTCTCGGGGGAGGTGCGGTTCGACGACTACTCGCGGGAGCTGTACGCGACCGACGCGAGCATCTACGAGATGACGCCCGTCGGCGTCGTCTACCCGGAGTCGACCGCCGACGTGGCCGCCGTCGTCTCCTACTGCGCCGAGCGGTCGATCCCGGTGCTCCCCCGCGGGGGCGGCACCTCCCTCGCCGGACAGACCGTCAACGAGGCGGTCGTCCTCGACTTCACCAGGCACATGGACGCCGTCCTCTCGGTCGACCCCGACGAGCGGCTGGCCCGCGCCGAACCGGGCGCCATCCTCGGTGAACTGAACGCCGAACTCGCCGCCCACGACCTGAAGTTCGCGCCCGACCCCGCGTGGGGTGACAAGTCGGCGCTGGGCGGCGCCATCGGCAACAACTCCACGGGCGCCCACTCGCTGCAGTACGGCAAGACCGACGCCTACGTCGAGGCCTGCGAGGTCGTCCTCGCGGACGGCACGGTCACCCGCTTCGGCGAGGTGACCCTGGACGAACTCCGCGAGCGGGCGGACCCCGACGGGGACCTCGAAGCCCGGATCTACGCCGAACTCGCCCGGGTCGTCGACGAGGAGATCGAGGCCGTCGAGGCGGCGTTCCCCGAACTCAAGCGCAATGTCTCGGGCTACAACCTCGACGCGTTCGTCGCCGAGGCCCGCGCGGCGCTTGACGCCGAAGCCGGCAGCGACACCGACGGCGTTGCGGCGGGCGAGACGGGAGACGGCGAACCGGCGACCGTCAACGTCGCCCGCCTGCTCGCGGGCAGCGAGGGGACGCTCGCTATCGTCACGGAGGCGACCGTCTCGCTGGAGCCGGTCCCCGAGACGAAGGGGCTGGCGCTGCTCACCTACGAATCCCTGCTCGACGCGCTGGAGGACGTGGACCCGATCCTCGAACACGACCCCGCCGCCGTCGAGGTGCTCGACGACGTGTTGCTGGACCTGGCCGCCGAGACCGAGGAGTTCGGCGACCTGGTCGACTCGGTGCTCCCCGAGGGGACCGGCTCGGTCCTGCTCGTCGAGTTCTACGCCGACGGCGACAACGAGGGGCGCCAGCGGGTCGCGGACCTGATCGCCGACCGGGTGGGCACCGCCCAGGGCGCGAACGTCGTCGACGCGGCGACGACGGAAGCCGATCCCGCCGAGGGCGCCGCCGACGTGACCGACGCGCCGATACGGGCGTTCGCGGCCCGCGAGGCCCACGAGGAGGCCGAACGCGCCCGGTTCTGGAAGCTCCGCAAGAGCGGCCTCCCCATCCTGCTCTCGCGGACGACCGACGCGAAACACGGGAGCTTCATCGAGGACACCGCCGTCCCACCGGAGAACCTGCCGGGGTTCGTCGCGGACTTCCAGGCCGTCCTCGACGAGCACGACACCTACGCGAGTTTCTACGCCCACGCGGGGCCGGGCTGTCTCCACATCCGCCCGCTGATAAACACGAAGACCGTCGACGGCGTCGCGGCGATGGAGTCTATCGCCGACGAGGTGACCGACCTCGTCGTCGAGTACGGCGGGTCGGTCTCCGGCGAACACGGCGACGGCCGCGCCCGCACGCAGTGGAACCGGAAACTGTACGGCGAAGACGTGTGGGACCTGTTCCGCGACCTGAAGGCGACCTTCGACCCCGACTGGCTGCTCAACCCGGGCCAGGTCGTCGGGGTCGACGCGGCCGACGTGGAGGCTGGCGAGGCGCCCGACCGCGCCCGCACGGTCGACATGACGGAGAACCTCCGGTTCGACCCCGACTACGCCTTCGACGCGGGGTTCGAACCGGAACTGAACTGGGACAACGACAACGGAATGGCCGGAATGGTCGAACTCTGTCACGGCTGTGGCGGCTGTCGCGGCGGCCAGGACACCACCGGCGGCGTGATGTGCCCGACCTACCGCGCGGCCGACGAGGAGGTCACCGCCACCCGCGGCCGGGCGAACATGCTCCGCCAGGCGATGAGCGGCGACCTCCCCGACGACCCCACGGACGACGAGTTCGTGAGCGAGGTGATGGACCTGTGTATCGGCTGCAAGGGCTGTGCCCGGGACTGCCCGAGCGAGGTCGACATGGCGAAGCTGAAAGCCGAGGTCGAACACGCCCACCACGAGGAACACGGGACGAGCCTGCGCGAACGCGTCTTCGCCAACGTCGACCGGCTGAGCGCGCTGGGGAGCGCGACGGCGCCCGTCTCGAACTGGCTCCAGAAACTGCCCGGGAGCGGCGTCGTCACCGAGCGCCTGCTCGGCATCGCGCGCGAGCGGACCCTCCCGACCTTCGAGCGGGAGTCGTTCGTCGACTGGTTCGCCGGCCGCGAGGCGGGCGTCCCCGAGCGCGAGGCCGAGCGGAAGGCGCTCGTCTTCCCCGACACCTACACCAACTACAGCCACCCCGAGGCCGGCAAGGCGGCCGTGCGCGTCCTCGAAGCGGCGGGCGTCCACGTGGACGTGCCCGACGACGTGGCCGCCAGCGGCCGCGCGGCCCACTCGAAGGGCTTTCTCGACACCGCACGCGAGCGCGCCGAGCGCAACGTCGAGGAACTCGCCCCGCGGGTCGCCGACGACTGGGACCTCGTCGTCGTCGAGCCCTCGGACGCGGTGATGTTCCAGCACGACTACCTGGACCTGCTCGCCGGCGCGGCCGCCGAGACGGTCGCCGCCAACGCCTACGGCGTCTGCGAGTACCTCGACCGCTTCCGCCTCGACGAGGACATCGACTTCGACGCGCCGGCCGAGTCGCTGACCTACCACGGCCACTGCCACCAGAAGGCCACCAAGAAGGACCACCACGCGGTCGGCGTCCTCCGCCGTGCGGGCTACGAGGTCGACGCGCTCGACTCGGGCTGTTGCGGCATGGCCGGTTCGTTCGGCTACGAGGCCGAACACTACTCGATGAGCAAGGCGATCGGGTCGATCCTCTACGACCAGGTCGCGGACAGCGAGGGGGAGGAAGTCGTCGCGCCCGGCGCATCCTGCCGGTCGCAACTGAGCGACCGCGAGGGCGGCGAATCGCCCCCTCACCCCGTCGAGCGGGTCGCCGACGCGCTCGACTCCGCTCCGGAGTGACCGCAGTCGTCGTAGTCTACTGTGTCGTGTGGTAACACACCACTCTCCGACCCGCCAGGTTTTAATAGGGGCATCACCTCTGGCTAGTTGCAATGGCGACCGGTACGGTTGACTTCTTCAACGACACTGGCGGTTACGGTTTCATCGACACTGACGATGCGGAAGAGGACGTCTTCTTCCACATGGAGGACGTCGGCGGTCCTGACCTCGAGGAGGGGCAGGAAGTCGAGTTCGACATCGTTCAGGCAGACAAAGGCCCGCGCGCCGAGAACCTGGAGCGCCTGTAATCATGGCGAAAGGTAAGGTCGACTTCTTCAACGACACGGGCGGCTACGGCTTCATCGACACCGATGACGCCGACGAAGACGTCTTCTTCCACATGGAGGACGTCGGCGGCCCCGACCTCGAAGAGGGACAGGAAGTGGAGTTCGACATCGAGCAGGCCGACAAAGGCCCGCGCGCGACGAACCTCGAACGCCTGTAACTGCGGATCCTGCCGCATTCGCGGCACGTCCGTCTCACCGGCGAGCGGCGCCGCCGTCCGCGACGAGTGACGTCCGGCCGGGGACGCCGCCGCCGTCCGAATATCTTCGGCGAGCGGCGGCGCTCGCCGGAATTCTCCGGGGCGATACCGTGGGACACAAGAGCCAGCGCCCCGCAGGTGCGAACAATGAGCGACGCAGACGCCGTCGATTCCGACCTCTACCAGCGCGCCCAGGCACTGCTCGAACCCGGCGAGATCGAACTCGTCGGCGTCATCGTCCACACCGACCTGTCGGGCGACCAGGAGCCGACGCTCCACGAGGCCACCCTGGAGATCGGCAACTACATCGCCGAGTACTCCGGGATCGAGCCGACCGACACCTACGTCTACTCCGGCAACGACGACGCCGAGTTCGGCGTCAACCAGCACCAGGGCCTGACGCTGGACGGCGACGAGTTCGTCTGGGAGTGCCAGCAGTTGCTCCGCGAGGGCACCTTCGACGTGGTGTTCTACTACGAGGCCGACGTGGACCAGGCGGGACTCGTCGCGGCGCTCCGCGAGGCCGGCTACGACGCCGTCGGCGTCGAACCCGACGAGTAGCGGTTCGGAACGCTTCTCACTGAAGCTCGGACAGGCACTGGCGGCAGTAGTCGACGCCGTCGCGGTTCTCGGCGCCGCAGGACGGACAGGTCGCCGTCTCGCGGTCGCGGGCGGCCGCGACGGCGTTCGCGGGGTCGAGCGTCGTCGATGCGGGCCCGCCCGGTGGTGACTCCGTCTCGAACTCCCCGCGCTCGACGCGGGCGACGAGTTCGTCGTGGGCCATCCGGTCGATGAGCCGAAAGAGCCCGACGAAACACAGCGCCGGCAGGACGGCGAGGACGGCGACCGCGAGCAGTCGGGCGAGCGCCGAGTCCATGATGAGTGTTACCGTCCGACGAGCAAGACGGTTTCGCCGGGAACTGCCGGCCGTCAGCGCGTCACTCGTCGACCATCCGGCTGCCGCCCGGCGGGAGGAACTCCTGGATGCGGTCGGCGCTGGCGACCTTCCGGACGAACGCGTCGTCGGCGAACCGGCCCTTGAACTCGCGGTAGAGCCGCATCGCGATGTCGTTCTGGGCGAACTGGCCCGGCTCGACCTCGACGGTCGTCTCGGCCTTCGGCTCGATGGCCGCGGGCGGGCCGCCGATGACGCGCGTCTCCGGTTCGCAGGTGATCCCGACGGCGACGCCGACCTCCGTGCTCTCGTAGTAGGTGCGGTCGCCGCGGATGGCGAACCCGCCCTTCTCCAGGAACTCGCCGCTCTCGGGCGTCTTCGACACCTGGTCGGAACCGACTTCGTACACGTCGCCGGCGAACTTCCCGTCCTTCCAGACCGACGAATAGGAGACCGCGAACTGCGCGGCCTCGCGCTTGCTCGACTCCGGGATCTCCACGTCCCCGTCGTAGGACTCGGAGGGGCCGGTGGCCTTGAGGATCGTCGCGGGGCCGCCGTGGGCCTGGGCGTGGAAGAAGCGGTCACCGCGGTCGAGGTACTTGGCGACGAGGTCCTCGTTGTCGTCGGCGTCGCGCCCGCCGATGACGAGGAAGCCGTCGCTGGTGTGGAACCACCGGTAATCCTCGTACCAGTGGTCAGACTGGCGGACGGGGATCGACGGCTCGGCGAGCCAGTCCACGTCCTCGTCTTCGTCGTCCCCGTCCTCACCGCCGTCACCGTCCCCGTCGCCGCCCGCGCCGGACTCGCCGGCGTCGGCGGCCTCCCACTCCTCCTTGCGTCGCCTCACTTCCTCCAGTTCCTTCCGGGTCTGCTCGATGGCCTCCTCGGCGCCCTCCTTCTTGCCCTCGATGCGCTTTGCCTCGCGGTAGAGCCGGTCGGCGTTCTTCTCGACCCCCTCGCTCGCCGTTAGCGTGACCCGCTCGCCGTCGATCTCGACCGTGACGGTGCCCTCGCTGCCGTCCAGCGAGACGACCGCCTCCGCCGCGGGGATGCCCCGCTCGGCCCCCTCGGCGAAGCGCTCCTCGATGTCGTCCCACGAGCGGTCCTCGGCGCGGGCTCCCTGGATCGTCGAGAGGATCTCGTCGACGAGGTCGTAGTTGGCGTACAGGGCCTCGGCGTTCTCCCGCTCGCGCTCGGCCTGGGCCTCGAAATCCTCGATGGCTCCCTGCTGTTGCTCGATGATCCGCTCGTGTTTGGCGATCTCCGACTCGAAGTCCGGCCGCTGGCGGCCGCCGCCCGCGTCCTCGCCGCCCTCCTCGTCCTCGTCGCTGGCGAACGTGAAGTAGTCGTCCAGCGCCTCGTTGAACGAGTCGAACGGCTCGCCGTAGTAGTCCTCGTACTCCGCCAGCGGGATCGGGGTCACGTCGACCCGCCGACCCTCGATCTCCCCGGCATCGTCGGTCGGGTCCTCCGCGTCGGGATCGTCGAGTTCGTAGTAGACTCTCGGGTCGAGGTCGCTGTCGGCCAGCCGGTCGGCCAGCCGCCGGACGGCGTCGTACAGCGCCCGTAGCTGCTCGTCGGTCGCCTCCTCGATCGGGACGTTGTAGTCGACGCCTGCCAGCGTGCAGAGTTCCTCGCCGTAGAGGCCGCCGAAGTTGAGCTGGGTGGCGAGCGTCCGCACGAGGTCCGAGTCCGAGTCGCGCATCCGCGCCTCGAAGGCGTCGTAGTCGACGCCGAGCGGATTGAACCGCGCGCTCGGGAACTCGTACTGGCTCCCCGGGGCGACGGTCCGGGACTTCAGGCGCACAGTTTCGAGACAGTCGATCACCTCGCCGGTGCCGTCGAGGATGGCGACGTTGCCGTCCCCGAACAGCTCCGCGACGACTGTCGTCGTCTCCTCGTCGCGCTCGAAGGTCAACTCCAGGATGCGGTCGAACTGGAACTGCGACACGTCGACCAACTCCGCGCCCTGCATCCGATTCCTGAGCATCATCGCGAAGTTGGGCGGCCGCTCGGGCGCCTCCGGCACGTGGTCCGGGTCGGTCACGTTGACCCGCTTGTCCTCGCCGACTTCGACGAGCAGTTCCGTCCGGCCGCGGTCGTAGTGGCGCATCCGGAACCGCAACAGGTCGCGGTCGGGGTAGAGGTAGACCTTCCCGACGCCCGCGCCCTCGTAGGCCGACAGCTCGCCGGCGAGCGCCGCGAGGTCGACGCTCGTCAGCTCCCGCTTTCTGTCCATACTGTGGAGTCCGCCCTCGAAAGCAAAGGGCTTGCGACACCATCTTTTTCGCCGGGGGGTTTCCTCGCTCGGCCTTCGGCCTCGCTGCGGGAACCCCCCGGCCAAAAACATGGGTGAAAAAGGCCGGACGACTCGGTCGCTTCGCTCCCTCGCGTCCGGTGAATCGCGCTCACTGCGTTCGCGCGAATGCAACTATCGAAAATAAAATACCGCTCGGTTCGCCCATCTAACTACTATCTGCCAGGTATGGCGTGCTGAATAGAGAGGATGCAATCGGCACGGGTCCCACTTGGAAAAAATGAAGATCGTCAGAAATCAGAATATATGCTATCTATCCTACTGAGAGTGTGAAATTCAAGACATGCCATTAGAGGGTCCTCCTGAGCCACTTCGATTTATGAACCTGAGAAACCTCTACATCGCTCTCTTCCAATTCCTCAACGACCCCGTCAATATGCCCCCTACCAGCGACCAAGCACCCGCTATTGAGTTCGTCATTAGACGATAGAATTTCTTCAATATTCTCGGCCATTACTTCGTCCCTTTCTGAGAGGGTCCAGTAGGCAAACGGTACAACTGGCAGAAATCCGACTGCAATCGCAAATATAAGAACCCCGATTGAGGATGCCAATACTCCAAGCACGAAGATGACTGCGGCTATAACAAACCAGAGCCAGCTGAGCGCCGTAATTATGAGACTTACCTCACTCGCCCGGCGCGGTAGATTCAAATCTACTGGCTTAATATCAAGGTCCTTCCTCAGAGCTACTGTTTCTGTAGCGACTCCATCAACAGGTTTGAACTGGCGAGTGAGAAGAAAACCGAGTATCCCCCAGAACCAGTCCAAAATTATACCCGTGAAATAGAGTGCAGGGTTCCGAAGAAGCATACCGAGTTCATCGGAATCATCTGGTTCCTCACGCGGACCCTCTACAAAGAGAACATCAGCATCATCTGCAAATTCATTAAGTTCGTCCGTCACCTTACTGAGACGGTCTACGTGTAGGGTTCCAAAAGCGTCTACCTCTGCCATCAAGTGAGGAATCTCATCCCGGTCTTATGAGAGTTGTCGGTGAGCATATGAGGTCGTGGCAATTTCTCAGATTCTAAGTTGACAGACACTCTCTGATAGAGTTCTTCTATATCTTCATAGTTGGTGTGAATTGACTAATCCATCCAGTCCTTTCAACCAAATCACTGGGAAGGGACTCACCAGCCCGCTATTTGCGCTCGCTCGTTACACCCGCTGAATATGCACTCTGTATTCAGCACGGAGCTTTCATGCCATCGTTATTTGAAATTCGAAACAATACGTTCGCAACACGAACTGATCGATCCGAGCCGCGTCGTGCATTTATGTACCCCGAACGCGTAGGCGGTCGTGATGTACAGCGCCCGCGACCAGGTCGAGAACAGCGAGTGGCTCGACGAGATCGAGGCGGTCGCGGAGCGACTCGACATGGACGAGGCCGCCCGGTCGCGCGCGGCGGACCTGTTTCTCTCGAACGTCCCGGAGACCGACCGGTCGAAGCGGGCCGTCCTCGCGACGAGCGTCTACGTCGCCGGGCTGGTCGAGGGCGACAGCCGCAGCCAGCAGCGCGTCGCAGATGCGGCGGACGTGTCCCGGCTCACCATCTCCCAGCGCTACGAGGACCTGCTGGAGAGTCAGGGACTGGACGCGCCGGGCTGGTAGAATCAGTCGCCCGCCGGAGCGCGTACGGTCGCCGCTCCAGTGAGGGGGACCGTGCGGGCGGAGGGAACTCAGGCGTCGTCGGTCTCGGCGCCGTGGCCGCCGTCGGCGGTCGCACCCGCGGTGTCGGTCGCGTCGGCGGCGTCGCTGGCAGTGTCGGCGTCGGTCTCTCCGGGCGCGTCGCGGCCCTCGCGGTCCGGTGTGAGGTTGCCGTGTTCGTCGATCTCGCCGCGGACGATGCGGGTGCTGGAGATGATCTCGCCGTCCTCGGCGTGGACGTGGTCGACGACCTCGATGTCGAGCGGTTCGATCCCCTCGTCGCGGCGGATCTCGTTGATGCGCTTGGCGCCCGTCTCCGTCTCGGGGGAGACGACGATGGCGTCGAACTGCGGTTCGGGGGCGAAGCCGGTCGGGTCGTCGATCTTCCGGATCTCGTACTCGCGGCCGTGCTCCTCGGCGAGTTCGGCGAGTTCGGCGTCGAGGTCGCGGTACCGCCGGTCGTACGGGCGGACGTAGCGGTCCTCGCGGCGGGTCTTCGGGGCGAGGTCGTCGCTCGTCAGGCCGACCGTCGCGTCGCCCAGCTCGAACGCGCGCCTGAACAGCGCGCGGTGCCCGTCGTGGACCGGGTCGAAGGTGCCACCCAGCGCGACCTCCATACACGCTCAGTCGGGCCAGCCCACTAAAGTGCCTTCGGCTTCCGATGCCCGGTTCACCGCCGAACGGACCGGTCTCCGGAACGTCAGCTGTCGGTCGCGTCGTCGCCGTCCTCGTCCGCTCCGCCGCCGTCAGCGTCGTCGGTCGGTCCCTCACCAGCCTCGTCGGATTCGCCGGCGGTGCCCCACTCGTCGGCACCGTCGTCGCTGTCTCCGGCGGCCCCGTCGCCGCTCCCGTCGTCGGCCTCGGGGTCGTCCTCGACGGTGATCGTGACGGGCTCGGAGTCGACGGTCGGGTGGTCGTCGTCGCTGCCGAGGATCTCGTCTAAGTTGAAGACCGTGTTGAGCTCCTCCTGCACGTCGTCGACGACGTTGCCGACGAGTTCGCTCGGCGCCATCGCCGCGTACTCGTAGGGGTTGTTGCCGGCGCCGTCGTTCTCGCGTTTCCCCCGGGAGACCTTGCCCTCCTCGTGGAGCTCCGCGAGCGCCTCCCGCACCGTGCTGGGGTACAGCCCCGTCCCCTCGGCGATCTCGTCGCTGGTGCTGTCGGGGTTCTGTCGGAGAAAGACGTAGATCCGGGCCCGCGTCTCGGTCTCAAGCACCCACGAGAGCATGTCGACGATCCCCTCGTCGAAGCCCGTCACCGCCCTGTCGGCCTCCTGTTCCAGCCGTTCGCGGACGTT
This sequence comes from Halosimplex marinum, assembly GCF_051414075.1. NCBI lineage: Archaea > Methanobacteriati > Methanobacteriota > Halobacteria > Halobacteriales > Haloarculaceae > Halosimplex > Halosimplex marinum. Next base: position 26,686 of record NZ_JBLKNY010000001.1, on the reverse strand, counting down.
CCCGCCGTCCTGCGGGTCCGCGTCGGACTCGTCGGTCCCCTCGCTGTCGTCCGTCGGATCGTCTGTAGACATACGTCGCCTCTACGAGGACGAAAGCCCCAGCCGGGTAAAAATCTTGCCGACGTTCCCACGCGCCCGAAATCGCGGGATAGCGCGCTCTTTCCGAGTCACCGCCTCGCCGTCGCGCGACGACGCGACCCCGCGACGAACCGCCGCCGGGACGCGCCGGTTACCCGACCATCCCGTCCGCCCGCCTACTCGTACTGCAGGCGCAACGCGTCACAGAGCGCGTCGACGCCCTGCCCCTCGCGGAGGCGCCGTTGGCGCTCGGCGCCGCTCTCGGCGCCGTAGACCTCGCGGATACCCGAGATTCCGAGGCGCTCGGCCTCGCGGTCGACGAGCTCGCCGAGGTCGACGGTCGACTCGAACGCCCGGTCCAGCAGGGCGGCGTCGTGGCCGTGGCGCATCGCGCGCCACTTGTGCTCGTCGTACAGTTCCCGGCGGGCGTCGGTGCCGGACTCGCCGTCCTCGTAGCGAGCGGCCAGGTCCTCGACGAGGGCGTGGGTGTACTCGACGAACGCCAGCACCACGTCGGGGTCGGCCTGGCCGTCCGGCGTCCGGACCTCGACGGTCCCGTGGCCCGAGTGGGGGCGCACGTCGAACCACAGCTCCCCGCGGTCGTCGATGCTCTCGGTCTCCAGCATCCGCCGCTCGTAGTCGTCGAAAGCGTCGTAGTCGTCGAACGCGGTGGGCATTCCCGTATTCGGGAGCGCCTCGAAGATCTTCGCGCGGGCCGACTGGAGGCCGGTGTCGAAGCCGTTCCAGTACGGTGAGTTCGCCGACAGCGCGAGCATCACCGGGAGGTGCCAGCGCAGTTCGTTCGCGATCCACACCGCCTTGTCGGCGTCGTCGACGCCGACGTGGACGTGCAGCCCCGCCGTCGTGTTGCGGTGCTGGGGATACTGGATGCGGTCGAGCTGTGCCTTGTACCGGGGTTTTTCCGCGTGTTCGAGCTCGCGCCACTTCGCGAGCGGGTGGAGCCCGGCGGCGGCGATGTCGAAGCCGTGGGCGGTGGCGTGGTCGACCAGCGCCTCGCGGACCGCGAGCAGTTGCTCGCGGGCGTCGGACGGGCGCTCGATGACCGGCGTCTGGGACTCGATGACGCACTTGAACAGTTCGTGGTCGAGCCGCCCCTCCAGGACCTCGGGCGGGTCGGACTCGTAGACGAGTTCGTCCGTGCCCGAGGTGGGCCGGCCCTCGTCGTCGACGACGTAGTACTCCTCCTCGATCCCGATGGTCCCCATCCGACTGAACGCCTCGCGCGAGCCCCGGTCCATCGCTCCGTACGACGGGCCGACGGCGCTAAAAATTTCCCTTCGCGGCACGGGACGCGTCGGCGGATCCGTCTCCCCGAGCGACGGCGCGGTCGCTCGACGATTGTAGAGAGACGGGGTAGGTCAGTCGGCGTCGGCCCGCGTGGAAACCACGCGAGCTGAAAGGTGCCGCTGACCGTGCCGTCTATGGCAACCGACGCGCCGCCGACGGATAACACCTCCGACACGCCCGGACCGACGCCGGGCCGCTCGACCGCTCAGCGCGGCGTCGCGACGACGCCGAGGTGGTCGTCGTGGTGGGGCGCCAGCCGACGGGTCTCCAGCACCTCGTAGGCCGATCCGAGTTCGTCGAGCGCGTCGTCGAACACGTCGGCGGGGTCGCGGGTCACGTCCTCGCTCCGGGCCTTGACCGCCAGCAGGAGCCGGCCGTCCTCTCGGAGGAACTCCGCGTTGGCCGTCGCCACCTTCGCCTGGCCGCGGGTGGCCACGTCCTGAACGATCACGTCCACGGGTTCGACGACGTGGGCGTAGGTTTCGGGCTTGCGCGCGTCCTTCAGCAGCGGGAAGAGGTTCCCGCGGGGCTCGGCCGCGTCGAGCAGGTCCCGCACCGGACGGGCGGCGAACTCGACGCCGTAGGTCGGGCCGGCGAAGTCGGCGACGTGGCTGGCCGTCGTCCCCGACGCGGCGCCCAGATACAGGACCGTCTCGCCGCCGACCAGCCCGGTGTCCATCCCGAGTTCGAGCATCGCGCCGAGCTTCGAGCGGTCGGGGTTCCAGGCCCGCCACTCGCCGTCGGTCGGCTCGCCGTAGTGGGGCTCGCCCCGGGTCGCCAGCCGCTCGACGCCGTCGAACGCGCGCCGTTCCACACCATCGGGGAGGTCGCTCACGAGCCGTCACCTCCGTCGTCGTTGACTTCGGGGTCGTCGCTCCCTTCGCCGTTCCCGCGGATAGTGGCGATCCGCTCGTCGAGTTCGGCGTCGAGCTCCGGCTTGCGCTCGCCGCTGTAGTGGTCGACGCGGGCGGCGATGGTGAGCTTCCCGGCGAGCGCCCGCGCGGCCGACCCGCGCTTGTCGGGACGCGTCCCGCGGACGTACTCGTGGGTGAAGATCACGCCGTGCTTGGGGGAGGGCGCCGACCCGCGGAGGTGGGCGAACAGCGCGTCCTCGGCGCCCAACACCTGTACCGTGCTGCTGGGCTCTTTCGCCAGTTCGCCGAGCCCGCCGGACAGCGATATCAGCCGCGCCGCCAGCACGGGACCGGCCATCGCCGAGAGGTTCGGCGCGACGGAGGGGGTCGTCTCCTCGACGTACGCCCGGAGCTCGTCGGCCTCGTCGGCCAGCGCGGCCGTCCGCTCGGCCAGCGCGACGAGCCGCGCCTCGCTCGGGTCCGACGGCTCCGCCGCCTCGTCCGGTCCCGCCGGTTCCGCGCCGCGCTCGGCCAGCTCGCGGGCGTAGTCGACGCCGGTCCCGGCGTCGTCGAAGCGGGTGCCCGCCCACTCTGCGACCCGCTCTGCGAGTTCGTTCGCGGTCCGCTCGCAGTCGTCCATGGCGCGGACGGCGTGGATGAGCTGCTGGTCGTCGGCGCGCTCGCGCTCGCGGACGGCCGCGCGGGCGGCGGCCGTCGTCGCGTCGTGCAGGCGGTCGTAGTACTCCGAGTCGTCGGCGGCGAACCCCTCGTCGACGGCCAGTGCCGGCCAGTCGGCGGGCTCGTCGGCCGAGCCGGTGCGGACCCGCTCGGCGGCCGCCTCGGCGTCGCCCGGGTCCAGCCCCGCGAACCACCCGTCGTGTTCGGTCATAGCCGCCCTTCGCCGGGCCGGCCAAAAAAGCACGCCGGTGTGACCGCCGCGGGGCGAACGTCGGTTGCGACACTGTCTCGGCATCCCGACGCGCCGCCGACAACTCCGATTCCGTTTTCGGCACGTTCAACGCCCGATAGTCGACCGTACGTTCGATAACATATATCACACGCCGGGGCGTACGGGGGGCCATGGATTCCCCGGAGCCCACGGGCCAGTGGTGGGCCGCGGAACAGTCCTACACCGACAAGGTCGTCGGGACGGGCACGCTCGCGGCGATGTTCGAGTCGGCGGCCGACCGCTACGGGTCGGCGCCGGCCCAGCGGTACAAGGGCGGCATCTACGACCGCTCGCTCGCGCCCGACGTGATCCCGGCGGCGCCCGACGGCGAGTACACCGACATCTCCTACGCGGAGATGCGCGGGGTCGTCCGCCGGCTGGCCGCCGGGTTCCGCGAGCTGGGGCTGGAGCCGGGCGATCGGGTGGCTGTCTTCGCCGACACCCGCATGGAGTGGGCGCTGGCCGACTTCGCCGTCCTCGCGGCCGGCGGCGTGGTGACGACGGTCTACACGGACTCCTCGCCGAAGCAGGTGCGGTACCTGCTCTCGGACCCCGACGCGACGGGGGTCGTCGCCGGCGACGAATCGCTGCTGGAGCGCGTTCAGGAAGTCGAGGGCGACCTCGACCTCTCGTTTTCGGTCGTGATGGACGAGACGACCCCGGACGGCCCGGCGGCAGACCGCGAGGACGCGCTGACGATGGCGGACCTGTACGAGCGCGGCGACGGGGCGTTCGACCGCGAGGCGTACGAGGGGTGGATCGACGAGCGCGACCCCGAGGACCTGGCGAGCGTCATCTACACCTCGGGGACGACGGGCCAGCCGAAGGGCGTCAGGCTCACCCACCGCAACTTCCGGGCGAACGTCAACCAGTGCCGCAAGCGCATGGGCCCCCGCCCCGACAAGGGCGAGACGCCCGTCCTCGACGAGCACTCGCGGACGATCTCCTTCCTGCCGCTCGCGCACGTCTTCGAGCGGCTGGCCGGTCACTTCCTCATGTTCGCCTCCGGCGCGACGGTCGGCTACGCCGAGAGCCCGGACACGCTGCCCGAGGACCTGGAGCTGCTGCGCCCCACGACCGGCGCGAGCGTCCCGCGCGTCTACGAGCGCATCTTCGACAACATGCGCGAGCAGGCCAGCGACTCCGCCGCAAAGGAGCGGATCTTCGAGTGGGCGGTCGGCGTCGCCCGCGACTACGCCCGCGCTGACAGTCCGGGAGCGGCCCTCCGGGCGAAACACGCGCTGGCGGACCGGCTGGTCTACTCGACGGTCAAAGAGCGGTTGGGCGGCAACGTCGAGTTCCTCGTCAGCGGCGGGGGCAGTCTCAGCCGGGAACTCGCGGAGATGTTCCTCGGCATGGGAATCCCCGTCGTCGAGGGGTACGGGCTGACCGAGACGGCGCCGGTCCTCTCGGTGAACCCGCCGGAGGCGATCCGGCCCGGGACGATGGGGCCGCCGGTGACCGATGTGGATGCCCGCGTCGACGAGTCGGCGGTCGGCCCCGACCAGTTCCCCGAAGCCGAGGGCCCGGTGGGCGAACTCGAAGTGACCGGCCCGAACGTCACCGACGGCTACTGGAACGCCGAGACGGAGACCGACGCGGCGTTCGCCGAGGACGGCTACTTCCTGACCGGCGACATCGTCGAGATCACGCCCGAGGGGTACCTCCGCTACAAGGACCGGTTGAAACAGCTGATCGTCCTCTCGACGGGGAAGAACGTCGCGCCCGAACCCATCGAGGACCGGTTCGCCACCAGCGACCGCGTCGACCAGGTGATGGTGGTCGGCGACGGGCGCAAGTTCGTCGGCGCCGTCGTCGTCCCGAACTTCGAGGCGGTCCGGCGGTGGGCCGACCGCGAGGGGGTCGACCTGCCCGACGACGACGAGGCGATCTGTCGCGACGAGCGCGTCCGCGAGTGGGTCGGCGAGGCCGTCGAGGCGGTCAACGCCGACCTCGAACGCGTCGAGCGGATCAAGGCCTTCGAGCTCGTCTCCCGCGAGTGGACCGCCGACAACGACCTGCTGACCCCCTCGATGAAGAAGAAACGCCGGAACATCCGGTCGGTCCACGACGACGCCATCGAGCGGATCTACGAGGAGCGCGCCGCCGCGCCCGCGGAGTGACCGGACCTGACAGGGGGGTTCACGCCCGTCCCGCGACCGTCGCGTGGCCGAGTGCGGTGGCCGGATGACGTAATCGCTTTGCCGGACGACGCCGCAGGGGTCGACATGACACCGAGCGGCGGGCGATACGACGCGATTGTTCTCGGAGTCGGGGGCGTTGGGAGTGCGGCGACGTACCACCTCGCTCGCCGCGGCGCCGCGGTCCTGGGGCTCGAACGCTTCGACGTGCCCCACGGCCGGGGCTCCTCGCACGGGCGGACACGACTGCTACAGCGGTTGCTCGACGGCGACCCGGCGACGGTGGCGATGGCCGACCGGGCTCACGAGGCCTGGCGCGCCCTCGAAGCGGCGACGGGCCGGGACCTGCTGACCGAGACGGGGTCGCTGGCGGTCGCCGTCGGCGGCGACGACCCCGTCGCGAGCGCACGACGGGCCTGCGAACGCCACGGCCTCGACTACGAGTCGCTGTCCGGCGCCGAGCTGTCCGAGCGGTTCCCCGGCTACGACTTCCCGGACGACGCTCAGGCGCTCTACCAGCCCGACGGCGCGGTCGTCGCCTCGGAACGGGGCGTCGTCGCCCACGTCGCCGCGGCGCTCGACGCGGGGGCGACGGTCCGGGCGCGCGAGCGAGTGGTCGACTGGGCGACCGTCGACGACGGCGTCCGCGTCGACACCGACCGCGACACCTACCGCGCGGACCGGCTGGTCGTCACCGCGGGGCCGTGGGCGGCGCAGGCGGTCGACGCCCTCGACGGGCTCGTCGAACCCTGCCGCCACGCGACGGCGTGGTTCGCGCCGAGCGGCGAACGGTCGGCCTCGCTCGCGGACGGGCGAGCGGGAGAGGCTGCCAGCGACCCCCTGCCGCCGTTCGTCGCGACCGTCGACGGCGAGAACTACTACGGGCTGCCCGGCCGCTCGCTCCCCGGGATGAAGTACGGCCGGGCGGACTTCCGCCCGACGGCCCCGGACGCCCTCTCCGACCCGACTCAGGCCGACGAGCGGCCGTTGCGCGCGTTCGCGGAGGAGCACGTCCCCGGCGCCGCCGGGGCGACGCTGCGGCTCTCGACCGGCCTCGTGACGAACTCGCCGGACGGGCGGTTCATCCTCGACACGCTCGCGGACGGCCGCGTCGCGGTCGCCGCCGGGCTGTCCGGCCGCGGGTACAAGTTCGCGCCCGCCCTCGGCGAGACCCTCGCAGACCTCGCGCTCGACGGCGGGACCGACTTCGACGTGTCGGGGTACGCGCTCGATCGGTTCGAGTGACTCAGTACCTTTAACTCGTATCCGACCGATCGATAGTTGACAATCGGAGCGGTCGCCGGTCGGGTGGGTACCGTGACCGGCGGCGCGGGCGACAGGGTGAGGTGGCAACCGATGTACGGCGTACCGAGAGCCGACGGACGGACGGGTTCGGACAGCCGTCGCTTCGGCCGGGCGTCGCGGGCGAGCGAGCCGGTTCCGGACGCCGTTCGCCGGCCGGGAGGTGACCGTGTCCGATCCCGATGACGTTCCGCCCGACCCGTCGACGGGGAACGACGGGGCCGACGACCCCGAGGGCGACGAACCCGAGAGCGAGACCGCGTCCGACGACCGGACGTGGCGCCGGCGGGCGCTGTTGCTGGTTCTGCTGTTGGTGCTCGCCTTCGTCGGCGGCGGTCTGGGGACGCTCGTCCTGGATCTCCCGGAGGACGTGACGCCCGGCGTTCGGACACCGTCGGGGACGCCGGAGCCCGCGACCGTCTCGCTCGAAACCTCTGAGAACAGGACGCTGCTCCGGGCTCGGGACGTCGCTCCGGGCGATTCGGGGCGTTCCCGCCTCACGCTCCGGAACACCGGGTCAGCGGCCGGCGAGATCGGCGTCTCCGGGGTGGTCGTCGACGGGTCGGAGAACGGGGTCGTCCAGGCCGAGGCGGCGGTTGACGACGACCCCTCCGAGAGCGAACTCCCCGAGCGACTGCTGGTCCGCCTCGCCGTCAGGTACCCGGACGGCGAGGCGGTTCCCGTCTTCGGCGACGGCGGCTTCGTTCCGCTGGCGGACACCGAGGGCACGAACCGAACGGTCGGCCGGCTCGGCCCGGGCGAGGCGGTGACCGTCGTCTTCGAGTGGCGACTGCCCGAGGAGACGGGCAACGTCGTGCAGAGCGACACCGCGAGCTTCGAACTCGCGTTCGGGATCAGGGCGCCCACTGCCGCCGAAACCCCGGATCAGTGAAGGAGAAGGCCGAGGTTGTGAACGGTGGTGTAGAGCCCGACGACCGCCAGCAGTAACGGCGGCGCGTAGAACATGAGTCGGTCGTCGTCGCCGACGCCAGCCCACAGGCTGATACCGATACACGCGTAGATGACCAGCAGTTTGAGCCCCAGGAAGCCGCCGCCGCCGAAGGCCATGATGGCCTGCCGGACGACCGGGTTCGCCTCGGTGTGTAGCGGGCTGAAGTAGACCAGGGCGATGGTCGTCACCACGTCTCCCACGCCGTAGGTCGCGACCGCGAGGAGCCAAATTCGCGAGAACGATATCTCGTCGAACGGCGTGTGGTCGAACGTGAGCCAGTTCGCCTCCGCTGTTGCCATTATCTGATCGAATAGCGGGACCGTGCATAATCGTACCGGCCTCATTTTCAATACTGATTCTGGAATGGGTACCCGGCCGCGATGTGGCGATCCGGTTCCGAACGACCATTCGTCCGAGGAGACAGCTTCGATGTCGTCGTACCGGGTCGGCCGTCGCTCCGTGCGTCCCGGACTCGCTCGAAAGCTCTACTGGCTGTCGCGGATGCGCTATCCCCGTCGCCTCGGCTTCGATCGTCTGTTCATCCGCTTACTTCCCCCTGTGCGGCCTCCCCGTTTTCTTCGACCCCCTGCGGTGAGTAGACGAGGGTGTCGTCCGAATCTGCGACGACGATCCCGTCGAAGTACAGGGTGAACTCACTTCTGCTCAGTGAAGCCTTAGCCGCACCGGAGTTGCTCCGTATCGTCGCGCGCTCGATGTTGATATCTCCGATCGACTTGAGGTTCACGCCGCCGTAATCGGTGCTGATATCGGCACCGATGGCTGAGATCGGCCCGCCCCGGCCCGCCTGTGCGCTGATGGTGACGCCGGCATCGGTTTCAACTGTCGACTGGTCGACCGTGAGTTGAACGCCCTTTATCTTGATCGACCCGTAGTCGCTCTCGAGTCGTGCTCCAGTCGCCGCGACCGGTCCCTGGTCGTTCTTCGTCCCCAGGAGCTCGACCCCGCCGGGCGCCACCGCCACGGCGTCACTCGCGCTGATCGACTGGCCCTTCAACGATATGGAGCCGCTGTTGGTAACCGTCAGGTCGGCGCCGTCGGCGCCGAGCGATCTCGCGGCGGTGACGCCGACCTGGCTCTGTGCGGTCAGCTTCGTCCCGCCGAGTGCGATGCTACCGTCGCCGTCGTTGGTCGCGGAGATCGTCACGGAGCTGTCGGTGTCGATCCTCGCGTCGGGTGCCGTCACGTCGTTGCCTTTCACCGTGATCGACCCGTAGTCGCTGGTGAGGTTGCCATCCCGTGCGGTGACCGTCCCGCCGTTGCCGTTCGTCGCCAGCAGTTTCACGTCGTTGTCGGTGTAGACGTTCGCGTTCGACGCATCCACGGACTCGGCCTTCAGTTCGATCAGGCTATACGAGGTGGTCACCGACCCGTCGACCAGAGTCAGTGAGTCCGTGGCCGTCATCTTGATCTGGGACCCGGCATCAACGTCTGCGGCACCGACATCGATATCGCCGCCCGTCTCGCCGGTCGCGGTGACCGTGACCGAGTCATCGGTATCCACTCGCCCGTCGGGGAGCGCCACCTGCTCGCCTTTCACCGTGATCGACCCGTAGTCGCTGGTGAGGTTGACTCCCGTCGCCGCGACCGGTCCGCCGTTACCGTTGGTCGCCAGGAGCTTGACGTTCGAATCGGTGAACAGTTCCGAGCCCGCCGCTTCGACGGACTCGCCTTTGAGCTGTACCAGGCTGTCGGACGTGGTCACTCTCCCGTCGCTTACGCCGACCGAGCCCGCCGCGGTCAGCTTGACCTGGCCACCGCCGCGGATGTCCGCGGATCCGGCCGCGATGTCGCCGCCACCGTTGCTCGTCGCCTCGACGGTGACCGTTCCGGCGGTATCGATCTGAGCGTGTCCGCCGGCAGTGGGTGCCAGCGAAACGGATCTCCCGGTCAGCGACACCGACCCGCCCTCGGCCGTCACCGCCGACCCGTCGAACGTGACAGTCTCGGTCGCGCTCACCGAGACGGCGCTCCCCCCACCGCTGATCGCCCCGTCCGTGAGCGTCACCTCGCTCCCCGAGACCGTGATGGACCCGGTGGTGTCTATCGACGTGTTCTCTCCGACTACTGCCCCACCGGCGTCAAGTTCGACGTTGCCCCCGCCGGCGGTCGCGGTGCCGTCGTCCGCCAGCAGGTCCCCACTCCCCGTCGTCAGCGCGAGCGAACTCCCCGACGTGTTGACCGTCGCACCGTCGATCTGGAGCCGGTCCGACCCGGTCGCGATCGTCACCCCGTCGCTCCGCGAGCCGACCCTGACGTTCGTCTTGAACCCGTCGGCGGTGATATCGATGGTATCGTTGACGACCGGCCCGACGTGTTCCGGAATGACGAGGTCCGCGGAACTGTTGGAGAACGTGTTGATCTCGTCCCGCGGGACCGGAATGTCCGCCCGGTTACACTCCCAGTTGTTGTCGGTGTCGATGCAAGCCCCCTCCCCGAGGTAGCCGAACTCCTGAGCCGCCGAGATCCCGCCGGTGGCCGACTCGGTATCGAGGAAGTACGCGTACGTGACAGAGCCCCCGGTGCCGGTTATCAACGCAACCGTGAGGACACACAACAGGACTGTCGCTATTCGACGGTTCATTCCACTCACACCGGCTATTTCGCTCGTATCTGTATGTCGCTAGATCGGTAGATGTCCCGTAGCTCACTCACCAGCAACAGCACCGACGGGACGACCACGAGCGCCGCGAGACCGAACTGGGTGTTTCCGAACGCCACGATGTAGCCCGCGAGCGGGACGGAGAACCACACCTTCCCGATGACGTTCTCCCCGCGTACGGGTTGGCTGTCCGGTGCATCGTTCGCGTCGCCCTTCGTAGTGAAGCGGTACTGTCCGTTCGTTCGCTCGATCTCGACGACTCGATGAGTGACTATCGTCCCCTCCGTCCCCCGTCGAAACGTGATGATGTCTCCGTTTTCGATCTGCGCCGGTGCGATATCGTTCACGATGACGAGGTCCCCCGCGCCGATAGCCGGCGACATACTGGAACTCTCGACGACGTACCCCTCCTCGGCACCGACTACCTGGGGAAAGGCGGCGATCGCGATCGGCACGACGACGACGAGGAACGCGGCTACCAGCAGGAATTTGAATACTGCCGTACGGTCGGGGATCGAATAGTTCATCCTGGTTAGCGACTCGCCTCTGTTTATCTGATCGCCAATCCGCCCGAGACCGGTCGGCCGACCGTTCCTCGAAGCTTCTCTCTTAGTTCCCGCCCGAGGAACCAGCCGAGATGTCGGTCGTCGAGAGCGGAGTTGCACCGGACTGTCTCGCGAGGAACGCGAAGCCGAAGTCGATGCTCGCGCCCTGGTACTCGTTGCCGACGTCTCCCAGGGAAACACCCAGCTCGAACTCGACGTAGTCGTCCGGCGACAGGGTGTACTCGTCGGTGTACGTGCTGCCCGCCAGGTCACTCAGATGGGTATTCTCACCGCCCGTGTAATCCACGACCTCGCTCGGATCCTCCGACGGTCCCGCGCTCAGGACAGCGGTGTCGAGGGTCAGTTCGCTCGTGAGGTCCGGACCACTTCCGCCCGGGGCGTTTTGGCCGCCCACGACGAGTCCCCAGTCCAACACGGGACTGCTGACATCTCCGGTGTACTGCGTCGACCCGATTGTAGTGGAGTCCCCACTGCCTTCCGGAATCAGGCCGGTGATGTTGAACGTCTCACCGGAGATGTCCCCCAGCTTGAGGGTGCCCGCTTCGATCGAATTACCGTTCGTTTCCGCCTCGTCGAAGAAGAGCGCGGTCGTCCCCGCACCCGCGGCCGCCGCGGCACCGCCGATTGTCACTATACCACCCAGAACGCGCCGCCGATTGAGTTCGATCGTCTTGCTGTTGTCTTCGTCTGTCATCTGAATCACCCGCCAGGGACCCAGACGCGTACCGGCGTCCGACCCACCCCTGGCACTTCCGGTCTGTAATCCACTACTAAACCTATGGAAATAAAAGCTTAGTGGCTTTCTCTCGGCGTGAAAACGGCTCGCTATCGGTGTTGATACTCCGTTTCAGATTCCGAGAACGGGGGACAGCGACCCGACGATCGGGCTAGCCACTCGTCGGGCTTGGTGTCGTAGTCGATGTCGTCGGCCGCGAGATGGTCGACGGGTTCCGAACGTGGGGTCTTCTCCCGGACCGACGAAACGATGGGCGATTCGTCGCTCCGAGCGTAGGTTTATAGACGATCACGACCGATTCGCACGTATGGCCGCCGAACTCTCCGAGCGCGTCCGCGAGATAGCGAACGCCCGCGATCTCCCCGAATCGGAGGTATTCGAGCGCGCGCTCGAACGCGGGATCGAAGACCTCTGGGAGGATCTGATACTTGCCCGGTATCTCGACGGCGATATCGACCGCGAGGAGGCGGTCGAACTCGTCGGCCGGTCGACGGTCGAACGCGCCGAGCGGGAGCGCGAGGTCGTCGAAGACGACATCTCCTGGGGCCTCGATGCGTGACTATCGCGGCTGTCTCGGATGCGGGGCCGCTCATCCATCTCGCCGGTATCGACTCACTGGAACTCGTCGACGCGTTCGACCGGCTGTTCGTACCCGAGACGGTCTACGAGGAACTAAACCGCGGTGGACTCCCAGAGGGATTGGCCGACCGATCATTCGAACTGGTCGCGGCACCTGACGAGGGTCCGGCAGGCGAGGATCTCGACCCTGGAGAGCGGGCAGCATTAGCAGTGGCGAGCGACCGAGACGCCGTCCTGTTGACGGACGACCTTGCAGCCAGGGCGGCGGCTTCGGAGAGTGGTATCGACGTACACGGCTCATTCGGTGTGATCGCGGTCGGCTACTCGCGCGGACTGGTCGACAGGGACGAGGCGGCAGCGCTGATGCGGGCGCTCCAGCGCGAAACGAGCCTCTTCGTCACGGATGCCGTCGTCGAACGCGGGATTCAGATGCTCGACGACGCATGAGAGCGACAGGAAAGGATCGTCCGAATCAACTGGGTGGCCCGAGAGAATCGACCGGGTGACCCCAGGGGGCAGACACTCAGGCCAGCCACTCGTCGGGCTTGGTGTCGTAGTCGATGTCGTCGGCCGCGAGGTGGTCGACGGCGTCCCACGGCAGTTCCTCGACGGTGACCTCGTCGCCGTCGTAGCGGATCAGCCGTCCCACCTCCTCGGGTTCGGGTTCGCGGTCGCGGCGCTTGGCGACCTCCACGTCGTGCTCGTCGAACTCCTTGACGATGGTCTTGAGGTTGACGGGCCGGCCCCACAGCTCGAACACGCGCTTCAGCGTGTCCTTGGCCTGGCCGATGTCCAGCATGACGCCGTTGTACTGGTGGGCCAGCAGGAGCTCGTTGCGGTTGTTGTAGTTGCCGTCCTCGACGACGACAGTGGGCTTGCCGAAGTTGGTGAACTGCAACATCAGCTTCTTCTTCACGTCGGTGTAGTCGGTCGACGTGACCCGGTAGTCGCCGGTCGACTGGGTGTACTCGTAGGTGAAGTAGTCGTTCTCGTCGACGAACTCCTGGGTGAGGAACTCGTCGAGGAAGGTCACGTCGTTGTGGCTCTCGCGGATCTCCCGCATCCGGTCCCAGCCGCGGGCGTAGTCGACGTTCGCGAGCGCCTCCTCGACGGAGCCGTACCGCGAGTCGTCGAACATGTACCGGGACACCCGCTCCAGTTCCTCCTGGCTGACCCGTGAGACGAACCCGCGGTTCTGGGGCTTGGTCAGCGAGTAGTGCCGTTCGGCCAGCCCCTCGTAGGTCAGCACCTTCCACGGGTAGGTCTCGACGTCGACCTCGCCGTCACGCGCCGCCTCCAGCGCCTCCCCATCGACGCGGGGGTCCTCCGGCTCCAGATCGTCGAAGTGTTCGACCACCGAGGCGACCTCGGGGTCGGGTTCGATCAGGTCCAGAACCCGCTCGAAGTCGACGGTGTCGTGGAAGTTGCGCCAGGTGATCCCGTCGACCCGGAGCAGGTGCTCGACGACCTCGCGGCGGTTCGTGGTGTTCTCGACGTACTGCCAGATCTCCAGGCCGAGCTTGTAGGGATTGAGCCCCGACGAGCCAAGCACCTTCGCCATGTGGTCGGCGTAGAGGACGAACTCGTCGTCCCCCGCGAAGTTCTCGCCGGTCATCATCGCAGACTCCCAGTAGGAGTTGTGGTTGACGAACCCGGCACCGGCGTAGCGGTGCGTTTCCTCCACGGAGATGTCGTACACAGTGCCCTCGTCTTCGGAGATCGAGACGACCTCGTCGGTCCAGGATTCGTCTTCGAACCACGAGAGGTCGTCAAGATATGCCTGAAGCGACTCGGACTTCTCCGCGTATCCGAATCCGATCTCCTCGGCGAACATCTCCGCTGACCGGCCGGTCAGATGCACGTGATAGCAACCGTCGGTCTGCTCCCGGCGGCGGCTCAGAATTCCGAAGTTCGCCAGCAGAAGTTGTACGGTCCGGCTCATCGATTCGCTCTTCGTACTGAGGATAACACCCTGGTCACCCGCGTATCCGTCGGCGTCCATCAGGCCGCGGACGAACTCGGCAACGACCGACCGGGGCGAGCGGCGGACGGGTTCCGGGACGACCTTCTCGGCGGCTGCCTTCCCGACGGGAAGGTCGAACTCGTCAACGAGAAGCGACTTGAGTGCCTCCGAGTACCCGTAAACGCGCCACCGCGAGCCTTGTTTTTCGACCGTCGGGTCGACACCGAACAGTTCACTCGCGAGGCCAGCGAACTCCTCTGCGTGCGCCTCCTCAGCCGTTGTGAACCCGACATGCCGGGAGTCGGTAGCGATATGGCCGTCTCCGACCAGAAGTCCGAGGAACCGTCCGAACTGTTCGGTAACGCGGTCCGGAACACGGATCGGGTCGAGTTGGGCGGTAGACCTGTCGTGACCCTCGTAGCGGTCGAGCGCGTCCGCTATCGCGTCGGCCTCTTCCGCTCGTCCCGTCTCTCGGTACCGCAGCACCGTCCATACGGAGACACCCACTTCTTCAGCCACATCCTCCAGAGTAACGTGAGTCGGGTTCTCCCAGCCGACGGGCACATATTCGTCGGGCCATACGCCGTTCCCGCCAGAGATCTCGATCTCGTCGCCGAGAGACAGCTCGTCCATCCGGATCCAGGACCCATCGGGCCGTCGGACGCGATGGTTGTTCGACCCGGTAAGTTCGAAGCCGCGACGGGTCTCGACGGTCACGATGTCGTGATCCTCGATGATGTTCGAGTCGTACACTGAACGTTCCGTTTCACCGTCGGAGACCGTGGTGTGGTTCTCGACCACTTCGCGCATCGGAACGAGACCCTCCGCCGTGAACACGTCCGTGTCCGGGGCGACACAAGCCCACCCCTCGTTCATCACCTTCGTCATCTTCTGGGGGGCGAAGTAGTAGGCCTCCCGGCGGAGCATCTCCAGGACCTCCTTCTGCCAGTCGGCCATCTCGGTGGCCTTCGCGGCGTCGCCGTCGTACTGCATCCCGTGCTTGCGGAGGAACCCGAGCACGTCCTTCTCGGGTTCGGCGGGGAACGTGGGGCCGTCCTCGTCGTCGGCCTGGGCCTCCAGCCACTCCTCGCTGAAGACCTGTCCCTTGACCTCGTCCGAGAGGTCCAGCTCCTCCAGCTGTTCGGACACGTCGGCGGTGTCGTGCTCGTCGATGAGGTCGATCCGCGTGTCGATGGGCTCGTAGGGGACGTGCTGGTC
This sequence comes from Halosimplex marinum, assembly GCF_051414075.1. Taxonomy (NCBI): domain Archaea; kingdom Methanobacteriati; phylum Methanobacteriota; class Halobacteria; order Halobacteriales; family Haloarculaceae; genus Halosimplex; species Halosimplex marinum. The sequence continues at coordinate 11,420 of NZ_JBLKNY010000001.1, read as the reverse complement.
GATGTTGTCCTCCAGCGTGAGCACGTGGTCGATCCACTTCTCGACCTCCCCGCGGTCGATCTCGGGGTCGGTCATGAACTCCTCGATGGCGTCGGCGTGGCGCGCCAGCATCGCCGCGGCGTTGGGGTCGTCTGCGAACATCCCGAACCACTCGTTGTTCGCGAAGAAGTCCGCGTGGGCCTCGACGTGGGTGATCACGGCCTTCTGGTCGGCCAGGGTGTTCGACTCCTGGAGGAAGGCGTGGCTGGGGTCGTCGTTGTTGACGATCTCGAAGGCCTTACCGCCGAGGAACTGCCCCTGTTTCTGCTGGCGGTCGTACTTCATGCCCCACCGCCAGTGGGGGTACCGCTGCTGGAACCCGCCGTAGGCGATGAGCTCGTTCATCTCGTCGTAGTCGACGATCCAGTAGTTCACCTCGTAGGGGTCGAGCCCGAACTTGCGGGCGAGGTTGCTCGCCTCGTCGACCGGCTCCTCGAGGTCGGCGGCGACCCGCTGGGCCTCGATCCGGTCGTCCATCGGTCTGCTCATTGTGAGTCCTCCTCGGTGCTGAGGATGTCGTAGATGGCGTCGACCACGTCGTCCGGGCCGGAGACGTAGGCGACGGCCACGTCGTCGGCGTCGCGGAAGTTCCGCTCGACCTCCTCGGCGTGGGTCGCGTTGATCGCGTTCCCGCTCGGCTGGGTCTCCACGTACGCGTGGAGGTTCGCCGGGATCTGCTCCATCAGCGGGACGACCCGCTCCTCGGTGTCATTCGAGGAGTTCTCGGAGTCGCCCGCGGCGAACACGTACCTGTTCCACTCGCTCCAGGGGTACTCCTCCAGCAGTTCGGCGGCGAGTTCGTAGGCGCTGGAGATGCGCGTCCCGCCGCCGCTGCGGATGCCGAAGAACTCGTCGCGCTCGACCTCCCAGGCGTCGGCGTCGTGGGCGATGTAGACGAACTCGGCGTTGTCGTACTTGCCCTGGAGGTACCAGTCCAGCGGGGTGAAGGTCCGCTCGACCAGTTCCCGCTTCTTCTGGCGCATCGACCCCGACACGTCGCGGATGTTGACGACGACGACGTTCTTCTCCCGTTCCTCGACGATCTCGGGGTAGCGGTAGCGCTCGTCCTCCCGGCGGAAGGGCACCTCCTCGATGCCCTCCCGGCGGATGCGCTGGGCCGTGTCGACCCGCTCGGTCTCGGTCTCCATCTCCGCCAGGCTCCCCCACGTCGTCCGCTCGTCGTCGGGGATCTCGGCGTAGGCCTCGTCGATCCAGGCGCGGGAGACGGGCATGTTCTCGCCGCGGGCCCACTCGAAGACCCGCGCCGGCCCCCAGCCGTCGATCTTCAGGGCTTCCCGCACGTAGTCGCGGTCGAAGTCCATCGCGAGCTTGCGCTTCAGCCCCTGCTTGAACAGCCGCTCGAAGTCCAGCGTCGACGTGGGCCCCGAGCGGGTGATGTCCGTGAAGTCGCCCTCCGTCTCCTCGACGACCTTCTTGCCCTTCGGGTCGAGGTCGAGGCCGAGCTGCTCGTCGAGCTCCTGGGCGAACTCCTCGGGGTCCATCTCGTAGTACTCGTGCTCGCCGCCCTCCTCGCCGGGGTCGCCGTCCTCGTCGCCGTCGTCGCCCGGCTGGGGCTCGGCGTCGACCGGGTCGCCCTCCTCGGCGTCGCCCTGCCCGACCCCGCCCTGGTCGCGCTGGTCGTAGGCGAACTCCGGCAGGTCGACGATCTTGATGGGTACCCGAACGGAGTCGGGGCGGCTCTGCCCGAGGTCGCCGTACTGGATGAACTCCGACAGATCCTGCCGGCGCTCCTCGCCGACCTCGCGGTAGCGTTCGAGGTCCTCTCTCAGCCCCATCGTTCACCTCCGGTTCTCAGTCCCATTTGTAACTCACCTGGCTCATGACGTGGCGGCTGGTCAGCTCCGCGGAGGCCTCGCTGTAGTCGAACATGTCCTGCATGTTCTCCACGGTCTTCGCCTTCAGGTCGGCCGTCTCGGTACCGCTCGGGGGCTCGTCCCACTGCCGGGGGTCGAAGTCCTCGTAGGCGCGTTTCACGTCGTCCCACGAGTGGCTGCCCAGCACGGTCTGGATGACCGGGATCTCCTTGGGCGAGACGTCCTCGACGTGGAACTCCTCGTCCCGGCGCTGCCACGCGTGGCGGTTCAAGGCGGTGATGATCTTCTCCTCGCGGAACGCCTCGACGGCGTCGTCGGGGCGGTCGCCCGCGTAGTTGTCCTCGTCGAAGCGGCCGAGGTGTTCGACCTCGAAGACCTTCATCTTCAGCGGGTCCGGGTCGACGAACTCGCCGCGCTCGTTCTCGATGCGCTCGTCGGTCGACCACGCGTAGACGTGCTCGATGTACTCCTCGACGGTGGCCTCGTCGACGCGCTTGTCCCGCATCATCGCGTCGAGCACGTCCGCCTCCTGCTCGCCGAAGACGTGGTTCTTCACGGGAACCACGCGCTCCTCGAAGTCGGCCGCCTCGGCGTTCGAGAAGACCGGCGCCGACGAGAGGTCCTCGGCCATCGCGTTGAGGATGTCGCGGGGCATGACGACGTGCTCGACCGGCAGGTCGGCGTGGTGGCGGTCCTGCTCGCGGTGGAACAGGTCGGCGATCTCGTCGCGCGTGTACGTGACGGGGATGCCGTGGTCGCCGTCGGTGCCCCCGTCGGCGAAGTCGAACTCGTCGGCCTCGACCCGCTCGTCGCCCTCCTGAAGGTAGCCGCGGTCGAACAGGAGCGCCTTGTCGACCAGGTCGTGACCGTTGGGCACGTCGCTCACGTCGAGTCTGGTGACGACGGCGTACAGCGCCGCGGCCTCCAGGGCGTGCGGGGCGAGTTCCTTCGCGTTGACCTCGTCGTTCTCGTCGCGGACGCGGACGGTCAGCGGCTCCTGGATCCACTCCTCCAGCTCGCTCCACGAATCGGCGTCCCACACCTCGGTCTCGTCGGTCAGCTCCCGCCGGAGCAGTTCGGTCTCCAGCGAGAGGTTGGTGAGGTAGGTGAACTCGTGTTTGTCGAGCCGCCGCTTCAGCGCCTTCAGCGGGTCCTGGCCCTCGCGGTCGGCGTGCTGGTTGAGTTGCGCTTCGAGGTCGGGGTTCGAGATGATGATCATCTGGGTGTCGATGTCCATCCCGATGCCCTTGTCCAGCTTCACCGACTTCTCGTCGGGGACGTTGAGTAGCTTCTGGAGCAGGTCGGCGTGCTGGGCGGCGTCCTCGACGACCGTCAGCAGGCCGTTGCCCTGCGAGAGCACGCCGTCGTAGGAGAACGCCTGGGGGTTCTTCCGGCCTCGTGAGTCGAGTTCCTGGAGCATCCCGCGCATCCACGAGCCGACGAGGCGTTCCTTGGGCGGGCCCTCGTCCTCGGAGTGGAGGACGCCGATCCCCTGTCCCACGTCGACGACGTAGTTCTTCACGCGGAGGTGCTGTGGGTCGGTGATGGCCGAGAACAGCTCCTCGACGCCCTGGCGGCGGTAGTGCTCCTCCAGGTAGTCGTAGGCCTCCCGGCAGAACGGGTCGAGTTCCCCCTCGGCGCGGACCGGGATGTGGTCGTCGAGTTCGTCGTTGAGGCGGGCGACCAGGTCCTCGCGCACGTCCTCGGGGAACACCGAGAGCGGGTGTGACTGGACGGGGCTCTCGTACCAGTCGTCCTCGTCGGCGACCGGTTCGTCCGCGTAGGTCAGCCCCGCGCTGTCGCCGCTCGCGCCCGCCACGTTCCACTCGACGGTGTAGCGTCGGCCCTCGTCGGTCTTCGAGTACTCGCGCAGTCCGTTGATGAGACAGCGCTTCAGCTCGGACTTGCCCGTCGCCGTCGGACCGTCGAGCCAGACGATCTTCTCGTCTTTGCCGCGGCCCGCCGCGATGGATCGGAGGTCGTCGACGAAGGCGTTGAGCACCTCGGTGTTGCCGAGGATGGCGTGTTCGCCGTCGTTGTGCGGGTCGTCGAAGAAGCGGTAGCGCTCCTTCTGGTCGCCCTCCTCAATGACGGTGCGAGTGCCGGCGGCCTCGATGGCGCTGAGCAGGTACTTCGAGGCGTGGGCGGCCAGCCCCGGCCGTTCGAGCACGAGGTCGACGTACTCGGCGAGGCTCCGGGGCTCCTCGTAGGTGCGGTCGAGCGAGCGGTCGGCCTCGCCGATGAAGTCGTGTCCGCTCATGTCACTCTTCCATCTCGCTCTTGGCGACCTCCGCACCGGCGAACTCTAGCACCTCCCGCGCGCCCTCCTCGGAGTAGCCCTGCTCGATGAGCGCGTCGATCCACTCGTTGCGCTCGTCGTCGTCCATCTCGCCGCTGGAGACCAGCGCGCTGAAGTTGATGTTGTGCTTCTTGTCCTCCCAGAGTTTGCGTTCGAGGGCGCGGCGCAGGCGGTCGTTGTCCTGCGGGTTGAACGTGTCCCCTTCGCGCGCGCGACGGCTGACCCAGTTGGACACTTCCTGGCGGAAGTCGTCCTTGCGGTCCTCGGGCAGGTCGAGCTTCTCCTCGACGCCCCGGAGGAACTGCTCGTCGGGTTCCTGCTCGCGGCCCGTAATTTCGTCCTCGACGGTGTCGTCGTCGATGTAGGCCATCACGTGGTCCATGTACTTCTCGCCCTGGCGCTGGATCTCGTCGACGTCGTAGGCTAAGGCGTGGCGAACGTCCTCGATGGCCCGCTCCTTGTACTCCTCGCGGACGAGTTCGAGGTAGCGGTGGTAGGTATCGAAGCGGTCCTCGGGGATGGAGCCGTGGTTCTCGATGTTGGCTTCGAGGTGGTTGAACGTCGTCAGCGGCGAGAGGAAGTCCCGTGAGCGGTGCATCGAGTCCATGATCGCCTCGGCGATCTCGTCGCCGATGAACCGCGGGGAGACCCCCTCCATCCCTTCCCCGATCTCGGCCTTCTCGGCGGCCTCGTCGCGGAGCTTCTTCACGTCGATGTCCTCGGCCTCGTCGATCTCCCCGTTGTAGGCCTTGGCCTTCTGGACGAGCGTGACGTTGCCCGTGTCGGGCTCCTCGATGCGGGTGAGCACGCCGAACAGGCCGGCCATCTCCAGGGTGTGGGGCTCGACGATGATGTCGGGCAGGTCGGCGTTGTCGAGCATCTTCTCGTAGATGCGCGCCTCCTCCTCGTACTGGAGGACGTACGGGAAGTCGATCCGCTTGGTGCGGTCGTTGAACGCCTCCATCTTCTCGTCGCCCTTCTTGTCCTTGTACTCGGGCATGTTCGTCCGCCCGACGATCACCTGGTCGATGTCGATCCGGGGGTTGTTCTTCGGCTTGATCGTCTGCTCCTGCGTGGCGTGCAGGAAGTCGTAGAGGAACTCCCGCTGGAGTTTGAGCAACTCTTCGCCGGAGAAGATCCCCCGGTTGGCGTTACAGAACGCCCCCGAGTAGTCGAACGCACGGGGGTCCGACTCGCCGTAGACGGCGATCTTCGAGTAGTTGACGTCGCCCGTCAGTTCGGTCTCGTCCTGGTTCTTCTTGTCCTTGGGCTCGAACGTCTCGATGGCCTGGCGCATGTTCTCGTCGGCGACCAGGCGGATGATCTCGATGTGGTTCTCCAGCACCTGCTGGAGGTCGTCGTCGTAGTGGGCCAGCAGTCGGTCCATGTAGAACTCGCTGGCCGGATCGAGGGCCTGCTCGTTGCGGATGGTGTAGGGGGCGTCCAGTTCCTCGTTGATGTCCTCGATGACCCGGTCGCGCTGCTCCTGGGGGAGCAGGACGAGCGGGTCCTGGTTCATCGGGGAGCGGACGGTGTCGTCGGCGGGGTCCTGGTCGGGGATCACGTCGCAGAGGTTGGTCCACCGGAAGGTGTACATCCGCCCGGCCTCGGAGCGGGTGTAGTCCTCGTAGTAGCGACGGACCTGGCGGTCGAAGTCGGACTTGCCGGAGCCGACCGGACCGAGCAGGAGCTTGATGCGTTTCTGCGGGCCGAGCCCGCGCGCGCCGGACTTTACCTTGTTGACGAACTCGTGGATCGACTCGTGGACGATCCGCCCGTAGAAGGTGTTCTCGCCGTCGTTCAAGGGGTCCTCCGAGGCGAGCTTGTACTCGACGACGCCGGCGTCCTCGTCGTACTCGGTGCCGTAGTAGTCGAACATGTCGGCAACGCGCTGGTGGGCGTTGCGGGCGATCGTGGGCTCGTCGTAGAGCTGGTCTAAGTACGCGTCGAACGACCGGTGCTCCCGGAGGTCCGCGGGGATCGTGTCTCTGTACTCTCGACTCAGCTCTTCGAGGGTTTCCTGTGTCATGCTATCACGGACAGTTCGCGTCGAACTGTACTTGCGCCAGCGCGCTCGTGCTGACGGTTCGCGACCGGCGAAGGCCGCTCGTGGTCCGGCGCATCGCTCCCGGGACTGCCCGCCCGCCCCCCAGGGCGGCGTCGCTCGACGATCGGGTGCCGTCGAAACCGCCGGGGCGAGTCCGTTGTCACGTGTGAACACCTACCAGCCGCGAATCGCGCGGGCGACCCTGCGGCGTCTGCGGCAGCGTACCGTGGAGCAACCACCGATACTAATAATATATGAGTCCCGCCGACGCATAAGCCTTTCCGCGAGACCGGCGCTCCCCTCCGTTAATTCCGGATCGACCCGAACGAAAATAGCACGAGGGCGAACGATTCGTGTGTCTCATGACCACGGTAGGTCGGACGAGTACGTAGATGTCGCCGAGACGCGGCGGTTCGAGCCCCGCTGGCGGTGGGTATCCGAGGCCGCGCCAGGCCGACTCGGGAGGGCCGGGGAGTCCGCCGGGACGGAGGCCGTGGAGGGAGCCGTTCGGTTCCGACCGCGGGACTCTTTGGCCGCGGGGCTCATCGGGGAACATGGCATTCGAAGGGCTGACCGACGACTGGGCGGTCTGGTCGGACGAGCCGGAGAAGGCCGTGCTGGCCTACCGGCCGGACGTGTTCGACGGCGCGGAGTTCCCCGCGCCGTGTCTGCCCACCATCTACCTCACGAAGGGTCGGCGCAGTCGCCACCCCGGGACCCGGACCCGCCCGAGCGACCCCTGGGTCGTCACGCTCTATCTCGAACCCGAGGTGAACCGCTCGCCCGACGAGTACGACACCCGCGAGGCCGCCGAAGACGGCGCCGTCGAGCTGGCCGGGCGGTTCGCCGACGGCGATGTCGACTACCGCGACCTCTACCAGGTACCTCGGGAGGAGTACTTCGGGAAGCTCGACGAGCTGACCGGCCGCGAGGCGTGACGCACGCGGCGGTCGCGGGGGCTGGCGCGCTCGCCCTCGCAGCGCCGCCACGGCGGAGTTCGTTCGGCGGGTCGCGGCCGGGGAACTTAATCCGCGTCGCCGTCAACCGTCGGGTATGTCGACGCTCACGCTCGTCGGGTCCCGCCTGGCCGAACCCGGACAGGAGTTCGTCTACCGGGGCGAGGCGAGCGCCTGCGACGGATGCCCGTACCGCGACCAGTGTCTCACCCTCACCGAGGGCCGCCGGTACCGCGTGGACTCCGTCCGCGAGGACGGGAGCACGCTCGACTGCGGCGTCCACGACTCGGGAGTCGTCGCCGTCGACGTCGTCCCCGCGAGCGTGCGCGCGAACGTCGCCAGCGCCAGCGCCTACGCCGGGAGCAAGGTGTCGCTGGAGGGTCCGTGTCCGCACACCGACTGCCCGAGCCACGAACTGTGCGAGCCCGAGGGCGTGGAGCTCGACGAACAGCGACGGATCGAGACGGTCGTCGGCGACCCGCCCCACGACTTCTGCGCGCTGGACCGGGAGCTGACGACCGTCGAGTTCGAGGCCCACGAGGAGTAACTACGTCGCCGTAGCGCGCGCGATCAGTCCGACAGCGTGCCGACGCGCTCGGCGGTGTAGCCGAACACGTCCTCGTAGCCGTACGCCGACAGCAGGACGGGGTGGAAGTCCTCCTCGGCGATCACGGCCTCGCCGTCGGCCGTCGCGATCGTCTCGCCCGCCACGACCTCCTCGAAGTTCTCGACGAACACCTCGTACTCCTCGGCGGCGGCCTTCGGGACGGGGTCGCCCAGCCGGAAGACGGGCAGGTCAGCCTGGTGGGGGGTTCCCTCGTCGGGGAGCGCGCCGGTGGCGGCCAGGAACTCGCGGACGACCCGGTGTGCGTTCTCGGTCGCCCGGTCGGAGCCCTGGTAGCCGCACTCGACCTCGACCGTCTCGGGGGCCACCTCGAAGATCCGCCCCTCCGCGTGGCCGGTCTCGACGACCGCGTCGATCGACAGGCGGGGACAGACCTCCCGGGCGAGCTCGCGGACCTCGTCGACGAGCGCGAACATCCCGCCGTAGGACTGCGTGCTGTGCAGCGCCAGCGTCACGCAGCCGCGGAGCTCCTCGCCGAGTTCGTGGGCCAGCCGGATCTCGTGGCTCCGCCCGTCGGCGCGGCCGGGGAACGACCGGTTCAGGTCCGCCTCGACGTAGCGTTCGCCCCGTTCGATAGCCTCCTCGTTGGCGACCACGAGTTTCACCGGCCGCGACACCTCGGGGCGGTCCGCCATGAGGCGCTCGACCGCCCTGACGCCGGCGGGTTCGTCCCCGTGGATCCCGCCGACGACCGCGATCTCCGGCCGACCGTCGCCAAGCGTCTCGACTCGCATTCGCCCCGATATTACGGCCTCGCCCGTTTAGGTGGTGTGTTTCGTGCCGGGCGCCCTACCGGCGGTTCGACCCGGGGCGACACCCGACGAACCGCTCACACTCGCCGGACGGCCGCTCCATGCACCTCGCGCACGCGGGACCGGCCCGCCTCGCGCACGCGACACAGTCGAGGACGGCGCGCGGTCGAGATCGCGCGCCCGAAGCGCGCGCGACTCGCGGAGGTTCGCTCGGTGCGGGGGTTCGCGTCGGACGATCACCGCGGCCGCGCGCGCTCCGGCCGGCGCAGGGGCGCTCTGGAGGCGATTCCTGTCAACAGTACAGCCGGAACTGCGCCTCCGGCGCGAACCTGTCACTGGCGGCGCTGGTCCGGCCGGAACTCCTACATAAATCCGTCCATTCGATCCCGTCGGAGAGCACTTCTAACGCGTGTTTTTCCCTCACATGGGGGCCCTCGCTTCGTAAGGGTTTTACAGTGGACACCCATCCGTTGGAATACGTTCGACGCGCGGTGGAAGCGGGGTCACCCGTGGTCCGCCGTGCCCGACACGTGCGGTGCGGGAGACAGCCCCCGACGCCCGGGATCACACTTAAATCCGGCGCGGCCGCGACGGCCGCTCCGGTGCCGTCGTGTGATTTCGGACGAAGGTGGGCGCGTCTTTCGGAACCATTAAGTGGGGTAACCCACTACGATGATATCCGCACGAGGGAAGGCGGGACGCGGCCGACGGCCGCACCGGCTTCCCGACCCATGAGGATTCCACCCCTGCGGTCCGCCGTACAGATGGGATCTGATGTGAGCCCTGACAGTTCGGTGATACCCGACGCGGTGCGACGACGGTGTCACCGACTGACGGACCAGACATACACGCACACGTTGACTCGTGTGCTACACGTTGATAGCGTGTCTCCGCCAGATCCCGGCTTCGCCGGGAACATTCCGGTTGATCCTGCCGGAGGCCATTGCTATCGGAGTTCGACTTAGCCATGCTAGTCGCACGGGTTCAGACCCGTGGCAAATAGCTCAGTAACACGTGGCCAAACTGCCCTACAGATCGGAATAACCTCGGGAAACTGAGGCTAATCCCGAATAGGACTTCCGCGCTGGAGTGCCGGGAGTTCGAAACGTTGCGGCGCTGTAGGATGTGGCTGCGGCCGATTAGGTAGACGGTGGGGTAACGGCCCACCGTGCCGATAATCGGTACAGGTTGTGAGAGCAAGAGCCTGGAGACGGAATCTGAGACAAGATTCCGGGCCCTACGGGGCGCAGCAGGCGCGAAACCTTTACACTGCACGACAGTGCGATAGGGGAACTCCGAGTGCGAGGGCATAGAGCCCTCGCTTTTGTAGACCCTAAGGCGGTCTACGAACAAGTGCTGGGCAAGACCGGTGCCAGCCGCCGCGGTAATACCGGCAGCACGAGTGATGGCCGATCTTATTGGGCCTAAAGCGTCCGTAGCTGGCCGTGCAAGTCCGTCGGGAAATCCAGTGGCTCAACCTCTGGGCTTCCGGCGGAAACTGCTCGGCTTGGGACCGGAAGACTCGAGGGGTACGTTCGGGGTAGGAGTGAAATCCCGTAATCCTGAACGGACCACCGATGGCGAAAGCACCTCGAGAGCACGGATCCGACAGTGAGGGACGAAAGCTAGGGTCTCGAACCGGATTAGATACCCGGGTAGTCCTAGCTGTTAACGATGCCCGCTCGGTTCGGCGCAGGCTACGAGCCTGTGCCGCGCCTCAGTGAAGACGTAAGCGGGCCGCCTGGGAAGTACGTCCGCAAGGATGAAACTTAAAGGAATTGGCGGGGGAGCACTACAACCGGAGGAGCCTGCGGTTTAATTGGACTCAACGCCGGACATCTCACCAGCACCGACAACGGTAATGATGGTCAGGTTGATGACCTTACCCGACGCCGTTGAGAGGAGGTGCATGGCCGCCGTCAGCTCGTACCGTGAGGCATCCTGTTAAGTCAGGCAACGAGCGAGACCCGCGTCCGTAATTGCCAGCGGCACCCATGTGGTGGCCGGGTACATTACGGAGACTGCCACGGCTAACGTGGAGGAAGGAACGGGCAACGGTAGGTCAGCATGCCCCGAATGTGCTGGGCAACACGCGGGCTACAATGGCCTGGACAGTGGGTTCCCACACCGAGAGGTGGCGGTAATCCCCTAAACCGGGTCGTAGTTCGGATTGAGGGCTGAAACTCGCCCTCATGAAGCTGGATTCGGTAGTAATCGCGTGTCAGAAGCGCGCGGTGAATACGTCCCTGCTCCTTGCACACACCGCCCGTCAAATCACCCGAGTGGGGTCCGGATGAGGCCTGGATACCCAGGTCGAATCTGGGCTCCGCAAGGGGGATTAAGTCGTAACAAGGTAGCCGTAGAGGAATCTGCGGCTGGATCACCTCCTACTGACCGGGACCGGGGCGTTGCCCCGGCCCACCTCGCCTGCCATGTCGGCAGGCACCCGGTGACACCCGACCGCGCCGGTCGGGCACCGAACTGTCAGGGCTCACGCTTCCCTCTCACGAGGGAGACCGACGCTCACTGGCAGCCCACCACTACGGTGGCTCGGTTCGACTCCGAGTCGGTCCATACACGGGCCTCGTGCCCGTCGAACTGATGCACCATCCCGCGAAAGCGCGGTTGGGAAGGGTTCGATGTCGTCCCCGCAACCGACGGGGGCGAGCGATGACGACCGTGTGTACGTGCAATCCAGACGTCAACTGGATCCGTATCATCGGGATACGTGTATCCGACAAGTGGCTACTATGCCACCTGGTGAATAGCTCGGCTCGAGTGCCGACGAAGGACGTGCCAAGCTGCGATAAGCCTGCGGGAGCTGCATGGAAGCGAAGAACGCAGGATCTCCGAATGGGAATCCCCAC